>NZ_CP171149.1:1075000-1787163 GCF_044813085.1 Novosphingobium sp. BL-52-GroH | reverse complement strand
ACTCCAACCAATCATCATGAAGGACCCGGACTCTACCTCTGAATGGTAACAATCAGGGGAGCAGTTCAAGGGCCTTGCCGGTTTTCGGTGCGCTTGGGATAGCCAGCACCTTCGCACCATCAGCCCGAGCGGTCGCCTCATTCGTGGGGGAGGTAGTCGCGGAAAGTGACGGCGCAGGGGCAGGCCCAGTCTTTGCGCCAACAAAATTCCGTTCCCGTATTCGGATCGATCCGGCCAGCGCCCCATCGCGGGATGATCCTGCGACTACGATGCGATAGCGGCCCTTCGCGCGCACCCATCGGCCTGCCTTCGGATCGAACGTCGCCATGGCGAGCGGCTCGAATGGAGCAACGATGGTTCGTGCCTCACCCGGCGCGAGTTCCACCCGCGCCCAGCCGGCGAGCCGGGCAGTGCGCCGGCCTGGCACGGTTGCATAGATCTGGGCGATCTCTGTGCCGGCCCGATCACCCACGTTGCGCAGCGTGAACGTCGCGCGCGTCGGCTCGATGCGGAGGTCGGCAAAGCGGAAGCGCGTATAGGACAGGCCATGGCCGAACGCGAAAAGCGGCTGCCGCCCGGTCCGTTCGAACCAGCGATAACCGACGTCGGACTTTTCGGGGTAGGTGATCGCGAAAGGCGGGAGCGTCGTTACCGGCTTGCCGCCGAACGTCAGCGGTTTTCCGTCTGCGGTACGCACCGGCAAGGACTGCAACGTGGAGCCGGGAACGACGGGGTTGGGCAGATCGGCTTCGCTGCGCGGAAACGTAACGGGAAGTTTCCCCGCGAAATTGATCTGTCCGGTGAGCAGCCGCGCCAGCGCCTCGCCCCCGCGCGCGCCCGGATACCATGCTTCGACGACCGCCGAAACGGAAGAGATCCACGGCATCGTCACCGGCCCTCCCGTTTCGAGAACCACCACGGTGTGTCGATTGGCCTCGGCAAGGGTCGCGACGAGGGCGTCCTGTCCAGCCGGTAGCGCGAGGGTGGCGGCATCGCTGCCTTCCATCGCGGGCTGGTTGACGAAGGCGATCACCACATCGGCCGACCGCGCGGCGGCGGCGGCGCGCACCGGGTCAGTGCCGTCATCGTACCCTATGGCGGCGCGAGGCAGCGCCGCCCGCAATGCAGCAAGCGGCGAAGACGGATACCACACCGGTGAACGGGAAAACGATCCGGCGACGCCAAGATCGACGATGTCCTCGTCGCCCTTGACCGCGTTGCCGCCCGGCGGATCGACCTGCCCGGAGCCGCCGCCCGTCAACACCCCCACGTTGGCGTGGCTTCCCACCAGCAAGATCGACAGCGAGATTGACCCGGGGCTTCCTGCCAGCGGCAGCACGCCGTCGTTCTTGAGCAGCACCATACCGGCCTCGGCGACGCGCTGCGCCGTATCGAGGCCGGCGGCGACGTCGACCACCATCGGCTTAGGTGGGTTGTCGACCACGCCGCTGGCGATCATCGTACGCACGATCCGCCGGGCCATGTCGTCCAGCCTTGCCTCGGGGATTTCGCCGGATTCGATCGCACGGTCGAGTGACTGGGCGAAAAACCTGCCGCCCGGCTGCTCCTGATCAAGACCGGCGAGCGCCGCTGCTGCGGTGCTGTGCGCCCCGCCCCAGTCGGACAGCACGAAGCCCTGGAAACCCCAATCCCGCTTGAGCACCTGATTGAGCAGATAATCGTTTTCGCATGCCCAATGCGTTTCGAACTTGTTGTACGCGCACATCACCATGCCCGGATCGCCGTCGCGCACCGCGATCTCGAACGCCAGCAGGTCGCTTTCGCGCGCGTCAGTGCGCCCGAGCTGGACGTCGCCGACCTGTCTGCCGGTTTCCTGGTCGTTGAACGCAAAATGCTTGAGGTCGCCGATGACGTTCTGCGCCTGCAGGCCGCGCAGGAATTGGCCGGCCATTATGCCGCTGAGCACGGGGTCTTCGGATCGATATTCGAACAGGCGGCCGTTGCGCGGTTCGCGGACGAGATTGATTCCGCCCGACAGCGAGGCGTTGTAGCCCTGGGCGCGCAGTTCCCGGCCGATCAGCGCGCCATAGTCCCGCGCGATCTCGGGGTCCCACGAAGCCGCTTCGGCGATCGTCGAAGGCATCAGCGTGGAATAGCGGCTGCGGGCGGCACCGCGGGCGACGCCTACGGACGAATCCGCCAGATTCAGGGCGGGCAGGCCGAGCCGGGCTATTCCCGGCACGAAGCCGGCCCCGCCATTGGACCCTGCCGGCGGGGCGTAAGGCGGCACGGTGCTGCGTTCGCCGTGAACCAGTTGGAGCTTTTCCGCGCGTGTCATCGCCGCGACCATCACCGCGGCACGCCGATCGGCGTCGAGCGTACGGTCCAGCCAGGGCGCCGCCGTCGTCACGGCCTGCGCCGGGACACCGTCCTGCCCATCGGCGCGCGCTTCCATGGGCGACGCGAACAGCACGGCGGCAACCGCGCATGCGCGGCCGAACCCGTCCATTGTGCCCGTACAGTGCATTTCCGTTCCCCCCAAGAGGAAGAGCCGGCCGATTTCGCGTCCGGCTCCCACTTCAGAACTTCATCGCCACGCGCGCGCCGAACTGGCGTGGCAGGCGCGGGGTGAAGGTCACGCTCTGGTTGTACTGGTTGGTCGCCCCTCCCGTGACCCCGGCCACGGACGCGTTCGAATCCGACGAGCGGGTCGCGCGATAGGGGGTGTGGTTGTTGCTCAGGTTCTTTCCGAAGACCTCGAAGGTCCAGGTGCCGCTTTGAAAGCCCACACGGGCGTTGAAGATATGGAATCCAGGTGTGTAAGCATAATTCAACTCGGATTCGTACTGTTTGCTTTGATACTGCCAGTCCCCCCGCATATACAGCGACCAGTCGTCGTCGATAGGTATTTCGTAATCGGCATTGAAGCTGTTCTGCCACTTCGAAATCGATTCGAGGCTGTTCCCGGCTACCGATACGCAGTTGTTTGGCGGGGCGGTATTGCTGTATAGCAGCGCCGCATAGTTCGACGAGCATAGCGTCTTGTATTTGCCGTCGTTGTACGAAAGGCCATCGCGCAGCGTAAGCCCCGCGAGCGGGGTCTGCCAGGCGGCGTCGATTTCCGCGCCCTTGACGGTGGACTTGCCCCGGTTCTCGACCACCGAGTACAAGTTGGCGACCGTCGATGCGCCCGACGGGTTGGACATGCAATCGGTTCCGGTGGTGGTGCAGTAAGCGTAGAAGCTGCCAGTCGTCTGCTGGTTGTTCCACTTCATGTAATACGCCGCCGCATTGATCGACAGCGAATCAAACAGGCGCGCCTTGAAGCCCAGTTCGAAATTCTCGAGCGTCTCTTCTTTGATAAGCGTCTGATCGGTCCGTCGCTGCGCCGCCGTGTTGAAGCCTCCCGGATTAGTGCCCTTCGAATACGTAGCGTAGACATTGGCATCGGGGGAGAACTTGTACTGGATGTTGAACCGCGGCAGCCAGGATTTGTAAGTGCCTGTCAGGTCGACGATACCCGCGGTGTTGATCGGCGTGGTCGTGCCCGGCGTATAGGCGTTGACCAGCACCGACGTGGTCGGCGTGCTCGTGCGGTGAACGCGTTCTTCCTGGTAGCGCAGTTCGGCGCTGACCGTGACCCGCGCGATCGGATCGACGTAGAGCGCCCCGAAAAGCGACCTGTCGCGGGTATCGGTTTCGCTGAAGTCGCCCGCCGACACGCGATCCGCCGCCGCGGTGCTGTTGACGGTATAGGCGATCGAGGGAAGGCTCTTCTGCTTGATCTTCAGGTAGTAGGCACCGGCGGCATACCGTATCCATTGATCCTGCGGTGAGGCGAAACGCAGTTCCACGCTTTTATCGTCGAGCGATCCGTAGCCGATCGAGTTGCGCACGGAAGATCCGGACACGGTCGGGCGATTGCGGAAGATGAAATTGCTTTGGGATTCCGAATCCTGCGTGTTGCGTGCCGCCGTCACCGTCAGCGTGTGATCATCGGCTAGACTGTATTCGCCCTGGACATACGTGCGCCACTGCGAGATCCGATCGCCCGGATCGCTGAGGTATTCCTGGAAATAGTTGTAGTCGCCGCGCTTGGGATTGAATGTCGGGATGGCGCCTTCGAAATACATCGTGGAAGGCACCGTCGCGCCGGTGACGGGGTTGATCTTGTTCACCACCCGATTCCGCTTGCCGGGATCGACGAACAGCGCCGAGCCGGGGCCGTCGTCGATCTTGTGGTAGCTTACCAGACCCCGGATCGTCAGGTTTTCGGTCGGCTTAAGCGTGAGCTTGCCCATGAACCCGCGCGAAGTCTGCGCGCCGTGATGCGTGCCGTCGACGTCGGTCCAGGCCTTGGGGCCGTCGATGTTCATGTACGAGGCCGACAGGAAGCCGTAGATCTTGTCGTCGACGATCGGCGCGGAAATATAGCCGTCGGCGTGTATTTCGTTGAAGGTTCCGGCATCGACCGACAATCCGCCGGTCAGTTCGGAGGGTTCCCGGGTGACGTAGTTGATCGCGCCCGCGAACGTCGATCGTCCGAACACCGCCGACTGCGGGCCTTTCAGCACTTCGACGCGTTCCATCCCGGCCAGCGACAGCCCGGTAAAATCGCCCGCGACGTACACGCCGTCGAGGAACACGGAGACCTTGTTGACGCCGGTGGTCGACACCCCGAGCCCGCGGAGGGTCAGCTTGACCTGGTTGCGCTGGCCCGCGGTCGCGAAACTGAGCGACGGCGTGGTCTGCATCAGATCGTAGAGGTTCTTCACGCCGTGCTCGGACAGCGCCGCGGAATTGAGCGCGGTGACGTTTATCGGCACGTCGAGCAGGCGCTCGGTCTGTTTGCGGGCGGTGACCAGGATATCTCCCGAAGCCGAGGCGGCGGCGCTTTCCCCGGCGGGCCCGTCATCGGCCGCCGGCGCGGTTTGCGCCGGCGCCATGGTGGGAAACGTCGCGAGCGCGGCGATCGCCGCACCTCTCAACAGGTTCGTGCGCAATTGCTTGGCTGTCATGTACGACATAGATCTTCCCCTTGATCGTCTACGCCTTTTCCAGAAATTCTCCCTGAACCATGCCGTTGCTCGGCATTTTTGTCATAGTATTACGGCTGTTAATCATAGGCTTGGAGCGTATCTCTAGCAGTTCGGGTTATCCGCGAAGCCCTCACTCAGCGGATTCTTGGAGGGAACGTCGATGGCTGGATCGAGTTCGATCAGGCGTTTTCCGCGCCAGGCCACTACCTTGAGTAAGTGCAGCGCGGCATACGCCATCCCGGCGGTGATCAGGCAGATCAGGCCGGCCACCGCCAGCGGCGTTCGCGGCGTAAACCGATCCGCGAGCACGCCGATCACGATGGCGCTGACCGGCACGAAGACATAGCCGCACGCCATGTAGATTCCCGCAATCCGGCCCTGGAACCGCGGCGGCACGCGAAGCTGGACGACGGCGTTCGCGGTCGACAGGTACATGTTCGACAGCATCCCGATCGGCAGCAGGATGATACCGAAGACGATGGGGCTGGGCGCTGCTGAGGCGATCAGGTAGCAGAAGCCGAGCAGTCCGGCGGCCAGCAGCACGATCGCGAACGACGGGCGATAAAGCCGTGCCACCTGAAACGCGCCGAAGATCGATCCGATGGCCATCATCGAGGTGAGGCTTCCGAACTCTCCGGCCCCCAGGTGGAAGGCCTTGGTCGCCATGATCGTGATGGAAACCTGGAAGTTGCCCGCGAACGACGACACGCAGGCGGTGAGCGCCATAACCACGATCAGTCCGGGATTTTGCCGCAATAGCTGGAAGCCGCCCGCAAGGCCGGGCTTCTCGCCGGGCGTCATCACGTCGTCAGGCTCTCTCGGCTTCACCTTGATCCCGAACAGCACCCCCGCCGCGACCAGATAGGCCGCCGAGACGCCCATGAAGGAATAGGCGACACCGACCGCGGCAATTAGGAACCCCGCAATCGCCGGCCCGATGATGCGCGAGGTGTGGAAGATGATGCCGCTCAACCCCATTGCGTTGATGAGGTCGTCCTTGTCCATCAGATCGCGGACGTAGGCCTGACGGACGGGTGAATCCACGCCCGATGCGACCCCGAGCGCCGCCGCGAAACCATAGACGTGCCAGATGCTCGGATGACCGAACATGATGATCAGGCCCAGCATGAGAGCCGGCAGGGACATGGCGATGCAATCGATCACCAGCATCATCCGGCGCGGCCAGCGGTCGGCGAAGTTGCCGGCGATGGGGCCGATGATGAGGCCGGGGAGAAACTGCATCGCGGTGGTGAAGCCCACCGCCGCGCCATCGCCGGTAAGCTGGATCGCCAGCCAATCCTGCGTTATGCGCTGCATCCACATCGCGGTGTTCGTCATCAGCGAGGCTGTGGCGTACCATCGAAAGCTTTCGACTTTCAAAGACCTGAAGGTTCGTGACACGGGTCAGATGGTCCGCAGGTTTTCCCGGAGCGTCTTGCCCGCGTACGTCTTGCGGGTGAGGCCCCGGCGCTGCAGCACCGGGATCAGCCCGTCGACCAGTTCGGCGATGAAACGGCGGGTGATGACGCCGCCCAACAGGAAGCCGTCCCCGCCGATGTATTCCATCGCTTCCTGCATCCGGTCGGCGACCGTTTCGGGCGTACCGACCCAGCGCCGGTCTATGGGGCGCGCCGCCGCCTGGCGAAGCGTCTTGCCCTTGTTGCGGGCCAGGAATTCGTCGAGCGATTTCTGCGTGCCTTCGGTGGTCAGTCCCTCGGCCTTGAGTTCCTCGTCGAGAGGGAACCGGCTGAAGTCGATGCCGGTCGTCTTGGAAATCAGCGCCAAGCTCTGCGGCGCCATCTTCAGGTTGTGCGCCTCCAGCGACTTGGCCTTTTCATCGGCCTCGCCCTGCGTCGCGCCGAGGATGGGCGTCAGCAGCGTCATGAACTGGATTTCGTCCGGATCGCGGCCGATCCCCACCGCCAATTCGCGCAGATTGTCGCGATAGGCCTTGGACGATTCGTTGTCCCGTCCGTCACCGACGATGGTGTCGGCGTACTTCGCAGCGAATTCGCGGCCCCGGCCCGAACTTCCCGCCTGCGCCATCGCCGGACGGCCTTGCGGCAACGGCCCCACGTTGAGCGGCCCGCGCGTCTTGAACCATTTGCCTTCGAAATCAACCGTGCGCACCTTGGCGGGGTCGACCAGCGTGTTGCTTTCGCGATCGGCGACGATCGCATCGGCGTCCCAACTGTCCCACAATGCGTTCGACGCCTCGACGAACTCGGCCGCGTGGTCGTAGCGTTCGTCGTGCGGCAGCATCGCGTCGAAGCCGAAGTTCTGCCAGGCGCGGTCGGACGAACCGGTCACGCAGTTCCAGCCGACCCGTCCGCCCGAAAGCTGGTCGAGGCTCGCCATCTGGCGCGCGTGATAGAACGGATGCGGCGCGAACGTCGAAATGGTCGGGACGATGCCGATGTGCTTCGTGGCCTTGAGCATGTACGGCGCGATCATCATCGGGTCTCGGCGCGGAACGGATATGCCGTACTTGAGGTACGTATCCATCTTGCCGCCGGCGGCATCCGCCACGAATACGTTATCTTCGAGCAGAATATAGTCGAGGCAGCCGCGTTCCAGTTCGCGGGCGACCATCTCGTACAATTCCGGTCCCATGAATTCGTCGGTGATGTTGCCGCTCCATTCATAGCCCCAGCCCTGGATGTGCGGACCACCCAGAAAAAATGCCAGATGAAACGGCTTGATGTTTTCGCTCATGCGCGGCTCCCGGTGAAGACACCGAAAATTAGGCAGCGATTCGGGTTCTTGTCAATTTTAGTTTTTGTCGCATAAATATGCGGCCGGCTGGTAACGTTTGCCGCACAAGTTTCGTTTTTCCTTGATCCAAGGAAGCGTCGCGCGCCTCCTTCGGGCCGACTCACGAAAATATGGCAGTGCCCAATCGCATTTTTATGCAACTAGTATTGATATTGACACGCTGTTCGTCTCGCTAGACCTTGCGGCGATCACATGAGGGGCGATTCAGATGCCGCAAGCCGTACCGCGCGAGGCGCGACCAGACGCCGTCGCCGATCCGTCTTCGCACGAAGACAGCGACGAAATGCCCCGCACCCGGTGGCGGCGTGCGCTCGGCCGGCGCCTTGACGTTCGAGCCGGCCGCCCTGCATCCGCCAGCGCCGAACGGCGCGCCGAGCGGAGGTCGGACAACGCCTATATGCT
Source organism: Novosphingobium sp. BL-52-GroH (assembly GCF_044813085.1). Lineage (NCBI taxonomy): Bacteria > Pseudomonadati > Pseudomonadota > Alphaproteobacteria > Sphingomonadales > Sphingomonadaceae > Novosphingobium > Novosphingobium sp. BL-52-GroH. The sequence goes on along the minus strand of NZ_CP171149.1, from coordinate 1,778,986 downwards.
CGCGGCCTGGCCGACCGCGATCGGCGTCGGCCCGACATCGCTGATCGCCGCCTACATCAACTATGCGACGGGCGCCTCGCTGGCCGTTCTGGGCGCGGCCGCGACCACGGCGCGGATCGCCGACGTCGTGCTCAGCCCGATCATGGGCGTCATCTCGGACAAGACCCGCACGCCGTTCGGTCGCCGCAAGCCATGGGTGCTGTTCGGATGCTTGGGCATGCTTGCCTTCCTGGTCTACGGCCTCGTGCTGTTCTCGGAACCGCGCATCACGTTCTCGCCGTTCTGGTATGCGGTCGGGCTGGGCGCGTTCCTGTTGCTGATGACGGTGAAGGGCGTCCCGTACCAGGCCCATGGCGGCGAGATCACCGCGGACTACGACCGTCGCAGCCGCATCAATATCCGGCAGGGGATGATAAACGTCGCGGCTCACCTCGTGGCGATCGGCGTGCCGTTTCTGCTGGTCGACCCGCTGACGGCCCCGGGGCGGAGGGCTTTCGCTTCGCTGTTGCCCGCCGTCTGGCCGTTCGACGTGCTCGGCGGATGGCTCACGCTCGAACCGCTAACGGGCACCGCGAATTACGGCCGCATCATGATCCTGCTGGCGTGGATCACGATTCTGTCGACGCCGATCATCCTGTGGCGGTACATGCGCTATGCCAAGGAACTGCCCATCGCGGGCGGCGCCGCGCCCAAACGTAAGACCGTCAGGTCGACCGAACTGCTGTTGCCCTTGCGCAATCCGGTGTTTATGCTGTTCGCGCTGGGCTATTTCGTCTTCGTCGCCGGTTACGTCGGGCGGCTTAGCATCTATCCGTTCATCGTCCCTTACGCGACCGGAGGCGGCTACAGCTATTTGTTCCTTTCGCTGGTCCAGAGCGTCAGCAGCCTCGTCGCCACACCCTTGTGGACGCGGCTGGCCGGCCGGCTCGAACGAGGCCAGACGATGCTGATCGCGTGCATCGTCGAAGCGGCGGGGCTGGTCCTGATCGGCTTGTCGATCGAGGGCGGGGGCGCCTTCGCGCTAGTGGGCGCGGCGCTGGTGGGCCTGCCCGGAGGAACCGTGGGAATGCTGCCGTTCCTAATGGCGAGCGACGCTTCCGACTATTCGCGGTTCCGGCACGGCGGCGATACCCGCGGACTGCACATCAGCCTCATCAGCATGATCTCCAAGGTCAGTTCTTTCATCGCGACGTTGGTGCTGACGATGGTCGGCGCGTTGGGCATCAATCCCAGCCATGGCGTGTCGACCCGGGATGTGCTGCTGATTCAGATGATCGGGCTCTACATCCCCGCCGCGCTGGTCCTGCTGGGCGGCATGATAATGTTCGTGTTCCCCATCACGCGGCGACGCCATTCGACGATTACGCGCCGCCTCGAACGCCTGGCCCTGATCCGCACGGGGATCGTCGCGCAACCCGATCCGCCGGTATGATCCGCGATCAGCCCACCGCCGCCGGAGTTTTCGCCCTTGTCCGCCCCTTCTTGGGCGTCGGCGCATCGGCCAGCAATTGCTCGCCCGTCTGCTGATCGGTTATCAGGACATCGATCCATTTGCCTTTCAGGCTGGCGCGGACGACGGGAAGTTTGCGGACCCCGCCGGCGATGCCGACGATCCTGCCGACCTGCCGGAGCGCCGGCAGGTCGATGCCCATGACCCGGTTTATCAAGGCGGAGCGGATTGGCTTGCCTTCGGAATCGATGAAGCGCAGGCACACGTCGCCCACCGCGCCGAGTTTGGACAGCTCGGCGCGTTCCTCGTCGGAGAAGGTCGCCGCGACATTCGGGCCGACCGGCCGCAGCGACATGAGTGACCCCAGCGCCACCACGGCAAGATCGATCCGATCGAAATAGGCCGCCGCCTCACGGACCGCAGGGTCGGAACTCAATACCCTCCTTGCTTCGGGGCTGCCCACCACGGCAGGGACCTGGAGCAGCACCGGGGTCGCTCCGATGTTGGCGCTGAGTTGCTGGATCAGGTGGGGGTCGTACTGGCGGCTCTGCACGTTGCCTACGCCGCCCAGAATTTGGACGACGGTACCACCCTTGCCGCGCTGGTTCGGGCTCATCCGCTCCACCATGGTGATGAGCGCCTGGCCCCAGGGCGAAAGCCCGATCACCATGTCCTTGCGCACCGTGGTTTCGAGATAGAACGCCGCGGCCGTCCCCAGTTCGCGTTCGATCTGGTCGGCGTCGGCATCGTCGGGCGTATCGACTATGATCGCCTGCTGCAGCCCGAACTTCTGCTCGATCGCCTCTTCGAGATCGGCATGCACCCCCGTGGGCGGGGCGATGCTGATCCGCACCACGTTCGTATCGCGCGCGCGCTTGAGCAGGCGCGATATCGTCGACTGGTGGATGCCGAGGCGCTCGGTGATCTCCTGTTGCCGCAAGCCCTGATCGTAATACAGGCGCGCGATCTTGACCATCAGGCGCGCCTCGTCGAAGCTAGGCACAGGTTAGTCCAATCGTGTTACGGCGGGCACATTTCGAGGTTGCCCGACCGATAAATCGCACGGCGATCCAATGCAACTACGAATATTTATGCAGATCCTGACCGGTGTCACGATAACCCTTGCCATCGTTGCGGCCGCGCGCGTAGCACCCTGCCAGGCGCGTATGCGGCGCCAGCTGATGCGTGGCGTGTCCTGACGCACTCGGGGTCAGGGCGCAGAGTAGGGGCCGCCCGCGAGATGCAGCGGCTGGACCAGCGCCAGCGCGGCACCGCCGAGCGGAGAGAATGCGAGCGGCGGAATTATCATCATGCTGATCAGGATCGTGCCGACGCCCCAATAATAGGCGGGATGGAACTTCCGACGGACCGCCAGATCGAAGATCGGCCCGGCGAAACCGAACAAGGCGACCACGCCGAACTTCACCAGCGCCGCCGCCGCGCCGAACGATCCCATCGGCAGCAACCGGCCGAGCCCGCAGCCGAGGATCGAGATCCTGGCGCACCGGCGCAGGCCAGCTGATGGCGTCGTGAAATCTCAGCAGCGTATGGCGAAATTCCCACGCCTCGTCAGGCACCGGGTCAAAAAGGTAGGCGAACATCGTAGACGCCTCCCGCTTCATGCGCGCCAGAGGCGCAACGAAAACGCTCACTCTACCTCCTCATCAAAGGCCGTCGGTCCGCCGCCTCGCGGCAACGATCGTTGCCGCAAGTTCCAGGCCCGAAGGACTGGCTGCGAAAGGCTGCGCGGAGCGTAGAGCGCAATCGCCGCATGCTTGCGGGGCATTCACTCCTTGATGCAGATCGCCGGACAGCGACCATTCCTTCAGGCCTCGGAACGCGCAGCCTCGTCGAGTGCGGCGATCCGTTCGAGACAGACCTCCTGAACGACCCGGCCGAGTTCCTCGACCTGCCGGCCCAGCCAGGTCAGTTCTTCCTGGCTGATCTGGTAGTGCTTTGAATAACGCGCCTTCACGTACGCTTCCTTGAGCTTGGTGAAGATGGCCCGTTCGCCCCGCGTATCGCCAGGCCAGACGTAGCAGAGGCGACGATCGAGGCGTTCCGCCTGCGTGCGCAGGAACCCGAGATTGTGCACGTGGGGCGTGTAGAAGGTGACCGTAAGCAAGACGCAGTGATAGAGACGCTCGGTGGCTTGATGGAGCGAAAAAGCGGCCTCCTTGAGCCTACCGCGCCCAATGTAGAAATCCGCGCCTTCCTTCAGGGCCGCCGCACTCGGAAACCATTCCTCGAAATACTCCTTCGCCATGGCGAGCGCGGCCTCGGGCGTCTTGGGCCGGGGCGCGAGCAGGTCGCTGTCGTCGGACTGGTAGAGCGCGATGCCGTCGCGCACGAGATCCATGAAGAAGTAGCGACCGTGGGCAAGTCCGTCGTTCACTTCCTGCAGCGAATGCACGATGAAGTTGACCGGCGTGCGCAGCGCGCCGGAAATCGAAAACTCGCGGGTGAGCCGATCATCCAGCTTCGACCAGTACTCGACGCGGTCAGTCAGTCGCTTGTCGTTGACGATCACGAGCAGATCGTAATCCGACTGGTAGCCCTTGGCGGTATGGGGCTCGTCCACCCAACCGCCGCGTGCGTAGGATCCGTAGAGAACGAGCTTGAGGATGCGCCCCTTCTTCTTCCAGTCCTGGGTTGCAAGCGCGATCGCCTCCTCGAACTCCTCGAAGATGACCTGCACCACGCGTTCAAGTTCGCGCTGTTTGTTCCCGGGAAGATGATCGAGGTCGGTACGCATTGCGCCGATTCTGCCGCCTCGCCCTGCAGATGGCAAGCACGAGGCAACAGCACGCTCACCGGCGCCGCGGCCCCCTCCACCACGGACGCCTTTCCTCGAAGGCATCCGCGAGGATCATCAGGCCTGCCCCGAACTGCGCCGCGACCTCGCCCATGGCGATGCCATGGCGCTGGGCAAGCTGCTCGTAAGTCGCATCCTCGATACATAGGCCACGCAAGATGTCCTGTTGCAGCGGTGTCATCCGGGCCAGCCCAGATGCGAACGCCTCCTGAATTCATGGCGGCTAAATCCCAGAAGCGCAGCCCCCTCCCCTTCCCTCGCTCTCGCCTCGTTTGTGCCCTTGCGATCCCGGCCCCAGACTTGGAGTTTAAATACCTTGCACATCGCCAGCCTCCAATCGCGCCCCAGAACCATCATGGCTTCCCCCGCAGGGCGGAGGTGGGCGGCGAAACGACCGGACAGGATCGCCGTGGAGCTGGGCCCGGCATCCGCCAAGACCGGAACACCAGTGGAGGAGCCGGGTCCGAAGGGCACGGCTTGCGGGCAACGCGGGCGAGCCTAGACAGGGAGCGCGCCCACTCCCGCAGCTTCGGGAGAGGCCCTCACCAGTGACGCCGGGCGCGGGATTCGCGCGCACGTCCTCATCGCGGCCGGCATAGCCGGCCCCCGCGCACCAGCGATGCGAATTGGATGACGTTAGTAATGCTACGGACGTTTCACGAAGGCGGATCACTCTCCTACTGCGAGCACACGCACTTGCGTACGCTCCGGGCCGATGGGGAACAACGCGATCCCCCGCCCTGGCGGAGGGCTCGAGTTAGAATTGCTACCGGATGTCAGCCAGGAGCGTGGTCTGCGGTCATTACTGAGCACATAGCCTACCGAAGATTCTTTTTCGTTTTCAGCCCGTTGCTTAGCGTAAGATCCCCCGAGTTGTCCGAGCGGACACCTTGACGGAACAGGGGACAAATAAGAACATATAGCGAACACATGAGTCGCCCTTGACCAATGATCTTGCACTCCGCCCTTCCTTCGCGGCTGCCTGCCGAGCAGCTCGCCTTGCTGCGCGCCCAGATTGCGCAAGTCCAGGCCGTGCGCGGTCCGGTGCTGCCGTTCGGCGTGGCAGAGATCGACACCCGGCTTGCCAGCGGCGGCCTCGACGGCGCCGCACTTCATGAGATAGCCGGCGCCAGCGCCAGCTGGAGCGACGACGCTGCCGCGACGCTGTTCACTGCCGGCTTCGCCGCGCGCTTTGCCGCCGGTGCAGGCATGACCGTGCTGTGGGCGCTCAGCCGCTTCGACCTCTACGCCCCCGGCCTTGAGCAAGTCGGCCTCGGGCCCGACAAAGTGCTCTACGCGCAAGGGGCCAAGGATGCCGAGGTCCTGGCGCTGGCCGAAGACGCTTTACGCGACGGATCGCTGGCCTGCGTGATCGCCGAGGTCAAATCGGCCGACCAGACCGTGACGCGGCGCCTGCAGCTTGCTGCCTCCGATGGGAAGACGCCGATGCTGCTTTACCTGCGGCATCGCTCGCGCGAGCGCAGCCCCCTGATTCAACCATCCGCGGCGATGACGCGGTGGAGCATTGGCACCGCCCCCTCCTCGCCGCTGCCCCACGCCGGCGTCGGCCGCGGGCAATGGTCCGTCGAGCTTGTCCGTCAGCGCGGCGGCAATCCCTTTTCTCTTTGCGTCGAGGCCTGCGATGACCAGGGTTGCCTCGCTCTACCTGCCCCAGCTGCCGATCGAGCGACTGCGCCGGTTCGAGCGGCCATCCGCGCCGCTTAACGCGGCCGCGCTGACGCCTCGGTTCGCGCAAGCGATCGACGACGATCCCGGCCCCTGCTCGGTGCCGCGCGGCGGCGGCTGGCGCCCTGGCGCACGCTGGGCGCAAGGCGCGCTTGGCGCCGCGCCGACGCCATCGGACATCGATGCCTTGCCTGCACACCAGCGCCCGACCATGCGCGAGATGGGGCGGCGCAGCGAAACCGCCGATCACCCTTTTCGCGCGATGGCCCCCGACGATGGCGGGCCAGCCAGTGCAGCCAGGCCATCGCCGGTGGCGCGCCCGCGCACCGATCCCTGGGCCAAGCCCATGATTCTCATCGCGCGCAGCGGCCAGCGTGACATCGTGACCGCCACATGCCCGGTCGCGCTCGACCTCGGCCTGCGCCCCGGCATGGCTGCAGCCCATGCGCGCGCGCTGGTGAGCGATCTCGACGTCCGCGACGCCGAGCCCAGCGCCGACGCGACGTGGCTCGACCGCCTGGCGCTTCATGCCGTGCGCCACTGGACACCGACGGCAAGCGCTGGCGATCTCGACGGCCTCTGGCTCGACCTGACCGGGACCACGCATCTGTTCGGCGGCGAGGATCGCTTCTGCCGCCGGGTCCTGCGTTTTCTCGAGCGCCTGGGCTTTACCGCGCGCATCGCCATCGCTGGGACGCCCGGCGCTGCACATGCGCTGGCCCGCTTCGGGGGGAGCGCGATAACGATCCTGCCGCCCCGCGCCGAAGCACAGGCGATCGCCGACCTGCCGCTTGCGGCGCTGCGGCTCTGCGCCGACACCTTGGCCACAGCGAGCCGGTTCGGGATCGAACGCATTGCCGATCTCTACGCGATGCCCCGCGGCCCGCTCGCCAAACGCCTTGGCCTCAAGGCGGTCCAGCGACTCGATCAGGCACGTGGCCTCATTGCCGAACCGATCGTGCCGGTGGTCCCTTTCGAGGTGCCGCGCGCCGAACGACGGCTGCTCGAACCGATCGTCACCGCCGAGGCGATCAACCACGTCATCGGCGACCTTCTCGCCGACCTCGTGCACGACCTGCAGGGCCGCCGGCTGGGCCTGCGCACCGCGGTGCTGACCTGCCAGCGGGTGGACGGGATCGACCAGCGCGTCGCCGTAGGCACCGCGCGCGCCACTCGGGACGCCAAACACCTGGCGCGCATGTTCGCAATGCGCGTCGAGCGGATCGATCCCGGGCTCGGCATCGAGGTGATGCAGCTCGCGGCGCCGCGCGTCGAGGATTTGCAACCGGTTGCGCTCGATTGCGGCCTGCTGGACACTCGGCGCGCGCCCGACATCGCGCCCCTCGTAGACCAGTTGATCGGCCGGGCCGGCGAGGAGGCCCTGTTCCGCCTCAGCGCGATCGAGAGCGACGTGCCCGAGCGCGCGGTGCGGCGGACCGCCCCCTTGGCGACGCCGTTCGGCTGGCCGGCCTGGCGCCGCCCGGTCCGCCTGCTGCACCGCCCCGAACCGCTCACCAACGTCGTCGCCTTATTGCCCGATCATCCGCCACGCCGCTTCTCGTGGCGCGGCAGTGCGTACAAAGTATCGGCGGGCGAAGGGCCCGAGCGCATCCATGGCGAATGGTGGCGGTCTGCGCGCGAAATGTGGGCGGTGCGCGACTATTTCATGGTCGAGACCGGGGGCGGCGAGCGCTTCTGGCTGTTCCGGCGTGGCGACGGCATCGATGCGCCGACCGGCGATCTCACCTGGTATCTCCACGGCGTGTTCGGCTGATGGCGACCTATGTCGAACTGCAGGTCACCAGCCACTTCTCATTCCTGCGCGGCGCTTCCGCCCCCGAGGAACTGTTCGCAGCCGCCGCGGCGCTCGGCCACACCGCGCTTGGCCTTGCCGACCATAATACACTCGCCGGGGTAGTGCGCGGATGGGCGGGGCAAAAGGAGACCGGCGTACGCATGATCGCGGGCTCGCGTGTGGACCTGACCGACGGGCGCGCGCTGCTGCTCTACCCCACCGATCGCGCCGCCTGGTCGCGGCTCACGCGCCTGCTGTCCCTGGGCAAGGGCCGTGGCGGCAAGGGCAAGTGTATCCTCGCCTGGAGCGACGTTGCCGAGCGTTGCGAAGGACTGGTCGCGATCCTGCTTCCCGACATGCCGGACGTGCGAACAGCGCAGCACCTCGCGGACCTGCGCGCCGTGTTCGGGAATCGCGGCTACTGTGCGCTGTCGCTGCGCCGCCGGCCCGGCGACCAGGCCCGGCTTCATGGCCTCGATGCCCTGGCCCGGGCGGCCGGGATCCGCAGTGTCGCGACCGGTGACGTGCTCTACCACGCACCCGAACTGCGCCCGTTGCAGGACGTGATGACCGCGATCCGCGAGAAGACCACCATCGACGCGCTGGGCTTCAAGCGCGAGCGGTACCTGGACCGCAACCTCAAGTCCCCGGAAGAGATGGAGCGCCGTTTCGCGGCGTTCCCCGATGCAATCCTGGCCAGCGCCGACATCGCCGGCCAATGCCGCTTCGATCTCGGCGAGATCGAGTACCAGTATCCGTACGAGCAAGTCATGGCCGGACGCACTGCGCAGCAGGCGCTCGCCGTCCTGACCGAGGAGGCAGCTGCGCGTATGTTCCCCGACGGGCTTGGCGAGGCCTATCGCAAGCAGATCGACCACGAACTGCGGCTGATCGCCCAGCTCGGCTATGCGCCCTATTTCCTGACCGTCCATGCGATCGTCGCGGAAAGTCGGCGGCGCGGCATCCTGTGCCAGGGGCGGGGCTCGGCGGCCAACAGCTGCGTGTGTTTCATGCTGGGCATCACCTCGATCGATCCGATCAAGCACGAACTGCTGTTCGAACGCTTCGTCTCCGGCGAGCGCAAGGAGCCGCCCGACATCGACGTCGACTTCGAGCACGAGCGACGCGAGGAAATCATCCAGTGGATCTACGACACCTACGGGCGCCATCGTTCGGCGCTGACCGCGGTCGTGACGCGCTACCGCACCCGCGGCGCGGTCGCGGAAGTGGGCAAGGCGCTCGGGCTGCCTCGCGACCTGACCAAGATGCTCACCGGCCTTGTCTGGGGTTGGTCGATGGACGGGATCGGCGACGAACAGATCGAGAGCCTCAATCTCAACGCCGATGATCATCGCCTGCGCCTGACGCTGGAATTGTCGCGTCAGCTGATCGGCACGCCGCGCCACTTGTCGCAGCACCCCGGCGGCTTCGTGCTGACCCAGGACCGGCTCGACGATCTCGTGCCGATCGAGCCCGCGCGCATGGAGGATCGCCAGATCATCGAGTGGGACAAGGACGATATCGATGCCCTCAAGTTCATGAAGGTCGACGTGCTGGGCCTGGGCATGCTCGGCTGCATGAACCGCGCTTTCAACCTGCTCGAGACGCACAAGGGCATCCGGGTCGGCATGGCCGATCTGCAGGACGACGATCCGGATGTCTATGCGATGATCCAGAAGGCCGACACGCTAGGCGTCTTCCAGATCGAGAGCCGCGCACAGATGTCGATGCTGCCGCGCATCAAGCCCGACAAGTTCTACGACCTCGTCATCGAAGTGGCGATCGTGCGGCCCGGACCTATCCAGGGCGACATGGTCCATCCCTACCTGCGCCGGCGCGAAGGCAAGGAGACGCCCGAGTACCCCAAGGCAGAGCTGCGCGCGGTGCTGGAAAAGACGCTGGGCGTGCCGCTGTTCCAGGAACAGGCGATGAAGGTGGCGATCGTCGGTGCCGGCTTCACGCCTGCCGAGGCGGACCAGCTGCGCCGCGCGATGGCGACTTTCAAGCTGACCGGCGGTGTCAGCCACTTCTACGACAAGCTGGTCGGCGGGATGGTCGCGCGGGGCTACCCGAAGGACTTCGCCGAACGGACCTTCAAGCAGATCGAGGGCTTCGGCTCCTACGGCTTTCCCGAGAGCCACGCGGCCTCCTTCGCCAAGATCGCCTATGCCAGCTGCTGGATGAAGCACCATCACCCCGACGTGTTCTGCGCCGCGCTGCTCAACGCGCAGCCGATGGGCTTCTATGCGCCCGCGCAGATCGTGCGCGATGCGCGCGGGCACGGCGTCGAGGTGCGTCCCGTCTCGATCAACCACAGCCACTGGGATTGCTCGCTGGAGCCCGCCCGGGACGCACGCGGCCGATACCTGGCAGTTCGCCTCGGCTTTCGCCAGGTGCGCGGCCTTGCCAATCTCCATGGCGCTTCGATCGTCGCGGCCCGTGGCCCTGCCCCGTTCGACAGCGTCGAGGAGGTCTGGCGCCGCGCCGGAGTACCGCGCACCGCGATCGAGCGGCTCGCCGAGGCGGACGCCTTCTCGTGTATCGCCGAAAACCGCCGCCAGGGCTTGTGGAAAGTGAACGGCCTGGGCGATGCGCCGCTCCCGCTTTTCGCTGCCGCCGACGAGCGCGAGGCACGGTTTTCGCCGGAGAGCGTCGAGCCCGACGTGACCTTGCGGGCGATGAGCGAGGGCCGCGAAGTGGTCGAAGACTACCGCTCGCTGCAGATGTCGCTGCGCGGACACCCACTGCAGTTCCTGCGCACCGAACTGGATGCCATGGGCATCATGCGCTGCGCCGATCTTGGCTTGGTCCCCGATGGTCGCAACATCGAGGTCGCCGGGGTGATCCTCGTGCGCCAGCGGCCCGGCTCGGCCAAGGGTATCCTGTTCGTGACGATCGAGGACGAGACCGGCATCGCCAACGGCATCCTGTGGCCCAACAAGTTCGAGATCTACCGCCGCGAGATCATGTCCGCCTCGATGATCGCGATGCGCGGCCGCCTGCAGAAGGAGGGTGAAATCATCCACGTCATCTGCGACCGCATCATCGACCACGACGCCATGCTGCGATCGATCGCCCATGCCGACTTCGCGGTGGCGCCGGGGCGCGGCGATGGTGCCAGCAACGGCGGCGGGCCCGACCCGCGCGATCCGTCGTGGCCGCGGGGCCGGACACTGGGCTCGCCGCCCTTTGGCACTGCGGCAAACCCGGATGATCTCGTGCCGATCCGTAGCCACGATTTTCATTGATCGACGAAAGGCCTTCGCCAGAACTTTGTCAGCAGCCGGGCCAGCAAATTTTGGTTGCAAAGTACTGACGGTCAGCTTTTCTCTCAGGCCAACCCGCGAGTGGATATCTCCACAGTGCGCGGTCCACCGTTCTCGAAAAATAGCCAGCTGCGACCTCTTGAACGGCAATAGCTTTCGATCCATCTGTCGCGCGCAATTTCTAGGAATGCGAGCCAGAGAGACGATGACAATGGACACCGTTACCGCCCCTGAAACGCGGGCCTTCGAGGCAGATGTTTCCAAGCTTCTGCACATGATGGTCCACTCGGTCTATTCTGACCGGGACGTTTTCCTGCGCGAACTTATATCCAATGCTGCCGATGCTTGCGAAAAGCTGCGCTATGAAGCGATCTCCAGCCCGGCGATGCTGGGCGCGGATCCCCAATCGCGCATCAGCTTGAGGCTGGACAAGGAAGCCGGCACGCTCGTTGTCGAGGATAACGGCATTGGTATGACCGCTGCTGACATGGGCGAAACGCTGGGTACCATTGCCCGGTCGGGCACCAAGGCGTTCATGGACAAGCTTGCCGCGGACAAGAATGGCGAAGGGCAGCAGCTTATCGGCCAATTTGGCGTCGGCTTCTATTCCGCGTTCATGGTGGCGGGGAGGGTAGAGGTTACCTCTCGCCGTGCCGGAGAGGCTGATGCAGCCATCTGGTCCTCCGATGGGCTGGGTACTTATACGATCGCACCGGCCGATCCTGCAGCGGCGCCTGCGCGCGGTACGCGCGTCACGTTGCACCTGCTCGACGATGCCAAAACCTATGTCGAGCGCTACACTGTCGAGCGGATCGTCAAGGCGCAGTCGGGCCATGTCCCGGTTCCCATCTTCCTCGAAGAAGCCGGCAGCGAGGACGAACCAACACAGGTGGCCGATGGCGTGGCGCTGTGGACCAGGGCCAGGGCCGATATCAGCGAGGAAGATTACGCCGATTTCTATCGCAGTGTAGCAGGACAGTTCGACAAGCCGGCGCTGACGCTACATTACCGCGCAGAGGGGCGTCACGAATATTCCGTTCTGACCTTCATTCCCGAAACCAAGCCGTTCGATCTGTTCGATCCTGATCGCAAGGGCCGCATCAAGCTCTATGTGCGCCGGGTATTCATCACTGACGAGGCGGATATCCTGCCGCGATACCTTCGTTTCGTGCGCGGTCTTGTCGATTCCGGCGACCTGCCGCTCAACATGTCGCGCGAGATGATTCAGGACAGCCCGATCCTGTCCGCCATCCAAAAGGGCGTAAGCAACCGCATCCTCTCCGAGCTGGACAAGCTTTCAACCAGCGAGCCCGAGCGATATGCCGCCATCTGGGAAAATTTCGGATCGGTATTGAAGGAAGGCCTTTACGAAGATTTCGAGCGTCGCGAAGCACTGTTGCGCCTGGCCCGATTCAAGAGCACGACATCCGATGGCGCCTGGCGTTCTCTCAAGGACTATGTCAGCACTCTGAAAGAGAATCAGACGGCGATCTATTATGCGACCGGCCAGGATCTTGACCGGATCGCGCAGTCCCCGCAGATCGAAGGCTTCAACGCGCGTGGCATCGAGGTCCTGCTCCTCCCCGACCAGGTCGATAATTTCTGGACGACGATGGGCTTCGATTATGAGGGAAAGCCCTTCAAATCTGTCACGCAGGGAGCTGCGGATCTGAGCCTTATTCCGTTGGCCGAAGGTAGCAGCTCCAAAGACGCGCCAAGCGAAGAGGCCAATAACTTTATTGCTTTCGCAAAGGAAGCATTGGCAGATCAGGTGTCCGATGTCCGAATTTCGGATCGCTTGACCAACAGCGCGGTCTGCATCGTTGCGGCGGACAACGCCATGGATCTCCAGTTGGAAAAGATGTTGGCCTCAGCCGGCCGTGCGCCAGAGCGAGCGAAGCCCGTTCTGGAGGTGAATGCCGGCCATGCGCTGATAGCGAAACTGGGGCACGCCAGTGGCGATGAGGAAGGGCGGCGGGATCTGGCATTCCTTTTACTTGATGAGGCCCGGATTGCCGAAGGCGAAGCGCCGGCTGACCCGCGCGCCTTTGCCGAGCGGTTGGAGCGTTTGATGGCGAGAGCTTTGGGATGACGTCAATGGGGGGCCAACAGGCTCCCCCCCTTCTGACCGGATCTGCTGGGCAGATTCTCAAATCGACAAAATGTGTTGTTCGCCGATTGGGCTTTGAACGGCGGCTTTCGTAAGAAGCAGCCATTCACTTGACGCAAAGCCGTCTGGAAGCAATGCGCACCAGCGTCATGAAGACCGATGCCGACTGGATCGCCACGGTGCTGCAAGGAAAAATCCCGTTCGGCGATGCCACCGGCAAGTCCGGGCCGCTGGGCAAGCCCTCCTCGCTGGTGCGCGACGCGCGGGCAGTCGGGCTGCTCGTCTCGACCTGCGCGGTGCGGCCGGAAAACCACTTCCTGCTCATCGACTTCTAGGGTCCCGGCGGCGATGCCGAGCGGCGGTGGACGGCATGGCCTGACAAGACGAAATTGGCGTGTGCATTTCATTGACAATTCTCTAATTGGAGAACAATCGTCCTGAACAGACATCAGGAGGACTGTGGTGCCGACGACCCCGCCAGCGATCGCAATGACGGTGAAGCGCGAAAGCTGGCCCATGCACACGCCCTTTCGCATCACCGGCAAGACCTGGACGGCCGTCGATCTCATCCTCGTCACGCTCGCGCGCAGCGGTGCGGTCGGTCGCGGCGAGGCGGCGGGCGTTTACTACCACCATGAAACCCCGGAGAGCATGCAGGCGCAACTCGAGCGCGTGCGCGATCGGATCGAGGCCGGAATCAATCGCCAGGCCTTGCTCCACCTGCTCCCGGCGGGCGGCGCGCGCAACGCCGTCGACGCCGCGCTGTGGGACCTCGAAGCGCAGGAAACCGGGCGCCCGGTGTCTCTCAACGCGGGCTTGGTGCCGCTGTGGCCGCTGCGCTCGCTCATCACACTTGGCGCCGCGGCGCCCGCGGCGATGGCCGCCGCCGCCCGGAAACTGGGCGACTGGGGCGCGGTGAAGCTCAAACTGACCGGCGAACCCGACGACGCCGAACGCGTCCGCGCCGTGCGCGATGCCCTCCCCCAGGCCTGGCTGGCGGTCGACGCCAATCAGGGGTTTGATCGAAAAAGCCTGGATTTTCTGATGCCTACTTTCCTCGACGCAAAAGTCGAACTGATCGAACAACCCTTCCCGGTCGGCTCCGAATCCTGGCTCGAAGGCTGGCACCACCCGATCCCGATCGCCGGCGACGAAAGTCTGATCGACTTGCCCGACGTCGCCACGATGCCCGGCCGCTTCGAATGCCTCAACATCAAGCTCGACAAATGCGGCGGCCTCACCCAAGGTCTTGAAATGGCCCGAAAGGCGCGGGAATTGGGGCTTTCGGTGATGGTCGGCAACATGTCCGGCACCTCTCTCTCCATGGCCCCCGCCTTCGTCCTCGGCCAGTTGTGCGACGTCGTCGATCTCGACGGTCCACTGGTCCTCAGCAGCGACCGAACGCCCGGCGTGCGCTACGAAAACGGCCTGCTCCACATGCCCCAAGGCCTATGGGGCCACCTGCCCGCCACTAGCGCGGCCTAAGCCGATCAATGCGGCAGCAGCGTGGAAATGTCCTCCGGCGAACTGGCCATGACTCCCACGATCACCGCCTCGTCACACCCCTCGCCGCAGACGTAGGCGTGCCCCATCCCTGAATCGATGTAGAGCGACTGCCCGGTCTCGAGCTGCACCGGATCATAGAACTCGGTGTGCACCACGAGCGGTCCGGTCACGACGTAGATGAACTCCTCACCCGGATGGCGAACATAGTCTCCAAATTCCTCGATAGACTTGACGTGTACGTGCGTGACCACCGGCACCATGCGTTTCTGCTTCAGTTCGGTGCACAAGTAATAGTATTCGTAATTCTCGGTATCGATGCGCAGCGCGTTTTCCGGCGTACCGATACTGCGCCGCCCCAGCACCGGCGCGGGCCCTTGTGCGTCCTGCTGCGCGAAGAGATCGGCCATCGGAATCTTGAGGCGCTCTCCCAGCAACTGCAGCTTGTCGTAAGTCAACGAAAGCCGGTCATGCTCGACTTTAGACAGCGTGGAAACCGGGATGCCCGTCTGCTCGCTCATCTCCCTGAGCGTCCATCCACGACGATTGCGCAGTTCCGTCAGGACGGTCCCCAGGGTCTTTCGCATTCGGCTCATCGGTCGCGTATCTCTCCGCTTGCGCAACGTGCACGCCTTCTTATCGCGTGGCGCGCCGACCGTATAGGAAAACGATCGGCATCGATCTAGCTCAATCGCCATTATTTAGCCCGATTGGAAATTAACTTTCCATTCAGAGAATTTTCTGTCACCAATCTAATGCACGGAGTCGCACGGGAGCGCACAGATGGGGGCCGAAACTGACGTCGTCGTGATCGGGGCCGGCATGGCCGGTGCCGGCATCGCGGCGGAGCTGTCCGCCGGCCTGAACGTCGTCCTCATTGAGCAGGAAGCGCAGCCCGGCCACCACGCGACCGGACGCTCCGCTGCCCTGCACTCGGAAATCTACGGCAACCGGGTCATCCGCGCACTGACCCGAGCAAGCCGGGATTTCTTCCTCGCGGGAGGAGACGGCGCCGCCACTTATGTGCGTCCGCGCGGGTGCCTGCACATCGCTACGCCCGCGCAGCTCGAACGGCTCGACGCGTTCTCGATGCAGCCGGGCGTCTGCACTGCGATGACGCGGATCGACGGTGCCCGCGCGCGTGAACTGGTGCCGGTCCTGCGCCCCGACACGATCGTCGCCGCGCTCGAGGAGCGCCACGCCTACGATCTCGACGTCGACGCCATCCATTCCGCTTTCCTCGCCCGCCACCGCCACAACGGCGGCACGCTTCATCTCTCGAGCCCGGTGATGGCGCTCGAACGCGACTGGTCGGGCTGGATCGTACGCGCGGGCGAACGGACATGGCGCACCCGCATCGTCGTCAACGCCGCGGGCGCCTGGGGCGACACCGTGGCGCGGCTGGCCGGCTTGCCGCCGATCGGACTCCAGCCGCGCCGCCGCACCGCCTGCACCGTCGACGCGCCCGAAGGGACCACGCCATCTGCATGGCCTGCGGTGATCGACATCGACGAGCAGTTCTACTTTAAGCCGGAGGCCGGTCGCATCCTGCTATCGCCCGCCGACGAAACCGCGTCCGAGCCCTGCGACGCCTGGCCCGACGAACTCGACCTCGCCATCGCCGTCGACCGCGTGCAGCAGGTCGCCGACATCCCGGTCCGACGCATCGCCCATAGCTGGGCAGGCCTGCGCACTTTCGTAGCCGACAAGACGCCGGTTGTCGGGTTCGATCCGGCGGCATCGGGCTTCTTCTGGCTGGTCGGGCAAGGCGGCTACGGCATCCAGACCGCGCCGGCGCTGTCGCGGCTCGGCGCCAACCTCGTCTGCGGGCGGGCCGTACCCTCGGACATCGCTGACAGCGGTGTGGCGGCGGCCGATCTGGCACCGGAACGCCTTGATCTCAATCGACAATCACAAGAAACATCAATCACCCACCAGGGGGGCAGTACGTCATGATGGATTTCGATCGTAGCACATTTCGAGGCGCGCTCCTGACCGGAACCGCGATGCTGTTCCTCGCCCCCGCCGCGCATGCGCAGGAGGCCGCGCCGAGCGTAGCGGCCCAGACGCCCGGCGAAATCGTCGTAACCGCGCAGAAGCGCTCCGAGCGTTTGCTCGACACGCCGCAGTCGGTCACGGCGCTGTCGTCCGACCAGCTCGACGCCATCGCCGCGCGCAAATTCGTCGACTTCGCCGACAGCGTGCCCGGCCTGCAGTTCACCACCCAGGGCGCCGGCACCGCACAGATCAGCATGCGCGGCGTGACGTCGGGCGCCGACGTCAGCCCGACCGTGAGCATCTATGTGGACGACGTGCCTTACGGCTCCAGTTCGGCCTTCGCCAACGGCGCGCGCCGGGCGCTCGACGTCGGGCTTTTCGACATCGAGCGCGTCGAGGTGTTGCGCGGGCCGCAAGGCACGCTCTACGGCGCGAGTTCGATGGGCGGCGTGCTCAAGTACGTCACGCGCGCGCCGTCGCTCACCGATTTCGAGGGTAGCGCCAACGCGGGCGTTTCGACCACACGCCATGGTGGCACCAGCTACGACGGATCGGCGGTGGTCAACCTGCCGCTGGTCGAGGACAAGATCGCCGTGCGCGCCAGCGGCTTCTACGCGCACGATGGCGGCTACATGGACAACGTCGTGGCCGGCAAGGACAACGTCGACCGGGGCAAGACCTACGGCGGCCGGGTCGACTTGCTGCTCGCACCCACCGAGGACCTGTCGGTGCGGTTGACCGGCTTTGCGCAGAACATCCGGCGCGACGGATCGGCTTATGCCGACATCGCGCTCGATGGCGAGCCGGTCGCCGGCATCCTCAAGCAGTCGCACCCGCTCGAAGAGCCGTTCGCATCGAACTTCCGCCTGGCGAGCGCGACGGTGGACTACGACATGGGATTCGCCACGCTCACCTCGATCACCAGCTACCAGACCAATGCGGCGCGGGTGCGCACCGATGGCTCGGCGGTCTACGCGCCGCTGCTGAACATGTTCTTCGGGCTGCCCGCATCCGCCTTCGCGGTGGACGAACTGGCGCGCACGCGCAAGTTCACGCAGGAAGTGCGCCTCGCCTCGCCCACCGGGCAGAAGCTCGAATGGCTGCTCGGCGGCTATTACACGCATGAAAAGAGCCTGCTGGCGCAGGACGGCGTCACGTACGACGCCACCCTCACCCCGATCGACGTCAACGTGGTTTCCGCGCGCATCCGCAGCAAGTACCAGGAATACGCCGTCTTCGGCGACGTGACCTACCACTTCACCGACCGCTTCGACGTGACCGGCGGCATACGTTATGCGCACAATGACCAGGCCTTCGAGCAGGACGCGACCGGCCTGCTGGTGGCGGCAGCGCCGGGGCAGAAATCGAAGGAAGGCGTGGTCACGTATCTGGCGAACGCGCGCTATCACTTCAGCCGCGACGTAACCGCCTATGCGCGGTTCGCCACCGGCTATCGCCCCGGTGGGCCCAACTTCCAGGTCATCGACGCCGCCACGGGCAACCTCGCCTCGCCCGCCAGCTTCGATTCGGATTCGCTCGACAGTTACGAAGGGGGCATCAAGGCCGAAACCGCCGACAAGACCTTCGGCATCGACCTGTCGGGCTATTACATCGACTGGAAGGACATCCAGTTGCTCACCGCCGTCCAGGGCGTGACGACGTACGTCAACGGGGGCGATGCGCATATCAAGGGTGCTGAGCTAACCTTGACGGCGAGGCCCGTGGCCGGCTTCGTGGCGACCGGCGCCTTCGCGTACAACGACGGTAAGCTCACCGCGGCGAACGCCATCCTGGGGGCGGCCAAGGGCGAGCGCCTGCCCAACGCGCCGCATTTCACCGCGTCGATAAACGTCGACTATACCGTGCTGGACACCGACCTCAAACCGAGCCTCGGGCTGTCGCTGCGCTACGTATCCGACCGAACCGTCAGCTTCGACGCCAGCGCCTCGCAGCCGCAGTACAAGCTGCCCGACTATGCCGTGCTCGACTTGCGGGCCGGTCTCAGCTTTGGCCGCGTCGATGCGCGCGTCTACGTGAAGAACCTGCTCGATACGCGCGCGCAACTGAGCGGACAGACCATCCTGTCCTCGTTGGGCGGCCCTGCGCAAGTCACCATCCTGCGGCCGCGCACCTTCGGCATCGATCTGTCCACCCGTTTCTGACGTGTCCCTGGGAGGGGAGCGGTCGTCGCGATCATCGCATCGCGGCGGCCGCCAACCCTTTCGAACCCCACAAGCCGGAGCACGCAGTGACCACCGCAAGCGAGACGCAAGCCTATCCATGCCCGGCACGCGCGCGCCATGCGCAAGTGCTGCTCGTCGTCATCGCGCTGTTCACGGCGATGGACGTCTACGTCATCTCGCTGCTGCTCGAACCGATCAAGCTGGACCTGGGGCTGACCGACGTCGAGGTGGGGCTGGCCAACACCTCGGTGCTCTATGGCGCTTATGCGCTGTTCTGCCTGCCGATGGGCATTCTCGCCGATCGCCGCAATCGGATCGGGTTGCTGGCAGGCGCTATGATCCTGTGGTGCCTGGGCCTGGTGTTGACCGCGCTGTCGACAGGGCTGTGGCTGCTGGTGCTCAGCAAAGTGCTGCTCGGCATCGCCAACGCCGTGACCCTGCCCGCCTCGATGTCGCTGCTGGGCGACTATTTCCCACCCGAGCGCCGCGCCTTGGCCACCAGCAGCTACGGCATGGGCCAAAGCATCGGGCAATCGGCGGCGATCCTGGTGGGCGGCATCGGCCTCGGCGCACTGCAGAAAGCGGGGGCGGGCGATCCGCAGATGCTGTTCGGACTGCATCCCTGGCGCGTGCTTTCGCTCGCCTTCGCGGCGGCCGGGCTGGTGCTAGTCCCACTGCTGCTGACCGTTCGCGAACCGGCGCGCATGGAAGTGCGCGAGGCGCGCGGAGGTAGCTTCCGCGAAGTCTGGGCCTACCGCGCGTTCCTGCTGCCGCTACTGGCCGGAACGATGTTCATCGCCGGCGCCGCCACCGCGGTGCTGAGCTGGATTCCTCCTGCCCTCACCCGGCTCTACGGGCAGTCGCCCGCGGATTTCGCCGGATGGTTCAGCGCCGTCTCCCTGGTGGCGGGGCTCGCCGGGATGTTCGCGGGCGCCAAGCTGGTCGAGTTTTTCCAGCGCCGCGCCGGCGGGCAGAGCATCCTGCTGCCCGCGGCCCTCGCAGCGCTGATCTGCGCGCCGACCGCCTTCGTGGCGACGATGCCCGGCCTGCCCAGCTTCGCCGCCTGCGCGCTGGTGTTCATCGTCGCCTATGCCATCGTCATCTCGGTGCCGGTGATATCGATCAACTTGCGCATGCCCAACGAGTTGCGCGGCGCAGTCATGGGGCTTTACGTCATCACCGTATCGCTTGCAGGCGCCTTCGCCGCGCCGCTCGTGGCGGTGACGGGGGGATGGCTGGGCGGCGACCACATGCTGGGGCGCGGCATGGCGCTGGTCGGCGGGACGTGCTCGCTACTCGCCGCGGTCAGCTTCTGGCGCGCGGCAAGCCCGGCGCCGTCATCCCCCACCCGGCCCATCACCCGCCCCGTCACTCAGGGCGGGTCTTGACCGCCCGGATCAAGAACGCGAGGAACCTGCCATGAAGCCGACCCGAACCGCCACGTTGGACGAAAAGACGATCGATGCGATCTTCGCATCGGTGGACCAGAGCCAACTGCCCGGCGCCGCCGTCGCCGTCGCGATCGACGGGGTGCCGGTCTACCGCAAGGGTTTCGGCCTGGCGAGCATGGAACTGCCGGTGCAACTGGCCCCGTCGATGCGCATGCGCATCGGCTCGACCACCAAGCACTTCGCCGCGCTTGCTTTCCTGCTGCTGTGCGAGGAGGGCAAGGCCGGCTTCGACGACACCATCGGCACGTACCTGCCAGACATCCACCCCGCCAGCCGAGGCGCCACGATGCGCCAGCTGATGAGCCACACCAGCGGCATCCGTGACGCGATGGCGCTGGCGATGACGCTCGACGGCCCCGCCCACCACTCCACCGACCGCGACATGCTGGCCTATTACGCCGCCATCGAAGACGTCGACTTCGCCCCGGAAACGAGCTGGAGCTACAACAACGGCGGCTACGTGCTGCTGACCGCCGCGATCGAGCGCGTCACCAGCCAGCCACTCGAAGCGGTCCTGCGCGAGCGGATCTTCGAGCCGGTCGGCATGGCAGACACCCTGCTGCGGCGCACCGACCGCAATTTCGTGCCAAACAGCGCCACGCTCCATTTCCGCACCCCCGACGGCCACTTCACGCGCGACTACATGGGCGCGGAGATCTCCGGTGCCGGCGGCGTGGTCTCGACCATGGACGACATGCTGCGCTGGCTGGCGCACATGGACGCGCCGCACGTCGGCTCGGCCGAGACCTGGCAGGCCATGCGCACCCCCGTCACCCTCGCCAACGGCACGCGCACCGCCTACGGTTTCGGGCTCGTCAACGAGGCCTATCGCGGGGTGGACACCATCTCGCACGGCGGCGGCGTGGTCGCGGGCAATTCGCAGATGATAAAGGTCCCAGCGGCCGGGCTCGACATCTCGATCGCGGTGAACCGGGCGGACGTCAGCGCCGCCCAGTTCGCCTGCGCCATCATCGACGCCTGCGTGGAAGGCCTCGATCCCCTGCCCGACGGCGTCGCGCCGGAGCCGGTTTCCGGGCTCTTCTTATCGCGCGACACCGGGCAGGTCCTGGAACTGGCGGGCCATGACGGCATGCAGCTCATGGGCCTCGACGCCGCACCAATGCTGCCGCTGCGCGCGACCGGCACGAAAGCGCAGGCGCTGCCCGCGATCATGGCGTTCATCCTCCAGACCTTCGAGATCGCACCGGACGAAGTACTGCTGAACGACTTCGGCAACGCCATCGCCTTCGCCCCCGCCTCGCCCGAGCCCGACGCGGTGCTGGGCCCGCTCGCGGGCACTTATCGCGCCGCGCTCGGTGCCACGCTCGAATTTGGCGAGCGGGATGGCGAGCCCCGGATGATCGCCCATGGGCTTTCGGGCAGCGTCGCCTATCGACTCATGCCGCTGACCGGCACGATCTGGAAAGCCAACATCGACGGCCCCTTCGCGATGTTCGGCGCCATCGTGACGTTCCAGCCCGACGCACGCGGCCTCTCGCTGACAGTGGGCCGAATGAAGAACCTTCATTTCGCGCGGGCATGACCGCGCGACGAGGAACCCCGCCATGCCTTTGACCATCTTCGTCGCCGGGCTCTCCCACGAAACCAACAGTTTCTCGCCACTGCCCACCAGCCTGCGCAGCTTCGAGGCGGACGTCTGCTACCGCCCCGGCACCAGCGACGAGCGTGCCCGCGCCGGTGCCATCGCCTTCCCCGGCTATGGCGACGCCCTGCGCGTGACGCGTGGGGCGGGAGACACCGCCATCGAGGGCCCCTGCTTCTGGACGCAGCCATCCGGCCCGATGGCGCGCTCCGTCTATGAACACTTGCGCGACACGCTGCTGGCGGCGCTGGATGCGGCGGGCCCGGTCGACGCGGTGATCCTCAACCTACACGGCGCGATGATGGCGCAAGGCATCGACGATTGCGAAGGCGACCTCCTGACCGCCGTGCGCGCCCGCGTCGGCCCTGATCTGCCGGTCGGCGTGCTGCTCGACCTCCACGGCAACGTGTCGCCCGCCATGCTGGAGAGCGGCGCGGTGATGGTGGGTGTGAAGGAATACCCCCACGTCGACTATCTGCAGCGCGCGGTGGAACTGCACGCCCTCCTCACCGCAATGGCCGGGGGAAGCCTTCGCCCCCGCACGCTCATGCGCACGATCCCGGTGCTGGGCCTCCATGGCACCATCACCGGGCCGATGCGCGATTTCGTCGACCGGCTCATGGCCAGCGAACGGCAGGACGCGATCGTGTCCGTCACGATGATGCACGGCTTCGCCTGGTCCGACAGCGAGGACACCGGCGCCAGTGTGCTCGTCATCCACGATGGCAGCGACGAGCAGGCGGCCGACGCCCTCGCGGACGATCTCGCCGATGCCTTCGTCGCCGCCGCCCGAACGGGCACGCCCCGGCGTCCGGGCGTCGCCGACGCGGTGCGCGAAGCGATGGACGCGCCTCCCGGCCCCGGCCCGGTGATGATCGCCGACAGCGCCGACAATCCGGGCGGCGGTGCCGCGTGCGACAGCACCTTCCTGCTCGCCGCTGTGCTTGCGGCTGGCGTGGAAAATGCGGCGGTGGGCATGATCTGGGACCCGCAGGCAGCCCGGATCGCCGCTGACGCAGGGGTCGGCGCGCGGTTACCGCTGCGGGTGGGGGGCAAAGTCGGCCCGCTCTCCGGCCCCCCGCTCGACCTCGACGTCGAAGTGCTGTGCGTGCGCGACGATGCCCGGCAGTGCGTGTTCAGCGACGTGCCCAACGATCCGCTCGGCCTCGCCGTGACCCTGCGGTGCGGCGGCGTCGACATCGTCGTCAATTCGCAGCGCCAGCAGGTGTTCTCGGCCGAATGCTTCAGTGAAATGGGCATCGAGCCTGCTGCCAAGGCGCTGATCGTCGTGAAGTCCAGCCAGCACTTCCGCGCCAGTTTCGATCCGTTTTCGCGCGCCACCGTCTATTGCGACGCGCCCGGCACGCTGAGCCTCGATCTGCCCGCGCTGCCCTATCGCAAGCTCGCCGTCCGGTCGGACGAGGGCCTGTTCAAAACCGACCGCCCGATCTTTACGGCGAGCCGCACCGCCACCTGATCCTGTGAGACTAAATCCCGGCGCCCCGGCGGGCCGAGACTTCGACCTGCAGCGTGTCGAGCATGAAGGAACCGGATAGTCCATCCGCAACCGGCGCGCCTGCGTGCCGCGCACGCGAAAGCCGGCACGCGCCAGCGCCGCGATCCATTCCGCGCTCGTGTAACCCCGCACGTGCGAAGGATCGCGCAGCGGTTCGACCGCTTGCAGGTACGTGTCGAACGCGGGCCGCCCCGGCGATACAACGTCGACGAACACCGCAGTCGCGCCCGCTTTCAGCACGCGCCGCGCCGGCTTCGAAATCGGTCCAGTGGTGCGCGGAAAACCGGCAGCTGATAAAGTCGAAGGCGCCGTCCACGAACGGCAGCCGCTCGGCGGGCGCCACGCATCCAGCGATGTTGGCGATGCCGCGTTTCCCCGCCGACAAACGGCTATGATGGGTGGAGGCTGTGTGAAAACGCGTTGTCTGTTTTTGAAGTAGCAGGCGCGTGGTGGCTCCTTCGGCTCAGCCTTTCATCGCCGCGATCATCCTCGGGGCGCCGAGCATGTTGATCGCGCGCTTCATGTTATAGGCGAGGACGTGGAGGCTCATTTCAGTTCCGACCTTCTCCAGGGTCCGGGTCTTGAAGTGGCTTCTTCCCATCCAGTCCTTGATTGTGCCGAACACGTGTTCGACGGTTCGTCGTCGGACGCGCATGGCGTCGGGCATGCGCTCGAGCCTTGCCTGCATCGTCTCGATCACGTGTTCGTGCTCCCACCGCTTGATCCGCCGTTCCTTGCCGGTCGTGCATTGCGGCTTGATCGTGCAAACGCCGCAATGACTGGACCAGTAGGCATGGAGCCGCAGGCCATGTTCGACTGTGGTAAAGCGGCGGGGGAGCGTTTCTCCCGCAGGGCAGCGATAGCTGTCTGTGGCCTGCTCGTAGCGGAAGTCCTGCTTGCCGAACCGTCCGTCAGCCTTGGCTCCGGAGGTAAGCGGCCTGGGACAGATCGCGGTAATGCCTTCTTCCTCGCAGGCCAGCACCTCGACGCCTGAGAAGTAGCCGCGGTCGGCAAGTACGGTCAGTTCGTTCGATCCGATCGCCGCGCGTGCCTTGCGGCCCATGTTCGCCAGTTGCGAGCGGTCATGACCGACATTTGTCACCTCATGCGCCACGATCATGTGACTGTCGGCATCGACCGCCGCCTGGAGGTTGTAGCCGACCAGCCCCGTTCCCTTCCCGGCACTTGCCATCGCCCGTGCATCCGGGTCGGTCAGCGAGATCTGACGGTCAGGTGCGTCCGCCACCACACGCTCCATCTCCTGAAGCTCGCGCATCTGGCGACGTAGCGCCTCGAGCCGTTCGCCAAGTCGCTTGGTGCGGACCTGCGCCACCACGTCCTCCTGCCGGTCAGCAGTGTCGAGCAGGCCGAGATAACGCTCGATGCTCGCCTCGATCTGCTCCATCCGCCGTCGGATTGCTCCAGGGGTGAAGTTCCTGTCGCGCGTGTTCACCGCCTTGAACCGGCTGCCGTCCACCGCCACGGTGCCGCCAGCGATCAGCCCCAGCTCGCGGCACAACACCACGAACCGGTGGCAACTCGCCCGGATCGCCTCGCCGCTGTTGCGGCGGAAGTCTGCGATTGTCTTGAAGTCGGGCGCCAGCTTGCCTGTCAGCCACATCAGCTCCAGATTGCGTCCAGCCTCGCGTTCAAGCCGGCGGCTCGACTGCACCTGGTTGAGATAGCCATAGAGGTAGAGCTTGAGCATCGTTGCCGGATGGTACCCCGGACGGCCTGTCGCCGCCGCATCGCCAAAGCCTAGCGCTGACAAGTCCAGCTCGTCGACGAACACGTCGATCACCCGAACCTGGCTGTCCTCGGCAACGTAATCGTCAATGCAGTCCGGCAGAAGCTGAACCTCCCGCCGATCACAACCCTCGATGAAACGCCCCATCTCACGCCTTCCCAAACAGGCATAAAACATAGCAGATCACCGCGTTTTCACACAGCCTCGGTGGGAAGCGGACATTGCCGAAATGGGCCGATGGTGCCAACATCAACTGATGGTCGGAACGCACGACAAGATTATAGCCAAAACCGCAAAAGCCACGCTCGGGCCGCTTGGCTTCCAGCGCAAAGGCCGCTCACGAACATGGGTGGCAGATCATGGCTGGTGGGTAACCGTCGTAGAATTTCAGCCAAGCTCGTGGAGCAAAGGGAGCTACCTGAATGTCGCGGCCCATTGGCTTTGGTCAGCGGGTAACCACTTGAGCTTTGATTATGCTGGGCGCATCAAAGAACATGTCGAGTATGTTCCAGATACGCAATTCACGGAAGCAGCGTCTCTTCTAGCCGGACTGGCCGAAGATGAGGCACTGCGCCTATCGGATCTGTTTATTTCTCTCTCGGCTACCGCGACAGTTCTCTTGAGCGAGGAGCGAAAGCTTACGGGCGGGGGATGGATGGCTTATCACGCCGGAATCGTAGCAGCGTTAGAGGGCTTGAGAAGCGATGCGAACGATATGTTTGCTCGCGTTATGAAGGGCTTTGCGTCGCCCGACAGTTTGCTGACGCAGGCTGCTAGCCGAATGGCCGACCTGCTTGATGACCCACGAGCCTTTCGGGACGAGGTGACATCGCTGATCCTGCAGCACCGCGCTGCTTTGCAGCTACCAGCCTTGGCCGACAGCCCACTTTAATCAATCCAACGCCCCCGAACCCGTCTACGCCACCGCCGAGGACTGGTTCCGGCCGCCCTGCTTGGCGCTATAGAGCGCCGTGTCCGCGATCTTCAGTGCCTCCTCACTGGTCTGTCCCGGAATCAGCGATGCGATGCCGACGCTTACCGTCGCGCGGATTAGGTTGCCGGACGCGTCCGCTATGGCGGTTGCCTCTAGACGACGGCGGACTCGTTCGCATGCCAGCCGCGCCTGATCCGGTGCCATGCCTCCCAGGACCACGGCAAACTCCTCGCCGCCGAGCCTGGCGATGAGGTCCACTTTGCGCACCGACGCACGTAGTATCCCTACGAAATGCGTCAGGACCACGTCTCCGGCGGCGTGCCCGTACCGGTCGTTGATCCGCTTGAAGTGATCGAGGTCGAACACCGCCAGGCAGCCCAGGATGCCGTTTGATGGAGCCGAGGCCAGCAAGGCCGGGATCGCCTCGTCGAACGCCCTGCGGTTGTACGCGCCGGTCAGCGGATCGGTCATGGCCCGATGGGTGAGATCCTCCATCAGCTTGCGGCGGCCGGTGATCTCGCGGACGATGCTCACGGTTCCCATCACCCGGCCTTCGTCGTCGATGGTCGCGCGCACATGGCTTTCGACCCAGACGGTCCTGCCGTCCTTGCAGGTGATCCGATATTCCAGGATCGCCGTTTCTTCCGGGTTGGCAAGCGCCTGCCGGCGTCCGTCGAGCACGGCGGGCAGATCCTCGACCAAAACGAGATCGAACATCGCCCTGCCCGTCAGATCTTCGGGTCGATAGCCCCACATGCGTTCGGTAGAGGGCGAGGCATAGCGTACGGTGCCGTCCACTGCGAGCCGCATGACGATATCGCTGGTCCTGTCGAGGACCAGGCGATGCAGCGCCTCCGCCGCACGCAGCCTTTCCACCAGGCGTCGCCGCGCCCGCAATTCGGCGGCCAGCGGCAGCAGAATCAGCACGATGCATGCGAAGTAGATTTGCAGCACCTGGAGCTTCAGCGCCATGCTCACCTGCAGCAAGGTGGTCGGTCCGGACCCGGCCAACGAGCAAGGCAGACCTATGCCGATCAGGATCAGGATCGACGCCACCGCACCGAAGCGGCCGAGCCTGAACGTCGCGGCGATCATCGGCAGGAACGGCAGGATGACCAGGGGGATACGGTTCTGGCCGAAGGTCAGCAGCGTGGCAGCGGCGACCAGCCCGAGCAGGCCCACGACCTCGCCGAGCCTCTTGCGGCCCGACGACGCGATCCACTGCCGCGTCTGACCGCGCAAGGTGAGCAGCAACGGCGGCGCGAATGCGACCAGTCCCAGGGCGTGGCCCGTATACCAGTCCCTCCACGCCGCCCAATACGGCAGGTCGCGTGCGATGTGCGCGCACAGGGCGCCGGCGAAAGCGGTCGCGGCGGGAACGATCGCGCCTGCGACCAGCAGGAACCAGGCGACCTCGGGGACGGACTGGAAACGCCCGAAGCCGGGAAATACCCGCTTGACCAGCCATGCCGCCGCATAGGCTTCGGCGATGCAGACCAGCGGCAGCGGGATCGCGACGCCACCCTGGAAACCGAACAGCAGCGATGCCGCGAGGCCCGCCGGCACGCAGGCCAGCGTCAGCCGGGTCCAGCGCCAGCGCGGCGTCGCGCAAAGCTTGGCGAACAAGGCGGCGCCGGCCAGCCACACGATCGCAACCCCGCCGTCGAAGCGCGTCATCTGGAGCGCTACCGATGCGCAGGCGAAATAGGCCCCTGCCGTGAGAACAGCCTCACGGACAGACCGACCAATTCCTTGAGTGGCGCTACGCGGCATGACCCGGCATTACGCGCGATATGGTTAGAATACGGTAAACCCCGTAGCTAACCCGTCACCAAGCGCCCAAACTCACACGGAAAGCGCTTCGTGAAGCGTATCGATGATGCCTCGCAGTTTGCCGACCTCGATCTGGCCTGGCGCCGAGACTTCTCCCACCGCTCCGAAGCTCATCGCGGAACCGAATATTTCCCCCGCCAGCCGCGAGACGGCTCCGACGCCGCCCATCGCCATGGTTATCATCGGCCGGTCGGCATGGTCGCGCCGCATCGTCCAGGTCGCATCGAGCAGGCGCAGGAGATCGCCGGGGTCCTGCGGCATCACCGCGATCTTGCAGATGTCCGCCCCGGCCGCCTGCTGCTGACGGAGCAGGTCAATCATGGTCTCGACGGAGGGCGTATGGTGGAAGTCATGGTGCGACAGGATCACCCGCACGCCAAGGGCCTTGGCGCGCACTTGCACTGCGGCCACCGGGGGTGTGGGCAGCAGTGCCGCCTCGATATCGAGCACGTCGACCGCGCCGCTGGCCAGCACGGCCTGGTAGAGAGCGGCATAGTCCGCCGGGGAGATCGCTTTCCTACCACCCTCGGCGCTGGTGCGGAACGTGACCACCAGCGGTTTACCGGCGATCGCGGCGGCAACCGGGCGGATCGTGGCGGCGACGGCCTTCGGGTCCGGCGCGGCTTCGAGGTAGTCGAGTCGGTATTCGACGACATCGACTTCGCTCATGCCACCCAGCACCCGGGCCTGTGCGAGCACGGCGTCCAGCGTCGGCTGGATCAGCGACACGATCGTCTTGGTACGACCGCCGCCGATCTCGACGCCACGGATATCAATGGTCCTGGGCGTGGGAGTCACCGCTTCCCGGGCGCCGGCCGAGACGGCTCCGGCGACGAGCGAGGGCATGGCGGCAGCCAGGGCGGCCAGGGAAAGGCCTTGGCGGCGATCGAACGTGGGCATGGGTACTCTCCAGATGGCTCGGCGGTCCGGCCTTGTCGTGGGACGGACTATGTACTATCCGGTACACAGTTTCAACGGCCCAGTCTTTCAAAGGCAGAGTCGCCGTTCGGTTTCACAGCATCCACCGAAGGCTTGTCCGCCCCGGGTTCGAGGCGTTAGGTTGTCGGTGCATACGAAGAACAAAAAAAGGAGGTGCCGTATGCCCGGCACGAACATCGACAGCAGCCGGCCGACCAGGTGGTGGCTGCTCCTGCTTGGCCTGGTTATTCTTGCCGCGGGTCTTTTCCTTGCCGTCGGAGGCGCGAAACTCGTCAGCCTCGGCGGCAGCTTCTACTTTCTGCTGGCGGGCGTGGCACTCCTCGCCTCCGGATTCCTCATCGCCCGTCGTCGCCCGGCGGGCGCATTGGTGTTCGGCGCCGTGTTCCTGGCGACCGTGGTATGGGCCTTGTGGGAAGTGGGGCTGGCCTTCTGGCCGCTGATCTCCCGCCTGCTCGCGATGGGGGTGGGCGCGACGGTCGTTGCCCTGTCCTTCCCGCTGCTGCGCCGCGCGAACGGCCAGGCGCCGGCATGGCGCCCCTCGCTCGTCGTTGGCGCGGTGCTGGGACTGGGATCGGCGGCCGGCTTTGCCGCGATGTTCGTTCCTCATGCGACGGTTGCGTTCACCGGCGCGGAGGCCGCGCTTGCCCCGGTGGATGCGGCGCACGAACAGAAGAACTGGGAAGCCTACGGCAACACCGGTGGCGGCAGCCGCTTCGTCGCGCTCGACCAGATCACGCGCGACAACGTGGACAAGCTGCAGGTCGCATGGACCTACCGCACCGGAGACGTCGCAGTGAGCGACGGCAATGGCGCCGAGGATCAGGACACCCCGCTCCAGGTTGGCGATACCGTCTTCGTGTGCACCCCTCACAACAACGTCATTGCGCTGGACGCCGATACCGGCCGCGAGAAATGGAAGACGGTCATCAACGCCCGCGCTTCGGTCTGGATGCGCTGCCGGGGCCTTGCCTATTTCGATGCAAGGGCCCCCATCCCGCAGCCCGCCGTGCCCGGCTCCAGCCCGATCACGCCCGTCACCGTGGTCGAGGGCGCACCGTGCCAGCGCCGTATCCTGATGAACACCATCAATGCGCAACTGGTCGCGCTCGATGCCGATACCGGGGGCTTCTGCCCCGACTTCGGCGTCAATGGCCGGGTTGACCTCAAGGCCGGCCTGGGGGCCGCGCCTGATCCGCAATATGAACTAACGTCCGCCCCGACTCTCGCAGGCACCACCGTGGTCGTGGGCGGCCGCGTGGCCGACAATGTCCAGGTCGACATGCCCGGCGGCGTCATGCGCGGCTTCGACGTGGTGACCGGCAAGCTGCGCTGGGCCTTCGATCCCGGCAACCCGGCCATCACCGGCATGCCGCCGGCCGGCGAGACGTACGCGCGCTCGACCCCCAACGTCTGGGCGGCGATGTCCTACGATCCTGCCTCCAACACCGTGTTCATGCCGGTGGGCAGCGCCTCGGTCGACATCTACGGCGTCACCCGCAGCGCCCTCGACCACAAGTACGGCGCCTCGATGTTGGCGCTCGACGCCACCACCGGCAAGGAGAAGTGGCACTTCCAGACGGTCCACAACGACCTGTGGGATTTCGACCTGCCGATGCAGCCGACTTTCGTCGACTTCCCCGTCGGCGGCAGGAAAGTCGCCGCGCTCGTGTTCGGCACCAAGGCGGGCCAGCTCTACGTGCTCGACCGCGCCACGGGCAGGCCGCTCACCAAGGTCGTCAATGTGCCCGTCAAGGCCGCCGACATTCCGGGCGAACCCTACTCCCTGACCCAGCCCCGTTCGGTCGGCATGCCGCAGATCGGCGTAGAGCACCTGACCGAGGCGGACATGTGGGGCGCCACGCCGTTCGACCAACTGATGTGCCGCATCGCCTTCAAGGGCATGCGCTACGAAGGGCTCTACACAGCCCCCGGCACCGACAAGTCACTCAGCTTCCCGGGATCTCTGGGCGGCATGAACTGGGGCGGCCTGTCGATCGACCCGACCACCAACACGATCTTCGCCAACGACATGCGCCTCGGCCTGTGGATCAAGATGTTCCCGCAGACCGTCGAACAACAGGCCGTCAAGAGCAGCGGCGGCGAGGCCCCCAACACCGGCATGGGCAGCGTGCCGATGAAGGGCACGCCTTATTCGGTGACCAAGGACCGCTTCCTTTCGGCCCTGGGCATCCCCTGCCAGGCACCGCCGTTCGGTACGCTGACCGCGATCGACATGAACACCCGCAAGGTCAAGTGGCAGGTCCCTGTCGGCACCGTGCGCGACACCGGCCCGATGGGCATCAAGATGGGCCTGCCGATCCCGGTCGGACTGCCCACCCTTGGCGGTACGCTGGCGACGCAGGGCGGCCTCGTGTTCATCGCCGGCACGCAGGATTACTACCTGCGCGCGTTCAGCTCGGCGACCGGCAAGGAACTGTGGAAGGGGCGCCTTCCAGTCGGCAGCCAGGGCGGCCCGATGAGCTACAAGTCGCCGAAGACCGGCAAGCAGTACATCGTCATCACCGCAGGCGGCGCCCGCCAGTCGCCGGATCGCGGCGACTACGTGATCGCATACAAGCTGCCGTGATCCACGCGCGGGGAGTGGCCGCGTCCACCCCCCGCCCTTTTCAATTCACGTCATCGGGAGCACAAGCTTCCGGTCAGGGAGGGGCCATGGCCCATCGTATCAAGACAACCGCCAGCCTGGCCGGGTGCGGCCTGCTGATCGCCATGCCCGTCGCCGGGGCACGGGCCGAAGAAGCAGACCAGGCGCAGACCACCGATGCCCAAAAGACGACGCCTTCGTCGAGCGACAAGGCGGCCGTGCCTCTTGCCGGCAGCACCGCGAAAGCACCTGCACCGTTCCAGGACACGCTGACGGGCGACTGGGGCGGCCTGCGCACGGAGCTCAAGAACGCAGGCGTAAGCGTACGCGCCGACTACGTGTCCGAAACGTTCTCGGCGGTCGACGGCGGTCTCAAGCGCGGTACGGCCTATACCCAGCAGATCCGCGCCGGCATGGACTTCGACATGGGCAAGATCGCTGGCTGGTCGGGCGCCACGTTCCACGTCACCCTGAACGACCGGCGCGGCGTCGGCCTGTCGTCCGACTATGTCGGCAACCGGCTGCCGATCCAGGAGGCCTATGGCGGCCAGTACGTGCGGCTGGGCGAGGCTAGCTACGAGCAGAACCTCCTCGGCGACAAGCTCAACTTGCGGCTCGGCTACTTCGCCATGGGCAACGACCTCGGCGGCATGGCGATCGGCTGCAGCTTCGTCAACGCGGCCTTCTGCGCCCATCCCCTCTCGATGTCCGGCGACAGCGGGTGGTACAACTACCCCAATGCACGCTGGGGCGCCGCGATCCGCTACAGGCCCGACCCGAGCCTGGCGTTCCGCACCGGCGTATACCAGGTGAACACCAACCTGGGTACCGAGGACAACGCCTTCGATCCCTTCGCTCACGGGACCACAGGCGTGATCCTCCCGTTCGAGGTCGAGTACGACCCCGGTGCCACGCCCGGCAGCCGCGTCCTGCCGGGACACTACAAGCTGGGCGTCTACTACGATACCTCGCGCGTCGCGCGCCTTGGCGGCAGCGGGAAGGTGACCGGTCGCTACGGCGTGTACGTCCTTGCCGACCAGATGGTCCTACGCGAAGGAAGCAGTGCCCGCGGGCTTTCGGTGTTCGGCCAGTTCACCGCCAATCCGGAAGCGAGCGGCCCGATCACTCGCTGGTACATGGCGGGCCTCGTCAAGATCGGCACCCTGCCCGGCCGCGATGCCGATACGCTCGCGCTCGGCGTGGTCCATGCCGAGGTCAATCCCCGGCTGCGGCGCGCCCGTGCGGAGGCGGTTCCCTCGACCGAGGGCTATGCCGCCCTCCCCGCCGGCGAAACGGCGATCGAGCTGAGCTACGGGTTCCAGGCCGGCCGCTGGCTCATCATCCGCCCTGACGTCCAGTATATCATCGAGCCGGGCGCCTTCAGCTATCGCCGGACGGACAATGCACTGGCACTCGGCTGCCAGGTCAGGATCCAGTTCTGAATCACTCGAGTATAATATTATTCCCGTCATCGCGTCCCGGCGACAGGCGGGGGCGCAATGATGAAACCGGCGCTAGCGTTCTCCCGTCG
The DNA here is from genome assembly GCF_044813085.1 of Novosphingobium sp. BL-52-GroH. Classification (NCBI taxonomy): domain Bacteria; kingdom Pseudomonadati; phylum Pseudomonadota; class Alphaproteobacteria; order Sphingomonadales; family Sphingomonadaceae; genus Novosphingobium; species Novosphingobium sp. BL-52-GroH. Next base: position 1,746,021 of record NZ_CP171149.1, on the reverse strand, counting down.
CCGCCGCCATGTCCAGCGTGTCGGCGCGGCAATAGCGCAGGACCGCATCGACCACTTGCGCCCGTCGTTTCGATGCGGCCTGCGCGCTCATGGTGTCGACGCCGAAGATGGTGCTGAACGTATAGCGGTTGGACACGAAGTAGAAAGCCAGCGCGCTGATCGTCATGTGCAGGTCGACGGGATCGAGGCCTGCACGAAAGCTTCCGTCGGCGACCCCGCGATCGATCAGCGCGCGGGTATTGGGCAGGACCTGATCGTTCCGGGCCTCTTCCACCGCGCCGACGTGAAGGCCGTGGCGCATGTTCTCGTCCATCACCAGACGCACCAGTTCGGGGTGGTGGAAATGGTAGTCGAAGGTGAGCGCCACGAGGTGCTCCAGTGCGACGAGCGGCGGCAGATTCTCGAGCCCGGCATCCAGCTCGACCGAGCGGATACCGCGATAGGCCTCGGTCAGGACGGCGCGGTACAGGCCTTCCTTGCTGCCGAAGTGATAGTAGATCATCCGCTTGGACGTAGCCGTCGCCGCCGCGATCTCGTCCACCCGCGCGCCGGCGAAGCCCTTGTCGGAGAAATGCGCGGTCGCGATCTCGATGATTTCGCGCCGGTTGCGTTCGGTGAACTGTTCTCGCTTCACGGGCTCGCTATGAGCATGTCGGCCAGCCATGGCAAGGCGGAGCACCGGGGCTATTTTCCGGAACCGAGCAGATCGCCGGTCGTGACGATGACCACGACCCGGCGGTTTTCCCTGCGCCCGGCAGCCGTGGCGTTGCTGGCGATCGGTCGGTAGGCGCCGTAGCCTTTGGCCTGCAACCGGGCAGGCGCCATGCCACCGGCCAGCAGTTCCGTGCGCACGGCTTGCGCTCGCCGCATCGAAAGCGCCTGGTTGTAGTCGGCCGATCCGCTGGCGTCGGCATGGCCGTCGATTTCCGCACCGACGATGCCCACCGACGCCAGCGCATGCCCGAGCTTCGCCAAGCGCTCGCGCTGGGTCGGTGCGACGCCGCTCTGGTCGGAGGGAAAGAGCAACTTGTCGTCGAGCCCCAGTTCCCAGCCGTCCTCGGCTTGCGCGAAGCCCTGGGCCTGCAGGACGGCGACCTGCTCGCGCGTGAAACCCTTGGGCTGAGCCACCGTCTGGCACCCGGCGAGCCAGAGAACCATGCCGGTCAGCGCCAGCGTGCTAGACCGCCGCAATGTCGGGCCCATGGTCTTTCCTCCTGTTCTTGTCGTCGTACATCGATTGGTCCGCACTCTTGAGCAACGCCGCCACTTCGCCGCCGTCATCGGGGTAGAAGGCCGAACCGATGCTCAGCGAAATGCGCGTGGCGGTGCCATCTGGCAGCGCGATGGGGCCCGCCATTTCCCGGCGAATCCTGTCGATCACCAAATCGATGCCCGTGCTGTCCTGGCAAGGGCTCAGCAGGATCGCGAACTCGTCTCCGCCGAGGCGGAAAAGGCCTTCGTTCATGCCCAGCGCGACGGCCAACCTCTCGGCGATGGCGCGCAGGACGGCATCGCCCGCGTCGTGGCCATGGCGGTCGTTGATCGGCTTGAAGTCGTCCGCGTCGAGGAAGAGCAGCGCGAAGCCGGGCTCCCTCCCCGCCATGGTCGCAATCGCGGCGCCGACCGTCCGTTCGAACCCTGCGCGATTGCCCAGTCCCGTCAGCGGATCGTGCAACGCGCGATGCGACAGCTCGCGATTCTCGCCGGTAAGATCGCTGTGCCAGCCTTCGAGTTCGGCGAGCAGCGCATTGAAATCCTGCACGAACTTGTCGATCTCGGCGAGCCCGGCGACCGGAACGCGGCGGTGGAAGGCGCGCTGCGTGCGGACCGCGTGCGCCACTTCGCCGACACGGTCGAGCGGCCCGAGCACGTCCTGTTCGAGGCGCCGCGCCAGCAGGTTGGTGACGACCGCCGTGAACGCGAGGCACAGCAGCGATACCAGCACGCCGGTCAGGAGATAGAAGCCGGTGCCCTGCGAACTGCCGTATACGCGCACGGTGGCGATCGTCCTGTCGCCGAAGGTGACCGCGCGCACTTCGGGGCCACGCCACAGCAGCTTCGCCGTCGACCGCTCGATCATCGCGACCACACCCGATCGGGGCTGGCCCCATCGCGCAAGTTCGCGACCGTCCAGATCGACGACTTCCACCGAGGCGACCGAATCGGGCTGCGCGACGGAGGCGATGCCCTTGCCGATCGCCTCGCGGTCGCCGAACACGACGGCCGGCTCCACCGTATAGCCGATCGTCCGTGCCACCAGGGCCAGGTCGCGGCGTGCATAGTCGCGGATCACCAGGAATCCGCTGAGCATGAGCGTGAGCCCCGCCAGCACGACGGCAAAGACGATGATCTTGCGCTGCTCGTAGGCAAGGACCTGCCGCAGCGTGGGATGCCGCCAGCCCGTCATGGCTCGCCACCGCCCTGCGCGAGCCTCAGCACGCGCGGGTCAATACGCACCTGCGAGCGTGAGACGGCATCGATGTTGAGGCGGAACGAGAGCGACCGGATGCCGAAGACGAGGCAGAACATCGCCTCCCCGTGGCAACCGGGATCGGCCTCGGCGATGGTGACCACCGCCTGCCCACGCACCGCGGCCGTCGCGCGCTGCAGTTGTCCGACCGCCAAGCGGCCGAGATAGACCACGTCGCACTGTCCCGCACCCGGCAGGCTGCCGTCCGCAAGGTCGATGCGATGGACCCGGCGGCCGTTGTCCAGCACGATGCCGCCCAGCGCGCCGCCATGCCCGGTGAGGCCCGCCACGCAGAGGCGGATGGGTTCCGTCGGACGCGGCCAGCGGGTGTATTCCAGGATCGATTCGACGACGTGGGCAGTCGTCCCCTCCGTCGCCGCGCCGAGGGGAAGGTCGAAGCCGACCGGCGCCGGGACGAGGGCGGCGGACAGCAGCCAGAGCGAGGCAAATTTCAGCAAGGTGCCACCGCACCTGCCGCACGAAAGCCAGAGAACGGGTGGAAGGTCCGCAAGCTCTCAGCCCGCCGCCACGGCGAGGTCGTCGCCCAAATACTCAAAAGTTGACTGCCCACCCATTTCACTTGCCGCAGTAAGACAAGGTTAACGAGAGGGAAAGCCTGAATTTCTTCCCGGGCTGCGGCTAGGTTTGCTGCATGAGGCGGTAGGCGCCGCCCATCAGCGACGTCACTTCGTCGCGGCTGAGGACATATTGCGGCTCGTACCCCAGGCCTACGCGCCGGGCGCGCCGCCAATGGTCGACGTAGAGTCCCTTCTCCTGGCCGAACACCGAATGGACGTGCCGTGCAAGGGCGGGCGGGCAATCGCTGGAATAGGCCGCCCGGAAGATCGCGACGTCGGCGATATAGGGTCCGACCATGGCCCAGATGTGGCCGCCCCATTGCGGCTCCGGAGCCGCAAAGATCGCCGGTCCGTCAACCGCCCGCGAATCTTCGTAGACCGCGACCCCGTCTACCGACAAGGTCCCGGCAACCAGATGGACGGGAGCCGAGAGGTGACGATCGAGTTGTACCGCGAAGGCGGCGCTCAGGAACGCGGAAGTCCCCGGTGCCTTGGGCAAGGCTTTCAACAACTCGACGGCGCAGCCGGCCATGCGGGCACGGTCCGCATCGTCCGGCTCGTAGGCCTTGAAGGCCCTTGCCTCCGCCCAGCCATGCCGGGCGGCGACGAGCTTGCCGAGATGGACGAGGTCTTTTGCTGGTATCATCGGGGCTCTCGATTGCTTGCCCGCGCGGGCCTGGGCATGCGCCCCCTTAGGTCAGCCCGGGCGCGCAGCCAAGCCGGCGTCGTTTCGCATGCCCTTCCGAAACAAGTAGACGGCGGCGGATGCGCATCCGCCGCCGTCTGGCACCCCTGGGTCAGGAGGAGGATCTGCCGAGGGTGCCAACAGGATGGCGGGCGCCAGGATCAGCCCGGCAACATGGCAAGATCGCTCTCCAGTCGCGTGATCGTGCCCGAGGGCACGTGGCCGCCGTGGAGAGCGGCATGGAGGGCCTTCCAGCACACCCGGTAGCCGCTCTGGTAGAGCGGCCCATCGGTATGGCTTCCGAGGGCATCGTGATGCGTGACTTGCGCGGGCCGCGCGTGGGCGTCGCGCACGATTTCCACTTTGGTCCGCCGCAGCCTTGCGATCCGCTCGACCGACAGCCTGTCGGCCAAGCCTTTGCTTGCGGTCATGCGCCATTTGAGTTGCGGCTCGCCACCCTCGGCTTCGACCACGATGACGGACGGGCCGTTCATCAGCGTCCTTGCGGACTGCACATCGCCGATCATTATCCGCCCTATATGGAGCTGTTCGAGCAGCATGTCGGGCGCCGCGACGAGGTCCGCCACATCGCCCGAGAGCTCGAGAATGGCCACTTCCTCCTCGCGCGCGGCATCCAGCGGCAGGCCTTCGGCCAGGAACCATGGTACGTAGGCGAAGCCGAGCATCACCGGCGTTCCCGCTGCCTCGATCTGCGCCAGTTGCCCACGGCTGTCGGCATCCAGCAAGGCAGGCGAAGCGACCATGATCGCGCGCGTGGTCGTCCCTGCCGTCGCCAGCACCTGTGCGGCATTGCCGTCGCGGCCCGACACCAGCAGGACGTCGCCCGCACCGTCCACGACCCGGAAGTCGTTGGGCACGGTCGCCAGGACCGCGCGCTGCAGGACGGCGTCCGGGCCATCGCCACGGACGGAAACGGTCAGTTGGTCGCTCACTGGTTCGCCTCCAGGAATTGGGCCGCACGTTCGGCAAGGTCGATGGCGAACTGCAGGTCTTCCACAGCGTCGGCCAGCGACACTTCGGGTTGGCTGGTGCCGGTGACGACGTCGTGCAGGTGCAGCCACTGCGACTGGTAGCCATTGTCGCCGAAACGGAAGCTGCGGCTGCCGCTGCGGTCGGTGAAGGTGGCCGTGGCCGAGCCCGCCAGCACGTAGGACGGCGAGAAATCGACATGCAGCAAATGGTCGCGGCCCTGCACCTCGAAAGTCCAGGATGCAGGCCACTGCCCCGGCATGAAGGCCTTCATGTCCACGCTCGTCTCGCCATTGCCGAGGAACAGCGAGTAGCCGAACGGCGGGATGCGCCGGGCCGACAGGACTTCGCCCACCTGCCCGGAAAAGGCACGGATCAGCGGGACGTCGTGGATCGCAAGCGCGAGGATGGTGTTACGCAGGCGGATCGGATCGGGTGCGGGCGGCGGCGGCCCGGGTGGCGGGCCGTCGAGCGGCACTTCCTGCGTTGCGAAATCGACCAGCGCGCCGTTTGGCGGGATGTAGATGTTCGAACGCACCGCGACGACTTCGTCCCCGGCGTCCTTCCAGGCGGCGAGCGCGGCGCGGAAGCCCGGATCGTAGCGGTGCATGGTGCCGACCATGATCGCGGTGCCGGTCTCGGCTGCGACGGCGACGATGGCGTCGGCTTCCTCGCGGGTGACGGCGAGCGGCTTTTCGCAGAGCACCGCGCGCTTGCCGGCGCGGCAGGCGGCGATCACCTGCTCGGCGTGGAAGGCGTTGGGACTGCAGATCGCCACCGCGTCGATCGACGGATCCTCAATCACCTGCAGGGGATCAGTGGTGGCCTCGGCCCCGCAGCGATCTGCGACGGCCTGGGCGACGCGCGGGTTGATGTCCATGATCCGCGCCACGCGCCAGCGATCAGCCATGGTCGCCAGCACGGGAAGGTGGATCGCCTGGGTGACGGGCCCGCCGCCGAGGAAGCCGATGCTCAGCTTGTCAGTCATGCCGCGACCTCCTTGGCCGTTTCCCCCGGGGTTTCGAGCACGGACCAACCGTTTCCGGCCGCGTTGTTCTGCGCCACGCGCTCGATGAAGCACATGCCGCGAACCCCTTCCTCGATGCCGGGAAGAACAGTGCCGATGCGGGTGGTGTCGCCGCGGATGGCCGCGTCGAAATCGCGGTATAGCACGGCAAAAGGCGCGATTAGGCCCACGCCCATGCCGATTGGCAAGGGCGTGCGGACCAGGATGCCCGGCGACATCGCCTTGACCGTCTCGACGCTGCCGTCGGCTCTGGCGTGGATCAGGGCATCGGCCTGCTCGAACGTCCAGTGCAGCGCGCCGGCATCGCCGTAGATCTTGATAGAGATGCCGTTGCCCTCGCCGAAGGCGACTTGCGAGACCACCAGCACGCCGGCCTGCCCCTCGGCGAAACGCAGCAGGACGTTGCAGTCGTCGTCCAGCGCGCGGCCCGGGACCAGCCCGCGCGCATCGGCGACCAATTCGGTCACGCGCTGCCCGCTGACGAACTCCGCCAGGTGGAAGGCGTGGACGCCGATGTCGGCACTGGCGCCGCCGACGCCCGACTTGCCCGGATCGGTGCGCCACGCAGCGCGCGGATCGCCGGCCTCGAGCGGCTTGGACATCCAGCCCTGGTGATAGGTCACGACGACCTTGCGCACCGTGCCGATCGCTCCGGCCGCGACGCGGGCACGCGCCTCCCGGATCATCGGATAGGCGGAATAGCTGTACGTCAGCGCATAGAGCACGTCGCCGCCGGCCAGCGCGTCGCGCAGGCGCAGCGCTTCGGCGAGAGTCGCGGTGGCGGGCTTGTCAGACATGATGTGCACGCCCGCCTCGATCGCCGCGAGCGCGATGGGAAGGTGGAGGTGGTTGGGCGTGGCAATGGCGACCATGTCAATGCCGTCCTCACGCGCGGCTTCGGCGGCGAACATCTCGGCGGCATCCGCATAGCAGCGATCGGCCGACACGCCGAAATTGCGCGCCGATGCCAGCGAGCGTTCGCGATCGCCGTTGAAGACCCCCGCGACCAGCTCGATCCCGGCCCCGATCGATGCACCCATCTTGTGCACCGGGCCGATGAACGAGCCCTGCCCTCCGCCGACCATCGCCATGCGCAGCGGCCGACCCTGCAAATCTGTCGTCAAAACCTTTCATCCCTTCCAGCGACGCTCACGCTGCGTCGACTATGGCATTCCGTCGCGTTTAGATTTATCGCTAAACTAAATCCTGACCCTGATCTGTCAACCCATGCCTTTGCTTCGGCGGCGCAATACGGCATGAAACGGCGATTGCCATCCGGCACAGGGCAAGCTTTCGAAAAGGAAAATTACAGGGAATGGCCAGAGCGTCGCGGCGCGCGAACCAGGGCGTGAACATCCAGGCGGTAGCGGACCATGCCGGGGTTTCCGCCATGACCGTATCCAACGTCATCAACGGCCGCCGCAAGGTCCGCGAAAGCACGCGCGAGGCCGTGATGGCGGCTGTCAAGGAACTCGGATACAAGCCGAATATCGCAGCGCAGGCGCTCGCCAGCGCTGCAACCGTAAGGCTCGGGCTGCTGGTCGGCACGGCAGAGAACGCCTTCCTCAGCTCGATCCTGGTCGGCACCCTGGCCGCGACGACAAACCTGGGAGCCCAGCTCCTGCTGCACCGTATCGACGCGGTGGACCCGGCCCGTATCCGCGAAGCGCTGGAATCGCTGGTGCGCAGCGGCGCCAGCACGATCCTTGCCGCGCCGCCCTATTGCGAAGTCATCAGTCGCACCAATATCGGGGCCCAGGTTCCGGTGCCGATCATGGCGATGTCCTCGGGCGATGCCCTGCCCAACCTACCGACCGTCCGCATCGACGACTTCGCCGCCGCGCGAGATATGACGCGATACCTCATCGGCCTCGGCCACCGGCGGATCGGTTTCGTCCGCGGACCCGAGACCCACATCATCAGCCATACCCGCCAAGGCGGCTACCGCGCGGCCCTCGACGAAGCAGAAATACCTTGGAATCAGGCGCTTGTCGCCCCTGGTGACCTGACGTACGAATCGGGCCTGGCCGCCGCCGAATACCTCCTGGGCCTCGAGGAACGCCCCACCGCGATCTTCGCCAGCAACGACGACATGGCCGCCGCGATCGTCTCGCTGGCCCACCGCCGTGGCTTGCGCGTCCCCCGCAATCTCTCGGTCGCGGGCTTCGACGATACCCCCATAGCCGTGAAGCTGTGGCCCACCCTCACCACCGTGCGCCAGCCCGTCGCACTGATCGCCGAACGTGCCGCCACACTGGCGATCCAGGCGACGCGAGCCCCCCAGGCGCCCGACGCGCCGAAGCGACTGGTGGCGGATTATCTCCCCTACGAACTGATAGAACGGGAATCGACTGCACCGCCGCTCGCCTGACCGCATTTCGGTTTACGCACGAACTCCGACCAAATTGCGTTGACAGGATTACCGCTAAACCACTATCAAGCCTTCATCACGAACAACTCGGCAACCGAGCTTGCCGTGCCTGTGGGGAGGATATTTTGAAGATTTCGCTTTCGGCCACCATGGCCTCGATTCCCGTGATCGCCATCAGCATAGCGACCGCCCATGCGCAGACTGCACCTGCCGATCAGGCCGCCGACCAAGCTGGTGGTGCAGCTCCGGCTGTGTCCGAAGAAATCGTCGTAACTGCACAAAAACGCACGGTTTCTCTACGTGAATCGCCGGTTTCCGTCGCGGTCGTCAGCTCCGAGAACCTCCAGAAGGCGGGCATCAACACGCTCGACGACATGGGCAAGTCGGTGCCTTCGCTCACCGCACTGCCTTCGGGTACGGCGCTGCGCCCCAGCTTCACCATGCGCGGCATCAGCACCGACGTGCTGGGCATCGGCGCGCCCAGCGGCGTCGCAGTGATGATCGATGGCGTCACCATCGCACCGGAATCGTTGATCGCTAAACAGCTTGCCGATATCCAGAACGTCGAAGTGTTGCGCGGCCCGCAGTCGACCCTGGGTGGCCGCACCGCCTCGATCGGCGTCATCAATATCGTCACCCGCAAGCCGTCCGACAGGCTGCAGGGCGACATGACCCTGACTGCGACGACCGACAACGAATTCCGCGGCTCGGCCTTCCTCGCCGGCCCGATCTCCGACAACATCTCGTTCAGTCTCTCGGGCTTCGCGGGCAAGACCCAGTTTCTGACTAAGAACCTGACTACCGGCAAGCACGACGAGTCCTCGTCGCAGGGCGTGCGCGGCAAGCTGCTGTTCCAGCCCACCGACAACCTCGACATCACGCTGGCGGGCACGTTCGTCCATTCGCGCGACAAGGGTTCGTTCCAGGCCTACATCAATGTCGACCCGACCGCGCAGTTCCGTGGCTTCGTCGCCCAGTCGATCGCGCTGCCGGGCATCACCCCGCAGGCCGGCAACACCGACTATGCGACGATCACCACCCCCGGCCAGAACGTCAAGGACCAGCTCTACAGCCTGACGCTGGACTATCGCCTGGGCGACTTCACGCTCAGCTCGATCACAGCGCGCCAGACCGAAAAGCGCTTCCTGCGCCAGGACCTCTACAACGTCGATGCCGACTGGGTCTCGATCCTCACAGGCGGCGCCAACTCGTTCAACAACATTCAGACCTTCGATCTCGACATCAAGGGCGTAAGCCAGGAATTCAAGGTCGTCTCGCCGGACCTGGGCTTCATGCGCTTCATCGCCGGGCTCTACTACGACCAGCAGAAGTCCGGCTATCAGTTCGATCGCCGCACCTTCGGGTTCGCACCCTTGCTGTTCGCCGCGCGTCGTCCTCCCAACAACCAGACCTATGCCGCTTATGCCCGCGCGGACTGGAAGGTCACCGACACCACGACGCTCATCACCGGCCTGCGCCTCAACCGCGACAAGATCGCCTACACCTACGAGTTGCAGACGCCGCAGCAGACCGGGCCGAACCTGATCCAGTTCGTGCGCAAGGACAGCAGCACCAAGTCGACCTGGGTGGGTGACGTCACGCTCAAGCAGGCGCTCGGCGATCTCGCCAACGTCTACGGTACCTATTCGCGCGGCTACAAGCCCGAGATCTGGAACCTCGACGGCGCCGTCACCGCGACCAATACCTTCAATCCTGTGGGCCGCGAGAAGGTGGACAGCTTCGAACTTGGCCTCAAGGGCGACTTCTTCGATCGCGTCCTCTCGCTCAACGTCGCGGCGTTCTATTCGCGCTACTCGAACTTCCAGGTGCAGTCGCTCGACTACAGTAATCCGCTCGGCGCGACGACTTTCGACGTGCGCAACGCTGCGCGCGCCACCACGCGCGGCGTGGAAGTGGACGGCGTGCTGCGCCCGATGCACGACCTGACCGTCAACTTCAGCGGTGCCTGGGTCAAGTCGCGCTACGACAACTTCGCCGGCGCGGTCTGCTACTCGGGCCAGACGGCCGCGCAGGGTTGCACCACCACCAACGGCGCCTCGTCGCAGGACCTGTCGGGCGTATCGCTGCCGCGTTCGCCGCGCTGGAAGTTCAACGTCGGCCTCGACCAGAAGGTCGATGTCAACGCCGACTGGGATCTCGCCCTGGGTGCGACCTTCAACTACCAGAGCAAGATCAACTTCGATCCCAACCACAGCCCTCGCGCGGTGCAGGATGCCTACGGCATCCTCAACCTCACCGCCGGGCTCGCCCCGAAGGACGGCCGCTATTCGATCACGGTCTTCGTCAACAACGTGACCGACAAGAGCTACGTGTCCAACATCACCGACTACAGCGGCCGGTGGGGCACCAAGGCTGCCGTTTCGGGCTGGTACAGCCGCGATGCGCACCGCTATGCGGGCGTACGGCTCGGCGCCAACTTCTGATGCCGGCCACGCCGGGAACGCGCTCGCGCGGTCCCGGCGGCCACTTTTCTCGAAACGGGGTATCGATGCCTAAGACCGGCCTGCTGACCATCGGCCTCGCTAGCCTGCTGGGCCTTGGTGCGCCGGTTGCCGCCGACGCGGCTGTGGGGCGGTGCATCCCGGCGCCGATCGAGAAGCCGCGCATCCTGGTGCTGAGCGACATCGGTAACGAACCCGATGATTCCCAGTCCTTCGTGCGCTTCCTGCTCTACGCCAACCAGTTCGACATAGAGGGCATCGTCGCCACGACGTCGGTCTGGCAACGCGACAAGGTGCAGCCGGCGCTCATCGAAGCGCCGATCGCCGCTTACGGCAAAATCGTCGCCAACTTGCGCCGCCACGAACCGGGCTATCCCGATGCCGCGAAGCTCGCGGGTCTCGTGCGCAGCGGTTCCGCCGCCTATGGCATGACTGGCGTGGGCGAAGGGCACGACACCGACGCCTCCCGCCTGATCGTCGCCGCCGTCGACCGTGCCGACGAGCGCCCGCTGTGGATTTCGGTCTGGGGCGGCGCCGCCGATCTCGCGCAGGCGCTATGGCATGTGCGCGCCACCCGCACGCCCGAGCAGGTCGCGGCGTTCCTGTCGCGCCTTCGGGTCTATTCGATCTCCGACCAGGACGATGCCGGGCCGTGGATAAGGCGCACCTTTTCGCAGCTGTTCTGGATCGGCAGCGTACATGGCTGGAACGAATATTCGATGGCCGCCTGGAACGGCATTTCGGGCGACATCATCCGACTCCAGAAGTGGCCCTACGTCGACATGGTGAGCGACGCTTGGCGCGCCGAACATATCGAAGGCAAGGGCCCGCTCGGCGCCCTCTACCCTAAGCGCGCGGTCATCATGGAGGGGGACACCCCCGCCTTCCTCTACCTCATCCCCAACGGGTTGAACGAGGCCGGCCATCCCGAATACGGCAGCTGGGGCGGCCGCTACAGGCTGTCGGACCTCTCCGCCGGCCACTACGGCGATGCGGTTGAAGAGGCGACGTTTCCCGACGGCAGTTATTTCCGCAGCAACCAGGTGGGCGTGTTCCGCTGGCGCGATGCGTTCCAGCGCGATTTCGCCGCACGGATCGAGTGGTCGACCACCCCGGACTATGCCCGCGCCAATCATCCACCGGTGCTGCTCGTGGACGGCAACGGCGGCCTCGCTCCCGTCACCGTGCAGGCGCACCCTGGCGAGACCGTGACGCTCGACGCCACCGGCTCTTGCGACCCGGACGGCAACACCCTGCGCTATCGCTGGTGGCACTATCTCGAGCCCTCCGGCGTCTTCGGCCTGGCGCCGCTGGCGATCGCGGGAAGCGACGGCCCCCGCGCGCAAGTCACCATCCCGGCTGCCGCGCAACCCATTTCCTATCACATCGTCCTGGAAGCCACCGATGACGGCGCCATGCCGATCACGCGCTACCGGCGCATCCTTCTCGAGGTAAAGCCATGACCGGACAAGACACCGGGCCGCGCTACGGCGCCTATGCCTGGTACGTGGCGATCATCCTGACGCTGGCGAACAGCTTCGCCTTCGTCGACCGCCAGGTTCTGGCGCTGCTGGTCGAGCCGCTCAAGGCCGACCTCGCGGTGTCGGACACGGTCATCAGCCTGCTCTACGGCTTCAGCTTCTCGCTGTTCTACGTCGCGATCGGCCTGCCGATGGCGCGCTTCGCCGACCGGTCGAACCGGCGCAACATCATCGTCGGCTCGATCGTGGTGTGGAGCTTCATGACGGCTGTCTGCGGCCTCGCCCGCTCGGCCGGGATGCTGTTCCTCGCGCGCGTCGGCGTCGGCGCGGGCGAAGCGGGGCTGACCCCTTCGGCACAATCGATCCTCGCCGACTACTTCCCGCGCGACCGCCTGCCCGCAGCGCTCGGCATCTTCTCGATGGGCATCTACATCGGCGGCGGCATGGCGCTGATCCTGGGCGGCATGGTGATCCAGTCGCTCAGCGACATGGGCGCGATCGCCCTGCCCCTGATCGGCACGATCAAGCCTTGGCAGGCGACCTTCCTGATCGTGGGCACGCCCGGCCTGCTGCTGGGCTTCGTAGCGCTCACCATCCGCGAGCCAGCCCGGCGCGGTGTCGTCGGCAAGCCGGTATCGCTGCCTTTCTCCGAGATGGCGCGCCATGTGAAGGCCTCGCTCGGCAGCTACGTCGGCATCATCATCGGCCTGTCGCTGATGATCCTGGTGGGCCAGGGCAGCACCGCCTGGCTGCCTGCCTTCTTCGAGCGCCGCTATGGCTGGACCTCGACCGAGATCGGCTTCCAGTACGGCCTCGTGGTATTCCTGTGCGGCATGGCCGGCACGCTTTCGGGCGGCTTCGTCGCCAGCGCACTGCGCCGCCGTGGCCACGTCCGCGCCAACCTGATCGCCGCGACTTTCGGCTTCGCTGTGCTGGTCCCGCTCACCATCGTCTTTCCGATGATGCCGACCGGGCAGAGCGCGCTCGCGACGATCGGCGTCATGATCTTCTTCGCCGGCTTCCCCTTCGGTGGTGGCTACGCCGCCCTTCAGGAAATCACTCCCAACCGGATGCGCGCCCAGATCGCTGCCTGCTATATGCTCGGCGTCAACCTGATCGGCGCGGGTCTGGGCCCGACCGCGATCGCGCTGGCGACCGACCACGTCTTCGGCGATCCGATGGCATTGCCCAAGTCGCTGTCGCTGGTCGCTGCGGTCGCATCCCCGCTTGCGCTGGCCTTCATCGCGCTGGCGCTGGTCCGGCACCCTGCCGCCATCGCCCGCCTGGAAGCCGCCGAGCGCGCCGAGGCAACCCATGTCTGACATCCCCACGTTCCAGCCCGAACCCGCCGTCTGGCGCGACCTTACGCCCGACGAGAGCGAGTGGGTTTCCCGTACCCGCGCCTCGCTTTCGACCGATGCCGCCATCGCCCAACTCTTTAACTTCGGCGTCAACGACGGCGCGGACCAGGTTGCCGAGGTCATCGGCAACGGCGCGGGCGGCTATCACCGCTTCCCCGGAGCCGACCTCGACCATGCGCGCGCAATCACCCGCCGCCTGTTCGAGGAAGCGACCATCCCTCCGCTCATCAGCGGCGACATCGAAGGCGGCGAGGTCAGCCTCGGCTTCGCGACGTCGTTGCCGAACCAGCTCGGCATCGCCGCCTGCGACGATCCGGCGCTGACCGCCAGGCTCGCCCGCCTGATCGCTCTCGAAGCCCGCGCCGTCGGCTACAACTGGTCGTTCGCGCCGGTGGTCGACGTCAACGCGGCGTTCCGCAGCACGATCGTGGGCACCCGCTCGTTCGGTTCCAATCCCGAGCGCGTGCTGGCCCATGCCGCCGCCCATATCGCCGGCACCCAGAGCGCGGGCCTCGCGGCCACCGCGAAGCACTGGCCCGGCGAAGGTTTCGACGAGCGCGATCAGCACCTGCTCACCACCGTCAACCCGCTGGACATGGACGCCTGGCGCACGACCTTCGGGCGCATCTACCGCGCTCTCATCGACGGCGGCGTGATGACGATCATGGCCGGGCATATCGCCCTGCCCGCCTACCACCACCAGCGCGGCGATGCGGGCCGCGCGGCCTATGCCCCGGCAAGCGCTTCGGCGGCGCTGAACATCGACCTGCTGCGCGGCGAACTGGGCTTCCGTGGCCTGCTGGTCAGCGATGCGACCGTCATGGGCGGGCTCACTAGCTGGATGCCACGCGCGCAGGCGGTCCCCGCCGTGATCGCGGCGGGTTGCGACATGTTCCTGTTCAGCCGCGCGCCCGCCGCCGATATGGCGCACATGCGCGAAGGCCTCCGCTCCGGCTTGCTCTCCGAAGCGCGCCTCGACGAAGCCGTCACCCGCATCCTCACGCTCAAGGCGCTGCTAGGCCTCCACCGCCTGAGCGTCGAGGACCGGCTGGCGCAAATGGAGGAAGCGGCGCTGCTGCTGGGCGCGCCGCAATCGCTGGCGCTGGCCGAGCAGGCGGCGGCACGGTCGCTCACGCTCGTCAAGGACGTGCCGGATCTGCTCCCGCTCGAGCCGGCCCGCCACCGCCGCATCGTCCTGGCCGCGAATGCGCACGAGGAGGTGTTCCTCGATGGCGCACCCAAGCGCTCCTTCGCGCCACTGGTTACAGCGCTGGAGGATGCCGGCTTCACGGTGCGCGCCTACGATCCGGAACATCCGCCGACGCCGGACGACACCGACCTGCTGCTCTACGCGGTCGGCCGCGAATCCACGCCCGTCATCGCCGCCAACCGAATCGACTGGCCCTCGCTGCACGGCAGCGCCAAGCGGGCGATGCAACGCTACGTCGACATCCCCACACTGATGATCTCCTTCGGTCATCCCTACCTGTTGTACGATGCTCCGTGGGTCCCGACTTACGTCAATGCCTATACGGGTATACCGTCAGTCCAGCGTGCCCTGGTGGCAGCCTTGCTCGGCAAGGCGGATTTCCAGGGGGTTAGTCCGGTCGATCCGTTATGCGGCCGCCCCGAGCTGGCTCTTTAGTCTTTGTCCCGATAGTCCCTGCCAGGAGCTTAATGATGTCGTCCTCCGATGCCGCTGCCAAGCCTTGGCCCGTCAATGCCTGGTACGTGGCCTGTACGCCCGACGAGATCGAGGGGAAGCCGCTCGGCCGGCAGATCTGCGGCGAGCGCATCGTCTTTTTCCGCGGGCCGGACGGCAAGGCCGCCGCGGTCGAGGATTTCTGCCCCCATCGCGGTGCGCCACTGTCGCTGGGCTTCATGCGTGAAGGGGCGCTGGTCTGCGGTTATCATGGCCTGGCGATGGGCTGCGACGGGGAGGCGCTCGACATGCCGGGCCAGCGCGTCAAGGGCTTCCCCCCGATCCGCGCCTTCGCGGTGATCGAGCGCTACGGCTTCATCTGGGTCTGGCCGGGCAATCGCGAGGACGCCGATCCGGCCAAGCTCCACCATCTGGAGTGGGCGGAAAGCGACGAGTGGGCCTATGGCGGAGGGCTCTATCACATTCAGTGCGACTACCGCCTGATGATCGACAATCTCATGGACCTCACGCACGAGACTTATGTCCATGCCTCCAGCATCGGCCAGAAGGAAATCGACGAAGCTCCCGTCCACACCCGCGTGGTAGGCGACGAGATCCACACCATGCGCCATATGGAGAACATCAAGGCTCCGCCGTTCTGGCGCATGGCCCTGCGCGGCGCTGGCCTGCCCGAAGACGCCGATGTCGACCGCTGGCAGGTCTGCCGCTTCTCGCTGCCCAGCCATGTCATGATCGAGGTCGGTGTCGCGCTGGCGGGGCGCGGCGGCTACGATGCGGCGAAGGAGGACAAGGCCTCCAGCATCGTCGTCGACTTCATCACACCCGAGACCGAGACGTCCCACTGGTACTTCTGGGGCATGGCGCGCCAGTTCGGCATCGACGACGCCGCGCTGACCGACACGATCCGCGAAGGCCAGGCCAAGATCTTCGGCGAGGACCTGGACATGCTCGAACAGCAGCAGGCGAACATGCTGCGGTATCCCGAGCGGCGCCTGCTCAAGCTCAATATCGATGCCGGGGGCGTGCGTTCGCGCATGATGATCGACCGCGCCCTGGAAATGGAGCGGGCATAAGCCGTCGCGCACTTCGGGCCCTTTCAGTCCGAACCGCGCTTTTCGAGGACTGGCCGGCGTCCCGTCATACGCAAGTAGAAGCGGGAAAAATAGGACGGGTCGGCAAAGCCCAGTTCTTCGGCGACCTGAACGACGTTTGCGTTCGTGAACGTCAGCAGCCGCTTGGCCTCGAGCGCGAGACGCCCGTGGATTACTTCCTGGGGCGAACGGTCCAGCACCGCCCGGCACAGGCGCGAGAGCCCGCGCACGCTCATCGCGAGCTGGCCTGCGTACCATTCCACCGCGCGATGCTCGCGCAGATGCACTTCCACCAGTTGCCGGAAACGGGCGAGGCGCTCCTCGTGAAGCGGGACATCGCCTTGCGGGGTCGTGCGATGCTCGGGAATGAGCGAGCGGACCAGCGCCTCCGCCAGCGCCAGGAAGAACGGCTGCGGCGTGCGCCAGTCCTGCATCGTCGCGAGCAATTCGGCGCACAGCCAGCGCACGCGATCCGCCGCGGCGGGTGCGATCACGCCATGGCCGCCATGGGTTATCAACTCCCGCATCGGATCGGCGCTCCCTTGGCACCGGGCGACCAGTTCGGACGAAAAGCTCAGCACATACCCTTCGGTGTCGGGCACGAAACGAAAGCCATGTACGCAATCGACCGGGACGAACACGAAGCAGGGACCGTCCAGCGTACCCGACAGATGATCGCGGCGAAAAGCGACTTGCCCGCGCGATACCAGCAGCAACTGCATGCAGTGTGCGTGGCGGTGCGGTGTGATCTCCCAGTCGTACATCACGCTGCGCGCCGCGATCGTCTCGATATGCGAGATTTGCGCCGGCGAATCGGAGCTGCTCTCGCCGTAGAGAAGGAAGTTGGGAATTGTCGCCGGCTTCGTCATTTCTTGTCCCGAAAGTACCTGATGGACGCCCTCTCGTCCCTTCCTACCGCCGCGTCCGGCTGTCAATCCAATGCCATCGCGCAACACCGTCAGCGAATGCGCGACCGGGAGATTCAAGACCATGCGCACACAAGTCGCGATCGTTGGCGCCGGCCCCTCGGGCCTGCTGCTGGGAAGCCTGCTCCGCGCCGAAGGCATCGAATGCGTCGTGATCGAGCGCCAGACCCCGGACCACATCCTGTCCCGCATCCGCGCCGGCGTGCTCGAACAGATCACCGTCCAGCTCATGGAACGGCTCGGCATCGATGGCCGCATGAAGGCCGAAGGCCTGCCTCACGGCGGCTTCAACCTGGCCGACGGCGAACGCCTCATCCGGATCGACATCGAGGCACTGACCGGCAAGCAGGTCATGGTCTATGGCCAGACCGAGATCACGCGCGACCTGATGGCCGCCGCCCCTTCGTTCGGGCTGGAGATCATCTACGGCGTGCAGGACGTCGCGCTCCATGACATCGAAAGCGACGCACCGAGTGTGACGTGGAGCAAGGATGGCACCGAGCAGCGCATCGATGCGCAGTTCGTGGTGGGCTGCGACGGCTTCCACGGCCCTTCGCGCAGGGCTATCCCGGACGCGGTGGGCCGCAGCCTGGAGAAGGTCTATCCGTTCGGCTGGCTGGGCATCCTGGCCGACGTGCCGCCTTGCAACCACGAATTGATATACGCCAACCACGAACGCGGGTTCGCGCTCGCCTCGATGCGCTCCAGCACCCGCAGCCGCTACTACATCGACGTGCCGCTCACCGAACGGGTCGAGGACTGGAGCGACGATCGGCTGTGGGACGAACTGGAGATCCGGCTCGGTCCGCAGGCGGCGGCGAGCATGACGCGCGGGCCCTCGCTGGAAAAGTCGATCGCGCCGCTGCGCTCTTTCGTGTCCGAGCCCATGCGCCATGGCCGCCTCTTGCTGTGCGGCGATGCCGCCCACATCGTTCCGCCGACTGGAGCGAAGGGGCTCAATCTCGCGGCCAGCGACGTCCACTACGCCAGCCAGGCGCTGGTCGCCCATCTGCGCACGAACGACACCGACGCCATCGCCGGCTATTCGGACAAGGCCTTGGCCCGCGTGTGGAAGGCCGAGCGTTTCAGTTGGTCGCTGACGCGGCTCATGCACCGCTTTCCCGAGGATGGCGCCTTCGAACGCCGCATGCAGGTTGCCGAACTGGACTACATCGCATCGAGCGAAGCCGCGCGACAGGCCATCGCCGAAAACTACGTCGGCCTGCCCATCTGAAGCTGTCGTCTCGATCGGGCCCGGCACGATACCAGGACACTGGCCCGCCCGCTCGAGACGGGCCGGCGGGCCAGCGCGGGGCTCAGGCTGCTCCCGCGGCCAGCGAGGCGCTGTCGATCACGAAGCGATACCGCACGTCGCTGCGCTGCATGCGATCGTAGGCCTCGTCGATCTGCTGCATCTCGATCATCTCGACATCCGAGACGATCCCGTGCTCTGCGCAGAAGTCGAGCATTTCCTGGGTTTCGGCAAGGCCGCCGATCAGCGAGCCGGCGATCGTCTTGCGCCCGAAGATCAGCCCGCCGACATTGGGCGTCGGGTGCGGCTGGTCGGGAACGCCGAGCAGCACGAGGGTGCCGTCGCGGTGCAGCAGGTTGACGTACGTATCGAGGTCGTGGCTGGCGGCGACGGTGTCGATGATGAGGTCGAAGCTGCCGGCATGGGCTGCCATTTCCTCCTCGTCGCGTGATACGATCGCCTCGTCCGCGCCGAGATCCCGCGCGTCCTGGCGCTTGGCCGGGGTGGACGTGAAGGCGACGACGTGCGCGCCCATGGCATGCGCGATCTTGATCGCCATGTGGCCGAGGCCGCCGATACCGACCACCCCTACCTTCTTGCCGGGGCCCGCGTTCCAGTGGCGCAACGGCGAATACGTGGTGATGCCCGCGCACAGCAGCGGCGCGACCGCGGCGAGTTGCTCCCGGGGATGGCTGATGCTCAGGACGAAGTGCTCGTCGACCACGATCGCCTGCGAATAGCCGCCCAGCGTATGTTCGGGGGCGTCCTTAGTGGGGCCCCCGTACGTGCCCGTCCAGCCGTTCGTGCAGTAGTTCTCAAGATCCTCCTTGCAGGAATCGCAATGGCCGCAACTGTCGACGAGGCATCCCACGCCGACCGTATCGCCCACCTGGAAACGGGTGACTTCCGCACCGACACTGCGGACGGTGCCGACGATTTCATGTCCCGGCACGCAGGGATAGGGCGTTTCGCCCCATTCGCCCCGCGCGGTATGGAGATCCGAGTGGCACACGCCGCAATAGGTGATCTCGATCGCGACGTCGCGGGGACCTGGCTCGCGTCGCTCGATCACCATCGGCTCGAGCGGACGGTCGGCGGCATGGGTGCCATAGGCTTTGACTTGCATGGAGTGTCCTTTTGAATGGTGTTGGGCCGACCTGCGTGGTGCCGGAGTGTGCACGTGCGAGATAGGCCCTCGATCCCGGCATGTTCAGAGCATCCGGGTTGCACGTCGCGATGAGCGATGTTCAGCATCGAGGCGTGACGATCCGTTTGACCCGCCTGCATCGATGAGCCGGATCAGCCGATCTGGCGCCGCTCCATCGGCGCGGACGCGAGGCTCGGCGAGGCTCCGGGACGGCCGAAATAGTAGCCCTGCGCTTCGTCGCAGCCCTGTTCCTTGAGCAGATCGACCTGATCGAGCGTCTCCACGCCTTCGGCCAGGACCGGCACGTTGAGGCTTTGCCCCAGCGCGAGGACGGCCTTGATGATCGCGCGGGCCTGCGCGCTCGTCTGCGAGCGGATCAGGAACGACTTGTCGATCTTGATCTTGTCGAACGGGAACGAATGCAGTGTGTCGAGCGAGGAATAGCCGGTTCCGAAATCGTCGATCGCAATGCTGACGCCCAGCGCCTTGATCTGGCGCAGCAGGTGCAGCGCGCGCAGCTTGTCGGCGATGATCGCGGTTTCGGTGATTTCCAGTTCCAATCGGGTCGGCGACAGCCCGGTTTCCACGAGGATTCCACGGACCACGTTGACGAGGTCGTTCTGTGAAAGCTGGACGGCCGACAGGTTGACGGCGACCTTCAGGCCGTTCGGCCAGGCGGCCGCTTCCGCGCAGGCTTCGCGAAGAACCCATTCGCCGATGCGGAAGATTTCGCCCGTTTCCTCGGCGATCGGGATAAAATCGTCGGGCGCGACGGCGCCACGGGTCGGATGCTGCCAACGCAGCAGCGCCTCGTATCCGGTCATTTCGCCCGTCGCCAGGCCATACTGCGGCTGATAGACCAGCGACAGTTCGTCCCGGTCGATGGCCTGGCGCAGGTCGTTGGCGATCTGGCGGCGGGCCCGGGCGGTCTCGTCCATTTCCGGCTCGTAGTAGGCGATCCGCTCGCCGACGTTCGCCTTGGCACGATACATGGCAAGATCGGCGTTGTTCAGCAGTTGCTCGCGCCGTTCGCCGTCCTGAGGGAATACCGCGAGGCCGATGCTGGCGCCGAGATAGAAGCTGTTGTCCTCGGGACCGAAAGGCGTCGCGAAGCAGCCTTCCAGCCGGTCGAGGAAAGCGGCCAGGTCGGCCTCGTCCTTGAACCGCTTGGCGGCGGCAAACTCGTCACCGCCCAGTCGCGCGACCACCTCGCCTTCTGCCAGCACCTCGAGGAGGCGCTTCGACAAGTGCTGCAAGGCCGCGTCGCCGGCGCCATGGCCCCGGGTGTCGTTGATCTCCTTGAATCGGTCGAGGTCGATCATCACCGCCGTCACCTGGTGCCCGAAGTGGCGCGCCTGCTCCAGTTCGGCGTCGATCCAGTGGGCGAAGCTCGAACGGTTGGGCAACCCGGTGAGGCTGTCGTGCATCGCCATGTGAGCGATCTTCGCATCGGAGCGGCGGCGTTCGGTAACGTCCTCGAACGTGGTGACCCAGCCTCCGTCCGCCATCGCCCGGCTGACCATCGACACGACCAGCGCATCGCCGAGATCGAGAACGACCGCGGCATTGCCCGCATCGGCCGATGCCTGCAGTTGCAGGCGCAGATCGGCGATCCGCGTCTGGGACACCTTCGGATAGGCGCTGGCATCGAGCACCAGGCGGGCGACTTCCTCGATCGTCATGCCGACGAGCGAGGTCTCGCGGTCGACGCCCCAGATTTCGGTGAAACGCGCATTGACCAGCAGCAGGCGCTTGTCCGGGCCGAAGAGGCACAGACCCTGGTGCATGTTGCCAAGAGCCGCGTCGAGATGACCGGCCATTTGCTTGAGCCGGTCCTCGTCCTCCTTGAAGCGCGTCATGTCGCGGGTGATCTTGGCGAAGCCGATGTCGTCGCCGTGTTCGTCGGCGATCCTCTCGATGGTGACGTGGGCCCAGAACCGGGTGCCGTCGCGGCGCATGCGCCAGCCTTCGCCACTGAACTTGCCGGATTGCGCGGCGGTCGACATCGCCCGCTCGGGGAGACCTGCGGCGCGATCCTCCGGTGTGTAGAATGCAGCAAGCGGCAGGCCGATGGCCTCGTCCGCCGGATATCCCTTCAACCGCTGGGCACCGGCGTTCCAGTTGGCGACTTTGCCTCCGCGATCGAGCTTGTAGATGGCGCAATCGGTGATCCCCTGCACGAGGATGCTCATGTCCCGCTCGGTCTCGTGGAGCGCCAGGCGGGTCTTGCGGGCCATGGTCAGCACCGTGGCGCACAGCATGAGCAGTCCCAGCGCGCCGGCGGTGATGACCACCGCCATGCTGTCACGCGAAAGCAGGACCCCGGTGCGCAAGTCCAGCGGCGCGGGTACGAGCCGCGCGGCCGTCATCCCCACGAAGTGCAGCAGCACGATCGAGAGCGTCATCATCAGGCCGGCGATCACGCCGCTGCGGATGGCCCGTCCGCCGACCGCCAGCGCCAGCGCGGGATACATGGGGACCACTGCGAAGAGCAGCGAGACGGCAACGTAGCCGCTTCTCCAGTGGATCTGCGCGGGAAGCTCGAGTGCCGACATGCCGATGTAGTGCATCGCCGCGATACCACAGCCGCCAAGCAGGCTGGCCACCGCCAGACCCTTCGCGTCGGGGCGGGCAAGGGCTATGGAAAAGGACATCGTCGTCATCGCGATCGCGGTGATGAGCGACATGAGGGTCGCAGGAATCTGGTAACCGGCGATCACGCCCGGATCGTATCCCAGCATCGCCACGAAGTGGGTCGCCCAGATACCGAAGCCGATGGCTATGCCGGCACCCGCGATCCATCGCGCCGCCGCCCGGCCGGACAAGTGCCGGGCATGGCGCAGGAGTTGGACCGCGCTCATGGCGGAAATGACGCAGATTGCGCCAGCGAGCAGGACGAACCACTCGTTGTGCTGGTCGTGAATGCACAGCAGAACGTCGAACATCGGATGAAAGCCCCCGGGATTGCCCGATGCTGCTAGCTTTCAATGGTTAACGCGGGCCTAAGCCATTTCGATATCTGTATTTCTTGCCCCCGGGCGTGGGAAAACCGTCCTAGGTGCTTTCCGCCAGAGCACGAACCCGGCGGAACGGCGCGCGCGCCCATCGCACGGCAAGACACGGCCGGTGACGCCGCGTTGCGGCATGACGCCGCATGGTTTGTCGTGTATCAACGGGGGAGACTTGGCGCCTGCGCGGGTTTATGTGGATGCCATGAACGCGCAGCTCAGTGCGCCCGAGGGCTGTCCCGAGGGTCGTATCATCGTCCTGGAAGACGACCCCGATATTCGTGAACTCATCACCGCGCAGCTTTCGCGCGAACCGCAGCGCGTCGACGCGGTGGGCACCGTCGCCGCCTTGCGCGCCAGCATGGAGACGGGGCCGGTCGACCTCCTGATCCTCGACCTCAACCTGCCCGATGGCGACGGCCTCGACTTATGCCGCGAACTGCGCGCGGCGGGCCACGAAGGCGCGATCATGATGGTGACCGCGCGAGAGGGCCCGATCGACCGGGTGCTCGGCCTCGAACTGGGTGCGGACGACTATCTCGCCAAGCCCTTCGAGCCGCGCGAACTCCTGGCGCGCGTGCGCAACCTGCTGCGCCGCTCGCGGGCGTTCGCCAAAGGTCCCGGGAAGGCGGCAGGACAAGGTCGCCCCCGCGTCGCGCGCTTCGCACGGGTCGGCCCCTGGCGGCTCGACCTGCACCAGCGGCGGCTGATGAGCGCCGACGAACACCTCGTCATGCTCTCCTCGGCCGAATACCGCCTGCTTACCCGCTTCATCGAGGCGCCCAACCAGGTCTTATCGCGCGAGGAATTGCTGCCAGAACGCAGCGCTACCGTCGCTTTCGACCGCACCATCGACATCCAGATCAGCCGCCTGCGCCACAAGCTGGCAAGCGAGCCGGGCGGCGACGACCTGATCCTGACCGTGCGCAGCGAAGGCTACGTCCTGCCCGGCCCCGTCAGTTTCGAATGACCACGCCGGAAGCCCGCGCCGAACCCGAGCGCAGCATCCTGAAACGCTTGCGCGGCTACCCCCAGTCCCTCGCCGGCAGGCTGACCCTGGTGCTTTCGCTGGGGATGGCGGTCTCGGCCTTGCTCGCTCTGCAGGCTTCCGATGCCCTGCGCGACCATATGTTCGCCAAGCAGCAGGTCGAAGCTGCGCTGAACAGCGCCATCGACATGGCCGGTCGCTACGAACGCGCGCCGGACGTGACCGCAGCCGCTCTTTCGCGCGGGCTGGTTCTGGGCGCACACGCCGCCGAAGCGGGAATGCGGATGACCGCGCCAGAGCCGACCCTGTCCCGCCTGCTCGGCGAGCGCCTGCATCGCCCCGCGCAGGTCATGCCGCTGACCAGTGCGCAGTGCTTCGCGCATTTCTCGCGCTATCGCCCCGCCGCAGGCATGACGACCGACCCGCTCCCCGACTGCTGGCTGATCCACTATGCCGATGCCGCGGGCGCCGAGCGGAGCTACGTCGTCGATCTCCTGCCCGACCGTGCCCTGCACCAACCGCCGGTCGGTCCGCCGTACCTCGAACTCATCATCGTCGCCGGGGCCTTGCTCGGCCTGCTCGCCGCGCGCCTTGCCACCGCCCCCTTGCGCCGCATGGAGCGCGCCGCGCACCAGTTCTCCCTCGTGGGTGACTTCGAGCCGATCCCGGTGAAGGGCCCGAGCGAAGTGCGCACGGCCATCGAGACGCTCAATCTCGCGCAGCAGCGCGTTCGCGAGGGTTTGCGCGAACGCACCCAGATTCTCGCTTCGGTCACCCACGACCTGCAGACCCCCCTCACCCGCCTGCGGCTGCGCCTGGAACAGGTCGACGACGAGGACTTGCGCGACCGCCTTGTCGCCGACCTGCAGATCACCCAGCAGATGGTGCGCGACGGCCTCGACCTTGCCCGCAGCAGCGAACTGCGCGAGCCGTGGTCGGTGATCGACATCGATTCCCTGCTCTCAAGCACCGCCGAGGACGCCGCCGAGTTCGGCCACCGCGTCGCCTTCACGCAAGGAGGCGGCATGCAGGCGCGGGTCAAGCCGAACGCACTGACACGGGTGCTGGGCAATCTCGTCGACAATGCGCTCAAGTATGGCGGCAGCGCGGACCTTTCGTGCCGCCGCGACGTTGGTGGCGACCTCGTCATCGCCGTCGCCGATCGCGGCCCCGGCCTGCCCGAGGCGGAACTGGTGCTCGCCTTCCAGCCCTTCCGCCGGCTGTCGTCGAGCAAAGGCAACGGCAGCGGTATCGGCCTTGCCATCGCACAGGCCCAGGCCGGCACGTTCGGCGCCGCGCTGAACTTGAAAAACCGCGAAGGCGGCGGCCTCGTCGCCGAGATCCGCCTTCCGGCAAGCGCGGTGCTGGCGGGAAGCTGAGACCTGCCGCCAGTTTTGCACCCTCGTCATCCCGGCGCAGGCGTGGATGACGATCAGGCTGTCAGTAATCGAAGCTCAGCGTCACCACCGCGCTGCGCGGCGCGGCGTAGAAGGCCTGGCCCCACTTGAGGCTGTTGAGGTACTTCTTGTCGGTGACGTTGCGCACGTTGAGGCTGGCGCGCAAATGGTCGACGATACGCACGCCGGCCATCAGGTCGACGACCGCATAGCCCTTCTGTTTCAATGTAACGTCGCCTTCGGCCCCGCCGTAATAGACCAGATCGCTCACGACGGCATCGGTACCGTTCTGCCAGCGCAGTTGCGCGCCGAGCTTGAGGTCGTTGAACTCGGGTACCTCGTAGGTGGTGGCGAGCTTGAGCGACTTCGTGGGAATCCAGGTGCGCGTGTCGTTCCCCTCGGCGTCTTCCACGTCGAGCAGGGTGAAACCGCCGCTGACGCTCCACTGGTCGGTGACCTTGCCGGCAAGTTCCACCTCGAAACCCTTTGAGGTCGTGTCGACCGGTGCGTAGTAGCTGTCGCCCGCCTTGCCGGCGCCGGTGCCGTCGAACGTGCCGGCAAAATCGGCGAGGCCCTTCTGCTTGGCCTTGAACACCGCCAGCGTGGCGTAGAGCCTGCCGCCGAACCACGTGCTCTTGATGCCCGCCTCCAGGCTGGTGCCCTTGGCGGGATCGAGCCGCTCGTTGTTCGCGTCGACCTCGACCTGCGGATTGTAGATGTCGGTATAGCTCGCGTAGAACGAGACGTTGGGCGTCAGGTCGTAGACCGCGCCGACATAGGGGCTGACCTTGCTGTCCTTGCGCGCCTGCGTGACCTCATAGGAAAAGCCGGTGGAATCGATCCACATCGCGCTCGCGCCGATCACGCCCTTGAGCCGGTCGCTGAAGTCGAGGTGCGCGGCACCGTAGACCCGCGTCAGCTTGTCGGTGTAGTCCGCGGCGAGGTAGCTGCCGGGATAGGCGGGCTCCGCCACTTGTACATCGCCCCACTCGTAGACCGATGGATAGACCAGCGCGGTATCCTCGGCGAAGTTCTCGTATTCCTTGGCATCCGACCTGGAGACCGAAACGCCCAGCACCAGCTTGTGCTGGCGACCGAAGGCGCGGATCGGGCCGGAGAGGTAGAGATCGCCCAGGTACTGCTTGTAGTCGGACGGATAGATGCCGCTCATGCCATAGACGCCCTCGCCCGTTTCGCGGTCCGGATAGCCGTAGGCGTAGAGCAGCTTGGACTCCTCCTGGAAGCGGCGGAAAGTGGCCATGCCGGTCACCGACCACTCGTTGTCGAAGGTATAGACCAGTTCGCCGAAGGCGCTCTGGTCCTTGGTGTTCCAGTAGGTCCAGTCGGCCGAAGTCGAGGCCGAGCGCGGCAGGTCGATGCGGGTGCCGTCGGTGTAGAGCAGCGGCACGGCGCCCCACAGCACCCCGTCGGCGTCGTTCTCCTGGCGGGTGTAGCCCACCGTCGCGCGCAAGTTCGGCGTCGCCTGCCAGCGCAGGATCGCGCCGTAGACGTCGCGGTTCACGTGGTTGTAGTCGAGATGGCCGTCGCGCTCCTCGTGTGCGACGATGAACCGCGCGGCGAGCGTGTCGGTGAGCGGCACATTGAGGTCGGCGTCGCCCCGCCAGTAGTCTCGGGTGCCGGCCTGGGCCGAAGCAGTGACCTTGAGATCGTCGGTCGGGCGCTTGCGCACGTAATTGACGGTGGCCGAGGGGTTGCCGATCCCGGTCATGATCGCATTGGCGCCACGCACCACTTCGACGTTCTCGAACAGGGCGGTGTCGAGGTCGCCGAACTGGATGCCCCAGGCCAGCGGCAGGCCGATGCCGTCGACCTGGAAGTTAGACACGTCGAACCCGCGCGAGCTGAAATAGGTGCGGTCGGTCTCGACCCGTTCGACGTTGAGGCCGACGATCTGGTCCAGCAGGTCGTTGACGTTGGTGATCGCGAAGTCCTCGATCCGTTTGCGATCGATGACCGTGACGGACTGCGGGGTTTCCTTGATCGACAGGGAAAGTGCCGTCGCCGAACTGGAGGGCTGTTCACCTGCCGTGACGACGATGCTGCCGTCCGACTCGACCGCGCCGTCGGCCTCGGCGGCATGGGCGGCGGTGAATTGGCCGGGAGCGATCAGGAGCGTGCTGGCGAACAGGGCGTGCCGGAATGGCGAGCGCATGGAACCCTCATGTTTTGTTGCTGAAGCTTTGCCGCCCGTAATCGATACGATATTGCGAAGCAATCGCATTTTGAACTGCCTGCATGGGCGCGCCCGTCAGGTGGCGCGAGAGGCAAGGAAAAAGCGCAAGCCACGCCTTCGCGACGGCGAGGGTTCGGACTCAGGAACTGGGGGATGGCGCGTATTTCTACACCGATGTCATGACTCGTGACTCGTCCACGCGGCCAAAGCGCGATCGTCGCGAATTGTATCTTCGACCTTTAGCCGAGGCAGGCACCCATCTGGCGCCGAGTCTGCTCGCACATCAGCAGATGTGCGAGCACCTTCGCGGGAATGGCGAGCAGGGTTTCAATCGAACAAGGTTTAGTACGGCACCGCCGGCTTCGGCGCCTGGCTCGATTCGGGAGCGGTCGCCCCCTGCCCCTCATTCTTGCCTGCCGTCGGCATGGTTCGCCCATAGACCGGGACCACGTCCGGCGTCGTGCGACCGTGCAGTGCTTCGATCTCGGCCTTGCGCTGCTTCAGGTAGAGTTCGCGATAGGCCGCATAGGGATTGCCCTCCTCGCGGATGCGCCCGATCTCTTCGTCGAAGGCCGCGCGCTCTCCCAACTGGCTGAGGATCGTCGCGGGGATCACGACCGCGGGCTCGGTGAACGGCTTGCCGACGACGGCGGGGACCAGCATCTTTTCGATGGTATCGCCAACGAGGTCCCGGACGGTCGTCGGGCCGATGATCGGCAGGTACATGTAGGGCCCGGGTCCGACGCCGTAATAGCCGAGCACGTTGGCCAAGCCGTTGGGCCGGTAAGGCAGGTTGAACGGCTTACGCTTGGCCATGTCCACGAAGCCGCCGATGCCGATCGTCGTGTTGATCGCAAAGCGTCCGGCCGTTTCGACCGCCTTGCCGGGCTTGAACTGCAGAAGATAGGCAGCAAAGACCACCGGCTCGTTCAGGTTTGAGAAGAAGTTGCGCAGGCCCTTCCTGACCGGACGGGGCAGGCCCTTGTTGTAGACCTTGGCAACCGGTTCGATCACCGCCTTGTCGACCGATTGCACGGTCTCGAACGACTTGGTGTTGAGCCGTTCCAGCGGATCGCCCGGGGGCGGGGGCTGCCGGCGCATGACGACGATGTCGTCTCCCTGCGCCGGGCTCGCAGTGGTGCCGGCCACGCCGTTATCGGCCGATGCCGGCGGCGCGGCGGGCGCCTGCACCGGCTCTGCCGTGGACAAAGGGTCGCTCGGCGATGGCATCGCGGCGGGTGAAGCTTGAGAGGCGGCGTCCGGCTGCGGTTCGGCCAGGGCCGCAGGCTCGACCTGGGGAAAACTGCCGGCTTCGGGAGCCCCGCAACCTATCATCAACGCGACAGCGCAGGCCGTCAGACTCATTCCATCGTCCTTGCTGGGCGAGCCGTCACAGGCACGCCCAAGTCGTCCACTTTGCGCTGTCGGCGCTGCCTCAATCGTCGAGCGCTACGGCCGATCGAACGGTTAGTCAATTGCATGTCCCGCAGCGCAATTGCATGAAACGAAACGCCATAGACTCCGGTCATCCAGTGTCCGGGCCGCCCGCTCTGCCTTTTAGAAAGACTTCGGCCTCCCGAGCGGCCACGTCCGCGGCCGCGTTCAGATAGAATGCGATGTCTTGGGCGGAAAGCCTGTGTTCGACGAAGCCCGGATCGCGGATTTGCGACCAGATTTCGTGCCGGGATCGCCGCACATATATGCGTCTTCGCCGGCTTGACGATCGTTGCCGATGATGCCCGTATCAGCGAACCGGGCGCGCCGATCGGCGCGGTTTCATCACGCCGACCTGGATGGCGCAAGTCGGAGCGAAGCGCGCGAAGGAATTTGCCTTCCTGCCGGGCAACAGCATAGACCGGGCAACTTCCTTCGAATGGGGCTGGGCAAACCATTGCGTTTTCGCGAACAGTCTCGTCGAAGCCGTCGAGGCACTCGCCTCGCGCATCGCTCTGGTTCCATCGGAGGTACTGCGGGTGAACAAGCTCTCGATCCATCGTGCGGCGGAAGCATCGGGCTTTCGCGCCACCACCTCGGGTATCGCCGAGCTGGACGCGCTGTGTCGCCTTGCGCCATCAGTGCTCGCCATTCGTGCGCGCATCGCCGATCAAAGTGTCAAGGCCGCGCTCGAGGACTACCGCGGACCATCATCAACAGCACTCATCAACAGTTTCAGGGAGTAGGCAGTGGCCGACGTCGAATTCACCGTTGAGGGCCATGTCGCCCATGTCCGGCTCAACCGCCCCCAGGGCCTCAACGCGATCACGCCGGAGATGGACGAGCTTCTCCTGGCCGCGTGGACAGAGATCAACGCCGATTCGGAAATCTGGGCGGTCATCCTGTCTGCCGCGGGCGAAAAGGGCTTCTGCATCGGCGCCGACGTTTCGGGGGGCGCCGAGCGCAACTCGCGCATGGCGCTGGGCGGAGGCCTGACCGGCATCGGCGGCCCGCTGGTCACCTGCAAGAAGCCGATGGTCGCCGCCGTCCAGGGGTTCTGCGTCGGCGGGGGTTTCGAACTCGCCATGTGCGCCGACATCATCGTGGCAGCAGATACGGCGCAATTCGGCCTGCCCGAGACAAAGGTGGGCATCATCGGCGAATGCGGCGTCGTCCACCGTGCGATCCGGCAGTTGCCTTATCACATTGCCATGCAACTGATCCTGACCGGCGATCGGATCAAGGCCGACGAGGCCCGCCACTATGGCCTGGTCAACGAGGTCGTCCCCTACGACAAGCTGGCGGAGGCCGCGGCGGTCTGGGCCGCCAGGCTCAACGCCGCGTCGCCGCTTGCGGTCCAGGCCGCCAAGGCGGCAGCACTCGGCCGGCTCGGCCACCCGCTGGAAGTCGCCCTGATGACCCGCTTCGAACCGATCGAGGAATACGCGGCGAGCGAGGACAAGAAGGAAGGCGAACGCGCAGCAAGAGACCGTCGCAAGCCCGTATGGGCTGGCCGGTGACCATGAAGCTGGACCCGGCGATCGTCGGCGCGGCCTACCGCCGCGTTCGCGGGCACTACCCGACGGACGTGTGCGTGGTGCCGGCCACCCTGCCTGACGGCCGGCGCGCGGGCATGGTCGTGGGCTAGTTCACGTCGGTATCGCTATCGCCGCCGCCGGTGGGATTTTTCCCGGACATGTCCTCGAACAGTTGGCCGCAGATCGAAAGCGCGGGGAAATTCTGCGTCAACATTCTCGGCCGTGACCAGAACGGCCTTTGCCGGCGCTTGTCCGCCAAGGGCGAAGACAATTTCGCAGGCCTGAGCCCCCGGGTTTCGGCAAACGGCTCGCCGGTGCTCGACGATGTCCTGGCGTGGATCGACTGCACGTTGGAAAAGGTTCACGAACCCCTGACGTCGTTTCAGCAAGGCCCCAATCGCGAAGGTTTCGGCGGGGCTTGAGGAAGCTCTTTGACCGGTGCGCTGGAAATCGCCCATTATTGGGGTGATGCCCAATAATGGGCATTCTCATAAGGTCCGATTGATCAGACGGAAGGGCGGCCCATGAATGGACCGCCCTCCAGAATTATTCAGTATGTGCTCGATGATGCGGTCAGGTGCCGGCGCTTCCAACAAGCCCCGTGAGCGGCGAGAGCAGCGAACCAACATCCGCACCGCCGCCCGACACGCCGCCGAGCAGGCCGCCGACCACGCCTGTCACCGGCGCGAGCACCGATCCCGCGGTCCCGCCCGAGCCGACGCCGCCGACCACCTGGCCGAGCGTGCCGTTCACCGCATCGAGAACCGGCGAGACGACCGCGTCGACCGCACCCGTCACCGGGGCCACCACTGGCGCCAGACCGTTCGTCACTTGCGTGACGCCCGCCCCGACCTGCTGGCCGAGCAGCGCTCCGGCAAGGTTGCCCACGGGTGCCAGCCCTTGCGCAACGCCTGCCGCCGTCGTCGGCAGCGTCACGTCGAGCACGTTGCCGTCGGCAAGCACGTCGGCCGTCACCAACTGTCCCGAGACGAGGCCCGGATTGTTCGACAGCACGTTGACCCCGGCGAGAGTCCCGCTGGTGCTGGGACCGGTCAGGACATTGTTGCCCAGGTCCACTCCCAGGAGCGGGCCGGTGTAGGTCGGCGCCGGTCCGGCGCCGGTCCCCGGCAGGCTGCCGGTGATCCCGTCGACGAGACCGCCGAGCTGGCCGGTGACCGGGGCGAGCAGTCCGCCTTGCCCGACCACCGGGGCCAGCACGGCATCCACCGTGGCCAGCAGCGGCGTCGTCACCTGGCTGACGGTGGAGGTCACCCCGGCCACCGTGGGAGCCAGCCCGTTGGTGACCTGGGTGACGGTCCCGCCGACCTGGCTGCCGAGCAGGGCACCGGCGAGCGAGCCCACCGGAGCAAGCGCTTCCTGCGTCTGCGCCGTCGTGGTCGGCAGGGCGACGTTCACCACATGGACGTCGCCGGTCAGGACGTCGACCGCGATGCCGCCGCCATTGGCCGTGGTCGTGCCCGGTGCGACGTTGACGTCGATCAGCGTACCCGAGCCGCTCGGACCCAGGATCGGCGTCCCACCGATGGTCACGCCCGCAACCGGGCCGGTGATGTTCGTCGGGCCTGCAGGACCGGTAGGGCCCGTAGGGCCCGTAGGTCCAGTCGGACCACCCGGGCCAGTCGGACCCGTGGGCCCCGTCGGCCCGGTTGGGCCCGTAGGCCCCGTAGGACCGGTGGGTCCCGTGGGCCCGGAAGGGTCCCCTCCGCCAATGCCCGGACGGAACCCGACGCCATCGGCGCAGGCACCGAGCAGCAGCAGGGGAATGGTTGTCGCGCACAGCAGCGCCTGCGTGGCCGACTGGCGCGGTTTGCTGACCGGCATCTCGTTGTCCTCCGTGAAAAGCCTCATGCGCAAAGCGTTAGGCTCATCCAGGCGAGCTTGGTGTGGCCATAAGCAGCCACCTTGGCCCTGTGCCGGGCAAGGCCCCGTGCTGCGATGTCGAGGAACATGGAAGGCGGACGACCGAACGAAGTGGCGCTGGATATCGAGGCGCAATTCGCGCGCAAGACGCAGGGAAACCTCGCCCGTCCAGGCGCAAAGGGCTTCGGTGCATACGCAAAGTCCACGGGGCCGCCGGATTGCAGTCATGCAACCACGTCGGCGGCGATTGCCGGGCCCGCCAATATCGGCGGGCCGCTGACCCATGGTTTCAGTCCGGTTTGAAACCGGCGAGCCGCAGCGCGCCGTCCAGCGAATCGCCCAGCGGCGGGCTCAGGCGCTCGACGGTGCGCGAGCGCAGCCACAAGCTCATGCGTGGAGCAAGGCCGCCGACGAGCGTGCAGCGCGTGGCGCCGCGCTCGAAAATCGTCTCGATGAAGCGCTCGATGTGGCCGGCCGCGTGCTCGACGATCGAGCGGGCGATGGCGTCGTCGGCCTCGGCGTAGTCCATCACCAGCGGTGCGAAGGTCCCGTAGTCACGCGGGGTGGCATGATCCATCCAGGCAATCGCCTGCGCGGTGTCGTGGCCGAAGCGCTCGGTCACGGCTGCGCTAAGCGGCGTCTTGCGGGTACGCCCGTCCAGTGCACGCAAGGCGTGGCGCATCGCGGAAAGGCCCAGCGCGGCCCCGCTGCCTTCGTCCGAGATCGGGAAGCCGTAGCCGCCGATGGTGAAGTCCCGCCCGTCGAGCCGGACTTGCGCGGCGCTGCCGGTGCCGATGATGAGGATCGCGCCATCCTGCCCCGCATGCGCGCCAAGATTCGCGATCAGTGCGTCGGTGGAATAGTTTACCGACGCGAAGCCGAAGTCCAGTTCGGCCAGCGCCTCGCGCACGCCGGGACGGGTGATCCCGGCAATGCCCATGCCGGCATGGACGGTGGCCCGCTGCCCGGTGGTGAGACCCGCCTCGGCCACGGCCTGATCGGCGGTATCGAGCAGCGTTTCGTACAGCGCCTCCATGCCGATCCGCGCGTTCGCGGTGCCGGACTTGCCATGGCCGATCACGGTGCCCGCAGCGTCGACCAGCCTGGCGCGGCAATTGCTGCCGCCTGCATCGATGCCGAGGTAATAGGTCATGGGTAGTCTCCGTGGGCCGCTGCGGGGGGTGAGGCGGATAGGTTCGCCGAGCCGGCCATGGCCCAGTCCCGCGACCGCGCGGTATGGCCGATACCGGGGTTGAGTTGGTTGCGCGGGTCGATGCTGCGATAGAACTCCGCCAGCGAAGGCTTCGCGACATAGAGGTGCCCGACGTTGTGCTCGGCCGGATATTGCGCGCCGCGTGCGTCGAGCAGCTCCCACAAGGCGTGTTCGAAGGCGAGCGGGTCGGTGCCCTTGCGCACGATGTAATCCTGGTGGAACACTTGGCAGAAGAAGTGCCCGTAGTAGAGCGCGTGGATCGTGCAGGCCTCCAGCTCGGCGGGCAGCGTTTCGAGCCATTCGCGGGTATTGCGCGGTAGCGCCACGTCGAGCGCGACGATGTCCTCCACCTCGGCCCTATGGACGGCGCGATACCGCACCGCTGCGCCCGCCGCGACGAAGCGGTGGAGGAAGGCTTTGGCGGCTTCTCCGGCAGTGCATTCGAAGTGATCGCCGATCTCGCCGCCCGGGAACAGCCTCGCCAGCAGCGCGCGGGCGGCCTCGACCTGATCGCGCGGCACCTTCAGGATGAGGTGATGGGCGAAGCGATCGCGGTACTCGCGCATGAGTTCGGGCAGGTGGTCGGGAATGAAGCGGCTCGACCACTGCATCAGGCGGTCGCTGAGACCTCCGCCAAGCATAGCGTCGAAGCGGGACTTGGCGGCGAAGAGTGCGGGCAGCCGGTCGGTGCCGAGCCGCTCGATCGCCCAGAACATGTCGCGACCGTAGCGGTCGGCGACATCGAAGGCGGTGCGGTGCATGTATTCGCCCGCAATCGGCAGCGTGTCGAAATCGCGCAGCATCGTGCGGCGCAAGTCGGTCAGGAGGTCGGGTACGTCGGTGCCGATGTAGAAGGTGGTGGTCTCGTCTTCGCGCGCGAAAGTGTCGAGGCGCACGGCGAAGACGATCAGCTTGCCGGCGCTTCCGGCCGCTTCGAACAGGCACCGCGGATCAGCGTTGAAACGCGCCGGCACGTCGCTGTCGATGTCGCGGACGTGCTGGGCGTAGCTGTGGTCGTGGGCCCACCTGTCATCGGCGGTATCGATGTCGGCCTCGGTGAAGTGCCCGGTCTCGAGGCGTGCAAGGATGGTTTCGGGGTCCTCGCCCAGCGTTATGCCGAGGTGGTTGACGAGGCGCAAGGTGCCGTCCGGCATGACTTCGCCGAACAGCGCGAGCTGCGTGTAGGCCGGGCCGCGCCGGATCAGCGAGCCGCCCGAATTGTTGCACACGCCCCCCACCACCGAGGCGCCGAGGCACGACGAGCCGATCACCGAATGCGGTTCCCGGCCGTAGGGACGCAGCGCCTGTTCGAGCCGGTATAGCGTGGTGCCCGGCAGGCACAGCACCTGTTCGCCCTTGCGAATGACCCGCAGCCCGTCGAGCCGCGTAGTGCTGATGATGACGAGGCCGCCGGGATAGTTCGCGCCGTCAGGCGTCGAACCTCCGGTCAGGCCAGTGTTCGAGGCCTGCATGATGATCGATACGTCCGCCGCCACGCAGGCCTGCGCCGCCCGCCAAAGTTCCACGAGGCTGCCGGGACGCACCACCGCGATCGCCGGGCCTTCACCCGTGCGATAGCCCTTGCGGAAGCGAGCCGTAGCGCGTGGGTTCGTCAGCACATGGCGCCTGCCCACGGCGACGCGTAGCGAGGTGAGGAGCGCGGCGTGGGTCATCGCGACGAGACGTTTCCTTTCGACCGCCCGCCGTCACCCCGGGCTGGCTTCAGGTTCCATCGCGCCGCGGACGTGGTGTTTCCGGCCATGGACCGCGTTCTCGGCATTGCGCCACGAACGGTCGGTTGCAACCGGCCGATGGACCCTGAAGCCAGCCCAGGGTGACGTGTCCGGAAGAAGGCCGATGCGCGGCCACCAGGGTCCCCGTTCGCAGGCAGCGCTGCCCCCGGCGCCGTCACCACGCCCATGATGACAGGAAAGGTTCTCACTGCGTCTGGACCTCGTCGTCGGTCATCAGGTCGGCGCCGTCGAGCCAGGTCACGATCTCCCGCGCTGCGGGATGGTCGATGCCGGCGTAACGGGCGCGCAGGCGCTCGGTCCTGGCTCCGAGACGTTCGTAGCCCACGTCCTGAAGGGCGGGAAGGTCCTGCTGCAACATGACCGCGAATTCATCTCCGAGCAGGTGCCTCGCCGCCTCGCCGAACGCCGCACCATAGGCGTAGTCGTCGCCTGCACGGTAGGCCATCGGCAACGTCAGCGCGGGAATGCAGCCCAGATGCGCCTGGATCGCCGGGTTGATCGCATGGCCAGAGACGTGCGCGCCGATCGCGGCCGGACGGCCAGTGAACGCCCGCAAGTGCAGGAACCGCGACATGCGGGCGCCGTCATTGACCGGATAGTTGTCCCACAGGCACACCGGACGTCCGAGATCGCCGGCCACCCGCGCCAGATGCGCCGGCCCGATCTCGCGCGAGCACACTTCCTCGCCAGTCCAGTAGACCTGAACCGCCGGGTCAAGCAGCCGGCCCAGTTCGCCGAGGTAATCGCGGGGCCTGTCGCCGAACACCAGGTCGAGCACCGGATCGTCGGAATAGTAGGTCGGGCAGGTATAGATGCGGGTGGCCCGCGTCAGCCCGGCGCAGAAGTTCACCACCTCGGCCTGCCGGGCTGCCAGTTCGGGCATGTCGCCGCGCAAGTCGTCGAACAGCACGGCAAGATCGTCGATGCCGATCGCGTCGAGGTCCGCAACCCGTCGCGCCAGATCGGCGCGTGCGGTGGCGTCGAAGGGGTGCGTCGATCCCACCGGCGTGATCGCCATGCCGAAGCGCATCCCGGCGGCGCGGCACTCGGCCGAAAGGCGCATCAGCACCGCTATCCGCGCCGGCTCATGCCCGGTGCGCCATTCCCGACGCAGCGGGCGGTCGGCCTTGGGGCCGTAGTGGTAGAAGGCATAGCCTGCCGCCGCAAGCGTGCGCACCACGTAAAGGCGTTCGGTCTCGCTCCAGACGCGGCCGAAGCGTCCCTCGATCAGTCCCAGTTCGGGCGTCATTCGCGATGGTCCTCGCGCGCGCCGCCGATCCAGGTGGCGTGGACTTCGCGCGCATCGTCGAGATGGACGAGATCGGCCCGGAGGCCCGGTGCAATCGTGCCGGTCTCGTTGTCGAGTCCCAGGAACTTCGCCGGGTTCCCGCTCGCCATGCGCGAGGCGGCGACGATATCGCAGCCCAGCATGTCCATCGCATTGCGCAGGCTGAGCGCCATGGTGAGTGCAGAGCCCGCCAAAGTCCCGTCCGGCCCGCGGCAGGTCCCGTCGACCACGGCGATATCCTGTCCCATCAGCGTGAAGCGGCTGGTCCGCCCGCCAACCGGCGGCATAGCATCGGTGACCAGCATCGCGCCTTCGATCCCGCGCGCCAGCAGAGCGACGCGCAAGGCGGCAGGATGAACGTGCAACCCGTCGACGATCAGGCCGAAATGGCTGGCGCGGTCTTCCAGCGCCGCGCCGACCATGCCGGGATCGCGACTAAGGAACTGGGTCATCGCGTTGAACAAGTGCGTGAAGCCGACCAGCCCCTCGGCCAGCGCCGCGCGGGTCTGGTCGTAGTCGGCCAGGCTGTGCCCGGCGCAGACCAGCACTCCGGCCTCGGCCAATGCGCGCACCGTGCCCGGGGGCGCCAGTTCCGGAGCGATGGTGACGATCCGGCGACCGATGGTAGGCGCGGTGAGCCGCGCGACGACGGCTTCGTCGATTCCGGTGAAGCGGCTCTGGTCGTGGATGCCCTTCTTGGCCGCGTTGAGGTGCGGACCCTCGATGTGGACGCCCAGTACGCCGGGGACCCCTGCCACAAGGGCAGCCTCGCCCGCCTCGATTGCCGCCTCGACGACCTGCGGGTAGTCGCTGATGAGCGTGGGCAGCAGGCCGGTGGTGCCGTAGCGACGATGCGCGGCGGCGATGGCGCGGATGCCCTCGATATTGGGCATGTCGTTGAACAATACGTCGCCGCCGCCATTCACCTGGGTATCGATGAAGCCCGGCAGCAGCCAGCCACCGTCGAGTTGCTGGGTATCGCAGCCTTCCGGCAGCGTGTCCGGCTTGAGGACACCGACGATGCGTGCTCCGTCGAGGAGCAGCGCCTGTCCTTCGACGATGCGATCCGCCAGCACGATCCGCGCTCCGATGAGAGCCTGAAGGGTCATAGCGTGCGCGTTACCTTGTTGAGATGCGGCGGGGCATCGGGATTGCGACCGCGCGCCAGCGAGAGCGCATTGGCGAGGCCGTAGAAGCTCTGGATCTGGGCGATCGCTCCCAGGACCGGGTGAACGTCGGTGCGCGACGGCAGCACCAGCCCGGCGGGGACCACGTCCTCCGCCCTGCCGGAGGCAATGACCCTGGCCCCACGTGCGGCGAAGTCTTCCAGGCGATCGCGAAGGCCGGTGCGCGCGACGTCGAGCGGCGCAAGCGCCAGCACCGGGTCGCCCTTGCCTACCAGCGTCATCGGCCCGTGCGCGACTTCGGCGCTACTGAAGGCTTCGGCGTGCAGGCTCGATGTCTCCTTCAGCTTGAGCGCAGCCTCGCCGGCGATCGGCAGGGTCGGGCCGCGCCCGAGCACGAGCATTTCGCTGGCATCGCGCAACAGATCCACCGCTTCCGTCCAATCCGCCGACGCGGCCGCTTCTAGGACCTCGCCCGTGGTTTCCAGCGCTGCGAGCAATTCCGCGTCCTGGCTCCATTCGGCGACGAGATGAGTCAGCGCGACGAGGGTGCACACGAAGCTCTTGGTCGCCGCTACGCTGGTTTCGGTGCCGGCGTGGACGGGGATGACGATCTCCGCCAGCTCGGCCAGCGGCGACTCGACTTCGTTGACGACCGCGATGACGATGGCGCCCCTGCCACGGGCGTCCTCGGCGGCTGCCAGCAGGTCGGGGCTGCGGCCCGACTGCGAGATCGCGATCAGCGGCACTTCGCGGAAGTTCGCGGACGTCGCATGATAGAGCGAGCCCACCGAAGGCGCCTGACTGAGCGTCGGCACTCCAGCTCGGGTCTCCAGCAGGAACTTGGCGAAAGCCGCGGCCTGGTCCGAACTTCCGCGCGCCAGCGTAGCGGCGAAAGGCGGCGCAAGTGCGCGAAGGCGACGCCCTGCCTCGCGGACGAGATCGGCGTTGCGGCGCAGTTGCTCGACGCAACGCGCAGGGGCCTCGCGGGCTTCCCGCGCCATCTGGGTTTGCGCCTTGTCGGCATGCGCCAGGGGCGGCTTTGGTGTCGTCAATGTCATGCCCGGGACAGATACCAGTTTCGAATTTTGGCACAAGTGGCATTAAAGTGGTTTTGTTTTTGTAGCATGTGATGATACCTGTTTCGCCGACAGGGTAGCACAAGGGAGAACCCCATGCTCACAATCAACATCGCCGCGTCCGACGCTCCGGGCGACGTCAACGAAGACGCAGTCGGTCATTACGGTAACGCCGCCTGGGTGATCGACGGGGCGACCGGGATCGGTGGCGCCTTGGTCGAAGCGCCGAGCGACGCCGCGTGGCTGGCCAGCACCGCGAACCGGCTGCTCGCCGAAGTCCTGGCACAAAGCCCCGTACTTCCCACCGTCGAGGTCCTGCGCACCGTCATGGCACGCTGCGCACAAGCGCTGGAGCGCGACGCCGTCCGACCGGCAACGGGAGCGCACGAACTGCCTTCGGCCGCTTTCGCGATGGTCCGCATCATCGACGGCATGGCCGAATTCACGACGCTGGCCGACTGCCGCGTCGCCACCATCGACGCGACGGGCGGCGAGATGGGAGAGGCCAGGCTTTTCGGCGTTTCCTCGCACGAGGCGATCGAAGCCGCTACGCTGGAAGCAGCCAGAGGCCTGCTCGACGCCGACCCGGAAATCACGCCCGAGGCGCTCAAGGCTGCGCTCCTGCCTCGCCTACGCGCCAACCGGGAACAGATGAACCGCGAGGGCGGCTACTGGGTCCTCGGCACCGAACCGGCGGCGGCGGACCACATCTGGCAGATGACGATGCCGGTACGGCCTGGCCAGCGCTTCGCCGTTGCGAGCGACGGCTTCCTGCGCCTGGTCGAGTTGTTCGAGGCGGCACGACCGAGCGAGTTGCTCTCGATCGCCACGCCCGACGACTGGACGAACTGGTTGGAGCGCCTGCGCGATCTCGAACGCAAGCCCGATTCGCTGCACCGCTACACGCGGGTCAAACGGCACGACGACGCTAGCTTCGTCGCATGCACCTGGGACGCGGCGTGATGCTCGTCATGGGCTTCATGAGCGGGACCTCGCTGGACGGCGTCGACGTTGCCCTGCTGGAAACCGACGGCGAACGAATCGACGCTTTCGGCCCGTGCGCGATGGTCGCCTTCTCTGCCGCCGAACGCGCGGCGATCGAGCGGGCCACCGAGGACGCGCTGGCGTGGAACGGCTTCGGCGCGACACCTGCATCCTTCGCGGCCGCTGCCGGGGTGATCGAGAGCGCGCACGTCCGCGCCGGGCAAGCCGCCATCGCCCAGGCCGGACGAATTCCGGGCCTCGTCGGCTTCCACGGCCAGACCCTGCTTCACCGGCCGGAACGGCAGCTCTCGGTGCAGATCGGCGATCCGCAGGCTATCGCGGATGGCTTGCGCATCCCCGTAGTCGCGCAAATGCGGCAGGACGACCTGCTCGCCGGCGGCCAGGGCGCGCCGCTGGTCCCGGCCTATCACGCCGCGCTGGCGGAGCGGATCGGGCTCGAGAGGCCGGTCGCGTTCCTCAACGTGGGCGGCGTAGCGAACCTCACCTGGATTGGCGAGGACGGATCGCTGGTCGCCTTCGACACCGGCCCGGGCAATGGCCTGATCGACCAGGTCGTGCAGGCGCACGGCCAGGGCCAGTACGACGACGGCGGGCGCTTCGCGGCAGCTGGTGCGGTCGATCCGCAAGTCCTTGCCGGGCTGCTTTCGCACCCACATTTCCGGGGAGAAGGGCCCAAGTCGCTTGACCGCTACGACTTTCCGCTCGAA
This sequence comes from Novosphingobium sp. BL-52-GroH, assembly GCF_044813085.1. Taxonomy (NCBI): domain Bacteria; kingdom Pseudomonadati; phylum Pseudomonadota; class Alphaproteobacteria; order Sphingomonadales; family Sphingomonadaceae; genus Novosphingobium; species Novosphingobium sp. BL-52-GroH. The sequence goes on along the minus strand of NZ_CP171149.1, from coordinate 1,705,907 downwards.
TGGGCCGACGCCTGTTCGCTGGAGGACGCGGCGGCGACGTTGACGGCTTTCACGGCAGCATCCGTCGCACTGACGGCGCAGGCCCTGCCCAGGCCGCCGAAGGTCTGGATCGTCTGCGGCGGTGGGAGTCACAACCCCACGCTGATGACCGCCCTGCGTGACCTGCTCGGCGATTGCCGCACGGCGGACGAGATGGCCTTGCGTGGCGATTTCGTCGAGGCCGAGGCCATGGCCTTCCTCGCGGCGCGCAGCCTGCGCGGGTTGCCGCTGACGTTCCCCGGCACCACCGGGGTAGACCGCCCGATGACCGGCGGCACGATCTGGCACCCGAGCAGGATTGTTGAATTGGTCTGATACCACATCTTTACAAGTCAATGACAGGTATGCATACGTCCTGCAGCCCACAAGGTCATACCGTCGAGTCTTCGGGTCGCACCAGAACGACACAGGATCTGGGTTCAGGGAAATGGAAAAGTGAGGAATTCCTAATGGTTAAGTCACATCGACAGGCCGTGGCCTTGGCAGCGCTCGCCATCGCTCTCGCACAGGCACCCAGCGCTTTCGCCCAATCCGATTCGGCTCCCGCCGATGACACGGCCGCCGGCAACGACATCGTCGTCACCGGCACGCGCATCAAGGTGCCCGGACTCACTTCCAGCAGCCCCGTCGCCTCGACCAGCGAGGAGCAGATCAAGCTCCAGTCGGCGCTTACCGTCGAGGACTTCTCGACCAAGATTCCCCAGCTTTCCGGCGGCGTTCGCCAAGGTTCGCAAGGCAGCGACGCCTTCGGCGCGCAAGTCCTCGAACTGCGCAACTTCGGTCAGAGCCGCACCCTCGTCCTGGTCGACGGCACCCGCGGCGCCCCGTTCGGCTTCCGCAACTCGGTCGACGTAAGCTCGCTCCCCGCCTCGCTCATCAAGCGCGTCGACGTCCTCACCGGCGGCGCCGCCGCGGTCTACGGTGCCGATGCCGTGGCGGGCGTGGTCAACTTCGTGCTCAACGACGACTACGAAGGCGTGCGCGGCACTGCCGCCGCGCGCCTGTCGGAGCATGGCGGCGCCCAGTATGGCGGTTCGCTGATGGTCGGCAGCGGCCTTGGCGACAAGGGCCACATCGTCGTCGCCCTCGACTATACCCAGCGCGACATGATCCGCGCCGGCCAGCGCGATTGGGCTGCGACGCCGAACTCGACGATCCCGAGCACCGGCGGCGTCTACACCGACGTCGCGAGCGGCAACACGTTCGGTTTCACCGACGGCGGCGCCTTCACGGAGTCGCCGACCTCCACCTCGAACGTCAGCAGCCGCTACCCGCTGGTCTCGGGCCTCAAGCGCATCAACGCCGCTGCCCTGTTCAAGTACGAAATCTCGCCCGCCATCGAAGTCTACGGCCGCGCGATGTTCACCAACATGAAGTCGGTCGAGACCGGCACCGTCGGCGCCACCCCCGTTTCGCTCAGCCGCACCGTCGCGGTCAGCCAGAGCAACCCCTACCTCACCGACGACATCCGCAACCAGCTCACGTTCGTGAACGGGTCGGCGCAGGTCAACGTGGTGCGCTCGCTCGACGAGATCATCATGTACCATACCGAGCGCAACACCATGCAGGTCCAGACCGGCCTGCGCGGCGCGGTGACCGATGCGGTGAACTGGAACGTCTATGCCCAGTACGGCCGCTCCACCGAGAGCACCAAGGTCACCGGCGACGGCCTGGTAACCAGCTCGACCGGCGCCAACAACTTCGCCGCGCTCGCCACCAGCGGTGACATCTTCTCCAGCGAAGGTCTCATCAACGGGCTGATCAGCGATATCACCGGCTTCGACCGCAAGCGCGATCAGTTCGTCACTGCCGCCACTCTCAGCGGCACGCTGGAGGAGCTGTTCTCGCTCCCCGCCGGCCCGATCGGCTTTGCCGGCGGCGTCGAGTACCGCCGCGAGACCGCCAGCATCGGTCAGGATACCGCGCTGCTGACCGGCAATACCTACAAGGAAGGCGTGCAGGCCGCCTACAAGGGCAAGTTCGACGTCGTCGAGCTTTACGGCGAAGTCCTGATCCCGGTCCTGCACGACCTGCCGCTGATCCAGAAGCTCGACCTTGGCGGCGCCTACCGCTTGTCCAAGTACGACCTGTGGGGCACCCACGGGACCTGGAAGGTCGAGGCGAACTGGAAGGTCGACAACAACGTCCGTCTGCGCGGCACCTACCAGCGCGTCCTGCGCACGCCAAACTTCGGCGAGTTCGCCGGCACCACCTCGTCGCTGCCGTTCAGCAGCCTGGTCACCGTCGACCGCCTCAAGCCCCGCTACGGTGGCGATCCTTGCGTGCTGGGCACGGGCGACGCCGCCCAGTGCGCCCGCTTCGGCGCCCCGGCAGTCGGTTCGGCCAACTCTACTTCGGCCGGCTACCTGACTGGCAACTACTATTACGGCGGTAATGCTGACCTCAAGCCCGAGACCGGCTACACCACCACCGTCGGCACGGTCATCACGCCCACGTTCCTGCCGGGCCTGAACGTCACGGTCGACTGGTACGAGCTGGACCTCAAGGGCGCCGTCGGCGTGATCCAGCCCATCGCCGCGATCACCAGCTGCTACATCACCAACCCGACCGCCGGCAATCCGCTGTGCGCGCTAGTGACCCGCAATTCGGACGGCACCTTCAAGGACGCCTACGTCAACAACCAGAACCTGGGCCGCCTGCTTCAGCGCGGCCTCGACATCGGCGCCACCTACACCCTGCGCCAGGACTGGATTCCGGGCGAAGGCCTGCGCTTCAGCTACCAGGGCAACATCGTCACCTCGTACAAGATCCAGGCCAACGCCACGGTCGCCGCGATCCAGTGCAAGGGGACCTTCGGCGCCACCTGCTCAAGCGACGGAACCACCCTCGTCCAGCCCGACTACCGCCACACCGCCGGCGTTTCCTGGCTGTTCGGCAAGGGCCTGATCCAGTTCGACTGGCAGCGCATCGGCAAGGTCAAGTCGAGCGCGGCGGGTTCGACCGAGACGATCTCGGCCCAGAACACCTTCGACCTGTCGGCGTCCTACGACTTCACCGACAACGTCACGATGAACGCAGGCGTCTACAACCTGTTCGACAAGAATCCCCCCAGCGTGTCGACCGGAGGCGTGTTCAACACCTTCCCCGACACGTACGACATCCTCGGACGCACGTTCGGCTTCTCGCTGACCGCGCACATCTGAGGACGTCACCCCCTGCGTAGCGTCCGGCCCGTCATCCTCCTCCGACGGACCGGGCGCTCGCTTCTTATTTTGACGCATACGCGGCTGGAGCCCATCCCGATCAGGCCCCCCAGGTTTGACAGGCCGGGTGTTTCGCGTGGCTGACAGGAGACAATCGCGATGATGCTGCCGTTCTCCCTGGCGGACTGGCTTGTGATCGCCGCCTACCTGCTCCTCCTCGTCGCGGGAGGCTGGATCTTCACGCCGCGCAAGACTGAAACCGCGAACGACTATTTCCTTGCCGGCGGCAACGTGCCCGCTTGGCTCGCGGCGATCTCGGTGCTGTCGGCGACGCAATCCGCCGCCACGTTCCTCGGCGGCCCTGACTACGGCTACCACGGCGATCTCACGTACCTCTCCGGCAACATCGGCGGGCTGATAGGCGCGATCTTCGTCGCCCACGTCATGATCCCGCGCTTCTACGCGATCAAGGCGACCACCGCCTACGAGCTGCTGACCTTGCGCTTCAGCGAGAAGGCGACGCGCTGGGCGGGCGGCATGTTCCTCGTCGGCCGCGTCTTTGCCGGCGGGGCGCGCGTCTACCTCGCGGCGATCGCGCTGGCGATGGTCATTACCGGCAGCGTCGAGGCACAAGGCATCATGATCGCGGCGGCGGTGCTGGTGGTGGCGAGCGTAATGTTCACGTTCGTCGGCGGTCTCAAGTCGGTATTGTGGAACGACCTCATCCAGTTCGTCGTCTACCTCGGCTCGGCCGTCGCGGTGCTGGTGTTCCTGCGCCTGTCGATCCCGGCTTCCACCGGCGACATCATCGCCGGGCTTTCCAACACACCCGAAGGCATCGACAAGCTCAAGGTCTTCGACTTCTCGTTCGACCTGTCGCGCCCGTTTTCGATGCTGGCGATCGTCACCGGCCTCGCGCTGCTCTACATCGCCAACGCCGGCATGGACCAGGACACCACGCAGCGCCTGCTTTCGTGCAAGGACGCCAAGACCGGCGCCCGCAGCCTCTACCTTTCGGTGCTGGCGACCGTGCCGGTGGTGGGCATGTTCATCGTCATCGGCCTGCTGCTCTACGTCTTCTACGATCGCCCCGACCTGATGGGCGGCGCCACCGCCGAGGCCGGCAACCAGTTCGGCGGTGAGAAGATCTCGATCTTCATGCACTACATCCTCACACAGCTTCCGGGCGGCCTGCGCGGCCTCGTGACCGTAGGCATCTGCGCGGCTGCGGTGGCGACCACCAACTCGGCGCTGAACGCGATGTCCTCGGTGCTGGTGCAGGACTTCTACCGCCCCTGGCGCGAAAAGCGCGGCACCCCGCCTGAGCACCACTACGTCCAGGCAGGTCGCGCCGGCATGGGCGTGATCGGTTTCGCGATGTTCGTGATGGCAGTGGTCTCGTTCTACTGGCAGCGCTATTCGAGCATGGGCCTGCTGGAGTTCGCGCTGCAGGTGATGGTGTTCACCTATGCCGGGCTGCTGGGCGTCTATTTCACCGCGCTGTTCACCGGGCGCGGGACAACGGGGTCGGTCATCGCCGCGCTGCTCGTCGGCTTCGTGACGATCCTGCTGCTGCAGCCGGGCATCGCCCACGCCATCGGCTTGCCGACCATCCTTAACGGACTCTCGTTCCCCTTCCAGTTGTGCATCGGCACCGTCGTCGCCTTCGTCGTCTGCGCCGCGCCCGCAGGCTCGGGGAAACTGATGATCTCGGCCAAGAATTGAGTGACAAGGGATATCATGAATACGGAAGCACTCGACGCCCGCTATATCGATCTCGACCTCTGGCCGACCGAACTGGCGGTGGAAGCCATGCTCGAGGGCCAGATGGCCGCCATCGCCGCGATCCAGTCTCAGACCCTCGCCATCGCCCGCGCAGCCGAAGCCGCCGCCGCGCGCCTGGGTAGTGCCGGGCGGCTGGTCTTCGTCGGCGCCGGCACTTCGGGCCGCCTTGCGGTGCAGGACGGGACCGAGCTTTACCCCACTTTCGGCTGGCCGATGGATCGCATGATCTTCCTCATGGCCGGCGGCGTCAGCGCGCTGACCGAAGCCTATGAAGGCGCCGAAGACGACGTCGAGGCGGGCCGCACCGAGATCATCGGTCATGGCATCGGCCCATCGGACGTGGTCATCGCCGTCGCCGCCAGCGGCCGCACACCCTACACCGTCGCCGCGATCGAGCAGGCACGCAAGGCCGGAGCACTGACCATCGGCATCGCCAACAATGCCGGAACCGTGCTGGTGGACAAGGCCGAACACGGCATCATCGCCGTCACCGGCAGCGAGGTCGTTGCCGGGTCTACCCGGATGAAGGCGGGCACTGCACAGAAGGCCGTGCTCAACCTGCTGTCGACTGCGATCATGATCCGCCGCGGCCTCGTCTACGAAGGCCGCATGGTCGCCATGCGCATATCCAATGCGAAGCTCTTGCAACGGGGGCGCGGCATGGTTCAGGATATCGCCGGGGTAGACGCCGGCGTGGCGGCTCGCGCGCTCGAGACGGCCGGGAATGAAATCCGGCTCGGCGTGATCGTCGCCATGGGTGTGCCGGTCGAGGAAGGCCGCACACTGCTCGAGGCGCACGGTGGCAATCTGCGCGACGTCATGCAGGTTCTGAAAAGGCGGGATTGACCAAGGATGCGTGACATAGCCTGGACGCGCAGCGAGGAAGGCACGCCGCTGTACCTGCAGCTTGCCCGATCCCTGCGCGAGCACATTAGCAGCGGCGGTATCGACCCCGGCAGCGCGCTCCCCTCCGAGCGGGACCTGAGCGAAATGGCTGGGCTTTCGCGCGTCACCGTGCGCAAGGGTATCGAACAGTTGATCGACGAAGGCGTTCTGATCCGCAGGCAGGGTTCGGGCACGTTCGTCGCCAAACGGATCGAGGCACCCGGCGCCAGGCTCAGCAGCTTCAGCGACGACACCCGGTCCCGCGGCGAGGCACCCGGCGTCGTGTGGATCTACAAGTCCTACGCCCTGCCGACCGAGGAAGAGGCGACGGCGCTGCAGGTTTCCGCAACGGCACGCGTGGCCCGCCTCGGCCGCGTCCGGCTGGCCGGCGGCGAGCCCCTGGCGATCGAGCACGCGGTGATCCCGGCGATGTTCATGCCAGACCTCGAAAGCTTGGGCGATTCGCTCTACCAAGCTTTGGAAAAGCACGGTTTTCGCCCCACGTCGGGCACCCAGCGGCTGCGCGCGTCATTGGCGACGCCGACCGAGGCGGGCATCCTTTGCGTGCAGCAGAATTCAGAAGTGCTGCGGATCGAGCGTCAGACGCGCATTCCGGACGGGCGGATCGTCGAATTCACCCGCTCGGTCTATCGGGGCGATCGTTACGAGTTCGTGACGGAACTCAACGAGGTCTGATCGCAACCTCGAATGATTCGAGGTCGTGACGCCTTTCTGGCAGTTGGCACGAGTGCCCCCGAACTGGTGAAACGGCGGCGGATTACGCCTTTCGGGCGAACCAGATGACGTGATCGTGACCCTTGCCGTGCGTATAGGCTTTCACCTCGACTTCGTCGACTACGAAGCCGGCTTCCGCCAGTTCCGTTGTGAACGTGCCCTCGGGAGTGGCCGACCAGATCGCCAAGATGCCACCAGGCTTGAGCGCCGCCTTGGCGGCCTGCAGGCCGCGTTTTGAATAAAGGTGGTCGTTCAACCGTCGGGTCAGGCCTTCGGGACCGTTGTCGACGTCAAGCAGGATGGCATCGTAGCCGTCCCGCGCCGCGTGGATCAGCATTGCGACATCGTCGTTCACGAGCACGACGCGCGGATCATCGAGGCACCCCCCGGTCAGGTCCCGCATGGGACCTCGCGCCCACTGGATGATCTCGGGCACGATTTCGGCCACGGTGACGCTGGCATCCGCGCCCAGAACCGCCAGTGCGGCGCGCAAGGTAAAGCCCATGCCGTAGCCGCCGATCAGCAACTCGGGGGCAGGTCGCCCGCCGAGTTGCTCGCAAGTCATCGTCGCCAGCGCTTCCTCGGAAGCGCAGATATCCGTGCTCATCAGCTCGTTGCGATCGAGAATGATCGCGAAGTCGGCGCCGTTGCGCACGAGTTGCAGTTCCACCCCGTCCGGAACGCGGGCAGTGCCGATCAGTTCGTCTCCGATCATTGGCTCAATCGTCTGTGGCTCAATCATCGGGACGTCTTTCGGAAGAGGAGAGCTACTTCTTGCGTGCCTTGCGCGCGGCGTAACGCGCATCGCGGGCCGCCTTGCGTTCGGCCTCGGTGAGTTCGGGGGGCGGTGCGGCTGCGATCGCGTCGAGCTTTGCCTGCTCCGCCTTCGCTAACTTTTCCGCGAGCTTGGCTTCGCGAGCAGCCTTGGCGGCCTCGCGCTTCGCTGCCTGCGCGGCTTCGCGCTCCTGCGCCTTTGCTATCCGCTCTGCCTGGACCGCCGGATCGACCGGGGCCTTGGACTTGAGCAGCGCCAGCGCCTTGGCCCGCGCCTGCGCAGCGGCGTTCACCCGGTCCTGAATGCCGGGTTCCTTGTATCCTGCCATCAACTCGTACCTAATTCTGTCAAGATCGTCGTGGAGTGGAAAGGGCCACGCCTTGGCGGCGCGCCCCTTTCCTCACCCTATTCAGGCCGGCTGAAGGTTGACGGCCGAGGTCTTGCCGCGACGGTCGGTTTCCAGCTCGTAGGAAACGCGCTGTTCCTTGTCGAGGGTGCGCATGCCGGCACGCTCGACGGCCGAGATGTGCACGAAGGCATCGTCGCCGCCGCCTTCAGGCGCAATGAAACCATAGCCCTTGTCGGCATTGAAGAATTTGACTTTTCCGGTGATCATGGGACGCATTCCTTGTCCGAGGTTGACGGGCATGCTCCAACGCGGCGCATCCCGGCTTCGTGAAGCAACTAAGGGACAAAGGGAGCAGCTGAAGCGGCCCGATATCCGTCGATGGCGACATCAGCACCGAGGCCCATAGCACATTCTGGACAGATAGCCATGACCGGAGTGAAATGGATGGGGACGGACTGCAAAAGCTTGCGATTCCGCATCGGGGGCTGACGATGCTCCGGAAAAGTCGGCGCCATGTTCGGCTTGGCCGGGAACTGGACCGTATCGGAGAAGAGCCCGTGTTCGAGGAACGCCCGCTCCGATCGATGCGACAAAATCCAGTCTCGATTGTGTAACCGCCAAGAACTGACCGAGGAACCTCAGCGATCTCCGTATCGAGGAGATGGCTGCGCTACGGAATGGCCCGGGTCGCACCAAATTCATCCGTTATCGAACACCAGCGTCCCCGCAAAATTTCCCTAAGCAACGGAAGCGTTTGGTTCCCGTACAATCCCATCGGATTTGGACGAATCCCGAATTGGCTAATCGCGCAAGGTGCTTATCCAAACGCGAGCAGGGTCCTGACAGCAGATCCGTCTGACGGACGCTGGAGCGCGCGATGACGGCGCGGTGCGGTGAACGGCAGGCGACAACAAGACAAGATACGACAATCCGGCATCGATGCGGCCGGATGACGGTGCGCGGGCTTCCTCCGCCAGGGTCGAGTACGGCTCGCACGCACCCGTCGCTCGCCGCTCCACCGGACTGCCCGTTTCCTTGCCGTTCGTACCCGTTCGCCGATCGTGGGAGGTCACCAAATGCCTGTCGAGGCCAAGATTTCGCCAACAACCAGCGGCATCAACACCGCGACCGTCCAGGCGGTCGAAGGGTCGGTTTCAGTCCCTGCGGGCAGCAGCGTGGCCCTGAATGTCGCCCCCGCTGCGGTTGCGGGCTACACCCGCGATGGCACGGACCTGCTGGTCCATCTCAAGTCGGGCGAAGTGATACGAGTCGCCAACTTCTACCTCGACCCCACGAAAGTCTCGCACCTGCTGCTCGTCCAGAACGAGGAACTGGTCGCCGCCGACATCGGCCAGGCCACGGGCAGCGCCTTGTCGAGCGCTACGTACGTGCCGATAGATGCAGCCGCCGGCTTCCAGGCCTCTGCTGCAGTCGAGGCGGCCGGCGCGGCTGCCGGAGCGGGTGGAGCAGGCCTCGGCGCGGGCGCGCTCATCCCGCTCGGCGTACTCGGCGTGGGCGGCCTGGCCGTGGCGGCCGCGGGTGGGGGAGGAGGCAACGACGAACCGGTCACCCCACCCGACACGACCGCCCCCGCCGCCGCGACGGGGCTTGCCATCAATACGGCGGGTACCAGCCTGACCGGCAGCGCGGAAGCCGGCGCGACCGTCAACGTGGACCTCGACGGCAACGGCACGACCGACATATCGGCTACCGTCGGCGCCAACGGTACGTTTGCCGTCGCACTCTCGCCACCGCTGCTCGACGGCGAGACGGTCAGCGTCATGGTGCGCGATGCGGCCGGCAACACCAGTCCTGCGGCCACCGTCACCGCGCCCGACACCACCGCTCCTGCCGCTGCCCAGGGCGTTGCCATCGCCGCCGACGGGGCGAGCATCACCGGCACCGGCGAGCCCGGCGCAACAGCGCAAATCGACGTGGATGGGGATGGTGCCCCGGATTACAGCGCCACGATCGCGGCCAACGGCACTTTCACGATCGCCCTCGCCCCCGCCCTCGACAACGGCCAGCAGATCAGCGTGACCTTGGTCGACGGTGCCGGCAATATTAGCGCTGCCGTGCTGGCGACGGCGCCCGACCTGTCCCCGCTGCCGACCACCGCGCCTGTGATCGATCCAACCGATGGAACCTTCCTCGCGGGCACGGCGACGAGCGGAACCGCGGTGCTGCTCACCGACGCGGCGGGAGCCACGATCGGCCAAGCGGCGATCGCCGCCGACGGCATCTGGTCTTTCATTCCGTCAACGCCGCTTGCCGACGGCACCATCGTCACTGCGACCGCGGTCAACCGGATCGGCGAGGCCGGGCCCGGGGCGACCGCCATCGTCGACGCGCTTGCCCCGCCCGCGCCGGTCATCGCCCCGTCGAACGGCGGCTCGGTCACAGGGTCTGCGGAAGCCGGTGCGATCGTGCTGATCTCCAACGAACAGGGCACTCCCATCGGCCAGGCCACCGTCGATGCCGGCGGCGCCTGGACCTTCACACCCGTAACGCCATTCACCGACGGCACTGTGGTGATCGCTGTGGCGCGCGATGCGGCGGGGAACACCAGCCCGACCTCCAGTATCACGGTGGACGCAGTCGCGCCCGCCACGCCGGCCGTCACGCCGCCTAACGGAGTGTCCGTGTCAGGCACTGCGGAGCCCGGCTCGACCGTTTTGCTCATCGATGCGGGGGGCGATCCCATCGGCCAAGTGATCGCCGATACCGGAGGCACCTGGACATTCGCGCCGACCTCGCCCTTTGCCGACGGCGCCGTGCTGACCGTCGTCGCCCGCGATGCTGCCGGGAACGCCAGCGCGCCGGCAAGCGCAACGGTGGACGCCGCCCCACCTGAAGCCCCGACGATCGCGCCGACCAGCGGCGAGATCCTGTTCGGGACAGCCGAACCCGGATCATTGGTCACCCTGAGCGATGGCGACGGCAATCCCATCGCCCAGGTTAGCGTCGATGCAGCAGGTGACTGGACCTTCACGCCTGCCTCACCGCTGGGCGACGGCACCGTCGTCGAAGCGGCCGCGACAGACGCCGTCGGGAACACGAGCGCGATCGCCAGCACCACAGTCGATGCGACCCCGCCCGCCGCCCCAGAGATCTACCCGACCGACGGATCGGTGATTTCCGGCACCGCAGAGCCGGGCGTTCTGGTCTCCGTATTCGTCGAAAGCGGCGACCCCATAGGCGAGGCCACGGCCGATGCCGATGGCCATTGGACCTTCACGCTCGACGTGTCCCTGCCTCATGGTGCAGTGATCCACGCCCACGCACAGGACCCCGCTGGCAACCAGGGCCCCCAGGCCAGCGCGACGGTCGATTCGATCGCGCCCGATGCTCCCACGGTGGAAGCAACGAACGGTTCACTCCTCGCCGGGACAGCCGAACCCGGCACGACGGTCATGCTGACGGATAGCGACGGCACCGCCATCGGCGAAACCATTGTCGATGACAACGGCGACTGGACCTTCCTCCCGAACCCTTCGCTGGTCGATGGAACGGTGGTCTCCGTAGTTGCACAGGACGCCGCCGGCAACGCCAGCATGGTGGTAGACGTGACGGTCGACGCCGCAGCGCCGGCCGCTCCAACCATCGATCCCTCCAACGGCGCGGTGCTGTCCGGCAGTGCAGAGGACGGATCGATCGTCACCCTGACGGACGGCGACGGCGATCCGATCGGCCAGGTCACTGCCTACGGCAGCGGCAACTGGAGCTTTACGCCCGGATCGCCCTTGCCCGACGGCACCGTGGTCAACGCGGTGGCGACCGATGCGGTCGGCAACACCAGCCCGCCATCCTCCACCACCGTCGACTTCACCCCGCCTGCCGCCCCCGCGATCGACCCTACCGACGGTTCCACCATCACGGGTACCTCGGAGCCGGGCGCTCTCGTAACCCTGACGGACGACGATGGTGATCCCATCGGCCAAGTCAGAGCCGATAGCGATGGCGCCTGGATCTTCACGCCGGGCGTCCCGCTGCCAGACGGCACCATAGTCAATGCCTTCGCACAGGACGCCGCCGGGAATGTCGGTCCGGAAGCCAGCGTGACGACGGACGCCATCGCTCCACCCGCGCCCACCATCGATCCGACCAACGGCACGGTAATCGCCGGCACGGCCGAGGCGGGATCGACGATCCTGCTCACCGACGAAAACGGCGACCCCATCGGTGAGACCCTGACAAACCAGGACGGCGACTGGACATTTACCACCGGCTCGCCACTGCCGGACGGCACGGTCGTGAACGCCGTAGCCCGTGATGCTGCCGGCAACACCAGCCTCGAGGCCAGCACGACCGTCGATGCCGCCCCGCCAGCGCCTCCCTCGATCGACCCCGGCAACGGGGCATTCCTCATCGGTCAGGCGGAGATCGGCGTGGTCATCACGCTGGCGGACGGCAGCGGCGCCCTCATCGGCCAGACTTCGACCGATGGCAGCGGCAACTGGGCCTTCGCGCCTAGTGTCCCCCTCCCCGACGGCACGGTGGTCGTCGCCGTCGCCAGCGACACCGCCGGTAACGCCAGTACGCCTACCAGCACCACGGTCGACGCGGTCTCACCCCCTGCCCCTACGATCGACGCCACCAACGGTTCGGTGCTGTCCGGCACGGCAGAGGCCGACGCCACGGTCACGCTGACCGACGGCAGCGGCAATTCCATCGGCCAGACCGTTGCCGATGGCGACGGTGCCTGGAGCTTCGTTCCCGACTCGCCTTTGCCCGACGGCACCGTAGTGAACGCCGCAGCGACCGATGCTGCCGGCAATACCGGTCCCCAGGCCAGTACTACCGTGGACGCCGTAGCGCCGGCCGCGCCGGTGATAGACCCCAGCGACGGCAGCACAGTAACCGGCCTGTCCGAGGCCGGGACGCTTCTCGTGCTGACCGACGCTGACGGCAATCCGCTGGGCCAGGTGACGGCGGATATCGACGGCGCCTGGTCGTTCACACCGGCATCGCCATTACCCGAGGGCTTCGTGGTAAATGCGATCGCACAGGACGCGGCAGGCAATACAAGCCCCCAGTCCAGCACTACGGTCGACACCACGCCGCCTGCCGAGCCGACGATCGACCCGACCAACGGCTCGCAAGTCACCGGCACGGCCGAGCCGAACTCGACGGTGATCCTGATGGACGGCACCGGCAACGCCTCCGCCCGCGTGATCATTCCCCAACTCGGCCTGCCGCTGGGCCAGGTCTTTGCGGACGAAGGGGGAAACTGGATATTCACTCCCCTTTTGCCGTTGCCCGACGGCACCGTTGTGATCGCAATCTCGGTCGACGCGGCCGGCAATGTGAGCAGCGCGGTGAACACGACGGTCGACGGTGAGGCGCCCCTGACCCCGACCATCGATCCCACTTCGGGCCTGGCGCTGGCGGGAACCGCGGAAGCCGGTGTGACTGTCCTGCTGACCGACGCACTGGGAGATCCCATCGGTCAGGCCACGGCAGACGAAGACGGAAATTGGACCTTCGCCCCGCTCGTTGCCCTGGTCAACGGCACGGTTGTGGATGCAGTGGCAGTGGATGAAGCCGGGAACGAGAGCCCCCCGGCCACCATCACCGTCGATTCGATCATTCCAGCCGTTCCGCTGGTGAACGCCAGCAACGGAACGATCATCACCGGCACCGCAGAACCGGATTCGACCGTCGTCCTGACTGATGGCTTCGGTAACCCGATCGGCACGGCCACTGTCGACGGCAACGGCGACTGGAGCTTCACTCCCGAGGCATCGCTGCTCAATGCCACCGTCGTGATCGCGGTGGCGCAGGACGCCACGGGCAACACCAGCGGACCGACGGCGATCGTCGTCGATGCCCTCGCCCCGGCAAGCCCGTTCCTGTCACTGCTGTCCAACGGCAGCCTGCTCAGCGGTACGGCAGAGCCCAACAGCCGGATCGAGATCGTCATCGATGGCGACACCGCCAACCCAATCGTCGTCAACGTCGATGGCAGCGGCAATTTCAGCTTCCCGCTGTCTGCGCCGATCGTGCTTGGCGAGACCATAAGCGCCGTTGCGGTCGATGCGGCGGGCAACACAAGCCTGCCGACCCTCCTGGTCGCACCAGACATCGCACCGCCAACGCTCTCGGTGCCGGAGGCCGCGGACGGCTTCGTAAACGCAACGGAGATTGACAACGGCATCCAGGTCGAAGTTGCAGTACGGCCGACGATGCAGGTTGGACAGGTCGTCACAGCCCAGTTCAACGGACAGGGGAACTATCAGGTCCAGGCCACGCACACGCTGACCACCGGCGACATTCTGGTGGGCGCGGTGATTCTCAGTATCGTGCCAACCGGAGGGCTTGGCGCACTGCCGGACGGCGCCTCGACGATTGTGGCCAGCGTGGGCGGGGGCGCGGTTTCGTCGCCCGTCGCCTTCACGATCGACACCACGCCCCCGCCGGCGCCGATCGTAGCCCTGACCAGCAGCGTGCTGACGATCTCGGCCGATCCCGGCACCGACCTCACGGTCAATGCCGATGTAGGCGGGACCAGCGCGAATACGGTGGTTACGGCCGACGAGAACGGGTTGGCTTCGGTAAACCTGCTCACCGGCCTGAATGTCGGCCTCGGATGGAACGACCTGCTGACCGCCGAAGTCACCGTCACCGGCAAGGACAAGGCCGGCAATCCCGGCAATGTCGCCACGATTGACGTCGATTCCAGCATCCAGCGGCCGGTGACGATCGGCAACCTAGCCCTCGACGTCAGCCTCAACCCGCTCAACCCGCGGTTCGGGTTCAGTGGCACCACGGAACCCGATTCTACGGTCGTCATCCGCGTGGTCACGCCGGTGTTGAATGTCGAGCTGCTACCTGTCCAGGCCGACAGTTCCGGCCATTTCGACCTTAACCTGCTCAGCCCCACAATCCTGACCCAGCTCGGCCTGAACATCACCGATATCCTCAACCTGGGAGCGCAGATTTCCTTCGGCGTCGTTTCCACCGATCCCCAAGGCAACGAGAGTTCGGCCTACGTCGTCGATCTGGGCCCGAACGGATTGTCGCTGAATATCGGGCAAGTCGATGTCAACGGCACCGTGGGTGACGACGTGATGTCGGGGTCGGTCGGCACCGAGCACATCAACAGCGGTAGTGGCAACGACCTGATCTTCGACGTCGGAGCCGGCGACCACGTCGCTGCCGGCCCCGGCCACGACACGGTGCAGCTGACCGCGACCAACTTCTCGAACGCGGATGGCGGAACCGGCTTCGACACCGTCCTTCTCGCCAACGGGATCGACCTCGACTACGGCGTCGGGGTCGGCACCTTCACCGGGATCGAGAGGTTCGACCTCGGCAGTGGCGACAGCGGCAGTGTCCTGACGCTAACCGCGAGTGAAGTGACCGCGATCACGAGTGGCAACAACACCCTGCAGATCACCGGCGAGAGCAACGATGCCCTTCACGTCACCGGCGCGGTCGACACCGGCACGACGCAACAAGTCGAAGGCGTCGTCTACCACGTCTATAGTTTCGGGGTGAACACGCTTCTGGTCGAGGACAACACAATTCAGGTCGTGGTGTGAAAGCTGCGCGACGGAGGCGAAAGTGGAGAGCCATGGCACAGGTGGCCTTTCTGGTGCTGCCGACCTTGTCTTCGGGGGCTGGCGCCATGACCGTGGAGGACGCCGTGGCTGCGGGTATCGCGCGAAACCCGCAGATCGCAGCGGCCAGCTCGGAAGCCAGCGCGGCGAAGAGGGACGTCGATGTCGCCAAGGCGAGTTACCTGCCGTCCGTTTCGGTCTCGGGCGGTCCGCAGGATACCACGCCGGATAAATGGGGCTATGAAGTGACCGCGGCACAGATGGTCCACGATTGGGGGCAGGCAAAAAGCCAGGTTCGCGGTGCTCGCGCCGCGCAGCGGCAGCGCGAAGACGAGTGGCTGGTGACGCGCGACGATGCGGTGCTGGACCTCGTGGAAACCTACCTCGATGTCCTGCTGGCCCGGCGGCAGCGCGACGTTGACCTGGCCCAGATCGCGACGCTGAGAGATTTCGCCCAGATGACCGGCATCCGCGCGCAAAGCGGCTACGCAGATCGCAGCGAGCCTGACCGCGCACAACTGGAACTTGCGCGGGCGCATCAACGGCTTGCCATCGACGAAGGAACGATCGCCGACGCCGCCAGCCAGTTCGAGACGCTGGTCGGAGCTATGCCGGACGAACTCGTCGAGCCGTCGCCCCCGTCCATGATCCTGTCGGTCGATGGGCAAGACCTTGCCGCTTTGGTCGAAACCGCGCCTCTCTACCGCAAAGCCTTAGAGGACACCAACCAGGCACGGGCACAGTTCGACGAGACCCGCGCCGCGATCCTGCCGCGGGTCAACCTCGAAGCTACCGCCCTCAGCCGGGAGATCGGCGGGCGCATGCAAAGCGACGCTATCGTGGCCGTGCGCCTGCGAATGAACCCCATGCAGGGCCTGTCCAGCTTCGATCGGGTAAAAGGCGCACGTGAACGGATCGATGCCGCGCAATGGAAGGAAGTCGCGGTCAGGCGCGACATCGAGCGGCGGTTGCGCAATCTCGTGACCAACGGCACCGCGCTGGCGGAACAGGAGCGCGCACTCGAACGTCAGGTTGCCAACGCGGGGGAACTGGGCAGCCTCTACCGCGAGCAGTTCGAGGTTGGCCGGCGTGACATCATCGACCTCGTCACCGTCCAGCGCGAACACTACGACGCGCGGCGGTCGCTCAACGAAGTGCACCTCCAACTGATCCGCGTCCAGTACCAGATGGCTGCCCAACTGGGGCGCCTGGCTGACGTGATCGACCTTGGGGAAAGACTGCCGTGAGCACAGCCCTCCACGATGCCCCCCCTATCGAGAACCCGCATCGGGTGCTCCTGCGCGACCGGGACCCGCTGCGCGAGGGGCTCGTTTTGCTGGCCGGCATGCTGGGCCGTCATACTAGTGCCAGCGAACTGGGTGATGGACTGCCACTCGTCGACGGACGGCTGCCTACGGACATGATTCCGCGCGCGATGCGCCGGCTGGATATAGCCGCGCAAGTGCGCCGCTCTGACCTTGCGATCCCCAGCTATCTCCTGCCCGCCTTGCTGGTGCTGAACGATGGCGAGAGCGTGGTCCTTACCGCCATCGACGACGAGAGTGCCACGATACGCCTCCCCCATGCCGACGGCGGCGTGCAGAAAATGGCATATGCCGACCTCGCCGCACGCCACGCCGGGACGACGGTGTTCGCCAAGGCTCGCTTCCGGGCGGACGAGCGGGCGGGCGGGGCGGTTCCGGCGCTCGGGTCATCGACGACCGGGCAGCATTGGTTCTTCGGGGCCCTGCGGCGTTATCGCAACGCCTATCTCGAAGTCGCGCTCGGAGCGATGATGGCGAACCTGCTGGCCATCGCCTCGGCCCTCTTCGCGATGCAGGTCTATGACCGTGTGGTTCCGAACGCCGCCTTCGACACGCTGTGGATACTGGCCAGCGGCGTCGCGCTCGCGATCGTCTTCGAGGCGGGGTTGCGCCACATGCGCGGCCATCTGCTGGACACGATGGGCAAGAGCCTCGATCTCACCTTGTCCACCCAACTGTTGGCGCGCGTCTTGCAAACCCGGCTTTCGGCACGGCCCGCCTCGCTGGGTGCGTTCACCAGCCAGATTCGCGAGTTCGAGGGCGTGCGCGAGTTCTTCACCTCCTCCAGCGCGGCAATGGCCAGTGACTTTCCCTTCACGCTGATCTTCCTTGCGATCATTGCGCTGATCGGCGGTTGGGTGGTGATCGTACCGGTGGCCGCTATCGTACTGATGATCCTGCCCAGCCTGGTCATGCAGCGCCGGCTGGCTGAACTGTCGCGGCGCAACCTCCAGGAGGGGGCGATCAAGAACAGCCTCCTCATCGAGGCGGTCGAGAACCTAGAAGCGATCAAGGCGGGGCGCGGCGAAGGGCGCACGATGATGCTGTGGGAAACGCTGACCGCGCAACTCGCGGAGACGGCCAAGCGGACCCATTCGTTGGCCAGCGCGCTTGGCTATGGCGCGGGCATGGTGCAGCAGCTCTGCTATGTCGGCGTCGTCGCCTTCGGGGTCTACCGCATCAGCGAGGGGGCGATGACCGTCGGCGCGCTGGTCGCCTGCTCGCTGCTCGCCGCACGCGCGATAGCGCCAGTGACCCAGGCCGCCGGCATCCTTGCGCGCTGGCAGCACACCAAGGTAGCACTGCAAGGGCTGGACCAGCTTATGGCAGCACCCGTCGAACGACCGGAGAGCCGGGCTTTCGTGCGCGCCGAGCGCCTGCGCGGCCGGTTCGAGCTTCGCGATCTCGTGGTGCGCTATGCCGAAGACGGCCCGGCAGTGGTCAACGTCGCCGCGCTAGACATTCGCGCCGGTGAGAAAGTCGCAATTCTGGGTGGCAACGGCGCGGGCAAGTCGACCCTGTTGCGGCTGCTTTCCGGGCTTGGCGACGCGACCGCCGGGGGCATCATGCTCGACGGCATGAGCCTCATGCAGATCGACCCTTCGGACCGCCGCGCAGCGATCGGCTTCCTTCCGCAGGACGTCGCGCTGATGCATGGTACCTTGCGCGAGAACCTCAACCTCGAAGGGCGCGCGATCGGTGATGCCGATATGTACGCCGCACTCCACGACGTCGGGCTAGGCCGCTTCGTAAGGGCTAGTCCGCTCGGCCTGGACATGCCGCTGCTGGGTTCGCGCAGTCTCTCCGGCGGTCAGCGCCAGGCGGTGGGGCTGGCAAGGGTCATCCTGCAGGACCCCCCTATCGTGCTCCTCGATGAACCGACCGCCTTCTTCGACCAGACCAACGAAGAGCACGTCGTTGCGCGCCTCCAGGCATGGATGGGCGAGCGCACCTTGGTACTGACCACACACAAGCGCAGCATGCTCGGGCTCGTACAGCGCATCGTGGTCCTGCGCGACGGGGCAGTGGTGATGGACGGACCGGTGGCCGGTATGGTCTCGGGCAATCAGGTCAAGGCCCCTCCAAGGGCTGCGGCTTCGACGATGGGCGGAGCTGCGCATGGCGATTGACGGCATTTCCGCGCAAGGGCTGCGCCGCGAACTCGACGATCCGTTCCGTGCCACGGCGCACCCGCTTTACCGACCCCTTCTGTGGGCTGTGCTCACCTGCATTTTCGTGGCCCTGGCCTGGGCCGCCCTGGCCCGCATCGACGAAGTGACGCGCGGCGAAGGGCGCGTGGTGCCGGTCAGCCGCATGCAGAAGATCCAGAGCCTGGAAGGCGGCATTCTGGGCGACCTGCTCGTGCAGGAGGGCGACATGGTGCGGCGCGGGCAGCCGCTGGTTCGGCTCGACCGCACGCATTTCCAGACCTCCTACGACGAGTCCGCCAATCAGGCGACGGTGCTAAAGGCCGCAATCGCGCGGCTTCAGGCAGAAGTACTCGGCAAGGGTTCGGTCGCCTTCCCTCCCGAGGTGCCGGCCGATAGTTCGGTGGCCCGGTCCGAGCGCGAACTCTTCGCCTCACGCCGCAGCAAGCTGGAGGAGGGGCGCCATTCCCTGCGCCAGCAGATGCGGATAGCACAGGGGCAGCTCGCCATCGTCCAGCCACTGGCCGTGCGCAAGGTGGTGAGCGACATGGAGGCGCTCAAGCTGCGGCAGGATATCGCCACCTACAACGGCAAGCTGGTCGAACAGGAAAACACCTACGCGCAGGAAGCCTATACCGAACTGGCGAACAAGCAGGCGGAACTCAGCGCGCTCAGCCCCATCGTCCAGCAGCGCGGGGACCAGTTGCGGCGCACCGAAATCCGTTCGCCGGTGCATGGCCGGGTCAATACCGTGCTCATCAACACGCGTGGGGGGGTGGTGCAACCGGGCGAACCAATCATGGAAATCACACCGATCGAGGACCGCCTGCTTATCGAGGCCCGCATCCGGCCGCGCGATGTTGCGTTCATCGTGCCTGGCATGCCTGCCAAAGTGAAGATCACCGCCTACGACTACACCATCTACGGCGACCTCACCGGCCGGGTGGAACGGATCGGTGCCGATACCGTCGAAGAGGAGACGGTACGGGGCAAGGAGGCCTATTATCAAGTCCTCATCCGCACCGACGGAGCGCGCCTGATGCGCGAAGGCCGGCCGCTTCCGATCATTCCCGGGATGGTGGCCGAAGTGGATATCCTGAACGGCAAGCGCAGCGTGTTGAACTACTTGCTGCGACCGATCCTCAAGGCGCGTTTGCATTGAAATGGCGGTTGGGTCCGCTAACTCGACCCAACACGTTCGTGATCGCGCACGACAACATTCGAGCGGACATTCTCCCTTCTCCATGGATGAGGGCCTTACGCCCCCCACCGGTCATCCCTGCGAAAGCGGGGCTCCTGCTCACGTGGTGCGGGACGAGAGACAAAAAGCAGGACTCTCGCCTTCGGGAGGGCGACGGCTGCGGATAGGGGTAAAGGATAGCGCATGGGGAACCCGGTCGGCTCGACCACGTTCGTCGAAGCGCTGCGCCCATTCCGGGCATCACCTTCGGCGCGGTCGAAGGCGGCAACCCGCAAGGCGACCGTCCCTTGATCCGCGGCTTCGACGCCAAGGGCAGCACGTATATCGACGGCGTGCGCAGCGTCGGCGGCCAGTAGCGCGAGATATTCGCGATCGAACAGATCGAAATGCCCGGCACGGTCGAAAGCTCAGCACCCGGCTCCGGCTCGAACTTCTCGCTGCCGTCTTTCGAGTGGGGAACCGGAAATTCCCCAAAGATCGTCCAGCCCGTGCCTGATGGAATCGGGACGACGAACAGCCGCTGGTGGACGCATCACACCCCGGCCTGTCCGTTACGGCGAAAATCAGGTTGTCGCCGTGATCGTATGATGTGGCCGTTAGGGGCCGGCTTCATGTTCGGGAAAGCCTGACTTTCCGGGACTACGGGGTCACCGTAAAGGAGGATGTCGAACTGCCGAGGCTCGACCAGCGCGGCGCTCCACCGTGACGGTATCTCGACCTGCTTCCACAGGCCCGGGCCGACGATGAACAAGGCGCTGCCAACCACGGCCAGAGCGACGAGGAGCGTGCACAGGCCGAGCTCGCTCCATCCCGCCGCCGCGGGTGGATGGGAATGGACCTGCGCGTAAAGCCTCGAAGCCGCGAGCCAGGCCGCGGACAAGACGGCTAGACCACCAATGCGCAGCCCGACCCGGGCCGCCAGAGTTTCATACCACCTGACCATCGTCGTACCTCCATGAGGAGGCACACCAACTACGCAGCGGCGCATAGCAATTCGAGAGCGAGGAACGTCGCGGCGCATTGAGATTTCATAACGCCGGCGGCGAAAATGCGACGAGCCGAAGCAATCATATGCGATTCATATGCGACGCGCCTCCTCTCTGCATGGAGATCAAATGCGCTTCTGTGGCATGGATGGCATCGGCCAGAATCGGGATACAACTTGAGCACCAATGACATGCGCGTGGAAGCGCCCAGCAGCCATGCCGTACACGGACGGCTCCCTACGCTCGCGCTCGGGGCGCTTGGCGTGGTGTTCGGGGACATCGGCACATCGCCGATCTATGCGCTGAAGGAAAGCTTCGTCGGCCACCACCCGCTGACCGTCGATGCGCCGCACGTCTACGGTGTGCTCTCGCTGATCTTCTGGACGATGATGCTGATCGTCACGGTCAAGTACGTCTTCATCGTCATGCATGCCGACAACGAGGGAGAAGGCGGCAGCATGGCCCTGCTCGCGCTGATCGGTCGCACCCTCGGCGAAAATCGATGGACTCCGCTTGTGGTGATGCTCGGGGTGCTCGCCACGGCGCTCTTCTACGGCGATGCGATCATCACCCCGGCCATGTCGGTGCTCTCCGCGGTCGAAGGCCTGAGCGTCGTCGAAAGTTCGCTGTCCGACCTCGTCCTGCCGATCGCGATCGTCATCCTCGTCGGCCTGTTCCTGATCCAGAAGCACGGGACCGAGAAGGTGGGCACGTTCTTCGGGCCGATCATGGTCGTGTATTTCCTGGCCTTGGCGGGCCTGGGCGTCCTCAACATGGTCCCCCACCCCGAAATTCTCGGGATCGTCAATCCATGGTGGGCCTACCAGTTCTTCGCCATCGATCCGATGCTGGCGTTCCTGGCGCTCGGCTCCGTCGTGCTCGCCGTCACCGGCGCCGAGGCGCTCTACGCGGACATGGGCCATTTCGGGCGCAAGGCGATCAGCGTCTCGTGGCTCTACGGCGCCTTCCCTTGCCTGATGCTCAACTACATGGGCCAGGGCGCATTGCTGCTCGACAATCCGGCGGCGGCCAGCAATCCCTTCTTCCTGCTCGCCCCCGAATGGGCGCGATTGCCTTTGGTGATCCTCGCTACCTTGGCAACGATCATCGCCAGTCAGGCGGTCATCTCGGGGGCCTTCTCGGTGACCCGCCAGGCCGTCCAGCTCGGCTTCCTGCCCCGGCTGCGGATTCTCCACACCAGCCCGTCGGCCGAGGGCCAGATCTACATCCCCCTCGTCAACTGGGCGCTGCTGGTCTTCGTCATCCTGCTCGTCGTCTTCTTCCGCTCCTCCAGCAACCTGGCGGCGGCCTACGGCATCGCGGTGACCGGCACGATGGTCATCACTGCCTGCATGCTGGGCATCCTAACCTTTAACGTTTGGCGCTGGCCTCCGCTCGTCGCAGGCGGCGTGACGGGAGTGTTCCTCGTCATCGACGGCGCCTATTTCCTGTCGAACGCCACCAAGATTCCCGATGGCGGCTGGTTTCCGCTGGCGGTCGCCGCCGTCGTCTTCCTGCTGCTCACGACCTGGGCCACCGGTCGCAAGATCATGCGCCGCTACCTCGCCGAAGGCGCGGTGGACTACGACCTGTTCATCAAGTCGACGGCAAGCTCGGTGAAGCGCGTGCGCGGCACCGCGATCTTCCTTTCGTCCACCTTAGAGGGAATACCCCCGGCGCTGCTGCACAACGTCAAGCACAACAAGGTGCTCCACGAGCGCGTCATCATCCTTACCGTGGTGACCGAAAATGTCCCGCACCTGGGGCACCAAGAGCGCTTCGAGGTCACCGACCGGGGTTCCGGCTTCTACCGCATCCGCCTTCGCCATGGCTTCATGGAGGACGTGGACATCCCGGCGACGCTCAAGACCATCACAATGTGCGGCGCCCCGATCGCCATGATGGACACCAGTTATTTCCTGAGTCGGCAGACGCTCATTCCGTCGGAACGCCCCGGCATGGCGATCTGGCGCGAGAGGCTGTTCGCGTGGATGATCCGCAATGCCGCGACGCCCATGGAATTCTTCAACCTTCCCACGAACCGCGTGGTGGAACTGGGCTCCCAGGTGGAAATCTGAAGCCGCCGGCTCTCGGGCGGCCAATTCAGTGCGTCATGGTGGGGCCGCGTCATCCGGGATGCGGAAGCGGTAGCCGATCCCGACGTCGTTGCTGATGATCTGCGGTCGCTGGGGATCGGCTTCCAGCTTCTGGTGCAAGGTCCATACCAGCACGCGCAAGTATTCGACATGCCGCTCGTGCTCGTTGGGCCAGACGTGGACCATGATCTGGTCGTGGGTGATGACCCGACCCGGAAGACTTGGCGAGCTGGTACAGCACCGCGTATTCCTTGGGCGTGAGGTGTGGCGGACGCGACCGAAAAGGGCCCGACAGGAGCCAGCCAGCCCATTACGCTGCTTGCCCCGGGAAGCCGTCATGCGGGAGAAACATCCTGCCTGTCAGGAGCAATGCTCAAGTGTCTCCCCGGACGGGCAATCGACTTCGATTGTCGCTTCCGGAACCGGGAAACCGTACGCGTTTCGAGGCGACGAGATCGAGAGCGACGTCCCATTCGACTTCGACGAACGGTTCCTCCCCGCGACCGGAGCGCGATCGTCCCTCCAGCCAGCCCTGGCGCACCGCCGGCCGTGCGATCCGCAGCGCCTCTACGTCGGGCGCGAGCTGGTCGAGGCCTATCGCGGTCGGGTCTGGGTCGGCTGAAAGCGAGGCGAGCACGGGGGCTGCCCCCTGTCCTCGCCGGACTTCATAGATGCCCCAATGCGAGGTGGAATAAGTCGGCTTCTCCAACGCCTTATAACTTCAGGAGGTTCGGCTCGATCAACCCCGCCACGTCTACGCGGCGCGGCAGCACGCCGTACAGGGAATGGAAACGGTCGGCCGCCGCCTGCAGCGAAGTGACGAACGCCGCATCGGGCGGCGACAGGCCCGGCCGCTCGCGCGCCGCGATCAAGCGGGCGATGGCCGGGTCCATCCCGGTCTGTCGCGCGTAGAGAGCGGCATAGGCGGCGGGATTTTCGGAGCACCAGCGGTTGGCATCCCGCGAACGGGACAGGAAATCGGCGATCGCGGCGCGCTTTCCCGGATCGGCCAGGGCGCGCTCGGAGACGGTGACCGCCGCGTAGCCCGGGCCGATCCCGGTACCATCGCGGATCACCCGGGCGCCGTCGGCCTCGGCGCGGGCCTGATACGTGCCGAATATGGCCCAGGCGGCGATCTGCCCCGTCGCAAAGGCCGCCGCCGCGTCGTTCGGCAGCATGTAGCCGATGGTCACCGACGAAGGCGGCAGGCCCACTTCGCGCAGGGCCTCCAGCAGGAGATAGTGCGATATGCTTCCCCGCGCACTCGAGACGATCACGTTCCTCCCCGCCAGGTCCTTCACCGAACGGATCGGCGAATCCTTCGGAACGATGATCGCCATCGAGCGGCCGGACCCCTTGTTCACCGCGGCGATCTTGAGACGGCAGCCGGCAGCGGCTGCAAGGATGATGGGAAGATCGCCCGCCGGAGCGGTATCGACCGCACCGGCGTTGAGCGCCTCGAGCAACGGCGCGGCCCCCGGGAAGTTGGCCCAGGTGATGCCGTAAGGCGTACCCGCGAGCCGTCCCGCCGCCGATAGCTTGGTTTCAAGCAAGTGAACCTGGTCCCCGAGCACCACTTGCGTACCCGCTTCGCGGCCCCTGCCACATCCGGACAGCAGGGCGATGCCGCCCGCTGCCCCTGCCAGGAAGCCACGGCGGTCAGAAACTGACTGCGATACGGCCATAATAGTATCCACCATTGGGGTTGTAGGGGGATGGGCCATAATAGCCTTGCCCGGTCTGCGGACTGCCCGGCCCGTTGGTTTCGGGCCTCACGTTGAAGACGTTGGTAGCCCCTACCTGCAGCGTGGCGAACTCGGTCACTTGCGCGGAAACCGAGACGTCGGTGATCCACTTCGCGCCGAAATGGCGGTCATCGCCTGCGGCGGTGCGCTGCGTGTACTTGCCATAGCGCGTAGTCGTCAGCGTCAGGCCGACGATGCCCCTCGTCCAACTACCGTTGAGCACCAGTTTGGTACGTGGATTGATGACCTCGAGTTCGCCGATGCGGTCGCCGCCGAAGAAGGCCGATCCGGTTGCCAGCAGCGAAGCTCCATTGGCCCCGAAAAGCTGCTGCGGCACTGTCGGCAGCTTGTCGATCTTGGTCTCGTTGTAGTTGAACGCCGCATTGAGGTTCAGTTTGCCGAACCCGGCCGGTGATACGGTCCAGTCAGCAACGACGTCGAGCCCGCGCGTCGACGTATCGACGGCGTTGAAGAAATACTCGATCTGCTCGATCCCGGTCAGCCCGTTGGCATTGAGCAACGCCGTGATCCCGGCGCCGTAAAGGCGGCCGGTGCGCTCGATGCGGTTCTTGATCTTGATGTAGTAGCCGTCCGCGGTGATGCTGAGATTGGCGGCCGGTGTGATGACCACGCCCGCGCCGGCATTCCAGCTTCGTTCGGACTTGAGCGGCTTTGCGCCGAACAGAGCGCCGACCGCCGAATCCGGCGTCACCAGCTTGGCCACGGTCGGCGTCAGTTCGGTTAGGCCGCTGGCCGGGTTGAAGACCAGAGCGGTGCGCCCGTCGGTCTGCGCATAGGCGGACTGGGTCAGCGACGGCGCGCGGAAGCCCGTGCCGACGGTGCCTCGGATTGCCACGACCGGGCTGAATTCGTAGCGCGTGTTGAGCTTCACGCCGATCGGGCTACCGGAACCGTCGCTGTAGTGCTCGCCGCGCACTGCCGCGCCAATGTACCAGGCGTCGAGCGGGTATATCCCGAGATCGACATAGCCTGCATAGACGCGGCGCGCCGCATCCGCCTCGTCGGCGGGAGAGAGCACGATGGCACCCTGCACCACCGGCGATGCAGCGACGCCGACGTTCCAGTCGTACTGCTGGTCTCCCGGCTTGAAGACATAGGTGGCAGGCGTATAGGCCAGCGGATCGCCCGCGAAGGTGCGGAAGCGGTCGAGGCGGTACTCCGCGCCGAACGAAATCTGCACCGGCCGCGCCAATCCGATTTCGAACTCGCGCGTCACGTCGAGGTTATGGGTCCACTGGCGGAACTCGAAGTTGGCGAGGTTGGGCCAGGAGGTAG
The DNA here is from genome assembly GCF_044813085.1 of Novosphingobium sp. BL-52-GroH. Classification (NCBI taxonomy): domain Bacteria; kingdom Pseudomonadati; phylum Pseudomonadota; class Alphaproteobacteria; order Sphingomonadales; family Sphingomonadaceae; genus Novosphingobium; species Novosphingobium sp. BL-52-GroH. Next base: position 1,679,817 of record NZ_CP171149.1, on the reverse strand, counting down.
GGCTCGTGGGCCCGAGCGACGGCTTGATCGAGCGCTTGGAGAACTGTCGGCTGCGATTGCGGCCGAAGCTGCTGGAAAGATCGACGCTCCAGCCCGCCAGATTTCCCTTGGCACCGGCTAGGAACTGGAAGTCCCTCTCGTCGATGTTGTTGAGCGGATAGTATCCATCGGGAAACAGCGCGGTGAAGTTGGCGGCGCCGTTCGGCCGGCGGAAGTTGTTGCCGATCTGCACATCGCGCTCGCCATAAGTGCCGAACGAATAGAGCGTGAAGTCGCCCACCGGCAGTTCGCCATTGTAGGACAAGTTGAAGGCCTTGATCTGGGGATCGCCGTTATGTGCGCCGTCGCCGTCCCAGGCGGCGTTGCGCGCGGCGGCCTCTGCGCTGTTGGCCGCCACTTGCGCTTCCGTCTGCCCCGAACTGGCGACCACTTGTGCGACCGAACGGCTGCTGGGACGGCCATAGAGGTTGGTGTCGGTCGCCTTGAGGTTCCACCAGTTGCCGCCGCGCTTGCGGTAGTCGCCGCTCAGGCGCAGGAAACCACCGTCGCCGATCGCGGTGCCGTAGCCGATCTGGCCCTGCCAGTTGTCGCGATCACCATTGCCGATGTACTGGCTGCCATACCGGAAGCTGGCGTCCAGTCCCTCCTTGCGATTGAGCTGGATGTTGATGACGCCCGCGATCGCATCGGTGCCGTACTGCGCCGCGGCCGAATCCTTGAGCACTTCGATGCGCGAGATGGCGCTGGCGGGTATCAGGTCCAGATCGACCGCATTGACGCCGCTGCTGTCCTGCGTGGTATTGGTCATGAAGCCGCTGTTGTGCCGCCGCTTTCCGTTGACCAGCACCAGCGTGTAGGCGGGGCTAAGGCCCCGGTTCGTCACCGGCCGCACGACCGAGAACACCCCGGCGTGGGTCGCGGAGAAATTCAGCGACGGCAATATCTTGGTAAGCGCATCGCCGAACTCCGCGCCACCGGTCGCAGCGAGCTTCTCGCCGTCGACGACGTCGATCGGCGCCGGGCTTTCGGCAACGGTGCGAGGAGCACCGCGCAGGCCCGTGACCACGATGTCGCTGGCCGGTGCGTTCGAAAGGGCCCCGGCATCCGCCGCTGCTGCGCCCTCGTCGGCTTGCGCCGTTTCCGCCATCACGAGAACTGCCGCCGCAGCCCCCAAAAGCAGAATGAACTTGTTACCCCTGATATTCATGTCGCCCCTTCAATAAAGAATTGACCATGGGACTAGGGCAGTCGAATTATGACTTATAATGATCTTTAGAAAGGTACGGATTGAATGATCTTATCGATGTAGATGAAGTTTTACCTGCCGAATTTTTACTTTCATGAAATTCACCACTAATGCTTTCTATTTGGCAAAACATAGATGTGTGCACCATGAAATGCCGTTTGATACCGTTTCGGAAGAGACGCGCGCCAGGCAAGACTGCCGCAATCGGCTTAGGTGGCGCGAACAAATGCGCCCTGGAGCGTTGTGCCACCAGAATGACGCACGTTGCCTCATTGCAAGCTGCGCTCGCAATGACGACCTAATCCAAAGTCATCTCGCCCTAGCTGTCGAAGCCGGGCAGTTCGCGCGTGACGCGGCGCAGCACGGCTTCCCACACGAGCTGGTTGTGCGGCTTGTATCCTTCCTTGGCGGTCGCTGCGGTCGGCCGCGCGGCAAGCTGCCGGCGTGCTTCTTCCTGGGCTTCCTCGGGTGCGATCAGGATATGATCGCGTCCGCCGGCCAGCGCTGCCACTTGGGCGGAACACGCGGCCTCCAACTGGTAGATCCGGCTCCACGCCTCGCCCGGAGTGCTGCCCAGCGCCAGCGTTCCGTGGTTGCGCAGCAGCATCTGGCTGGTATCGCCAAGATCGTGCACCAGCCTCTCGCGCTCGTCGAGGTTCAGTGCCACGCCTTCGTAATCGTGATAGGACAGCTCCGGGATAATCATCAGCGCACGCTGGCTGACCGGCAGCAAGCCCTCGGCGTGCGCCGAAGCGCCCATGCCATCGCGCGTGTGGAAATGAGCTATGTAATGCGCATCGTCGCGCGCTGCATGAATGGCGGAATGGATCACGTAGCCGGCATAGTTGATGCCGTACTCGCTATCCCCGATGATGTTGCCGTCGATATCCACCTTGACCAGGCTCGACGCCGTGATCTCGTCGAACATCAATCCGAACGGGTTGATGAGGAAGTGATGGTCGGGCCCCGGCACGCGTGCGGAAACGTGTGTGTAGAGGAAATCGTCGAAGTGGTAGATCGCGGCAATCCGATAGAACGCCGCCAGGTCCACCCGCACTTTCCATTCCGCATCGGTGATCCCCTGCCGGCCGATCCGTTCATCTGCAAAGGCGGTCGCCATGATGCCTGTTCTCCTCGGGGCGCCGGAATGGCGCACAACAGTCGTTCCCTTTCACAGGACTTCGTCACGTACAGCAGACATTCGAAACCCGCCCAGATCAAACGAGATTTCAGCCCGGGCTTATCAGCCTTGCTGATACTCGCGCGCCCAAGCGCTCAGTAGCCTCGGGCGGGATCGACGATGTCGCTGGGCCGCTCGCCGCGCAAGTAGCGGCTGAGATCGTCCAGCACCTTTTCCAACAGGCGATGCCGCACCCGCAGGTAGTTGCTGGAAATATGCGGCGTCAGGCGCACTTTCGGATGGGTATATAGCCGATGGCCCGCGGGCAGCGGTTCCGGTTCGGTCACGTCCAGCGTCGCAAAGCCGAGCCGCCCGGCGTCGAGGGCATCCAGCAGCGCCTCCTGATCTAGGATCGCCCCCCGCGCCACATTGACGAGATGCGCTCCGGGACGAACGCGGGACAGAAACTCCGCATCGACCAGGTTGCGCGTCTGGGCGGTGGAGGGAAGCGCGAGAATGATGTGGTCCGATCGCGATGCCAGTTCGGCAAGCGTCGCCACGAGTTCAACGCCGGTCACGCCCGGCTGCATTCCAGAACGCCGCACCGCCGCTACATGGGCGCCCAAGGCCAGCCCTCGCCGGGCGACCGCCGAACCGATCGCTCCCAGACCGACGATCCCGATCGTCGTACCAGCAACCTGCCCCAGCGCCTTCGGCCCCCATTCCTCGCGCGAACGAACGGTGGCGGCATCCAGATCTTTCGCCTGGGCATAAATGGCGGCGATCACGTAGTCGGCGATCTCTTCCGAGGCCACGCCGCGCCCGCACGTCACCAGCGGTGCATCGAGCAGCCACTCGGGATAGAAGTCGATGCCTGCGGAACCGCTGTAGACCCATTGCAGCCGGCCCGGCCAGGGATCGGGGCGCGGCGCCGGGCGGCGCTTCCATGTAGGCGAGGGCATGACCAGCAGCACGTCTGCATCCTGCGCGGAAGCCCAGGGCTCATCCGCGGCCGCTTCCACGATCACCGGCCGAGAGGGATGCCGCGCCAGCGCCTCGTTGAAATCGGCATCGAACTGGCTGGCGATGACCAGCGACACCGGCTCAGCCCGCCAACACGGCACGGCCCGCGGCTACCAGCACCGTGTCCGCCTGGGGCGAATGGATGCGGCTGCACAGCACGTCGCGATAGTGACGTTCGAGCGGATTGCGCCGGCTGATGCCAGGGTTTCCGGTCAGTTCCAGACCGATGGCGACGGCCTGGATGGCATTGGCGTTGGCGATGTGCTTGAGCAGGTTGGCCTCGACCGAAGACGGCAGTTCCCCCCGGTCCGCCGCGACCGCGGCATTGTCGACCAACACGCGGTTGGCGTAGAGCAGGGCCTCGATCTCCCCGAACTTCTCCTGGACGCGTGGCAGCGTGGCGAGTGCCGCCCCTAGGTTGGTCGGCACCCGCTCGTTGAGGTAGCCGGCCAGCCAGTCGCGCGCGGCGCGAGCGACGCCGTCGTAGATCGTCGCGATCGCCAGCGCATTCCACAGCGCCTGGCGGCTGCCGTCGCCACTTCCGGAACGCGGTGCCCATTCCTGCGGGCTGCGCACGTCGACGGCGAAATCCAGCGGGCTCAGCACGTCGTCGAAGACGACCTTGTGGCTCACCGTCGCCCGCATGCCCAGGTGATCCCATTCCGGCTCGATCGTGATGCCGGGCGTAGTCGGGTCGACCAGGAAGGTGCCCACCCGTGGCTCGACCTCTTCGGTCCGGGCCCATACCGCGAACCAGTCCAGCCCGGTCGATCCGGTCGAGTAGATCTTCTCGCCGCTGATGCGCCAGCCCTCGGGCGTGCGGCGGGCTACCGTCTTGGGAAGGCCACCTCGCACCGGCGTGCCCAGTTCGGGCTCGACGCGGAAGGTGCCGATCAGGCCCCTGCCCGCCACCGCCTCGTGCGCAAGCCGCTCGTAGAGCGCGCGCGGCCAGCGCTCGGTCTTTTCCGGCGCGGCATGGAAGGCGTACGTCATGAACAGGATGAGCGCGGTCGACGGTTCGCCCCTGGCCACCGCGCCTAGGACGCGCACGGCATCGGCATAGCCACCGCCATGGCCGCCAAGCGTGCGATCGACGGTCAGGCCGATAAGCCCCTCGCGCGCCAGCAGATCAAAGTTCCCGCGCGGGAACTCGCCCGAGCGGTCATATCGCTCCGCGGTGAGCGACAGCGCCGCGGTAATCCGGCGCAGGTCTTCGTCGCTCGGAGTCCGTCGCGCGGTTCCGGCAGGCGTGCCTCTGGTTGCCAGGGCAAATTGGCTGGCCATTCAAACCTCTTTCGCGATGATGCTGTTGTAACGGTCGGTCCAGAGCGGACGGACGTCGACATGGCGGGGAATGAGACCCGCGCCCGTGAATACGTCCGCGACCTCCTGCTGCGATCGGATCGCCTCGGGTGTGACGGGGCGCAGTTGGTAACTCGCGCTCTGGCGGCGAAACTGGTCGCGTATGTAGTCCGCAGGCACGCCGATCTCGCCTGCGATGATCCCGGCCCAGCGATCCCGGTTCCGCGTGGCCCAGGCATATCCTCGGCCGAGAAGTTGCAAGTAGGCCTCGATCTGGCGCGATTTCACGGCATCGGCCAGCGCCTGTTCGTGAGCACAGACGACATAGTTGCCGGACAGAAAGCCGAGCGCGGTCTTGAGGACACGGGCGCCTTCGGTAGCCAGCGCGCGCTGGATCGGAAATCCGTAGATCGCCCAGGCATCGAGCGAACCGCGCGAAAAGGCGGCGGCCCCGTCCGAGACCATCATCGCGATCGGCTCGATGTCGGACCACTTCAGACCGACGGACTCCAGCATCTGTATGAGGAAATACTGCGACGTCGTCGCGCGCACGTAACCCACGCGCTTGCCTTTCAGGCCGGCAAGATCGCGGATCGTCGAACCTGCCGGCACGAGCACGACCTGATTGTTGACGTCGCCATGGTTGACGGCGATCTGGCAGAAGCTCTGCACCGTGGATGCAGCGGCAAAGACGGGTGGAATCTCGCTGGTCCCGCCCAAGTCGAGCGAACCGGCATTGAATGCCTCCACGACCAGATGACCCGACTGGAACTCGGAATAACTGATCGGAAAGTCCGGTTCGAGGCCGGCATGCCGGAATAGGAGGCGGGGATCGCCTTCGCCTTTCCCGGTGATCGATACGCGCAGCGCACCTGCATCCCGCGCGCCGCCCGAACAACCGGCGAGGCCCACGGCGAGAACAGCAGCACCGCCGCGAAGAACGGCACGACGATCCAGATTGATGCCGTCATGGAACATCGCCGACCAAGACCTCCTCGCAGCCGTTTTCGCTCCACGGGTTCTGGTCGGACGGCCGCGCAGCGACAATCGAGTTCTAGCGCATCTTCGTTGAGCAACGCCAATTTCGCCGCTTTACGAGGTGATCCGCTTCAGTTCGATATCGTGGCGGGGCGGCTTGCGCATGATCCTTTCAAGCTGTGCAGTCATGGTGGCCTTGTCGGGAAAGTCGCAGGCGGCCGCCATCTGCGGATCGCGCGCGATGAATCCGCCGACGCGCTCCACCGCCTCGGCGATCGAGCCTTTGCAGGGCAGGATGGTGACGAAAAATCCCGGCGGCTGCAGGTCGAGCAGCATGTAGACCGCCTTGGAGTGCTCAAAGGACCGCCCCTCGCCGCCTTCGCGCAGTTGCAGCAGCACGCGATCCTTGCCACGCGCCTGCCCGTCTGGACGGCGCTGAGCCACCTGTTCCTCGATACCGAACTCGACGCCCACGACGTCGGCCGCATCGCACGAGTCCTCGAGCAGTCGCCCTATGTCACGAGCGAGATCGAAGCCATCCTGCGTGACGAGGTGCTGCCGGCCTTCGGAGGGAACCTGCTGTCAACGTGGGGGATGGTCGAGGACGACTGGCGACGCGTTCGTGCCCTGCTGTGATGATGGCGGAGCTTGCCCTATCAGCCGCCAACTGGAATAGCCGGCCGATGGTGAGAACATGAGCTGGCACGCCCGCCGCGAGAACTGGAGCCCTCAGGCAGAGGACGCACGCGAAGATGGCGACATCGACTATGCCCGCGTCATCCATTCCGCATCGTTCCGGCGCCTCCAGGGCAAAACGCAAATCCTAAACCTCGGCGACAGCGACTTCTACCGCACCCGCCTGACCCATTCGCTCGAAGTCGCGCAGATCGCCGGCGGCCTTGCGCGGCAACTGGCGAAATCCTTTCCCGACCACACCGCGACCGCGCTGCTACCCGAGCGCAGCCTGATCCACGCGATCGGCTGCACCCACGATTTCGGGCATCCCCCCTTCGGCCACGGCGGCGAAGTGGCGCTCAACTACTGCATGCGCGACGCCGGCGGGTTCGAGGGCAATGGCCAGACCCTGCGCATCCTTGCCCGGCTGGAGACTTTTTCGGCCGGCGCCGGCGCGAACTTGTGCAGACGCACCATGCTCGGCGTGCTTAAGTATCCAGTGGCCTGGTCGAGCGCCCGCAATCCCGCGATCGTCCCTGCCCTGCTTGCCGGCCCCTCCACGATCCGCGTGCTAGACCCAGCCTCGTGCAAGCCGCCCAAGTGCCATTTCGACAGCGAACAGGAGGTCGTCGACTGGGTCCTGCAGCCGCTCTCCATGGCCGAACGCGACAAGTTCCAGGCGCTCGAACGCAGCGAGGGGAAACATGCGCGCACCCTCCACAAGTCGCTCGACTGCACGATCATGGATGTCGCCGACGACATCGCCTACGGGGTCCACGACCTTGAGGATGCCATCGCCCTCGGCCTCGTCACCAAGGAGGCTTTCGCCGCCGCCATCGATGGGCATTGCGCCTCGTTCCTCGATGCACTCAAGGAGAAGTACCCCGGCGAAAGCGAGAACGACGTCTTCTCCCTCATGCTCGATGGCCTGTTCGGCGATGCCAACGGCCGAAAGCGCTTCGTCAGCCGTCTCGTCCATCATTTCCTGACGGGCGCCGTCTATGTCGAGACGAGGGGCTTCCGCGAGCCCTTGCTGCGCTGGCGAGTCGCCCTCCAGGGCCCCCGCCGCGCCTTTCTCGACGCGCTCAAGGGCTTCGTCGTGCGCGAGGTCATCGCCAGTCCCGAAGTGCAGCAGCTCGAGTTCAAGGGCCAGGCGATGGTCCTCGCCGTTTTCGAGGCGCTGGCCGCCGACCCGGAGCGGCTGCTCCCCCGTGACGAACGCACCCGCTTCGAGAAGGCGCAGGGGGATGTGCGAGTGATCTGCGACTACGTGGCGGCGATGACCGACACCCACCTGCTCAAGACTTACGAGCGCCTCTTCAGTCCACGCATGGGTTCGGTGTTCGACCGCCTCTGAACGCACGCAACTTGATTGCGCCGGCAAGCCCAATCTCGCGGCTGACGAAACGACGCGAGCCGCCACGGCGCAACCGTTTTTCCTTTGCTTCCTAGCACTTGCAAGCCCCCGGATTCTGCGCTTGAAGCCTGTGCATCGACCGCGCCGGCATCCCCCGTCCGTCGCGCGTCCCGACACGAAAAGGCACTGCGCCGGTCCCTTGCGGGTTGGCGAAGCCAGGAGAAAATTCGATGAAGACCCGGTTCATGGTCGCTGCCGCCCCCCTCGTTCTGGGCGCTGGCCTGATTGGAGGATTGCCCGTGACCGCGCTCGCCAAGGACAAGCCCGCTTCCGCCGCTACGCCCGCGGCTTATGCGGGGCCGTTCGCCCACCCCAGCACCCTGCCCTTCCACGCGCCGGACTTCCCCGCCTACAAGGACAGTGACTGGCAGCCGGCGATCGAAGCTGGCATCGCCGCCAAGCGCGCCGAGATCAAGGCGATCGCCGCGAACAAGACCAAGCCGACCTTCGACAACACGATCGTCGCGATGGAACGCGCCGGCACGCTGTTCGACCGCGCCTACAACGTCTTCGGCCAGCTCACTTCGGCCAACACCAGTGACGCGCTCGATGCCATCGATACCGCGGTGAGCCCGCAGGTCTCGGCTCTCAACGACGACATCTACCTCGACGAGACCCTGTTCGCCCGCGTCAAGGCCGTCCATGACAGCGCCGCCGGCAAGGCGCTGTCCGGCGAGGATGCGATGCTCCTGGCGACCACCTACGACAAGTTCGTCCATCGCGGTGCCCTGCTTTCGGCAGCGCAGAAAGTCGAACTCAAGGCGATGAACCTCGAGATCGCCAAGCTCGAGACCGCCTTCTCGCAAAAGCTGACCACGGCCACCGCAGCCAAGGCCCCGATCTTCGACACGGCGGCGCAGCTCGCCGGCCTCTCCGACGCCGAGATCGCTGCCGCGGCCAAGCTCGCCGGCGAGAAGGGCCATCCCGGCAAGTACATGCTGGCGCTGGGCAACACCACCCAGCAGGCGGCGCTGACCAGCCTGACGAACCGCGCGAGCCGCAAGGCGCTGTGGGACGCCAGCGTCAACCGCACCTCGGGCGGCGACGAATACGACACCACCGCCATGGTCACGCAACTAGCGACCCTGCGCGCGAAGAAGGCCAGGCTGCTCGGCGCGCCTGACTTCGCCACCTACCAGATGTACGACCGCATGGTGAAGACGCCAGCCCAGGCGATGGAGTTCATGAAGGGCTTCGTCCCCGCCCTGCACGCCACGCAGGACCGCGAGGCCGGTATGCTCGAAGCCGCCGCCAAAGCCGACGGGCAGACCGAAGCGCTGGCACCGTGGGACTGGTCCTTCTACGCCGAGAAGGTCCGCAAGGCGAAGTACGACCTCGACGAAAACCAGATCAAGCCCTACTTCGAGGTCTGGCGCACGCTGGAAGACGGCGTGTTCTACGCCGCCAACCAGACGTACGGCCTGACCTTCAAGCGCCGCACCGACCTGCCGGTCTACCACCCGACGATGCGCGCCTACGAGGTCTTCGACGCTGACGGCAAGTCGCTGGCGATCTTCTACTACGACCCCTTCGCGCGCTCCAACAAGAAGGGCGGCGCCTGGATGAACAATTTCGTCGAGCAGTCCTACCTGCTCGGTGAAAAGCCGGTCGTCAGCAACACGCTGAACATCGCTCTGCCTGCCGACGGCGAACCGGCGCTGGCCAGCTTCGACGACGTAGAGACCATGTTCCACGAATTCGGCCATGCGCTGCACGGCTTCTTCGCCAGCCAGAAGTACCCCTCGCTCTCGGGCACCAATACGGCGCGCGACTTCGTGGAGTTCCCCAGCCAGTTCAACGAGAACTTCGCGACGATTCCTTCCGTGCTGAACCACTATGCCAAGCACTACCAGACCGGCGCGACGATCCCGGCGGAGCTGATTGCCAAGATCGAGGCTGCGAAAACCTTTAACCAGGGCCTTGGCCTGGGCGAAACGCTGTCCGCGGCGATGCTCGACATCCAGTGGCACCAGCTCTCGCCGGAGGAAGCCGCGCAGCCGCCGATGGCCTTCGAGGCCAAGGCGCTCGCCGCGACCGGACTGAACACCGACCTGATCCCGCCGCGCTACAAGACGCCCTACTTCCGCCACATCTGGGACAACGGCTACGCTTCCGGGTATTACTCCTACATCTGGACCGAGATGCTGGCCCACGACGGCTGGGACTGGGTCGAAAAGCACGGCGGCATGACCCGCGCCAACGGCGACCACATCCGCAAGTCGTTCCTGGGCCAAGGCCACACCAAGGACTTCGAGGTGCTGTTCCACGATTTCACCGGCCACGACCCGCAAGTCGAGCCGATGCTGGAAGCCCGTGGCCTTGCACCCACGGCGAAGTAAGGCGTGACGTCGTTTGACTGAAAACTCCTCGTCGTTCCCGTGCAAGCGGGAACGACGAGAAGATAATTAAACAAGATCACGCTCCAGGACTTCGGGCGGGATGACTTTTCATGGGATCGTCATTGCGGGGCCCGCGGCAACTCCATCCGGGCGCGCTGGCCCCAGTTGTTTCCTCCCGGCTTTCGTCGGCATACGCTACGCTCAGAGCAGCAGTACATGCCCCTCGAGCGCGAGCAGGCGGGTCTTGGCTTCCAGCCCACCGGCAAAGCCGGTCAGGCCACCTCCGGCACCGATGACCCGGTGGCACGGCGCGACGATCGAGATCGGATTGCGACCGTTCGCCGCGCCGACCGCCCGGCTCGCACTCGGCCTGCCAATCGCACGGGCGAGTGCGCCGTAGCTGCGCGTTTCCCCGAAGGGGATCGCGAGGAGCGCCTGCCAGACGCTTATCTGGAACTCGGTGCCGCGAAAATCGAGCGGCAGGTCGAATGCCTGCAGGCGGCCGGCGAAGTAGGCGCGCAATTGCGTCTCGGTCTCCGCCAGCACCGGATGGTCCCAGCCTGGCGTAATCGAGCGCGTGATCGGCGGCAGGGGCACGCGCCCCGGCCGGTCGTTTTCCCAAAGGATCGCCCGCAACCCGCCATCACCGCCAACCAGCGCCAACTCGCCGACGGGCGACGCCATGCTCCTGAGAAACAATTCAGGTTCCTGCACGCGCGATCCCCTCAGGCGGCCTTCGGCTGAGCCACGCAGGCGCCGACGAGACCCCGTGCCGCATCCATGATGCGTCCGACCGAACGTTGCGCCAGCGTCTCGACGTGCGGGCCGAAGGGTAGGTGACTATCCGCCGTATTCACCCGGGCGACAGGCACCGGCAACCCGTCGCGGGCATGCTTGGCAATGGTCGCGGCGATCTCGCTGGCGGCGCTGCAGCTATCGTGGGCAGGATCGACGCAGATCGCGCGGCCGGTCTTGCGCACCGAACGCACGATCAGTTCGCGGTCGAGCGGCACCAGTGTGCGCGGATCGATCACTTCGAGCGCAATGCCTTCCACCTGGAGCCGCCGCGCCGCTTCGAGGGCGATGTTCACCGCGCCTGCGATGGCCACAACAGTCACGTCCCTGCCCTCGCGCCGGATTTCTCCCCGACCGAGCGGGAGGATGAAGTCGCGGTCGTGTGGAACGTCGCAGGAGGTCGTCCAGCAGGTCGAATCCTCGAACGACATCACTGGCCCCTCGTCGCGCACGGCAGCTTTCAGCAGGCCCTTCATGTCGTGCGCGTTCGACGGTGCGATGACCGTCAGCCCCGGCATGTTCATGAAGATCGGATAGGGCCTTTCGACGGGGCCCGCCGGATCGGCCTCCCCGTAGAACAGGCAGGAGCGCACTACCATCGGCAGGATCGCGTCCCCGCCGTAGATGAACCGCGACTTCGCCACGAACGAGCAGATCTGGTCCATGGCCGGAAACCGGAACGAGGTGATCGTCGCGTCGACGATCGGGCGCAGCCCACCCATCGCCGCGCGCGCGGCGACGCCGATCACGCCGCGGTCGCAAACCGGCTTGTCGCGCACGCGCCCCGCACCGAAGCGCTCGACGAAGCCGGTGATGGTGCCGTTGACGTCGCGGCGCAAGTCCTCGCCCATGACGAGGACCCGCACGTCGCGCTCCATTTCTTCGGCCTGCGCCTGGCGTATGGCCTCCAGGTAGGTGATTTCCGCTATGTCGCATTCCTTGACCGGAGCGCGATCAAGCGCGTCCCGATCAAGGTCGATAGCCCATCATCGCGGCCCATGCCAGCCGCACCCGTCTTCAAGCGATGGCGGCGGCTTCGCGAAGGCTGCCGATCGCCGACCGGCGCAGCAGGTATTCGCGCCGCGCTTCGTCGTCCGTCAGCATCACCCGCATCGTTTCGCGGCGCCGCCCGTGCGCCTCGCCCTGCCCGCCGCGCATGATCTCCATGTTCTCGATCGTTTGCCGCCGCTCCCCGGTGCGGTCGAGCAAAACGCGGCCTGCGTGCCCCGCCTTCCAGAACCAAGCCCCGTGCCTGGCGAGAACGCTCGGGCGCAGTGCAGCCAGGACAGCGGCGGATATGGGGACCCGCTCGAACGATGCCTTGCAAAACGCGATTGTGCAAGCCTTGCGCCGATTAGGGCCAAGGCAGTGACTGCGCGTGAGAAACTGGCTAGGAGCGAGGTCCCATAAACTCAATTCGACAGGAAGAACGATCATGAACAACAGCGATCTCGCCGACGTTATCGCCGCCAGCAACGGCCTGACCAAGGCCGATGCCCGCAAGGTCGTCGACGCAGTTTTCGACGCGATCGGCGATGCGGCGGCCAAGGGCGATGAAATTTCGCTCAACGGCTTTGGCAAGTTCAAGGTCAAGGACAGCCCGGAGCGTGAAGGCCGCAATCCTGCGACCGGCGAGGCCATGACCATCAAGGCCTCCAAGAAGCTCGGATTCGCCCCGGCAAAGGCGATCAAGGACAAGCTGAACGGCTGAAGTCCGATACGGCGAGCGCTCCGCAGGCAACTGTGGAGCGCTCGCTCCATCTGGAACGCGCGGCCGGTCCGCCACGCGGCCAGCAAGCTCCTCGGGTTTCGAAACGTCGCGGGCGCCCTGACGCTTCCCCCTTTGGAGGAGCGGCTTCGAGGCGATTTGCCGCCGAGCACCTCGAGAATTCATCCAGCATCATCCCCGTTATCCGTCATAGGCCCAAAGATTGGCGACGGATACGAAAGCGCCGATCACGGCGACCGCGCATGGGCTGCGGACGCCGGCCTGGACATCGTCCCCCCGCTTCAGCCTGAGTCCGCGCCGTCTGCGAGCGATTGTGATTCCAGCGATTCTCCACCACTCAGCGTCGCCGGGACTTCAGCCGAGCTGCCGTTCACTCCCACCCTGCCATTCGACAGGTGATGATCGGTGGGGCGCAGGCGATTTGCGCCTCCACGGGAGAATGCGCATTTCATGCTGGAAGAGTTCTACGACTACATCATCGTCGGTGCCGGATCGTCCGGCTGCGTCCTCGCCAATCGCCTTTCCGAGGACCCGCGGACAACCGTTCTGCTGATCGAAGCCGGGCCAGACGATACCAGCCCGCTCGTCGCGATGCCGCGCGGGATCGGCAAGCTACTGGCTCCGGGCAATCCCCATGTGTGGGACTACCAGGTCTCGCCCGGCGGCAACGCGCCGCGCGAGACCTGGCTCAAAGGGCGCGCGGTCGGAGGATCAAGCTCGGTGAACGGCATGGTCTATGTGCGCGGAGCCCCTGCGGACTACGACGCCTGGGAAGCCGCCGGCTGTGCCGGATGGGGCTGGTCGACCATGCGACGGCATTTCACCGCGCTCGAGGATCATGTCCTGGGGCCCGGCCCAGAGCGCGGCACCGGCGGCCCGTTGAAGGTCGGCATCCATCCGGAGGGCGATGCGCTGTGCGAGGCCTTTCTCGAAGCCGCGCAGCAGGCCGGGACGCAGCGGGTGGAGGATATGAACGATCGGCCTGCGGTGACGCAGGGCGGCATGGGTTATCAGCCGGTATCCATCCATCGCGGCAAGCGTTTTTCCGCCGCACGCGCGTTTCTCGGGCCGATCCGTGGACGCCCCAATCTTCACATCGCTCCGCACACCGAAGCGCGGCGCATAGTGTTCGAAGGCCAGCGCGCCGCCGGGCTGGAACTGCGTGACAAGCAGGGCGACCGCGAAATCAGGGCCCGGCGCGAGATCATCCTGTGCGCAGGGGCGATCCAGAGCCCCAAGCTGCTGCAATTGTCAGGCATCGGCCCACGGGCCACACTGGGCGCGCTGGGCATACCGATCGTGGTCGACGCGCCCGACGTCGGCGGCAACTTGCGCGAACACCGGTATCTCAGCTTCACCTACAAGGTCCGCGGCAACAGCCTCAATCAGAAGCTCGCCGGATTCGGCCTGGTGGCATCGGTCCTGCGCTATCTGTTCACCTCCAGCGGTCCGCTGACCCATGCGGCCCATGAGATCGGCGGGTTCGTCAAGACCACGCCCCACCTCGACCGTCCCGATGCGCAAGTGGGCATGGGGCTATATTCGTTTCACACCGACGCCAAGGGGGCGGTTGTGCTCGACCCGCATCCCGGCATGACCGTCATCGCCTATTACCTGCGGCCCGATAGCCAGGGCCGCGTGACGATCGTTTCCGCCGACCCGCAGACGGCACCGCGCATCGATGCGAACCACCTTGCGACCGAAACCGATCGCCAGCATTTCGTGTCGCTGTTCCACTGGCTGCGAGGCCTCGGGCGGCAAGCGGCCCTGAAGGACTGGATCGTGGAAGAAACCGGCCAGACCCGCGGCCTCGAAACCGACGCCGACATCCTCGCCAGCGCCATGGCCCTGGGCGGCACGTCGTTCCATATCTGCGGAACCTGCCGCATGGGCATCGACGAGAATGCCGTGCTGGACCCCCAGCTTCGCGTTCGCGGGGTGGAAGGACTGCGCGTGGTGGATACCTCTATCATGCCGACGATCGTGTCGGGCAACACCAATGCGCCGGCCATGGCGATCGCCCTCAACGCCGCAGGGATGATCCTGCGCAATTCTCCGGAAGGCTCACGATGACCATACCGTTCACCTCACTCGACAAGTTGTACATCGACGGCGACTGGGTGGATGTCGAATGTGCGCGCGACGAAGTCGTCAACCCGGCCACGCAGGCCATCATCGGAAAGAGTCGCGATAGGCGATGCCGCCGCCGCGGAAGCGGCCATCGCCGCAGCGCGCCATGCCTTCGACCATGGCCCATGGCCGCGCATGGGGATGGCCGAGCGAAGCGTGTACTTGCGCAGGATGCATGCCGCCCTCGATGCACGCCGCCAGCAGATCGCGGCGCTGATCGTCGCCGAAGTGGGATGCGCCCAGGGCGTGACGCATGGGATGCAGGTGGGTAATCCGCTCGATCACCTGCTCGCCGCGCTGGATCATGCCGGGCGGGACGACAGCGTCCGGCTGCCGATCGACGTCAGCCCCGATCCATTCCATCCGGACGGACCGAAGAGGATCGGCGGAACCACCGTCGTGCGCGAACCGGTAGGCGTGGTCTCGGGCATCACGGGATACAATTTCCCGTTTCTTCTCAACCTGGCAAAAGTCGTACCGGCGCTGCTTGCGGGCAATACCCTCGTGCTGAAGCCATCGCCGTTCACCCCGTTCTCGGCGCTGCTGTTCGGTGAGATCGCGGACGAGATCGGCCTGCCGCGCGGAGTGCTCAATATCGTCACCGGGGGGCCCGAAGTCGGCGCGATGCTTACCAGCGATCCCCGCGTGGACATGGTCAGCTTCACCGGCTCCGAGGCGGTCGGGGCGGCGATCATGGGCCAGGCGGCGCCGACCCTCAAGCGAGTGCATCTGGAACTGGGTGGCAAGTCGGCGCTGATCGTGCGCCACGATGCCGATGTTGCCCGGGCTGCAGCGATGGCCGTCGCAGTGCTCTCCGTAAATGCGGGACAGGGATGTGCGCTACTGACTCGGCTGGTCGTCCACAACAGCATCCGCAGGAGCTTCGTCGAGACCGCCTGCGCCGTGGCGTCGCAGTTCAAGATCGGGGACCCGTCCGACCCGTCGGTGGCGATGGGCCCGCTGATCCGGGAGGCGCAGCGCGCGAAAGTGGAGAGCTTCATCGCCATCGGCCGCGACGAAGGAGCGAGGATCGTTCACGGCGGCGGTCGCCCCCCCGGCCTCGACAAGGGCTTCTTCACGGAGATCACCCTGTTCGACGACGTCGACAACGCGATGACGATCGCCCAGGAGGAAGTGTTCGGCCCGGTCGGTTGCGTGATCGGGTTCGACACCGACGAGGAAGCGATCGCCATCGCCAACGATTCCCGCTTCGGTCTCAACGGCGGGATCGAGACTGCCGACGCCGCAAAGGGCTACGAGATGGCGATGCAGATTCGTGCCGGCAGCGTGATGCTCAACGGCGGAACCGGCCGGATGAGCTACGCGCCGATCGGCGGGTACAAGCGGTCCGGCATCGGGCGCGAATACGGCCCCGACTGGCTCCACGAATACCAGAACCAGAAGTCGGTCTTCTATCCGATCGGCCGGTGACCGGGATGACTTTACATTGAATCGTCATTGCGAGCGTAGCAAAGCTACGCTCGCAATGACGAACGTTGCCTCAATGCTAAATCATCTCGCTCTAGGGCCGCAGTGCGCTCATGCCGTCATGCCCCGGCAATGGCGATGAAGGCATCCCACATCCGGTCGAAGTCTTCGCGAATCTGGTCTTCGGTCCATGGCTCGTAAGTCGTCAAGGCTTCCCACCGCGGCCCCTCGGTCACCAGGCGCAACAGGACCGTCCGCCACAGGCCCGGCGGGGCGCGGCGCAACAAGGCGGCATCCTGCGCCAGGGCGATACGGCGATCGACCTGCCGGGTCAGCGTTTCGGGCACCGATGGAATGGAGGGCATTTCCGCGCGTGTACGCGCGCCCGCGCCCCAGATGACGATACGCTGCAAGTCGATCGAGGTCGGGCTGATGACGAAGCGGCAATAGGCCTCCGCCGTGCGCCGCAGCGCCGTGAGAGGATCGTCGGACGGGAGTATCACTGCATCGGCCTGCTCTTCGAGCTGAGCGATCTGGAGTTGCAGCACGCGTTCCAAAAGCTGTCGCTTATCGCCGTGGCGGCGATAGACGGCGCTGCGAGTCACGCCCGCCATGCGCGCGATCCTCTCGATCGAGGCGCCTGCGAAGCCCACGTCACGAAACTCGGCCAGAGCCGCCTGCAGCACAGCCTTCTCGAGATCGCTCGCCTCCTGAGCGGAAGGCCGCCCGACGCGGCGCGGGGCGCGGGGGGAGTCCCGGAACGAGAGATCGGAAGTTAGCTTGGCTGGCATCGACCTACTGTCGCGCAGCGGCCGGCGAATGCAACGTAATAAATGCGACAATCTGTCGCTTTATTCTTCCCCTGCAAGCGGGAAAGCATTATCCTCGCCATCAGAGACGGGAGAGAAGCATGTCTGATTCATATGACGTCGTAATCGCTGGTGCTGGACATAATGCCCTGATAACAGGAAGTTACCTGGCCAAGGCCGGACTGTCGGTCTGTATCGTCGAGCGCAAGGAAAAGGCCGGCGGCAGCGTCGCCACCACCGAGGATTTCACCGGCGCCGGATTCCACCAGGACGTCTGCTCGGTTTCGCATTCGATGCTGATGGGCAATCCGCTGATCCGCAACGACGAACTCGAACTGTTCTCCAGGTTCGGCCTCGAATATGCCAATCCGGAGAAGATGACCGTCCTCTATTTCGACGACGACACCCATCTGGAATTCTGGAGCGACCTCGACCGCACATGCGCTTCCATGGCGAAGATCAGCCCCAAGGATGCCGAAAACTTCCGCCGCTTCTGCACGCAGGTGGACCAGACCATGGATATGCTCGTGATGGGCATGTATTCGGTGCCTCCGTCGACGGGCATGCAGGCCATGATGATGGATTCCACGCCTGAGGGCCAGGAAATGATGCGCCTGCAGGCGATCAGCGCCTGGGACCTGATTTGCGAATGGATCGAGAACCCCAAGATTCGCATCGCCCTCGCCCGCTATGCATCGGAAGCGATGCTCAATCCCTTCGACAACGGTACGGGCTTTGGCTTCTACGTCATCCTGCCGTACATGTACCGCTTCGGCACCGGGATCTGCATTGGCGGATCGGGGGCGCTGGCGAAGTCGCTGGAACGCTGCTTCACGGCGCATGGCGGCGTCATCAGGCTGAACAGCGAGGTTCAGGAAATCCTGATAGAAAACGGCGAGGCCAAGGGGCTGACACTCGTCAACGGCGAGACGATACGGGCCAGCAAGGCTGTCGTGGCCGGATTGCACGTGGCGCAGATCTTCCCGCACATGGTGCCCGGCTTCGAACTGCCGGCCGGCTTCCAGCATCGTGTCGACACGCTGAAATATGCCGATTTCCAGCCGATGACGGTCCATCTCTCGCTGAACGAACCGCTGGATTTCAAATACGGTAACGGGATCGAGGACTATTTCTGGGTGGAACGCTGCCATTCGGACGTGGAGGAATTCCGCCGCGGCTTCCAGAACCTGCAATATGGCATTCCCGACCGCAACTTCGCCTGCTGGGTACAGCAATTCCGCGCAGATCCCAGCCGCGTGCCGGAAGGCAAGGGCCAAGTCCATATCTATGCCTTCATGCCGCTCGACCTCAAGGACGGAGGTCGCGAGAAATGGGACGAGATCGGCGCCGAGGTCGCGCAGGGCTTCATCGATGACCTTCGTGCGCAAGCGACTAACCTGACCGACGACAATATCATCGAAACCCATTTCATGACGCCGCTCGACATCACCCGCTACAACACGTCGCTGGTGAACGGCGACATCCAGCATATCGGCTTCTTCAGTTGGCAGTTGGGCGGCAACCGCCCAGTTCCGGGATGGAGCCAATATCGCATGCCCGTCCCCAAGCTCTACATGACCGCAGGCTCCACCCATCCCGGCGGCGGCGTCACCGGCGGACCGGGGCGCAACGCGGTGCAGGTCATCATGGAAGACCTGGGCCTGGATTTCGAGAAAGTATCCTCAAACTGATACGGCCGGGGGCGTCGGGCGCGTGCCCACGCTCCCCCGCTGAAGCGGGATCAAGCGATGAAGGTATATAGCAAGGACGGCGTCGAGATGATGGACGTCAAGACGATCGATCTGGAAGGCGAGAAGCTGGTGGTCAAAGGCAAGATGATGGGCGCGATGGCCGCAGTCATCCACATCGGGCCCGAAGACATGTGGGAGGCCTTCACCCTCTTTCCGACCAGCGTCAAGATGCGCATGCCCGGCCTTTTGTGGCGGGGTTGGCGCGCCAGCCGCAAGAAGCGCGGCTGATCGTTCGGCCGAACGGACGGGTTCACCTGTAGTCGCCACAGCGGCCCTTTGCGCTGCATCGCCTCCATGGCTTGTGATACGATGGCGACCGACGCGCTGGGGAAGGCGAACCCAGAACTCGGTCATGCACGCCCGCAGAACAGCACCCGGGCGTTTCCGCGCCCGGGTAATCGCCTCTATCCAAAGATAGGTGCAACGCGGCGCGGCCGGATTATCAAACAAATGGTTGATTGCCATTGTCCTGCAAAATCGACCGATTGTACGATTTGAAGACTTGCGCAGACCCAGGAGGAGAGGCCATGCCCGGTGGATCGGCTACCACCCCGACGTTCGATCCGATCGAAGGAACGATCGACGCATTCGCGGATCGCGACCCTTTCCCGTTCTACGAGCGACTGCGGGCCATCGGCTCGCCGGTGTGGGACAGCCGGGCGAAGGCGTGGCTCGTCCTGGATTTCGAGCAATGCACGCAAGTCGAGCGCGACGAGCGCATATTCGCCAACGCTTACGTGTTCGCGGACGACCTGACGCGGCGGATCAAGGGCGGCGGAGCCAACATTACGCTCAGCCGCGATCGGGAACACGACAAATTGCGGCGCTTCCACCTGAAGCTCCTTTCGCCCGGCAGCGTGTCACGCTTTCGCGAAGCGCATATACGCCCGATCGTTGATTTCGTGGCCGACGGCCTCGTCGGCAAGACCAAAGCCGACCTGTTCGAGGATTACGCCGCGCGCATTCCGCCGCGCGTCATATGTTCGCTGTTGGGCGTGCCGTTCGACGACGACGCCATGATGGCGCGTATTCTCGAACTCAACGAGGAGATCGTCAATTTCATCGCTTCCGGCTACGAGGGCGAGGCGCTGCGCGACCGGGCGCTGGCGGCATCGCAGGAATTGAACGAGACGCTCCTGCCCTATATCCGCGCCCGGCGCGACGCGCCTGGGGACGACTTCATCAGTCGCGTGTGGCAGGAGGCGCCTGCCGCAGGCATCGCGACGGATGAAGAGGCGGTCCTGGGGCTATGCCGCGAACTCTACTTCGCCGGCTCCGATACGACGGTCCACGGAATTGCCAATGCACTGTACCTCCTGCTCGCCGACCCGGGCAGGATGGACGTCATCCGCCATGACAGGGGCAAGCCCCTTTCCGCGTTGATCGAGGAATCGCTACGCCTGTACAACGTCGTTCAGTATCGTCATCGAATCTGCATGGAGGAAAGCGTCCTGGGAGACGTTCGGATAGCGAAGGGAGCCGTCGTCATTCTGGTACATGCCGCCGCGAACCGCGATCCGGTCAAGTTCGCATGCCCTGCACAGATCGACCTCGAGCGCCGCGCTCCTACCGACCACCTCGCGTTCGGCCAGGGCTCGCGCTCCTGCGTGGGATCGCAACTCGCGCGCGTCGAGATGAGGATCGCCATAGAAACCCTGCTCGACCGGTTTCCCGATCTCGGCCCGGACGTCACGGCCGACCCTCCGCGCTTCCAGGCTCTCTACATGCGCTCGATGGCCCCATTGCATGTCTCCCTCGAACGCTCGTCTGAAAAGCTCGGCGGATGAACGAAATCGAAGCCCGCAAGGCGCCACGGGACAAGGGAGGCCGCGAAGGCGGTGCTCGCAAGCGGCGGGAGACCCGCTGGCTCGAGATACTCGACGCCGCGGCAACGGTCTTTCACGAAAAGGGATACAGCGCAGCGACCTTGCAGGACATCGCCGACAAGGTCGGAATGCTCAAAGGCAGCCTCTACTATTACATCAAGACCAAACCGGACCTGCTGGAAAGCCTGCTTGTCCAGGTCCACGAGGACGGATTGGCGATGGTGCAGGCAAGCGCGTCCGTCCAAGGCAATCCGCTGGACAAGCTGGCCGCCATCTTTCGTGCCTACATCGACTACATCATCGAGAACCAGACCAAGAGCGCGATTTACATCCACGAGGTGCAGCGCCTGCCGGCCCAGCATCGCAACCGGATCTTGCGGGACCACGCCTTGCGCAACGAAATTCAGGCGCTGATCGAGGCGGGGCAGGCGGAGTCGCTCGTGCTCGGCGATCTTGATCCTCGCCTGACCGCACAAGTCCTGCTGAGCGGCCTCAATTCGATCTACCAGTGGTATCGCTCTGATCGGAAGAGACCCAAGGGGACGCTGATCGACCATATCGTTCGGACGACCCTGCGAGGCATCGCGAGTTCACGAGGACTGGACCATCTCGAACCGTCCAGACCTATCGCCGGATAGGATGACCGCACGGCGATTCGCGCTAGCGGGCGACCATAATCAAACAATTGGTAGATTGATTATGGTCGGAGATGCCGCGATCGCAGAGGCGGCGACCGATCGGCTCGAACAAGGTGCAATAGCATCAGATCAGGGGAGATTTGCCGTGAAGAAACTTTCGATTCTGCTTGCTGCCGGAACGGCTGGCGCCGCTACCGTGACGGCGATTCCGGCGAGAGCCGCAGATGCGCCCGCAGCCCAGGCAGATGCGCAGATCGATTCCGCCCAAGAGGCCGGATCGGCGCTTGACGAAATCGTCGTCATCGGCCGCAAGCGCGCGCGTAGCGAAGCGCTGCAGCAAACCCCGGTTTCCATCACCGCGCTCACCGCGCTCCAGCTCGACCGTGCGGTCAGCAAGGACCTGACCGACGTCGGTCGCATGACGCCCAATGCCTCCCTGCAACCCTCGGCCCAGCGCGGCGTCCAGAACTTTGCCATTCGCGGCATGGGCGTATCGGGTTCGACGCCCTCCGACGAACCGGCCGTCGGCATCTTCCAGGACGGTGTCTACTGGGGATCGAACTACGGCGCATTGAACGAACTGTTCGACATCGAGAGCGTCGAAATCCTGCGCGGTCCCCAGGGAACACTGTTCGGCCGCAACGTCACCGGTGGCGCGGTGACGGTCAGGTCGGCCAGGCCGGCCCAGGAAACCTCGGCGAAGATGATGCTGGGGATCGGCAACGGGATGATGCTGGAAGGATCGGCGGTGGCAAACCTCCCGATCGTCGCAGATACGCTGGCAACCCGCGTCGCAGTGCTCACACGCCGCAACCAGGGGCTGTTCAAGGACGAGGTGAGGGACAGGTCCTACGGCCGCACGTCCAGCTTCGTGGTGCGGCCCAGCCTCCGCTGGACCCCCTCTCCTGCGGTCGACCTGACGCTTCTGGGAGAATTCTACCAGCAGCAAGGCGATCCGGTCGTAGTACGGGGGGTGGCGCCCAACACCGTCCGGGGCGGTCCGCTGACGCTGGCCGAAAAGGAAGGGTACACCACGCCCGCGGACTTCTTCACCGTTTCCCCCGGTGATTCAGGTTCGAGCAACGTGAAGGTCTATTTCACGATGCTCGAGGCGGACATCGACATCGGTCCTGGCGTGCTGACCTCCGTCACCGGCTATCGCAAGGTGCGTTCGCGCGTGTTGACGGACTTCGACGGCACTCCCAGCGACGGGTTTCTCCAGGGCGTGCGCAACGACCAGCACCAATGGAGCAGCGAACTGCGCTATGCTGCAGACATCGCCGACTGGTTGTCGATGACCGCCGGCCTCTACTATTTCGACCAGAGCTTCTCCTTTGCGGAAACGCGAGATCTCAACAATCACGCCAGCTTGCTGGCCACCCGTTCGATGCTCGACAACAGCAGCTTCGCGGCGTTCACCGAAGTCGACATCAAGCCACTGCAGAACCTGACGGTGACGCTGGGCGGCCGGTACACCGAAGAAAAGAAAGTTGCGAGTTCCGCTCCTTTCGGCCGCTGCACGTTCGATCTCGTCACTTGCACCTTCACTGGTCCGGCGCGGTACAAGGGTGACAATTTCTCGCCTAAGGTCGGCATCGCCTACCAGATCGAGCAGGGCCCCCTGCTGTTCGCGTCCATGACCAAGGGCTATCGCAGCGGAGGGTTCGCGCTGCGAGGCACGGCACTGGCATCTCCGTATGATCCCGAAAAGGTGACGGCTTACGAAGCCGGCTTCAAGAGCGACTGGCTGGACCGCCACCTGCGGCTCAACATCTCGGCCTACTACAACAAGTACAAGGACCTTCAGCGCACCGTACTGGCGCCCGATCCGGTCCTGGGCGTGATCCAGTCGGTGTTCAACGCGGCCGACGCCGAGATCAAGGGTGCGGAATTCGAACTCAGCGCGATCCCGGTGGACGGGCTGACCCTCGCCGCCACCTATGGCTACACCAGAGCGCGCTACAAGACTTTCCTGGGCGTCTCCGATCCCGGCAGCCGCCGGTTCGTGCGCGTGCCGGAACACACGGCCAACCTGGCCGCAGACTACGAAACCGATCTCGGCAATGGCGACGGCGTCGGCTTCCATCTGGGTGCGGCCTATTCCGGCACGTACTTCTTCGACGATGCCAATCTGCTTTCGCAAAAGGGGTACTGGCTGGTCGACGTCAACGTCTTCTACAGGCTGCAGGACAGGATGACGGTCTCCGCCTATGGCCGCAACCTGGCCAACCAGAAATATGCGAGCTGGGGTTCTTCGCTCGGCGCCCTGGGCCAGAATATGTTCCCCGGCGATCCGCGCACCTACGGCCTGCGCATCACCGCGGAATTCTAGGAACCTGGCCCCGTCCCGCGCTCCGGCGCGGGGCGGGCGGATTTCGGCGCGCGACGGGGACTCCACATCGGTGGCAATTTGCCGGCTGGATCATGCAGCGATGGCAGCGCACCTCATGAACCGGGACGATGCGCATTTCGCGGCGGGCAAACTGCATCCCACGCCAGCATGAATCCCGAAGCAGACATGACGCGGCTTGCGATCGACGCGAAAGGCAGCCGGATCGTAGAACTCCGCGTGCCTCGCCCAGCCGACGTGATCGGCCTTGCGACCTTGTTGCAGGTCAGGAAGTGCCGGCCCGCAATCTTGATATTCTTCTTGCAGGTACGGAACCTCGTTACCGCATCATAAGCCCGCATCAGTTCGTCACGCGTCACCGCGCTCACGACAACGCAGCACACGCCACCACATCAGCGAATGTGCATAAGCATTTGTGTATGGATGGCCTGGAATCCCTCCAACAACTCAAGATCAATCGTCATGGATTTGATCTGCCCGATTCGATCTAGATTGGATCAAGGCTTTTGGATCGTCGTCTACCAGTTCCGAGAGCATCTCGGCACGTTCACTGCGAAAATTGAGATAATTCAACACATCGAGCAAAAGTTTCAATGGCATGGACATCTTGCACGATTTGAATTCTGATCTCTAAACTCTCGCATCGAACGTTTCGCCTCACATCCATTGACAACGAACTATCAATTGGCCGCTATCCACAGGGACAACAGATCAAAAACAAATAAATAGAACATTCGGGTTGCCCATGCGCATTGGTTTTGCGCTCCCTGTTGGGAGGGGGGCATGTTTTACATTGATCGGCCTCTTCGCATCTGCGAAGCATCGGGCGTTAACACGTCAGTTAACTTTCATATTCTCGCGTCAACTGCAGCCTCCTCTCGCTTGCAGGTGCCGACATGAGCGACGACGTCTGGACAGCCCTGGTCAAAGGGGTTCTCGGCTTCACCCATAGCCGTGCCGGCGATATGGTCGGCACGACGTTCAAGGATACCGGCTCCTTCATAACGTCCCTGTTCGATGGTGCCTCCGGCACCACCAAGACGGCACTCGAAACGATCAAGCAGGACGTCAAGGACCTGACCCCGATCGGCAAGGCGCTCGGCGAGGCGCTCAAACCCAAGTTCGAAGCGGCGAAGACCGCGGTGACGAACATGGCGACCGAGATCGGCACCGATCCGTTCACGCTGGAGGCGGCCGCGCGGGCTGCGACCGAACTTGCCTATGTCCTGATCGCCTTCGACGAAGCGCTTGACATCCTTGCGGAAAAAATTGCCGAACGGGAACAGAACCCGGCCAGCAAGCAACAGGTACTCGACGCGATCGGGGGCATCACCGATCCGTGGAAGGCGCCGTTCAAGGCGCTGGGCGCCGATGCGATCAAGGCGTTCGATTCGCTCTGCAAGACCGTGCTCGGCGTCGATGACGCGCATGGCGATGTCGCCGATGCCCTGGTGTGGAGCCGTCCCGACAAGAAGCTGGGGCTGAAGTTTGTCAGCACCGGTCCCCGGTCGCTGGGGCCGATCAGCTTCGACGGCGCCTATGTCGAGGCTTTCCTCGACTACAAGACGCAGGCCAAGGTCGGCGTCGAACTGCATACCAAGATGGCCGCCGGGCTGCGCTCGGACAAGCTCCTCGAGAAGATCATGCCCGGCCAGGGCAAGACCGCCGAGACCGACCAGGTCGCGATCACGCTCGATACGGCCAACGGACTGAGTTTCGGCGCAGGCAAGGACAAGAAGCTGATTTTGCCGGTCCGGTTCTCCTTCCCCGGGGTCGAACTGCGGGAGTTCGCGCTGATCCAGCCGGAAAAGGACAACAAGGACAGCCAGAACCGCATCGACGTGGTGATGACGATCGCCGGCAAGCTGGGCGACGTCTTCGCCGTCGTCGTCGAAGGTGGCGGCGTATCCATTCGCTGGACCGACGGCGGCGGGCCGGACGTGCAGCCCAAGATTCCTACCGGCATCGGCGCGCGGATCAATACAGGCGTCGTCAGCGGTGGCGGATACTTGCGATATTCCGAAGACAACAAGGAATACGGCGGGGTCTTCGACCTCCAGTTCCTCAAGTTCGGAATCACCGCGATCGGTTTGCTGGGGACAGAGCCGTTCAGCTTCGTGATCGTGATCGGCGTCCACTTCGCTCCCAAGATCGATCTCGGCTTCGGTTTCACGCTCAATGGCCTGGGCGGCATCCTGGCGATCGAGCGCTCGGTCGATACCACCGCGCTGAGCGAGGGGCTCAAGACCGACATCGTCGGGCAACTGCTGTTCCCGTCCGATCCGGTGGCAGCGGCGCCGCAGATCCTCGACTCGCTCGGCAAGGTCTTCCCGCAGCGCAGCGGCGGCTTCGTCGTCGGCCCGATCGCGGAGTTGGGCTGGGGTTCGCAGGCCGGTTTCGTCAAGGCGAGACTGGGTATCGTGCTCAGCCTGCCGGACCCCAAGGTGGTGATCCTGGGCGCGCTGGAGATCGGCGTACCCTCGGCCGACATCAAGCCCGATAAGCGCATCGTCGACATCCATGCCGACCTGCTCGGCGAGATAACGCCGGACTATTTCCTGCTCAAGGTTTCTATCTTCAAGTCGAAGCTTTTCACCCTGAGCCTGTCGGGCGACATCGCGCTGTTCATCAAGTGGGCGGGCGGCGGCGCCTTCGCGCTTTCGGTCGGCGGCTTCTTCCCGAAGTACGACGCGCCCAAGGAGATCGGCAAGCTCGACCGGCTCTCGATCGGCTTCAAGCCGCCGGTCGACTGGCTCAAGATCACCGCCGAGGCCTATGTGGCGATCACCTCGAACTCGATCCAGTTCGGCGGCAAGCTCGACCTCAGCGCCGATGTCGGCGTGGCTTCGGCACATGCGTGGATTTCGCTCGATGCGCTGTTCCAGTGGGCGCCCTATTTCCACTTCATCGTCATTCTCGACGTCGGCATCGAAGTGAAGGCCTTCGGCGCGACGATTGCGGGCGTCCACTTCCATGGCGAGCTGTCCGGCGACCAGCCCTGGCGGCTGGAAGGGACCGCGACCGCCGAAATCCTGTGGTGGGACGTCGATGTCGATATCGGCCCGATCACCTGGGGCGAACCGCGCCCCTCCGACGCGCCACGGATCGACAGCGTGAAGGCCGCGGCCGACGCCCTGACCGCCGACGCCGCATGGACGCCGATCCTGCCTGCCGACGCGCTGCAGCTCGCCCGCTTCACCGACACCGGCGGCGACCGCCTGTTCCACCCGCTCGGGCGGCTCGAGGTCAAGCAGGCACAAGTTCCGCTGGAAACGGAGATCGACCGCATCGGCTCGAGTTCGGTATCGGCCCGGCGCGTCTATCTCGCGCAGCCGACCGTCGGCACGATCGAAGCCGCGGCGGTATCGACGGTCCAGGATCGCTTCTCGCCGGGCCATTTCCTCGCGCTGAAGGACGACCAACTGATGGCGCGTCCCGATTTCGAGCAGATGCCGGCTGGCCTCGTCGTCGCGGCTTCGGCGCGGCCCGTGTTCACCAGCGACGTCCACGCGGCCTATGCCTGGAACACGGTCTTTCCGCACCGGCCCGAACCAGCCGTAGCCACCACCGACGGCTGGAAGATCACCGGCATCGCCAAGACCATGCTGGCCACCTCGGCCGTCGCCAAGGCGCGGCGCCAGAGCGCTAACCCCTACATGACGGTCGTCCCCGAGCCGCCCGAACCCATGCTCGCCGACCCCGGGCTGGTAACGGTTATCCATCGCGACACGCTGGCCCCCCTGTCAACGACCCTCACCGACATCGGCGCGACCCACGCGGCCGAGTTCCTGGCCGGATCGAACGATCTCGGCGTCCTGGCAAGCGGAATGGCGGCATGATCGAATCCCTCAGCACCGCGAAGAACTTCGTCGCCGACGCGCGGATCAACCTCGTCGCACCGTTCAAGCCGGAAGAAGTTGTCCTCGAGGACTACAACTTCGTCCCCTTCGTGCGGAACGGGCTTTCGGCCGCGATCGGCACCGCGCCTGCCACCGGATTGCGCACGCAAGTGCATGTCGCGTTCGACGTCAGGGGCACGGGCGCGGACACGCGCAAGGTCGAGAAGAACCTGGTCCTTTACGGACCCGGCGATATCGTCGGCCTCGATCCCGGGCAGATCATCCGCCGCGAACCATCGCCGGGCGCCGCCGAGGCCGAAGAAACCTTCATGGTGCAGATCGAATTCGATCGGCCCGACATACCCTGGCTGTTCAGCCCCCTTGCGCCCAATGGCGACAAGCTGGAACCCTGGCTGGCGCTGGTGGTGTGCGAGCGGGCGCGATCGCAGATTCTGCCGCCCTCGACGCCCGGCCTGCCGCGCGTCCTTTCCACCGAGTTGGGGGAACTGCAGTCGCTCGACGACAATGCCTATTTCGCCCATGCGCAAGTCGTCGACGGTGCCAAGGTGGCCATCCCCGCAAATCCGGCGATCGCCGATCGCCTGTCGGACGAACATGCGCTCGCCAACCTGTCGCGGCTGATCTGCCCGCGCAAGCTCGACCCGAACAGGGGCTATCGCGCGGTCCTGGTACCCGCCTTCGATTGCGGTGCCAAAGTGGGGCTGGGCGTGCCGGGCGGAACGCTCGGCCCGGCCTGGACCCGCGCGGCCGACGGCAGCGACGCCCAGAGCGCCATCCTTCTGCCGGCCTACGATAGCTGGGATTTCGACACTGCACCGCAAGGCGACTTCAAGTCGCTGGCGGAGCGGCTCGTCCCGATCGGTGCGCCCTGGCAGGTCGGCCGGCGGATCATCGACGGCACCCAGCCGGGCGGCGACATCGCCGGCGCGGCGCCGGGTACACCGGGCGCGGTCCAGGTCCTCAGTTGTGCGCTGAGGTCCCCGGCGGCCCCGCCCCCCGACCGCCCGAGCGACAGCGATGCCGGCTGGCCCGCGCCACTGCGCGACGCACTGCGACTGCGGGTCGAGGCCGCGAATGCCGACACGCCGCTGCTGCCGCGCGTGGGGCCACGGCTCTATGCCCGCTTCCACGCCGGGCGCAATGCCGTCGGCCCGGTGTTCGGAGCACCTCCGGCCGATACGGCGGCGGCGGACGCGAACTGGTTCTCCCAGATCAACACCGACCCCCTGCAGCGCATCGTAGCAGGGCTGGGCACGCGCGTGGTCCAGAAAGACCAGGAACTGCTGATGCAGTCGGCCTGGGCACAAGTCAGCGAGGTCAACAAGCTCAACCACCAGATCCAGCAACACCAGTTCGCCAAGATACTCAACGAATCGAACATGCGGCGGCGCATCGCGGTGCGCGACCTGGGGGCGATGACGCAAGTTACGCGCCCGCTGCACGACCGGATACGCATCGCCGCCCGGCCTGAAAGCCTGTGGAAGCAGGTCGAGGACAGCCGCACCGCAGGCAGCCTCCTGAGCGTCACCGCGAAGCGTATGACCAGTGCATCCTCGCCCGCCATGCGCAAGGGCATGGCGCAGCGCCAGTTGGCCGCAGCGCCCGATTTCGTGGCGACGGCCGGCCGCTTCCGCGACGGGCGGATGACCTATGCCAATCCGGACGGCATAACCGCGATCGCCGACAAAGGCCTCGAAGTCCTCGGACCCGAGCTGGTCGGCCGGGTTCTCGGCGTGGCGCCCGATGCCGCCTTCACCACCTTGCGCAACCGCATGACGGTCCTGTCCGGGGGAACCGGAATTGCACGGCTGTCGGGCGGCGTGGCGGCATGGCAGCTCCAGCCCGACCGCGCCGTCGGGGGGCTCTATGCCCAATATTTCGCCAAGCGCATCGACGCCAGCGTGCCTGATCTGGCCGATGCGGGCGGTGTGCTGCGTGCCGAGCTGGCAGGAGCAGCCCTCGCCGGCCTCGCCCAAGTGGCAGCGCCCGAGTTCGCCGGCGTCAGCGGGGCAACGATCGCAGGCCTGGCCGCCGTAATCCCCGAGGCCACCGTGCGCCGCGACATTGCCGCGCCGGTCCAGCCGAGCACGCGAATTTCCTCCCCGGGCGCGATGGCGGCAACCACGGGCATCGCCGCCGCGCGCGTCACGGCGGCGACCTCGCTGCGCACGGGCGTGGAGGGCAGTGTCTTCTCCCGGCGCGGCCCGGTGGTCGTCCGCCCCGTGCCCGCGCCGACGACCCAGCCCCGTCCGCCGGCGGCAGACCCGGCCGCCCGTTTCGAGATGCCTCTCTCGCGCGACCTGACGCGCAAGGTCTCCGACCTCGCCGCGCTCAAGACGAGGGCGCTGGCACGGGCCTTCGACGCGACGATCAACGCGATCGCCCTGCCCCCCGTGCGCGACACCGCCTCGGTCCAGCCGCTGGCCCTTACGACCGTGCAGATCGTCGAGACACTGGCACCGGCGCGGACGATGACGGCCTACCTCAAAGGCCGCATCCGCGCCTGGCCCTCGCTGATCCGCCCCGACTGGTTCGACGACCTGCGGATCGCTCCCGTCATGGCCGCACCGAACTTCCCGCGCGCGATGTACGAAGCTCTCGACAGTTACGACCGCGACTGGCTGGTCCCAGGCCTGGGTAGCATCAGCCAGCCCGATTTCGTCACGCTGCTGGAAGCCAATCCCGCCTTTTGCGAGGCCTTCCTGACCGGCCTATCCGACGAAATGGGGCGCGAGCTGCTGTGGCGGAATTATCCGACCGACCAGCGCGGCACCTATTTCAAGCGATTCTGGGATGCCGAGCAGGATGAACTGACAGGTCCCATCCACCGCTTCTCGCCACAACCGCTGGGCGCGCACATGGCGATCGGCGGCACGTCGAGCCCCGGCTTCCGGCCGGTGGTGCTGGTCGTGCGGGGTGCCATCGTGCGGCGCTATCCCGAGGCGATCATCTCCGCGGTCCGCGCCGCCACCGAGGTCTTCCCGCCCGCATTCGTCGAAGGAAGCGAAGCGGAGATCCTGTTCCACGCCCATCTCAAGCCGGACTATCTGCTGGTCGGCTTCAAGCTTTCGGCCGAGCAGGTCCGCAGCGGCAACTGGTGGTTCCTGCTGGCCGAACATCCCACGGCGCCGCGTTTCGGCATGGCGCAAGCCCCGCGCGGCAACCAGCGCGCCCCGGACGCCGTCATCGCGCAGGACAATCTCGACTGGAACGATCTCACCGGCCTCGTCAGCGACGTGCCGGTGCTCGATCGCGGACGGTTTCTCGCGCCCAGCGCGCGTGCCGTGAAGATCCGCGACGTCGGCAGCGTGCCGGAAGTCCAGCAATGGCCGGGTTCCTCGGCGGTGGTCGCGCGCACGTTGCTGCGCGATCCGGTCCGCGCCGCGTTCGACGGCAACGACCTTCTCGATTCCATCACCGCGCCAGGAGGTCCCAATGCCTGATCCCGAAGAGCCCGTACTGGCCGAAGTGCATGGTTCCACGGCCTCGCTGCTCGGCAAGATCAAGGCCAAGGGCGAGGAGATCGCCGCGATCGGTGCGGACCTGCGGACCGCGCGCGCGGCCCTGGCTGCGGCCAGGGCCAAGGGCGACCAGGCCGCGGTCCGGCGCAGCGAGAGCAAGCTGGAGACGCTTACCGGGCGCGTGGAGGCCGCGCGGACCGACCGGCTGGCGCTCGACGAGGATCACGCCCGCCTCGTCGACCGCCTCGCCCTGCGCGACAGCTGCGATGCCCCCGCCGACGTACCGCTGTTGCTGCTGCCGGTGCGCGTCGAAACGCGCTTCAATGCGGCCGGCACCGAATTGCGCATCCGCATATATCCCGATGAAATCCACGTCGACCGACTGGACCGCGGCCTGTCGGAAAAGGAAGCTTCCGCCGGCCAGTCCTATTGGACCAAGCTCTGGGCCGGCGGGGTCGGCGAAGCGGCGGAGACGGCCTCTGCCGAGGGCTGGAAGGAACTGCTGAATGCCGTCGGAGCGGCCCGCGCACACTGGGTCGCCCGCAGCACGACGCCCACCAACGTCGACCTGCTGGGTACGGGCGCGCCCGTCTTCCCCGAGGCGACGGCGCAAACCGGCGCCGCGGCGCTGGCCCGGCTGCTGCCCGATCGGTTCGTGGCGATGGCGGACCAGGGCGGCAACCGCAGCCGTGCGGTCGGTTCCGCGATCCCGCCGGAAGTGCGGATCGGCCTGCTGTCGATGGACGACGAGCCCATGGTCGAGAAGGACGGCCTGAAAGTCCTGCCGGGCACGGAATGGCTCGCGGACTACGATGCGGCGGTGGCCAAGGGCTTGGCGTTGACCCTCCCCCTGGCGCGGCCGGGCAAGGTCGACCGGCTTATCGTCGCCGGTGTGCAGCGAAGCCGCGATCCGGCGGGCGCCGCGGCGGACTTCTCCGCCTTGCTCGAAGCGCATTGGGAAAGCGACGGGCTCGCCTTCCTGCCGCAGGGGACGCCGACCAACAACACCGAGATCGCCCGGTCGGCCTGGCAGCGCAGGGTCGCGCAATCGCCGCCCCCGATCGCGGCGTCGGCGGCACCAGCGGATTCCAATGCTGCCGTGCTGACCCGCACGCTGGGGATCGATGCACCTTGGCTCGCCGCTGCCGAGCATGCACAGGAGCACGAGCAGGCAGACGCGGCGGCGATGAATACCGCCCTGTGGCCCGCGACGCTCGGCCAGTTTCTCGACGCGGTGGACGAAGGCAACGACGCCATCTCCCCGGTGGTGATCGAGCAGATCCGCAGCTTCCACCGCGACCATGTGCGCGGACGCGGTCCGGTGCCATCGCTGCGGATCGGCAGCCAGCCCTATGGCATCCTCCCGGTGTCGAGCTTCGCGACGGCATGGAAGGACGATGCCGGTGACAAGTTCGGCGGCCAGCTTACCGGCTTCCTGCGCAAGCTGCGGCCGAACTGGATGGCGGCGACGGAAGACCTCGCGCACATCGGCTCGGGCGGGGACCTGCGCGATACCATGGACCGGATACTGGGTCAGGCCGGCGTCTCCTACGGCGTGCGGGCCAGGCGCTGCCTGTCCGCCAGCATGGTTGGGGCCGTCGCCGAAGTCACCGGCACCGCCAAGGCGGCGACCGACATCGAATTTCTGCTGACGCGCATGTTGCAGGAGGCGATCGGCAATTTCAGCTACGCCAACCTCGGCGCCACGCTGGACGACAAGTCGCGCGCCGTGCTGCTGCCCTATGCCGACGATGCGCGCGATGCTACCTTCCTCACCGCGCTGCTGGCCAATGGCAGCGGCGGCAACATTTCCAGCGTTTTCCAGGCGCTGATCGCGATCGCGGCCGCACTGGTCACGACCAAGCCCAAGCCCGGGCGGGACTTCATCGACCATTTCCGCAACAGCGCGACCATAGCGCCGGCCGTGCGCGACGCGATCCTTGCCCAGATCACCCAGCCCGCCAATCCCGACTTCGCCTCTCTCGAACGCCTGCGCGCCGCGTTGCCCGGCGCCGACGATCCAGTCGCCCGCCCTGCGGCCCGCAGCTTCGCCATGGACGGCACGCACGAGCCCAGCTTTGCGACCTATTTCGACAACGTCAGCAGCACGGCCTCGCGCGACTACCTGTCGGTCCTGGTGGCCGACGAGTTCCTGCGCGCGGGGATGAGCAGCGCCGAGTTTCGCGCGGCGCTCGAGCATCTGTCGAAGGATGTGGGAGACGTCGCCAACCAATCGCGGCACATCCTGGTCGGCGAGACCCTCGACGGCGTGTCGCACCGGCTCGATAGCTGGATCACCGGCGCGGTCTCGCGCAGGATGGCCACGCAGCGGGCCGCCAAGCCGGTCGGGCTCACCGTCGGCGCCTTCGGCTATGTCGAGAATCTGCGCCCCGAGCAGCGACCGCGATCGGGCGGCTACATCCTCGCGCCCTCGCTCGGACATGCGACGACTGCGGGCATATTGCGCGCCGCCCACTTGAGCCATCGGCCGGAACCCGGCGCGCGCAATCCCTATGCGATCGGCCTGTCCTCGGCACGCGTGCGCGATGCGCTGCATCTGATCGACGGCATCCGGCAGGGACAGCCGCTGGGTGCGCTGCTGGGCTACCGGGTCGAGCGTGCCTTGCAGGACGCCACGCTGGGCCATCTCGTGCTCAGCCTGCGCTCGCTTGCCCCGCTGACGCAGGGCAGGCTGAGCGACCGCGGCGAAGCGGTCGATTCCGGCGCCCAGGAAGCGATCGCGGCAAGCAACGTCACCGACGGGCTGCGTCTCGTCGAACTGTGGCGCAGCCCGAGCGGCGTCGCGGAAATCCAGGCCAAGCTCAACACCCCGCCGACGAACAATCCCTATCTGCCGCCCGGCGTGGTCTGGCCGACCCTGACGCCAGCCAACTGGGCGACGGTCGATGGCGCGATCCGCAAGCTCGACCAGGCCGTCGATGCGGTGGCGGACATGCTGCTGGCGGAAAGCGTGCACCAGGTCGCGCAGGGCAACCTGGCGCGGGCCTCGGCGGCGATGGACGCGGCCGGGCGCGGGGACGTGGCACCGCCCGAGCCCGACTTCGTCAATTCCGCTCGCGGCGGGCAGCCCGTCTCGCACCGCCTGCTCATCATCGGCCGCGAAGGTGGCTGGGACACCCGCGCGCCTCGCGCCAAGGTTGCACCGGGACTGGAAGGCTGGGCGGCGGAACGGCTGGGCGATCCCTCGCGGATCGTCGCGGGCTTCTCCCCGGCTGGCGACGCCGTGCGCCTTGTGCCCGGAACGATCGCCGCGCTCGATCTCGTCGCGTTGAGCAGCGATGCCCCGTCGGCGACCCGCCGCGCGACGGGAAATGCCACCCTCGATCCCGCCCTCCCCGCCGACCCGCGCCTGGCGGCGGGCGACATCGCGCTGGCCGATGCGCTTGTGGTCGCCGATGGCCTGCGGCGCCTGATCGCCGGAGCGCGCATGGCCGGCGGCAGCGATTTTGGCCTGCCAGGCGCGCCCCCTGCCCACACTCCGGACCTGTCCGCACTGACGGCCCTGGGCGCCGCGCTCGACGAAGCCGCGCTCATGCTGAAGCAGCGGCGCGATACGCTGGCCGCGCTGACGACCGCGCCGCAGGCCGATCTCGCGGCCTTGTCGAACGCGCTGGTGGCCATGACCGACTTCGGCATCGCAACGCCCAGCGTTTCGGCAGCGCAGCTCGGCGAGACCGCGCTGCTCGCGGCCGCCGAAGCGGACCGGCGGATTGCCGCCTATGCCGCCCTCGCGGCAGGCCCGATTGATCCCGAAGCGCTGGCGCAGCGGGCGACGGCGCTGCTCGGGCACGATTTCGTCCTGCCGATCCCGCACGTGCCGACGGCCGAGCCCAGCCTGCAGGTCGCGCTCGATCCCGTCGCCCCGGCATCGATACGGCGCTACCTCGGCGACATCGCGACCGTGCGCCCGCAAGTGCGCCTGTTCACCGATCACCTGATGCTCTGCGATGCGGTCGGTCCCGCCCCGAGGCTCGCCATCATGCAATTGGGGGGAGCGCCGGGACGCTGGGTAGCGGAGGCCCTGCCCGACGATGCGCACACGCCGGACTCGGCCGTCATCTCGATCATCGCCGACGCACCGGAGACCCCGCCCGCCACTTTCGCCGGGCTCGTCATCGACGACTGGACCGAAACCTTCCCGCGTCGCGCCCTGAAGGGCGAGGGCGAGGAAGCCAGGCCGGTGCTCGAAACCACGGCGGGCGTCGCGATCCATGCCAATGCGCCAAATGCCCAGCCCCCCCAAACGATGC
The DNA here is from genome assembly GCF_044813085.1 of Novosphingobium sp. BL-52-GroH. Lineage (NCBI taxonomy): Bacteria > Pseudomonadati > Pseudomonadota > Alphaproteobacteria > Sphingomonadales > Sphingomonadaceae > Novosphingobium > Novosphingobium sp. BL-52-GroH. The sequence continues at coordinate 1,644,669 of NZ_CP171149.1, read as the reverse complement.
TGCTCGGCATTTCCCCCGATGGCGCGCGCTGGACCGACGAGCGTGTGTTCGATCTGCTGACCGAGACCATGGACATGGCGCGGATGCGGCTGGTCACGCTGGAAACCCTGCCGCTCGCCGCCCGTATCCTTCCCGCGATCTACACGCAGTCTTGGTCGCTCCAGGGCCAGAAGACGATCGACTGGTCGAAGTTCGGGGACGTGTTCCTCAAGGCCTCCATCGCCGGGGCGCCGCTGCGGGCCTTTGCGATGGTCGAGGAGAACTGACATGTGTGCCGATATCGTCCGGGAAGGCGCCGTCGCTTACGTCGAACTGGCCTCCGAAGCCGCGGTCCGCTTCCCCGTCCTCGCGCCCCCGGCGTGGACGCGGCTGGAACCCCAGACATTGAGCGGGGAGCCTGCGCAGGCCCTGGCCGCCCGGGTCCACGATCCGCTGTGGCTGCTCGCCCGCCAGTGGCAATTCGGGGAGTTCGACGGCGAGGACGCCGGCACACCGGTCGCGGTGGACCTCACCGCCAGTGCGCGCAGCCTATCCGCTTTCGCACCCGAAGGACACGAAGCGCGCGGGATCGGCCCCAGCGACCTGATCGAACCGGAGGCCGAGGCCGAGCCCTTCACCGGAGCGACGCTGCGCGACCGGGCCGAGGCGGGGACCCTGCTCGCCGCCATGCTCGCGGACGCGGGCGCCGTTATCCGGCCTGCCCTGGTGGCGGCCTGCCCGCTGGTCGTGCCAGCCGACGCCTCCGTCCCCGCAATGTGGCAGTTGCTCGCCCGTGGCGGGATCGACGGCTCCACCGCTGCCGCGCAGATCGAGGACGACAGCTTCCTCACTTCCTGGGCGGCCGGAACGGATACGAAAGTCCAGCAGGCCGCACGGGACTGGCTGGCGTGGTTCCGCGGCAATATCGAGCCTTCCGCGAACCTAGGCGATTGCTGGCAGCAGGCACGCCTCGAATATGGCTTCTCGGTGCGCGCCGGCCTTGGCGACGACCAGCGCGCCCTGCATGCCGATGCCCATGACGGCGGGCCGGTCGACTGGTTCAGCTTCGACCATGACGCGCCTGCGCGGATCGCGGTGGATACCGATCCCCCCACAGCCCCGCCGACCCCGATCGCCGCCACGGTGCATGCCACCCGCCTGCGCTACGCCGGAATGCCGACGACGAGACTCTGGCGCTTCGAGGACGGACAGGTCAACTTCGGCATGGTCGAGGTCCAGCCGCACGATCTCACCCGGCTGGCCTTTCTCGATTTCGCGACCGTCCATGCCGACGACTGGTTGATCGCGCCCCTCGACGTGCCCCGCGGCGCCCTGATCGAAATGGCCTCGGTGTCCTACCGGACCACTTTCAACGAGCGCATCACGGTGACCGACGGGAACACGGGCGTCGAGGACTTCGAACTGTTCACTCTCAATGCCCCCGGCGGGACGCTGCGCGGGCTGCTTGTGCCGCCGGGCGGCCGCAACGTGGTGGAAGGCGCCGCGATCGAGGAAGTGGTATTCGCCCGCGACGAAACCGCGAACATGGTCTGGGCGATCGAGAAGCGGGTACAGGGCCCGACCGGAGACCCGCGCGAACGGCGCCTGGAACCGCAGCCCAGCGACGCCTTCACCACTGCCGACGGCACCGACCTGACCTACCGCCTCGAAACCGAGGTTCCCGGCTGGTGGATACCGATGGTGCCGGTCGCCAACGGCAACAGCGGCGGCTTCCACTTGCGCAAGGGCAGCTTTACTGACGAGGATGCCTCACGCGGCCGCATTCTCGCCCCCATGCCGCTCGACATGTTCGAGGAGGAAGTCCCGCGCGAAGGCGTCGTCGTCCGCCGTGTCCCGGCACTGGTCCGCGACAACCGGGGGCAACTGCGCCGGTGGATCGCCCGGCGCGTGTCGGTGGCGCGGGGCGAGGCGAATTCGGCGCTCGCCTGGGACAGCGCGCTGCGTCGATAATCTGCCGATTGGCTATGCCCAGATCCCGGGCTGGTTGCGCCTGCCCTTCCGCGCACTATGTTCCGCCGGCATGACCGCCTGACGGCAGCGTAAACATCGGAGACAGCCGTGGCATTCACCGGACGCGAACTGAGGTCGACGGTCAGCGATGGCAAACTCGCACTGTCGCTGGAAGAAGTGCGCATGGACGATCCCGGGGACGACGAAATCATCGTTCGCATCGAGGCGGCGCCGATCAATCCTAGCGACCTCGGCCTGCTGCTGGGTCCGGCGGACCTCGCGACGCTGGCACGGCGAGACGGCGATCGGCCTGACCTGACCTTCGACATCCCCCATGCCAGGCTCGCCGCCGTCGCGGGCCGGCTCGACCAGTCGATGCCGGTCGGCAACGAAGGCGCGGGTACCGTCGTCGCGGCGGGCCGGAACGCGTCATCCCTAGCCGGCAAGCGTGTCGGGATGATCGGGGGCGCCATGTACGCCGACTATCGCCGCATCAGGGCGAGCGACGTGATCCCCCTCCCCGAGGGCGCAACCGCCGCCGATGGCGCCTCAATGTTCGTAAACCCGCTAACCGCCCTGGGCTTCGTCGAGACGGCGCGACGCGAGGGGCACCCGGCCATCGTCCACACCGCCGCGGCATCGAACTTGGGCCAGATGCTCCAGAAGGTTTGCCTCAGCGACGGCATACCGCTGGTAAACATCGTCCGCTCGCGCGAACAGGCCGCCATCCTGCGTGGGATCGGCGCCACGTTCGTGGTCAACAGCAAGGACGACGACTTCGCCGCGCAACTTGCCGAAGCGATCGAGCAGACCGGCGCGACCATCGCCTTCGATGCGATCGGCGGGGGCACGCTGGGCAGCGACATCGTCCGGGCCATGGAACGTGCCTCGGTACGGCGGATGTCCGAATACAATCGCTACGGCTCCACGGTGTTCAAGCAGCTCTACATCTACGGCGCGCTCGACCCTTCCCCGACGACGCTCGATCGGCTGGCGTTCGGTTTCCAGTGGGGCGTTTCTGGTTGGCTGCTCTTTCCCTTCCTGCAGAAGGCCGGCCAAGACGTCGCGCAAAGAATGCGCAGGCGCGTGGTGGACGAACTCAATACGACATTCGCCAGCACTTACACGCGTGTCATCGGCCTGGCCGAAGCGCTCGAACCGGACATCCTGCGCGCCTATGAACGCAAGGCGACGGGCGAGAAGTTCCTGATCGACCCTACCAGAGGCTGAGTGTCGCCTGCTCGGGCCGAGGCTCGCCCCTCAACCGGGCAAGGTCGCCGTCTGGCGCAAGGCTTCGCCGAGCGCGAGTGCCGTCGACGTCGCGAGATTCATCGAGCGTACCTGCGTCCGCATCGGAATGCGTACCCGGCCATGGCAGCCATCGGCCACGGCGTCGGGTACGCCGGCGCTTTCCTTCCCGAACAGCAGGACGTCGTCGGCCATGAAGCTGAAATCGTAGATCGATTCACTGCTTTTGGTGGTGAAGAGAACCAGCCTTCGCGAACCGATCGCGGCCCTGAACGCGTCGAAATCGGCGTGACGTGCGATAGTGACATGATCGATATAATCCATGGCCGCACGGCGAACCCTGCGATCGTCCCATGCGAACCCCAAGGGTTCGATAAGGTCCACGGCCGCACCCAGGCAGGCGCCCAGGCGCAGGATGGCACCGACGTTTCCGGCAATTTCCGGTTCAAACAGAGCAATTCGCATTCCGGCTAATTGGCGCCGGCGAACCGGGCATGCAAGCCTGCGGTACGATCGCCGGAAAACAGGGCCGCGGCTCTGGACAGCGCCAGCCATCATCCCCGCGAGGGCGAAGCTTTGGATAGGGCATGTCGTACCTCGGCTTATCAGCTTTCCCGTGAGCCCGACAAACGAAGCGGGCCTAACTTCAGCAGCTTCAATACCGCTATCAGAACGCCTCGTTATTCAGCTTCGGTCCCCTCGCCTATCGTCCGGCCATTCACTGGCTTTTTCAGGATCAGATAATGGGCAACCGGCAACTTCACCTTGGCGCCATCCTTACCGGCGTGGGCAACGACCAGTACAATTGGCGCCATCCCGACGTTCCGGGCGATGCAAGCATCGACATCAACTGGTACATCCAGAACGCCAAGCTGGCCGAAGAGGCGAAGTTCGACCTCGTCTTCATCGTCGACTCCCCGTTCATCACGCCCGACACCTCGCCCCATTTCCTCAACCGGCTGGAACCGCTCACACTGTTGTCCGCCGTGGCAAGCCATACCTCGCACATCGGCCTCGTCGGCACTCTCACCACAAGCTACTGGGAGCCCTACAACGTGGCGCGCCAGTTCGGTTCGCTGGACCAGATCAGCCGGGGGCGGGCGGGGTGGAACGTCGTCACCACTGGCCTCGAAGGCGCGGCCAGGAACTACGGCCGCGAAGAGCATTTCGACCATGCGGTGCGCTACGAACGCGCGCTCGAATTCGTGCGCGTGGTGCAGGGACTCTGGGACAGCTACGAGGACGATGCCTTCCCGCGCGACAAGGCCAGCGGCCTGTTCCTGCACAAGCATAAGCAGCATCCCCTCAACCACAAGGGCCCGCACTTCTCGGTCGCCGGGCCACTGGCGCTGACCCGCTCGCGGCAGGGCCAGCCGGTCATCTTCCAGGCCGGCGACAGCAGTGAAGGGCGCAACCTCGGCGCACACATCGCCGAGGCGACTTTCGCCGCTTCGGCCGATTTCGCCTCGGGCCAACAGTACTATGCCGACCTCAAGGGCCGCGCCGCGGCGCTCGGCCGCGATGCCGATGCGATCAAGGTCCTGCCCGGGCTGTTCCCGATCCTCGCCGACACCGACGAGGAGGCCCACCGCATCGCCGACGAGCAGGTGCAGAACCTCGACATCGACAAACTGCTCGTCCAGCTCGGCCGGGCGTTCAACTATCACGACTTCAGCCAGTACGAGCTCGATGCCCCCTTCCCCGACCTCACCGGCGTCACTCTCAACAGCTACAAGGGAATGGCCGAGCGGCTGATCCGCACCGCGCGCGAGGAGAAGCTGACCCTGCGCCAGGCGGCTTATCGGGGCCAGGGCGCCAAGGGCTTCGTCGGCTCGCCTGAAACCATCGCCGACGAGATCGAGCGCTGGTTCGCCGGCCGCGCGGCAGATGGCTTCAACGTGAACATCGGCACGCCCGACAGCTTCGCGCTGCTGCGCGAACGGGTGGTCCCGATCCTCCAGAAGCGCGGCCTGTTCCGCACCGAGTACGAGCACGACACCCTGCGCGGCCATCTCGGCCTGCCGGTGCCGGAAAACCGCCATGCGGAGCAACGGGTCGCCGAAGCCGCCGAATGAGCGAGGCGATGACGGCCACGGCGCGCTGGTGCACGGCGGCGGCATGATCGCGCATATCTTCGAAGACTTGTGCGACGGCTGCAACGACTGCGTCGCCGTGTGCCCCACCCATGTCCTCGACGCAGGCGACGTGGTGCCGATCGTCGCCGGTTGGACCAGTGCCAGACCTGCGACATGTGCGAACCTCACTGCACTTCCGACGCGATCTACGTCGGGCCCGATCAGCACGAGATCGAAGTGATCGACCCGGACGCGATCCGGGCTTCCGGCCACCTCGAACTGCTGGGCCCGCTGCTGCAGAAGGGAAGCAAGACGGCTGCCCGCCGCCAGGACGCCCTGTTACGGGCCGCGCTCGGCAGCGACGCGCGCTGACGGGCTTGTCATGGCCCTGGGATCAGTGCTGCGCCGTGCCGGAAAACAGGTTGATGACGAGCGTGCCGGCCAGAATCAGCCCGATCCCGGCGAGCGCGGGCGCATCCAGGGTCTGGCGATAGAGCACCAGCCCGATGATCGAGATCGCCACGATGCCGACCCCCGACCAGATCGCATAGGCAATGCCCATGGGAATGGTCCGCAGCGCGACCGACAGGCAGAAGAAAGCCGCGATGTAGCAGGCCACCGTGATCGCCGTGGGAAGGACCCGGCTGAATCCATCGGTTGCCTTGAGCGCCGAGGTCGCGACGATTTCGAAGGCGATGGCTGCCAGGAGATAGATCCAGTTCATCGGGCTTGCCTACCCCCCGGCCTGGCGATCGACAACGGCTTATGCCGTCGCGATGGCCGGAGGACTGCGGAATGGCCGCCTTCACCACGGATAGAGGGAGCCGCCGCATCTCGCCGGGCCGAACGGCGTGGCAGATAATGCCGTGCGAGTGCCAAGGACGCGATTGTTCGCTCCGCGCTTTGCCGTTATGCCGCATGACATGGCCGCGCGTGCGCATCAGGAACGGCATTCTGGATCGCCAAGGTTGTTCCTTGTCGTTGGCGTGGTCGTGGCGTTCCTCGCCCTGGCCAACGTCTTGGCGTTGAGCAACTGGCATGCCTCGCTGATCGAACATGACGATCACGCGGTCGCTGCGATGACGAACCCGGCAGAGTATCACGGCTCCAGGGACGATGTATCCTTCACCCATCCCGCCGACGAGCCGGATTCTCCCGCCATAGACCTGCACGCACTGACGCACGCGATGATTCACGGCATGGTCGGGCTGGTCCCGAACCTTACCGTCGCGATCGATCTCCATCGTGCAACGATCGACTGGTATACCGGCCGCAGCTTCGTGCTCTGCGGCATCGCTTCGGAAGGTCTGCTGCGGCCGCCTCGATTCTGAAGTGTCCGCACCCTCGCGGTGCGTCCAGACACATCAGCTTCAGAGGAACTCCCAATGACCGATTCCATCGGCTTGCGGCGCCGTCACAAGGCGCTGCCCGGCCTGACGCCCGCGGCGTGGATGCTCATGGCGGTGCCGCTCGCAGCGGCAGCCGCCCAAGCCCAGACCGCCCCGCCGTTCGCCCAGCTCTACCGGGATACCCAGACCGCGCCCCGCCAGGTCGAACTCGACGCACAAGTCGATCGTGCCGAGGGCCTCGCCCTGCAGGCGCGGGCACGGCCGAACCCGACCTTCAGCGTGACAACCGAGAACGTCGCCGGCCAGACCCCATACCGGGGCTTCGACCGATCCGAGAACACGCTCCAGCTCAACCAGCCGATCGAAATCGGCGGCAAGCGCTCCTCGCGCATCGCCGCCGGGCTTGCCGAGGTCGATGCCGCGGTGGCCCGTACCCGGGATGCGCGCCTCGCCTATGCCTACGATCTGGCGCTGGCCTATGGCGCCGCCGAAATCGCCGACCGCAGAATCGCTCTAGCCGAGGATGAGGTCGAGAAGGCCGGCGGCGACATGCGCGCGGCGCTCGCCCTCGTCGAGGCGGGCAAGGAAGCGCGGCTGCGTGGCCTGCAGGCGGAAACCGAGGTCAACGCGTTGCAGGCCGTGGTCGAGACTGCCCGGGCGGAGCGCATCGGCGCGTTTGCGCGGCTGGCGGCCCTGGCGGGACAGGCTTCAGGCTTCGACCGCCTTGCCGAGCCGCTGCTGGGACGCCTCGAGGCGAAAGGGGGCTATGGTCCGGTCGACCCGATGCAGACTTCGCCCTACCTCGCCGCCAAGGCGGAGCAGGAGGCTGCCGAACGGCGGCTCGCGGCGGCAAGACGCCAGGCAGTGCCGGACGTCACTGTCTCGGTGGGGGTCCGGCGGCTGGAAGTCGACAGGGCCAATGCCGTCATCGCCGGCATCAGCGTGCCGCTGCCGCTGTTCGATCGCAATCGCGGCAACGTGAACGCGGCCGAAGCGGATCTGCGGGCAGCCCAGGCCCGTGATACCGCCACATTGCTGAACGTGCAGGCTGAGATCGCGGCCTCCCTGGCCTTGAACGAGGCTGCCGACCTGCGGGTCGCCGCGGCCGACCGCACCTTGCAGACGGCGGAAGAGACTTATCGCCTCGCGCGGCTTGCCTACGAAGCCGGCAAGTCCCCGCTCCTGGAACTGCTCGCCGCCCGCCACGGCCTCGGCGTCGCCCGCGGAGTCGTCCTCGATTCCGCTGCGGCACGTCTCGAGGCGCGCGCGCGCCTTGCTCGCCTGCAGGGCACCACGATCACCGGAGAACCGGTCCAATGAACGACAAGACACCTCTCCATGCCGGCGCGGCCATCGCGCTGGTGGCCGCCGTCGCCGTGGGCTTCGGAGCCGCGCGCCTGACCCAGCCCGGGGGCTCCGCCGAAACCGAAACCCGCGAGACCGCGCCTGCCGCTCCCGCCGACCACGTCGAGATTTCGGACGCGGGCGTGAAGCTGTCGCAGATCGCGGTCGCCCCGGCCACTTCGGGTGAGTTGGACGCCGCGATACCCGCATCGGCGACGGTCCAGGCGACGCCGGACGCCGAAGCTGTCCTGACCGCGCGGGCGCCCGGCACGGTCATCCGCATCTTCAAGCGGATCGGCGATCCCGTGCGCGCCGGGGAAACCCTGGCGCTGGTGGAAAGTCGCGAGGCCTCGTCGATCGCGGCCGACCGATCCGTCGCCTCCGCCCGCGTCACGCTTGCAAGCCGCCAGCTCGAACGCGAGCGCAAGCTGCTCGACCAGGGCGTGAGCCCGCGTGCAGACTACGAGACCGCGCAGGCCGCCCTTGCCGTCGCGCGGGCCGATGCGATGCGTGCGAGCGCCGCTGCCAGTTCCGCCCATGTCGCACGGGACGGTCGCTCGGTGATGGTGACGAGCCCCATCTCGGGCCGCGTCACGATGGCCTCGGCCAGCCTCGGCCAGTTCATCGCCGCCGAGACGGAGCTTTTCCGTGTCGCCGATCCGCGCCGGCTGCAGATAACCGCAGGGGTTCCAGCCCAGGACGCAGCACGCATTCGTGCCGGCGACCGGGTGGAGCTGACCGTCGGCGAGGGCCAGACGATCCAGGCCCGCGTGCGCTCGTTCACGGGCGTGGTGGACCCACGCAGCCGGGCCGCAACGGTGGTGGTCGAAGCGGAGGACACCAGCGCCCTCGCCCCGGGACAACTAGTGCAGGGGCGGATCTTCGCCAGTGGGGGTGCCATCCGCGGCGGGGTCATGGTGCCGCAGGATGCGGTGCAGACGACGGGGGCCCGCACGGTCGTGTTCGTCCGGACGCCCAAGGGCTTCAAGTCGGTGACCGTTCAGGTCGGCAGCCGCAGCGGGGAAATGGTCTCGATCGTGTCCGGCATCAAGGCCGGCACGCCGATCGCGACCGCCAATGCATTCCTCCTCAAGGCCGAACTCGAAAAGGAGACGGCCGAATGATATCGCACATCCTCTCCCTTTCGATCAGGGGGCGATGGCTCGTCGGCCTCCTGACCTTGACGGTCGCGGGCTTCGGCCTCTGGCAGTTGACCAGGCTGCCGATCGACGCCGTTCCCGACGTCACCAACCGCCAGGTCCAGATCAGCACGTTCGCTCCGGCTTTCGGTCCGGTCGACATGGAAAAGCAGGTCACCTATCCGGTCGAGGCCGCTTTGGCGGGCATTCCCGGCCTGACGATGACCCGATCGATCTCGCGCAACGGCTTCAGCCAGGTCACCGCCGTATTCACTGATGGGACCGACATTTATTTCGCCCGGCAGCAGGTGACCGAACGCCTCGCCCAGGCGAAGGAAAGCCTGCCGGCAACCGTGCAGCCAGTGCTGTCGCCGCTGAGCACCGGTCTTGGCGAGATCTTCTTCTACTCCATCGCCTTCCGCCATCCCGACGGTAAGGGCATCAAGGCGGCCGACGGGAAGCCAGGCTGGCAGTCGGACGGCAGCTATCTCACCCCGGAGGGTGAGCGGCTGACGACGGAACTGGCCAAGGCCGCCTACCTGCGCACCGTGCAGGACTGGATCATCCGACCGCAGATGCGCAACGTTCCCGGGGTCGCCGGGGTCGATTCAAATGGCGGGTACGTGAAGCAGTACCTCGTCGAGCCCAATCTCAACGCCCTCGCCTCCTATGGCATCTCGATCACCGAACTGGCCGACGCGCTGGAGCGGGCCAACCTGTCGGCGGGGTCCAACTACGTGCGCCGGGCGGGCGAGAGCTTCCTGGTCCGCGCCGACGCACGCCTCAAGTCCGTGGAGGACATCGAAGAGGCTGTCGTCGCGACACGCTCGGGAATGCCGGTGCGCGTCAAGGACATCGGTCAGGTCGTGATCGGGGGGGCGGTGCGGACCGGCTCGGGCAGCCGCATGGGTTCCGAGGCCGTCATCTCGACGGTGCTGATGCTCGTCGGCGAGAACAGCCGCATCGTCGCCAACAGCGCCGCCGACAAGCTCATTCAGATCAACAAGTCGCTGCCGCCCGACGTCTTTGCGGAGCCGGTCTACAACCGCTCGAAACTCGTCAACGCGACGATTGCCACTGTCGAGAAGAACCTCGTAGAAGGCGCATTGCTCGTGATCCTCGTGCTGTTCCTGCTACTCGGCAACATCCGGGCGGCGCTCATCACGGCGGCGGTCATCCCGATCACGATGCTGATGACCGCCTCGGGCATGAACGGGCTGGGGGTCTCGGGCAACCTGATGAGCCTGGGTGCCCTCGATTTCGGCCTGATCGTCGACGGGGCCGTCATCATCGTCGAGAACGCCCTGCGACGGCTCGCGGAACGGCAGGAGCACGAAGGTCGCCTGCTGACCAGGGCAGAACGCATGGAGGAAACCAACCTCGCTGCGCAGGAGATGATCCGGCCAACCGTCTACGGCCAGCTCATCATCTTTCTCGTCTTCATTCCCCTGCTCACCTTCCAGGGCGTGGAGGGCAAGACGTTCGCGCCCATGGCCGTGACGCTGATGATCGCGCTGGCCTGTGCATTCGTGCTTTCGCTTACTTTCGTGCCGGCGATGGTCGCGCTGTCCATCTCCGGCAAAGTCAGCGAGACGGAAGTCAAGCCGATCCGCTGGTTCAAGGAAAAGTATCAACCCTTCCTGACCAGAGCGGTAGCGCGGCCCCTGCCCTTCGTCTTTGCCGGCGTGGGCGTCTTCGCGGCGGCCATCCTCGCCTTCGGGCTGCTCGGCGAGGAGTTCATGCCGCAGCTCGACGAGAAGGATATCACCGTCACCAACTTCCGCGTGCCTTCCGCCTCGATAGACCAGTCGACGCAGATGCAACTCGCCATCGAGGAAACGCTCAAGACGCTTCCGGAAGTCGCCCTGGTCTTCTCCAAGAACGGAAACGCCGATCTCGGCACCGATCCGATGCCACCCAACGCCTCGGACACCTACATCATCCCCAAGCCCGAAAGCGAATGGCCCGCGGAGGTCAAAAGCAAGGAGGACATCCTGCGGCGCATCGAGGAGCGGATGAAGCCGCTGATCGGCAATCGGACCGAAATCCAGCAGCCGATCCAGATGCGCTTCAACGAACTCATCGCGGGCGTGCGCGCCGATGTCGCGGTCAAGCTCTACGGCGACGATCTCGACGCGATGAGCGAGCAGGCGCAGAGGATCGCAGGCGTGCTGCGGAAGATTCCCGGTGCCGCCGACGTGAGCGCCGAGCAGACCTCCGGCGCGCCGACGTTCGATGTGAAGATCGACCGGCAGGCCGTTGCGCGCTACGGCCTTTCGGTGGAGGAAGTGGCCAATACCGTCGCCACGGCGCTGGGCGGCCGCGAGGCGGGTCTGCTGTTCGAGGGCGACCGCCGCTTTTCCGTCGTGGTGCGCCTGCCCGACGCCCAGCGGGACGACCTTGATACGCTCGGATCAATCCCCGTCATGCTGCCTCGAGGCGAGGGTCAGATCGCTCCCTCGATCCCGCTGCGGGAAGTCGCACGGTTCAGCTACACCCAGGGCCTGAACCAGATCAGCCGGGAAAACGGCAAGCGCATGGTCGTTGTCCAGGTGAACGTGCGCGGGCGCGACCTTGGCGGATTCGTGACCGACGCGCAGGACGCCATTGGCAAGCTGTCGCTTCCGCCCGGCATGTACATCGAATGGGGTGGCACATTCGAAAGCCTGCAATCGGCGCGCCTGCGCCTGCTGCTGGTGGTCCCGATGTGCTTCGCGGCGATTTTCGCACTGCTCTACATGGCCCTCGGCAGCCTGGGCCGCGCGACGATCGTATTCAGTGCGGTCCCGATGGCGCTGGCCGGAGGGGTTTTCGCGCTGCTGCTGCGCGGCATCCCGTTCTCGATCACCGCGGCGGTCGGCTTCATCGCCCTGTCGGGCGTGGCCGTGCTCAACGGGCTCGTCATGATGAGCGCGATCCGCAAGCGCGTCGACGATGGCGCGCCGCCCGACGAAGCGATCATCGGCGGTACCATGGAGCGGGTGCGCCCGGTCCTGATGACCGCGCTCGTCGCCAGCCTCGGCTTCGTGCCGATGGCGCTCGCGACCGGCACCGGCGCGGAAGTCCAGCGTCCGCTGGCGACCGTAGTGATCGGCGGCCTCGTCACCTGTACCGTGCTGACCTTGCTTGTGCTGCCGGCCATCACCGCGCTGGCGGCGCGGCGCGGGAGCCCCAAGGACTCGCACTTCGCCGCAATGCTCCACACCGCGTGACCTTCGGCCGGCATTCTCCTTGGTAAGATGCCGGCCACCGCCCTGCCAAACGGCGCGGAAAGACGGCAGCGTTGCTGTCGGCGGATCATGCTTCCGTCGCCACGGTGCACATCCTTGCGGGTGCGCACTAGGCCAAAGTAAGGGCTAGGCTTGTCGCGATCGATGCCCGGCACAGGCTGGTCCTGCTTTTCCTGCTCATCGACCATGTGCGGGAAACCTGCTTCCTTCCCATGCAGGTGACCAATCCGGCCCATGCCGACACCGCCGGACCGGCGCTGCCGGCCAATCGTTACGGCTCAATTCCCACCGCCCAAGGACGTCAAAGGCGCGCCAGACTCGAAGCAAGATCGCTTTGTTTGAAAGGCTTCGTCAAACGCGCAATGAAAGGCGAGACACCCATGTTCTCCGCATAGCCAGAGATTATCAGGACCCTAATCTGCGGGCGCACATTCTTTATCCGGGCGGCCAGATCTGTCCCCGTGATCCCCGGCATAAGATGATCCGTTACGAGCAGATCTATGCTTGCATCATCATGAAAGATCCGCAGGGCGTCCTCTCCGGATGCCGCCTCGACCACCGAGTAACCCAATTCGCTCAGCATATGGACGGTGCTGGCCCTGACCAGATCCTCATCGTCCACGACCAGAACGGTGCCGGCCTGAGGCGCGGCGATGCGCTCGTCGACGATCGGTTCCTCGACCGGTGGCTCCTGGGTTACCGGCAGCCACAAATGGATGGACGTGCCGCGCCCGACGGCGCTTTCGAGTTGCAGTCCGCCACCAAGCTGGGCAGCCAGACCATGCACCATCGAAAGGCCGAGACCAGTGCCCTGCCCGACGCCTTTGGTGGTAAAAAACGGCTCGATGGCCTTCGTCATGGTCGCCTCGTCCATGCCCCTGCCTGTATCTGCGACGGTCAGGCGGACAACGTCGCGACTTGGCAAATCCCGAGCGCTCTCGGCATCGAGCCTGTCGCGTTGAACGCTGACTGTAAGCGTTCCTCCGTCCGGCATCGCGTCGCGTGCGTTGACCACCAAGTTCAGCAAGGCCATCTCCATCTGATTGGCATCGGCGTTGGCCTTGGGAATATTCGAGTCAATCTGCAGAACAACTTTTACACGCGGCCCGCAGGTGCTGACTATCAGACCGTGCATGTCGCGCACCAGCGCATCGAGGTCGATGGCTTTTGCCTGAAGCGGCTGCCTCCGTGCGAAAGCCAGCAAACGTTGGACTAGCATACGTGCACGGTCGGCCGATTTGATCGCACCCTCGATCAGCTTACGCTCACGATCGCTTCCAACTCCGCGCCGATGCAGGAGGTCCAGGCTGCCGACGATGGGAGTGAGTAGGTTGTTGAAATCGTGCGCCACACCCCCGGTCAGCTGACCCATGGCTTCGAGCTTCTGCGACTGTCGCAGCGCTTCCTGCGCCTGCTCGAGAGCCCGCGTCCGCTCGTCCACACGCTCCTCGAGGGTTTCATTCAAACGCCGGAGCACCTCCTCGCTCTTGCGGAGAGCTTCCTCCATCACGCGCCGCGCCGAAACGTCGTTGAATAGGATTGCGACGCGGGCAGCTTTCGGATCGCCAACCCGAAACGCATAGACCTCGTACCAGATGTCGCCGAGTGCTTCGGCATGTTGCTCGAAACGCACATGCTCGCCGCTGCGGGCGACCCCGCCATAGATGTCGAACCAATGCTGCTCGTGACCGGGGACCATCTCCCGCATGGACCTTCCTGCGGCATTCAGCAAACCCGTCTGCCGCTCGAATGCAGGATTGGCCTCGATAAAAATATAGTCCGAAGGCCTGCCCTGCGCGTCGAAGATCATCTCGATGATGCAGAAGCCGGCGTCGATCGATTCGAACAGGGACCGGTATTTGTCCGCCCCTTGGTCCAGTTCTTCGAGACGGCTCCGCGCATCGTATTGACGGCGCCGTCCGCGCAACGCTGATTGTGCCAGGCTCACCAGCGTAGTCGGATGGAACGGTCGTTCGAGAAAAGTCACGTTTCCAAGTACGTCGAGCAAACGCTTGGCTACCGGGTTGCGCTCCAGTCCGCCCCCCTTTGCGGTCAGAAGCACGAACGGAAAGTCCGACCACTCGGACTGTTCACCTAGCCAGCGTGCGAGCGGATTAAGGTCGGAGGTCCGCAGGGCTTCTTCGGTCAGCAGCGCAAATCCCGCGCCGCGCTCAAGCTCCGCAACGAGCTGCGGTACCGAAGACGCAATGACGGAGCGCAGTCCGGCATCCATGAAAAGACTGGCCGCGATGGCCGCATCGCGGCCATGCGGAGCCAGGATTACGGCGCGTTCAGAAAGATGCGGGATCACCCGTGTACGTCTTCAAGAAGGGCCGGTGCATCCTCTCCGCCGACGAAATTGGGCACTCCACGCAGCACCCCCTGAAAACCGATCAGAGGTTCGCCGACCTTGATCCCGTAATTCCCGATCCGATACTCGCGGATGGTATCTTCATGCGCGCCGGTCCGCTTCTTGATGATAGAGATGGCACGCCGCACGCGGCCCGCCGCCTCGAAATAGCGTAGCAGGATGACGGTGTCGGCAAGGTAAGTGACATCAACCGGCGACTTCATGTCGCCGACAAGTCCATGCTGCGCCACGGTCAAGTAGGTCGTCGCCCCCTGCCGATTCAGGTACTGCAGCAGCTCGTGCATGTGAAGAATGAGCGCATTCTCTTCGGGCATAGCTGCCTGGTAACCGTTCAGGCTATCGACGATGACCGACTGAACCCCGTGCCGTTCGACCATCGTCTGCACGCGCTGCGAGAATTCGCCCGGCGACAGTTCCGCTGCGTCCACCTGCTCGATGAACAGACTACCGGCATCGACCATCGCCTGCATGTCGATGCCCAGGCCTCGGGCGCGATTGAACAGCAGTCCGATCTCCTCGTCGAAGACGAACATCGCTGCCCGCTCCCCGCGTGATATTGCGGCTGCAGCGAAGATCAGCGTGAGCAACGATTTGCCGGTTCCCGCCGGTCCGAGCACGAGGACGCTGGAGCCGCGTTCGACGCCGCCACCCAGGAGAGCATCGAGTTCCGCGGAAGTGCTCGAAAGCATCTCGCGTTCAAAGCTGGTCTTGTGCTCGGCGGAGACCAGGCGGGGGTAGACCTCAACGCCGCCGGTTTCGATGCGAAAATCATGGAAGCCGCCCCTGAAGCGCCTGCCGCGGTATTTGATGATGCGCAGGCGCCGCCGCTCGGGTCCGTAGTTCGGCGCCAGTTCCTCCAGCCGCACCACACCGTGCGCAACGCTGTGCACCGTCTTGTCGGCCACGTCCGCCGTGAGATCGTCCAGCATGAGCACCGTCGTGCTTTGTCGCGAAAAGAAATGCTTCAAAGCAAGGATCTGCCGCCGGTATCGCAGCGAACTCTGTGCCAGCAGCCTGATTTCCGAAAGACTGTCCAGTACCACCCGGTCGGGCTTGATCCGGTCGAAAGCCTCGAAGATGCGGCGCGTGGTTTCACCCAGTTCAAGGTCCGAGGAGTAGAGCAGGCTCTGCTGCTGGTCTTCGTCCAACAGGCTTTCGGGGGGGACCAGTTCGAACAGATCGATGCCGGTGAGGTCCCAATCGTGCGATTGCGCGCTCTCGCGCATTTCTTCCTCGGTCTCCGACAGCGTGATATAAAGACACCGCTCGCCCTTCGCCGCGCCCGCCATCAGAAACTGGGTTGCGATGGTCGTCTTGCCGGTTCCGGGGCTGCCTTCGAGCAGGAAAACCCGGCCACGCGAGAACCCGCCCGCCAAAATGTCGTCCAGTCCACCCACCCCGGTCAATGCAGGGGCCATCGCGCCATCCACCATTCTAACAATCTTACCTGGCCAATCGCACCCCGCGGTCGACGGTTGCGAAATATCTTCGTCAAAGCACTATACGCGCGAAGGCGTGATTGGCTGCACGGGATCGCGCTCGAAGTTGCCCCTTCCCTATCGCGGCCTGAGCCCGACCCGCTCTCGCGCTTGCCGATATCGGCAAGTTCGACCGCAGCGCAGAGCGTGCGAACGTTGGCAGGCACGGTCTTTACACCACCGGTCGCATCGGTCCGGCTATGCGGGCTGCCGGGCGAAGAATATATCCACCCGCAGCCCCTCGCCCGGCGCGGAGTTCACCGTAAAGCTCGCCTTTGCATTCTGCCGAAGCGATTCGGCGATGACTGCGCCCAGTTTTCCGGGCTTTGGCCAGGTCATGCCTTCAGGAAGGCCGATGCCGTCGTCGGCCACGATCACGTGGCAGCCGGTGTCTTCCACCAGACTGTGAAGGGTGATCTTTCCTCCACCCTCGCCAGGGAACGCATGCTTGAGCGCGTTGGTCAGAAGTTCGTTGACGACCAGTCCCGCCGGCATTGCAACATCGATCCCCACAGCCCAGGTGTCGACTTTCAGGTCGAGCCGAATCCCTTCAGGCGCATGAGCCTGAATCACTGCGGAGGCTATCTGGCTGAGATAGATGCCCAGATCCACGACGTCGCCCTGCTCCCCTGCCGCCAGCGAGCGATAAAGCAGCGCGAGCGCGTTGATACGTCCGGCCAGCCGGTCGAAACGCTTGCCCGTCTCCTGGTCGGGCACGTTGCGCGCCTCCAGCCGGATGAGCGCCGTGATCATCTGAAGGTTGTTTTTCACGCGATGCTGCAGTTCCAGCAGAAGAGCGTCCTTGTCCCGCAGGGATTGCCTCAGAGCTTGGTCTTCATCGCGAGTCTTCGCGCCCAATCGAGCCATCGCGACGAGACGGAAAAGCGGCCGCCCTTCCTCGTCCTCGATGGTATTCGACCAGGCATCGACCTCGAAAACCTCATCGCCATGCTCGATCCTGAAGGCGCCTACATGCTCATCGTCGTGCTCGACCGCCTCGCCAAGGCTGCGCACGTCGTCGCGCGGCAACGCCTCACCACGCAATGCCTGCCAGTTCTGTCCCACGAGCTGTCCAGCTGTCTGCCCCGTCAACCGTTCGAATTCGAGGTTGACGTAAGTGATGAATTCCGTCGGCTCTATCTCCGAAACGGCGATAGCGATCGGTACATGATCGAGAAACTGCTTAAACCGATCGCTTTCAAGCGCGTTCGCCAGATCCGGTGCCTCGAGAATTCTCTCAAGCGGATCGTTTTCCTTATCTTCGCTCATTCACCACCTCCGGCAGATCGGGCCTAACATACCTGGCCCCGACTTGACGCATCCAATTCTTCATCAGTATGCCCAAGGCGATCGGCGTGGTGTTTTGTGGGCCCATCAATCGGTCGCCCGCTATTGCAATTTCTTGTCGTAAGAATGGTTCGCCAGACTTGACGGGCACCATTCATTCCTCCCCGTGAACCAATCATTGGGCAGCCATTCTGGACTGCCCAAAGTTTGGCTGATCTAGTTCATCGGTAAAGACGAGAACATGTTCGATACGTGCAGTGGTGGCCCGCGGCGCGCCGCAGGAGCCAAGGACCTGCTGCGCGGCGATGGGCCGACGATCGAGCGAAAAAGCAGGCGTTGCGCTCTTCCGCTACCTCGACCTTTTCCGCGGCGTTTCCGACGGCCACCGGACATTTGCCGCCGCAGTTACACTGAATCACAAATATCGAATGGCGGCCAAAACCTGTCGTCATGCAGTCAATTCGTGCCCGATCTATATGTAACCCACCTCGCCTTGGATAAGTCCTCCTGACATCGGCGTACCACTTAACGGTGTGCCGAAAAGAAAAACCGTTGGGAGGATAAAATGACGAAGGCCGAGATTCTGGGCAAAGTTGCGCTGGGTGCGCTCGTTGCCGCCATCGCACAGCCCGCATGGGCGCAACAGCAGACAAATACGGTCGAGGGGATCGAGGACATCATCGTTACCGCCCGCCGCACCGAGGAAAGTCTGCAGACCACTCCGATCGCGGTGACGGCACTCAATGCCGAAGCCCTCACCATCGCGAAAGTGGAGAATGTCGCCGACCTGCAGGCCACCGCACCCGGTCTGGTGATCGGTCGCGGGTCCGCCGGCGGCGACGGTATCGTCTTCGTCGCCATCCGCGGTCAGGGCAATCTTCAGCCCATTCTCGCCAACGACCCCGCCGTGGCGACTTACGTGGACGGGATCTACATCCCGCGACCTTCGACCGGCATGACCGACATTCAGGACATCCAACGCCTGGAAGTCCTGCGTGGGCCGCAGGGCACGCTGTTCGGCCGTAACACCACGGGTGGTGCGATCAACATCATCACGAACGATCCATCCGACACGTTCGGTGGCAAGTTCAAGGCCGAATATGGAAATTACAATAATCTCGGCATTCAGGCGAGCCTCAACGTTCCTTTGGCCGAAGGACTTGCGATGCGCGTGAGCGGCGCGATCAACGATCGCGACGGCTACGGGAAGAATCTCGACAGCGGTCGCCAGTTCGCGGACAATTCCAGCAAGTTCGTGCGTGGCAAGATCAGGTATGAAGGCGATGGCTGGGACTTCACCCTGACAGGCGATTGGAACCGGCAGAAGAACCACGGCCAACAGATCGCACTATGGGCCTTCAATCCGGCCATCGTACCTGCTGCCTTTCAGCCGGGCCTCACCGCAGGTCTGCTGACGAAGGACCACTGGTGGGGCAACACGGCGACGGGCATCGCGTTGAACGCGGGAACCGGCGCACTGACCCCGGAAGCGCAAGCGCTGTACGGCGCGAAGCCCTTCAATACCCTTGAGGTCTACGGCTTTGCCGGAACCCTCAACGTCGAAGTGGGTGGTCTCAATTTCAAGTCTATCACCGGCTATCGCCATTCCATGAATTACGGCCTGAGCGATACCGATGGGACCGCGGTGCCATTGCTCGGCACGTATGCGGGATCGGGTTCGTATTACCTGTCGCAGGAGTTCCAGGTTTCGGGCGACATCACGGACAGCCTCAACTTCATCGCCGGCGCCTACGGCGGCAAGGAAAGCGGGTACGAATTCAGCCGCTCACAGATATTCGGCGGCTTGATCCGTGACAGCAATGCCGATGTCACCAACAAGACCCTGGGGCTCTTCGCACAGGCGTATTACGAACTCACCCCCAGCCTGCGCGCCGTCGGTGGTTTCCGCTACACGTGGGATACCCGCGACAGCGTGCTGCACAATGCCCAGGTTCTGGGACGCCCCTACAATGTTCCCGTTGCCGGCACGCCCACCGGAATCAACTGCACGGTCACACCCACCGACCCAGTGACGGCCACTACCTGCAACCAGGCCCAGAACGCCAAGTTCAACTACCCGTCCTGGAACTTCGGTGTCGACTGGCAGGCCAGTGACCACCTGTTCCTCTACGCGGCTACGCGCGGCGCGGCGAAGGCAGGCGGCTGGAACCTGAGGGCCGGCGGCCTCCCCGCGTTCGCGCCCGAAAAGGTCAAGGACGTCGAAGCCGGCCTGAAGGTCGATCTGTTCGAGCGTCGCCTGCGCTTCAATACCGCCGTATTCCATACTTGGAAGTCCGACAACCAGGCCATCGTCAATAGCTTCGTGCCAGGGATCGGCGTCACGCAATATATCCAGAACAACGGCAAGGTCCGCATCTGGGGCATCGAGAACGAACTCACCGCCGTGCCGTGGGAAGGGATGACCTTCACGGTCAACGGATCGCTGCAGGATGGCAAGTACGTCAAGGGCACCTTCACCGAAACCCAGGTCATTGCCGGTAGCGGCTGCACCAACGACGCAGGGGTGGTCAATGGCTGCGTCGTCGACCTGAGCGGACTTCCCCTGCTGCAGCTTCCCAAGAAGCAGTTGAACGTCAGCGCGACGCAGAAGATTCCGCTCGGCATGGGCACACTGGCCGTGACGGCAGCCTATGCCTACGTCGGCGCGCAGTACTTCGATGCCGTGAAGGCTGCCGAACAGGCATCTGCGGCCACGAAGGCCGCCTATGACGTCGAGCACACGCTCGGTCGCGTACCCGGGTACGGCATTTTCAACGGACGCGTTGCCTTCCAACTCGATGGTCCGGACATCGAGATCGCCGTCTACGGCCGCAACATCTTCGACAAGAAATACCTGCTGCGTCGTTTCCCCGACCTCTACCGGACGCTGGGCATCGCGGCTGCCTATGTAGGCCAACCTGCGACATACGGGGTAGAAACCACCTTCAAGTTCTGAAACGGTCGGCGGAGCGCGGGATACGCATTCCCCGCTCCGCCGAAGCCGATGGAACTCACATGATGCTTCGGAGACCTTGATGACACAGCTCGTGCAACAGCCGCTGCCCGACCACGTCCCGCCAGCACTGGCGATCGCGCTACCACTCTTTTCGCGCCAGGTGGTCTACGAAAATCCGCAGGAGACGCTGATCCCGGCGATGCAAGCGGACCTGCCACCCATCACGTACGTCACCAATATCTTTCCGGGCGACCAGCCGGGCTGGCTTCTGAAGAACGCCGCCGACGTCCAGGCCATGCTGCGCGATGCCGACAACTTCACCAAGAACGGCATGGGCAAGTGGGCGCAGAACATCGGCGAGAACTGGCTCGTGATTCCCACCGAGGCCGATCCCCCCGTTCACACCGGCTATCGCAAGGCGCTCAACGGCCATTTCTCGCCGCAGAAGATGTTCGCCATGAAGGAGCAGGTACGCGAACGCGCCGTCGCGCTGATAGATACCTTCCAGGAACGCGGGCATTGCGATTTCGTCGCCGAATTCTCGGAAAAGTTTCCGATCTTCATCGTTCTCGACCTATTGGGCCTGCCGCAGGAGCGCATGGCGCAGTTCCTGCAGTGGGAAAAGGAACTGCTCCACACCAACGACTGGCAAGTGCGCGGCAATGCCGTCCGCTGCGTGAAGGACTACCTGCTCGAAGAGATCGAAGCGCGCCGCATCAACCCGCGTGACGATTACATCACGAAGATTCTGGGCTTCGAAGTCGATGGCCGCCCCTGGAACGATGACGAAGTGCTGGGCCACTGCTTCAACCTCTATATCGGCGGCCTGGACACGGTCACTTCGCTGCTGGGCAACATCTTCAATTACCTAGGCTCCCACCCCGACAAGCAGAACGAACTGCGCGCAGATCCATCGCTGATCGTGCTCGCGGTTGAGGAATTCCTGCGGGCTTTCGCTCCGGTGACGGCATTCCGCATCGCCACCAAGGTCATCGAGATCCACGGTCATACGATCATGCCCGGCGAATACGTGGCGTTCTGCTCGCCGGTGGTCGGGCGCGATCCGGCCTACTACGAGGAGCCGCAGGAAATCCGCTTCGATCGCAAGGCACCGCACATGTCACTGGGCAGCGGCATCCACAAGTGCCTCGGCATGCATCTGGCCCGGCTGGAACTGCAGATCGCGGTGCACGAGTTCGTCACCCGACTGCCCGAGTTCCGCATCAAGAACGGCTTCGAGGTGCCCTATTTCTTAGGCAACATCCTCCACGTTCCCGACCTGCATCTGCAATGGAACTGACGCTGCGGGCGCTGGATCGGCTTCACGCCACGGCACTTTCGCGCAAAAGGTTCTTTCCCGCGGCGAGATAGTTGGCCACGGCGACCGCGAGCACGGAGGCAGAGATCAGCATGCTCTGCTGCAGCCCGGTCGCCGATGCCACAAGGCACTGCGCCGGCACGGCCGCGGCATGCTGGCCAAGGCATGTCGCGGCATAATCGCCGGAAAAATGGTAGTCCGCCAGAAGGTCGCTGAGATAGCCAAGGGCGACCGAACCGATGCCCAGCCCCGCGACCGTCTGCCCGAAGGCATGCAGCGCTGCCGCCGATGCCCGCATGCGCGGCTCTACCAGCGTCTGCGTGACAGTCATCACCGCGGGTGTGAAGGCGTAGAGCAGCGCCGTCGCCATGAACAGGAAGCCGACCAGGACACGCCAGTCCGACTGGTATAGCGCGAGCAGGTACAGCGGCAGGGCCAGTCCCACGGTCGCTGCCGGGGCCCAGGCGCCCCAGCGGATATCACGTTCGATCAGACGGCTGGCGACGTTGCCGCCGACGACCTGACCGACCATCGTCGCCAGGCTGAACGACATCGCGAAGATCAGTCCCGCCTGCGACAGCGGCAGGCCGAACCTGCGTACCAGCAACGGGATGAGGAACAGATTGGTCCCGAAACCGACGAGCCCCACGAGCCCGCTTCCGCAAGTCAGGTGCAGGAAAGAGGGCGAGCGACCCAGGCGGCGCAACACTTCCCCGAACGGCGGCGTCTGTGCGCGCTCACCGGCATCCTTGCGCTCTGGTTCGGGGATCGTCCCAAAGAGCAGCAGGGCCAGCACCAGCCCTGGCGCCCCGACCGCGACCATCGTCCAGCGCCAGCCGAAGGCCTGGGCGATCTCACTGCCCGCGACCGCCGCAATGGCACTGCCGAGCGGGGCTCCCAGCGCGATCAGCGAGAACACCAGCGCCCGGCGCCCGACAGGAAAGCGATCGGAGATCATCGACACCAGTGCCGGCGTGAATCCGGCCTCGCCCACGCCCACGCCCATGCGGCAAAGCAGCAGTTGGAGGTATCCCCCCGCCGCGCCGCACAGTGCCGTCATCATAGACCAAAGGATAGTCACGACCACGATCAGGCGCACCCGGTTGAACCGCTCCGCCAGGCGCGCAAGCGGTATGCCCAGAACGGCATAGAACAGAGAAAAAGCCAGGCCGCCCATCATGCCGAGCTGCAGGTCGCTTAGCTGCAGGTCGCGCCGGATGGCTTCCCCGACGACCGCGATGATCGTCCGATCGACGAAATTTATCATGAAGATCGCGCCCAGAAGGGCCAGGAACCACCTGTCCTTAGGCGCGAAACCGCTAACTGCCATTGTTCTCTCCCGACACGGCCGCCGTCATGCCCTGCCCGTTGAACAAATTGAACAGATTTCCTCTCATTTGCACGATTTTTTCTTGAAACCGATAATCTTCTGCGCCAACAGCAGCACGCACCATTCAATGGGAATCTGAATATGAAGACGCTTTTTATGGCTTTCGCCGCGCTGACGCTGACTACGCCGGCTCTGGCTGCCGAAGCCCCCACGGTCGATCGTAACCAGACGGTCTTTTCCGCCGAAGGCACCAAGCTCGGCAAGATCGACCGCGTTCTTCAGGGTGCCGACGGCACCGCCAGCGCCGTGCGCCTGATCTATCGTGGCAAGTTCATCACGATCCCCGCGCAGACACTGAGCAGCGGCGAAAAGGGCCTTACGACCAGCATGACGAACGCCGAACTCAAGAAGCTCTGAGCATCGGGCGGCCGCCGGGCCGCCCTTCCACGATCAGGCCAGGTCGGACATGCTGCGGATGGGGCGGGTCGTCTCATCCCATGCCATATGGGCGGCGTGCATCCGGCCCAGCGATGCTTCCATGGCCGGCGAAATCTCCATCAGCTCGACGTAGCCGCCATTCCCCGGGCGCGTGTCGAACAAAGCGAAGCGTTCGCCCGAAGGCATGGTGCCGCTGAAGGCCATGGCATAGCCTTCACCCGACAATCGTTCGACGCCGGCGTCATAGGGCACCCGCAACATGACGTGGTGATAGCCTTCACCCGTCGTCTCGAGCATTTCCGTAAATACGGATGGACCCTCGCTCGTCTGCTGCAGCAGCTCGATCAGCAGGCCGCCGGAAAAGCCGAAGGCGACGCGCATCGCCACCTCGGTCGGCTCGCCGCGGTAGACCTGCCCGGGGAGCACAGGCACGTCGAAGACGAAGAATGGCCCCGCGCCGAGAACCCGCGTCCAGTGGTCGAGCGCGCGGTCCATATCGCGAACCACCTGGCAGAGTTCGAGGATTGATCCGTTCGGCTGCATCACAGGCTCCTCACCACGGGTTCTAGTCGGACGCGCAAGTGCGCAGGCCATGCTGATGCGCGCGGTCGCGCAATTGGGCGCCACGCTGGGCGATGGTGACACGAGGCACGAAATCAGCAAGTTCGCTGTCGATGTCGGCCAGGTCGATGACGCGGACCTCACGCAGGAACCGGGCTGGATCCGTGCCTGCGGGCACGCCTTGCCAACGCAGCAGAACCCAACCGCAGGACAGTCCCGCGGTATCGATCCAGTTGCTTACCCCTGGGTCGATTCCGGCCACGACATACGTCTGCGTTCCATCCGGGTTGAGCGCCACTTGCCCACTGTTCAGGCTCACCATGCGCAGCATGGGATCAGGCGAGATCGTCCAGGGATCGGCGATCTGGATGCCTGTATAATAGCTGTCTTCGGCCGATATCGTAATCAGCAAGCCCTGCCCTTCGGCCAGCGCGAAGCGGCCACCCGCCAGATAGCCCCAGCCGCCGTCCCGGCCATTCGGCCCGACCAAGGTATTGACGCGGTGATCGCCCAGAAATTCGTTCTTGAATGCCGACCAGAACGCAACCCAGGCCGGAAGGTCGGTCACGACGGTTGCGGCGATCTCGTCCTCGCTGCGCCGGCGATGGCCCGCAGGAGGATCGACGCGGCGCACGCCCACCTCGGCAGGGACCTGTCGCCAGTCGCGCTGGCTGTCGCGGGTGTAGACCTGCATTCGCGTGCCCGGCTCGCTGCGCAAGTGAGTGGCCCCGCCCTCGCCCGGCCCTACGGTCACCGTCACGCGGCGCTCGGCATCGCAATGGGGCAACAGTTGCTGCAGCGTCAGAGCCCCCAGATTGCGCCCGAGCCCAGCGTGATGCAGTGGCTCGACTTCCGCCACGATGCTGAATTGCGGCGGATCGGCGGAGAAGCGAATGTCGATCTCGTAACGGCCATCGCCGTCGACGGGTATCTCGCGGTTGAAGTTGTCAGGATTGTCCACCGCGACGGCCGCGCCGCGATAGACGTGGCCAAACCATGCGCGGGGCGCATTGCTGATGTTCCACACGACTTTGGGATCCGCCGTATCGCCGTTCGCTTCGCGCATGGCGAGACCCAGTACCCATTGGTCGAGCGCACGATCGAGCCCTATCCGCCCGTCCGGCGTCGCGGCGACCGGGTCTGTCAGCATGATCCGTCGCGCAGCCTCGCGAGCGGCACGGACGTCGATGCGTTCGATCAGCCGCAGAGCCAGCCGTTCCGCAGCCTCCTGTTCCTGCGTCCACAGCGGATTTCGGGTCACGAGATCGTACCCACGCGGCCGCCTTCGGTGAAGACGGTGCTTCCGGTGGTATAGCTGGATGCGTCGCTTGCCAGCAGGATGGCGGCGCCCACCGCCTCGTCGGCCGCGCCAAAGCGCTTGATCGCGTTGCGTTGTGCCAGGCCCAGGCCCTTGTGGATGTCGGCCTCCTGACCGTCCGGGCTCATCGACCCCACACACAGGCAATTGACGCGGGTGTGCGGCGCCTGCGTCTTCGCAAGTTCGCGGACCAGGAACAGCAGCGCTGCCTTGGATACGCCGTAGGCCACGGCGGGCGGGATCGGCGTGAAGCCACCGCAGCTCTGGACTGAAATGATGCTGCCCTTGCCGTGCGCCTTCATGTCGCTTTCGGTCAGTTCGGCTAGGCGCCAGGTGGCCATGACGTTGACGTCCATGGCGGTCTGCCACACCTCGTCGGTATTGGCCCCGAGCCCGCCATCCGCCGCATAGATCACCCCCGCGGCGGCATTGTTGAAGATGATGTGGATGGGCCCGAAAGCGTCTCGCGCCGACGTCACCAGTCGTTCGAGATCGGCCTTGCGCCCGGCGTCGGCGGCGATCGCCAGAGCTCGTCCTTTGCCGGCGGCGTTGATGTCCGCGGCGATCACGTCGAGCCGATCCTGCGACCGCGCGGAGATGACGACATTGGCCCCCAGCTCTGCATAGGCCCGCGCTACGTGTTCGCCCACTCCGGGGCCGACGCCCGTCAGTATGGCAGTACGACCATCAAGGCGGAAACGATCGAGTACGCTCATGTCGGAGGTTGCTCCTGTAGAGGGGAAGGTCAAGCTTTGGCCAGCAGATGGCCGTAGCGCGCGTAGTATCCGGCCAGTCGGCTACGCACTTCGTCGGGATCGATGCCGAACTGCTCCGCCGTGTGCTGGTGCTTGCCGAGGCGCCCGGCCGCAGGATTGTCCGCAAGGAAGCGCGTGATGCGCGCGCGGTGGACTTCGCCGAACGGCAGGTCGAAACGTGCATAGATCCGCTTGATCGCGGCCATGGGATCATCGACGATTTCGGTATGGGCCAGATCGAGAATCCGCGCCTCGATATCGGGGCGGGAGGCGCGCGCCTCGGTTGCCCTGGCCATTCCCGCGCTCCAGGTGTCGAACACCGAGCGACCGATCGCGGCGGCGTCTTGCGGTGCGCCCACGGCCGCCAGGAAGCCCGAGATCATGCTGGCGAGCGAAGAGAACGTCTTCACCGGATCACGATGGGTCCATACCAGCATGGCCCCGGGATAAGTCTCGAGCAGTCCGGGCAGGTCGAAGAGATGCTGCGGTGATTTCAGGGTCCAGCGGCCTTTGGGGCCTTTCCACTGGAACTGCTGGAGCATCCGCTTGTGGGTCCGGTACTGCCCTTCCGGGACCGTCTCGCGCAACCAGCGGGCGAACTCGGGCACGCCCAGTTCGGCAGGGAAGTTGGTGCTGGCAAAATGCAGCATCATGCCATGGTTGCATTCGCCGGGCTGCGTACAGTCCATGCGCTGGATATCGGCAAGCTGCGGCGCGTGGGACAGCCAGTTCTCGTAGTTCGACTGGACCTGGGCGATACGTGGATCGCTCTCGAACGTCGCTTCTTCCGGCGCCGGCCAGGGGACGTACCATTCCCATTCACGCGGTGCCCGCGCACTCGGATCGAGGCAGAGCAGATCGTAGGTGATCGTCGTCCCCGTCCTGGGCAACCCGCAGACGACCAGCGGAGCGCCGACGTCCTGCGTGACGATTTCGGGATGCTCCTTCTCGTCCTGGACGTAGCGCAGGCGGGTAGCCAGGAGTCCGGTGATCTTGCCCCGCGCCGTCTCGCGAAGCTGCGGCGGCGGCGACATCGCTTCCACCGCCGCGACGAGTCTGCGAAAGCCGGTCTCGAACGAGCGATCGGCCCCGAAATCATCCAGCCCCGTCGCCGCCTTCGCTTCGGCGACGAGCGTGTCGGCATCGAGCATCGAACCTTGTTCCGAAGCGGGGCTCATCCGCGCCATGCCGTACGAACGATCTGCTTCATCTCGCCTCTCCAATCCTGCACCGCTTTGCGCGTGTGCGGTGCGGCCGGACGCGTTTTGCGCCTGCCGTCGATGCCCCTATTCCTCCACTGGCGTCAGGTTCTTCATGAAGGCCACGAAGTCCGGCCCGAATTCGGGGACCGGCAGGCCCAGCTTTTCCGCCAGATATTGCGTCATGAAATTGTCGTTGAGCGACTTGTTGGTAGCCGGGATGTTGCCGATGCCCACCTGCCTGTCGAATGCACCCACCGCAACAAGGGCCATGCGCAAGGCCGCGACGATGTCGTAGTAATCCAGATGCCGCGCAGTCTGCCCGCTCGCCTGCTCCCACAGGACGATGCTCTCCTCTTTGCTCGGGAGCCCTTCCAGCCGCGTGACCCCGAAGCGGCGGCCGAAGAGGTCGTCAAAATAGAGCCACCAAGCGAGGTCGAGTTCTGCCGGACCCAACGCGGCCAGTTCCCAGTCGATCAGCGCATTGACGCTGCCGTCGGCCGCGAACATCACGTTCGACGGGGTAGGATCGCCCCACAACACGTTGACCCCGGCGTCCGCCGGCATGTTTTCCCGTACATAGGCCATGGCCGCATCGACGATCGGCATTGCACGCCCCTTGCCCGCGGCCTTGTGCCAGGCCTCGAGGGCGCCGACGTACTGGTCGAGACCCGGTTTGCCGAGGTTGGGCAAGGCAAGGAATTCGAAGCCGTCTTGCCAGTCGATCCTTGCGAGGCTGCCGAAAGCGGCGATCGCGTTCGCGAAGGTCTTGTGACGCTGGGCCGGCGTCATCTCGACCAGCCAACCCTCGAGGTTGTAGTTCGGCTTCTGCTTGGCACATTCGCCCTCGACCTTGCCCATTACCAGGAACGGAAGGCCCAGGATGTCCGACTCCAGGTGCATGCCTATCCACGGAGGCACGCGCTGGTCGCCGCGCGCGTCGAGTGCGGCCATCATCTTGCCCTGCAGGGCAAGGCTGCTGCCGAACACGACTTCGAGGTCGGTCGGCTGGCGACGCACCACCAGTGTCTGGTTGCGCGCGCCGTCATCCTCGACGTAGTCGACCTCGACGAAGAATATGTCGGCGGAAAAGCCCGCTCCGAGTGTCACGTCGAGCGGCTTGACAACGATGTCCCGCCAGCCCGGCTTCTGGGTCGCCAGCCAGTCCTGAAGCTGGGTGGTGATGCGGTCGGGAGTCAGAAGCTCCATTTCACAGTCCCTTCGCCGCGAGGGCGCGCTTCAGTTCGACGGTCAAAGGTCCCATGTCCTTGGGCGAAGAACCGTGGAGAAGGATTTCGTCGGCGCCGGCGTCGAGGAAGTCCATCAACTGATCCGCGCATTGGCTGGCGGTGCCCACCGCGGCTCCTTCGTCCAGCCAGTGCTGGGGGATCAGCTTGCTGACGTCGACAAGTTCCTGACGCGTGTAGGCCTGGTCCGCCGGCTTGCCATTTAGCCCGGCGATCTTCGGATGAGCGCGAATCTCTTCCAGGACCTTCTTGTCCCAGCCATTGATGTCGACGATCATGTCGCCAAAGCCCGGCAGTTCGAAATAGGTTATCGCGCGTCCCCCGACGACGGCCTCCTCTTCCGCCTTGGGCAGGTCGGGAGCGACGATGATATTGTGGTAGATGCGCACCGACATCGGATCGCGGCCGGCCTTGGCGGCAGCGTCTCGCACGATCTTCGTGCTGTTCCGCACCCCCTGCGCCGAAACGAAAGGATGCAGCAATACGCCGTCGCAATGGGTGCCCGCGAACTCGAGGCTCTTGGGGCCTATGGCCGTAAAGATGATCGGCGCCGGCGCGCCGCCGTGCCTGTCGGTCAGGCTGATCGCGGGGAACTGGCCGAGAATGCCGTCGTAGTTGACCTTCTCGCCTGCCCAGAGGCGGCGGCAGATCGAAATCAGATCAGCCAGCCGCTCCATCGTGATCGCCGGCGATCCCAGCATTTTCATGTAGGCGGGCACCGCGCGCGCGAACATCAGGCGGAAACGGTCGCCACTCATCGCCTGCATCATGTCGGCGACGCTGGCGGTGACCAGCGGGTGGCGCATGGTCGCGTACATGGTGCCGGTGATACGGATCTTCGACGTCGCTTGCGACACGGCACCGGCAAGGACGGCCGGCTCCTTAAGCGAATAGCGCTCGGATATCCAGACGCAACCCAGGCCGATCCGTTCCGCTTCCTTCGCCTCTTCGATGCCCCGCCGCGGATCGTTCACGCGGCCCGGCAGAATATAGGTGCCGAACTTGTCGAACAGGGCTTGAGCCCCCGGTTCCAGAGCCAGGTCCTGCACTTGCGCCATCAATCCGTCCTCTCTTATCGACGCCGGGAAGATTGCCCGCGCCCATCATGGCCGGAACCTATCAGGCGACAGGGACGGGATGGACCTCGACATAGAGGCGGGTTAATTTGAGCGCAGCGATTTTCCACTCTCCCTCCACCCGGACGTAACGCTCGTGATAATGGCCGAAACCCGTTATCGACGCCCCACCCGGGATAGGGCACTTTCCAGGCGCCCATACTACCTGGTCCTGCATCGCGGTGACGACATGCGCTTCGTCGTCCCCGAGGTCGATTTCCGAGGAATGGACCTGGTGGGCAGAGCGGGCGTCCATGACTGCGAAGCGAACTTGTTCGAGAATCGCCGCATGGCCCGTGATGGGCGGATTTCCCGTATCCTCCTGCACGTCCATCACCGCATCCGACGTGAACAGGGCGATGAAGCCGTCCCACTCCTTGGTGTCGAGCAGGCGGCAATAGCGCGCCTTGACCATCCGGATCGCCTCGAGGTCCACCAGTCGGGCCAGATCGTCCCTCATGCCGCGCACCTTACCAGATGATGCGGGTATGCGCGCGCAAGGTCCGCTCGCGGATCGCTTCGGCGCGCTGCTCGGGCGTGACCAGCGCCGTGTCGGCAGGCAGGTGCATGCGCACCTCGCTCAGCTTGACTTTCTTCATCGTCGGGGTCGGGCGCTCGTCCGTGTTGAACCAGCGTCCCTGGACCGCGCCGCTTGGGTAACCCGAGGTATCGAGCCAGTTGTAGACCCCTGGGTCGCGTGCCGATATCACCGCTCGGAACAGACCGTCGCTATCGAGAGCGGCCTGAGCTGCGTTGAGGCTGGACTGGTTGTGATACCAGTCGATCGTCTCGTAAAGTTCGTTGGTGAGGATCAGCGACCAGTAGTCGACTTCCTTGGGTATCCGCACCTCTGTGATGAGCGCTTCGTCGTCCGCCAATTCGTAGGCGCCTTCGTAGTAGGACTGCCGGGTCAATCCACTCATC
This sequence comes from Novosphingobium sp. BL-52-GroH, assembly GCF_044813085.1. Taxonomy (NCBI): domain Bacteria; kingdom Pseudomonadati; phylum Pseudomonadota; class Alphaproteobacteria; order Sphingomonadales; family Sphingomonadaceae; genus Novosphingobium; species Novosphingobium sp. BL-52-GroH. The sequence continues at coordinate 1,614,037 of NZ_CP171149.1, read as the reverse complement.
TGCGAAAAATCGACGACTTTCAGCGTGTTGATGAGGCCTTCGTCCCGCAGCTTCTGCACTTTGTCGGGGAATGCGAGGGCGCAGACGGCGGCGGTTCCCGGGATTTCGGAAAAGCGCTGGGCGAGCTGCTGCAAACTTGGCCGCCCCTTCGATGCCTGCGCCGCGTCGAGCCGCACGATCCCGAAGCGCGGTTCGCGTTCGATGCCCCAGTCGCAGCCGACGATGCGCACCATCAGCTTTTCGGTCTCCGGCTTCAGCTCCCACCAGTCACCCGCATGGCCTTGTGGCCGGCTGGGCGAAAGGATGACGTCGAAGCTGCCGTCGGCGCCGATGGTCAGATCGTTGAAGTCGTTGGCGTCCTGTGCCGGATGATGCTGGCCGGTGCGCAAGGTGTCCGGTCCCAGCTGGGCCAGGATCATCATCCGCGTGGTACCCCTATCGCCGCGGATGCGATAGGTGCCGCCCTTCTCGATCAGCGCAGCCTTGTAGATGGTGTCGGCGTTGGGCTGGAAGATGTTCTGGCAGATGTTCAATTCAGGCACGAAGATCGGATGGCTGCGGTCGTGCATGATGGCATCGTTGGTCGTGCGCAGCACGCCCGACAACAGCAGTCGAAGCGATTCCTGCATCACATGCGGATCGTTGCGCAGGCGCTCGGGAATGCGTTCGCGCATCTTCGCCCCCAGAGGTCTCAACTGGTCGAGCAAATCTTCCCATTGGTAGATGCCGGTGTCGGTCATTTCGGTCTCCACTGTCTGTCGAATGTCGGGCAGGGCAAGCGCGCGGAACACCGGAAGAACCGTGCCGGCCAGGATGGCCGAAGCGCCCGCGCAAATTTGCCGCCTAGTGTGTGGCAAGACGGCCGCGCAGCTCGTCGCGTTTCGCGGCATCGATTCCAGCCGCTTCGAAGTACCCGTCGATGCTACCCCATTCCCCGTCGAGCGCTTCGAAGGCACGATCGAGGAACTTGTCATCCACGCCGATCAGCACCGCGACCATGTCGTCGGGCGGCACGAAGCCGAAAGTCTCCTGGAGGCCCTTCTTGAGATGGCCGGACATCTTGAGATTGGCGCCGAAGACATCCGACCTGCGATAGTCCTCGACGATGGCTCCGCGCGGAACGCCCAGCAATTCCAGGAACAGCGCGATCACTACGCCGGTCCGGTCCTTCCCCGCCGTACAATGAACCAGCATCGGCACGTCGCCCGCCAGCAGCGCATCGACCATGGCGGGAAGGTGCCGCAGGAACGCCTGGGGCATGAGCCCGTAGTTGTGGGCCATCACCTCCATCGCACGACCGGCCGTGGGTTCCCTGCCGAGCGATTTCCACATGTCCTCCCCCTGCGCGCGAAGATCGGTATTCATGTCGAGGTCCAACAGGCGGCAGCCGGGCCCGCACCACAGATGCGGAGCCTTGTCGCGCTCCATCGATGAGCGAAGGTCCGCAACCGATCGAAATCCCAGCTCGCCCAGTTCGGCATGGTGGTTCTCGACGAAGCTTGCAGGGCCTTCCGAGCGGTAGATCACGCCGGAGCGCACGGTGCGGCCGCCCGCCGCCGGGAGCCCGCCGACGTCACGGAAGTTCAGCCGGGACAGGGCACGGGTCATCATATGGGATCCTTCGCGGAAGGATAGGAAGGGACCAGGTCGGCCATCTGCCCGAGCAGTTCGGGCGACATCCAGACGTGCTCGATGTAATGGCCCAGAGCGTGACGCTCGTCGGTGTAGATATAGCGCAGCATGTCGCCTACGCCGCCCTCGAACACCACTGGATGCCGTGCCAGGTCGAGTGATGCCAGATGCGCCTCCCAGTTGGCGATCGGCCCTCCGATCCGGGTGGCGACATGGTGGAAACGGATGGCCAGTCCCTCGCCCCCGGGCAAGGTTTCGCGAAAGATCGGCGCGGTATCGCCGACAGGTTCGATCAGCTCGATCTCCACCCCGCCGACAATCGTGAGCGCGATCTTCAGCACCGGCTTGCCAGTCGGGTCCTCGCCGGGCTGGATGTTTGTAAGTTCGAAGAAACCGGGCGCGCCGTATTCCGATCTGAGCAGCGCCATTGCCGCGACGAGATCATTGGTCACGTAGGCCACTTGGCTATGCTGGCTGTTGGGCCTTGCGAACATTCGAATCTCCTCGAGTCGCGGTCAGGGTCGATGCCGCGCGAATTTGCGCAACCTGTCGGTCGGTCAGTTGGCCACCATCTTGCCGCCATCCACGACCAGCGTATCGCCGGTATGGTAGGCCGACATGTCGCTGGCGAGATAGATGACCGCACCCGCCAGGTCAGACGGCTTGCCGGCACGGCCGAGCGGTGTCTTGGCCGCGACCATGTCGGCCAGCATCTTGCCCACCTCGGGATCCGCGAACGTCATTTCCGTCTCGATGAAGCCCGGCGCGACGACGTTGCAGCGCACCCCGATCGGACCCAGTTCGGCCGCCAGAGCCTTTGCCAGCGCGTTCAGGGCGCCCTTGGCAATGCCATAGTGCGCCATGGTCGGCACGCCCTGGAAGATCGAACCGCTCCCGCAGATGATGAGCGATCCCCCAGGATCGCCAGCTTGCGCCCGTGCTTTCATGTGCCGCGCGCCTTCGCGCAAAGTGAACACCGCACCGTCCAGATTGACGTCGATAAGCTTGCGATAGGTCGCGACGTCCATTTCAGTGAAGTCCACCTGACTGGCGATGCCGGCATTGGCGACCACGGTGTCGATGCGCCCCATCGCGTCCAGAGCGCGCGCGAAACCCGCCACGATGTCCGGTTCGCTGGCGACGTCGACACTGTCTGCGAAGACCCGCACGCCATGGGCGCGCAGCGCCGCGGCGGCTTCCTCGTTCTTGTCTGTACGACGGCCCCAGATGACGATGTCGCTTCCCGCGCGGGCAAGCCCCTGCGCGAATCCGAAGCCCAGGCCCGAATTGGCACCGGTGACCAATGCCACTTTGCCACTGAGGTCGAAAAGATTTTCCGGCAAATACCCTCTCCGATCACGCTCCGCCGATACGGCAGCGCTTTGGCGGGACTGTGCGACGTCCGCCACCGCCCCACAAGCCGACGGTCTTTCGCGATCGCGCCAATGCCATCGCCAAACCGCCCTGCCTGTCCGGTGCCGCGCTCAATGCATCATCGCCTGCCGAAACTGCCGCGGGGTCAGGCCGGTCGCCTTGCGAAAAGCTGCGGAAAAGGCTGCGGCACTGTCGAACCCGCACTGCCAGGCGACCATCTTGATCGCGGCGCCACCGGGCTCCAACAACCGGCGTGCAAGGGCGATCTTGCGATCGGCCACGTAAGCGGTGAGAGTCTGCCCGGTAGTCGCACGGAACAGGCGGAAGAAGTGGCGTGCCGACAGGCCGCAGTCGGCTGCCAGTTCGCAGACCTTAGGCGGTTTGCCGGGCTGTTCGACCCGGTCCTGGATACGGGCGAGCTGGGCCGGGGAAAGCCGCAAGGCGCCGGAGGCATGGCTGCGGGTCGCAAGTTGCAGGTAGCGGTGAAGTTCAACGGCAGTCTGCGTCCAGACCGCGTGCGCCAGTATTTCACTGCAGAACCCCGGCCGAGCGATCTCTTCGGCGATGCGGCGCAGGGCTTGGACTATCGGGCGGCTGCGGATGTCCAGCGTCGCGCGCAGCACCTCGGTGCAGATACCCATCTCTTCCGACGCCAGGCCCGAACCATCGAACCCGCAGCAGATCGAGGTCTGGCGTCCCGCGCCCCAATGCGTGTGAAGACGCGCGCCGGCCGGCACGAAGATCACCGGGCCGAGCGCCTGCACCGCCCCACGATCGACTTCGTCATAGCCGCCGCGCGGTTCGCCCGGCCGCGGCGACAGCGCCAGGTCCAGGAAGCTGCGAGGCGAGGAGAACACCCCGCCTTGCGGGCCTTCGAAACGGTATTCGTGGAGTTCCATCACGACCCCCGGCAGCGCGATGCGGCCTCTGATGGCACAGTCCATCCCGGACGTGGTCGGCAGGTCGTAGACATGGGAGAAGCTTGTCATATGTCCTCTTTCCGCTTGCCTGTTCTGGCACCCATTTCGGGCGTCGTGGCGTTCTGGCGGGCAATTTGGCGCAGTGAGGACAGCAGCGCACCTTGCCGAAGGAAGGGTCGCCGGCCTTACATCGTGCATCGTCACGTCGGCCAGGACAATGCACCACGACAGGGGAGAGCACCATAGACAGCGCCGCGCAGGAACAGGCCGCAGGCAACGTCATCGACATCACCGACCTAGCTGATCCGTAACCCCGACCCTATCGTCAAGGAAATCTACCGTATCGCGGACATCCCGCTGACCGATGCCGTCCCGGCCGATCTCCACGCCTATCTGGCCGAACATGGCGAGCACCGCCCTTTCACGTTCTATTTCGATCGTTTCTCGGTCAACGGGAGGGCCGCTGAGCACTTGGCTGGCTCCTACCGTCCGGCAGGATGGCGACGGCGTGGCGGTGTTTAGGACGCCCACATCACCATGGTCCACGAGAGGTACAATGCCCGAACTTAACGTCGTCACCCGCGATGGCACGGTCAAGACGATAGAGGCCGCTGCGGATGTCAGTGTGATGGAGGCAATCCGCGATTCCGGGTTCGACGAGTTGCTGGCCCTTTGCGGTGGATGCTGCTCCTGCGCCACGTGTCACGTTTACGTCGATCCCGCGTTCGCCGCAGCGCTGCCGCCGATCTCGGAAGACGAGAGCGACCTGCTGGACGGTTCGCCCCACCGCAGCGAATATTCGCGCCTGTCGTGCCAGGTGATGATGGTCGACGCCCTCGCCGGCATGCAGGTAACGATCGCGCCGGAAGACTGACACCGGCATTATCCGGCAAGATATGGAGAGACTTGAAGTGGCTTGGAAAGAACCCATTCGCGAACAGTTGGACGTGACCGGCTCCCCCCTGTTGACCGACAGGCAGAAAACAATGGTCAAGCATTGGACCGACCTGCAAGAGACGCTGAACGCAGGCGACTTCGACGGCATGGACCGCTTCTTCCACGCCGATTTCCGCTACGGCAACCCCAATCGTCCCGATCTCGGCACATACGAACAGTGGAAGACGTCACCGGTCGCGCTCTACAAGACCTTCTACCCGGCCGCCTACAAGACCATCGATGCGGTCGGCAAGGGCGACAACGAAATCTGGATCTACGCCACCCACTACTGCAAGCACGTCGGCGGGCCCTACATGGGGGTGCAGCCGACCGGCAATGAATTCCAGGTCAACTGGTTTTCGATCGTCCAGTTCGCCGACGACAAGATCGTGAGCATCTTCAGCATTTCCGACGTGCTGACGATGCTCAAGGACATCGGCGTCGTCGAAGTGCCACAGCCCGTCGATCCGTATAAGTAGGCCGTCAAGGGAGTAGGGGGCCGCACCTTGCCCCTGCTCCCATGCGCTGTTGGCGACCGGGGGTAGCAGCCCGGCAAGCGGGAGCCCGGCCATCCGTTCGGCCTGTTCGGCAGTTTCGGAGGGCGCCGCGATGGCGACGATCCCTCCTACGCGGTGCTGGACCCTAGGCGGGGACGAGCGCCTCGGCCATGACCTTGCCGGCTATGTAGCCGGTCACCATCGCCGGTCCCACATTGCAGCCGTGCGCGGGCGAGTTGCCGCGCCAGATCGAGTTGGCATCGAGCCGGCGGCGTAGAGCCCGCGCACCGCCTTGCCATCCGCGCCGACCACCCGGCACTGTGCGTCGATCTTCAGGCCCACCGTGGTCGAACCGTCTCCCGGCTGCCGCGATCGGTTTCTTTAGCCCGCCACCGCCGGGGAAGATCATGCCCATCCCGTACTTCTTCACGAAGTCCGCATCGCCGATGATGTGCGCCGGGACCGCGCCGGTGCCGGGCATCGCCTCGACGAAGTGAACCGAGGCGTCGTTGCCGAAACTTTCGCCCTTGTCGTTGACTGCGATGCAGCCGGGTTTGGTGCCCCGCGCAGCCGGCGCTGCCCCCTTCCGCCGGGCAGGTTCAAACCTTGGGCATGATCTCTTCGGCCACCCAGCGCAATCGGTCGAGATATTCGTCGAGCCCCGAAATGCCGGGCGGCAGCGGCACGATGGTTTCGTTGACACCCAGTTCCTTGAGCCATCCGATCTGGTCGATGATCTTCTGCGCATCGCGCGTGCCCGGCGCGCGCGGATCGTCCATGATCTCGTGGTGCGGGCCGACCTTGAGCATTTCCAGCGCGAAGAACAGGTCGATCGGCCGGCCGTCGTATTCGGGCTGCGAACGGATCAGGTCGAGGCATTCGGGGAATTTTTCCGGCGGCGTGCGGAACGGCGACCAGCCATCGCCGAATTTCGCCACGCGCCGCAGTACAGGTTCCGCATCGCCGCCGAACCAGATCGGCAGCCGCGGCTGCTGCGATCGCCCGGAGGTGATCGTCCAGCGACGGTTAGGGATGACCCGCCATCAGAGTGCCGGCCTTGACGCGGAAGGGCCGGACGATGACGTCCTGGATGTTGCCGTCGCTGCAGTTCGCGGATCGCCTCCCGTGCACCGACCTGCTCGCCGCGCGTCTCGCCGATGCCGATCAGCAGGCCGGTGTCGCACAGGACAAATTGCGCAATCTCCGTGAGTTAGCACAAGTTCGAACCGACGCCCATCGCCGCCAATGCCTCGCGGCAGCGGGCCCGGGCAATGGTCGCGCGATGTCTTAGGCGGGGCCGGAGGCGAGGTAGAGTTGCTCCGATGTCATATCGCACTCCGCACCCTGGCCCGCCGGCCCACTATCCCGAACGCACTTTTCAGAAAGAGTACTTGGCCGATACGCCCCAAGTCCGCGGCTCGCCGGCATAGACCGAACTGGTCGGGAACGAGGGCAGCAGAACGCTCGACGCCGAATAGTAATCGACGTTGAACAGGTTCTTCACGTAGACGCCCAAATCCAGCCCCGAACCAGCGATGCCGCGCCAGTCGAGGCGGGCATTGGCGAGGTCGTAGCCGGGTAGCTTCTCGCCGTTCTGGCCGCCGAAGTCAGTGGTCATGAACAGGTCCGCGTTGAACGTCAGCTCGCCATCTGCCGGGCGCACTGGAAGAATCCAGCTAAGGCTCGCCGTGCCCGAGAAGCTGGGCGAATACTTGTTGATCTGGTCCGGGCCCAGCACGATCGTCGACGGCAGGGTGCCCGGCACCGACACGCTCTCGACCTTGACGTTAGTGTAGGCGGCGTTGAAGCCGACCGTCAGGCTGCGCACTGGGCTGATCGAGGCTTCCAGCTCGACACCCCAGATTCGCAGGTTCGCCGCGTTGACCGCCAGCGAGCCATTGCTGGGCGAATCCGGCGTACCGTTGGGCACCGTGGTCTGCGTGTTGAGGAACTGCAGCGCGTTCTTGTACTTGCTGTAATACGCGGCGATGTTGAGCAGTCCGCGTGCCGAACCGACGTGGTAATCGTACTTCGAGCCGACTTCGACGTCGGTGATCTTTTCCTCGCCGGTTTTCTGGAACGGGCGCAAGTCTGCGCAGACCCCGCCGGTCGCGACGCAGGCCGGGTCGATGCCGCCGGTGGTATAGGGGGTCTCGAAGAACGGCGTGTTCACGTTCGCGCCGCGATAGCCGCGCCGCGACACGACGTAGAGCAGCCAGTCGGGGTTGGGCTTGTAATCGAGACCGATGGTCCAGCTCGGCTCCTCGCCCTTGTTCGAGACCACGCCGACGCCGTCCGCCGCGCCCGTCGCCGCGACGTCGAGGCAGGTCGCCTCGTCGACGTAGCCCGTGCCGATCGTGCCGCCGCATGCCGAGACCTTGTCCCAGCTATAGCGCCCACCCAGGTTGAGCTTCAGCTTGTCCGTGATCTCGTAGCCGATCTGGGCATAGACCGCGTAGTTCTTGTTGCGAACGTGGGCGGTGACGGCGGGGGCGGGCACCGAGCCGACCGAGAATGCGGTGAACTGCGAACCACTGGCGCCCGCTGGCTTGTCGTTGTTGTAGAAGACGCCGGCGATGAAGTTGAAACCATCGAAATCACCCAGCAACTGGGTTTCGTTGGTGATGTACTGGCGGTCGAGGATCGACGCGGCGGTGAACAGCGTAAACGGCACGGTGGCCGGAGCGGCGAGCCCAGTCGGAATCTGCAGTTCGGGGAGGCCGCCGGTGTTGATGAGCTGGTCGCTGTAGTTTTTGCGATAGCCGAAGATGTTGCGCAACGTCAGCGCACCGAAGGTGAACGAGGTGTCGTTGGTGACCGAGGTGGTCTTGCGGTACGAACGGCCGCCATCGATGCCGCCGTCGAACGAACCCCGGCGGTTGCCGCGCTGCGTCTCCAGCGCCGCCTGCACTTGCGGGTCGACCACGCCCAGGCCGAGCGCGGCGAAGGGGAAATTCTGGCGCAGGAGGTAAAGGCCGCCCGCCAGTTCGTCGCCCTTGAAGTATTCGTAGATCGTGGTGCTCTTGAGCCCGTCTACCGGCTCGAGCAGCAACGAGAGACGGAAGCCGTCCTGGTGGATGTCGTCGAAGCCGGGACCGCCGTCGAAGGCGACCGTGCGCGGGTCCTGACGGCGGATCTGGCCGGCGGCGCGCAACGCCACCTTGTCCGCGATGATGGGGATGTTCACCGCGCCTTGCAGTTCGCGATAATCGAAGCGGCCATACGTCCCTTGAACGTAGCCTTCGAACTGGTAGCTCGGCTTCTCGCTGCCGATGACGACGGCGCCGCCCAGCGTGTTGCGGCCGAACAGCGTACCTTGCGGCCCCTTGAGGACCTGGATGCTGCTGATGTCGTAGGTCGGCACGTTTGAGCCGACCGAGGGCAGCGGCGTGTCGTTGAGGTAGATGACGACGCCGGGGGTCACTTCGCCCAGCGGCAACTGGCCGATGCCGCGCAGGGTAAGGGCCACGTTGTCCTTGCCGCCCTCGGACGAGAAAGTGAAGCCGGGGGCGATCGTCTTGATGTCGCTGACCGTCTGCACGGTGCTGCGATCGAGCGAGGCGGCCGAGAACGCCGTGATCGAGACCGAGACGTCCTGCAGCCGCTCGGCGCGGCGGCGGGCGGTGACCACGATGTCGCCGGAACCCGCAGTGTCCGCCGGGACTGCTGCGTCGGCCACTGCCTCTGCCGTCGCCGGTGCCCCTGCCGTCGGTGATGCCTGGGTGTCGCTGTCCTGTGCGCTGGCCGGCACGGCGATCAGCGCCGCCGTCGAAAATAGTGCGCACTTGAGCAATGTGGTCTGCATGAGATCCTCTCTTGAATTCTTGTTCTGCTCGGTCGGCACCGGCAAAGCTTGCGGCAAATGGCGGGGTCACCCCCTGCTCTCCACCTATCGTGGGATAGGATGCCGCTGTGGTTTAAAGTTAATTTGCGGAATGTTGCACCGATGCACCATCCGCGCGAATGCGCAGTTGTGGGACATCGGCACTGCGCCGGCGGCGCATCACGACCATGCCGCGAGAGCCTCCGTGATGTCGAGCGCCCCGGGTTCGCGAATGGCGGCTGGGGTGTTGGACAGACGCGGTGCGGGCGCCGGCTGGGCGATCGCGTTGCGCTCCACGAACGTGCCTCGTGCCCGGTTGTGCGGATGGCTCGGCGCCTCGGCCATCGACAGGACCGGGGTGACACAGGCATCGGTTGGGGCGAACAGCGCGGCCCATTCATCGCGCGGCCGGCTCGCGAAAGCGGCGGCGAAGTCGGCTTCCATCGCCGGCCATCCGGCGCGCGCGTTCTGGTCGTAGCCGCGATCCGCAAGCCCCAGTCCTTCGACCATCTGCGCGAAGAACTTGGGCTCCAGGCATCCCACCGCGACATGGCCGCCATCGGCGCAGGCATAGGTGCGATAGAACGGCGCGGCGCCGTCGAGCAGGTTGGAGCCGGGCGCGTCTTCCCACAGCCCCTTGGGCTGCCAGGCGTAGAACAGGCTCATCAGCGAGGCGACGCCGTCGGTGATGCACGCGTCCACGACCTGCCCCCGCCCCGTGCGCTGGGCGGACAGCAGCGCGCTCAGCATGCCGGCGATCAGGAACATCGCCCCGCCGCCGTAATCGCCCACGAGGTTGAGCGGCACCGGCGGCGGACTGCCCTTCTCGCCCATCGCGTGCAGCGCCCCGGTGATGGCGAGGTAGTTGATGTCGTGCCCGGCGCGCAGCGCCAGCGGGCCGGTCTGCCCCCACCCGGTCATGCGGGCGAAGACAAGGCGCGGATTGCGTGCCAGGCAGGCATCGGGTCCCACGCCGAGGCGTTCCATGACACCCGGGCGATAGCCCTCGATCAGCCCGTCCGCCCGCTCGACCAGGTCCAGCAGCCGGGCGCGGTCGGCATCCTGCTTGAGATCCAGGTGGACCACCGCGCGGCTGCGGTGGAGGATGTCGCCCCCGACGTCTTCCCAATCTCCCACCCCGGCGCTGGGCGGACGCGCCACACGCACGATGTCGGCGCCCATGTCCGCCAGCAGCATCGCCGCCAGCGGCACCGGCCCGATCGCGTCGATCTCGACGATGCGGATGCCGGCGAGCGGCCCCCTCGGCTCTTCCATCAGATGCTGGTCCGATCGGCGCCCTTGAGGTCGAGCATCGCGCGCGCCTCATCAGGCGTGGCGACCTCGAGCCCCATCCCTTCGATGATCTGTCGCGCGGTGCGGACCTGCTCGGCGTTGGTCTCGGCAAGCCTGCCGCGCCCGCCCCACAACGAGTCCTCGAGCCCCACGCGGACGTTGCCGCCCATCGAGGCGGCCATGGCGACGATCCCCATCTGGCGCGCGCCCGCCCCCAGGACCGACCATTCGTACTGGTCGCCGAACAGGCGGTCGGCAGTGCGCTTCATGTGCATCACGTCGTCGGGATGGCCGCCGATGCCGCCCAGGATGCCAAAGCACGTCTGGATGAACAGCGGCGCCTTCACCAGGCCGCGGTCGAGGAAATACTTGAGATTGTAGAGGTGGCTGGTGTCGTAGCATTCGAATTCGAAGCGCGTGCCCAGCGGAGACAGCGTCGTCAGCAGGTGTTCGATGTCGGCATAAGTGTTCTTGAACACCAGGTCGCGCGACGCTTCGAGCGCTGCCGGTTCCCAGTCGTGCTTGAACTCCTTGTAGCGGTCCAGCATCGGGAACAGACCGAAGCCCATCGTCCCCATGTTGAGGCTGGCGACTTCGGGCGCGAAGGTCTTCGCCGGGCGGATGCGCTCCTCGACGGTCATCGAGGGGTGGCCGCCGGTGGTCAGGTTGATGACCGCGTCGCTGCGCTGCTTGATAACCTTGAGGAAGGGCTCGAACAGGTCCGGGTTCTGGTCCGGCCGCCCGTCGACGGGATTGCGCGCGTGCAGGTGGATGATCGCGGCGCCCGCCTCGGCGGCGCCGATCGCCGATTGCGCGATCTCCTCCGCCGTGACCGGCAGATAAGGCGACATCGACGGGGTGTGGATGGCCCCGGTGACGGCGCAACTGATGATGACTTTACGTTTGGACATGACGGTTCCTTTCGCGCCGGCGGGAGTTGGCAGGTCAACCACCGGTCGCAATCTATCCTTCGATAGGCGCAAGCGAGCGAACGGAAGCGGCCCGGGTTGCCCCGGGCACAGCGTCAGGGAAGAATGCCCAGCTGGCGGGCCCGCAGCACGGCCTGCGGCCGCCGCCGCACGCACCGCACGGCGCGCTTCCGAACGATTACCCTGAAGCACCGCGATTTCCGCCAGCAGGGAAGTCCGAACCGCGCCGAGCAAGATCCACGCGCCTCCGCGCAGCGAAATCTTAAATGCAAGCTTCTTTCCCTATCGGCAGATAGGTCATCAACGGTGCGGGACATTGTCCACGCTCATTTACGGGGGAGCGCGCCGCGAATGTGCGAGACTCCCAGTCTGCCGGCAGGCGCTTGCTTGCATGCGAAGTAGGAAAGGTTGACCATGAAGGCTCTCTATCTCGACCGGGCGGGCGGCCCTGAGGCTGTTGTCGTTACGGATGTGGAGACGCCACTCCCCGGTCCGGGCGAGGTACGGGTCGCCGTGCGGGCAGCTTCGGTCAACCATCGAGAACTGTTCATTACTCACGGGCAATATCCGGGCATGACGCTGCCGGTGACTCTCGGCTGCGACGGTGCCGGCGTGGTCGACATGGTCGGCGAAGGCGTCTCGGGCGTCACCCAAGGCGATGAAGTGGTCTTGTACCCTGCACGCAACTGGGGACCCGACCGCCACGCGCCCGCTGACGACTTCGGCCTGCTGGGGATGCCCTTTGCCGGGACCATCGCGGAGTACATCTGTGTGCCTGCGGGCAATCTGGCCCCCAAGCCTGCCTTCATGAGCTTCGAGGAAGCGGGCGCGATGCCGCTTACCGCGCTGACCTCCTGGCGCGCCCTGATGTTCAAGGGGCGTCTCGAGGCCGGCGAGACCGTCCTCATCAGCGGCGTCGGCGGCGGCGTGGCGACCTTCGGCCTTGCTTTCGCGGTGGCCAAGGGTGCCAACGTCTACGTGACCGGCGAGAGCCAGGAAGTGATCGACCGCGCGGTCGCCATGGGTGCGAAGGGCGGCCTGCTCTATACCGATCCCGACTGGCGCAAGCAGGTCGGCAAGCTGACCGGCGGCATCGACGTCGTGCTCGACGGCGCACCCTCGCCCAGTTTCGCCAACTACGTACGCGCGATCAATCCGGGTGCGCGGATCGTCATCTATGGCTCGACTGCCGGGAACGAGATCAAGTTCAACGCCACCGACATCTTCCTCAAGAGCGCCAGCATCGTAGGTAGCCAGGTGGGCGATCCGCAGGACTTCAGGGACATGCTGGCCTTCGCAGACACGCACGCGATCAAGCCGGTGATCGAAGCGACGTATCCGCTGGCACAGGCCAGGGAAGCGCTTCTGCACCTGCGCGATGCGCACAAGTTCGGCAAAGTCGTGGTGACGATGTGAGCGACCTGTTCAGCCTTGCCGGCAAGAAGGCGCTCGTCACCGGGGGGGCGCAGGGCCTGGGCAGGATGATCGCGGAAGGTCTTCTCAGGGCCGGTGCCACGGTCGCCGTCACGTCGCGCAAGGCAGAGGTCTGCGAAGCGGCGGCAAGGGAGATGGATGGCCTTGGCACGTGCGTCGCCCTGCCCGCGGACCTGTCGACCCCGGAAGCGGCGGTGGACCTTGTGGCACGCTACCGGGAAGCCCTCGGGGAATGCCACATCCTCGTCAACAACGCCGGCAAGACCTGGGGTGGGTCGATCGATTCGTTTCCGGACAAGGCCTGGCCCGGGGTGATGGCGGTCAACGTCCAGACGCCCTTCACCATGATCCGCGAACTGCTGCCGCAATTGAGCGCAGCGGGTGCCCCGCTGGACCCGGCGCGCATCATCAACATCGGATCGGTCGCCGGCATGAAGACGGAACGGTTGAGCGCCTACAGCTATGCAGCCAGCAAGGCGGCGGTGCACATGATGAGCCGGGACCTGGCCGGCGACTTGGCCGAACGCAACATCACAGTCAACGCCGTGATCCCGGGCTTCTTCCCCACCAAGATGACCGCGCACATGCGCGAGGACGATCGGGTCGATCCCGCCCTTCTGGCGCATATCCCGATGAAGCGACTGGGCACGCCGGAGGACATCGCAGGCATCGTCGTCTTCCTGTGCTCGCGCGCGGGCGCTTACGTGACCGGAGCGCAGATTCCTGTCGATGGCGGCGTCGTCGGCTGCGGCTGACATGCCCCGCGCCGGCAACTTCGTCTTCGTCGGACGAGGCGCTACGTCTTTGGGACATCACCACGCAGATCGCCGCCACCAGGGGAGTGCGCCTACCATGACCATCGATCTCGAAGCGATCGCCGATCGCATCGCCATTGAGGAATGCGTCTATCGCTATGCCCATCTCGTCGATGCCATGCAGTTTCATCGTATCGCCGAGGACGTCTTCACGCTGGACGGCAGCATCGACTTCGGCGGCACGCGATCGATCGGGCGCGAGGCGATCCATGCGCAGTGCATGGCCTACCAGGGCGCGCTGCTGGGCTGCTCGCACAACGTCACCAATCTGGTCATCGAACTGGCTGGCGACGAGGCGCGTGCGGCAAGTCGTATCCTCGCATGGCACTGGTTTGCCATCCCTGATGCCGATCCGCTACGCCCCACAGATCTGCTCGCCATCGGCGGCTACGAGGATCGCCTGCGCCGCACGGCCGAAGGCTGGCGTATATACGAGCGGCGCGGCATCAACTTCGGGACGGGGGTCGGTGCCGGGCAAGTGCCCGAACCGATGCGGGCCATTTTCACCGGAATGCAGGGGCGGGTGCCTAGCTGGCCCGCATAGCGCCGCCCTTGCCTGCCGGCCTCGGACGCGAGACCGGCAGGCAAGGTTCACACCGTACCAAACGTCGCGACGCCGCAGTCGGCAATGACGATGCCCCGCTCCGGCACAGAGGCGCGGAACCGGGCCGAACCGTCGCCCTCGTCCCATATCTCGGTGCGGATGACATCGCCGGGAACGACCGGCGCGGTGAAGCGCTGGCGCATCGACCGCATATGGTCGGGGTTGCCGTCGGCACACTTGTGAAGCAGGGCCCGCCCGATCACGCCCATGGTGGAAAGGCCGTGCAGGATCGGTTCCTCGAAGCCGACGCTCCTGGCCAGCTCCCGGTCGGCATGAAGCGGGTTGCGATCGCCCGAAAGGCGATAGACCAGAGCCTGATTACGCGAAGTCGGCAGGTCGATGACGCAGTCTGCCCCCCGATCGGGCACGGCCGGCAAGGGATCGCCCGGAAGGTCGCGAACGCCTCCGAAGCCTCCCGCCCCGCGAAGCACCCAGACCCCGGTGGTCTCGGCTACGGGAAGTCCCGATAGGGTCGTCAGTTCGCGGCGGCTGCGGATCATGACCGGCTTGCCGGGGCCCTTGTCCGCGATGTCCAGGATCCGGGTCGAGCCGACGAGTTCGCCCGTCGCTTCGATCGGGCGATGGACGACCAGCGTTTCCTCCCCGTGGAGGATGTTCTTCCAATCGAGGCCCGCCTTGGGGTCCATCGCCCAGAATCCGGGCGTGCCCAGCACCAGGGCCATGGTCGGAAGCGCCTTCAAGTCCCGTTCGAACACGAAGTCCAGTTCGTCGACGGTGTCCGACAGGCCCGCTCCTACGCCCAGGGCATAGAGGATGGTGTCCCGCATGTCGTAGCTCTCGCGGTACTCCGGCAGCCGGTATGCCAGCAGCTTGTCGATATCCAGAACCGCCATCAGTTCAGCTTCCGTTCGTCGAGGCCCAGTCCGCGGCCGATGATCTCGCGCATGATCTCGCTGGTGCCGGCGAAGATGCGGCTGACGCGCGCGTCGGTGTACATCCGGCAGATGCGGTATTCCTGCATGTAGCCAGCGCCTCCGTGTAGCTGGACGCACTGGTCCATCACGCGGGCCTCGAGCTCGCTGGCGAGCAGTTTGGCGGACGAGGCGTCCTCCGCGGTCAGTTCACCTGCGTTCAGCAGCAGCACGCTTTGATCGACGTAGGTCTGCAGAGAATCGAGTTCGGCGCGCATCGTCGCCATCGCGAAGCGGGTGTTCTGGAAGGCTCCGATCGGCTTGCCGAACGCCCTGCGCTCCTTGACGTAGTCGAGCGTGAGATCGAACGCGGTCTGCGCCGTCGCCATGAACCCGATCGCGGCGACCAGGCGCTCCTGCGCCAGGAAGCGCGCGAGATACCGGAAGCCCTGGGTCGGATCGCCCAGCACGTTGGCCTTGGGCACCTTGACGTCGCTGAAGAACAGTTCGGCGGTATCCTGCGCCTGCATGCCCATCTTGTCGAGCTTGCGGCCGCGTTCGAACCCGTCCATCCCGCGTTCGACGACCAAGAGCCCCAGGCCATGGCGGCTTTCCGGATCGGTCCGCGCCGCTACGACCACCAGGTCGCCCAGGATGCCGTTGGAGATGTAGGTCTTCGCCCCGTTGAGCAGCCAGTGATCGCCCTTGTCGACCGCGCTCGTGCGCATGCCGGCAAGGTCGCTGCCGGTCGAAGGCTCGGTCATCGCGACGGCGAGAATCTTCTCGCCGCTGACGATGCCGGGCATCCAGCGGTCCTTCTGCTCGTCGGTGCCCAGCTTGGCGATATAGGGCGCGACGAGGTCGTTGTGCAGGTTGATGTAGAAGCCGATGTCACCGTGGCGCATGTTCTCCTCGATGATGATCTGCTCGAAGCGGAAATCGTCGATCCCCGCCCCGCCGTACTTCTCGTCCGCCCAGGTGCACAGCAGGCCTTGCGCGCCGGCCTTGAGGAACACATCGCGATCGACGATGCCCTGCTCGCGGAAGCGCTCGGCATGGGCGCCCACTTCGGCTTTCATGAACTTGACGACGCTGTCGCGGAACTGCTCGTGCTCCGGCTCGAAGGTAAGCCGCTTCATGCCGGGACCGTTTCCTTGATCGCGCTAGCCTGTGCCGGCGTATAGAACGCCTCGCCCCGCGCTGCCTTGTCGCGCAGCCACGCCGAGGGCAGGAAGCGCGGTCCGTAGAGCTGGGCCAGGCGATCGGATTCCTGGACGAAGGCGGCCAGGCCGACGGTGTCGATGTAGCTGATCGTGCCGCCGGTCCAGGCCGGGAAACCCCAGCCATAGATCGCGCCGAGGTCGGCATCCTGCGGGGTTTCGAGCACGTTCTCCTCGAGGCAGCGCGCCGTCTCCATCGCCTGGGCATAGAGGTAGCGCGTCTTCAGTTCCTCCACGTCCCAGCTGTCCTTGACGGGGAAATGCTCGCCCAGTCCCTTCCACAAGTGCTTCTTGCCGCCTTCGGGGTATTCATAGAAGGCGCCGCCGGTCTTGCGGCTCGACCGACCGATCTCGTCCTTCATCCGGCGCATCACGGCAACGCCGGCGGGCGGGGTGTAGGCATCGCCTTCCTCGGCGATCGCCTGGTCGACGATCTTGAGCGGCAGGTCGAGCGTCAGTTCGTCGAGCAGCGCCAGCGGGCCCACCGGCATGCCGACGGCCTTGGCGGCATTCTCGATCACGGCGGGCGGAACGCCTTCGCCCAGCATCGCGGCGCCCTCGTGGATCAGCGTCTGGAAGACGCGGCTGGTGTAGAAGCCGCGGCTGTCGTTGACGACGATCGGCGTCTTGCGCAACTGGGCGATGAAGTCGAGCCCCTTGGCCAGCGTCTCCTTGCTGGTCTGCTTGCCCATGATGACCTCGACCAGCCCCATACGGTCGACCGGCGAGAAGAAGTGCAGGCCGATGAACTGGTCCGGCCGCTGCGAGGCCTGGGCCAGCTGCGAGATCGGCAGCGTCGAGGTGTTCGACGCGTAGATGGCGCCCGTCGGCAGGACCGCTTCGGCCTTGCGGGTCGTCTCGGCCTTGATCGCGGTGTCCTCGAACACCGCCTCGACGACGAGATCGCAGCCTTCGAGCAGGGCGAAGTCGTCGGTCGGGGTGATGCGCGCAAGGACGGCATCGGCCTTGTCCTGCGCCAGCTTGCCCTTTTCGACCAGCTTGCCGAGCACCTTGGCGGAATAGGCCTTGCCCTTCTCGGCGGTGGCGACGTCGCGGTCGATCAGCACCACCTCGATCCCGGCATTGGCCGAGACGTGGGCGATGCCCGCCCCCATCATGCCTGCGCCCAGCACGCCCACCTTGCGCGCCTCGAACCTGGCGAAGCCCTCGGGACGGCGCGCGCCCTTCTCGGCCGCGAGCTTGGAGATGAAGGTGGTGCGGATGATGTTGCGCGAGACCGGATTGGTCAGCAGCTTGGCGAAGTACTTGCCTTCGACCGTCAGCGCCTTGTCGAACGGCATCTGCAGCCCGTGGAACAGCGCGTTGAGGATCGCCAGCGGCGCCGGCTGGTTGTAGCCCGACTTGGCGAGGCCGCCTGCCGCCATCATGTAGGCGGCGGAATCCTCAGGGACGGTCAGGCCCTTCTTCTGCGGCGGCACCCAGCCCTTGACGTCCCACGGCTTCACCGCGTCGGGTCCGGTGGCGAGCCATGCCCGGGCGGCATCGACCAGGCGATCGGCGGGAACCACCTCGTCGACGATCCCCAGCTTGAGCGCCTCGGCCGGACCGACCGAGCGGCCCGACAGCAGCAGGTCGAGCGCGGTCTTCATGCCGGCGATGATGCCCAGGCGCACGACGCCGCCCGAGCCGGGAAGCAGACCCACGTTGACTTCGGGCAGGCCGACCTGCGCCTTGGGGTCGTCGACCAGCACGCGACGATGGCACGCCAGCGCCAGCTCGAAGCCGCCGCCCAGCGCCAGGCCGTTGATCGCCGCCACCCAGGGCTTGCCCGAATGCTCGATCGCGCGGTGCATGTCGGTCGCCCGCTTCGAGAAGGCATAGGCATCGTCGACCGAGAGCGTCTCGAAGCCGTTGACCAGTTGCTTGAGGTCGGCGCCGGCCATGAAGGTCTTCTTGGCGGACGTGACGACGACGCCCTTGATCGCATCGTCCCCGGCGATCCGCGCGGTCGCCTCCTCCATGTCGGCGATGAAGGCGTCGTTGACGACGTTCATCGGTGCATCGGCATCGAGGGTCAGGATCGCAATGCCGTCGCCGGCCACGTCCAGTCGCATAGTTTCCATGGGTGTTCCCGATCTGCTTGTCGTTTGGCGCTCAGACGCGCTCGATGATGGCGGCGGTGCCGAGGCCGTTGGCGGCGCACAGCGTGATGAGGCCGGTGTTGAGATCGCGCCGTTCCAGTTCGTCGAGCACGGTTCCCAGGATCATCGCCCCGGTCGCGCCCAGCGGATGGCCCATCGCGATCGCGCCGCCGTTGACGTTGATCCGGTCGTCGGGAACGTCCATGTCGCGCTGGTAGCGCAGGACGACGCTGGCGAAGGCCTCGTTCAGTTCCCACAGGTCGATGTCGTTCGCGGTCATGCCGCCGGCCTTGAGCGCCTTGCGCGAGACGGCGGCGGGCGCGGTGAGCATGATCGTCGGCTCCGAGCCGATGTTGGCGTAGGAGCGGATGCGCCCGCGCGGCTTGAGCCCCGCCTTCTCGCCGAACTCGAGCGAGCCGACCAGCACCAGGCCCGAGCCGTCGACGATGCCCGAGCTGTTGCCGCCGTGGTGGACGTAGGCGATGTCCTCGATCTCGGGATACCGGGCCTTGGCGACCGCATCGAACCCGGCCTTGCCGAAGCCTTCGAAGGCAGGCTTGAGCTTGGCGAGGCTTTCCAGCGTCGTGGTCGGGCGCATGTGCTCGTCATGGTCGAGCAGGACGTTGCCCAGGATGTCCTTCACCGGCACGACCGACTTCTTGAAGTAGCCGTTCTGCCAGGCGTTGGCGGCCTTGCGCTGGCTTTCCACCGCGAAGGCGTCGACGTCCTGGCGGGTATAGCCGTCGAGCGTGGCGATGATGTCGGCGCCGATGCCCTGGGGGGCGTAGTAGTTGCCGTAGGCGACCGCCGGATCGGACGTCCAGGCGCCCGAATCATAGCCCATGACGGTGCGGCTCATCGATTCCACGCCGCCGCCGATGCCGGCCTGGATCATGCCCGAATGGACCTGCGCCGCGATCAGGCTGACCGCGTCGAGCCCGGTCGCGCAGAAGCGGTGGATCTGCTGGCCGGCGACGGTCTGCGCATAGCCTGCCTGCAGCACCGCCGCGCGCGCCAGCACGCCGCCCTGCTCGCCCACCGGCTGGGCCATGCCGATGATCACGTCGTCGAGCAGGCCGGTATCGAGGTCGTTGCGCTCCTGCAGCGCCTTGAGCAGCTGCGTCGCCATTTCGACCGAAGTGACCTCGTGCAGCGCGCCATCCGGCCGGCCTTTGCCGCGCGGGGTGCGCACATGATCGTAGACATAGGCTTCCATCGTAAATTCCCGACAAGTGATCCGCGAAATATCGTGATCCAGCTCTTGGATCGCCAAGGCCCGTCCGCACCTATCCGACGAAAGGCGCACCGCTGCCGCCCTGCTGCAATCTCCCCCTCACTTCATGGACACACGAGCATTTGCGGAGCGGACATCGGTGGGCACTACGGGCGAGGATTACGCCGCGATTCGGATATCGGGGACGACGCTGGGCGACCTTCTGCTCAAGGCGTGGGACCTGGGCGGCGACAAGGAGGCCCTGGTCTTCCCGGGCGAGCGCAAGACCTACGACGACGTCGTCGCCAGCGTGCTGCGCCGGGCGCGGGGTCTCAAGGCGCTGGGCGTCGGGCGCGGCGATCACGTCGGCATCCTCCTGCCCTCGAGCATCGAATTCGTCGAGACGCTGTTCGCCAATGCCATGTTGGGTGCCGTCTCGGTCCTGATGAACGCACGCTACAAGGCGCCCGAGGTCACTTACGTCACCCAAAATGCCGACCTGACGACGATCGTGACCAACGACCTGGTGAGCGAACACCTGGATTTCTGCGGGCGGCTCGTCGAAGCGCTGCCCGGCCTGAGCACCGCGACCGCCCCCAACGACCTCTCGCTTTCCCAAGCGCCGCGCCTCAGGCGGGTGGTGATGCTGGGTGGGCGCAGCCTGCCGGGCTTCGTCGACCAGGCGATGTTCGATGCCGGCGTCGAGACCGTGAGCGAGGCTGAAATCCACGCCGCCCGGCTGACCGTGCGCATCCGCGACACCGCGATGATCCTCTACACGTCCGGCACGTCGGCCAATCCCAAGGGCTGCCTGCTCAGCCACGAGGCCGTCACGCGCGAGGCCGGGAACCTCGCCCGCTATCGGTGGGAGTTCCGCAACGACGAGCGCGCCTGGTCGCCGCTGCCGCTGTTCCACATCGCCGCGATGCTGTGCATGCTGGGGGCGATGGACGTGGGCGGCACGTTCATCGGCCAGCCCCACTTCGATGCCGGCGAAAGCCTCAGGCAGATCGGTGAGGAGCAGGTGACGATGATGTTCCTGCCCTTCGTCACCTTCCACCAGGCGATGATCGCGCATCCCGACTGGGCAAGCGCCGACTTGTCGTCGGTTCGCCTGCAGAACAGCTGTTTCGCCTTCATGCCCGACCGCGTCGGCCAGGCCTATCGCGACAAGGCCCCGGGCATGCTCCAGGTCGGCACCATGGGCATGACCGAGGCGACCGGCATCGTCACCACCGGCGGCTATGCGATGGACCCCGAGATGGGCCTGAAAAAGCTGGGCTATCCGCTGGCCGGGATCGAGATGAAGATCGTCGATCCCGAAACCGGCGCGGAAAAGGGCGTCGACGAGCGCGGCGAGATCCTCATCCGCGGCTACAACCTGTTCGACGGCTACTACAAGGACCCGGAGAAGACCGCAGAGGCCTTCGACGCCGACGGCTGGTATCACAGCGCCGACATCGGCTCGATCGACGCGCACGGCCACGTCATGTTCCACGGCCGGTTCAAGGACATGCTCAAGGTGGGCGGCGAGAACGTCGCCGCCGCCGAAGTGGAAGCGGTGCTCGCCACCCACCCCGCCGTGCGCCTCGCGCAAGTCGTGGGACTGCCCGACGAACGCCTCGCGGAAATCCCCGCCGCCTACGTCGAGCGCGACGGCGACGTGGCAGTCGATCCCGACGAACTGATCGCCTATGCCAAGGCGCGCCTCGCATCGTTCAAGGTCCCCCGGCACATCCGGTTCATCGACGAATGGCCGATGTCGGCGTCCAAGATCCAGAAGTTCAAGCTGCGCGCCGCGCTGATGGACGAACTGGGCCTGGCCGACTGACGCGATGACCGCGCAAGGCACGGAAAAGACAAGGGAGGATACGATGCGTGTAATCATCACCGGCGCGGCAAGCGGCATAGGCCGCGCCTGCGCCGAATTGCTGGCGGCGGGCATTGTCATCCCGGGCGATCACCGGATGCTGCTCGCCGACCGCGACGCGGCCAATCTAGCCAAGGTGGTCGAGGCCATCGGCCCGGCGGCGGCGGCCTGCGTGGTCGACTTGTCCGAAGCGGACTGCGGCGAGCGGATCGTCGCCGCCGCGCTCGATCACATGGGCGGCGTCGACGCGGTCGTCAGCAACGCCGGGATCATCATGGGCGGAGCCCTGGTGGATCAGCCGGCGGCGGACTTCGATCGCATCTTCGCGGTCAACACGCGCTCGTCCTGGCTGCTGGCCAAAGCCGCGCATCCTCACCTCAAGGCCAGCAAGGGCGCCTTCGTGGCAACCGCCTCGATGTCGGGGACGCAGGCGACGCCGGGGCTGGGTTTCTATTCGTGCAGCAAGGCGGCGCTGCTGATGCTGGTGCGCCAGCTCTGCGTCGAGTGGGGCCCCGACGGCATCCGCTGCAACACCGTCTCGCCCGGCCCCACCTACACGCCGATGACCGCCGCCGGATACGAGGATCGATCGCGCCGCGACCAGCGCGAGGCGAACATCGCACTGCGCAAGCTGGGCCTCGCCGAGGACGTCGCCAATGCGATCCTGTTCCTGATCGGCCCCCATTCGGGCCACATCAGCGGGATCGACGTGCTGGTCGATGGCGGCATGAGCAACATGCTGATGCCCGCCAGCGGCGGCGGCACCGGCCAGCAGCGACAGAGCTGAAATGCCTCCACAGCCTGCTTCAAAATTCCGGTTCCGGCCCACACCCCCACCCGGCCTCCCATCCAGGATACACTGCTGTGGGAGGCCGGGTGGGGGTGTGGGCCGGAACCGGACTCGAAAGTCGTCCCACGGCGACTTTCGAAGCAGGATCTCAGGCCGCCTTGTCGCCGAGCAGGCGCACCCCCCCATGGGCCAGGGCCGGGTCCTCCCGGTCGATGAGGACGCGCGCGGTGGCCGACAGGTGCTCGCCCAGCAGGGCGACGGCGCGGTCCGCCTCGCGCGCCAGCACGGCACCGACGATGTCGGCATGCTCGTGGACCAGATCGCGCTCGGCGTTCGAGAGCGGCACGGTGAGATAGCGGTAGCGTTCGGACTGGGAATAGAGCCAGTCGCGCATTTTGAGCAGCCAAGGGCTGTCGCAGGCCGCCACCAGGGCATGGTGGAAGGCGGCGTGGGCCTCGGCGTAATCCTCGTTGAGACGGGCCGGATCGGCGGGATCGCGCGTCGGCGTCTTGCTCAGCCGGTGGGCGGCGCGCACGATCTCGGATTCCCAGTCGAGCCCGCCACAGGCGATCGCGCGGCGCAGGCATTGGCCTTCGATGTCGCTGCGCACCGTCACGAGGTCGGCAAGGTCGGCGATGGAGATCGGCGTCGCGCGAAAGCCGCGCGCATCGTCCTGGGTGACGAAGCCTTCCGAGGTCAACCGCGACAAGGCTTCGCGCACGGCGCCCAGGCTGAAGCCCTGCGATTCGGCTATGTCCTTGATGTTGATACGTTCGCCCGGGACGAGACGGCATGTCAGCAACTCGTCCCGCAACTGGCGGTAGGCCCGTTCGGTCAGGCTGATCTTTCTGCTCATCCCCGCAGGCATAGCATTTCCAGCGCCATGCGCAACCGCTGCAGTCTATTTCAATGTTCGGAATATATTTAATGTTGACCGAGACGCCCGGGCGCAGCACGGTGCCGGCGCTTCAGGAGAATTGAATCATGCGATTGGCGAGAATTTCGAAAGACGGACGCACCGGCCTGGCCGTGGACACCGCCGAGGGCATCAAGGTGGTGCTGGGCGACGCGTCGCTCAACGACCTCGACGCCCTCGTCGCGCAGGGCGGCGACGCGCTGGTGCAGGCAGGATCGAAGGTCGTGGCCGAAGGCGTCCTGGTGGACGAGGCGGAGCTGACGTTCCTCTCGCCGCTGGTCAAGGCGCCCAAGATCATCTGCCTCGGCCTCAACTACAAGGACCACGCGGCCGAAGGCGGCTTCCAGGTGCCGGAATTCCCGACCGTGTTCGGGCGCTTCAATTCCAGCCTGATCGGCCATGGCGCGCCGATCATCAAGCCCACCACCTCCGAACAGCTCGACTACGAAGGCGAGATGGTCGCGGTCGTGGGCAAGGCCGGCAAGGACATCGCCAAGGAAGACGCGCTTTCCCACATCGTCGCCTATTCGGTGTTCAACGACGGCTCGGTGCGCGACTACCAGCTCAAGACCCCGCAGTGGACGGTGGGCAAGAACTTCGACGATACCGGCGCCTTCGGCCCCTGGCTCGTCACCGCCGACGAACTGCCCGCGGGCGGCGCCGGCCTCAAGATCGAGACGCGCCTCAACGGCCAGGTGGTGCAGAGCGCCAATACCTCCGACATGGTGTTCGACGTGGTCGATACCGTGGCGCTGCTGTCCACCTGCTTCACGCTCGAAGCCGGGGACGTGCTGGTGATGGGCACGCCATCGGGCATCGGCCTTGCCCGCACGCCGCCGCTGTTCATGAAGGACGGGGACGTGTGCGAAGTGGAGATCGAGAAGATCGGCTTGCTGGTCAACCCGATCAAGGCGGCCTGATACGCCGCGAATTGTTCGGCGGGCGACGGAACGGCGTCGCCCGCATGGCCTGCGTGGCCTGCATGGAATCTGGAGGACGGGATGAGTGAACTGAACAAGAGCGGGCGCCGCGCGGGCGCGCTGGGGGTCCATTCGATCGACCATTTCGCCATCGAGGTCCCCGATCTCGAAGCGGCCCGCGCGTTCTACACGCTGTTCGGCCTCGACGTGCGCGACAACGGCGGCGCGCTCGAACTCTACACCCGCGACAATCCCCACCGCTGGGCGGTGGTGACTCAAGGCGCCGCCGGCAAGCGGCTGCGCTACCTCAGCTTCGGCGTCTACGAGGACGAGATCGACGCTTTCCGGGCGCGTCTCGACGGCTGCGGCGTCACTTACATCGATGCGCCCGCCGGCGCCGATTCCAATGGCATCTGGTTCGCCGGCTACGACGGCCTGCCGGTGAACGTGCGGGTCGCCGAGAAGGCGACCCCGCACGAAAAGAGCCGCTTCACCTTCGTCAGCGCCGAGCCCGGCAAGTCGGGCGCGATCCTCAACAGCCAAGCCCCCGCCGTCCATCCGCGCCGGCTTTCGCATTTCGCGATCTTCACCACCGACGTGAACGCCGCGATCGACTATTACGAACGCACGCTGGGCCTGCGCCTGTCCGACAAGAGCGAGCCCGCCGTCGCATTCCTCCACGGCGCCCACGGCAGCGACCACCACCTGCTGGCGCTGGTCCTGTCCGACCGGCGCGGCATGCACCACAACAGCTGGGACGTCGGCTCGGTGCAGGAAGTGGGCCTGGGCGGCGCGACGATGGCACGCGCCGGCTACGGTCCCAACTGGGGCGTAGGCCAGCACGTGCTGGGCGCCAATTACTTCTTCTACGTGCGCGATCCCTGGGGCAGTTTCAGCGAGTATTCCGCCGACATCGACTTCATCCCGCACGACGTCGACTGGCCGGCGGCCAACCACGCGCCCGAGGACAGCATGTTCCTGTGGGGGCCAGACCCCTTCCCCGAATTCATCCAAAACACCGAAGAACCTGCGGAGGCCTGAACGCCATGACCACATTCGTACTTCTCCACGGCGGCGGCATGGGCGGCTGGACGTGGAAATTCGTCCGCGAGCTGCTCGAGGCCAAGGGCCACCGCGTGCTCACCCCGACCTTCACCGGCTTCGGCGAACGCGAGCACCTGATCGGCCGCGACGTCGGCAATGCCACCCACGTCCAGGACATCGTCAACGTCTTCAGGTACGAGGACCTGCACGACGTCGTGCTGGTCGCGCACAGCTATGCCGGCACCGTGGCCCCGGGCGTGCTGGCGCAGGTCGGCGACCGCGTCGCCAAGGTCATCTACCTCGACGCCATCGTGCCGCACTCGGGCGAGCGCATCGCCTCGCTGATGGGCTACGTGCCCGAGGACCAGCTCGCCGGGCTCGACGCCATGCTCGACGCCGGCGAGGGGCCGATCGGCTCGGGCGTCCACGAAATGCAGCGCGCCGCCGCCAAGGAGCACCCGCACCTGATGCCGCCCGAGCGCGAGAAGTGGCTGCTCGACAACCTCTCGGACCAACCGATGAAGGCGACCGCCTGCGTGATCCCGGTCGGCGCGGAAACCATTACCCGGCCGGTCGACTACGTCGCCGCCGCCGTGACTGTGATGACCGCCATGCACGAGCGCGCCCGCGCCCTGGGCTGGACGATCCACGACCACCCTGGCGACCATGCTTTCCTCGTGGGCGACCCCGAAGGAACCGTGGACCTGATCCTGACGATCGCCGAAGGCAAGGTGGCGGCATGAACGTTTCGGAGCTGTTCTCCGTCAAGGGGCGCGTCGCCCTCGTGACCGGCGGATCGACCGGCATCGGCCGGCACATCGCCACCGGCCTCGCCGCCGCCGGCGCGAAAGTCTACATCTGCGCCCGCACCGAGGCCAAGGTCCTGGCCGCCGCCGCCGACATCGCCGCGACCACCGGCGGCACCTGCATCGGCCTTGGCGCCGACCTGTCGAGCCTCGCGGGGATCGAGGCGCTCGTCGCCGACATCTCCGCCCGCGAGAGCGCGCTGCACGTCCTGGTCAACAACGCCGGGACAATGGCCGACGCGCCCATCGACGAGACGGGGGAAGAGGCCTGGGACCAGGTCATTGACCTCAATCTCAAGGCGCCGTTCTTCGTGCTCCAGAAGTTCCTGCCGCTGCTACGCGCAGGTGGCACCGCCGAGCGGCCCGCCACGGTCATCAACATCGGCTCGGTCGGCGCGCTCAAGGTCGGCCCCAAGGAGAACTACGCCTACCAGGCCTCCAAGGGCGCGATCCACTGGCTGGCCAGGGGCCTCGCCAAGCGCCTTGGCCGCGACCACATCACCGCCAACGTCATCGCCCCCGGCTTCTTCGAATCCGAGATGACCGTGATCGCCTCGGACGAGATGCGCAAGATGGTCGAAGGCATGGTCCCGCGCGGCCGCGTCGGCACGCCCGAGGACCTGGCCGGAACCGCGATCTTCCTCGCCTCGCGCGCGGGGGCCTACGTGACCGGATCGGTGATCCCGCTCGAAGGCGGCCTGTCCATCTGATCGGGTCCATCTGATCCCTTCGATGATCGCGTCGATCTGATCCCGCCGCCCTACCCTATAGGGCGATAGGTAACGAGCGGCAGCGCCGATGCCATTGCCGTGCCAAGACAAGAAGGAATGGCAATGGATTTTTCGCTGACCGAGGAGCAGCAGGCGTTTCGCGACGTCGTGCGCCGCTGGGTCGACGCCGAAGCCCCCAAGGACTGGATGCGCGCACTGGAGGCGGACGAGGAGAACTATCCCTTCGCCTTGTGGGACAAGCTGGCCGAGCAGGGCTTCTTCGGCGTGGGTATCCCCGAGGAATACGACGGGCTTGGCGGCGACGTCGTCATGCAGATGATCTTCGCGCGCGAGTTCGCGCGGACCGCCGGCGGCCTGCTGTGGGTCTGGGGGCTGACCTCGTTCGGCGGCGCCAAGACGATCGGCGCGGTGGGCACCGAGGAGCAGAAGGAGCGCTGGCTGCGACCCATGGCGCAGGGCAAGCTGCGCGTCTCGCTCTCGATGACCGAGCCCGACGGCGGCACCGACGTGCTGGGCGCGATGAAGACCCATGCCGAGAAGGTCGACGGTGGCTGGAAGCTCAACGGCGCCAAGATGTGGACCACCGCCGCCAAAGTCGCCGACCGCCTGCTGGTGCTCGCCCGCACCGACCGCACCGCCCTGAAGAAACACCACGGCCTGACCATGTTCTTCGTCGATGCCAAGTCGCCGGGCATCACCGCCTCGCTCCTGCCCAAGCTGGGCATGCGCGCGATGGGCTCGTGCGAGGTGCACTACGAGGACGTGTTCGTCCCCGACGAGGACGTCCTGGGCACCCCCGGCCAGGCCTGGTATGCGATGCTGCCCACGCTCAACAACGAGCGGATCATGGTCGGCGCGCAGTGCCTGGGGGCGATCGACGGCGTGCTGGAAGATGCGCTCGACTACATGAAGCAGCGCAAGGCCTTCGGCGGCATCATCGGCCGCTTCCAGGTGCTCCAGCACTACGTCGCCGACATCGCCACCTGGCAGAAGACCACCGAGCTGCTGCTCAACAACGTCGCCTGGATGCAGGCCAACGGCATGCCCTGCGGGACCGAGGCGAACATGCTCAAGATGGTCGCCACCGAAAACGCGGTGAAGGCGGCGGACCTGGGCATCCAGATCCTGGGCGGCATGGGCTACTCGGCCGAGACCGACATGCAGCGCTACTGGCGCGACCATCGCATCCTGCGCATGACGCCGATCAGCAACGAGATGGTCCGCAACACGATCGCCGAAAGCCTCGGCCTGCCCCGTTCCTTCTGAAGGACGCACGATGAGCGAACTCGACGACCTGCCACCCGCCCCGCCCGCCGCCGGCACCTCGCTCGACGGCACGAGCGTCTTCACGATCTCCACCGAGGAGAATGCCGCGCTGTGCCGCTCGACCGGGATCGAGCCCGCGGCCGACGGCAGCGCGCATCCCATCTACTATTACATCGCCACCCAAGTCGCGATGGGCAAGACCGTCGCCGGCGTGTGCGAGGCCTGCGAATTCGACGTCGAGGACGGCCCGATGATGGGCAGCAGCGGCGTGCGCTTCGATGCCCCGCTCAAGGTCGGCGAAAGCTACAAGGTCACCGGCGAAATCCTCTCCTTGGTGCGCAAGCGCAGCCGCAAGCTGGGAGTGATGGACGTGCTGACCTATCGCCTGCGCCTCCACCTGCTCGACGGCACCCAAGTGCTCGAGACCGACAACGTGTGGGTCCTGCCCCGCAAGGAGTTCGCCGCATGAGCCATGCCGTCGGAGATGCCCTGCCCCCCTTCACGATCGAGAGCGTCAGCCCCGAGGCGATGAAGCAATGGGCCGTGTTCCTCGCCGATCCCAACCCGATCCACCTCGACGTCGAGGTGGTGAAGGCCAAGGGCCTGGGCGACCGGGTCATCAACCAGGGCCCGATCAACGTCGCCTACATGATGAACATGCTGATGCGCGCCTTCCCCGGCGGCCGGATCAAGGCGATGGATTCGCGCTTCCTCGACAACGTCTACGCCGGCGACCGGGCGGTGGTGACCGGCAGGGTCACCGCGGTCGAAGGCGGCGCGGTGACTTGCGAGTTCACCCTGGAGATCGACGGGCGCGGCGCCGTCAATTCCGGCACCGCCATCATTGAAACCTGATTTCGAGGAGAGAATTTATGCCAAGTGGACCCTTCGCCCATGTCTGCATGGTCGTGCGCGACCTCGACACCGCGATCGAGGACTGGACCAGGATCCTGCGCGTGCTCGACCCCGCCTCGCTCGAGGACCGGATCGTCAAGTACGACGAGTTCTCCAGCGGTGACGATGCCGGCATGAAGTGGGCGACTTTCGTCAACCCCACCGGCACCGAGATCCAGTTCATCCAGCCCTCCCCCGGCACCCCGATGGGCGACCGGCTCGACAAGGTCGGCGAGCACGTCCACCACTTCTGCTTCGCGACCGACGACGTCCCCGGCGCGATGGAAAAGCTCGCGGCCGAGGGCCTGCACGTCATGGGCGGGGGCAAGACCTACAACGATCCCGACATGACCTGGCAGAAGTGGAGCTGGGTCGGCCCCAGGAGCACCCACGGCTGCCTGATCGAAGTCGCCTCGCCTTACGAGAGCCGCAACGACGGCAAATGGCACCACGCGCCGGGCAAGTTCGCCTACAAAGGCCCGGGCGAGCACCCCTCGTTCGCCGAGATCGCCCCCATCGCCGCCGAGTGAACGGGCGGCCCGGCATGACCGTCGGCGTGCGAGGTCCCGAAACGATCCGCCTGCCCGGCGCCGGGCCGACCCTGGCAGCGGACGCCTACGGCGATCCCGCGGCGCCGCCGGTATGCTTCTTCCACGGCGGCGGCCAGAGCCGCCGTTCGTGGACGGGCTCGGCGCGGCGCGTGGCGCAGGCCGGCTACCACGCCCTGACCTTCGACTTGCGCGGCCACGGCGACAGTCACTGGGCCGATGACGGCGACTATCTGCTCGACGCCTATGCCCGGGACGTCGAGGCGATCCTCGCCGCGCTGGGCCGGCCGGCGGCACTGGTCGGCGCCTCGCGCGGGGGGCAGGCAGCACTGGTGGGCGGCTCGCGCCATCCCGAACTGGTGCGGCTGATCATGCTGGCCGACGTCTCCCCGTACATGCACGACGGCGGGGTCGAGGCGATCCGTGGCTTCTTCCGCGCCAGCGAGGCCGGGTTCGCCTCGCTGGGCGAAGCGGCCGACGCGCTGCACCACCATCTCGGGCGACCGCGCCTGGCCGATCCCTCCGGCCTCGCCAGGTCCATGCGCGAGGCGGGCGGGCGGCTGTTCTGGCGCTGGGACCCGCGCACCGCCGATCCCCGGTTCCTCCACCCACCCTCCGAAGGCGAAGCGCTGATCGCCGCGGCGCACCGCGTCTCCAGCCCCGTCGTCCTGGTCCGCGCCGAACTGAGCGACATCGTCTCGGCAGAGAGCGTGCGCAAGTTCCGCGAGCTGACGCCGAGCCTCGAGGTCGAAGTGGCCAAGGGCGCCGGGCACATGTTCACCGGCGATCGCAACGACGCCTTCGCCGACCGGCTGCTCCACCACCTCGCCCGGTTCCTGCCCCTGTGAACGCGGGCGCGGCTCTCGTCGTGGGCGGCACTGGCGGGCTGGGCCGCGCCATCTGCCGCCGCCTCGCGCACGAGTGGGAAGGCGTCGCCATCGGCTATCGCACCAGCCGCGACAAGGCACAGGCGCTGGCCGACACGCTGGGGGACCACGCGCAAGCGGCGCTGCCGGTCCACTGCGACCTCGCCGACCGCGCCTCGATCGCCGCCGCGCTGGAGGCCACGGTCGAGCGCTACGGCGCCATCGGCACAGTGATCTTCGCCAGCGGCGTCGAGATCCCCCAGCCTTTCGTCAGCACCATCGTCGAGGACCAGTGGCGCGAGGTGATCGAAGTCGAACTGATCGGCTTCACCCGCATCGTCGCCGCCGCGCTGCCCTTCTTTAGGCGACAGGGCCATGGCAACTTCGTCTCGGTCGTCTCGGTCGCCAACTACTGCTTTCCGCCGGGCGATGCGCTGTCCTCGGTACCCAAGGCCGGGATCGAGGCCCTGGGCCGCGCCATCGCCAAGGAAGAAGGCCGCTTCGGCATCCGCGCCAACATGGTCGCGCCCGGCATCATCGACGCAGGCCTGGGCGCCGACTTCATGGCCAACCTCTACACCCCCCAAATCTGGGAAAACCAGCGCAAGCGCATCGCCCTGCAACGCTTCGGCAACGGCCAGGACATCGCCGAAGCAGTCGCCTTCCTCGCCTCCGAGCGCGCGCGCTACGTCACCGGCCACACCCTGATCGTAGATGGCGGATTTAGCCTGTGAGGCGCGGTGACACCCATTTAAATTGTTTGCAATATAATTGCGCGCATTATATCCGTGCCTCCAACATTCAAGGAGCATGGCCGTGAGCAATCTGTATTCGACCAAGGTAACCGCCGTCGGCGGTCGTAATGGCACCGTCAAGAGCGAGGACGGCATCCTCGATCTGTCGCTGGCGCTGCCCAAGGAGCTGGGCGGCAAGGGCGGCGCGACCAATCCCGAACAGCTGTTTGCGGCCGGCTATGCCGCATGTTTCGAGAACGCCGTGATCCACGTAACGCGCGGCCGATCCGACAAAGTGCGCGACGACGACATCGAAGTCGTCGGCGAAGTCGGCATGGCAGCCAACGGCGACGGCGGCTTCAAGCTCGCCGTGACGCTCGACATCGCGATCACCGGGCTCGACCAGGCGACGGCCGAAGAGATCGTCCAGGCCGCGCACGCGGTCTGCCCTTATTCCAACGCGGTTCGCGGTAACGTCGAGGTAGCGCTCAACGTGACGACGCGATGACCGATTTCGTGGCGACCCAGACGGGCGAGGACGATCCGCTGCTGCTCGACCGGCAGGTTTGCTTCCCGCTCTATGCCGCTACGAACCTGCTCACCAGGCTTTACGGACCGGTGTTGGCGAAGCTGGGCCTGACTTATCCGCAATACCTGGTGATGCTGGTCTTGTGGGAGCATCGGGTACAGTCGGTGGGCGAGCTGGGAGCGCGGCTCCATCTCGACAGCGGGACGCTGACGCCGCTGCTGAAGCGCATGGAGACGGCCGGGCTGCTGACGCGGACGCGCGATCCGGCCGACGAGCGCCGCGTGCTGGTGGCTCTGACCGCCGCCGGCAAGGCGCTGCGCGAACCGGCGCTCCAGGTGCCCGAGACGATGGCCAACGGCTACCGCCCCGGCGAGCTCGACACCTTGCGCGAGAGCGTGCGGCAACTGGTGGCGACCCTGGCGCAGCACCGCTCCGCACCGACCGGGTAGCCACGGGCCCCCGCGCCTAAGCCTCGACTTTTCGAATTGTACAGGAGACGTTCATGCGCGCTGCACAGATAACCGGATCTGGTGGACCCGACCGTGTCGTCGTTCAGGAATGCGACCTTCCCGAACCGGGAGCGGGCGAAATTCTGGTGCGGGTCTGGCGGCGGGGGTGAACCCGGTCGACTGGAAAATCCGCGAAGGCCACATGAAGGACATGCGCACCTTCGCGTTCCCGACCACGCTGGGCAGCGAACTGGCGGGCACCGTCGCCGCGCTGGGCGAAGGTGTGTCCGACCTGGCCCCGGGCGAGCGCGTGCATGGTTCGACCGGCGCGCTCGGCGCCTTCGCCGACTTCGCAGTGATCGCGCGCGATGCGGTGACGCGGATTCCGGCGCAACTCGATTTCGTGCAGGCCGCCGCGCTGCCGGTGGGCGTGCTCACGAGCGCCACCGCGTTCGAGGCGGCGGGCGGCATCGGGCCGGACATCGGCTGCTGATCCACGCCGCCTCGGCCGGGTTCGAGACGATCGCGGTTCAACCCGCTCGCGCGTGCGGCCGATGCGATCGCCGAAGTCGAGGCGGGGCACGTTCGCGGCAAGAACGTGCTCGTGCTCTGAGAGTTTGATCGCCAATACGGCATGGGCCGGATTGGCGGCACCGGCGCCTTTTCCGGAGACGGAAAGTCAGCTCGCGCTTGAAAAGGTGCGCACCAGCTTGAGCCGGCGTATCTTCCACCCGTCCGTCTCGCGCACGAAATCCTCGTGATAGCGCCCGAAGTTGTGCGAGCTGCGGTGGGGGAACGGACAGGGTACGTGATCTGGGAAGACCACGCGGTCCTCCTGCGCCCAGATCGCCGAGGCCGTGCCGGCGTCGTGCACGGTGATCTCATGCGAATAGCCGTTGTGGACCATGACTGCATCGGACAGAAGCCGGCGGTTCTGCGCCACGATCGCTTCGCGCCCGTCCACGGTCAGCATCGCGGGCGGGGTGCCGGGAGGCAGGACGTCCGACAGGTCCATCACCGCGTCGGCGGTGAACAGCGCGCCAAAATCGTCCCACCGCTTGTCGTCGAGCAGGCGGAAGTATCGCGCCTTGAGCGCGCGGATGTCTTCGATGGCGGTCAGGCGAACGATGCCGTCCATGGTGCGGGTCCCGGGTTGTCGCGTCCCCAGCCCGCGCGCGGCGGGCCGGGGACGCGCGAGAATTACTTGTAGGGGTCGACCGGCTGCGGGACTTCGATGACTTCGAGGTCCTTGAGCATCGTCAGCACGTCCGAGATCGAATAGATGTGGTCAATCTTGTCGTCGCGGAAGCGCAGCCAGGAGAACCACAATACGTTGAGTTCGTTGCCCGTGGGCTGAACGCCCATGTAGGGACCGCCGGTGTGCTTGCCGTGGTGGTGGCACAGCACGCAGATCTCGTCCTCGCCGCGTCCCCAGGCCTTGAGCGTGCGATAGATGCTGGGCGGGAACGTCGTGTACAGGCCCTGCGGCGAGGTCTTCCAGACGTGGTAGGTGCCCAGGTCCGGACGGTTCGGATTGTCGTAGGTCATCGTCTCGGTGTTGAAGAACGCGTCCATGCCGTCCCAGTCGCCGCGATTGATGACTTCGTGCAGGTCCATCCAGTGGTTGACCATGAAAGCCTGGCGCTCGGTCAACCCGGCAGTGATTTCGGCCCGCTTCTCCTTGGACAGGACGAAATCGGCTTCGGTAAACGGCGCGAGGCCCATAGTACTCTCCTTGGTCGATAAAATTTGTCCGCGGCATCGCCGGGGAGCCGCTTCTTCCCGCCCCTCCCCCCTACCGACACCTACCCGACGGAAGGCGGCGGGCCGCCCGCCCCCTGGAAATTCCATTCTATAATTGGGAGGATAGGCCCTGGCCCTAAGCATACAGGATCTGTCCGGCAGGTTCGAGATACCGGACGGATGGTCGGCTATTGCCATGCCGTCGACGGGCGCGAGTGGGACGCGCAAGACGCTATCTTCACTCTCGATATGCTGATCGACTATTCCAAAATGATGGGCGTTTCGGCGGGCTGGCCGAGATCAAGCGCCTCCTCGCGCAAAGCCTGACGCCGATCCTGGCCTTCCAGCACGCGGTATCGACCACCCGCTACCAGATCGCCGGCGAAACCGCCCGGACCCGTACCGTGTGCACCAACCCGATGACGGTCGACGACGGCGGGCCGCGCGATACGCTGGTGTTCGGCCTGTGGAACGTGCACGATTTCGTGCGCACCGGCGACGGCTGGCGAATCAGCCGTCTCTACGAACAGAAATGCGATCGCCTGAACGTGCCCGACTGGCTCGGCGCCTCGCTTCCTGACTCAAGCGCCGACCACCCCCGGATATCACGAACCGAACATCGCGAAGGCAGGTCTGCCGCGCGCACTCAATCTCATTTTCCCCGTCTTCCTGACCGTCGTACAGGTAGGCGCTGACGCAGCGACTCGCGATGCCGACCTGCATCGGCCTCTACATGCTCATGCCCGTCCATCCCGCCACGTCGGACGCGATGCTCACATGCCCGGGCGCGCGTGCCGGGGCCGGCGCTCGGCATCGTCCTCGCGGGCGCCGGTAGCGCCGCCTGGGGCCCGCTCCCACCAGCGCGCCCGAGGACAACTGGATCGCCTACGGCAACGATCGCGGCGGATCGTGCTAGTCCCCGCTCGCCCAGATCACCCCGGCCAACGTCGGCGGTCTCGAGCCGGTCTGGACCTTCCTACAGACTCCGCGCCCCAGCGGCGCCTAGGGATGGCATCAAATGAGCTGCATCGCCCGACGTGCCCTATCCTCGGGCGGGCAAGCACCTGCGCATCAGGCGTATGTTGACCGTCAAGGCAAAACGGGGAGAACACTATGCGGGCACAAGGTAGCCTGTTGCGGAGACAACCTGTCTCGGCGGAGGACGAGCGCGCGATAAGCAACCTGCTGGTGCGCTACGCGACGAGCATCGATACGCGCGACTGGCCTTTGTTCAGGACCTGCTTCTCGCCCGACTGCGAGGCAGATTACGGCACATTCGGCCAGTGGCGGGGCTTGCGCGAGATATCCGAGTACATGGAAACAACGCACCGCCAGTTGGGGCCGACGCTCTATCGAATCACCAACATAACGATAGAAAATCGCAACGACGAGGTGGTGGCGCGCAGCTACGTCGATGCGATCCTCACCGACGCCGCGCACAAGGAACTGACGCATCGTGCGACGGGCTACTACGACGATGCTCTCGTCCGCACGTCCGATGGCTGGAAGATCGCACGCCGGCGCTTCACGCTGGTCCGTGCGAGCATGAGTTGAAGCGGCTTTACAGGGAGAAATTTGATCCGGCCACCTCGTCAACAACGCGGGCATCCTGCATGCTGGGCGGCTTGATGGGTTCGACCTTGATCGGTTGCGGCCGATGATCGCGGTCAATTATGAAGCGGTGGTGCGGACGAGTACCCTGTTTGCTCGTACGATGAAGGCGGCGGGTTGCGGGCAGATCATCAACGTCTCCAGCATCGGAGCGAACGTCGTCGCGCCCGGTATCGGCGTCTATGGCGGCCTCAAGCGGGCCCTGGAGGCCTTTACGGACTGTCTGCGCGTCGAACTGGCGGGCAGCGGGGTCAAGGTAGGCATCGTCGCGCCGGGTACGACCAGCACTGAGATATTCGATGACATGAAGAGCCGTGGCCAGCCGGGGTGGGACAGCTTCATCCCGCCCATGCAACCCGAAGACGTTGCCGGCGCCATCGTCTACATGGCCAGGCAGCCTGCCCGGACCAATCTTGCCCGCATCCAGGTCTACGCCGCTGCCGACGCCAATTAGCGAGCGGTGGGGGCGGATCAGTCCAGCGTAGCGTAGGCTTCGAGGCGGAACGGGTTGACCGCCTGCCCCTCGCGCATGCGTCGAACCCACTGCGCATCCATCAGCAGCGCACGTCCGACCCCGATCAGGTCGAATTCGCCTCGCGCCATGCGTTCGGCGGCAAGGGCCAGATTGTCGGTCATCATCGTGGGCTGTGCGAAGGACGATTGCAGGTCCTTGTCCAGCCCGACGCCGCCTACCGCAATCGTGGGCATATCCGTGAGCTTCTTGGCCCAGCCCGCAAGGCCCAGGTCGGACCCTTCGAAAGCGGGCTTGCTGAAGCTGCGGGTGCTGGCATCCAGCACATCCACGCCTGCATCGACGATCGGTGCCAGCAACGCTTCCAGCTCTCCCGGCGTTTCGGCGAGGCGCGCTTCGTAGTCCTGCAGCTTCCATTGCGAGAAGCGGAAGATGATCGGAAAATCCGGACCGGTGGCCGCCCGCACGGCGCGCACCACTTCGCCAGCGAAGCGCGACCGCGCGGCGGGCCCGCCACCCCAGCCATCCTCGCGCCGGTTGGTCTGCGCCCACAGGAAGCTGTCGATCAGATACCCGTGTGCCCCGTGCAAGGCGACGCCGTCAAACCCGACGGCCTTGGCATTGGCGGCACTCCGGGCGAATCCGGCGATGATGTCGCCGATCTCGCTCTCCGTGAGTGGCGCCGTCTCCTTGCGCACCAGGTCGAGGTAATCGGGCGGCACGAGCGCCCGGTCGGTCGGCCCCCAGGTTCCGGATGGCCGCGCGGACGGCGCTTCGGGGTGGTAGCCGGTGCCTGGAACGCGGATGACCCCCTGGTGCCACAATTGCGGTACGATCGTTCCTCCGGCCGCATGGACGCCTGCCACGATCGCACGCCACCGCGCCAGCGCCGCTTCGCCATGCAGCACCGGCGATGCCCCGCCGCCCACGGATTCGCGCCCCAGCGCGGCGGGATGGTCAACCCCGATGCCTTCCGTCACGATAAGGCCGACATCCGCTTGCGCCCGTCGCCGATAATATTCGTCGACGCCCTGCGACGGTATCCCGTCCGGCGAAAAATTGCGTGTCATCGGCGCCATCACGAAACGGTTGCGCAGCGTCAGCCGGCCCGCCTGGAACGGCGTGAACAGGATATCGGAATCGGCGCTCACCCGGCTCTCTCCATCATCTTTCCTCCGATCCTGTCCAGCCGGTCGAGTCGCAGGACCTACCCTCCGACAGGTCATCTGCCCGGCGGACGGCCGGCCGTGGCTCCTATGTCCACCCCTCCTTCCACGCGCATGATGCGCACTGCACCGGCGCAAGGCCATCGAGGACCCGTTGCGGGCCGCCGGCGTGATTCGATGCGCTGCCCGCCCGCCCTCGAAAACTATCTCGCGGAGCCGGGCCGTCACAGTCCTTTGGCCATGTTCAGGTGCGCGGTCACGAGCGGCACCAGTTGCTTGGCGAACGCGTTGAGCGAAGGCAAATCGCCCCCGGCCGAATAGCCTTGCAGCGCGTCGAGCTTCGCCTCCCGGGCGGCGGTGAGCGCCGGGACCGGCGTGATCGCACGGGTCGCGGCAGCGGCGGCGGCCTTGAGCTTGGCGGTGGAATCGGTGTGCGCACCGATCATCTGCCGGGCGAAGGTCTTGACCTTGACGGAACTGGCTTTGGCCAGCGCGAGTTTCGAAGTCTCGATCTCGAAGGTATCGCTGGTAGCGGCAACATTTGCGAAGGACTGGCCCAAATTTTCAGCGGTTGCGGTGGCGGAGGGCCTCGGTCGCCGGGGTGGTGATGGGCGCGTCTGTGGCGGGTTCGGCGTCTTTCTTGCAGCCTGCGAGCCTCATGGCGGCGATGATGGCCGCTCTCGGCATTCTGCCCCTGCGTTCAGAACCGATAGTTCAGTTCAGCGGTGCCGCCCGGTTCCAGCGTCGGCGACCAGGTCGCGATACCGTCGACGGAGATGAGTGTATTGCCGGCAGCGGCAATCTTCTGACCGGCCGCGCCGATCGGTACGTCGAGAGCGACGGTAAACGGATTGGCGTTGGTCACGCGTACCACGGCCTCGTGGGCAGCGATGGTTTCCTGCGCTACGAGGACTTGGGTACTGGTGCCGGCCGCGAGGCGGAAGGTCTCCCCTTCCGAGCGATCGGTGAGCTTGCCCAGTCCCAGCAGCAGCCGCTCGCCATCACGCTGCGTCGCATAGAGCGCGGTGCTGCCCGAGGGCAAGGCCAGGCCAAGGCCCGCCTCGCTCTTGTTGCGCAGCTCCAGGACGACGGCCGTCGGCGTCGCGGCGATCGTCTGGCCGGGATAGACCGCCCGGCGATAGCGCCGTTCGAACGGCACCGCCGTTCGCGCCAGCAAGGCAACCTGCTTCTGTCCGCGTGGGTTCACGGTGACGTTTTCCGGGACGCGGTAGAGCTTGAGGTCGCCGAGGTCCTCAGGCGGCGGCGGAGGTGGGGGTGGCGGGGCCGGTGGCGGCGCGGCCATCATCACCGCCGGTGGCACATCGAAACGGCGCGAGGCGGTGAGCACGATCTCCTGCGCCTCCGGGCGCTGGGCTTCCCGCAAGTCGGAGGTCGTGGTGCCGAGCGGGTAGCAGATCAGCCGCAACGGGGCCACGGCTGCCCGCAACGCAGGCGTCGCGACCCGATTGAGGCGACCCGCGACGGCATTCACCTCGGCGTTCGCGAATACCTGGGAGTTCCCGTTTGCAAGCGTCAGCCAGGCGAAAAGGTCGAGCGAGCGCCCGTCCTGCGCCTGGGTCGCCACATAGCTGGCTCGCCAGTCGAAGCCCGAGGCAAGGTAGCTCAGCTTCACGCTCACGGTCCGTGCCGAGGGGCTTTCGGTCGTGACGCTCAGCACCGGCTTGCTGGACAGTCCGGCGGGAACGCCGGCGAACTCCAGCCCCTCCGGCAAGCCCGAGCAGCGCAGCACCTCTATGCCAGTGGCGGTGCGCAGGACCACGCCCGGCTGCGGCCCGGCGACGATGACGGCGTCCTCGCTGACCGTGCGGCCAGTCGCCCTGGTCGTGCGCGTCACTGTGACCTCGCGGCCCAGCGTGCCGTCGACGAGCGAGGCCGGGGATAGCAGCCGTGCATCGCGGTTGCGTTCGATCGTGCCGCCGGGCAGGCCCTCGATCACCGCGCTGACCGGGATGATGCCCTCCGCCACACCTTCGAACCGCAGCACCGCCCGGCCGCGCGGCAGCCGGACCTTGCGGGTTTCCGTGACCATGGCAAAGCCGCCGAGGTAGTGCAGGTCGAGCGCGCCGTCGCCGTAGGGTGCGCGATACACGGTCAGCGCAATGCGTTCCGGCGCCCTCGAGGTGACGGCCTTGTCCTCCGGCCCCTGCCCGCCCGATCGCTCACCGGAGGTTTTCCCGGAAGAGGCCGGCGCCTGTACCGCTGTCGCCAGCAGCATGGCCGCCAGGTAATGCCGCATGCGCATCAGTAGCGCGTGTCGAACGTGGCGGTGACGACCGCCTCTCCGTTGGCCGGCACCGGCACCTGCCAGACGGCCGAGCCGGCATCGCGCCTTTCGCTCTTGCGGGTTTCCTCGATGATCCGCGTATCGGGCCAGGCCAAGCCGCTCTGGACGAGTTCCACCGTGACCGCCCGCTGGCGGGCGTTGGTGAGCCGGTAGCGGACTTGCGTGCGCCAGCGACTGTCTCCCAGCCGCGTGCGCGATACGGTGGTCGGCTGCACTTTCACGTCGAAGGCATCGCCGGTGGGAAGCGCGATGCTGGAGCCCTGCGGGGTGTGGTCGATCCGGTTCTCGCCGGTGAACTGCGGCTGGCCACGGGCATCGCGGACATAGACCCGCACGGTCCCGGCCGGCAGTGCGTCCCCCAGCCCGCCAGCACCCGAGTTGGCGAAGCGCAGCACGCTCTGGGCACTGCGCGCCTCGTTGGCGCTCGCCAGCCACGGGTTTTCGAACCGATAGCCGGAACTGGCGGCCACGCCCTTGGCATCGAGAAAACTGACCTGCTTGGTCTGCTTGTCGGCGATGGTCGTGCGCTCGGCCAGGGGGTAGAGGTAGAAGTCTCCAAGCTGTTCGCGATCCGCACTTTCCGTTCCCGGCTGCACGCGCGTCGTCCGGCGCGGATAGGGTGCGTACCGGTTGCCCTCGTCCCCGTTGCCGACTTCGCCGGCCACCAGCAGCGTCCGGGCATTGTTGAAGGTCGTCCCGCTGGTGTTGCTTAAGGTCACCCAGCCCTGGACGTCGACGGTGCCGCTCTTGTCGTCGAACAGGGCGACGTAGTCGGCGCTCCAGCCCAGGCCGCGGCTGAGGTACGAAAGCGTTGCCGGGCGGGTGCCCGACCGCTGGCTCGCCAGCGTGACGGAAAGGGTGGGCCTTGCACGCAGCGATTCAGGGACGCGGTCGAAGACGGCGCGCACCGGCAGGCCATCGTCCCTGAGTACCTCGACGTGGCCGCCCACTTCCAGAACGACACCGCCGTTGACCGCCAGCACCCTGGCCCGCTCGCGGGTTTCGACGCCGGTGGCGGGGTTGGTGCGGATCAGGGTGATCGTCTCGCCGACCGCCTTTTCCATCAGGCTGGACGGGCTCAGCAAGTCATAGTCGAAATTCTGTTCGACGATCGCGGCGTCGGCGACCGTGAGCGATACCGTTTCCGGCCGGATCTGCGCGCTGACGTCCGGGAAGCTCTGCCGCACGCGCCCACTGCCGAGATCGAGAGGCCGGACATCCTGCACCAGGGCGAGGTCGCCGTTGTAGATCGTGACCGAGAGATCGCCTTGTGCGCTCGGTCCTCCGGGAAGTCCCGGTACGTCCTGCGCCGCCAGGGAAGCCGGCAGCGCCAGAGCTGCATATCCCGCCCAAATCGCCCGCATCGACTCCCCCTTTGCCCAGACTGCACCCGTCATGCAGACAGCACGCGCACGATGCAATGCCCGAGTACCGGCGATTGAGGTGGCCGCCGATGCTGGAAATTCGCGCGTGTTCTATCTGGCCCGCACGCCAGTGGGGCGCATCGCGATGCCACAGGACCTCGTCGGGCCGTTTCTCTTCCTCGCATCCCCGCTTTCGGCGCACATGACCGGGGGGATACTCCCGGTCGACGGGGGATATACTGTTACGGGCTTCGTCGATCACTGAGGTCCGGCCTCGCGGGGGCATGGATTTTTGCACGGGCAGGTGAACCATTCGGCTGCTGGTTCATTGCTTAGCTTAACCTCCGGAGGCGGCCATGGACGATAGCGAGCAGCCGGACCACCACGAACCCGACGCCAGCCTCGACGCGCAGGAGACGGCGGACGTCAAGGACCGGCGCGCCGGTTCTTCCAAGATCGTTCACGAAGTCGTGCGGCTGCAGGGGGAGGAAGAACTCGGCAGGCGCGTCCCCGCGCTGTGCCTGTCGGGACTGGCAGCGGGCCTCGCGGTCACGCTCTCGCTGCTATGCGAACTGTTCCTGCGCAGCCACCTGCCCGATACTGACTGGGCACCGCTGGTCTATTTCCTCGGCTATCCCGTGGGTTACCTCATCGCCATCATGGGTCGCCTGCAGCTTTTCACCGAAAGCACCGTGACCGCCGTCCTGCCCGTGGCGACCGATCCGACGTGGAACAATTTCGGGCGGCTGTCGCGGCTCTGGCTGTGCGTGCTGCTCGGCAATCTCGTGGGGGTGACGCTGGTGAGCGCCCTGATGGCGGGCGAAGTCATCATCACCCACGAACAGCGGATGGTGGCGATCGACGTCCTGGGCAAGCTCGAACTGCAACATTGGACGAGGACCCTCACGCTGGGCATTCCCGCGGGCTTCATCATGGCTGCGATCGCCTGGGTCCTCCCCAATGCGCGAGGAAGCGAATTCTGGGTGATTTTCCTTCTCACTTACGTGATCGCGCTGGGAGGCTTCGCCCATGTCGTCACGGGATCATCGCAGGTCACGTTCCTGTGGTTGAACGGCAACATCGGTTTCCACGACGCCTGGGTTCAGTTCACCCTCCCTGCCCTGGTCGGCAACATCA
This sequence comes from Novosphingobium sp. BL-52-GroH, assembly GCF_044813085.1. Taxonomy (NCBI): domain Bacteria; kingdom Pseudomonadati; phylum Pseudomonadota; class Alphaproteobacteria; order Sphingomonadales; family Sphingomonadaceae; genus Novosphingobium; species Novosphingobium sp. BL-52-GroH. The sequence continues at coordinate 1,572,212 of NZ_CP171149.1, read as the reverse complement.
TCGGCGGCACGGGACTGTTCGCCGTCCTCGCCCACGGCCAGATGCGTAGTGATCTGGCCGTGGATGAATGACGCGGTCCTGGCGTTTCGCGTGCCTCAGTGGGCGAGCATCCCCGCATCGACGAGGTGCTCGGCGCCGGTGATGTAGGAAGATTCGTCCGAGGCGAGGAACAGCACCAGGTTGGAGACTTCCCGTGGATCGGCGATGCGGCCCAGCGGGATCTGCGCCAGCGCCTCGCCGCCGCCCTCGTCGGTCGCCTCGACCATCATCGGGGTCTGGATGAAACCGGGGTGGACCGAGTTCACGCGGATGTTGTCCTTGCCGAATTCCATGGCGGTCGCCTTGGTCATGCCTCGGACCGCGAACTTGCTGGCGACGTAGGCAAGGTTCGGGAACCCGTAGTTGGCGGCCATGCCGGCGATCGAGGAGATGTTTACGATCGAGCCACCGCCGCGCTCCAGCATGGCGGGAACGACCGACTTCATCCCGAGGAACACCGAGTGCTGGTTCACCGCGCAGACCAGATGGTAGTCCTCCTCGGTCAGATTCACGGTATCGGCCAGCGGTCCAAGGATGCCGGCGTTGTTCACCAGGATGTCGACGCCGCCGAATGCATCCTTCGCCGCCGCTACGACCGTCGGCCACTCCGCCAGCTTCGTCACGTCGTGCCTGACGAAGATGGCATCGCTGCCGATCTCCGCCGCAAGCGCCTCGCCGGCCACCTCGTTCAGGTCGGTGAGCACCACCTTTGCACCCTGTTCGGCGAAAAGCCGGGCGTGCGATGCGCCCATCCCCCGGCTCGCGCCCGTGATTATGGCCACCTTGCCTGCGAGTCGTGCCATTCGGGTTCTCCCATCTTGTCTAAACAATAGCCTATTATTGATTTGGCAATGGCGAGCTTGTCAACCCTGCCCCTTGCATGTTCGGGCGTAGGCAGATCCGGTAGAGATAGCGGGATAGTAGCTATTTCCTTGGTTTTCGCAGCCCATAATCCGCCACTGGCCGAAAATTGCTTCGGCGGAATTTCGTCGCAAATTTTCGCTTGACCACAGACTAATGGTTATTAGTTTAAAGCCAGATCACAGGGCCCAGGAAGGGTCCGAGATAGGGAGACGATGCAATGAAGTTCCGTTTCGGCGCGACCTCGACAATCGCCATCGCCGCCGCCCTGATGGCGGCGCCGGGCCATGCGCAAAGCGACACCGCCTCCGACGATACATCCACGCAATCGGGCGTGAACAAGCCGCAGGTCGAGGAAATCGTCGTCACGGCGCAACGCCGCGAACAGTCGCTGTCCAAGGTCCCCGTCGCCGTCTCGGCCTTCAACGCGGACGTCCTCCAGGATCGCAACGTCAGCAGCGAGCAGGACCTTGCCGCGCTGGTGCCGGGCCTGATCGTCAAGAGCGGGCAGAATTCGAACCAGCTCAGCTTCACGCTGCGCGGCCAGACGCTCGATCCGTTCTCGGGATCGAGCCCCGCTGTGCTCACCTACATCAACGATGCGCCGATGACCGAGGGCAATACCTCGACGGCGTTCTTCGATTTCAGCTCGGTGCAGGTGCTCAAGGGGCCGCAGGGCACGCTGTTCGGCCGCAACGCCACGGGCGGCGCCGTGCTGTACGAAACGACCAAGCCGGGCGACGTCTATGGCGGCTTCCTCACCGTCAAGGGCGGGGAGCGCAACTACATCCAGGTCCAGGGCGCCATCGACCTGCCGCTTTCGGACGTCGTGCGCCTCCGCGTGGCGGGCGACTACAACAAGCAGGACGGCTACATAAAGAACGTCAAGACCGGCAGCACGCTGGGCGACACGGATGCGAAGTCCGGCCGCGTCACGCTGGTGATCGAGCCGTCGTCCGGCTTCAAGATGACCACGGTGGCGCAGTACAGCGACTTCGGCGGCAGCGAGGGTGCCGGCGGTCTCTATTCCTATCATGCCTGCGGCGAAACCAACAATGGCTACACCCTCACCTCGACCCTGGATTGCGTCTACGGCATGAACAGCCCGTTCGCGCCCACGCTCGGCGACGGGCCGGTGGGCGACGGCACCTGGCCGGGTGCCGTGCCTGGCTACCTCGCATGGCAGCAGGCCAACCCGTACAAGGTCTGGCTCAGCTACGACCTGCCTCACAAGGCCCACACCGCCTTTGTCACCAATACGACCGAGATGGAACTCGGCGACGACGTCATGCTGAAGAACATCTTCAGTTATGCAGATGCGTTTGCGCGGACACCGGGAATACTCTCGGGCTCGCCCTTCGGTTCGCTGAACCTCTACAACCGCACCGGCCTGGGTAACGGCCCTCCGGGCGGCGAGGAATTCTCTACCAAGCGCCTGTCCAACGAACTGCAGTTGCAGGGCAAGAGCGGACGGCTCGACTACATCATCGGCGCCTACTATTCCTGGTCGCGCAAGGAAGAATACATTCCGGTGATCGTCGGTTCGGAACTGGCGACCCCGCTGGCCGACATCGCCTACAACTACACCGCCGACGACGAATCCAAGGCACTCTTCGCCCAGCTCAGCTATGCCCTGACCGACAAGCTCACGGTAACCGCAGGCGGCCGCTACACCTGGGAACAGGTTCGCCTGCGCCAGAAGCCGGGCAGCCTATTCAACCTGACAGGGAGCACCCCTCTCAAGCAGAAGGCCAATCTCAAGGACCCGAGCTGGACCTTCAACATCCAGTACCAGATCACCCCCGAGAACATGATCTACTTTGCCCAGCGCGGCTCCTTCCGCGCCGGCGGGTTCAACGGCGCGGTCGTTCCGTTCAACAACACCAACTTCTTCGGCAACGAGAACACCTACGACTTCGAACTGGGCTACAAGTTCAACGGCTATCTCGGCGATGTGCCCACGCGCATCAACCTGGCCGCCTATCGCCAGATCGTGAAGCATGCCCAGCATTCGATCTACGCGCTGGTGGGCGGCAATCCGGCGGCCTTCACCGTCAACGTGCCTGAAAAGCGCATCCAGGGCGTCGAATTCGACGGCAACTTCAAGTTGAGCAAGTGGCTCGAGGTGGGCTTCTCGGGCGCCTACACCGATGCCAAGTTCACCAAGAACGTCGTCGACCTGTCCGCCGCAACCGGCGTGCCGGGCCTGACGATCCCCTTCGACACCTACACCGACGCACCGAAGTGGGCCGGGTCGGTCTATGCGGAAATCGGCCTTCCCGTTCCCGAGAAGGTGGGTGACGTGAAGTTCCGTACCGACGTGTTCGGCCAGAAGAAGACCTACTTCTCGAACAACGAGGGTTCGATCACGCCCCGCACGCAGCTTCCCGGCTATGTCACGGTCGATCTGCGCCTGAGTTGGAACGACGTCATGGGTAGCAATCTGACCGTGGCCGCCTATGCCAAGAACGTCTTCGACAAGCTCTACTACAACTCCGGCTACGTGGAAGGCGCGAGCGGCGGCTTCAACACCGCGATCTGGGGTGAGCCGCAGACGTTCGGGGCGGAAGTGACATACCGCTTCTGATGCCCCTTCCCCGGCCTGCCCGAGCTTCGAGCGGGCGGGCCGGACTCACGAAAGGACGTAGCCGATGCTCGGTAGAGCGACTGTACTTGTCGAGAAGAACCGCCTGGAAACCTGGGACCTGCCCATCGCCGAGCCCCAACCCGGCGGCGTGGTGGTCCGCACGATCGTAGGCGGCGTATGCGGCAGCGACGTGCACATCGCCTCGGGCGAGGCGGGCGAAATGCCGTTTCCGATCATCCTGGGACACGAAGGCGTCGGCCGGATCGAGAAGCTGGGTGCCGGGGTCGACAAGGACTACGCGGGCGTCGACGTGAAGGTCGGCGACCTCGTCGTATGGTCGCCGATTCCGCTGTGCGGGCGCTGCTATTCGTGCAGCGTGCTTGGGCAGACGCCTTGCGAGAATACCCGGTATTTCGAGGATGCCAGCAAGCCCAACTGGGGCAGCTACGCAGACTATGCCTGGCTGCCCAACGGCATGTCGTTCTACCGATTGCCCGACCATGCCGATCCCATGGCCGTGGCCGCGCTCGGCTGTGCGCTTCCGACCGTGCTGCGCGGGTTCGACCGCTGCGGGCCGATCGCGCTCAACGATGCGGTAGTGGTCCAGGGCGCGGGCCCCGTCGGTCTTTCCGCCGTGCTCGTCGCCGCCCAGATGGGCGCGCGCTGCGTGATCGTCATCGACAAGGCCCCCGCCCGCTTGGAGGCGGCGATGAGGCTGGGCGCCAGCGCCATCGTCTCGCTCGACATGCCGGCGGAAGAACGCCGCCGCGCCGTCTACGACCTCACCGGGCCGGGGGGACCCGACGTCGTGATCGAGGCGGCCGGGGTTCTTCAGGCTTTCCCGGAAGGCGTCGATCTGACCGGTCCACATGGCCGCTACATCGTGCTCGGCCTGTGGGGCGCGATCGGCACCCAGCCAATCAGTCCACGCGATCTGACGGTGAAGAACCTTACCATCGGCGGGGCCGCATTCCCGGCGCCACGCAACTACTACCACGCAATGCACCTTGCTGCGCGTCTCCAGGACAAAGTCCCACTGGCGGGGCTCGTCAGCCATCGCTTCTCGATCGCGGATGCCGGAAAGGCACTCGAAGCGACCCGTACCGGCATCGCCACAAAGGCCGTCATCGATCCCTCCATCGCCTGAGGAACAGTTCATGAGCAAAGCGCAGCTTGAAAAGCACCGCAGCGTCGTTCCCGACCATATTCCCGCGGACCTGATCTACGACGTCGACATGTTCGCGCCCGAGGGTATCGAGGAAGGCTTCCACGAAGCCTGGGGTCGCCTCCAGAAGGACGGCGTTCCCGACCTGATCTACACCCCCCTCACCGGTGGCCACTGGATCGCGACGCGCGGGGAACTGATCGACGAGATCTACCGAGACCCCACCCGGTTCTCGAGTGAGGTGATCTTCCTGCCCAAGGAAGCCGGCGAAAAGTACACCATGGTCCCGACCCGCATGGACCCGCCCGAGCATACACCCTACCGCAAGGTGCTGGACAAGGGCCTGAACCACTCCGCGATCCGCCGCACCGAAGAGCAGGTCCGGGCCACCGCTGCAGAACTGATCGAGGGCTTTCTCGCTGACGGCGGCTGCGATTTCGGCAAGCAGTATGCGGGCATTTTCCCGGTCCGCGTATTCCTGGCGCTTTGCGACCTGCCCGAAAGCGATGCCCAAATGCTGGGCGAACTCGCGAACGACATGACACGCCCGCCCGGTCGCACGCCGGGCGAACAGGCTGAGGCACTCGACAAGGCGAACCAAGGCTTCTTTCGCTACGTCGAACCGATAATCGCCGCGCGCCGTGGCGGCAATGGAACCGACCTCATCACGACGATGCTCAACTCCGAGGTCGACGGCGGACCGATGCCTGACGACAAGGCACTCGGCCTGATCTCGTTGCTGCTTCTGGGCGGCCTTGACACCGTCGTCAATTTTCTGAGCTTCATGATGCTCTATCTCGCCCGCAACCCCGACACGGTCGCAGAACTGCGGGATGACCCGTTGAAACTGCAGCGCAGCGCGGAGGAGATGTTCCGCCGCTTTCCTGTCGTTTCCGACGGGCGCATGGTGACGCACGACATGACGTACCGGGGGGTCTCGCTCAAGAAAGGCGAGATGATCCTGTTGCCAACCGCATTGCACGGCCTCGACGCGCGAGCCAACGACGATGCATGGACGCTCAAGCCGGGCCGCACCGGCATCGCCCATTCTACGTTCGCGCAAGGCCCCCATCGCTGCGCCGGGATGCATCTGGCGCGCCTCGAGGTGATCGTAACCCTGCAGGAATGGCTCAAGCGCATTCCGGCGTTCTCGCTCGCGCCCGATGCACGGCCGGTCTTTCATTCGGGCATCATCGGCACTGTCGAGGGCGTGCCACTGGTCTGGGATCGGCCCTGAATTCGCCAGGAACGACAACTGGAATGACGACCGAAAGCGAGGAATTCCACCGCATTCTCGGGCCTTTATCCGACGGGCGTCTGCGCCGTCACCGCCATCTCGGGCGACGGATCGTACTGGGACGCGTTCTCTCGACCTGCATCATGAACGAAGCCCGCCGGTCTTTCACAAGGGCGGTTACGGCAAGATAACGTCGATCTGATACGGGCGTCCCCGCGCCGGCGGGGACGCGGATTGTCCTTTCACGCACCGCCGAGGGCCAGGGCTGAGATGATCCGGCGTCGGCGGGTTCCTATCCCTCCGGTTCCACTGCCCGCAGCGCCGGGACCGGCTTGTCTTCGCGCAGTGCCATGCGACCGTTCACCGTCAGGCCGAACCCCTCGAGAGCCACCAGCTTGGCCGGGCTCGAGGTCAGGAGTGTCATCTGCCCCACGCCGAGATCCTGGAGAATCTGCGCACCGATGCCGTAGTCCCGCGTGGCGTGGGTCTCATGGTAGGTCCTGCGCCCGCCGGCGATGCGCTGCGAGATCGAAGTCGGGCTAGGATCGCGTACGAATACGGCGACCGCCGGGCCGTGATGGCTCGAAATCGCCCGCAATGTGCGCGGCACGTAGTCCCGGTGGGCGGCGGTCCAGCCGAACAGGTCGGCGGTCAGATCGACCTGATGGACGCGGACCAGCGTGTCCGTCGCGGGAGTGACCTGGCCCTTGACGATGGCCACGTGCTCACCGCCGTCCACGAGATTGCGATAGACGTGGATGGTCAGCGGAGCCTGGGAATAGTGGCTTTCGAACGGCGCGCTGGCGACCCGCTCGATCAGTTTTTCGGAACGCCGACGGTACGAGATCAGGTCCGCGATGGTGCCCACCTTGAGCCCGTGGAGGGCCGCGAACTTCAGCAGTTCGGGAAGCCGCGCCATGGTGCCGTCGTCGTTCATCACCTCGCAGATCACCCCCGCCGGCGTCAGGCCTGCCATTCGCGAGATGTCGACGGCGGCTTCGGTGTGCCCGGCGCGGACCAGCACGCCGCCGTCGCGGGCGGTGAGCGGGAATACATGTCCCGGCGAGACCAGATCGCGGGCCGACTTGGTAGTATCCACCGCGACCGCGATCGTATGGGCCCGGTCCTTTGCGGAAATACCCGTCGTCACGCCCTCGCGTGCTTCGATCGAAACCGTGAAGGCGGTCCCGTGGCCGGACTGGTTGTTGCGGGCCATCGGTGCCAGTTGCAGTTCGTCGGCGCGGGCGCGCGTCATCGCCAGGCATATCAGGCCGCGCGCATGCATGGCCATGAAATTGATCTGCGCGGGCGTGGCGAACTGCGCCGGGATGATGACGTCGCCCTCGTTCTCGCGATCGTCGGCATCGACGAGGATATAGGGGCGGCCTTCGATCGCGTCCTGGATGATGTCCTCGATCGGCGAAACCTGGTTGTCAGTCATCTCTCTCATCTTTCTTTTTTGCGCCGCGCGACCGCTAGGTCAGTCGGCGGACAATTCCCGGATCAGGTCCAGGGCCATGTCCTTCAGCTTTGCCTTTTGCACTTTGCCCGTGCCGGTCTTGGGCAGGTCCTCGTCGGCGATGAACCAGACGTCGCGCGGCAGCTTGTAGGCCGCGACTTGCGTGCCCAGGAAGGCGCGTATCTCATCGTCCGATATCACCGAGCCCGGATTGCGCACGACCCAGGCGCAACCGCATTCACCATAGCGCTCGTCCGGCATGCCGATGAAGAATGCTTGCGAGACCTGCGGATGGCGCGTGAGCAACTGCTCCAGTTCCTTGGGCGAGACCAGTTCGCCCCGGCTCTTGTAGAGTTCCTTGGAGCGCCCGGTGAGGAACAGGTTGCCATCCTCGCGGAACTGGCCGAGGTCCCCCATGCGCACCCATCCCCCGGGCAGGAACAGCTCGGCAGTGGCCTCCGGCCGACGGAAATAGCCGTTGCTGTTGAGCGGACTGCGGCAGCACAGTTCGCCGGGGCTGCCCCAGGGCAGGTCGGCCCCGGTTTCCGGATCGATGGTCTTGAATTCGGCGATCCGGCCGTGCTGATCGGGCATCCCCGCGACGCCGGCCTCGACGATGCGCCCTTGGGTCTCGGAGACGACCTCGATCGGATCGCCCGGGCAAGTACACACGACCGTCGCAGTGACTTCGGTCTGGCCGTAGCTGGTCACGATCTCCTCGCAGCCGAAGGTGTCCTGGATCTTCTTCCAGACCCAGCTCGGCGTGGGGGCCGCGGCGCTGTGGATTGCCGTCAGCGACGAGAAATCGTAGCTTCCCTTCTCCGCCTGTTCGAGCAGGGCGATGGTCATCGTCGGTACGCCCATCAGGCAAGTCGCACGGTGGCGGCCGATGGCGGTGAGGATCGCATGCGGGTCGAACTTGAGCAGGGGAACGATCGCCCCGCCCACCACCATGCCGGACAACAGCCCGACGACGAGCCCGAACCCGTGGTAAAGCGGCAGCGAGAAGACCGCGCGCCGCCCGTCTTCGAACGCCTGATGGTAGGCGCCGGCATAGGCGGCGCGCATCAGGTTGTCGTGGGTGATCGCGACGCCCTTGGGTGATCCGGTCGTACCCGAAGTGAACATGATGACGGCGACGGCATGGGCTTCGAGAGAGGCGTCAACCGTGACCTCGCCGTCCTGCCCATCCCCGCAAAGCGCCTGGACGAAGTGGTCGGGCGCATCGCGATCGAACACCAGTCCGCCTTCGAGTTCCGGCGCTTCGGCACAAGTGCCGTCCCGCCAGCCCGGCAATGCCTCGTCGAGCATCGCCGGAAAATCGCGCGACCCGAAGCGATGCATCGTAATCAGGATCGAGCAACCGGCTTCGCGGACCGCATAGGCCAGTTCCTCGGGCCGGTAGAGGGTGTTGATGGGTACCGCGATCGCGCCGGCCCGCCACACCGCGAACAACAGCGGCACGGTCATGGGGTCGTTGGCCATCACCAGGCCGACCCGGTCACCCGCGGAAATCCCGCGCCTCGCGAGCCCCGCCGCCAGCCTCCGTGACAGCGCCGCGGTCGTTTCGTAGTCCAACACCTGCTCGTCTGTGATGACCAGCGGACGCTTGGCGAAATCCGCCAGGGTCCAGTCGAGGTAGTCATGCAAGGTCCACGACTGCCACCGGGGGTGCCGGTCCGCCATCGCCTGCCTGCGACCCGCCGTGCCCGCTATGCTCGTTTCCAACATCGATCTCCCTAATTGAAATTAATTTATTCCATGATGGATGGCTCGGTCAAGCCAAACCGGACGATGGTTCGGAGGTCCGGGCTTTGCTCCAAAATTTCCTGAAAACAGCCAATTGATTACGCTTTATAGGATGTCGAGTGAATAGGCTGTGGACGATCGATGCCACCTCCGAGGCAGAAAATCGATCTTGCGCTATCGCCCTAATAGTGATTAGGCTAAGCAAGCGAATCAGGAATGGGAGATAGAGTCATGGACGTTGGGTTGGGGCTGACTTTTCAGAACCTGCACGATCAGGTGTCGGACGTTGACGTGTTCCGGCACGAACTCTCGCTGGCGGCGCGCGCAGAAGATCAGGGCTTCGATTCCGTCTGGACTCCCGAGCACCACTTCACAGGCTATATGATGACCCCCAATGTCCCGCAGTTCCTCTCGTGGGTCGCCGGGCAGACCAAGCGCATCAAGCTCGGCACCACGGTCACCGTCCTGCCCTGGCAGAACCCGGTCCGGATCGCCGAGAGCTTCCTGCTGCTCGACCAGCTTTCGGATGGCCGCGCGGTCCTGGGCATGGGCCGGGGCCTGGGCAAGGAGGAGTTCGACGGTTTCGACGTGCCCATGGGCGAGGCGCGCAAGCGTTTCCGCGAATATGCCGAAGCGCTGCTGCAAGGCCTGGAAACCGGCGTGATGGAATATGACGGCGAATACCTGAAGCAGTCGCGCGTCGAACTTCGGCCGCGCCCTTATGCAAGCTATCGCGGGCGCGTCTTCGCTTCGGCAGTCTCCCCCGAATCCGTGAAGCTGATGGCCAACCTCGACGTCGGCCTGATGATTATCGCGCAGAAGCCGTGGGACAAGGTCGACGAGGACCTTGCGACCTATCGCGAGCGCTTCCGCGCCGCCAACGGGCGCAAGGCCCCCAAGCCGGTCGTCGTGTGCTTTGTCGCCGCGCACGAGGACCCTGCGAGGGCAAAGGAGTTACGCGACAAGTATCTCGTCGAATACGCCCGCTCGACTTCGTCCTTCTACCAGTTCGGCAACAAGGAATTCGCCAACATCGAGGGCTACGAATACTACGGCGCCCTCGCCCGCAGCGTGGAGAAGCACGGCATCGAGAAGTTCAACGAATTTCTTGCCGACCTGCAGATCTGGGGCCGACCCGAGGAAGTGGTCGAAAAGCTCAAGATCATGAAAGAGCGCTTCGACGTGGGCAAGTTCATCATCTACACCCAGTTCGGCGACATGCCCTTCGAGGTCGGTCTGGACAATTACGAACTGATCGCCCGTAAGGTCCTTCCCGCGCTCAAGGACATCGAGGTTTCGGTCGATCCGGTCGAAACCTCGGCAGGCCTGCAGCCGGCAGGCTGAGGGCCGGCGGAGCCAGCCAGTAACGAAAACGGGGGGATCAACCCGGAACATGCCGGAGAGTTCGAGCGATGATGGAAGGTGACGGCTGGCGGTGCCTGTGGGACGCCAAGGCGATCCTGGGCGAAAGCACGGTGTGGGACGCGCGCGACGGCTGCGTATACTGGGTCGATATCGAAGCGCCCTGCGTCCACTGGTACGAACTCGAGACTGGCAACCGGCAAAGCTGGTCGACGCCGGCGTGGGTGAGCGCGCTCGCGCCCCGCGCCAGCGGCGGCTTCATCGCCTCCAGCGCGGACGGGCTGGTCCACCTCGACCCGTGGCACCAGGTCTATCGGCCGATCCTCCAACCGATCCCGGACCCATCCAAGGCCCGTCTCAACGATGGCGTGACCGATCGCGCCGGCCGCTACTGGACCGGCTCCTGCGACACCGCGCAATGGGACGACAGCACCACCGCCGAGGACAAGGAAAGCTCGCTGAAGGACTTCGACGTGCGCAACACCGGCGAACTCTATCGCCTGGATGCGGACGGTTCTGTCTCGACGCAGGAGCGCGGCATCGTGACCGCCAACGGTCCCGCCTTCAGCCCCGACGGTCGCACCGCCTACGTCAACGATTCCATGCCGCTGGTGACTTGGGCCTACGACATGGACGAGCGGGGCGCCCTTTCGAACCGTCGCGATTTCTTGAACTTTCAGGCCGAGGACGGTTATCCCGACGGCATGGCGGTCGATGTCGAGGGGTGCATCTGGATGGCATTCTACGAAAGCTGGAAGCTGCGCCGCTTCGCGCCCGACGCCACGCTGCTCGAGGAGCGCCAGTTGCCGGTGATGCGTGGCCTGCGCCCTGCGTTCGGCGGGCGTGACTACGATCGCCTGTTCCTGGTCACCGGCTCGCAGGGCTATTCGAACGAGCGCTTCGGCCGGGAGCCGCTGGCCGGCGGATTGTTCGAGATACTCGCGCCGCCCGCACCCGGATTGCCGACGATCCCCTTTGCCGGCTGATCCGGCCGCGAGATCGGCCCTTCCATTGGCTGCCCGAACGGTTATTCGGCAGGTATGAACGATAGCGACTCCGGCAGAAAACGTATCCTCGACTCCGCGGCCTTCATCCTGCGGACCAAGGGCCTCGGCGCCGCCAGGCTGAGCGAAATCGCCCAGGGCGCCGGCATGCTCGCGCCCAGCATCTATCACCACTTCAAGTCCAAGGACGAAGTGGTCGAGCAGGTGATGCTGGCGGGCATCTACAACAACACCCGCCACATCGTCGCCAAAGTCGAAGTGCTCGGCCCCGACACCCCGCCTGCCGAACGCCTGCGTGCCGCGATCGTCGCCCATGTCGAGTTCCTGTTGTCGGGAGACGATTTCTCGTCCGCGGTAGCCCGGGTCTTCGACGACCTTCCCGGCGAGATGAAGCAGCGGGTCCTCGCTGCCTACGCGACTTTCGACAATTACTGGCGGGACCTGCTGGTGGCCGCCAGTCCGGCCGGGAAGGACGCGCAGGCCACCGTCGCGCGCAAGTTCCTGATCGCCATGCTCGATTCCTGCCCGACCTGGTATCGCGCCGGCCGCCTGGGCCCCACCCAGATCGCCAACCAGGCCGCCGACATTTTTCTCAACGGATTCCTTTAAGAGTAGGGATATGGCGTCATCCCGGATCGAGTCCGGGATGACGCGGAATCGAAAAGAGGCGCCGCCTTTCGGCAGCGCCCCAGTTACCCGGAGAGAGTCCGGAGGGTAGATTCAGGCGTCGGCTGTAGCTGTGGCCCTGCTGCTTTCGGGAAGCTTGACGCGCGGGGCCACTTCCTTGGCCAGCAGTTCGAGCGAGTGGAACCAGGGTTCCGGATTATCGTAATAGTCGTGCGATTCGACCTGCAGGGTGCCCCAGCCGCCGCACTGCTCGAACAGCACGTTGAGCTTGTCGACGACGGTATCGGGCGAACCGACGACGAAGACCTTGTCGACCAGGAATTCCAGATCGGCGTCGTTGGGGTCGATGCCATGGTCCTTGGCAAACCCGTCCATCATGCCGAAGCGCTTCCAGATCGGGATCAGATAGCGTTCGAAGCAGTAGCCGATCGGTCCTTCCATCGCTTCGCGCTTGGCTTCTGCGTCGGTATCCGCGCAGAACACGGTCTGCGAGACGGCATGGCGCGCACGATCCGGGGTGAAGCCGGCGGCGATGTTCGCTTCCGAGTAGATCTGCCAATGCCGCTTGAGCGCATCTAGCCCGGAATAGATCGAGACCGGCTTGTAGTTCTGCTCGCCCGCCAGCTTCATCGAAGGCGAATTGGCGCTGAATCCGGTCACCGCGATCTCGGGGAAAGCGCCGTTCCACGGCGAGAAATCGGCGAGCATGTGCTGCTCGTCCTCCTCGGTCTCCGGCGCATCTTCCTGCGGATAGCCGGCATCCCAGTACTTGCCTTCGAAGTAGAACGGTTCGCGCGCCCAGATTTTCTTCATGATCGACAGCGATTCACGGACCATGTCGTTGAGCATCACCGGTTCGGCATCCTTGATGCCGTGGATGTACGAGGCCTGCGGATAGGCGCCGGCCCCAATCCCGAGGAAATAACGACCTTCGAGGATCTGCGAGAGCCAGCCCACCATGATCGCCAGCTTGGCAGGATGCTGGTGCGGCAGGATGTGGGCCATCGGGGCGAAGCTGATGTTTTCCGTCTGCAGTGCGGCGGCGGCCATGATGAGTTCCGGATTGGGAATGTTTTCCCAGATCTGCGAGGCATGCTCGGAGATCATCATGGTATCGAAGCCCGCCTTGTCGCAGGCGACCGAGTTCTGGACGCCCCACTCGAACGTCTGTCGGGCGGTGCGGCCCGGGCGCATGTAGGGATGGAAAATAAGGCCGGTCTGCATGACCATCAGCGCTCTCCTTGCTACGTTTTTTCTCTTCGGTGACCTGCGACTCCGGCAAGCCAGCCTAACGAGTGATAGGCTAGACATTTTAAAACAGGTGTAAAGGGGCAATCTACATGGTGCACCCGAGCGCCGCAATTGCTGCAAGCGCGTAAGGGATTAGCAGTGGGTGAGCATGTGCAGCATAAATTGCACGTTATTAGAGCTAATTTTGATAGTTTCCGGGGCGGCGCAAAGTGCAAATAGCGGGATGGCGCTTTGGATATGTCTGGCACTCGCCGCAAAATCGGGTCATAAACCGTAACAATATGCAAACGGATGACTTAGATTTTGGCAAAAGAAACCACTGAGGCTCGCAAGAGCACCGCAGAGATCGAGGAACTGGATGCCAAAACACGGCTCATCCTGACCGGCGAGAGGCTGTTCGCCGAAGTCGGCATCCAGGGTGTGTCGATGCGTGAGATCGCCGCGAAGGCGGGCCAGGGAAACCACTTCGCGGTCCAGTATCACTTCGGCTCGCGCGAGGGCCTGGTCCAGGCCATCTTCGATTTCCGCATGCAGCAGATGGAGCCCATGCGTGGCGCGATGATCGCCGATCTCGAAGCTCGCGGACGGTCGCGCGACGCCCGTTCCATCCTCGAGGTCATCCTGCTGCCGCAGCTCCACCTCGACGGCGGCACGAACCGCTCTTACGGCACGTTCCTGTCGCAGTACCTGCTGCATGGTGAGTGGGACGAATTCGGCCAGTTTGGCGGGGAAGCCCCGCCGCGCCTCAACCGCGCGATGGAACTGCTGCGCGAACGGGTCGACTATCTTCCGCCCCATGTTGCCCAGCGACGGCTGGTGAACGTCAGCCTGATGTTCCTCAACCTGCTTGTCCGCCACAGCCGCATGGAGGCGCACGAATTCCCCGAAACATTCGAGCACGCGCTGGAAGACACGATGGAGCAGATCGTGATGGCCATGTGCCTGCCCCTCCGGCTGCAACCCTGACGGGGCATTCTGACGACAACCAAAAAAGTGGGAACGAAAATGACCGACGGCACTATCGACGGAATCCGGGTGGAACCGGGCAAAGCGATCGACTGGATCGTGCTGGACCGGCCCCAGGCCGCCAATGCGTTCTCACGCGAGATGCTCGCGCAGTTCGGCGTGGTGCTTCAGCGCCTGAAGACGCAAGGCGCGCCCGTGATCGGTATTCGCGGCGCCGGCCGGGGCTTCGGCTCGGGCATGGATCTGGGCCAGTACAATGCGGAGGGCAGTCCCATGGAGGACGTCACCAGACTGTCGGGTTACGTCGACTTGTGGCGCGAGATCTGGCGCCATCCCAAGCCGGTGATCGTCGCAGTGCACGGCTATTGCATCGGCGTCGCCGCGCAGATGGCGGGATTTGCCGACATCCTCGTCGTGGCCGAGGACGCCGCCATCACCGAGCCGACCATACCCATCGGCGGCGGCTTCATCGCCCCGACCTGGGTGCACCAGGTGGGCGGCAGGCGGGCCAAGGAGTTCGCCTTCCTTCCCGGCAACAGCATCGACGGCAGGACGGCAGTGGAGTGGGGATGGGCCAACGCGGCGGTGCCGGCGACGAACCTCGTCGCCTGCGTCGAGAGCCTGGCAGCGCGCATCGCCCTCGTCCCGCCCGGCGTGCTGGCGATGAAGAAGCGCTCGATCAATCGCGCGATGGAGGCGGCAGGCTGGGACCAGACCCTTTCCGCAGTCGCGGAGAGCGATGCGATCCTGCACCTGGAACCGGAAGTCCGGCGAATCCGTAGCGATCTGGCGACCAAGGGTCTCAAAGAGACAGTGGCGGAGTTTCGGGGGCCAGGCTCGCAGGAGATTTTCCGGGCCTACGCGAAACCCTGAAAGCCCGTTCCAACGGCGAGGCTATCGATCCGATCAGCATCCGGGCGGGGTCAGGGCAGCGGGCCAGGTCAGCTCGTAAGTGACCAGGAAGCCGTCGTGGTCGGACAGGGCAGGCCCGCTCGGCCCGCCATCGAAGACCGCTTCGACCCGGACGGGGCGGACGTTCACAACGTCGCCCCGCCAGAAAAGCTGGAGATCCTGCGTATCCATCCAGGGCTCGTCGCCATCCCACGACATTCTCACGTCGCACCCCGAAGCGGGATTGGCGCAGACCTTGTGGACGACCTCGAGCGACTGGTAGCGCGAGAAATTGCTCCATCGTCCCTCGGAATGGCGCATGTTGAAGTCGCCGCCGAAGATCACGGGATAGCGGTCGTCGTGGGTCCTATCGATGAATTTCGAGGCTTCCAGCGACTGGCGCTCATGCGCGGCGAGGTTCCGCGCGGCCGGCGCGCGCGAAGCGCCCCGGGAATTCATGTGCGTGTCGTAGAGGTCGACGGGTGTCGGAATACCGGGAATGAGGATGCGGGCGAGGACGATCCCCTTGTTGCTCAGGCAATCGAGCCCGGCGCAAGATCGGCGGCCGTAGGCGGCGCGCTCGCTATGGATGATTGCATAGCGCGAGGCGATGGCCAGCCCGCCGCCGGTAAGGTGGATGCCCAGTTCGCCCCGCTTGAGCTTCGACTTGCCCGGCAGCGGGGCGGTCGTGCCGCCATCCGGTTTCGTCGTCCGGCGCGGCCCGGTGATGATCGCCGGGAAACCCGTGACGGCGACGGCCTTCTTTGCCGGGCCGCTGAACATCTCCTGGAACATCACGACGTCCGGCCCGTCGCCGCCCAGGCGCAGCGCGTGCAACCGCTCGCCGATTGCACGCAGCTGGTCCGCTCTCCCAGCGCGCGCAGGCCACCCGAGGCCTTCGATGTTGTAGGTGAGGACGCGGAGCCGGGTGGACGCGGTCGAGCCATCATCCGATAGGCGTACCTGCGGCGGCGGAGCCGCGCTGCAAGCGATCGACCGCACGGGGGGAGGCGTGCCGCAAGCCGAGATTGCGAGCGCGGCAACCGCGATCGAGGCATGTCGCCGG
Organism: Novosphingobium sp. BL-52-GroH; assembly: GCF_044813085.1. NCBI lineage: Bacteria > Pseudomonadati > Pseudomonadota > Alphaproteobacteria > Sphingomonadales > Sphingomonadaceae > Novosphingobium > Novosphingobium sp. BL-52-GroH. Next base: position 1,555,948 of record NZ_CP171149.1, on the reverse strand, counting down.
GCCCTTCGGGACCGGATCATGGCGTCGATCCGTTGCCGGCGACGACGAAAGCCACTTTTGTCATCAGAGCCTCTATCTGGACCGTTCCTGCCGATGATTCGCAGAAAAAAGCGTACCTTGCGGGACACTTGGAAGATAGCGCTGAGGACGGCGCGCTTCCAATGCCCCCGAATTGACGTGATCCGATGAACCGACGTTCAAATCGAAGAACGCCAGTTTCGCGTCGGGGCGTATTCCGGGCAGAAAGCCCTGGGGGACCGGTGCGCGCCCATCCTCGATTCGTTGTTTGCATCACGTCCCAACCCTTTGTTTTGCAATGAAGGATCGCGAAAGAGTCGCCGGCATCGTCGTGCTCTGCTGCTGACCGCCCTGCTCGCATTTTGCCCATTCGCCGGGCTCGGCACACCTGACCAGGATCGTCATCGAGAAACGGACGCCGATCGCGCCGACGAGGACGGCCACGTTCGCGTCATGAGGCTGGCAGGACATTCCGCCGACACCAACTTACCTCGCCCAGCGGCTCCGTGCCGCCGGGAATTTTCTTTGAAATGCATGTTTCACAGGGGCTTGGAAATCATATCGGTGATGCGACGTGAAGTTGCCAGCGGCCGGGCGGCTGGGCAGGCGTTCGGGAAACAGGAGTTCGTCACCCCGCCTAGGCGCCCTGCTCGAACTTCGCGAGGCTGTCGAGGATCATCACGGCAGTGAATGGCTTGCCGACCGTCACCACACGGGCGTCGTCGACCGGAGGTTGTTCGCCCGCCGCGGTGGCGAGGACGACCGGCAGATCCGCATAGAGGCCGCGAATTTCCCGCAGCAGGTCGTGTCCGTCCTTGTCCGGCAGGTCGGGATCGACGACGATCGCGTCGTAGCGGCCGCGCGCTGTACGCAGCATCTCGAGCGCTTCCGTCGCGCTGGCAGCGGGCTCGACCGGGAAGCCCGCCGCCGCCAGAGCTTCGGAAGCGAGCAGGCGTACCGTCGGGTCCGCCTCGACCATGAGCAGGCGCCGACCGGCACCGGCATCGAGGAGTTCACGTACGCGTTCGGCAAGATCGCGCGAGGTGAAGGGCTTGGCGAGCAGTTCCACTCCGGCGTCGAGGCGCCCCCCGTGGACGATGGCGTTGCGGGTATAGCCGCTGGTGAACAGCACCTTGAGCGAGGGCCTCACCTGGCGCGCCGCGTCGCTCAGTTCCTTGCCCGACATGCCCGGCATGACGACGTCCGTGAACAGCAGGTCGATGGCGACCTCGCGACGGGCGATTACGCGCAGCGCCGCCGCACCGTCGCCCGCCTCGAGTACGTGGTAGCCCAGTTCGCGCAGGACTTCGGCAGAGAAGGCGCGCACTTCCTCGTCGTCCTCGACCACCAGGATCGTCTCGCCATCGACGCTGCGCCCTTCGACGCGGGCGAGGTCGGCGTTGTCGTCGGTGGCGATGTTGCCGACGTAGCGCGGCAGGTACATCTTGACGACCGTGCCGCGCCCTTCCTCCGAGTGTACGGTGACGTGCCCGCCGGACTGCTTGACGAAGCCGTAGACCTGGCTGAGCCCGAGCCCGGTGCCGCGCCCGATTTCCTTGGTCGTGAAGAACGGCTCGAACACGCGGGCGAGATGCTCGCGCGGCATGCCCGTGCCGGTATCGCTCACCGCGACCACGACGTAGTTGCCGGTGGGCACTTCGCTATGCGCGGTGGCATAGTCGCCGTCGAGGTGGGCATTGGCGGTCTCGATCGTCAGGCTGCCGCCCTGGGGCATCGCGTCGCGCGCGTTGACCGCCAGGTTGATGAGAGCATTCTCCATCTGGTTGGGATCGGCCTCGACCGGCCATAGCCCGGGGCTTGTGACCACTTCCAGGCGGACCATCTCGCCCAGCGAGCGGTTGAGCAGTTCCGACATGCCGGCGACCAGCCTGTCGAGGTCGAGCGGCTTGGGCGAAAGCGGCTGGCGCCGGGCGAAGGCCAGCAGGCGCTGGGTCAGCGCGGCGGCGCGCTCGGCCCCCTTCATGGCGTTGTCGATCGAGCGCCGGGCACGGGCGACGCCGTCTTCCTTGTCGAGAGCGCGGCCGGCGATGTCCATGTTGCCGGTGATGATCGTCAGCAGGTTGTTGAAGTCGTGGGCAATGCCGCCCGTGAGTTGGCCCACCGCCTCCATCTTCTGCGACTGGCGCAACTGGTCCTCGACGGCGCGCTTCTCGGTGAGGTCGCGGGTGATCTTGGCGAAGCCGACGAGCTGCCCGCCCTCGTCGCGGATCGCATCGACGGCGACATTGGCCCAGAACTCGGTGCCGTCCTTGCGCACCCGCCACCCTTCGGCCTCGGCCTTGCCAACGCGGGTCGCGGTCTCGAGCATGCGGTCGGGCATTCCCGCCTGCCGGTCCGCTTCGGTGTAGAACGTGGAGAAATGCCGGCCGACGATCTCGGCGGCGGCATAGCCCTTCACGCGCTCGGCGCCCGCATTCCACTTGGTCACGCGCCCTTCGGGATCGAGCATGTAGATCGCATAGTCCGTGACGCCGTCGACGAGGATGCGGAAGCGGTGCTCGCTTTCCTCGAGACGGTCGAACGCGGCCTGAATTTCACGCGTGCGCTCGTCGATCCGGCGTTCCAGCGTCGCGTTGAGGTCCTTGAGCGCGGCTTCGGCGGCGCGCTGCTCGGTGATGTCGGTATGGACGCCGACCCAAAGCTCGATCCGGCCGGCCTCGTCGAGGATCGGCACGGCCCGGATGCTGTAGTGTCCCCACTCGCCATCCTTACGGCGCAGGCGGTGCTCGAATACGAAAGGCGTGCGGGTGGCGACGGCGCGTTCCCACGCCGCGACGGTGGGACCGGCATCATCGGGATGGACGCAGGCGCTCCAGCCATAGCCTTCATATTCCGCGCGGGTCTGCCCCGTGAGCGCCGACCAGCCCGGTTGCTCGCCCTCCATCCGCCCCTCGGGCGTGTTGGTCCACAAGACGCCCTGCACGGCGTCGACGGCAGCGCGGAAACGACGGTTGCTCGCCCGCAGATCGGCCTCGGCGGTGCGCCGCGCCGTCAGTTCGCGGCCCGACAACTGGTGGAGGCGGGCATTGTCGATGGCTATGGCGGCATGGCCGGCGATGCCGAGCACGACGGTCTCGTGCTCCTGCGTGAACTGCGCCTCGCGGTGATGTCCGAAGAACAGGCCGCCATGGACTTCGCCCGTGCGCGAAACGACGGGGACGGCCAGGTAGCTGGCGACCGGCAGGTGCCCTTCCGGCATGCCGTGGCGCGGCGCATTGCGGCCATAGCGCGGATCGCGGCGGATATCGTCCGAGCGCACGACCCCTTCGCCGGTGAACGTGGGTGCGAAGACCGCGGTTTTGCGCGGCATGGGGAATCCCGAGAACGCCTCGCGCGGGACACCCGAGAGGCTGTAGAGCATGTAGCTCTCGCCCTCCTCGTTCACCAGATTATAGAAGAACGCGCCGAATTCCGCGCCAGTCAGCTCTACGCCCGCATCGGTGATGGTCTGGACGATATGGTCGAGGTCACGTTCGGCCGCCACCGTGACGCCGGTGCGGTTGAGGATCTCGAACGAGTTCTGGAGCGCCACGTTGCTGATCGCCGCACCGACGAAGCCGGCCAGCATCTCGAGCAGCCGGACGGCCTCGGGATCGGGCGCGCCGGCCCTGGCCCAGTAAGCCCCGATCGCCCAGCGCGCCGCGCCCGCCTCCACCGGCACCATCGCCATCGACCGGACGAACGTGGGCCGATAGGCGGAATGCGGTACGCGCGGGTCGGAATAGATGTCGGCTATCACGGCCGGCTCGCCCTTGCGCATCACCCAGCCGGACACGCATTCCGAAAGCTTGAAGCGGCTGCCCTCCCACAAGGGCGCGATCGCATCCTCGGCGACGTAGTGGCAGTGATCGCCGTCGCGCTTGACGAAGGTGATCCCATCGGCCCCGACGACCTCGCGCGAGGCCGAGCGGACGACTTCCACCACCTCGTCGAGCGAGCGCACGCGCGCCAGCCGCTCGGCCGCGGCGAAGAGGGCTGGCCATTTACCGGAATCTGCTGGTGCCATCATGCCTCGGCCATGCAATCGGTCTTCGGCATAACGCCTTCGCCACGCACCGAAAAGGGCATTGCCGCACGCTTCGTCGCGGTTTTGCCGGTCAGGCCAAGGCGAGGTAGCGAAGGCAGGCGAAGACCGTCGCATCCAGCTCGATGGGAGAGCTGCAAGGACGCAGCGCCGGGCCGCCCGCCGATGCGGGACTTGAGCACGGCGGCGGCCTCGCCTAGGCTCCGGCCCGGAGAGCGCGCCTGGCAGGTCGATACGAATTTCACGACAGGATTCCCCGAGGCGCATGCACGAGCTGATTCGCACCAAAGTGGCCCCACCGATCTGGCTGGGCAGCCAGATCCGCCGGGACCTCCTGCTGGGGCGTCTCGACGATGCGCTGTCGCGCCGCATGACCCTGATCCACGCGCCGGCCGGCTACGGCAAGACCAGCCTGCTATCGCAATGGCGCCGGCGTTGCGAGGAGCGTTCGATCCTCATCGGCTGGCTGACGCTGGAACGCGAGGAGGCGGACCTCCAGCGCCTCGCCCGCTACATCATCCTCGCGCTGGACGACGGCGCCGGGGAGGAAACCTTCGCCGACCTGCCGCCGCGCACCGCGCTGTCCGCTATCATCAACCGCATCGCGCGCGAGGCGCGGCCGGTGGTGCTGATCTTCGACGACTTCCACCGGGTCGAGGGCACCGAGGTCAACGCCTTCCTGCAATCGCTGATCCGCCTCGCGCCCAGCAACTGCCATTTCGTGATCGCCTCGCGCGATTACCCGTGGCTGGGCCAGTCGGTGCTGGCGGCCGAGGAACAGCTTACCGAATTCACCAGCGACGACCTCAAGTTCAACCAGTCCGAAGCCGAGGCCCTGCTCGACCGGGCCCAGGCGCCGGGCCTTCCGGAGGACACGCTGGCCAGCCTCGTCGCGCGTTCGGAAGGCTGGCCGATCGCGCTGCAGCTCACTTCGCTTTCGCTCGGCCGCGGGATCGACCATGTCCGGCAGATCGCGCGCTTCAGCGGGTCCGCCTCGGACCTTGCCCGCTACCTGTCGGAGCAGGTGCTGACCTCGCTGCCGCCCGAGACGCAGGACCTCGTCGTCGCCACGGCTCTCCTCGACCGGCTGACCGGCGAGGCGGTGAACGCCCTTTGCGAGCGTGCCGACGGCTGGCTGGTGCTCGAACGGCTCGAACAGCAGGGCATGTTCCTCACGCCCGCCAGCGAGGCGCGCGAGAGCTACCGCTACCACCAGCTTTTCGCCGAATACCTGCGCGACCGGCTGGCGCGTCAGGACATCGTGCAATTCCGCCGGCTCCATGGCCGTGCCGCGCGCCATTTCGCCGCGAGCGGGGCGATCTCGGCGGCGATCGACCATGCCCTCCTCGCGCGGGACGGCGCCCTGGTCGCCGCGATCCTGGAGGACGGCGGCGGCTGGCGACTCATTGCCCAGGGCCACCTGGCGCTGGTCGAGGCGGCGCTGGCGCATCTCTCCACCGGCCAGATCGAAGCCAGCCCCCGCCTGGGCCTCGCGGCGATCTACGTTCAGATCAAGCATGGCCAGCTCACCCGCGCGCGCGAGGCCTACGACCGGCTCGCGGCGGAGGCGGGGAGCAGCGATGCCCCGGCGGGCCTGCGAGCCGAGTTGCGCGTGGTCGGCGACACCCTGGCGGATTGCGAGAACCTGCCCGTCACGCTCGACGACCTGCTCGCGCGCGAGGCGCTGCTGCGCGCGCTCCCGGCGAACGACCACCTCGTGCTGGCCAATTTCACCGAAACGCTGGCGGCCAAGTACCTTGAAGGAGGCTGGCTGGAACGGGCGCTCGAACCCCTGCTCGACGCGCGCGGCCATTACCAGGCGCTCGGCCTGCTCTATTCCGAGGTCTTCACGCACTTCCTGGAGGCCCGCATCCGCCACGCGCAGGGCCGTATCAACGACGCCGCGACGATCATGGCCGGCGTGCGCTCGCTCATCGAGGCCAACTTCGGCCCGCGCTGCGATCTGGCCGCCAACTGCGCGGCGTTCGAGGCGGAGCTGTTCTACGAACGCAACCGCATCGACGAGGCGCAGGCCCTGCTGGACTGGGCCCTGCCGCACTTGGAGCAGCAATCCGACGCCCGGGTGGACGTCTACGCCGCCGCCTATCTCACCGCCGCGCGCTGCGCCGCCAGCCGGCAGGGGCTGCAGGACGCCTTTGCGATCCTCGATCGCGCACAGGGCGTCGCCGCCGCCCGCCGTTTCCGACCGCTCGGCCTGCTCGCCTCGCTGTGCCGCCTGGAACTGCTGGTCACCACGCAGGCGCCGACGGCCGACGCGATCGCCTGTGCCCAAGCGCTCGATCTCGACGCGCTGGCCGATGCGATGGCGCTGGAGAGCCCGTGTTACCGATCCGTGGCCACGGCCGCCGCGACCTGCCGCGCCGCCCTGTCCCTGGCGCTCGGCGACCATGACCGGGCGCTGGCCGACCTTGCCGTCCTCCACCGCTGGGCCGCGCGCCACGGTGCCGGGCGCGCGCTCGTCGACACGCTGCTGTTGCAGTCGCAGGCGCTGGCCACGGCCGGTCGCGACGGCGAGGCGCAAGGAGCCTTCGACGCGGCGGTGGACATGTCGATGTTCCAGTCGCTGGTGCGCCCGTTCCTCGACTGGGAGCGCTTCGTGCGCCCGGCGCTGGCGGGCACGGCATCGGGCGGCGGCGGGGCCGACCGCTACCGCGCGCAGTTTCTCTCGATGCTGTCGCGCGCGCTCGCCGCGCAGACCCAGCCCTGCGACGATGGCGCGCTCAACGAGGCCGAGGCGGAAATCCTCGGCCATCTCAGCCAGGGCTATTCGAACAAGGAGATCGCCCGGCTGATCGGCATGTCGCCCGACACCGTCAAGTACCGGCTCAAGTCGATCTTCCGCAAGATCGGCGTCGACAAGCGCCGCGACGCGGTGCGTGTGGCCCAGGAACGCGGGCTGATCGAACCGGCGACAGGGACGAGATCGTCGTGACCGGCCGGGCGACCTCCGGCACCAAGGTCGCAACCGACATCATGGAAACTGCCGCAACCGGTCAGCGTCGCCGCCGCCCCCGAGATCACTCTCTGAAAATGTATCGACCGTAATCGCCAGAGGCGCCGACAAGGCTTGACGGCCCCGGTCGAGAGGGGCACAGACCATATTTATGCGAATGCCTCGCAATAGCGAGCGATGCGGCGGCCGGTGCGGCCGACGTCACGGGAATGCACAGAGCGATGAACCGTATCACCACACACCTGGGCACCGGCCTGCTCACGCTGGCCATGGCGACCGGCCCGGCGCTCGCGCATCCTCCGATCGCGGCACCGACCGCGGCACCTCGGGCCATCGCCGGCTTCGAGCAGGACCGCGCCGACATCCTCGCCATGGCCGGCACTTTCAAGGTCCGCTTCGACATGCAGGAAGCAACCCGCTGGGACCCGGCCTATACTCCGCTCGCCCCCAAGGTCTCGGGCGGCAACGAAGTGGTCCGGGTGGTCGAGGACCGCGGGCGCAGGATCGTCCTGCAACACTTGCTGGTGGTCGAGCACGAAGGCCAGGCGATGGTCGTCAAGCACTGGCGCCAGGACTGGGAGTACGAGCCCGCCCGCGTCCTCGTCTACGCCGACCGCAACACCTGGAAATGGGAGGACGTCCCCGAGCGCTTGCGCGCGGGCCGCTGGTCGCAGACGGTCTTCCAGGTCGACGATTCCCCGCGCTACGGCGGCTGGGGCCAGTTCGAGACGCAGGGCGGCGTGCGCCGCTGGCGCTCCAACTGGACCTGGCGCCCGCTCGCCCGCCGCGACGCGGTGCGCAATCCTGTCTACGACCGCTACCTCTCGATCAACCGCCACCAGGACACGCCCGACGGCTGGGTCCACTGGCAGGACAACACCAAGCTGGGGCTCAAGGACGGCAAGCTCGTGCCGATCGTGCAGGAATACGTGCTCAACACGTATACCCGCTTCGCCGGGTTCGACGTGAAGGCCGCCGACGACTACTGGGCCGCGACCCGGGACTACTGGGCGCAGGTCCGGGCCGAATGGGCCCGTGTGGCCGATGCCGATGGCGGCATCGCGGTGACCGAGCAGGCCGACACCGGCACGGTCGTCAGCACCCGGCTGATGGACCTCGCCGAGGAGATCAGGGCCGGCAGCACGACGACCGCCGAGGCCGTCGCCGAAGCCCGCAAGCTGATCGCGGCCAACACCCGCAAGCCCTGAGCCGAGGAACGCGCCCGTGTACGACTTCATCGACCGACCCGTCAGCGAACTCGACAACGACGGGCGCTTCCTGCTCTGGGCGATGCGCGGCTGGGGCCATTGCGCCGGCAAGGGCAACTGCCCGGCGCGGTCGCTGGACCGCGCATTCGCCGGTTTCAACGCCGCGACGGTCCTGCCCGACTTCCACTTGGCGATGGCGCTGCTGAGCCGCCGCGCCGCCGAACGCCTGGTGCTGGCGCCCATGGGCTGCGTCCGGATCGCCGAGCACGAAGCCTTGCTGCTTGCACTTTGGCGCGACGTCGGTATAGGGCGCCGCGAGAACGTGCGCGCGACTCTGGAGCACATCGTGCCGGCGGATACGGTCGTCGCGGTCGCGCAGGCCATGTCCCGTGCCCGCGCCGCGATGACGATCGCCGGCTTCGGCATTGCCCTGATAAACCCGCTGAATATCGAGGACTAGACGTTGATGAGCGATGACAAGGCCGAGGCGGCCACCCTGGTTTCCGCTACCCTGGAGCCGACTGCCGCCCTGACCGTTGAAGAAGTGCTCTCGGTCCATCACTGGAACGAGCACCTTTTCAGCTTCAAGATCACGCGTCCCGCCTCGTTCCGCTTCCGCTCGGGCGAGTTCATCATGATCGGGCTCCAGGGCGACAACGGCAAGCCGCTGCTGCGCGCCTATTCGATCGCCAGCCCCTCGTGGGCCGAGGAGATCGAGTTCCTCTCGATCAAGGTCGAGGATGGCCCGCTGACCTCCAAGCTGCAGTTGATCCAGCCGGGCGACCAGATCTACCTCGGCCGCAAGCCGGTCGGCACCCTGGTGACCGACGCGCTGTCGCCGGGCAAGCGCCTGTTCCTGTTCGGCTCGGGCACCGGCCTCGCGCCGTTCCTCTCGCTGATCCGCGATCCCGACGTCTACGAGATGTTCGAGCAGGTCGTGGTGGTCCATTCGGTCCGCACCGTCGCCGACCTCGCCTTCCGCGAGGAACTGGAAAGCCAGCTCGCCGGCGACCCGCTGGTCGAGGACCAGGCGCTGCTGCAGTTGACTTACGTGCCCACCGTCACGCGCGAACCGTTCCACACCACCGGCCGCATCAACACGCTGATCGAGAACGGCCGCCTGTTCGAGGGCCTGCCGGGCGAAGCGCGCCTCGTCCCCGAGACCGACCGCGTCATGCTCTGCGGCTCGATGGCGATGAACAAGGACATTGCCGCCATGCTGGAAGGCCTGGGCTTCCACGAGGGTTCGAACAGCAAGCCGGCCGACTTCGTGATCGAACGCGCCTTCGTCGGCTGACGCATTCCTCCCCGCGCCCGGCGGGGAAGGAACCGGACGGACATGCGTGGGCGCCCGCTGGCGAATGCGGGATAACGCCTGGAAAATCAACGCGATGGCACGAACATCGGGCCGGCGTCGGCGGCGTCCTGGCGGGGCCGCGGGGTTCCGTCATCGCGTGCGAATGGCCGGGTAGCGGCTGGATACAGCCCGGCGCGACCTGCATTCCATCGGAGCCGTCTCGTATGACCGACGTTAGGGCTCGCATCGTTGGCGGTCATGGGACTTCCGGTACACCGCGCCGATGAAAGGGTGCGGCTCCAGAGCCTAGAAGACGGTCCGGGCCTTGAACGGACGCCTGAGCGCGCAAGCTGCGGCTTGAAACCGCGACCCGGCCACCGACGCCGACCCCATACACCGGACAGCCGTGTACTTGGGCTGGCGGATGTCGCGGCGTATAACCTAATTGGTTACAAATGTCAACTCTCGCCGCCCCGGGCCCGACCCGGGACCAGGCGTTCATCGATCGAAGACCGCATCGCAGGACGGGAACGCCTCGCCACCACGCGAGTTAGCGCTTGCAGCATCACGGGAACTGCAGGCGGCTCGCTGCCGGCTCCGTGCATGAGGAGCATCACGATGTCGCAGGGGTCCGCCAGCTTTTCCTTCGCCAAGCCCGAACGGCTCATCCATGAACTGGGCGCGGAATTCACCGGCCAAGGTACGCATTTCGGGGTCTTTTCCGAAAATGCCGAGGCCATCGAACTGTGCCTGTTCAGCGACGACGGCGTCGAGGAAGTCTCGCGCATGGAACTGCCCTCGCGAGAGGGGTCGGTGTTCACCGGCTACGTGCCCGGCATCAAGCCCGGCCAGCTCTACGGCTTCCGCGCCCATGGTGCCTACGAGCCCGCACAGGGCCACCGCTTCAATCCCAACAAACTGCTGCTCGACCCTTATGCCCGCGAAGTATCGGGCGCGGTGCGCTGGGACGACGCGCTGTGGGGATACGACCTGGCGACGCAGGACGACCTGACCTTCGACACCCGCGATTCCGCGCCTTTCATGGTCAAGAGCGTGGTCCAGGACCCCGACTTCGACTGGGAGAACGACCAGACCCTCGCCCGCCCCTGGACCGAAACCGTGGTCTACGAGGCCCATGTGCGCGGGCTCACCATGCTCCATCCCGACGTTCCCGAGGCGCTGCGCGGCACGTACGAGGGCATGGCGAGCGACCCGATCCTGCATCACCTGCGCAAGCTGGGCGTGACCGCGATCGAGCTGCTGCCCTGCCAGTTCTTCCTCGACGACCGGATGCTGCTCGACAAGGGCCTGTCGAACTACTGGGGCTACCAGACGCTCGGCTTCTTCGCCCCCGAACCGCGCTTCCTGCGCAGCGGCGACGTCGCGCCCCGGGCGATCAAGCAGTTCAAGGACATGGTGAAGCGGTTCCACAAGGCGGGGATCGAGGTCATCATGGACGTGGTCTACAACCACACCGCCGAAGGCTCGGAAAAAGGCCCGACGCTGTGCTTCCGGGGCCTCGACAACGCCAGCTACTATCTGCTGTCCCCCGAGAACGCGCGCCACAGCTTCGACACCACCGGCACCGGAAACACGCTGGCGGTGGCGCATCCGATGGTCATGCGCATGGTGCTCGACAGCTTGCGCTACTGGGTCCAGGTCATGCACGTCGACGGCTTCCGCTTCGACCTCGCCTCGACGCTGGGCCGCGAGGCGGAAGGCTTCGACCGCGAGGGCGGCTTCTTCGACGCGATCCGCCAGGACCCGATCCTGGGCGGGGTCAAGCTGATCGCCGAGCCCTGGGACGTGGGCCTGGGCGGCTATCAGGTCGGCGGCTTCCCCCACCCCTTCCGCGAATGGAACGACAAGTTCCGCGACACCACGCGCGCCTTCTGGAGGGGCGACGAGGGCCAGGTCGGCGACATCGCCCAGCACCTGATCGGCTCGCCGGTGCAGTTCAACCATTCCGACCGGGGCGCGACCGCATCGATCAACTTCCTCGCCGCGCACGACGGGTTCACGCTGATGGACACCGTCTCGTACAACGACCGTCACAACGAGGCGAACGGCGAAGGCGGCGCCGACGGGCACGACAACAACATCTCCGACGACATGGGCGCCGAGGGCCCGACCGAGGACGAGGGCATCAATGCCGCCCGCGCCCGCCGTCGCCGCGCGATGATGGCGACGCTGCTGGTCAGCCAGGGCGTGCCGATGATCCTCTCGGGCGACGAGATCGGCAACAGCCAGCAAGGCAACAACAACGTCTACTGCCAGGACAACGAACTGGGCTGGGTCGACTGGCGCGCGAGGGACGACGACTTCCTCGACTTCTGCACGAACATGATCGCCCTGCGCCACCAGTTCCCGGTGCTCAGCCAGGAGAACTTCCTGCGCGGCGACGCCAGCGACAACGAGCGCGTCGAGATCGCGTGGTTCCAGCCCGACGGCCGGCCCATGGACGCCGAGCTATGGGAACAGCCCGGCCTCAAGGTGCTGGGCATGATGGTCGACTACTCCGCGAGGGAGGTGTTCCTCGACGGCGGGCGGCCGCTGTTCGCGGTGGTCAACGCCGGCGACGGGCTCGACTTCACCCTGCCCAGCGGCAACGGCGCCGACCGTTGGGTGCGCGTGCTCGACACCGCCCGCGACGATCCCTTCACTTCCGAGCCGATCACCGGCGAAGCGGCAGCGATCTCGCCGGCCAGCCTCTGCCTGTTCCGCCCGGTCTGAGGGCTCCATGGTACACGGGAAATGGGGCGCCCGTCCGATCGGCGCCGACCGCTGGGACTTCGGCCTCTGGGCACCGGATGCAAGCGACGTGGCGGTCGATCTGGCCGGCGCGGCACGGCCGGCGCAAGCGGCGGGCGACGGCTGGTGGCAGCTCGAGACCGAAGCGGCGGCCGGTGATGCCTACCGCTGGCTGATCGATGGCGCCGCCTACCCCGACCCGGCTGCCCGCGCCCAGGTCGGGGACGTCCATGGCCCCTCGCGCCTCGTCGACCCATCGACGTTCGCATGGCAGGCGCAGTGGGCCGGCCGGCCGTGGCACGAGGCGGTCGTCTACGAACTGCACCTGGGCACCTTCACGGACGAAGGCACGCTCGCCGCCGCCCGCGGCCAGCTGGTGCGCCTGTGCGAACTGGGCGTGACGATGATCGAGCTGATGCCGCTCGCCCAGTTCGACGGCGAGCGCGGCTGGGGCTACGACGGCGTGCTGCCTTATGCGCCGCACCCGGCCTACGGCACGCCCGACGACCTGCGGGCTTTCGTGGATGCCGCGCATGGTCTCGGCATGGGCGTGCTGCTGGACGTCGTCTACAACCACTTCGGTCCCTCGGGAAACTACCTGGGCGCCTGGAACGAGGCCTTCTTCCACGTCGACCGCACCTCGCTCTGGGGCCAGGGCATCGCCTTCGAGACCCCGGCAGTGCGCGAGTTCTTCCTCGCCAACGCCGTGTACTGGCTGGAGGAATACCGCTTCGACGGCCTGCGCCTCGATGCCGTCCATGCCATCGAGGACCGCTCGGGCCGCCATTTCCTCGACGAACTGGGCGATCGTGTCCGCGGCCTCGAATGGGACCGCCAGATCCACCTCGTCACCGAGGACGAGCGCAACCTGGCCCGTTACTTCACCGCTCGAGCCCCGTTCGACGCCACCTGGAACGACGACTGGCACCATGCCGTCCACTGCCTGCTGACCGGCGAGGACGAAAGCTACTACGCCCCCTTCGCGGTCGATCCCGTCGGCGACATGGCCACCGCCCTCGCCGATGGCTACGTCGAGCAGGGCCAGCCCCGCCCGGCCGGAACGCTGCGCGGCGAACGCTCGGGCCATCTCCCCCGGACCGCCTTTGTCAACTTCACCGGCAACCACGACCAGGTCGGCAACCGCGCCCGGGGCGAACGCCTGCACCAGCTCGCGCCCGACCGCCACGCCATCCGCGTCGTCACCGCGCTCACCCTGCTCTCGCCCTTCGTGCCGATGCTGTTCATGGGCGACGAGTTCCTCACCGATGCGCCGTTCCAGTTCTTCGCCGACTTTTCGGGCGATCTCGCCGAAGCGGTGCGCAAGGGCCGCGCGGCGGAGTTCGCGGGCTTCAGCTCATTTAGCGGCGAAGTGCCGGACCCGATCGCGCGCGAAACCTTCCTCGCCTCGAAGATCCGCGCGCCCGACCGGCCCGAACAGCGCGCCCACGAGCAGTTCGTCCACGGGTTGCTGACCTTGCGCGCCAGCCACGTCGTCCCCCTGATCGCCCGCAACCCGAACCCGGTCGCGACGGTGCGGCGGGAGGGTGCGACGATCGAGGCGCGCTGGTCTTTCGAGCCCGGTACGCTGCACGTGCGCGCCTGCCTGGGCGGCCCCGCCGGCCACTTCGAGCCGCTTGCCGGACCGATCCTGCAGCTTGCCGCCGCATCCAGCCCTTTCGCGTTCTCGGCCGCCGTTACCCCGGAGTGACCTCGATGCCGCAAGCCGCCACGCCCGTCGCCACCTACCGCCTGCAATTGCGCGAGGGTGTCGACCTCGACCGCGCGCGGGCGCTGCTGCCGTGGCTGGGCCGACTGGGCGTCAGCCACCTCTACCTCGCCCCGCCCTTCCACGCCGCGAGCGGGTCGACCCACGGCTACGACGTGATCGACCCGACCTGCATCGACCCGGTACTCGGCGGCGAGGCGGCCTTCCGGCGGCTGAGCGAGGCGGCGCAGCTCTGCGGCATCGGCATCGTCGTCGACATCGTGCCCAACCACATGGCCTTCACGCCCGAGAACCCGTTCCTCGCCGACGTGCTGCGCCACGGGCGCGACAGTCGCCATGCCGCCGTGTTCGACATCGACTGGGAGAGGGGCCCGATCCACTTCCCGGTGCTCGACGGCACTCCTGCCCAGTTGCTGGCGGACGGCCAGATCGCGCTCGCCGGTGACCCCGCAGACCCGCGCCTGCGCGTCTACGACCGCACGTATCCGCTGCGCCCGAGCGACCTCGCCACCGACCTGGCGGCCGCCGGCGGGCCGCTCGATGCGCGGACTCTCGATGCCCTGCTCGGCGAACAGCACTGGTCGCTGGGGCACTGGCGCACCAGTGCGGACCGGATCGTCCACCGCCGCTTCTTCAACATCACCGACCTGATCGGCGTGCGGCAGGAAGACCCGGAGGTCTTCGCGCTCACCCATCGCTGGATCATCGAGCAGGTCGCGGCCGGACGCGTGCAGGGCCTGCGCGTGGACCACATCGACGGCCTCGCCCGTCCGGGCGGCTACCTGCATCAGTTGCGCGAGGCGGTCGGCGACATTCCGGTCTGGATCGAGAAGATCGTCAAGCCCGCCGAGACCATTCCGGCATCCTGGCCGATCGAAGGGATGAGCGGCTACGAGTTCATGGGCCCCCTCACCCGCCTCCTCACCGACCCGCAGGGCCTTGCCGCGATGCGCGAGGCGGCGGCGGGCGCGGTGCCTTCGTCCACGGCGCAGGAAGTGCGCAAGGTTCGCCGGGAACTGCTGGACGAGGTCTTCGCTCCGGAACTGCGCCGGGTCACCGACGCGGCCATGACCGCGCTCGCCGCCGACGAGGGCGCGCGGCCCGCGTTGGCCGAGGCGATCGCCCGGCTGGCGATGGCCTGGCCGGTGTACCGCTCCTATGCCGCCGACCTGTGCCCGTTGTCCGCCCTGGTGGCCGATGCCGTGGGCGAAGCTGGCCCGGGCTCGGCGCTGGGCCTGCTGCGCGCGCCCGACGATCCGCTCGCCCGCACCTTCGCGGCACGCTTCGAACAACTGACCGGCGCACTCACCGCCAAGTCCGAGGAAGACACCGTGTTCTTCCGCAGCGTCGCCTTCCTGCCCTTGTGCGAAGTCGGCTCCGAGCCCGACCTCGACGCGATCGACCCCGAACGTTTCGCCGCAGCCATGGCCGCGCGCGCCGACGAGACGCCGCTGGCGCTCACCGCGCTGTCCACGCACGATACCAAGCGCTCGGCGGACGCGCGCGCGGTGCTCATCGCGCTCAGCCATTTCCCGCAGCTTGCGCAAGGCCTGTACCGGACGGCACGGGAACGGGCCCGTGACGCCGGGCTGCCGGAGCGCTGGGGCATCTACGCGGTTCAGACGGCCCTGATGCTGCGTGGCCAGTCCGGCGCGGACAAGCGGATCGCCGCCCACATCGGCAAGGCCATGCGCGAGGCCAAGGACCTCTCCCGCCACGAGGCGCCGGACGAGGCGATCGAAGCCCGGGTCGCCGCCCTTGCCTCCACCCTCCATCGCGAGATCGCCGAAGGGACGGCGATGGCCGCTCCCGTCGCCGCTGCATTCGACGCGGCCACGGAGACGATCGTGCTCGCCCAGGTCGCCCTGCAACTCACTGCGCCGGGCGTCCCCGACATCTACCAGGGCACCGAAGGCCTCGCGCCCGCGCTCACCGACCCGGACAACCGCCGCCCGGTGGACTGGCCGGCGCTCGAGGCGATGGGCGGCAGCGATGCCGGTTTGTCCGTGCGCAAACTGGCCTTGACCCGCAGGTTGCTGGCCTGCCGCCAGGCGGCGCCCGCGCTATGGGCGCGCGGCAGCTATCGCCTGGTCGCAAGGGACGGGGCGCTGATGGTCGAGCGCGAATGGCGGGGCGAGACGTCTTCTTGGGAGATACCGCTGGTCAGCCATAGTCTGGAGCGGCAGCTTTCGGAGCATGGCGATACCCCGCGCTGAACCGTCTCCCGGACTTGCATCGGGGCGACGACGGCGCGGGGTCTCCGTCAAGGATCGTCCGCTCTAGCCGAGCAGCGCGTAGACACTGCCTGTGAGGACCAGCGATGAAAGACTGCAAAGGCACAGCAACCCGAAGCTGCAGTCGCAAAAGCTGGGATGTATCCTCTCCATACTACCTCTCCTTGAGGGTCTGCCCGGTTTTGCGGTGCAGATGACAGCGAGGCTACTTGTACCACGAAGTATAGGCCGAGGAAAAGCCTCAGGCAGCAAGATCGCACTGCAGCAATTTACGAACGGTCTGATGCAGGTGCTCGGCTTCCCGATCGCCGAGGACCGCGAAGATTTCCTGGACCAGGCGGCGCCGCAAGGGCTCCGTCACGGCGATCGCAGCTTCGCCCGCCGGGGTTATCTCGAGGCGCTTGGCACGGCGATCCTCGGGGTCCGGACGGCGTACGACGAGGCCTTCGCGTTCGAGCCCGTCGACGGCCTCGGTCACGGTTCGTGGCGTGATTCCAAACCTGTCGGCGATATCCGCCGCCCGCAGCGTGCCACCTTCGGACTGGATCACGATGAGCATCTTGGTCCGTGCGAGCGACGCGCCCTGCTCGCTCATGGCGCGGTCGAAACGCCGCCGCAGCATGGAATAGAGCCGCCCCAGGTCCGTCAGCAGATCTTCGTCGGAGGATTTCATGAGGACCCTCACTAAATGGTATTGCGCTATGTTGCAACAGCGAGCATAGGCATCGCGTAAGCGATTTTGAGTGAATCCATGAACGACAGCATCGACACGCCGGCCCACGCGGCCGCTACTGATTCGACCGAAAGCCCCGTAAACTCCTCCAAGAAGACACGTAACCGGCTGATCCTCATGGCGGCCGCCGCCGTGATCGTCGTCGGGGGCGGCCTGTGGGGCGTGCGCTACATGTCGTTCGGCCGGTTCCAGGAAGAGACCGACGACGCCTTCATCCAGTCCGATGCGATCACCGTGGCGCCGAAGATTTCCGGCTATGTCGACAAGGTGTTCGTTTCGGAGAACCAGGCGGTGAAGGCCGGCGCCCCGCTGGTGCTGATCGACCCGCGCGATTATCGCGCCCAGGCCTCGCAGTCGCAAGCGCAGATCGATGTGGCGAAAGCCAACGTCTCTGGCGTCGTGGCGCAGATCGACGAGCAGTCCGCCTCGATCGACCAGGCGCGCGCGCAGCTTGCCGCCGCTCAGGCCGAGGCCGACCACGCGGCGCGCGAAGTGGCACGCTACCGGCCGCTCGCGGCGACCGGGGCCGAAACGCGCCAGCAGCTCGCACAGCTCGAGAACGAGGCGACCCAGGCCCGGGCCAAGACGGCGGAGGCAAGGGCCGCGCTTTCCAGCGCGCAGAAGCGCGTCGCCACCCTCCAGGCGCAGAAGCGCCAGGCCGAAGCCCAGGGCGAAGCGGCCCGCGCCCAGTTCGCCGCCGCCAACACCGATGTCGAGGCGACGATCCTGCGCGCGACGGCCGATGGCCGCATCGGCAGCAAGAGCGTGCGCCAGGGGCAGTTCGTCCAGGCGTCGACACGCCTCATGTCGCTGGTGCCCGACCGCAGCCTCTACGTCACCGCGAACTTCAAGGAGACCCAACTCGGCCTGATGCGGGTCGGGCAGCCGGTCTCGGTCGAAGTCGACGCGCTTCCCGGCGTGGAACTGCGCGGCGTCATCGAGAGCATCGCGCCCGGCACCGGCGCGCAGTTCTCGATCCTGCCTCCGCAGAACGCGACCGGCAACTTCACCAAGATCGTGCAGCGCATTCCCGTGCGCATCGCCATCAACGCGGGGCCCGAGACGCGCAAGCTGCTGGTCCCCGGCATGTCCGTCGAAGCCAGTGTCGACACGCGTTCCGCCCGTGGCAGCGAGGATCGCATCCGCAAGGAGCAGGAGCGGCACAACGAGCGAACCGCCGGCCAGGCCGGCGACCGGGCCGGAAGATGAGCACGTCGAAGGGTTCGGGCGCGGATCCGGCCGCGCCGCAACGGGCCGACGCCAGCGCCTGGCTCGCCGTCGCCGCCGGCAGTCTCGGCGCGATGATGGCCACGCTGGACATTTCGATCGTCAACTCCGCGCTGCCCACGATCCAGGGCGAGATCGGCGCCAGTGGCACCGAGGGCACCTGGATTTCCACGGCCTACCTCGTCGCCGAGATCGTCATCATCCCGCTGTCCGCCTGGCTCGAGCGGATGCTCGGGCTGCGCACGTTCCTGCTGGGCGCGGCGATCCTGTTCACGATCTTCTCGATGGTCTGCGGGGTATCGACCAACCTGACGATGATGGTGATCGGCCGCGTCGGTCAGGGCTTCACGGGCGGGGCCCTGATCCCCACCGCGATGACGATCATCGCCACCCGCCTGCCCCGGTCCCAGCAACCGATCGGCAATGCGATCTTCGGCGTCACCGCGATCCTTGGGCCGCTGCTCGGCCCGCTGATCGGTGGGTGGCTTACCGAGAACATCAGCTGGCACTACGCCTTCTTCCTCAACCTGCCGGTCGGCATCCTGCTGGTCACCCTGCTGCTGACGACGATGCCGCACGCCAGGCCGCAATGGCGCGAGCTGCGGCAGGCCGACTGGTTCGGCATCGCCGGCATGGCGCTGGGCCTGGGCGGGCTCACGATCGTGCTCGAGGAAGGCCAGCGAGAGCAATGGTTCCAGAGCCGGGTCATCGTCGAGATGGCGATCGTCACCGCCATCGGTTTCGTCCTGCTGTTCGCCGGGCAGGTCTACGCCAAGCGCCCGGTCATCAAGCTGAGCCTGCTGCTCGACCGCCAGTTCGGATCGGTCGCGGTGATGGGCCTGGTGATCGGCATGATGCTGTACGGGTCCGCCTACGTGATTCCGCAGTTCCTCGCTGCCATCGCCGACTACAACGCGCTGCAATCGGGCAAGATCGTGCTGATTTCCGGCATTCCCAGCATGATCCTGATGCCGTTCACCCCGTTCATGATCCGCAACATCGACATCCGCATCGCGGTCGGCCTCGGGCTGGCCGCCATGGCCACGAGCTGCCTGATCGACACCGTGCTGACCGCCCAGGCGGTAGGCCACGACTTCGTGGACTCCCAACTCCTGCGCGGCGTCGGTACGATCATGGGGTTCCTGTTCCTCAACCAGGCGGCGATCGCATCGGTGCCGCGCGAGGATGCAGGCGACGCCGCCGGACTGTTCAATGCCGTGCGCAACCTCGGCGGGTCGCTGGCGCTGGCCGGCATCGCCACCGTCCAGGACCAGAGGACCTGGTTCCACAGCCGACGCCTGGAGGAATCGCTGAGCGCCAATTCGGTCGGCGTGCAGGACTATCTGTCTACCCTCGGCAAGTCGCTCGGCGGCCCGGACGCGGCCCTGCGCACGCTCTCCGGCACCATCCAGCGCGAGGCGCTGGTGATGACCTTCAACGACATCTTCTGGATACTCGGAGTGGGCATCCTCGCCGTCCTCCCGCTCGTCCTGTTCCTGCGACCCCTCCCCAAGGGCCAATCGGTCGCAATGCACTGAGGCTGAATTCGATGCGTTTCCCGATCCTCACCCTGCCGCTCTTCTGCCTGGCGGCCTGCACGGCCGGACCCGATTACCAGGGGCCGGCCGCCGCCGGTGCTACCCCGCCGCCCGGCCGTTTCGCACGAGCGGTGCCCGATGCCGGCACCGAGGCGCCTGCCGTCGCCGCCTGGTGGAAGGCACTTGGCGACCCGGTGCTCGACGGCCTCGAGGAGCAGGCCTTGGCCGCCAACCCCGACATCGCCATCGCCCGGGCCCGCGTCCGGCAGGCCCGCGCCTCGGTGCGGTCCGAGCGCGCCAATGCCGCGCCCAAAGCCAATGCCTCGGCGCTCTACCTCCATGCGACCGTCCCGGGCGTGAACCTCGGCAATTCCGAGGATAGCGGCGCAAGTGACGGAGATAGCGGCGATTCCGACAGCCAGTCGCTCAACTTCTACAACCTGGGCTTCGATGCGAGCTGGGAAGTGGACTTGTGGGGCGGCAAGCGCCGCGGGGTCGAGGCCGCACGCGCGCAGCTCGACGCCGCCGAGGCCAATACCGCCGATGCCCAGGTCGGCCTGACCGCCGAAGTCGCCCAGGCCTACGTCAACTTGCGCGACCGCCAGCAGCGCCTCGTCCTTGCCCGAGATGCAGCCGGGCGGCAGCGCGAACTGCTCACGCTGACCGCGCAGCGCCGGACTCAGGGCACGGCCTCCGAGCTCGACGTGGAGCAGCAGCGCGACAGGCTCGAACAGAGCGAAGCCGCGCTCCTGCCCCTCGAAGCGGAGCGCGACGCCTATCTCAACGCGCTCGCCACGCTGGTCGGCCAGGCGCCGGGCACGCTCGACACGACGCTCGCGGTGCCTGCCGCGGTCCCGCTGCCCCCGGCCCAAGTCGCCATCGGCGATCCCGCCGCCCTGCTCCAGCGCCGACCCGACGTGCGCGCGGCGGAGCGGCAATATGCCGCCGCCACCGCGAAGATCGGCGTCGCGCAGGCCGCCCGCTTCCCGAGCCTCAGCTTCATGGGCCTGATCGGGATCGGCGGCACTCACCCCGAGGACATGTTCGACCCCGGCAATCTCGCGGCGATCGCGGTCCCGCGCCTGAGCTGGAGCTTCCTCGACTTCGGCCGCAATGCCGCCAACGTCGAACGCGCGCGCGGCACGCAGGACGAGGCGGCGGCGCAGTATCGCGGTTCGGTGCTCAAGGCGCTCCAGGACTGCGAGGACGCCCTTTCACGCTACGGCGCGCAACGCCAGACCGCGCAAAGCGCCGGACGTTCGCTGGCGACCGCCGATCGCAGTGCGAAACTGGTCCGCCAGCGCTTCGATGCAGGGGTCGCCACGCGTATCCAGCTTCTCGATGCCGAACGCCAGACCATCGCTGCAGCGCAATCGGTGTCGCAGGCGAACGCCGCGATGACGGCGGATTTCATCGCCTTGCAGAAGGCGCTGGGACTTGGATGGCAGCCCGTGGAGCGTTGAAATACGCGCCTCGCCGATGGACCGGGTTGCCTGCGGGGAAATTACACTTGCAGAATCTGCACTTGTGCTGCACTGCGGCATCCGTCAAAAGGGACGGGCCTTTCAGGCATCCTCTCCCAAAACTTTCAAAGCCGGTCCTCGTGGCCGGCTTTTCTTTTGCCATCCGCCCGGCCCCGAGGCCAGGGCGCGCCTATTGCCTTGTGGCAACCCGGCGCATCCGGCCCGGACCGCGAACCGGGCTGGAATGCAAATGTCCTCTTTCGAGCGCATCAGGTTTTCTTTGCCCCGCAAGTCCGCGCCGTTCTTGACGGTCATTCTCTATCATTTAAGTGGACAAATAGTGGAGCGCGGACCGACTGCCGGCGATCCCGCGTGGGGACATGAGGATCGCACCAGATGAACAGCCAGCCCGACAGCGCGAACCCGCCGGTTCACGACGGCGCTCCCGCCGCGGATACCCATGGCGGGGACGCCCTCGATTTCTGGGACGTGAAGTCCGTCGTCCAGGAACTCGCCGACATCCGGCGCAACTGGCGCGACCTCAATACCCACCACGCCGAGTACGGGGTCGAAAGCTTTCCATCGCGCCTGCGCCTGTCCAAGGTGACCGACGAATTGTGCGGTGCGCTGTTTCCCCTGCGCCTCGGCCCCGATTTCGTGCGCCTGCACAACGAGGACACGTTCGTCACCCAGACCCTGCAGATCGCGCTCAGCCGGCTCCACGCCCAGTTGCGGCTCGAGCTGACGTACGCGTCCGGCGCTGGAGACCGGCACGAGGTGGATGCCGATGCGAGCCGGATCGTGCTGTCGCTGTCGCGGCAGTTGCCCGACATCCGCCGGCTGCTCGACATCGACATCGAGGCCGCGTTCCGGGGCGATCCCTCCGCGCGCAGCCTCGACGAAGTGCTGATCTGCTATCCGGGCCTGCTCGCGATCATCCACCACCGTCTCGCCCACGCGCTGCACCTCGCCGGGGCGCCGCTGGTCGCGCGGATCATTTCGGAGATTTCGCATAGCCGCACCGGCATCGACATCCATCCCGGCGCGCAGATCGGCCAGGGCTTCTTCATCGACCACGGCACCGGCGTCGTCATCGGCGAGACCGCGATCATCGGCGACAACGTGCGCATCTACCAGGGCGTCACGCTGGGCGCGAAGAACTTCCCGCTGGGCCCCACCGGAGCACTGGTCAAGTCGCTGCCCCGCCACCCCGTGATCGAGAACAGCGTGGTCATCTACGCCGGCGCCACGATCCTGGGCCGCGTCACCATCGGCGCCGGGTCAGAGATCGGCGGCAACGTGTGGCTGACCCACGACGTCCC
Organism: Novosphingobium sp. BL-52-GroH; assembly: GCF_044813085.1. Taxonomy (NCBI): domain Bacteria; kingdom Pseudomonadati; phylum Pseudomonadota; class Alphaproteobacteria; order Sphingomonadales; family Sphingomonadaceae; genus Novosphingobium; species Novosphingobium sp. BL-52-GroH. Next base: position 1,533,412 of record NZ_CP171149.1, on the reverse strand, counting down.
GGCCTTCAGCCGGGTCTACCAGGCTCGCGAGCAGAACCTCGTGATCCGCCCGAACGGCGAGTCCTCGAGGGAAAACTAGCCCGCGGAGACAAGTTCGAGGTTCGCGGCATGACCGGGTGGGGTAATCAGCCGACATGACCGTTTTCGAGTAGGGCGGCGGCGCAACCGAACGTCCAGAGTCGGCGGTGGTTTGCGCAGGTCTATCGCTCAGTGGCCACTGCCGCGTTCCCTATAACGCCAAAGCTAAAACGGTCTCTCATCGAAGCGAACATCGCGATGCTTAAAAGGTCCGAGTACTCCGCCAGAAAGTCTTTTGGCAGATTATCCTTACGCGGCGGATCAAATACAATTCCATCGCCTTCTGCCCGAAGGGCTGTTCCGGGCACCATTCCTGCATGAGTTTCCAGCGCCCTCGCATACTCAGCCAACGACGGGAAATCTTTGCGCTCGGGAAGGCCCTGCAACAACTTCTTTTTTCGAATCTCTCCTTCAAGTTGTTTGAGCATTTTCGGTCTGGCGGCCTCTGAAGCGTAGTTGTCGTACGCAGCATACATATCGTGGTCCTCGAACCTCACGATCTCATGCCCGACGGCATCCCTGATACATCCAAAATGATCTGCCGTAGCGTTCGCGGCAGGTTGAATGATCACTTCAATGCTTTGAAGTTCTTCTTCGTATTTGACCGAAAAACCCGCGCCGACCAGCCCACATCCAATCAATTTTTGCTCAATTATCCGTTCTTCAGACATCGGGATCGAGGGCGGCAAAGCCATCATAAGGTTTCCTCAATAGACCAACAGTGAATATGCAATGCCAAGATTATGAAGCTACAAAACTATCGATGCAACGTCCGCAACGGCCGCTTCCGGCCTGTCCGTCGTTCGCCTTGGCGGTGGTTGCGCGACCGGCTCCACTTCTCCCCATCGCGTCGCGACCGGCAGGATCGCCGAACGACAGCCATGGCCCGATGCGGATTGCGCTGCAAGCGGACGGAATCCTGACCCTCCCCTCATTGAACTGGTGGCCGGCGGGCATACCTAACGGGTTCCCGCTCCCACGGAGATTCCCCCCGATGACTGCATCTGCAAGCGATATCCTGTTCCGCCCCTTCCGCATCGGCTCGCTCGAGCTGGCCAACCGCATTGTCATGGCGCCGATGACCCGCTCGTTCGCGCCCGGGGGCGTGCCCGGCGACGCCAACGCGGCCTATTACCGGCGGCGGGCCGAGGGCGGGGTCGGCCTGATCCTGTCGGAAGGCACCGTCGTCGACCGCCCCGCCTCGCGCAACGACCCGGCCATTCCCTTCTTCCACGGCGAGGCCGCGCTCGCCGGCTGGCAGGGCGTGATCGATGCCGTGCACGGTGCCGGTGGCCGGATGGGGCCGCAATTGTGGCATACCGGCGCGGTCCAGAGCTTCCAGAGCGACTGGGTGCCGGGCGCTCCGGTCGAAAGCCCCTCAGGCCTCGATGCGCCGGGCGTCGCGCGCGGCGTGGCCATGGACGAGGCGGCGATCGCCGACACCATCGCCGCCTTCGCCAAGGCGGCCGCCGACGCCAAGCGCCTGGGCTTCGACACGGTGGAGCTGCACGGGGCGCACGGCTATCTCATTGACCAGTTCTTCTGGGCCGGCACCAACTTGCGCACCGACCGCTACGGCGGCGCCACGATCCGCGAACGGTCGCGCTTCGCGGCCGAGATCGTCGCGGCGGTACGGGCGGCGGTCGGCCCCGGTTTCCCGATCATCCTGCGCGTCAGCCAGTGGAAGCAGCAGGACTATGCGGCGCGCCTCGCCGAAACGCCGGAGCTGATGGCCGACTGGCTGCAGCCGCTGGTCGATGCCGGCGTGGACGTCCTGCACTGCTCGCAGCGGCGGTTCTGGGAGCCGGAGTTCCCGGAGATCGACGGAGAGAACGGCCTCAACTTCGCCGGCTGGGCCAAGAAGCTGACGGGCGCCGCGACGATCAGTGTCGGCTCGGTCGGCCTGTCGGGCGATTTCATGGCCGCGTTCGGGGGCGAAAGCTCGACGACGGTGGGCCTCGACAGCCTGCTCGACCGCATGGCGCGCGACGAGTTCGACCTCGTCGCCGTGGGCCGCGCGCTCATCAGCGACCCGCAGTGGGTGGCCAAGGTCCGCAAGGGCGACAGTGCCGACCTCAAGGGCTTCGACGCCTCCGCGCTCGCCGAACTGGTCTAGCCGCGATGCGACCAGGGGAACCGGCGGACCGGCTCCCCTGGGCTGGCGACCTCAGAAGTCGACGGTGATGCCGGTGAAGAAGGTCCGGCCGTAGACGTCGTAAGTCGACGGGTAGGTGTTCGCCTGTTCCTGGTTGTCGCCCAGGATCGGGGGCTTCTTGTCGAACATGTTGTTCATGCCGATGTTCCAGGTGAAGCGCTTGGCGATGTCGAAGCTCGCCGTCAGGTCGAAGTAGTCGTAGGGCTTGATCTTCTCGACGCTGTAGAGGGTCGAGGGATCGTCATCCTTGACCGACGAGAGGTGGCGCCAGGCCAGCGAGAGCGTGGTGCCCTCGGTCGCCCAGGTCACGCGACCGTTGAGGCGCCACTTGGCGTAGACGTTGCCGCACAGCAGGCCGAAGCTGCCCTCGCAGTCGACCACGAGGTCAGACAGCGAGGCGATCGGCTTGAACTTCCAGCTCAGCAGACGCGTGCCGCTCAGGCGCAGGTTCAGCTTGCTGGCGTTGTCGGTGCCGAAGGCGAGCGGGATCGCATACTGCGCGTCGAAGTCGATGCCGTCGGTCTTCACCCCGCCGGAGTTGGCCAGGTTGTCCACCGCGCCGTCGATCGCATAAGTGTTGCCGTCACGCGGCAGCAGCGAGCAGTAGCTGGTGTCGTAGGGCGTCCAGCCATTGTCCTGGGTGCCGTAGCAGGCCGAAATGATGTTCGACGTGCCTGCGGCGGTGATGAAGTTGTCGATCTTGACGTGGTAGTAGTCCACCGTGAGCGACAGCCCGGGGATCGCCTGCGGCTGCAGCACCATGCCGAAGGTATAGGTGTTGGCGGTCTCCTCGCGCAGCTTGGTATTGCCGCCGTTGCCGCTGTTGATCTGCGTGTCGCTGAAGTCGGAGCCGATCGCGCTGGCAGGAACGCCCGATGCGGTGCAGCTCGAGACGAGGCTGGCGGTGGAGACGACGTCCGGGTTCGAGCAGGGATCGGTCGCCGGCTCGAAGTTCTGGGCGCTGCCGCTGTACAGGTCGTTGACCGTCGGTGCGCGCACCGCGCGGCTGAACTGGCCGCGCAGGCTCAGGTCCTTGACCGGCGCCCAGACGAGCCCGGCCGAGAACGTGCCGACCGACTTGGCTGCCGTCGAGTAGTAGGAATAACGGGCGGCGCCGTTGAACTCCAGTCGCTCGATGAACGGCCGGTCGGCGAGCAGAGGCACGTTGATCTCGGTGAACAGCTCCTTGACGTTGTAGCCGCCGGCGGTCGGTTCCGAGCCGTTGAAGCCGATCACGTCGCCCGAAGAAAGCGCCGCGTCGGGATCGAACGAGCCGTGCTCGTTGCGGTACTCGGCGCCGATCGCAAGGCCGGCATAGCCGGCGCCCAGATCGAACAGCGAGTCGTTGGTGATCGCGCCGCTGACGACCTTCTCGGTGATGGTCGAGCGGTTGACCGTGTCGATCGAGATGAAGTCGGCCGCCGCATCGCTGATGTTGCCCGCGCCGAAGATGTTCAGCGGGACGCAGCCGTTGCTGGTGTCCGAACAGACCAGGTTGCCCGACGAATCGTACGTCGTCAGCAGGGCCTGCTGGACGCGGCTGGCCGAAACGTTGCCCGACTGGCGCTCGACGCGCCGGGTGCGCGAGAAGCTGGCGTAGACGTCGTAGTTCCAGTCGCCGTCGATGGTTCCCTTGGCGCCGATCAGGCCGCGATAGGCCTTGCTGTCGATCCTGGAGATGCGGTCGCCTACTTCTGTCAGGCGACGGTTGACCGCGGCGGAGGTGTAGCCGTCGCCATCGGTGTCGTAGCCGGAGAGCAGCGACTGGCTGTCCGCGGCGAGGAACGAGGAATCGGTGTCGAGCAGGTAGGTGCCGGTCAGCGGGGTCGGCGCGAGCTGGTTGGCGACCTTGTTGTGGACGTACTGCCCCTCGGCGTAGAGCGTCAGGTGGTCGTTGACCTCGAAGTGGCCCTGCCCCGACAGCAGCACGCGCTTCTGCGGGATCTGCAGGTAGTTCTCGGAGGCGTAGTTGTAGGCATCGGTGGTGCCGTCGTAGGCGGAGTAGCTGCCGTCCTGGGCGAACTTGTAGGGCTTGCCGGCCAGCGTCACCTTGCCTTCGGGGATCGTGCCCGAGCCGCCGGCGGTTAGATAACGAACGCCGTCGTCGGTCTCGGCGTCGGTCTGGGTCACCGACGTATAGCTGCGGGCCGACTGATTGATCGACTTGCGCTTCGAGTAGTCGCCGTAGAGCGTGACGTTGCCGCGCCCGTCGGCGAAGTTCTTGCCGACCAGCAGGCCGCCCGTGTACTGGCCGCCGTCGCCGGAATCGGTGATGCGGTAGTTGGCGTTGGCCTGGATGCCCTCGTAGTCCTGCTTGGTCACGAAGTTGACGACGCCGCTCACCGCGTCCGAACCGTAGACCGCCGACTTGCCGCCGGTCACGACGTCGACGCGCTCGATCAGCGCTGTCGGGATCGTGTTGAGATCGACTTTCTGGTTGGTGTCATAGGATATGTAGCGGCGGCCATTGACCAGCACCAGCGTGCGCGCGGTGCCCAGGCCGCGCAAGTCGGCGGTGGCGACGCCGTCGCCCGGGTTGTTGGAGGCGCTCGTCGCGCCCGGCAGCACCTGGGGCATGTCCTTCAGGATGTTCTCGACGTTGACCTGGCCGGTCAGCTTCAGCTCCAGGGCGCTCAGCGCGAGGATCGGCGCGGCCTGCTCGAGATTGGCGTTGGACAGGCGCGAGCCGGTCACGACGATCGCCTCGCCTTCGCCGCCTGCCGCGCCTTCGCTGCCTGCCGCGCCTTCGCTACCCGCCTGGTCGGCAGGGCTCGCGGCGTCCTGCGCATGGGCAGTGGCGGGAAGGCCCATGAGGAGAGTGGACGCCAGCAGGAGGCGCTTCATCTGGGGTGTCATTGATGCTCCTTTCGCAAATTCCGGCGGGACCGAAGTTCGCGGCGCCGGATGCAGGCGGCAGCGTTTGCGCTCGGGAGCGGGACGTTGTCATCCCTTAATGCCTGAACGAATGAACAACAGTTCATCGCCGTGGCAATTCGACAACAAGAATTTCAATTATTGAAAATATCTTGAAATAATACTGAAATATATTTCACAATATTGCATCGTGGTTTTTATGGAAATAATGAGGCAACGCGATATTTATCACGTCATGAATATCCCTCCTTACGCAGATATGCCAGATCAATATCCATAATACATCAAGAATTATTATTCTTCGACGTCTGTATCGTGGGACTTGCCCCGATGCGCTCACCAAATCATCGTGCATGTCGTGGCCCCACCCGGGGGCAAATCCGGAGGGTGTCGGGAGAACCATCCCGCGTTCGCGCGCCAATAGAATGCAGGCGGCGTCGAACCGCTCATGACATGGTGCAGGCATGTCGATGCGGTATCGCGCCCGGCATTGCCGACCCCGCTGCCGCGTACTCCCGCAATTCGCATGGCGCCATGCCGAGTCGCGACTCGCGCCGGGCGGCGAAAGGCGGGGCGTCGCCCGCCGGCGCGACGAGGGCCTGTCGCGCTACGCCGGCCCCGACAGGAAGGCGCCGGCCAATTCGAACCTGCGGCACCGGCAGAACGGCGCGCGCCGGCTCTACGGCCACCGGCAGGGCCCAAAAGCCCCGGGATACCGCGGGATTCGCACTGGTCCGACCCGGCTGGGGCGGGGGCATCCGACCGCAGCCAAATTCCCTATTATAGAGTAAAAATACCGTTATGGGACGAATCGCGCCAGGTAAGCGAAAAATAGACCGTGACTTTATCCCGTAGCATCCCTTAGTATAACCTCGGTTGCTAACATTTAATAATGAGGTTCAATCCGGACGACAGGGGGCATATATGGATTTTCTCGAAGAAAGTTTCACGCAACTGACCGATCGCGAACGCGAGGTCGTCCAACTGGTGGCCTTGGGCCTATCGGCCAAGGAAGCGGCGCTGAGGCTGGCGATCGCCCCCTCAACCGTCGAAAGACACGTCGAAAACGTACGCTTGAAAACCCGGACGCGCAACCGCGCCCACATGATCGCCCATGTTCTCAACCAGGGCTTGATCTCCATGGAAGTCCACCGGCAGCCCGCCGTAGCGGTCGCCCGCGGATATCTCTGAAACTGCGCGCGTAGACGCACGCATCATCCAGCAAACCAGAAGCCCGGGGGCTACCGCATAGTCGGACTGGCCGGGCGCATAGTCGGACTGGCCGGGCGCATAGTCGGACTGGCGGGGCCGGGCACGACCCGCTCGTGCAAGTCTGCGGCATCGACTTCCGCCGGAGTGCCGGTGGCGATGATGCCGCAAGGCTCGCGCGGTCAGGCGGCGCCCGTTCAGGCGGCGGCGTCCAATGCACCGGCGACGAGGTTGCCGGCGTGGAACACCGCCTTGCGCGGTGAGAGGCGCGCGACTGCCTCGGCCGAGCAGCTTGCCGAGACCAGGACCATGTCGGCGGCATCGCCGGCCCTGGGCCAGGCCCGTTCTCCCGCCGCGTCGAGCGGGGTCGGGCCGCCGGTGGCGATCTTGAGCGACTGGGAAATGCCGTATTCGTCGCTCCAGCCGTAAAGCTGGCAGGCGAGCTTGGCTTTTTCCAGGACGTCGCCGCTGCCGAACACCGACCAGTGGTCCTCGACGCTGTCGGTGCCGGTGTAGACCCTGACGCCCTTGTCGAGCAGGATCGGGATCGGCATCACATGCCCGCCGAACGGCAGCGTCGAAGCGACCGAAATCTGCTGCGCGGCAAGCCTTGCGGCCAGTTCCTCCATCTCGGGTGCGGAAAGCGCCATCATCGAGAAGCCGTGGCTGATCGTCACCTTGCCCCTGAGCGAGGGTTCGCGCTCCACGGTGTCGGCGATGCGGCGGATCGCCGCGATGCCGCTGGCGCCCGGTTCGTGGAGGTGGATGTCGACGCCCTTGTTCATGTCGAGCGCGACCTGCATCATCGCATCGACCGACTTCTCCATCCCCCCGTCGAGCGTGGTGGGATCGATGCCGCCGACATGCGTCGCGCCCGCCGCCATCGCCGCGCGCATCGTCGGGATCAGATTTGCGCTGACGAAGCCGTGCTGCGGGAAAGCGACGATTTCATGGCCGAAGCCGTCGGCGCGTTGATCGAGCGCGTGCTTGAGCAACTCGACGTGCCTCGTGCCGATCACCGGATCGACGTTGCACTGGCTGCGCGCGAACGTCGTGCCGTTCGACTGGAGCAGGTCGACGAGCTTGCCGGTGCGCTCCTCCAGGGTGGGCAGGAGCTGGGGCAGCAGGGTCTGCTCCAGCCTGATCTGTCCGCGAATGCCGTCCGTGCGCTTGCGAGGGGGAACCCAGGGACCGCCGTAGAAGGTCTTGTCCAGATGGATGTGCATGTCGCGGAACGAGGGCAGCAGCAGCATCCCTGCCCCGTCGCGCACCGTGGTCCCCGCCGGCGCCGGCGCATCGGCGGGCAGGATCGCGGCGATCTTGCCATCCTGCACCAGCACCGCTGCCTTCGCCGTCTCGGTCCCGACCACTTCGGAGCCTTCACGCAGGTAGCCGGTTTCCAGCAGCACGTTGCGCAGCAGGAAGCTGGCGCCCCGGACCGTGAAGGGCACCGTGCCGGGCGCGCCCTTCTTCGCCGCGGCGAAGGCAGGCGCGGCGACCCCGGCGGCGCCCACGGCCAGCGCGGCGGCAAGGATACCGCGGCGCGACAGCGGCGGCATGGCGTTGCTCGTCTTGTCCATCATGTTGGTCCCTTCCCTCTTTCCGTCAAAACTTGAAACGCGCGCCGATCTTCGCCTGCCAGACCGACTGGGTGTTGAAGCTGGTCGCCGCCCGGCCCACGAAGCTGTCGTACTGGTAGAAGTTGCCCTGCGTCGCACAGGCCCCGGCGATCTGGCAATTGCGCGCCACCACGTTGGCCGAGACGTAGGGCGAGGGAATCTGCTGCAGCACGCCCCAGCGCTTGTTGATGAGATTGCCCAGGTTCTCGACGTCGAGGTAGATTTCCGCCTTCGCCCCTTCGGGGAAGAAGCCGGGGATCTCCTGGCTGATGCGCATGTCGATGGTGGTGATCGCCGGCGCCTTGAAGGCGTTTCGGGGCGCGATCCTGCCCGCATACTTGAGCAGGCCGTTGTTCTTGAGGAAGGCGTTGAACGCCTGGAGGTCGAAGCCCGCGCCGTAGGTGACGATCGGGTCGCTGCCGGCGGTCACCTGCCCGCCCACCGCCTGCGGGACGTAGAGGAGCTGGCGGTTGCGGGTGGCGAGCGCGCCGTTCTCGCCCACCAGCATGTCGGCGGCCATGTTGGCATTGGCGCCCACGTCGAAGGTATAGCTGAACACCTGCCCCGAACGGCGCTGTCCGAACAGCGTCAGGCGCGTGCGATTGTCGCCGAAGAAGGCATGCGAATAGCTGACCGAGAGCTTGGAGAGGTGACGGAACTCGTAGTTCGACGTCGCCAGCCCGGGATCGTTCGGATCGGAGGTCGCCACGCCGCTGTAGTTGGAGGCGGCCACGGTGGTGATGCCGGGGTTGACGTCCTTGGAGCGGATGTAGGTGTGCGAGAACATCGCCTCCAGCCCGTCGAGCGGACCCTCGCGCCAGGTCTTGGCGAGCGCCAGGCCGAGCTGGTTGGCATAGCCCTGCTTGGTATTGGTCACGAGGATGTCGTTGCGGTTCTCGCGCCCCGGCAGGAACGTCGGGCGGCCGTCCGGCGCCGCGGGGCCCTGGTTGGCGCCGGCATAGAGTTCGTACCACGCGACGGCGTTCTGCACCTCGCTGTGGATGAACTCGGCCGCCACGCGCCAGCCGTTGCCGAAGCGGCCGAGGTCGAATTCCTTCTGCGCGCCGATCGACATCTTCCACGTCGACTGCGGCTTGAAGTTCTTGTCGAGCGCGTTGATGAGCCCCTGCCCGCGCGCGGCACTGGCGGTATTGGCCTGCTGCAGCGCGGGGTTGACGGCAAAGCCGTCCACGTTGGTCAGGCCCGCAAGGCATGCCGCGCTGGTCGTGGCATTACGGGTGCACGTGACGTTGCCCAGCATCTGCCCGGTGTTGTAGAAGGTGTTCGCCGTCCACACCGTCGGCGAGCCGCCGCCGAACAGGCCGATGCCGCCGTAGACCGTCAACGTCGGGTCGGGCTTCCAGTTGAAGCCGAAGCGCGGTTGCAGCAGGTGCTTGCCGTCGAGGTTCTCGGTATTGGAGATGCCGTAGCGCGCCATCACCACCGGGTTCTCCGTCGGACGGTCGGACTGCTCGAAGAAGTCGTAGCGCAGGCCCGCCTTGATCGTCAGTTCGGGCAGTACCGCCCATTCGTCCTGCAGGTAGAGCGTGTTGGTGGTGGTGTGGAGCGTAAAGCCCGCGTCCGCCTTCACGTTGTTGCCTGCATTGGCATAGCTGACCGACGAGGCATTGCCGGCCTGCAAATCGGCGAGCGAGTTGAACACGTAGGAGCCGTTGGCGTTCTGCACGAACAGGTCCCACAGTTTCAGCGCCTCGCGTTCGTAGCCGGCGGTGATGCGGTGCGACCCGGCGGTGTAGGTGGCCTTGGCGCGGTATTGCTGGAGGTAGGTCGTCAGCTCGTTCGCCTGGTACGAGGCGTTGGTGCCCGCATAGATGCTGGGGCCCGTGGTCGTGCCGTTGAGGTAGACGCGGAACTGCGCGAAGTCGTTGCCCGCCAGCGGATAGCCGGGGTTGTCCATCTTCTTGTAGGACGCGCTGATCTCGGTGCTGAAGTTGTCGGTCCAGTCGGAGAAGACCTGCGCCTTGTAGACCTGCAGGTTGTTCTGCCGCTCCACCCACTGCGACAGCAGGCCCAGCGACGTGCTCGACCCGGTCAGCGTATTGCCGTTGGCCGAGATCGAGGAGCCCCTGGTCTGCTGGTAGGACACCGTGGCGCGATGGCCCGGCGCGATGTTCCAGTCGAGCTTGGCGAAGATCTTCTCGTCGCGCGCGGGCAGCTTGGTCGCCTCGTAGCCGAGCGGGTCGTAGCCGTACCGATCCTTGAGGATCTGGCGCACCGCGTTCGCCTGCTCGACGCTGACGCCGGGCACCTGGTTGGCGAAGCCGGAGCCGGTCGGCCCCACCAGCGAGGGCTCGGAACGCTGGAACTTCTCGTAGTTCAACGTGAAGAACAAGGTGTCCTTGATGATCGGGCCGGTCAGCGTGGCGCCGAAGGTCTTTTCCGAGAACTTGCCGGTCAGGCGGCGGTTCTGGCGCGAGCCGTCCTGGAAGTCGGTATAGGCGAACTTGCCGCCCTGCAGCGCATCGCCGGTATATTCGTAGAAGACCTGGCCGTGGAAGCTGTTGCCGCCCGACTTGGTGGTGGCGTTGAGCGTGCAGCCGCCGAACGCGCCGTAGTTCACGTCGTAAGGCGCCAGTTCCACGCCCAGGGTCTCGACCACGTCGATCGAGATCGGCGAACGTTGCGTCGGATAGCCGTTGGCCTGCAGCCCGAAGTCGTCGTTCTGGCGCACGCCGTCGATGGTCAGCGAGTTGGTGCGGTTGTTGGCGCCGCCGCAGACCAGCGCGTCGCTGTTGCTGGGATCGACCGCGACGAACGGGTTCATCCGCGCCAGGTCCTTGAGGTCGCGGCTGATCGAGGGCGCGGCCTCGATCTTCTGCGCCGAGAAGTTGGAGCTGGGCCCGGTCTTGAGATCGCCCCCGCCGAACGAGGAGCCGCTGACCACGATCTCGGTCACCTCACCCAGCGCGAAGTTCACCTGGAAGGCGTCGCCGGTGTTGATCGCGGGCACGTCGACCGACTTGGAGCCCAGGTCCGGCGAGGTCGCCGTGACCCGGTAGGGACCGCCGGGGCGCAAGTTGCGCACGGCATAGACGCCGTCGTCGCTGGTGGTCGCGGTGGTCGTCGTTCCCGACGGGACGTGGACGATGGTGACCGGCACCCCGCCGACCGGGTTGCCGTCGGGATCGGTCAGGCGGCCGTTGATGGCCCCGGTGATGACCTGCGCGTGGATCGCGGTTGGAACGGCAAGCGCGATCCCCATCGCGCCCAGAGAAAGACCGGCAGCTAACTTCGCAATATGCATGATCGTCACCCCCATGGCTGTCCGAGATCACGATCGGAAGCGGTGCGACGGACTGTTGCCCTGCCGACACCCGGCGACCCGATCGCTCGTTGCGAATCATGTCATAAAGGGATTTTCGTCGATGATCCAAGTTTAAATCGTCAACGATCTAAGAATTATTCGGCGACGTTGGTTTTGCGCGATTTCGTGGCCCTGTGCATTCCGGTCAAGGCTCCGCCACGCGCGCGAAGCACGGTTTGCGACGACAGAAGCCATCTATCGTTGACGATTTTAGAGGTCGGCGCATTTGGATCGACGCATAATTGCGGGTCCGGCACTCGCCGGGCTGGCAATGACGATTCGCCGTGACGTCATCCCGCCATGACGCGTCAGATGCGGTCGATCGCGGTTTCCCGGGCCTCGCCCTGCAGGGCGAAGCGATCGCGCGTGCGTGTGTAGAAGCTGGCGCCGAAGCGGCCGACGGGGAAATAGTCCTGCAGGTTCACTCGCCACAGCTCGGTGTCGATCAGCCCTTCGCGGGCGTGAAGATGCAGGATGCGGCCCAGGAAGATGAAGCGGCTGTCGGTCTCGATCTTCTCCCACAGCCGGCACTCGAAGGCCACCGGGGCCTCGGCGATGCGCGGCGGACAGACGCTGGTGGACGGCACGGCGTGGAAGCCGACGAGGTCCAGCTCGCTCCGGTCGGGCGGCAGGGTCGTGCCGCAGTCGTGCATCTGCGCGGCAATCGCCTCGTCCGCCATGTGGACGACGAATTCGCGCGATTCCAGAATGTTGGCGGCCGTGTCCTTGAGCGCGTCGTCCTTCAGCCGGTTGATCGAGATCATCACCAGCGGCGGGTCCTCGCCCAGCATGGCGAACATGCTGAACGGGGCTGCATTGACGACGCCTTGGGCATTGATCGTGGTGACCAGCGCGATGGGGCGAGGCACGATCAGGCTCGCCATCAGCTTGTAGCGCTGATAGGCGCCGATCGCGTCGAAATCGACGTGGGTGGGCTCGTTTCTCATCCCAGGTTCAGCATCTGCGCGAGCGTTTGTGTCGAGGCGCCCCGGTCGAGGCTGATGTTGTCCTCCAGCGCGCGCAAGTGGCGGCCCATCTCGGCCCGTGCCGAGGCCACGTCGCCCTTCTCCATGTAGTCGACGATGCGGCTGTGCTCGGCATGTTCGCAAGCGGCGTTGCCGATCGGCTGGTAGAGCGCGACGATCAGCGAGCAGCGCGTCATCAGTTCGGTGAGATAGGCGGTCAGGATCGGATTGTCCGCGACCGCGGCGATCCTGAGGTGGAATTCGCGCGCGCAGGCCGCCCAGGCGGGCTGGTAGGGGTTGTGCGTCACTTCGTGCTCGTGCGCCAGGAGGTGGCGCAGATCGGCCAGGTCCTGCGGGGTGTGCCGCCGCGCCGCGATCTCCACGATGGAGACCTCCAGCGCCCGGCGCGCCTCGAAGATCTGGCGCGTTTCCTCGGGCGTGGGGGCGGCGATGACGGCGCCCTTGTTGGGACGTAGTTCGACGATGCGGTCGTGCTCCAGGCGCTGCAGAACCTTGCGGATCACCGCGCGCGAGACGTTGAACAGCTCGCAGAGCGCCGGCTCGGGCAGCTTGGTTCCCGGTGTCAGCCGCTGGTTGAGCACGCTGTCGAACACCGTCGCGTAGATGTGCTGCTCGATGTCGACGCCATGGCTCGCGGCAGGCGCGCCCAGATCGGGCGCGGCTTCTGCCTTGCGGGCCCGGCGGCGGGGAGGAGTGGCGATGGCGCCTTCGTCCGACATGTCGATGCTCTGCTTCATGATCCAAATCCGCCTTTCCAAGACGCTGGTCGCGCCGCCGCCTCACCCTTTCGACGCTCCACTCTCAAATGCGCGGCGGATGCGTCGGAATCGCTTTGCACTACAATGGAGCCGGATGGCAAGACCAATCACATACGATCCTGAAATAAATCGTTGACGATTTTTGCGTTGAATTGTCCAAGTGTTGTGGTAGCCAGCTTCCCAACCGCAATGAAGGCGAACCATGGCGATTCTCGTTCCAAGACGGACTATCCTGGCCGGCGTGATCGGTGGCGCGGCCACGGCCCTCGCCGGATGCGGCGGTCGCGGCGACCGTATCGGCATCGGCCTGATAACGGCGCTGTCGGCACAGTCGGCAAAGTCGGGCGAGGCGATCACCCGCGGCCTCGCCGTGGCGATCGACGAGATCAACGCGCAAGGCGGGCTCCTCGGCCGCCGGCTGGACCTGATCCGCCGGGACGACGAGAGCAACCCCGGCAAGGGCGTGATCGCCGCGCGCGAACTGCTCTACAAGGAACGCGTCGCCCTGCTGTTCGGCGGGCTGGACACGCCGGTGGCGCGAGCGATCGTCCCCATCGCCACCGCCGCGCGCACGCCATTCGTCGTGCCCTGGGCGGCCGGCACCGTCATCACCCACAACGGCACCGATCCGAACTACGTGTTTCGCGTCTCGGCGGTGGACGAACTGGTCGACAAGGCCATGGTCGGCTTTGCCCGGCGCACCTACGGCGCCCGGCGTCCCGGCCTGATCCTGCTCAACAATCCGTGGGGCCAGTCGAACGAGAAGGGCCTGAAAGCCGCCCTCGCCGCCGCCGGGCTGCCGCTCGCTGGATCGGAAAAGTTCGAGCATTCCGACGTCGACGTCACGCCCCAGCTTGGCCGCCTGCGCGCGTCCGGGGCCGACAGCCTGATGATGGTCGCGACGGTCGGTCCCTCGGCGCAAGTGGTCAAGTCGCTGGACCAGATGGGCTGGGACGTTCCGGTCGTATCCCACTGGGGCCCCGCCGGCGGGCGCTTCTCGGAACTGGCCGGGCCTCACGCGAACAGGGTGAAATTCGTGCAGACATACAGCTTCTTCGGGCCGGACAACCCCGTCAAGACACGGGTGCTGGCCGCGCTGAAAGCGAAGTATCCCGATATCCGAGGACCGCAGGACGTGACCCCGGCCGTCGGCGTCGCCAATGCCTATGACGCGATGCACCTGGCGGCGCTGGCGATCCGGGCCGCGCGATCGCTCGACGGCGAGGCTGTCCGGCGCGGCTTTGCCCGGATCGATCGCCATGACGGCCTGATAAAGTCCTATCGCGCGCCCTTCGCGCATGGGCAGGATGCGCTGGGCGAGCAGGACTACGTCTGGGCGGAATTCGACGACGGGCGCATCGTGCCGGTCCCGGCGAAGGCAGGCTGAGCCATGGAGATCGTTCCCGCGCTGCTGACCGGCCTCGCGCTCGGTTCCGTCTACGGGCTGATCGCGCTCGGTTTCCACATCACCGCCTCGGTCTGCGGCGCGCTCAACTTCGCGCAAGGGTCCAGCGCGATGCTGGGCGCGGTGCTGCTGTGGATGATCGTGCAGGCAGGATGGCCGGTGCCGGTCGCCGTGGGCATCGCCATCCTCGCCTGCGGTCTCTATGGGCTGGTCGTGGAACGCCTGGCCATCCGGCCGTTCCTCGCCCGCAAGTCGGAGGCCTGGCTGATGGCGACCGTCGCGCTCGGCCTGGTGTGCGACAACGGCATGATGCTGGTGTTCGGCGCGGAGCCGCGCTCGATGGCCTCGCCGCTGGTGCTGTCGTCTGTGCGGCTGGGCGGGGTGGACCTTGGCATATACCCGCTTCACCTGCTGATGCCCGTCGTCATGCTGGTGCTGGCGGCAGGCATCGACCTGTTCCGCCGCAGGACCCTGCACGGGACGGCCATGCTGGCCGTCGCGCAGAACCGGGACGCCGCCGGCATCATGGGCATCCCGGTGGGCCGCGTGATCGCCGCCGCCTTCGCCCTGTCCTCCGCGCTGGCAGGCATCGCGGGGATGATGGTGGCGCCGCTTTCGCACGTCGAGACCGGGATGGGCGTGGTGCTCGGCCTCAAGGCCTTCGCGGTCGCCATCCTCGGCGGCCTCGGCAGTGCCTGGGGCATCGTCGCCGCGGCGCTGCTGTTCGGGCTGGTCGAGGCGATCGTCACGCTTGCCGTCGGGTCGGGCTACACCCAGATCGTGACCTTCCTGCTGGTCATCGTCGTCCTTGCCGTGCGCCCCGACGGGCTGCTCGGCCGAGCACAGGTCCGCAAGGTATGATCGCCTCCCCATCCCACCGCAGCGTGGCCCTCTCGCTCTGGGTCCTGTTGCTGGCGGGCGCGCTCGCCGGGGCGCTGACGCTCAACGGCTACTATGCCTTCGTCATCGGCCAGATCGCCCTGCTGGCGATCGCCGGCATCGGCCTCAACATCCTGGTCGGCCTGAGCGGCCAGTTCAGCTTCGGCCACGCCGCGTTCTATGCGATCGGTGCCTACAGCGTGGCCATCTGCACATCGCGCGGCTGGATGCCGTTCTGGCTTGCCTGGCCTCTGGGCATCGGGATCGCGACCGGCGTGGGCGGGTTGCTGGCCTTGCCGGCGCTGCGGGTCAAGGGGCCGTACCTCGCCATGGTGACCATCGCCTTCGGCCTCGTCGTCGAACAGACGCTGGTGGAGGCGGAGAGCCTGACCGGCGGGCAAGGCGGCATCCTGCAGATCGCGCCGCTTTCGCTGGGCGGCACGGTGCTGGGTGACAGGGCGATGGCGATCGTCGCCATCGTCGCCGCCGCGCTGGTCATGGGCGCCTACCGGATCCTCTCCGCCAATGGCTGGGGACAGGCGATGCGGGCGGTGCGCGATTCGGAGACGGCCGCGGCGTCGATCGGGATCAATCCGATGCGCGTGCGCATCGTCGCCTTCATGCTGTCGGCCGGATGCTGCGCGCTGGCGGGCGGCCTCTCCGCGCCGCTCAACAGCTTCGTGATCCCGCAGTCCTTCAACCTGGGCCTGTCGATCCTGCTGGTGCTGGTCGTGCTGATCGGCGGAGCCGGGAGCCGGCCCGGTCCGGTCCTGGGAGCGATCGTGATCGGCCTGCTTCCCGAAATCCTCTCCTCCTTCGAAGCCTATCGGGTTCTCGCCTACGCGGCGCTGGTGCTGCTGGTCCTCTGGCTGGCGCCCACCGGCATCGCCGGCTTGTTCGGGCCGGCGCGCGAGGACGACGGCCTGCCGGTGGAGGCCATGCCCTTCGCGACGTTGCTGCCCGCCCGCCCGCGCGAGACGCTGCACGGCCATACCCTCGGCATCCGTTTCGGCGGCGTGCAGGCCATCGACAGCCTCGACATCGACGTTCCCGCCGCCACGGTGACCGCGCTCATAGGCCCCAACGGAGCGGGAAAATCCACCGTCATCAATATCCTGAGCGGCTTCTACCGCTCCGATGGCGGCCAGCGCACGCTGGGCGACCGGCCACTGCCGCCCGGCAGGCCGTGGCTGTCGGCACAGGCCGGCGTGGCCCGCACCTATCAGACCTCCGCCTTGTTCGACAGCATGAGCGTGGAGGAGAACGTCCTGCTCGCGATGCGCAAGGGGCGGCTTGGCCACCTGCTCGGGCGCGCCACGAACCGTTCGGCAGCCGACCGGGAGCACGCCCGCGCGCTGCTGGCCGCCTGCGGCTTTGCCGGTGCCCCTGCGACGCCGGCCGACGCCCTCGCGCATGTCGACCGCCGCCTCGTCGAAATCGCGCGAGCGCTGGCGACCGACCCCGAAGTGATCCTGCTCGACGAGCCTGCCGCCGGCTTGTCGCAGGCGGAAAAGCGCATCCTGGGCGATCTGCTGCGGCACATCGCGCAAGCCGGGATCGGCGTGGGACTGGTCGAGCACGACATGGGCCTCGTCATGGGCATATCGGACCGGATCGCGGTCCTGCAGACGGGCGCCTTGATCGCGAGCGGCACTCCGGCCGAGATCCAGGCCGATCCCGTCGTGCGCGCAGCCTATCTGGGCGAGCGCCGGATGGGACGACAGGCTCGTGCCGTCGAAAAGCTCGGGGAGCCGTGCCTGGGCGCCTATGCCCTCCATGCCGGATATGGCGCCGTCGACGTGCTGCACGGCGTGGACATCGAAGTCCGCCGCGGCGAAGCCGTCGCCCTGCTGGGCGCGAACGGGGCGGGCAAGTCCACGTTGATGCGCATCCTGTCCGGCCTGCTGACGGCGAGTTCAGGGCATTTGCGGATGGATGGGACGCAGATCAACGGCCATTCGACGGCGGCGCGGGTGCGGCAGGGGCTGGCCTTGGTGCCCGAAGGACGGCAGGTCTTCCCCGAGCTGTCGGTCCGCGACAATCTTCGCCTCGGTGCCTATACCCGTCCCCGGGGAGCAGCGCAGCGCATGGAGCAGGTGCTCCGGCGTTTCCCCCAGCTCGCGACGATGCTGGAGCGACAGGCGGGCCTGCTTTCAGGTGGCGAGCAACAGATGCTGGCGGTCGGTCGCGCGCTGATGGCGCAACCGCGCATCCTGCTGCTCGACGAACCCTCGCTCGGCCTGTCGCCCCAGGCGACGTCCGACCTGTTCGATCAGCTCGAGACCGTCCGGGACGAAGGCGTGGCGATGCTGATCGTCGACCAGATGGCGGACCTCGCCCTGGCCTTATCCAGTCGCGCCTATGTCCTGAGCCAAGGGCGCGTCCGTGCGAAAGGCTCCTCGGCGCAGATCGCGGCCGGTGGCGACCTGGAAGCCGCCTACCTCGGTTAGCCGTGCGCAGGTTCGGATTCGTCGATGCCGGCTTCGAGCTGGGTGCTGCACGCGGTGGCGGCGGCGATCTCGCGGAAGGTCCGCGCGTCGATACCGCGATCGGCGACGAGGTCGAACGCCACCGACAGGACGAGCGACCGGGAGCGGCGGGCGGTCTTGCCAAGCGCGGGCAGGAATAGCCGCCGTCCGAACGGGCAGCGCCGGACAGGCCGTCGCGTCCCGATGCTAGAGCCGGTCGATCGCCGCCTGTGGCCGGGTGAACCACTGCGCGCCGGTGTCGGTGACGAACATGTGATCCTCCAGGCGGACGCCGAAACGCTGCGGCACGACGATCATCGGCTCGTTCGAGAAGCACATGCCCGGCTCCAGCAGCGTGCGGTCGCCGCGCACCAGATAGGCCGGTTCGTGGATCGACAGGCCGATGCCGTGGCCGGTGCGATGCGGCAGGCCCGGCAGGTCGTAGTCGGGGCCCAGGCCCGCCTTCGCCAGCACCGCCCGCGCGGCGCCGTCCACGCTCTCGCAGGTCTCGCCCGGGCGCGCGGCGTCGAAGGCGGCCTGCTGGGCCTCCTTCTCGATCTCCCAGATATTGCGGATGTCCGGCGAGACCGCCCCGAACGCATACGTGCGGGTGATGTCGGAGTGATAGCCCTGCACCGTGCAGCCGGTGTCGATCAGGACGAGCTGCCCCTCCTCCAGCGCGCGGTCGCCGGGCAGGCCGTGGGGATAGGCGGTGGCCTCGCCGAACTGGACGATGCAGAAGCTGGACCCGCTGGCGCCGAGCTTGCGGTGGGCCGCGTCGATGAAGTGCACGACTTCGCTCTGGCGGATGCCGGGCTGGAGGATGCGCGCGGCGGCATGGTGGACCGACAGCGTCATGTCCTTCGCCTGCTGCATCAGCGCGAGTTCGGCCGCCGACTTGACCATGCGGCACTGCTTGACGACCGGCATCGCGTCGACCAGCGCGGTCCCGCCCTGGCGGATGCGCTCGGCGAAGTGGAACGGCAGTTCGGGGTCGATGGCCAGCGTCCTTGCGCCGACTTGCGCCAGCACGTCGATCACCAGCGCGACCGGGTCCTCGTCCTCCTGCCACGAACGGATGTCGACCGGGATGGCGAGGTCGGCCTCCAGCGTGCCGATCTCGAAATGCGGGCAGATCATGATCGGCGTGCGGCCGGGCACCAGCAGCATGGCCACGAGACGCTCGCTCTGGCCCCATGGCAGGCCCGAGAAATAGCGCAGCGAGGCGCCCGCATTCACCAGCAGCGCATCGGCGCCCATGGCATCGGTCAACTGCTGCGCGCGGGCGATCCGCGCGTCGCGCTCGCCGGCGGCGATCGCGGCGGCTCGCCCGGCCCAGGGCTGGATGCGATCCAGTTCGATCTGCGCGGTCGATCCGCCAATCATGATGTCGTCCTTATGCGAAGCGCTGGATGTCGAAGGGCGCGAGCGGCAGTTCCGGCTGCCCGCCTGCGATCATCGAGGCGACCAACCGCGCGGTAATCGGTGCGAGCGTGAGCCCGAGGTGCTGATGCCCGAAAGCATAGAAGAGATTGCCCGCCCGCGTCGAGCGCCCGATCGCCGGAAGGTAGTCCGGCAGCGTCGGGCGGCTCCCCATCCAGCGTCGGAAAGGTCCCGCGATCGGCAGGCCGAGCTGCGCGACGTGGCGCTCGAGACGCTCCCACTTGTGCGGATCGGCCGGCGCATCGAGGCGGCTGAATTCGACGAAGCTGGCCGCCTGCACGCTCTCGCGGTAGCGGGTCACGATCATCGAGCGCTCCTCGAACACCACCGGCGGCAGGTCCGCGGGCCAGCCGGAGGCGTCGCCCCGGACATGATAGCCGCGCTCGGCGATCATCGGCACCTTGTGGCCCGATGCCTCCATCAGCGCGCGCGAACGAACCCCGGCGCAGACGAGCACGCGGTCCGCGTCGAGCCCGGCGATTTCCGCCCGGCCATGGCGGAGGCGCAGCGCGGCGGAGGCCTCGTGGATGGTCCCGCCCCGCGCGATGAACGCCGCCCGCAAGGCGATGCGCAGCGCGCCGAGGTCCGCGATCTGGCCGCTGCCGGAAAAGCGGATCGCACCGGCCACGCGCCTCCTGCACAGGCTCGAGAGCATCTCGTGCTCGTCCGGGGTGACGCCGTGCACCGAGGCGCTTCCGGTCCGGGCCGTTTCCCAGGCCGCGCGCCCGGCGCTCGCCGCGTCATCGCCGTGCCACACCACGAAGTGACCGTCCTGTCGCACCAGTTCGGGCGCGCCGATGCGGCCGGCGATGGACTGCCACGCCGACATCGAACGCTCCAGCAGCGGTGCCAGCGCCGCGCAGCCTTCCTGAAAGCGCGAAGGGCGCGCTGCCGCAAGCAGGCGCAGGCCGAACGGCAACCACGTCGCCAGCGACGCAGGCGGCAAGGCCAGCGCGCCACCGCGCAGGAACAGCCGTCCCGGCATCGCGCGCAAGGTCTCCATCGAGGCCAGTGGCTCGACCTGCTCCACCGCGATATGCCCGGCGTTGCCCCAGGACGGCGCCCGGGCGGCGGTGTCGTCGTCGACGATCACGACGCCCTCACCGGCTTCCAGCAGTTCGATGCCCGCGCACAGGCCGACTACTCCGCCACCGATGATCCCGATTGGTCCCACAAAAACTCCGTTGCAATGAACGAGATATCGTATACGGTATATACACCGATCACCGCCAAGACAAGGCTGCTTCTCCAATGACCCTTCCCGCTCTCCACGCTCAGGAAAGCAGCCTCCCGTGGGGCGCTGCCGCTGATGCCGAAGGCCCGGGACCAAGGCCTGCATTGCAGGTGCACACAGGATCATCTACCGTATACGTTAGTCCAGCCGCGTTACACACGGCTGCTGTCGATATGGAGATATATTGGTGACGATCGTTGTCCGCACGCTTGCAGAACGGATTTTCGATGTGATCCGCGAAAGGATCGTCGAAGGAAAGCTGCCGGTGATGGAGCCCGTACGGCAGGATGCGCTCGCCGCGGAACTGGGTGTCAGCAAGATACCCCTGCGCGAGGCGCTGACCCGGCTCGAACATGAGGGCCTGCTGACCAGCCAGGCCAATCGCGGCTGGTTCGTCCGGCCGATGTCGAGCGACCAAGCCGAGGAAATCTACCTGTTGCGCCTCGCCATCGAACCGGCGGCCGCCGCCTATGCCAGCGCCCGCGCCGACGAGGACGACCGCCGCGCCGCGGTCGAGGCGTTCGAACGGCTGGACGAAGCGGCGCGGGGCAACCTCACCGATGTCGGCCTGCGCAACCGCGAATTCCACGTCGCGCTCGTGCGCCCCGGCAAGCGGCTGCTGACCACCCAGCACGTCGAACGGCTCGAGGTTCTCGCCGAACGCTACGTCATCGCCCATCTCGAGCCAGCCGGGCGCGGCGATCGCGCCCATACCGAACACCGTGATCTGCTGGACGCCTGGCTCGCCGGGGACGCGGACAAGGTGAAGGACCTGCTCACCCAGCACATCGCCAGCACGCTCGACGATCTGCGCGCTCATTTCGCCGCCAGCCAGACCGGCTGATCCACGACTTCCAGGGGGGACCAAATGCTTGGACCGCGTAAATCCATAGACTCGTTGCTGAAACGCGAATCCGGGCACTCCCTTGCCAAGACCCTGAGCTGGCCGCACCTGATCGCCCTGGGGGTGGGCGCCATCGTCGGCACCGGCATCTATACCCTGACCGGGGTGGGCGCCGACCGCGCCGGTCCCGCCGTGATCCTGGCCTTCGCGATCGCGGGTGCGGTCTGCGCCTGCGCCGCGCTGGCCTATGCGGAAATGGCGACGATGATCCCCGCGGCCGGCAGCGCCTACACCTTCAGCTATGCCGCGATGGGGGAAACCATCGCCTGGATCGTGGGCTGGAGCCTGATCCTCGAATATTCGCTGGCCTGTTCGACCGTCGCGGTCGGCTGGTCGGGCTACCTCGTGGGGTGGATCCAGTCGGCGGGCATCCACCTGCCCCATGCGCTGCTGGTCGGCCCGCACGGCGGCGGCATCGTCAACCTCCCCGCCGTCGCGGTGGCGCTGGCGGTGATGGGCATGCTGATCGCCGGCACGCGCGAGAGTGCGACGCTGAACATCGTCCTCGTCATCATCAAGCTTGCCGCGCTGTCGGTCTTCGTGGTGATGGCGATGCCTGCCTTCCATGCCGGCAATCTCGAACCGTTCATGCCCTACGGCTTCGCCAGTACCGAGATCGGCGGCGAACAGCGCGGGGTCATGGCCGCCGCCGCGATCGTCTTCTTCGCCTTCTACGGCTTCGACGCGGTGGCGACGTCCGCGGAAGAGGCGAAGAACCCCGGGCGCGACCTGACCATCGGCATCGTCGGCTCGATGGTGGTGTGCACGGCGATCTACATGGCCGTCGCCATTGCCGCGATCGGCGCCGTGCCGTTCCAGCAGCTTGCCAATTCGCCGGAGCCGCTGGCGCTCGTGCTGCGCCAGCTTGGCCAGCCCGTCGCCGCCCATCTCATCGCCTTCGCCGCCGTGCTGGCGCTGCCCTCGGTCATCCTGGTGATGATGTACGGCCAGAGCCGCGTGTTCTTCGTCATGGCCCGCGATGGCCTGCTGCCCCGCGCACTCGCCAAGATCAGCCCGCGGACCGGCGCGCCCACGCGCATCACGCTGATGACGGGCATCTCGATCGCGGTGGTCGCAGGCATCTTCCGCCTCGACGAGATCGCCGAGCTGGCCAATGCCGGCACCCTGATCGCCTTCATCTCGGTAGGCGCCTGCCTGATGATCCTGCGCCGCCGGATGCCGGACCTGCCCCGCCTGTTCCGCTGCCCCAGGCCCTACCTCGTCGGCACCCTGACGATCCTGGGCTGCGCCTACCTGCTGTTCAGCCTGCCAGCCTCCACCCTGATCCGCTTCGGCGTGTGGAACGTCATCGGCCTGCTGGTCTATTGCCTCTACGGGCGCAGCCGCAGCGATGCCTCGCGCGAGGCGGCCATCGCTCCCGCCTGACCTTTCCTCACTACCCGTCTCACTACCGATCGAAGGAGATCGCGATGTCGCGCGCCCTTTTCACTGCCGCTGTCCTTCTCGGCACCAGCCTGTCGCTGGCCGCCCCTGCCCTCGCCAAAACCGCCTACGACGGCGTCTGGCTGTTCGACGATACCCCGCCCACCCCCGGCGTCACGATGATCGAGGTCGCCTCGAAGGGCGGCAGGATCGAGGGCACCGTGACTACCCGGTGGTACGGCCCGGTCGAGATGCTGAACCCGCGCGTGGAAGACGGCGCGCTGCGGTTCGACACCCGCAACATCAACGACCGCGACCATCCCACCCGCGCCTGGAGCGTCGCCATCGAAGGCAGCAAGGCCCATCTCAAGGGCCGCATCTGGGAATCGGACATCGACGTCGCCGGCTATCGCGGCAAGGCGAAGGACGCGCGCGCCCGCGCCTTCAAGTTCGCCCCGCCCCTGCCCGCGCTCGGTGCCCCGATCCCCAGCAAGCTCGCCGCCACCCCGCCGATGGGCTGGAGCAGCTGGAACAAGTTCGCCGAGCATATCGACGACAAGACCGTGCGCGCCCAGGCCGATGCCATGGTCGCCACGGGCCTGCGCGATGCCGGCTACCTCTACGTCAACATCGACGACGGCTGGCAGGGCCAGCGCGATGCGAACGGCGTGCTCCAGCCCAATGCAAAGTTCCCGGACATGAAGGCGCTGACCGACTACGTCCATTCCAAGGGTCTGAAGATCGGCATCTATTCCTCGCAGGGGCCCCGTACTTGCGCCGGCTACGAAGGCAGCTACGGCCACGTCGCGCAGGATGCCAGGACCTTCGCCGCCTGGGGCTTCGACTATCTCAAGTACGACTTGTGCTCGGGCGAGTGGTTCTACGCGGATGCCGACACGGTGAAGCGCAGCTACTATGAAATGGGCGCGGCGCTGCAGGCCACCGGGCGCGACATGCTGTTCTCCTTGTGCGAATACGGCCGGTTCGACGTGGGATCGTGGGGCCGCGATGTCGGCGGCCAGCTATGGCGCACCACCGGCGACATCACCGACGATTACCCGACGATGGCGAAGATCGGCTTCGACAGGAACGGCAAGCCCGAATGGGCCGGCCCCCACGGCTGGAACGACCCGGACATGCTGGAAATCGGCAACGGCGGCATGAGCGCCGACGAATACCGCACCCACATGACCTTGTGGGCGATGTCCGCCGCGCCGCTGATGATGGGCCACGACTTGCGCGAAACGGATGCGGCGACGCTGGCGATGCTGACCAACCGGGCCGTGATCGCGGTCGACCAGGATGCCAGGGGCGTACAGGCCAGGGCGGTCCGCAAGGCGGGCACGATGGAGGTCTGGACCAAGCCGCTCGCCGATGGCCGCGTGGCACTGGCCCTGTTCAACCGGGGCGATGCGGCCGGATCGTTGGCGGCGACGGCGGCGGATGCCGGACTGGCGTCGGTGACGCAAGTCGAGGACCTGTGGAGCGGGACGAAATCCGGCACCCTGCCGGCCAGCTACACGGTGCCGGCACGCGGCGCTGTTATGGTGGTGGTGGGAGGATGAACGCCAAATCCTCCCCATTGGCCGCGCCAACGGGGAGGATCGGAAGTTCAGGTGACCTGGAAGCCTTCCCAGAAGGTATCCGCCCGGTCGATCCAGATGGTGTTGAACCCGGTGGCGATCGCCGAGCCCTCGATCGAGGGAATGATCGCCGGCTGGTCGCCCAGCATGACGGCCTGCTCCACCCGGCCGGTGAACCGGCTGCAGATGTAGCTTTCGTGCACGAAGGCATCGCCCACTGAAAGCCGCCCGGTCGCCGCGAGGTGCGCCAAACGTGCCGAAGTGCCGGTGCCGCAGGGGCTGCGATCGATCGCCTTGTCGCCGTAGAACACCGCGTTGCGGCCGTCCGCGCCCGGGTGTTTCGGCCTGTCGGCCCACAGGACGTGGCTCACCCCCCGGATCGTGGGATCGAGCGGATGGACCGGCTCGAACTTCGCGCGCACCGCCTCGCGGATTCGGCCGCTCAACTCGATGATGCGCGCCGCGCCGAGGTCGTCGAGGCCGGTGTAGGCGCCCTGCGGCTCGACGATGGCATAGTAGTTGCCGCCATAGGACACGTCGATCGAGAGCGGGCCGATGCCTTCCACGTCCACCGCGATACCGCGCGCGGCGACATAGGCGGCGACATTGGTGATGCGCACCGACGTGACCTTGGGCCCTGCCGTCTCATAGGCGATCTCGATCACCCCGGCGGGCACTTCCACCCGCAGGCGGCCCGGAGTCGCGGGCTGGATCAGGCCATGTTCGAGGCCGAACGTGACGATGCCGATCGTCCCGTGGCCGCACATCGGCAGGCAGCCGCTGGTCTCGATGAACAGGATGCCGATGTCGTTCCCGGGGTCGGTCGGCGGATAGAGGAATCCGCCCGACATCATGTCGTGGCCGCGCGGTTCGAAGCACAGGCCGGTCCGAATCCAGTCGAAGCGCTCCAGGAAATCCTGGCGGCGCTCGGACATGGAGGCGCCCTTCAACAGCGGAACCCCGCCCGCCACGAGGCGAACGGGGTTACCGGCCGTGTGGCCGTCGATGCAGAAGAATGTGTGCCGCATCGATGCTCCTTCAGGCTGCCTTCGCGACGGTCAGGTCGGGACGGGTCGCGGCGGCCTTCTCGACCATGGCGATCACTTCGGCGCGGCGCTCGCCCTGCAGGACGTAGCGCGGAGGCAGGACGCGCTCCGACCCGCGGCCCATGACTTCCTCGGCCAGCTTGATCGACTGGACGAGGTCGTGCTCGGCATCGAGGTGCAGCAGCGGCATGAACCAGCGGTAGATTTCCATGGCCTTGGCATGGTCGCCGCGCGCGAAGGCCGCAACCAGCTCCACCGATTCCTTGGGGAAAGCGTTGGTCAGGCCCGAGACCCAGCCCTGTGCGCCAAGGTAGAGCCCTTCGAGCGCCACGTCGTCGAGTCCCGCGAACAGCACGTAGCGGTCGCCGAAGGCGTTGCGGAAGTCGGTGAAGCGGCGGGTATCGGGCGCCGATTCCTTGACCGCGACGATGTTGGGCACGTCGATCAGGGCGGTCAGCACCTTCTGGTCGATCACGGTGCGGTAGGCCGGGGGGTTGTTGTAGAGCATGATCGGCAGGCCGGTCTGCTCCGCCACGCCCTTGAAGTGGGCGACGAGTTCATGCGCCTTGGGCACGTAGACCATCGGTGGCAGCAGCATCAGGCCGTCGGCGCCCGCCTTCTCGGCAGCCTGGGCATAGCGAACCGCGCGTCGCGTGTCGTATTCGGACACGCCGGTGATGACGGGCACGCGGCCGTCCACCACCTCGACGATCGCCGAGAGAACCTGGACCTTCTCGTCGTACTCGAGCGAGTTGTTCTCACCCACGGTGCCCAGCGCGATGACGCCGGTGACGCCGTCGCGAACCAGGTCGTCGACGACGCGCTGGGTGTCCGCAAGATCGATCGACAGGTCCGTGCGGAGCTGCGTGGTGACTGCCGGGAAAACACCCTTCCAACCGATTGCCATGAATTTCGTCCTGTTATGCGTTAGCTTGAGATATCGTATACGATATTATATGCTGCAACGCAATGCCATTTGTCACTTATCGATCGGGTCTTCGCGATTTTGTAACCCGCCTTGCCCTCGCGGGTGACATTCGAAGGGCCGCGATGCATCGCACCGCGGCCCGTCCTTCAACCCGTGGCCTGCGCGATATCCATGCTCAGAACCGGAAACGGGCACTTGCCTGAACGGTACGCGCCTGCAGACGCACGCCGAGAGGCACCAGCCGGTCCTTGCCCCACCAGGACTGCGTATTGTTCTTCAGCAGATTGGTCCCTTCGATGCTGAAGGTCACGAACTTGAACGGAGTATAGTTCACGGCGGCATCGAGACGCGAAGTCGCATCGACGTAGGGCGAATACTCGGGGAAATCGCTGAACACCCCGGTACGGAACCTGGAACGATGGTTCCACGCAACACGGGTACTGAACTGCGGCGTATCGTAGTAGAGTGCCAGATTGTACGTCATCTTGGACATGCCGATGGCGTTCGAGTCCGATCCGTCCGGGTAATCGATCTTGCCCTTGGCAAGATAGGTCAAATTCGCGGAAGCGCCGAAGTTGCGAAGAATTCCGGGGAGGAAGTCGAAGAACGACTGTGCCGCGATCTCGTATCCCTGGAAGGTGCCGCCCCCCGCGTTGCGGTTGGTCCAGACGTCACCATTGGGAACGCCGACCTCGCCGGGGAACTCGGGCACGTATTCGCGCGCGACGCTGTAGTATATATAGCCTTTCGGCTTCTTGAGGTACGTCGCCACGGAGATCGATCCTGCGCGACCGAAATAGTATTCGAGCGAGGCGTCGAAGCTGTTTTCGGTATAGGCCTTCAGATCGGGGTTGCCGGCATATACGGTCGTGTTGTTGAGCTGGACCACGCGGCTCGGGCGCAACTCGTAGAAGCCCACGCGCTGGACGTTCTTCGTCCAGGCCAGCCTCAACTGAACCTTGGAAGCAAGATGCGCGATCGCATTGAAGCTGGGCAGCACGTCGATGAAGTTGCCCTTGCCCGAAGACGTCGTGATGGTCGGGTTCCAGTTGACGTCGAGCCGGTTCTGCACACTGTCGCTGACACCCCAGGTATTGACCACGCGCGCTCCGAAAACGCCGTCGATCGGAACGCCAAGCTTCATGGCATAATTGAACTGGCCGTAGACCGCGAAAGTACGCTCGGTCGATCCGTAGCCGTTGCCAAGGCTCAAGCTGGGATACTTGGTCGTCCAGTTGGAGCCGCCGTCCGTCTTGTTGGCCTGGACCCACGAGCGCACCGCATCGAAATTGCTCATCAAGCTGGCGCCGTCGAGATGATACCAGGTCGGCGAATCGAAACCGGAGACTTCGGGAGTGCTGGCGATGTAGTCGTAGCCCACTTCGTCCAAAGTCGGCGAAGCGCCGTCGACTTGCGGGAAACTGTCGCGATAGCCGTTGGTGAAGCGAATTTCACGCGAGCTGTATCGCGCGCCCATGCTGAAATCCCGCAGCAGGCCGTTGGTCGTGAGGTTCTGGACGAGGTCGACCTGGGCTGCAAAGCTCTTGCTGGTCTCGACGCTGCGTTCGTCGTGAACGTTGAACAACTGGTACTCGCCCGGATCGCTCAAGTCGACGCCGTTGAACGTGACGGACGGGCCTCGGCCCGATCCCACGTCGGTATCCATGTCGAGCGTGGCGCTCTGGGCCGTCGCAAAACGATAGCTGGTGAGAATCCCGTAATTCTCGCGACGTGATTTATTGTACTGCGTGGCAAAATTGATCCGGGTATGATCGTTGTGCCAATGGGCTTCGAAGTTTCCGCCGTAATTGTAGGAATTGACTTCTTCATAATATGATTCCGGCCCGCCGTTCACGACGCCGGTAGCCGGGGTGACTGTCAAGCCGTCGATCGTCTGGTAATCGGAGTTGCCGTTGTCGGCGTAGCTGATACCCGAGATGTTGTAATTGCCATTGCGGGCGACC
Source organism: Novosphingobium sp. BL-52-GroH (assembly GCF_044813085.1). Lineage (NCBI taxonomy): Bacteria > Pseudomonadati > Pseudomonadota > Alphaproteobacteria > Sphingomonadales > Sphingomonadaceae > Novosphingobium > Novosphingobium sp. BL-52-GroH. Next base: position 1,505,171 of record NZ_CP171149.1, on the reverse strand, counting down.
AGATGCAGCCGGTCGCGCGAACGCTTTTCGCGGCTGCCGAAGTAGTTGCCCTCGACGACGAAATCGAGCTGGTCGCTCGCCCGCCACTGCCACACGGCATTGATGGCGGGGCGCGAAATCTTGCCCTCCTCGACGCCGTAATTCACCGCATAGGGAACGAGGGTCGTGCCCTGCTGGGCAACGGGAATGCTGTTCAGGTCGGTCCCGAAGAAGACCCCCGGCGTTTCGCTCTCGATGAACGTCTCGTTGTAGTGATTGCGCGTGTACGAGGCGTTTATCAGGAAGCCCATCTCGCCGATGCCGGTATCGAAGCGCTCGCCGACGAGCAGGCTTCCGTAAGGGCTCTTGGTATCGCCGATGCTGGAGAACACTTCGCGGAAGCTTCCGGCGACCGTCAGGCCTCGCTCGAGGTCGAGCGGGCGGCGCAGTTCGACGTTCACGGTGCCGGCGATGCCGCCTTCCACCTGGTCCGGCGTGCGGGTCTTGTAGACGTCCACCGACTTGAGCAGTTCGGCCGGAATGTCCGAAAGGTTCATGGAGCGGCCGACGCCGCTGGCGGCATCATAGCCGTTCACCGTCGTGGAGATGTCGCTCATGCCACGGATCGAGATGTCCCCGCCCTCCCCGTGCGACCGGGTGATCTGGACGCCGGTCACCCGGGCGATCGCTTCGGGGACATTGTTGTCGGGCAACTTGCCGACATCTTCGGCGACGATCGAGTCGACGATCTGCTTGGCCTTGCGCTTCTTGACGGCGGCGGCTTCCACGCTCGCGCGGACACCTGTGACTACGATCGTTTCGCTCGGGGTTTCTTCCGCGGTCTGGGCCTGTGCCATCGGCGCTATGCCCGCGACCAGGATCGCGGCCGAAGACAGCGCCGTCGATAGCTTCAAGGCTTTTAAAGATGTCATCACAAACCCCCTGGTTGAATATCCGGCGCCTTCGATGTGGCCGCCTGAACTTATATCGTATACTTCCTATGATATCTAAACTGAGTCAACCCGATTGTGGCGGTTTGGCGAATTTTATGTCCGACAAATGTCTCGATGGAGATATATCTGGAAAGACAAGCACTTCGGGGCACGGGTTGCTCACCCGCGCCCCGTCCGGTGGCCCGTATTCCGCCGTCAGCGTGTCATTTGCAGGCCGGGCGCGGGGCCTGCTCACGGTGCAGGGTGACCGGCTGCGCGGCGGGTGCGAGCGCCTCCCACTCCTGCACGGCGAGGGCCGCGTGGGTCTTGCCGTCGGTGGACGCATCCATCACCGCGCGCAGGCATCGGGTGGTGACGGCGCGGAACGACACGTCCTGCCAGGCGCCGCTTGCGACCCCATAGCCGCTGGCGCCGCGAACCGGCTTCCAGCCTCCCTTGCCAGCAGTGCTCCAGTATTCCAGGTGCCAGGCAGCCGGCGGCGCCACGCCCAGGCCCGAGCCGGCCGGCTGGTCGTTCCAGAACCGGATGCGCGAGCCGTCGAGCGTGACCGGCTTGTCCCAGCGGTACTCGATCCACTGGCGCGGCGGGTTGTTCGGGGTCCAGCTTCCCCACATGTCGGGCGGCAGCGGGGCGTCCTTGACGATCCCGTCGTTGAGCGACTTGATCCAGAACTGCACCGGCACCGGGTCGTTCGAGGCCGTGGCCCAGGCGGAGCGCGCGATGTTGCGGCTTGGCGCGAGCGGCGGCTGCGGGCGCAGGGTCGGCACCACGGTGCGGATGCGCGCTGGGGTGACGCTGTCGTCCCACTCCATCCGGTCGAGCGCGACGCTACGCCGGAAATGGCCGCCGCCTTTCGCATCGGCGGTGTGGTAGGCCATGTACCACTGGCCCTTGAACTCCACCGCGCCGGGGTGCGACGTGGTCGAGGACACGGGCTTGAGCGCCACGCCGCGATACGTCCATGGCCCCATCGGCGAAGGCGCCGTGCCATAGGCGATGCAGGCGTGATAGACCGCAGGGGTGCAGTCCGAGGTGGGCCCGGCCCTGTTGCCGGCGTAGAGCATGTAGTAGGTGCCCTTGCGCTTCATGATCCAGGGCGCCTCGAAGAAGCCGTCCAGGCCCTCGATCGTCTGCTCCGGGCCTTTCGGCGTCATCATGTCGCGCGCCAGTTCCATGCCGCGCAACTGACCGAACGTACCCCAGTAGACGTAGACCCGGCCGTCGTCGTCGATCAGAACGGTGGGGTCGATGTTCTGGATGGTGTTGGCGGAGGGCACCCGCTGCGAGATGATCGGCCCCGCCGGATGGGCATCGCGCCACGGTCCGACCGGGCTGTCGGCGACGGCGACGCCGATCGCGAAGCGGTCCGCGGCATCGCTGTTCCTCTCCAGCACCGGGGCATAGAAGTAGTAGCGCCTGTCCGGGCCCTGGACGATCTGCCCGGCATAGGCGCGCGCCTCCTCGGCCCACGCGAAGACGTTCTCCGGCTTGGCGATCGCGGGGTAGTGCGTCCATTTGCCCGATGCCGGGTCGGCCGTCTTCAGGAGCTGCCATTCGCCCATGATGAAGTCGTTGACGTCCGGCGGCGCCTGGTCGCGGCCGGCAAGGACCCAGAGCTGCCCGTCCGCAACGAAGGGGGCCGGATCGGTCGAGTAATAGTCACCGTCCGCGAGGATCGGGTTGCCCGGTACGGTCAGTTCGCGTGCATCCCGGGCGAGCGCCGGAGCGGCCAGCGCCGTGGCGCCAAGCAGGGCTGCGGCAAGGCGGATCATCGGTTCATTCCTCATCGGGATAGGGTCCCTTGCCGTCGTCCTTGATGAGCTGGTCGACGCGGGTTTCGATGACCGGCAGCGGCACGCCGCCCAGTTCGAGCACGGCATCGTGGAAGGCGCGGATGTTGAACTTGGGGCCGAGCGCCTTTTCGGCCTTGCGGCGCGCGTTCACGAAGGCGAGCTGGCCCATATAGTAGGACAAGGCCTGACCGGGCCAGGAGATGTAGCGGTCCACCTCGGTCTCGATTTCGTGATCGGACAGCGCGGTATTGTCGCGCAGATACGCCTGCGCCTGCTCGCGCGACCAGCCCATCGCGTGAATGCCGGTATCGACGACGAGGCGCGAGGCACGCCAGGCCTGGTAGCTGAGCATGCCGAAGCGGTCGTAGGGCGTTTCGTACATGCCCATGTCCTCGCCCAGCGCCTCGCAGTAGAGCGCCCAGCCCTCGCCATAGGCAGGCAGGTAGCTGTCGCGGCGGAAGGCGGGCAAGTCGGCGTTCTCGGCCGCCAGCGGCATCTGCATCGCGTGCCCCGGGGCGCTTTCGTGCAGGGTCAGCGCGATCTGCGAGTAGAACGGGCGCGAGGGCAGATCGTAGGTATTGACGAGGTAGATGCCCGGCCCGCCCCGCCCGCCGGTATAGAACGGCGCTATGTCGTCCGGCACCGGCTTGATGGCAAAGCGGCTGCGCGGCATCCGTCCGAAGAACTGCGAGGCCTTGCCGTCGAACGTCTTGGCGATCCAGGCGGCACGATAGAGCAGTTCGTTCGGCGTCTTGGGATAGAACTGCGGATCGGTGCGCAGGAAGTGCAGGAACGCCTTCAGGTCGCCCTTGAATTCGACCTGGTGCATCACTTCGCTCATCTGCGTACGGATCCGCTCCATCTCGGACAGGCCGGTCTGGTGGATCTCCGCCGGGCTCTTGTCGAGCGTCACGAACTCGCGGATCTTGGAGCGGTAGTAGGCCTCGCCGTCGGGCAGGGCATAGGCGGCCAACGTCTTGCGCGCGCCCGGCTCGTACTCGCGGCGCAGGAAGGCCAGCAGCTTCGCGTGGGCCGGGACGACGCCCCGGGTAATCAGCTGGCGCGCTTCGACACGCAGCTTTTCCTGCCTTTCGGCGGGGATCGTCGAAGGCAGTGCCTTGAACGGTTCGTAGAAGGGCGATGCCTCCGCCGTCTTTGCCTGCGCGACCAGTTCGATGCCCTTGTCGCGGCCCGCCAGCGTGACCTGCGGCGCGGAAAATCCCCGCGCGAGCCCGGCACGCATGTTGTCGATCTGCTGGTCGTAGTAGCGCGGGATCTCGCGCAGCATTTCGATATAGTCGTCGGCCGCCGCCTGGTCCTTCAGTGGGTTGCGCGCCCAGTCGCCGAGGTCGCCCCAGAAGCTGGTGTCGGCATTGAACGGCTTTTCGTAGTCGCGGTAGCGCTGGGCGGCGAGCAGGGCGTCGATCTGCCCCTTGTAGACAGCGAAGTTGACGCGGTTGGCAGGCGAAAGCCGGTCCTGCCGGATGGCGCCGAGCTGCCTTTCGACCTTTTCCCAGCAGGCGAGACGATCCGCCTGCGCCTTGGGGCCGAGGTCGGGCAGGATGATCCGGCTGTTCTTCGGGGTATCCTCGCAAGGGCCGGCCTGCTTCTGGCGCCATTCGTATTCGGCCGTATAGATCGCCTCGAATGCCTTGTCGGCGCTGCGGGCCTCCACTTGGGCGGTGGGCGCCGCGGCCGTCACGCCGGGCGCGGCGGCAAGCGCGGCACCGGCCATCAACATGGCCCGGGCAACCGATGTGTTCACGTCATTTCCCCTTTCGAGAACCTCGATAATATCCTGGTGGAGCTTTGCCGGTATGCGCAGCCCGTCGACTTCGGATCGCGCGCGGGCGACCAGGCGGCGCGACCCGGGAAGTCGGGCGCCCTGCCCCTCGATCGCGGCGAACATCGCCTCGGCCCGGCGCAAGTGTTCGTCCATGCCGGCGCCCAGGAAGCCCGCCGGATCGATGGCAACGATCAGTTCGCCGCCCAGCGGCGATCCGCCGCGCGCCCGGTCGGCCGCCAGCGATTCCGCGCTGGTCATGTCGCCGATCAGCGGCCCGGCAAGCAGTTCCACCATCGCCGCCAGCGCCGACCCCTTGTGGGCGCCGAAGGTGCGCATCGCACCGTCCAGCACCGCCTCGGCATCCGCGGACGGGTTGCCCTGCGCATCGTATCCCCACTCGAGCGGGATCGCCTTGCCGGCGCGGCGGTGCAGTTCGATCTCCCCGCGCGCGACGGCGCTCGTGGCGAAATCGAACACGAACGGCGCGGTGCCGGGACGCGGCCATCCGAAGGCGATCGGGTTGGTGCCGAACACGGGCCGGGTGCCGCCTTCCGGCGCGACCCAGGCATGGCTGGGCGTGAAGGCAAGCGCGACAAGCCCCTGCTCGGCCAGCGCCTCGACCTCCGGCCAGAGCGCGGCGAAGTGGACCACCTCGTTCAGCGCCATGGCGGCGATGCCGTACTTGCGCGCCTTTTCGACCAGCAGCGGCATGCCCTGGCGGAAGGGAAGCTGCGCAAAGCCGCCCTTCCCGTCCACCCGCACCAGAGCGGCGGCAGGCTCGCTCACTTCGGGAACGGCATCGGGAACGACCACGCCCCGCTCGATCGACTGGGCGGCCACCAGCAGGCGATACAAGCCGTGCGAGGTACACCCGTCCCGCTCGCCCGAAACCATCGTCTCGGCAACGGCGGCGGCGTGGTCGGGCGCCAGCCCCCACGCCTGCAACACGGCGCGCGCCAGTTCGTCCGCTTGCGCCAGCGTCAGCGCAACCTCATCCGCCACGCTCACTTCGCCGCGCCGACATTGCCTGCATCGGGCTTCGCGGTGAACAGGCGCACGCCGAATACCGGCCCGGCGGAGCTGCGGTCGGCGGGCACGAAGCGCACCTTGACGCTGCTTTTGCCCCTGGTCAGTGCCTCGGGCAGCGAATATTCGACATCGAAGAACTTGCCGGGACGGTCGTTTTCAAGGCGCTGCGTGGCAATCTTCACGTTGTCTACGAGGATGTCGAAGGTGCGCGAACGCTCGCCGCCCCAGTAGCTGGCCTGGAGGAGCAGCGGGCCGGGCTTCACCTTCATCGTGAACTCGAAGTAGCCGCCCGAACGGGCATCGCGGCCGTTGCGCCCCCGGTACGACGCCGGGAACGAGATTTCCGAGGTGAGGTTGTGGTCGCGCTCCGGCTGCATCTCGCCCAGGTGCATGAAGTCGATCGATCGGGCGGCCAGGTCCTTCTGGCGGGCCTGCTCGGCAAGGAACGCGGCTTCCTCGGTCTTCCAGCCGGCCTCGGTGAAGCGCTTGAAGTAGACTGCGCTGCGGCGCTCGTACTGGCTGTAGAAAGGGACGAAGGTGAGGTTGCCCGGGCGGATGATGCCGGCCGTCTGGAAGCGCGGACGGTCCGAAACCATGGGGGCGAAAGCGGTCAGCGGCGCGTCGCCGACCATCGCCGGCTCCACGCCGGTCCATTCCGTCTCCGAAGGCCCGAGGTCTGCGGCAAGCACCAGCGGGCCGCGGACCACCGCGACGACCTCTGGCGAGCCGGGCGCGGCTTCCAGGCGCAGGTCCAGCGGCAGGTGCAGCGCCACCACGTCGCCCTTCTTCCAGCGGCGCTCGACGAAGGCGTAGCCGTTGGTCGGAGTGGAAGGGACTGCGGCGCCGTTGACGGTGATCCGGGCGCGACCTTCCGTCCACGCCGGAATGCGCAGCGCCAGCGCGAACTTGCCCTGCTTCACCGCATCGAGCGTGAAGCGTACGTCGGACTTGAACGGATATTCGGTATCCAACGCCGCCGCCACGCCCTTTGCCCGCCATTGTACGCTGGCGGGGATGTAGAGATTGACGAACAGGGTGTCCTCACCCTCCCAGAAGATGGAATCGCCGTGCTTGGCGTGGCTTTCCATGCCCGAACCGACGCAGCACCAGAACGCTTCCTCGCCCGGCTGCGAATAACCGCGCGCGGCACCGCTCATCATCGGCGTCATGTAGGTGAAGCCGCCGGTCGCCGGGTTCTGCGCCGAGAGAACGTGGTTGAGGTGCGCACGCTCGTAGTAATCGAACAGCGCGCCGTCGGGCTGCCAGCCGTAAAGCTGCCGGGTCAGCTTGAGCATGTTGTAGGTATTGCAATGCTCGCACGTCGATTCCGTGAGGTGCAGCGCCACCGTGTCGGGATCGAAGAAGTATTCGCGATCGGCATTGCCGCCGATCACGTAGCTGTGGTGCCCGGTAACCCGCTCCCAGAAGAAGCGCGCGGCGCGGCCCGGCTCGTCCCTGCCGGTCAGTTCGTGGATGCGGCCAAGGCCGATCAGCTTGGGCACCTGGGTATTGGCGTGGAAGTTGGAGAGCTTGTCCTCCTGCGCCACCAGCGGATCGAGGACGCGGCGGTCGAAGATGTGCTCCGCCACCTTGAGCCAGCGCAAGTCGCCGGTGCGGGCGTAGAGTTCGGCGTAGCTTTCGTTGAGGCCGCCGTATTCGCAGTTGAGAAGGTCCTGCATCTGCTTGTCGTCGAGCGCGGCGAACACCTTCTCGAAGTAACCGCCGAGGCCGATCGCCACGTCGAGCGCCTTGGCATTGCCCCAGGCGCCATGAACGTCGAGCAAGCCGGCGAAGTACTTGTGCACCGTGTAGAGCGGCGACCACGAACCGTTGAGGTCGAAACCGCCGGACTTGATCTCTCCACGCATCACTTCGGGGAAGATCGCCTCGCCATCGACGATCTGGCCGTCCTTGGTCTTGCGCCCCAGCGCGCCGATATAACCGTCGCTGCGCTTCGACTGGCACAGCGCCAGCTCGTCGACGATGTAGTCGGCGCGGCGGCGACATTCGGGGTTGCCGGTCTGCTGCCAGCCCAGCACCAGCGCGGTCATGTAATGGCCCAGCGTATGGCCGGCGATCGTGTCCGATTCCCAGCCGCCATAGATCGGCGCCTTGGGTTCGAGCCCCGCATACTTGCGGAAGTTGTGCAGGAACCGATCGGGACTGAGCGACAACAGATAGTCGATGTTCACGTCCACCGCCGTCGCGAAGGCCGAAGGGCGCAGGCGCACGTCGGTCAGCGGCAGGGGCCTTGCCTTGAGCGGCACCCTGGGCGCGACGATCGCCGCGAAGCCCTTCAAGGGAACAGAGCAAAGCGCCAGCGCCGCAACACCCGCCATCCATTCGCGCCGATTGGCCTTCATGCCCGCAAAACTCCTATCGAATATCGTATACGTTATTGATAGAAGGCGGTCCGGCGAAGTCAACCCCCGCTTCGAGCGCTTACCGCTTCAAGGCAATCTTGGTATCCGAATGCGCCAGTTCGATCAGGGTAATCATCGCCTTGCGTGCCTGCCGGGGATTGCGCTCGGCGATCTGGGTATAGAGCGCATAGTGTTCGGGCATGGCATTGCGCGGCGCCCCGTCGAGGCTCTGCTTGATCGCCGTGGTCGAGGCGATGGCGGTGGAGATCGAGTTGGACAGCGCCAGCAGCATCTCGTTGCGGGTCGCCTCCATCAGCAGCTCGTGAAAGCGGATGTCGGCGGCGCGGCCCTTGGGCGTGGAAAGGGTAAACCGCTCCATCGCATCGAGCGCGTTGGCCATGTCGACCAGTTGTCCCTCGTCACGACGCATGGCGGCCATTTCGGCAGCCTGAGGCTCCACCACCATGCGCAGTTCGAACAGGTCGCGCAGGAATGCGTCACTCGCCCCGCACTGGATCTGCCAGCCGAGCACGTCCGGGTCGAGCAGGTTCCACTTGCGACGCTCGTTGATCCGCGTACCCGCCTTGGGACGGCTGCTGACGAGGCCCTTGGCGGTCAGCATGCGAAACGCCTCGCGCAGGACCGAGCGGGAGACGCCGAGCATGTCGGCATGCTCCACCTCGGCCGGGAAGACGTGCCCGGCGGGCATGGCGCCACTGACGATCTGGGTCGCGAGCCGCTGGGCCACGACGTGATGCAGCCGGCCGCTCGGCAACGGCAGGCCCTCGATCCCTTCGCCCAAACCCAAATCGGCCATCGCGCTCTCTTTCTTCGTCCGTGCCGTCCCCTAGCATGCATTGCGCAAGAGCAGGACACGAAAAGCGCAGATCATATATCGTATATTTTTCTTGACGCCTATCGCGGTGCCCGTCATGACGAGGGCGTTCCCCTGAAATAACCGACGGGCCATAGCCGTGAGCGCATCCCTCCCCCGCATGTCCCGATCCATCAGCGTGTTCGCCATCGCCTGGGCGCTCGGGTCCGCCGCCATGCTCCCCGCGGTAGTTCATGCCGAAGCTGCCCGCCCGCGCGGTGTCGCCGCTCCTGCCCAGCCCAGCATTGCCCAGCGCTACGCCGCGGCCGAAGCCTTCCTGGGCAATGCGCTGGGCGACCTCATCGACAACGCCGACATCGCGCCGCGCTTCGTCGAGGGCGGCCTGTTCTACCGCACCGGCAACCGCGCGGACCAGCGCTACCAGTTGCTCGACCTGGCGACGCGCGAAACCCGGCAGGTGACGACGACCGCCGCGCTCCTTGCCGCGCTGTCCGCCGCCACAGGCAAGGCGGTGACCATCGACGAGGCGCGGATCACCGAAGTCGACTACGACCCGGCGAAAGACGAATTGAAGTTCCACGCCTTCGACGGTGCCCTGTGGGCCATCGACACCGCGGGCAAGGCGTCGCAGATCGAGGAAGCCGACCATCGCGAACTCGACCTGCTGTCCCCCGACGGCAAGACGAAGATCGTCGCGCGCGATTTCAACCTGATCGCCGTCGACGTGGCGACGGGCCGCGAAGTGCCGCTCACCACCGATGGCACGCGCGAACAGCCCTATGGCCGTTCGATCCCCGAACTGTCCGACATCCTGCGCGAAGGGACGGAGGAACCGGCAATGCCGGTTTCCGCCCAGTGGTCGCCCGACAGCCGCTACCTCCTGACCTGGCGGCTCGATACGCGCGAGGTGAAGAAGCTTTCGATCACCCAGCAGAACCCGCCGGGCAGCTTCTATCCGCGCAGCTTCTCCTACGTCTATCCGCTGGCCGGGGCGGAAAAGCTCCCGCAGGCGACCCGCCTCGTGGTCGACGTGCGCGCGGCGACGAAGGCGCGCAAGGCCAGGATCGTACCGATCCGCATGCCGGCAGAATCCCTGCTCTACCCGGCCGCGCCCGACCTGAACTGGGTGGACGGCAAGCCGCGCATGCTCTGGACCGAGCGCGGCTACGGCCAGCAGGCGGTCTACACCGCCGACCCCGAGACCGGCATCGCAACCATCGTGGCGCACGAGGCGGTGAAGCCGGTGGTCACGGTGACCTCCAGCATGATGATGCCCGCGCCCGAGCTGGGCGGCGAGCTTTCCATCTCCGAGCGGACCGGCTGGGCGCAGCTCTATCTCGTGAAGCCCGACGCGCCCGATGGCGGCACCGCGCTTACGCAGGGCAAGTGGGAAGTGCTGTCCGTCGATCACGTCGAGGAGGACAAGTCCGCGCTGGTCGTCACCGGCGTCGGCCGCGAGGCACGGCGCAATCCCTACTGGCGCGCCCTGTACCGGGTGCCCGCCAAAGGCGGCGATCTCACCGAACTGACGCCAGAGCCGCTCGACCACGACGCCAGGGTATCGCCCGACGGCAAGTGGATCGTCGACCAGATGTCCAGCCCTGTCTCGCCCACCCGCGCGGTGCTGCGCGATGGCAGGACGGGCCGCATCGTCAAGGAACTGGCCAGGGCCGACGACAGCCGCCTGCGCGCCCGGGGCTATACCGCGCCCGAGCCGTTCCAGGGCCTCGCCGCGGACGGCACGACGCCGATCTACGGCATGATCCTGCGGCCTGCGAACTTCGACCCCAGGCGCAGCTATCCGGTGATCGACAACGTCTACACCGGCCCCACCACCACCGACGTGCCCGCCACCTGGTCCGACGCGCGGCGCGTGAGCGGCAACAGCCTTGCCCAGATCGGCGCGATCGTGGTCATGATCGACGGCACCGGCACCTCGCGGCGCGGACAGGCCTTCCGGCTTCCCGCCTTCCAGAACCTGGGCGAAGTCGGCCTCGACGATCACATCGCACTGATCCGGCAGATGGCGGCGAAGTATCCGTACATGGATACTACCCGCGTCGGCGTGTTCGGCGGCTCGGCGGGGGGCTACGATACGGCGCGCTTCGTCCTGCGCCGCCCGGATTTCTTCAAGGTAGGCGTGTCGTCCTCGGGCAATCACGACCTGCGGCTCGACAAGACGTGGTGGCCCGAAGTCTCGATGGGCAACCCGGACGAGGCGACGTGGGAACGCAATTCCAACATGTCGGTCGCGGGCCAGCTCAAGGGGCACCTGCTGCTGATCCACGGCGACATCGACGACAACGTGCCGATCACCGAGAGCTTCCGCCTTGCCAAGGCGCTGATGGATGCCGGACGCGACGTCGATCTCGTCGTGCTGCCCAATACCACCCATCGGGTCAACCAGCCGTTCTTCTTCAAGAAGCAGCGCGACTACTTCACCCAATACCTGCTCGGCGAAAGCCCCCCACCGCTCGGCCCGGTGAAATCCCGCGAGGACTCGAAATGAAGCGTCTGTTCAAGCCCCTGCCGATCGTCGCGCTGATGCTGGGCACCGCCCCCGCCCTGCTGCCAATGACTCTCGCCCACGCGGAGGAAGGCGCGGAAAAGCCCAGGCCGGTCTTCCCGCCGATCCAGACCACGGCCATGACGACGCCCGCCTTCGACCTGGCCCTGCGCGCCGATACGCAGACGCTGGCGCACCTGTCTCCCACCGGTGACGCCGCGTTCGACTTCGTCCCCGCGAGCCGCGAGGCCGAGCGCGCGGGCGACGGCTACGTCCACATCGGCGATATCCACATCCGCCTCAGGACCGCCGGAGCCGACTGGCAGGACTTCTCCTCCGCCCACGCCCGCAAGCAGATCGCCGCGCTTGCCGGCGGCGGCAACGTGCTCGCCGCCGCCGACATCACCGCGTCGATGGGCTCCGCCATGCCCCTGCGCGTCGAGCGCCGCTGGGTGAACGACGCGGGCGTGCTGGCGATGCGCTTCACGCTGGTGAACACCGGCACCGTGCCCGTAGAGATCGGCGGCCTCGGCATGCCGATGGTGTTCGACAACATCATCCTCGACCGCGATCTGGATCAGGCCCACGCCCAGGCCAGCTTCGTCGATCCCTACATCGGCCGCGACGCGGGCTACCTGCAGGTCACCCGTTTGAACGGCCAGGGCCCGGCCCTGCTGGTCCTGCCCGAGAAGGGTACCCCGCTCGAAGCCTATCGCCCGGTGCTGGAAGCGCGCGGCGCGTCCAAGGGCGATATCTTCACCGACCGCAGCCCGCGCACGCAGGTCTCGGAAGGGTTCTACGACTGGACGGTCGCCAGCAAGGCCTTCGCCGAAAGGGAATGGGCCAGGGCTGGCCAGCAGTGGAACGACCCCACCAGCTTCACCATCGCCCCGGGTGAAAGCCGCACCATCGGCCTGCGCTTCGTGACCGCGCCCAGCGTGCGCGCGATCGAGGACACGCTGGTCGCCAACAGGCGCCCCGTCGCGATCGGCATTCCGGGCTACGTCGTGCCCACCGACCAGACCGCCAGCCTCTTTCTCAAGAGCGCCAGCAAGGTCGCGAAGATCGAATCCTTCCCGCTGGGCGCGCTGACGGCGACCTCGCGGAAGGCCGGCAAGGGCTGGGCCCGCTACCAGGTCAAGGCCACCGGCTGGGGGCAGGCCCGCCTGACCGTGACCTATGCCGACGGCCAGAAGCAGACGGTGAGCTACTACATCACCAAGCCGCTCGACCAGGTCATGGCCGACATCGGCCACTTCACCACGACCAAGCAGTGGTTCGAAGGCAAGGACGACCCCTTCCACCGCTCGCCCGCGATCCTTTCCTACGACCGCGAGGACAACAAGATCCTCACCCAGGACGGCCGCGTCTGGGTTTCGGGAATGAGCGACGAGGGCGGCGCCGGTTCCTGGGTGGCCGCCGCGATCAAGCAGCTCGACAATCCGAACGCGGAGGAAGTCGCCAAGCTGGAACGGCTCGTCAACGAGACCGTGATCGGCCACCTTCAGGTCGCGGACGGCGCGCAGGCCGGTGCGGTCAAGAAGAGCCTGTTCTACTACGACCCCAAGGAATTTCCGGACTATTACGATCCCGGCATCAACTGGAAGAACTGGACCGCGTGGTCGAAGAAGGATTCGGACGATCTCGGCCGCTCCTACAACTATCCCCACGTCGCGATCGGCCACTGGGTGCTGTACCGTCTGGCCCGCGACAACCAGGGCCTGGTCAAGCAGCACGACTGGAAATTCTACCTCGACTGGGCCTATCGCACTTCGGTCGCGATGATGCGCGATGCGCCGTATTACGCGCAGTTCGGGCAGATGGAGGGCGATGTCTTCGTCGACATCCTCAAGGACCTCAAGCGCGAGGGCCTGAGCGCCCAAGCCACCGAAATGGAAGGCCTGATGAAGGCTCGCGCCGATCACTGGCGCACGCTCAAGTTCCCGTTCGGCAGCGAGATGGCGTGGGATTCCACCGGCCAGCCCGAGGTCTACGCCTGGATGCGGTACTTCGGTTACCAGCCTCAGGCCGACATCACCCGCGAAGTGATCCTCGGCTACGATCCGACGATCCCGAGCTGGGGATACAACGGCAACGCCCGCCGCTACTGGGACTTCCTCTATGGCGGCAAGGTCTCGCGCATCGAGCGGCAGATCCATCACTACGGCTCGGCTCTCAACGCCGTTCCGCTGTTCGACGCCTATCGCCAGAACCCCGCCGACCTGCACCTGCTGCGCGTCGCCTACGGCGGCATGATGGGCGGCGTGACCAACATCGACCAGGAGGGCTTCGGTTCGGCCGCGTTCCATTCCTGGCCGGACATGATGAAGTGGGATGTCATCACCGGCGACTACGGCATGGGCTTCTACGGCCATGCGATCACCTCGGCCAGCTACATGGTCAACGATCCGCAACTGGGCTGGCTTGGGTTTGGCGGAGACATCGAGGCCAAGGGTGCGCAAGTGCGCCTGACCCCGAAGGACGGCGCCCGCCGTCGGCTGTTCGTCGCCCCCGCCGGCTTGTGGATCACGCTGGAATCGGGCCGCATCCAAAGCGCCGTGTACGATGCGAAGTCCGGCAGGGTCGTGCTCGCTCTCGACCCCTCCAGCACCGCCGCGCCAACCGCGCGCCTGCTGTTCGAGACGACCACCGGCGGCGGGCGCACGTACGCGACCGAAGCCGGCACGGCCGATCGCGGCGGCTACGCGATCCCGCTTGGCAGCGGCGCGACCACCGTGACGCTCAGCCCGCGCTGACATGAGGACATTGCTTCAGGCATCGGTGCTGGCGCTGGCAGCGCTTCCCTACCCGGCCATCGCCGCGCCGGTGCCTGCTCGGGTATCGGCGGCGCCGGCCTTCGCAAACACCTGCATGGCCGGAAGCTGGAGCGTGGCGGAAACCGATCCCTCCGACGCGGTCAACTCCGCGCTGCCGCTGCAGATGCAGAGCGCCCATTTCGCGCTCCACTGGAAGCCGGGCACCGTCACGCAGGTCGATGCCCAAGGAGCGGTGAAGCACCTCGAATACGTCTGGGACTATTTCGTCCGCACCCTGCACTTCCCGGAACCGCACTGCGGCTCGGCCACGAAGTTCAAGGTCAACGCCTATATCGGCGTCGACTACGGGCTGACGGGGGGCGCGGACTCGCTGGGCCACATGGGCATGTGGATCGGCCCCGGCGCGCTGAAAGACCGGTTCGGCCTGGCGCACGAGCTGACCCATGCCCTGCAGGCCGCCACCGGCCACCTGATGGATTCGCCCTACACCGGCTGGCTGTTCGAGAGCCACGCCAACTGGATGACCGTGCAACTGCCGGAATTCCGCGAGAATACCCATTGCTCGGTCCTGCTCAAGCAGTACCCGCACCTCTATTACGGCTCCACCCGCACGCGGTACTGCAACTGGCAGTTCCTCGAATACATCAAGGACAAGCACGGATTCGAGGCGGTCAACGACATCTGGCGCAAGGCCCCCGGCACTGCCGACCCCGCGCACCTCACCGCCGATCCGATCAGCGTGCTCAAGCAGAACATGGGCTGGACCCAGGACCAGCTCAACGACGCGTTCGGCGACTGGGCGCTGCACAACGCCAACTGGGACTACACCAATCCCGACGGCTCGGACCAGGGCGCGGTCTTCCGCCGCAACTACGGCACGTACGACCAGACCACCGGACCGGACATCCTTGCCGCCACCGTGCTCGACCCCATCGACCTGGGCAAACGCCGCTTCGCGGTGCCGGGCATGTGGGCACCGCAGCGCTGGGGCTACAACATGGCCAAGCTCTACCCCGACCCCGGCAGCCGCCGCGTAACCGTGACCTTCCGCGGGATCGTCCAGCGGGCCAGCGCCGTCACCGCCCTCCCGGGCCTCGCCGACGAGCCGGAGACGATCCCGGCCCCGTCGTCCGACTGGCGCTGGGGCCTCGTGGCAGTGGGCGCGGACGGCAAGAGCCGCTACGCCCCGCTGCAGCGCGGAGCCAAGGCCACCGCCTCGATCGACGTGCAGCCGGGCGATACCGGGCTGTTCCTGATGGTCATGGCCACGCCGTCGCAGATGCAGCAGATCCGCTGGGACCAGCCTTGGTATTCCATCTACCGCTACCCGTGGATGGCCCAGTTCGAAGGCGCCATGCCCGAGCGTTTCCAGCCCGGGGCCCCTGCCCCCATCCCCGGCGGCCATCGCCACCCGAACGGCGGCGGCTGGGTGGGACCCGGCGCGAAAGTCGCGACCGGCGCCTACGTCGGTCCCTATGCGCGCGTCATCTCGGGCACGGTCTCCGGCAAGGCCCGGATCGAGGATCATGCCGTCGTCATGGACCAGGCGCAGGTCCGCGACGATGCCGTTGCCGCCGGCCTGACGGTGCTGCGCGGCGACACCGTGCTGCGCGATGGCGCCCGGACCGATACCGCGATGCTGGGCATCGGCGAATACGAAAAGGGCATCGTGCTGTCCGGCAGCGCCCGGCTCGTCGGGGATATCGAGCAACGGGGCGCCTCGCTGTCGCGAGGCACCTTCTACGGTTTCGTGGACCCCGCTTCCGTTGGCGCGGAGCATGGCGCGGCGCTGAACGGCCCGGTTCCCGAGGTCACCGCGAAAGTGGAGCCTCGCTGGTATCCTTGAGCGACGGTTGCCGGCCGGCGGCGGGCGGGATGTCCGCAGCTTGCCTTCGATGCACCGCACGGGGGCAGATTCCGCGCGATATCCCTGGACCGATGGCCTAGAACGGCGGCCTCGTTTCGGAGAGGTCTGCCGCCATGGCCATGAGATTGCATCGTTTTACCACTCTTCTGGTCTGTGCCGCGATCGCCGTGATCGCCATCGCGCTGCTGCCCGACCATCACTGGCTGACGGTGCCCGCGATCGTGGCCGTGCTGCTGACGCTGCTCGGGTTGCGCGACCTTGCCCAGCCGATGCATTCGATCCAGCGCAACTATCCGATCATCGGCCATATCCGCTGGTTCGTCGAACTCATCCGCCCCGAGCTTCGCCAATATCTGTTCGAGGCCGACGAGGAGGCCACGCCGTTTTCCCGGTCGCAGCGTTCGCTGGTCTATCGGCGGGCCAAGGGCGAGGCAGGCGATCATCCCTTCGGAACCCTGCTGGACGTCTATCGCGACGGCTACGAGTTCATCGGCCATTCGATGCGGCCGGTGCCCGCTGCCGATCCCAGGGACTTCCGCATCACCATCGGCGGCGACCAATGCGGCCAGCCTTATTCTGCGTCGATCTTCAACATCTCGGCGATGAGCTTCGGCTCGCTCTCCGCCAACGCGATCCGCGCTCTCAACAAGGGCGCGAAGCTCGGCGGGTTCAGCCATGATACCGGCGAAGGCAGTATCAGCCCCTATCATCGCGAATTCGGTGGCGACATCGTGTGGGAGGTCGCCAGCGGCTATTTCGGATGCCGCGATGCCGAAGGGCGCTTCGATCCCGATCGCTTCGCGGCCCAGGCCTGCACCGAGCAGGTGAAGATGATCGAGATCAAGCTGAGCCAGGGCGCCAAGCCCGGGCACGGCGGCATCCTGCCCGCGGCCAAAGTGACGCCCGAGATCGCCGAGACCCGTGGCGTGCCGATGGGACGCGATTGCATATCGCCGTCGAGCCACAGCGCCTTTTCGACCCCGCTTGAAATGATGGCGTTCATAGTCCAGCTCCGCACGCTGTCGGGCGGAAAGCCCGTCGGCTTCAAGTTGTGCCTTGGCCATCCGTGGGAATTCATGGCGATCGTCAAGGCCATGCTGGCGAGCGGCGTCTATCCCGACTTCATCGTGGTGGACGGCGCGGAAGGTGGCACCGGCGCGGCGCCCGTCGAATTCAGCGACCACATCGGCGTGCCGATGCGCGAGGGGTTGTTGTTCGTCCACAACGTCCTGATCGGCGCCGGCATCCGCGACCGCATCAAGGTGGGCGCGGCGGGGCGGATCGTCAGCGCGTTCGACATCGCCAGCGTCCTTGCGATCGGGGCCGACTGGGCCAATGCCGCCCGCGGCTTCATGTTCGCGCTCGGCTGCGTCCAGTCGCTGTCCTGCAACACCAACCGCTGCCCCACCGGCATCGCGACCCAGGACGGCTTGCGCCAGCGCGCGCTTGTCGTACCGGACAAGGCCGAGCGGGTGCGCGGTTTCCACGAGAGCACGTTGCGCGCGCTATCCGACATGATGGCCGCCGCAGGGGTCAGCCACCCGCGCGAGATCGGAGCGCATCATCTCGTGCGCCGCATCAGCGCGACCGAAGTGCGGCAGTTCTCCCAGCTCCACGTCTTCCTGCAGCCGGGCGAACTGCTGGACGGCCAGTGCAGTACGGAATTCTACAAGCGCAACTGGGCCCTCGCGAAGGCGGAGAGCTTCAACGCCTAAGGGCCGATCGACGAGCGCGGCCAGCACCAACCAACGGCACGTCCCGGTCGCCGCCCGGTGGACGAACAAGACGCGCTGCCCCATCCCGCGCCATGAGGACCACACGATCATGAGCAGCCTGCGCAATCTGAACAACCCGGTGACGCTCGTCACCGGCGCGTCGAGCGGTATCGGCGAGGAAATCGCCCGCGAGGCGGCGCGGCGCGGCCACCGCCTGGTCCTGACCGCTCGCCGGACCGACCGCATCGCAGCGCTGGCCGCCGAACTCGGCGCGCTGGCCGCGATCCCCGGCGACCTTTCGGCACCCGGAGGCGTTGCCGGCCTGGTAGAGGAACTCTCGCGCAGGGACATCGCCGTCGACATCCTCGTCAACAATGCCGGGGTCGGTCGCCAGGGCAGCGTCGCCACCCTTCCCGCAGCGCTCCAGACCGGCCAGATCGACCTCAACGTCCGCGCCCTGACCGAACTGACGATAGCCCTGCTGCCGGCGATGGTGGCCCGGGGCGCGGGAGGCATCCTCAACGTCGCATCGCTCGCGGCCTTCCAGGCAGGGCCCAACCTCGCGGTCTATTTCGCGACCAAGGCCTATGTCCTGTCCTTCAGCGAGGCGCTGCACGAGGAAGCGAAGGCTGCCGGCGTCAACGTCACCGCGCTCTGCCCCGGCCCCACGCGCAGCGAGTTCGCCGACGTAGCGCATCTCCACATGTCCACGGCCTTGCGTTCATCCGCGCTGGTCGCGGACCCGGCCGAAGTGGCGCGCACCGGCCTCGATGCCCTGGAACGCAACCGCGCCATCGCGGTGCCCGGACTCGCG
Organism: Novosphingobium sp. BL-52-GroH; assembly: GCF_044813085.1. Classification (NCBI taxonomy): domain Bacteria; kingdom Pseudomonadati; phylum Pseudomonadota; class Alphaproteobacteria; order Sphingomonadales; family Sphingomonadaceae; genus Novosphingobium; species Novosphingobium sp. BL-52-GroH. The sequence continues at coordinate 1,486,754 of NZ_CP171149.1, read as the reverse complement.
AACCGGATCGCGGCGTTCGGGACGCGGCTGGTGCCGCGATCCGTGGCCCGGCGCATCGCCGGCCGGATACAGAAATGAGGACCACGCCTCGCGCAAGGTCGCCGCGAGATCGAGGGCGGGCCATTGGCGCGCCCCGGCGTCCTGCACCTCCGGCGAATTTCCAGCCAGGCTCTCAGGCCACTATCAGCATCGGCGCCTCTACCATTTCTCGGAAGGCGGCCATGAAGCGCGCGGCGACGGCACCATCGATGGCACGATGGTCGAAGCTGCCGGTGGCGGCCATCACGGTCGCGAGACCGATCTCGCCGTCGACTTTCCACGGCTGCTCGATCCCCGCGCCGATGCCCAGGATCATCGCCTGGGGCGGGTTGATTACCGGCACCATCTCGTCGATCCCGAACATGCCCAGGTTCGAGATCGTGGCGGTGCCGCCCTCGTAGTCCTGGGGCATCAGTCGACCTTCACGGGCCTTCGCCGCAAGCGCCTTGCTCGCCTGCGCGATGGCTCCCGGCGACAGGCTCGCGACATCGCGGATCACCGGCGTGACCAGGCCGCCCTCGATCGCCACGGCCATGGCGATATCGACCCGATCGAAGCGATGGAGTTCCTCGCCGGCGAACTGGACGTTGGCTTCGGGCACCTGCCCGAGCGCGCGCGCCATCGCCTTGACCAGCAGGTCGTTGACCGAGAGCTTTATGCCCCGATCGGCAAGCGTCTCGTTGATCGCGCCGCGCAGGCGCAGCAACGGATCGATATTGCAGCGCACGGTGAGGTAGAAATGCGGGACCGTCTGCTTGCTCTCGGTCAGCCGGCGCGCAATCGTCTTGCGCATCGTGGAGAGTTTTTCGGTCCGGACCGGCACGCCCTCGGGCGGGACCGCCCGAACCGGCGCCTGCATCTGCGCCACGGGCGAAGCCACGATCGGCATGGCGGTGCGCGACGGCAGGTTCAGGTCCGCCAGGACGATTTGCCCCCTTGGGCCGGAGCCGGCAATGCCGCCCAGGTCGATACCCTTGGCGCCCGCGATGCGCCGGGCGAGGGGCGTGGCGGCATGCGTCGTGTCGAGATTCGACACGACGACCGGCGCCGGCGCTTCACGCAAGGGCAGCGCAGGCACGTCGACCTCGACCACCGGGACGGCAAGAGGAGCCGCGCCGGGCCCTGCAGCCCCCCCTTCACCGTCGCCGAGCAAGGCGATCACGGTCCCCACCGCCACGTCGGCGCTGCCTTCGGGCACGACGATGCTGGCGATACGGCCGTCCTCGGCCGCTTCCATCTCCATCGTGGCCTTGTCCGTCTCGATTTCGGCCAGCATGTCCCCGGCCTTGACCACGTCGCCGGGCCCCACCAGCCACCGCGCGAGCGTGCCTTTCTCCATCGTCGGGGAGAGCGCCGGCATCTTTATTTCGAAAGTCATGGGTCAGCTCTCCAGGAACAGTTCCGCGGCCGCGTCGATGATCGCCTCGGCATCGAGGCGGTACGTTCGGTAGAGGTCGGGAAGGTCGCCCGTCTGGCCGAAGCGATCGGTGCCCAGCGGACTGATGCGCATTCCGGTGACCCCGCCCAGCCATGAAAGCGCACCCGGCGATCCGTCGAGCACGGTGACGAGTCCCGCCCCCGGTGCCAGCGCACCCAGCAGCGTCTCCGCGTGGCAGGGTTCCGGCCGGGTCCCCTCTCCCTTCCAGCGCGCCGCGCGGCGGGCCGACCAGCCCCGGTGGAGCAGATCGGGCGAGGTCACGTTGAGCAGGCCGAGGCCCGGCAGGTCGTCGCCCAACTGCTCCCACGCCGCCAGCGCCTCGGGCGCGACGACGCCGCTGAAGGCGATCGCCGCTTGTGCGCCGGGTGCGGGGCGGCGCAGCCAGTACCCTCCTTCGAGCGCATCGGCGCGCCAGTCGTCGTCCTCGCGCACCACCTGCGGGATCGACCGCGTCGACAGCCGCAGGTAGACCGCCCCCCCGTCCTGGCGCTGCATGTGCTCGAATGCCCAGCCCATGAAGAGCGCCAGTTCGTCGGCAAAGGCGGGCTCGAAGTAAGTGAGGCCCGGCTGGCCCATGCCGATCAGCGGGGTGTTGATCGACTGGTGCGCCCCGCCCTCCGCCGCGAGCGTCAGGCCTGACGGCGTGCCGACCAGCAGGAAGCGGGAATCCTGGTAGCATCCGTAGTTCAGCGCATCGAGCCCGCGCGCGACGAAGGGATCGTAGACCGTCCCGACCGGCAGCAGCCGCGTGCCGAAGTGCGGCGCGGCAAGCCCGAGCGAGGCGAGCAGGGTGAAGAAGTTGCTCTCGGCGATGCCCAGTTCGATATGCTGGCCGGCCCCGTGCGCGCGCCACTTCTGCGCTGAGGGGATTTTCGCCTTCTGGAACACGTCCGCCAGTTCACGCCGCCGGAACAGTCCACGCTGGTTGACGAACCCACCGAGGTTGGTCGTCTGCGTCACGTCGGGCGCGGTGGTGACGATACGGTCGCCCAGTTCCCCGCCCGCCTTCGCGATGTCGAGGAGGATGCGTCCGAATGCCGCCTGGGTGGACTGCTCGTGTCCCTCCGGAATCGCCAGCCGGGACGGCACCGGGATCATCGGTGCAGCCGGCTCGGCTTCCTTGCGCCCCAGTGCGCTCGCCTTGACGAAGGCGTCCAGGCGCGCGGCGACATTGTCGCCAAGACCGCCCCACGGCTCCCACTCCCGGCCCTCCTCGATGCCCATCCGGCTGCGGAACTGCTCCATCTGGGGCGGGTTCATCATGCCCGAATGGTTGTCCTTGTGGCCCGCAAGCGGAAGCCCGTGGCCCTTGACGGTATAGGCGATGAACAGCGTCGGGCGATCATCCTGGCAGGCGTCGAAGGCCTCGACCAGCGACTGGATGCAGTGACCGCCCAGGTTCGTCATCAGCGCGGCGAGACCGTCGTCGTCGAAGCTCCCGATCAGCGCGGAAACCTGCGGCCGGTCGCCGATGTCCGCCATGAGCCGCGCCCGCCAGGCGGCGCCACCCTGGTAGGTGAGCACCGCGAAGTCGGCGTTGGGGCACTGGTCGATCCATTCCTCGATAACCTTGCCGCCCGGCCGCTTGAAGGCCTGGCGCTGGAGCTTGCCGTACTTGAGCGTGACGACACGCCAGCCGCAGGTCTCGAAGATGTCGTCGAAGCGGCGGAACATGCGGTCGGCGGTCGTGCTGTCGAGCGACTGGCGGTTGTAGTCGACGATCCACCAGCAGTTGCGCAAGTCGTGCTTGTAGCCCTCGATCAGGCACTCGTAGATGTTGCCCTCGTCGAGTTCGGCATCGCCCATCAGCGCGATCATCCGGCCCGCGTCCTCCTCGCGCACCTGGCCATGGGCGATCAGGTAGTCCTGGACGAGGCTGGAGAATGCCGTGACCGCTACTCCCAGGCCCACCGAGCCGGTCGAGAAGTCGACGGGGATCGTGTCCTTGGTGCGCGAGGGATAGCTTTGCACGCCGCCCAGGCCGCGGAAGCGCTCCAGCTTGTCGCGGGTCTGGTTGCCCAGCAGGTAGTGGATCGCGTGGAGCACCGGCCCGGCATGGGGCTTGACCGCAACCTTGTCCTGCGGGCGCAGCGCATGGAAATAGAGCGCCGCCATGATCGCGGTCATCGAGGCGCAACTCGCCTGATGGCCGCCTACTTTCAGCCCGTCGCGCTTCGGACGCAGGTGGTTGGCGTTGTGGATCGTCCAGGCCGACAGCCACAGCAGCCGCTTCTCCAGCGCCTCGAGGGTATCGACGAGGTCTTGTCGGTCGTGAAGCTTGGCTGGCGACATTTCCTGTGCGTTCCTGTGCAAGTGATCAGTTGATGAACGTACTCCACCGAAGCAAAGCATGTCCTTGCTATTTCCAGCGCGAAAGCAGATAATTATGGCATATCCTGCCAATTTCGTGCTATTGAAGATGGATCATGCCAAAGCGTATCCTTGACTCGGTAGATCGTCGCATTCTCGCGGAGCTTCAGTCCGATGGCCGCGTCACCAATCAGGAATTGTCGGACCGCGTCGGACTGTCCCCTTCGCCATGCCTGCGCAGGCTCAAGCAACTGGAAGCCGACGGCGTCATCACCGGCTATGTCGCCCTCGTCGATCCGGCCGCAGTGGACCTTCCGGTAACCGCCTTCGTGCGCATTCGCCTCGACCAGCAGGACGACCGCCACCTTGCCATGTTCGAGCGGGCCGTGACCGAATTTGCGGAAGTCATGGAATGCTACCTTATGACCGGCGAGGCCGACTACCAGTTGCGCGTCCTGGTGCCTTCGCTCGGCGCGTTCGAGGACTTCCTGCGCTTCAAGCTCACCAGGATCGACGGCGTCTCGCAAGTGACCACCAGCTTTGCCCTGCGTCCCGTGGTCTACCGCACCAACCTTCCGGTCTAGGTCAATCGACACTCGGCTCGGGCGGCCTGCAAATGGCGCTTTGCCCCGCTCGCCCAACGCGATGCGAGCGGGATTCCCGATCTCAGAACGCGACTTTGTCGCCGCCCTTGAGCGCGAGGATTTCGCGGGCTTCGGCCGGCGTCGCGATCTCGCCGCCGAGCCCTTCGATGATCTGGCGCACCTTGCTGACCTGCTGGGCGTTGGTCTGGGCCAGTTGCCCCTTGCCGATCCACAGCGAGTCCTCGAGCCCCACCCGGACGTGCCCGCCCATGCTCGCCGCCATCGCCGCGACCGGCATCTGGTTGGCGCCGGCGGCCAGCACCGACCAGCGGTACGCGTCGCCGAACAGCCGGTCGGCGGTGCGCTTCATGTGCATCACGTCTTCCGGGTGCGCGCCGATGCCGCCGAGCAGGCCGAAGCAGGTCTGGATGAACAGCGGGCCCGACACGAGGCCCTCCTTCCAGAAGTAGTGCAGGTTGTAGAGGTGGCTGGTGTCGTAGCACTCGAACTCGTAGCGGGTGCCGGTGGCGTTCAGGGTTTCGAGCGCATAGCGGATGTCCTTGAAGCTGTTGCGGAACACCAGGTCGTGGCTGGCCTCGAGCATCTCGGGCTCCCAGTCGTGCTTCCACTCCCGACCCTTCTTGAGCATCGGGAACAGGCCGAAGTTCATCGAGCCCATGTTGAGGCTGGCGACTTCGGGCTGCCAGGTCTGCGCCGGCTTCACGCGGTACTCGACGGGCATGTAGGGCGAGGCGCCGGTGGTGATGTTGACCACCACGTCGCTCGCCTGCTTGATGACCTGGAGGAAGGGCGCGAAGTCCTCGGGGGTATGGACCGGCTTGCCCGTCTCGGGGTCGCGGGCGTGGAGGTGGACGATCGCGGCGCCGGCCTCGGCGGCCTCGAGCGCGCTGCGGGCGATCTCCTCCGCCGTCACCGGCAGGTAGGGCGACATCGAGGGCGTGTGGATCGAACCCGTGATCGCGCAACTGATGATGGTCTTGGCCATGTCTATCCTCTCCGGCGTCGATTTTCATGCCGCCCGGGCGGCCCACGAAAGGGTCGCATGCCCGGTGACGGTCGACCTGACCTTGGATAAAACTGTCCATACGGTCAAGTGTATCCATTGCACATACCGCATCGACGGACGCCGCAGCAGCCTGAGAACCTTTCGGAATGCCCATAGACCCCTCAGAAACACCTGGATTCGGTCCGCACCTGCCCTTCCCGGCATCGCCCCCCATGGCGCGAATCCGACAGGTACACCGAACATCACTCGGACACCCGCCACCAATTTATTGACCATATAAATAGCGCAGCGCTCGCAGAGTGCTCTATCGCAGGAGAGAACAGGCAATTGGCGACAGGATCTACCCATGTCGAAAATGTTCAATTTTATGACAATATATCAATATCATAAATAATATAATGCGCTGAAAAACGCGAAGCAGATCCGTCGGTATCCGGGAAAATCCGGGACAGCCGATTAATCGGTTGACGCAACAGGACCAATCACTAGAATTCCAATTGGTCAATTTAAGCAATCGACACGACGAGCGCAAAGTGCCGTCAGATGGGGAGGATAATCATGAACACACGCCTGAAATCCGTATTGTTCGCAAGCAGTTCCGCGCTGCTGGGCCTTGCGCCCGTGTCTGCACAGGCCCAGGAAAGCGAGAGCGCCGCCGCACCCGCGGCCACCACCAACGAAATCGTCGTCACTGCCAACAAGCGCGAGCAGAGCCTCAGCGACGTCGGCTCGTCGGTCAGTGCCGTCGGCGGAGAGGCGCTCGAGGTCCAGCACATCTCCAACATCGCGGACCTTGCAAAAGTCACGCCGGGCCTGACCTTCGCGCCCACGCCCAACGCCACGCCCGTCTATACCATTCGCGGCGTCGGCTTCTACGACAGTTCGCTGGCGTCCTATCCCGACGTCGCCGTCTACATGGACCAGTTCCCGCTGGCACTTCCGGTCATGTCGGGCCTCACCGGCTTCGACCTGCAGCGCGTCGAAGTTCTCAAGGGACCGCAAGGCACGCTGTTCGGCAACAACGCCACCGGCGGTGCGATCAACTTCGTCGCCAATACGCCGACACCTACGCTCGAGGCCGGCGCGGACTTCAGCTATGGCCGCTTCAACACGATCGAGACTTCCGGCTTCATCAGCGGTCCGATCACCGAAACGCTGGGGGGGCGCCTCGCCGTCAAGGCAGTGAACGGCGACGGCTGGCAGAAAAGCTATACCCGCGATGACCGAAACGGTCGCCTCGACACGATCGCCGGCCGCCTGATCCTGGAATTCGAACCCACCAGCGCCTTCAAGGCCTCGCTCAACCTCAACGGCTGGCGCGACCAGAGCGAGCCACAGGCGCCGCAGCGCATCGCCTTCGTGCCGCAGAACGACGTGTCCGGCCCGCCCGCCATCGCGCCCTTCACTTATGCCGCCGCGCCGGTGCCCTACGCCCAGGCGACCTATCCCAATGCCCCCCACAACGCCCGTGCTGCCGACTGGTCGACGGACTATCCCCCGAGCCAGGACAACCGCATGCTGCAGAGCCTGCTGCGCATGGACTACGACATGGGCGGCATCACCGTGACCTCGCTCAGCGGCTACACCGACCTCAAGTTCCAGAACACCACCGAAGGCGGCGGCACGGCCCTGCGCGATCTCGATTTGCGCGACGACAGCGGCCACATCAAGAGCTTCACCCAGGAAGTGCGCATCGCCAACGATGCCGGCAACAGCCTGCGCTGGGTGATCGGAGCGAACTACGAGCGCACCAAGGTCAACGAAGTGACCTGGCTCGCCTATACCGATACGAGTTCGACTTACGTCAACGGCATCGTCAACAGCACTTACGAAACGCGTCAGACGATGAAGAACTACGCGGCTTTCGGAAACGTCGAATTCGACGTGACCGACCAGATCACGCTGAAGGGCGGTATCCGCCAGACCAAGGCCAAGCGCGACGCCTACGCTTTCAACGGCGACCTCCCGCAATTTCCGATTCTCGCATCCGACCAGACCTTCGGGGGGACTCCCGGCGTTACCCTGGCCAACTTCTTCAATGCGGTCTACGGCTCGCTCGGTCCGCTCTACGGCGGCCCGGGATACCAGATCCCCACCATCGCGCCGGGCGGTTCGATCATCCTGGACACGCGCGGCCTGGTGCTCGGCGATCCGGCCTCGAACGACCCGGTCGACCCCAGCACGTTCCTGACCGCGACGACCGTCAACACGAAGATCAGCGAGAACAGCACGTCCTGGCTGGTCGGCGCCGACTTCAAGCCGACCGACGGCCTGCTCATCTACGCCAACGTCTCGAAGGGCTACAAGGCCGGCAGCTTCCCGCATCTGTCCGGCGCGATCTTCGATGCCTATGCTCCGGTGAAGCAGGAATCGATCGTCGCCTACGAAGCAGGCTTCAAGGCGGAACTGATGGACCGCCTGCTCACCATCAACGGCGCGGCGTTCTACTACGACTACAAGAACAAGCAGACCCGCGCGAAGTTCGTCGACCCGATCTTCGGAGCGCTCGACAAGCTGCTCAACGTGCCCAAATCGACGATCAAGGGCGCGGAAATCGAAGTCACCGCACGACCCGCCACGGGGCTTTCGATCAGTGCCTCGGCCACCTATCTCGACGCTAAGGTCGACAAGTACACCGGCGCGGTGGGTCAGACGGCGATCAGCGGCGTGCTGGTGCCGGTCAACGCCTCGTTCAAGGGCGTCGAGCTGCCGTTCTCACCCAAGTGGCAGTACGCCATCCGGGCGGACTACTCCTTCCCGATCGGTTCCGCCCTGGACGGCTTCGTCGGCCTCGGCGTCAATGGCCAGAGCAGCGCGGTTTCCTCGCTCGTGGTGCCGGGTTCCACGACTTTCGGGGCGACCTCGGACCTCTACGACATCAAGGCCTATACCCTGGTCAATGCGAACCTTGGGATCAAGTCCTCGGACGGAAAGTGGAGCGCATCGATCTGGGGCAAGAACATCTTCGACAAGTATTACTGGAGCAACGCGACGCAGGCCTACGACACTTTCGTGCGCTACACGGGGCGGCCCGCCGAATATGGCGTGTCGATCGGCGTCAACTTCTGATCGAACCGAACCTACCCTCCTGAAAAAGCCCGGGAACCTCGCGGTTCCCGGGCTACTTTTTGGCCGGTTCGATGGCTGGCGTCAGATCGAGGTGTGTCCGCCGTCGATGGCGAAGGACGCGCCGGTCGCGAAAGACGCCTCGTCCGACAGGAGCCAGCGCACGGCCCCGGCGATCTCGGAAGGATGGCCGAAGCGGTTCATCGGGTGGACCGCGGCCAATGCGCCTTCCAGCCCCGGATCGACCGCCATCGCCCCCTTGAGCATCGGCGTCAGGGTGCCCCCCGGCAGTACCGCATTGATGCGGATGCCCTTCGTCGCGTAATCGATCGCGGCGCCACGCGTGAGACCCATCGCCCCGGCCTTGCTGGCGCAATATTCGCTGCCGTTCGGGAAGCCCACCATCGCCGAGGTCGAGACGATGTTGACGATGGCGCCTCCCTTGTCGAGCATCGCCCGGATCTCGTGCTTGTTGCACAGGAACAGGCCACGCAAGTTGACCGCGTGGCAGGCGTCCCATTCGCCGAGTTCGATCTCGTGGAGGGCCTTGCCACGCTGGGGAACTCCGGCGGCATTGCAGGCACCATCCAGCCTGCCGAAGCGCGACGCTGCCGTCTGCGTCATGGCGCTCACCGATGCCTCGTCGGCAACGTCCACCCGGACGGCTTGCGCGGTCCCGCCCGCCTCGCCGATCGCCGCCGCGACGGCTTGCGCCTTGTCCGCGTCGAGATCGGCAACGGTGACCAGGCAGCCAGCCTCGCCCAGCATCAGGGACACCGCTTCGCCGATCCCGCTGCCGCCGCCGGTGACGATGATGGATTTTCCTTCAAGGCCTTTCACTGCTCTTCTCCCGCATGCGCGTGTCCGCAAGGGAACTGCCCTCGACCGTCGACCTGCATGTCACTTCTAATATTGACCAAACGGTAAACTTAGTCCAGCCTCGACAAAACGATCGGGGAAAGAGGATGATGCCTGCACGGGCGACCTGGGCCACAATGGCTCTGGGGTTTACGGTGATCGTCGCAGGGCTCGCCCTGGCCCTGGGCGGCGCGCAACTCGCGTGGCTGTCGGGTTCGACATATTACCTGATCGGCGGCGTCGCGCTCATGGTCGCCGGTGCGTTGGTATGGGCGAGAAAGGCCTTGGGCGGGCATGCCTATGCCGCGTTCCTGGTCGCGACGGCGGTATGGGCCTTCGCCGAAACCGGCTTCTCCCCATGGCCACTCACCGCCCGGCTGCTTGCCCCCGCACTGCTGGGCGTGGTGTTCCTGCTGCCCTCCCCGCATCGCCTGCTTGGCACCGGCGCGCGGCTTGCGGGAAGCAGCGGGCTCGTCGCCGTCGTTCTCGTCACGGGCGCTTTCGTGGTCCGGGACAGCCACGATATCCGCAACAACGCCGCTGCCGAGGGCCTGGTCGCGAGCGGCAACCCCGGCGCGGCGGGAGACGAATGGACCTCCTGGGGCGGAGACAAGGGCGGGAGCCGCTTTTCCACGCTCGCACAGATCACCCCGGCGAACGTCGGCGACCTCCGGCCCGCCTGGACCTTCCACACCGGCATCGCCTCCAACCCGGCCACCGGCTATCTCTCGACCACGCCGCTGATGGCCGATGGCAAACTCTTAGGGTGCGGGCAGGACAACTCGGTCTTCGCGCTCGACCCCGAAAGCGGCCGCGCGATCTGGCGCTTCGACCCCAAGGTTCCCGCACGCGGATCGTCGGCCGTGCGCACCTGCCGGGGCGTCGCCTTCGCCCGCACCGCGGCGCAAGGCCCCTGCGCGGCGCGGGTGGTGACGGCGACCTTCGATGGTCGCCTGCTCGCGCTCGACGCGGCGACGGGCACGCCCTGCAGCGGGTTCGGCGACAAGGGCACCGTCGACTTGTTCGCGGGCATGGGCCAGGTCCAGCCGGGCTTCTATTACTCCAGCGCCCCGCCGACGATCGCGGGCGGGCGCATCGTGATCGCCGGGTGGGTGGCGGACAACCAGAGCAACGACGAACCGTCGGGCGTCATCCGCGCCTACGACCTCACCACCGGGGCCCTGGCCTGGGCATGGGACGCGGGCAATCCGTCGAACGCGCGCGGCCCCGCACCGGGCGCCCACTATTCGCGCTCGACCCCCAACAGCTGGGCTCCGATGAGCGCGGACGAAGCGCTGGGCCTGGTCTATGCCGCCACCGGCAACCCCACCCCCGACCACTACGGCGCCCGGCGCACGCCTGCGAGCGAGCGGTACGGATCGGCGGTCGTCGCGCTGGATCTTGCCAGCGGCGCCGTGCGCTGGTCGTTCCAGACGACGCACCACGACCTGTGGGACTACGATGTCCCCGCCCAGCCCAGCCTCTTTGCCATGCGGCGTGACGGGCGCAGCATCCCGGCCATTGCCATTCCCACCAAGCGCGGGGAAACCTTCATCCTAGATCGGCGTACCGGCCGACCGCTGGTCCCGGTGGACGAGCGCGCGGTGCCCGTCCGGGGGGCCGTGGAGAAAGTCTCGGCGACCCAGCCCTTCTCGCGCTTTCATTCGATGGCGGGGCCCGACCTGGGCGAACGCGACATGTGGGGCCTCACCCCCTTCGACCAGCTCTGGTGCCGCATCCGCTACCGCCAGCTCCGCTACGAAGGCAAGGCCACGCCCCCCGGCACCGATGAGGCGCTGATCTATCCCAGCATCGGCGGCGGCATGAATTTCGGCGGCGTGGCAATCGATCCCGTCCGACGGATCCTGATCGCCAATGCGCTCTACTACGGGACCGTGATCCAGCTCGTGCCGCGCGCCGAAACGGATCGGCTGCTCGCGCAAGCCTCGTCGCAGAGCCACGCCGTCACCAATTTCGACCTCCCCCAGCCTCAGGCGGGCACCCCCTTCGGCGTGCGCCTCAAGCCTCTGGCATCGCCACTGGGCGTGCCGTGCAACGCGCCGCCATTCGGCCGGCTGGCGGGGGTCGACCTCGATACCGGCAAGGTCCTTTGGCAACGCCCTTTCGGCACCGCGCGCGACGCCGGGCCTTTCGGGATGAGCCTGGGCCTGCCGATTCCGATGGGCGCGCCCAACTTCGGCGGTGCGCTGACCACCGCCAGCGGCCTCACCTTCATCGGCGCCGCGCGCGAAAAGACCTTGCGCGCCTTCGCGACGCGCACGGGCGAGGAGCTGTGGTCCGCCCGCCTCCCCGCGAGCGCCCAGACCATGCCGATGACGTATCGAGGCCCGCGCTCGGGCTGCCAGTTCGTGGTCACGACCGCGGGCGGCCACAACATGCTGCAATCGCCGCTGTCGGACAGCATCGTCGCATTCCGCCTGCCCGGCTGCCCGGGCCAGGCCAAGAAGGGAGAAGGATCGTAATGAACAGGCTCGAAGGAAAGGTCGCGATCGTGACCGGCGGCGCGTCCGGCATCGGCGCGGCGGTGGCCCGGCTTTTCGTCGCCGAGGGTGCACGGGTGCTCGCCTGCGACATCCAGGACCCGCTCGACGCCGGGCTGCGCACGCTGCTGGCGGACATGCCGGACAAGGTCCGCTTCACCCGCTGCGACGCTTCGAACGAAGGCCAGGTCGTCGCGGCAGTCGGCGTGGCGCTGGAGGCATGGGGCAGGCTCGACGCCGCCGTCGCCTGCGCCGGTGTTCCCGGACAGGGCAGCGACATCGACCTCGCGGTGGACGAATGGGATCGCATCATGGCGATCAACGCGCGCGGCGTCTTCCTGCTCACCAAGCATTCGCTGCCCCCCATGATCGCGGGCGGCGGCGGGTCGATCACCAACATCTCATCGGCCTACGGGGTCGTCGGCGCGCCCGGTTTCGCGGCCTATTGCGCCTCCAAGGGCGCGGTGCGCACGTTCACCAAGTCGACCGCGATCGAGCATGCCCGCCAGGGCGTGCGGGCCAACTCGATCCACCCCGGCGTCATCGAGACACCCATGCTGCAGGGCATCTTCGATGGCACTGCCGACCCGGAGCAGACCCGCGCCGCCTTTTCCGCCCAACAGCCCAACGGCTTCAACGGCGCCCCGGAGGACATCGCCTGGGGCTGCGTCTACCTCGCCTCGGACGAGGCGCGGTTCGTGAACGGGGTGGAACTGCCGATCGACGGCGGCCTTCTGGCGGGATGAGACGGACATGACCGAAAACGCACGCATCGCCGCCGATCTCATGGGCACGTTCGGCATCGACATGGAGCCCTGGTGGGCCATCGCACACGACGAGCTCGTGCTCGAATTCCCCTTCGCGCGCTCGATCGGCATGCCGGAGCGGGTCGAAGGCAAGGCAGCGTCCCGCACTTATCTGGAAAAGGTCGTGTCCGGGCTCGACGGCCTGCACTTCACCGGCATCGACGCCCGCGAGACCGGTCGCGAGGGGGAGGTCCTGGTCGAATACCTTGGCCAGTGCCCCGCCCCGAACGGGACTTACGACCAGCGCTACATCACCATCATGCGCTTTCGCGACGGGCGCCTCGCCCTGTTCCGGGAATATTGGGACACGACCGAAGTGACGCGCGCCTTCGGCGACCTTGCCGCCGCATTCTGAGGAGACCGACGAGATGACGACCAACAAGGACCGCGCACTCGAAGCCTGCAGGCTGCTCTCCGAGCGCGATCTCGACACTCTTTTTGCCAATTTCGACGAGGCGGGGACATGGACCATGCCGTTCCTTGCCGATCGCTTCGCCTTCGCGGGAGAGCGCGACAAGGCGGCGATGCGCGCCCTTCTCGAGCAGTTTCTCGGCGGTTTCGACCATTTCGAATTCACCGTGGAGCATGCAACCGCAGAAGGCGACACCGTGGCGATCCAGGGCGCCTCGAAGGGCACCGGCCCCGGGTCGGCGCGCTATCTCAACACCTACCACCTGTTCTTCACCTTCCGCGACGGCAAGGTGTTCAAGGTGCGCGAACTGTTCGATCCTTATCAGGTGGAGGCTTATGTGGCGCAAGTCGAGGCGCAAGCTGCGTAAGCTTTAACTTGACTAATTGGTCAGCTTAGCCATTCTGCAGATGTGGCCGGGGCGCAAAGATCCCGCCGCGCAACCGGCCACACGATGCCGCGCCGATGGAGAGGTCAGCGAAATGAAACGAATTGAAGTCCCGGTCCTGATCGTCGGCGGCGCGGGCTGCGGCCTGGCCAGCGCCAACTTCCTCGGCCGGCTGGGCGTGGAATGCCTGGTGGTCGAACGATATCCGGCCACCTCCCCCGCGCCCAAGGCCCATTACCTCAACCAGCGCACGATGGAGATCCTGCGCGAGGAAGGCCTGGCCGAACATATCTACGCCAGTAGCACGCCGGCACAGAACATGGCGCGTGTGGGCTGGTACACCAGCCTCGGCGGTGACGGTCCGCTCGACCGCAAGCGCATCGGCATCATCGACGCGTTCGGCGGCCATTCGCTCAAGGACGCCTACGAGGCGGACAGCCCGGTCCGGTCCGCCAACTTCGCGCAGATGTACATCGAGCCGCTTCTGCTCGACCACCTCGCGACTTACCCCACCTCGCGCATCGCCTTCCATCAGGAACTCAGGAGTTTCGTCCAGGACGACGACGGGGTCACCGCGACGATCGAGGACCGCGGTTTGGGCGAGACCTACGAGGTCCGCGCGCAGTACATGATCGCAGCGGACGGAGGCCGGCTCGTCGGGCCTTCGCTCGGCATCGAGATGGACGGGATCGAACGGCTCATCGACATGGTCACCGTCTGGTTCGCGGCCGACCTGTCGGAATACATCGAGGACGAATCGGTGATGATCCGCTGGTTCACCAATCCCGAAAAGGGCGGCTCGTGGGGCAGCGGCGTGATGGTGGCGCTGGGCCCCAAGACCTTCGGCGCCGGCAGCGAGGAGTGGCTGATGCACTTCGCCTTCCGGCCGGGCGAGGCCGGACCGCTCGATGCCACGACCGCGATCCCGCAGATCCGCGAACTGCTGCGCCTGCCGGACCTCGACCCGAAGATCATCCGCATGAACGACTGGAAGGTGCAAGGCGTGCTGGCCCGCGAATATCGCCGGGGCCGGGTGTTCCTTGCCGGCGATGCCGCGCATCGCCATCCGCCGACCACGGGGCTCGGCCTCAACAGCGCCATCCAGGACGCGCACAACCTGGCCTGGAAGCTGGCGGCCGTGATAAACGGCACGGCGGGCGACACCCTGCTCGACAGCTACGAGGCCGAGCGCCGGCCCGTTGCGGCCAACAACGTGGCCTGGGCGATGATGACCTTCCAAAACCACCTGACCATCGATTCCGCCATAGGCCTGATGCCCGGCGTGCCGGTCGAATTCAACATCGGTGCCTACCACAAGCTGTTCTCCGAGACCCCCGAAGGCGCGGCGAGACGGCAGATGGTGTCCGAAGTGATCGGCACCCAGCGCGCCGAATTCCAGGCCCACGACATCGAGATCGGCTTCCGCTACGATGCCGGCGCTCTCGTTCCCGACGGCACCGAACCGCCGCCGCGCGGCCTGCTGGGCGATGTCCACGTCCCCACGATGCGCCCCGGCCATCGCATGGCCCACGTCTGGCTCGACGGACCGGACGGGCAGGTATCGACTCTCGACCTCGCGCGGCTCGACCGCTTCTGCGTCTTCGTCGACGGGCCGGCGAATGACTGGGCGGCTGCCGTCGCTGCCGCCGCTGCGGCAAGCGGGCTGACGATCGATCTCGTCACGGTGGGCGAAGGCGCCGACTATACGACGCAAGGCGATCGCTGGGCCCAGGTATCGGGGCTTCAGCGCGGCGGCGCCATCGTCGTGCGCCCCGACCAGCACGTGGCCTGGCGTAGCGCGGTGCCTGTCGGCGATGCCACGGCGACCCTGCTGGACGTCATCGCTACCGTGCTCGGCCAGCGCATGAGCGAGACCCTGGCGGTATGAGCGCCGCGGATCTCTCGCTGCCGCCCGGGTTCGAAGCGCTCGAGCCTTACGTCGCGTACTGGGCGACGGCGCGCACGCAGGAGCGGCGCGAACGGCGCGAGGCCGCCTCGATGGCGGCGATCGAGGAGTTCTACTCGGCCATGCTCGCTCTTGCCCCCGAGGCGATCCGCAGCCTCGAGGGGCGCGACATGGAAGCGCTCGAGGGCGCGGAACTGCGGCTCATGCACCTGCTGCTGGCGCTCGCCCACGTCTCGATGGCGACCGAGTTGCACCGCCAGCCGCGCGCGCCCTTCACGCCTTATCCGCACCACGTAAGGTTGGTGGAGGCCCCTCGAATACTCGGATAAACACTGGGATAGCCACTTGGGACAGGCCGAAAACGGCGAAGGAGAGGAACCATGAACGACCAGGTCGCCGATTTCCGGGCGGAACGCACCAACCTTACCGAACTGGCAGGGCTCGATACCGCCCCCGTCAGCCTCGAACCCTATCGCTCCCAGGCCTGGTTCGAGAGCGAGGTGGCACAAGTCTTCAAGCGCGCCTGGCTGTGCCTCGGCCGCGAAGAACGGATCGGCGCGCCCGGCGACTATTTCGTCCAGACCATCGAGGTCGCCAGGGCCGACGTGCTCGTCACCCGCGCCAAGGACGGCCGTATCCGGGCCTTCCACAATGTCTGCTCCCACCGCTCGAACAAGATCGTGCTGGAGCGCGAGGGCAATGCGTCGCGCTTCGTGTGCCGCTACCACAACTGGACCTATCGCAACGACGGCGAACTGGTCGGCGTGCCGGACCAGAAGAACTTCTTCGACCTCGACCGCAAGGCCTGCGGGCTCACGCCCCTGGCCTGCGACACCTGGGAGGGATGGATCTTCGTCAACCTGCAACCCGAGCCGGAAGTTTCGCTGGACGAGTTCCTCGGCGAGTTCGGGCGAATCTACACCGGCATCCCCTATCCCAATGCCGACAAGTCGATCCTGTTCGTCTCGCACCTCAAGGCGAACTGGAAGGTGATCGCCGATGCCTTCGCGGAAACCTACCACATCCCCGCGATCCATCCCGAGACGATCGGGGCCACGTTCGCCAGCAACGAAAACCCCTTCGCGCGGCCCATCAGCGCACAGACCTGGGGACCGCATCGCTCGGTCTCCACTTACGGGAACCCGGAGTACGCACCGCCGACGGGCTCCCAGGTGGAGCGCCTGTTCTACAGCAACATCGCCACCGGGAACGTCCTGTCCGCCGCCAGCCTCGAGGATACCGAGGTCTTCCGCCGCCACCCGGCGATCAACCCGACCAAGTCGGCGAGCTGGGCGGTGGACGTGACGTGGCTGTTTCCGAATTTCCAGATCGACGTATCACCCGGCGGCTTCTGGACGCATCATTTCTGGCCGGTCAGCCAGGACGAGACCCGCTGGGAAGCACGGTTCTACATCCCCGACGCGTCCGACGTATGGAGCCGACTCCAGCAGGAGCATTACATCGCCCGCCTGGGGGAAATCCTGCTCGAGGACGTCGGCAATACCGAAAGGACGCAGGAAGGCATCGCCTCGGGCGCCAAGGACACGATGCCGCTGCAGGACGGCGAGGTGATGATCCGACATTCGCTGCACAACCTGCGCAAGTGGATCGACGCGCCGAGCGTGCGCGAAGCCCTCGCCTGACGCACAGACGCCCTCAACGATGCAAGGAAATTCCCGGATATGAGCGAATTCGACAAGGCCCTGAGCGATCGCAACGTCGCCAACGCGCAAAGGCTGATGGCCCTGTTCGGTCACGACATGCCGGCGTTCTGGGCGATGGTCTCACCCGCGCTGCACATGGAGCTGCCGTTCGCGCCGACCGTGCGGCTGCCCGAGGTGCTCGAAGGCGAGGATGCCCTGGGCATGTTCCGCACGGCGGCCGAAGTCTTCGACGTGAAGTTCAATTCCGTGGAAGTGACGCCGCTCGCCGATCCCCACCGCGTCCTCGTGGAATATCGCGGCTATGGCGAGCCGGGCGGCGTGGTCTACGACCAGCGCTACGTCGGCGTCCACGAATATCGGGACGACAAGCTGGTGTTCTACCGCGAGTATTTCGATACCGGCGTGGTGACGAACGCGCTGGGGGCGTATCTGCCGCCGGCGTGACTCATTCGCTGCGTGCTCAGTACGCTCCCGTCGCGCGTACATGTTCCAGGTAGGCGATCGGCCAGCCCATCTCCATCCAGCCGCTGCCCGCATGGCCGTCGATGCTGACATGCGCCGCGCCTTCGTTCAGGACGAAACTGGCCGAGGCGGGCAGCGGAAACACCCCGAAGACTTCGGCCTCGACCCGGGTGGCGCGACCCAGTTCGTCCACCACGTCGCATTGGAACGCCGTCTGGTCGAGCCGTGCATCACCCTGCCAGTCGACGTCGAGGCGAGTGATCTCCGCCATCACGCCGTGCTTGTAGACGTACCCCCTGATCTCCCTCTTGCCGAGAGCATGGAACTCCCAGAAATGCACAGCGAACCCGTCTCCCGACTGGCACTGCAGCCAGCGGTAGTAGTGCAAGGCATCCCAGTCCCGTCGACCCCAGCTATGATCGCGGTGACCGCTGGTGACGAAATCGATGGTGCGTTCGCCGATCGTCAGCGTTCCGGTCACGCGGCCGCTCTGTTCGATGCGGTCGTCGGCCGCGTAGGCGGGGCAGCCGTCCTTGTGGCTGGAATAGGCATAGGGCGGGTGGAAGGCCTCGTACGTGAAGGCGATATGCGCCTCCTCGCTCTCCCAGGCGATCTCGGCGCGGTTGAACGCGAGGTCCTGGCGCATGGTGAAACCATCGATGCGCCAGTCGTCGAAGCCCATGGTGTCGGCCACCTTGCGGTCGGGCAGACGTACCGCGATCGGCGCGCGGCCAAGGCCCCTGCCCCAGATGCCCATCGCCGCGCCGGCCTCGCCGTCCTTGTTGACCCAGGTATAGGTGAACAAGGCGATCTCATGCTCGGGTATCACCACGCAATAAGGGATCGATTCGCGCATCAGCGGCAGGCCGGGCAGGCGGTGACGTCCGTCGTGCACCGGGTCGATGGCCATGGCGGGACGCGCGAGCGCCTTGTTGTCGAACGCCATCAGTCCTCTCCGTTGCCGGCCCAGGGAAAGCGGAAGCCGCATTCGCCCAGGCCATAGCCCCTGGTTCCGTCGGCGAGCGTGTATTCCATCATGTGCTCGGTCAGCACGAAAGTATCGAACGGGAAGCTCCAGCGGTAGAGCGGGCGGGCCGTGAAGGCGTGGACGTCGCCATCGGCGTCGGTCACCCGCCAGTCCATCGCCTGCAGGGTCATCTCGTCCGCCTCGTAGACGTTGCGGTCCTCTATCTTCGCCACCGGGATCCACCGGCCGTCCTTGCCGACCATCCTGATGTAGGCATGGTCGCCGTTGGTGGAGATGCCGTGCGTCGCGACGATGGCCAGGCCATTGTCGAAGATCGGCCAGGCCAGCCGGTAGTGGCGCATGAAGTCCCAGTTGCGCGGGCCCACGGCGATGTCGCGGAAGCCCTTGCCGTCGATCGGAATGACCTCGCCATCGGCAAGGGTGATCGTGCCGGTGACGCGACAGGTGCCTTCCATGTGGACGTGGGCGATCTCCTTGGCGAAGGCATCGTCCTCGCCGGCGGCGCTGAGGTGGATGGCGTCCTGCATCGGCAGGATCGCATCCCACGTCAGGTCGACCTTGAAGTCGCGCTCGTCGAAGGTGATGTGCGCCTTGCGCAGCGGTTCGAGCGAGCGGGCCCGCATTCCGGCGATGTCCAGTCCCTCGCCGATGCCAAGCCGCGCGGGGGTGTAGGGCAGGTTCATGTTGAGGCGGGTGAACAGCGGCTTGCCGTCCCGGAAGAACGCGAACCAGCTATTCGCCTCGCTAAGGTTCTCGAGGATGCCGACGCGGATGAAGCAGCCGGTCTGGCGGGCCGGGTCGTAGAAGTTGAAGTAGACGCTCTGGTTCCAGCGAGGGTGGTCGTTGGCCTGCCAGTATTCCTCGGGATTCTTCTCGATGGTCAATGGACCCCTCCTTTTTCCTTCGCCTGTTTCCGGCGTTTCGTTCCAGACACTTCCAGTCCCTCCGGCTTTCGGGAAGGGCTTGCCCGCAAGCGGTCAGGACGCCGTCTTGCGCCCGCAGACCAGTTGCAGCAACTGCCCACAATCGGCCGGCAAGGCATCGCCGCGCCAGGCGACGTGCTGGTCGGGCCGCACCAGCACCAGGTTGCGCTCGTAGATGCCGCGCAAGTCCGGCCTGCCCAACCGCAACACGTCGAGCGGCACCGCCATCGCCGCCGCCGCTTCCTCCAGCCCGGACGTATCCGTATCGTCCAGCGCGACGAGCGTGAAGAACATCCCCAGCTTGTCGAACAGCGCGGTCCCGTCGGCGAGGAAGACGTGCGGCAAGCGGGCGCCCGGCCATGTCGAAGGCGCATAAGTCAGCGGATCGATCGGGGGGGGCGCCCCTTCGTGTGCCACCACGGGGGAACCATCGTAGCGGTAGCCGAACTCGACGCCCCAGCTCTCGTTCTCGGCATTGCCGAGCGCGGCGATCCTGGCCGCCACCTCTGCACGCCGCGCGTCGCCCTCGGGACCGTCCGCCTCGAGGTCGCCGGCCTCGAGGTAGATCATGGTGATCTGCTGGCGAACCGCCATGTGCCGGCGCGAGGCTTCCAGGTGCCACCAGGCGGTCGGCCGCCGTTCGGCATCGTAGGCGTCGAGCAGCCCCTCGCCGCCCCAGCCCTGTACGTTGGCGGCCAGCGCCCACGACAGCGCCGCGGCATCGGCTATTCCCGAATTCATGCCGTAGCCGCCGGTGGGAATGAACTGATGGGCGCTGTCGCCGGCCAGCAGCGTGCTGCGGTCCCGGTACTTTTCCGCGACCACGAAGTGCGCGAACCAGGGGTTGGCCTGAAGCACCTCGTACTCGAACGGCCTGCCGACCCAGCCTTCGAGCACGCCCTGCGGCGTCATCTCGTCCGGGTTCATGCCCGGCAGCAGCCAGGCCTGCAAAGTGTAGATGTCGTGGTCGTTCTGCGCGATGATCGTGCCCAGCCCCGACTGGAGGTGGTAGATCGGACCCCAGCGCTGGAGCAGTTCGCGATCGTCGGTGCGGAAGTGGACCATGTAGGCCCCCGCGACGTTCTCCTCGCCCTCCAGCGCGATGTCCAGATTGCGGCGCACCCGGCTGCCACCGCCGTCGCAGCCCGCCAGGAAGCGGCATCGGATCGTCTCGCTGACGCCGCCCTGCGAATCGACGATCTCGGCGGTGACGCCGTCCGCGCCGTTCTCGACGATGCGCTCGAAGCGCGTGCCGAAGCGCACGTCGATCAGCGGATGGGCATCGATCGCTGCCTTGAGCACCGGCTCGATCTGGATCTGGCTGACGCGCAAGGGCGCCTGCGCGCCGTGGCTGCCGTCGTTCTCCTCGCGGATGATCCGGGTCTTCTCGGTGGCGGACGGATAATGAAAGCGGAACAGGTCGTGCCCTACCATCGAGGTGATCCACAGGATGTCGAAGGCGTTCTCGCGCGGGACGCCTGCATCGCGCAGCGCCTCGTCGAGGCCGAGGCGATGGAACAGCTCCATGCTGCGACCATTGGTAAGGTCCATCTTGGGATGACGGGTGGTCGCCGGGTTGCGCTCGACCAGCAGGGAGCGAACCCCGTAGCGCGCGAGGTTGAGCGCCAGGGTCATGCCTACGGGTCCGCCGCCGGCGATCAATACCGGCACTTCAGTCTGCGTCATCCACTCTCCCCTCGCTTGATCGCATCGTCTCGATGCCGCGACGGCCGCTTGGAGCTCATCGCCTGACTTTATTAAACCATATGGTCAGCTTTTGCGATATCAACGCTTCGCCGTCAACCCGCAAGATTCGCGCCCGATTCATCCATAATTAAAGCCATTGCTATCAGACGCAGGAAATTTTCGACACTTACGGGCTTGACATTTATTGACCGTCTGGTCTGTTTATACCCAAGAACACGGGCCGAACGGCCCCCGGCTCCGGCCGGACAGGAGCAGAGGATGAAGCGATGCGGGAACCCCGCGGACGGCTGTCCGGGAAAGTTGCGCTGATTACCGGCGCGGGCAGCGGCATCGGCGCCGCCCACGCCCGCCTTTTCGCAGCCGAAGGCGCGCGCGTGGCGCTCACCGACATACGCCCGGACGCGGCGCAGACGGTCGCCGCGCAGATCCGGACGGCAGGCGGCGAAGCCATCGCCGTCGCACACGACGTCGCGAGCGAATCCTCCTGGGAAAGCGCCGTCGCGCAGACGGTGGAGGCCTATGGTGCCCTGACCACGCTGGTCAACAATGCCGGGCTCAACCACATGTACGGGGTCGAGGACGAGACGCTGGCGGGCTGGAACCACATCGTCTCGATCGACCAGACCGGCACGTTCCTGGGCATGCGCGCGGCCCTGCCGCACTTGCGCGCGAGCGGCAACGGATCGATCGTCAACATCTCCTCGGTGCTGGCGATGATGTCGACGGTGACCTGCTTCTCGTTCCACGGCGCCAAGGCGGCGATCCGCGGAATGAGCAAGGCCGCCGCGCAGGAATATGCCGCGCGCGGCGTGCGGGTGAACTCGATCTACCCGGGCATGATCGACACCCCCCAGCTCGACACCATGCTGCCCGAGGAACGCGAGATGGTGCGCACCTCGATCCCGATGAAGCGGATCGGCAATCCCGACGAGATCGCGCGGTGCTCGCTGTTCCTGTGCTCGGATGACGCGTCCTACGTGACCGGCGCGGAACTGGTCGTCGATGGCGGCCTGTTCCCGGGATGACCTGCAATCGGCCCGGACCAGTCCGGGCATGGGAGAACGAACAATGCTGAAAGCCACACCATGCTGAAGAACAAGGCGATCCTCATCACCGGCGCGGCCTCGGGCATCGGCCGCAAGTGCGCCGAGGTCTTCGCCGGGCACGGCGCCCGTGTGCTCGTCACCGACATGAGCGTGGAGGCAGGCGAGGACGTCGTCGCAGGCATCCGCGCACAGGGCGGCGAGGCTTCGTTCCAGCGCTGCGACGTCACGGACGAGGCGAGCGTCGCCGCCGCCGTGGATACCGCGGTGGAACGCTACGGCAGGCTCGACGGGGCGATGAACAACGCCGGCATCGAGATGCGCAACAAACCGGTCCACGAGCTGACCGCACAGGACATCGCGGCGGTCATCGGCGTCGACCTCGTCGGCGTGTTCTACTGCCTCAAGCACCAGTTCCGCGTCATGAAGGACAGCGGCGGCGGTGCGATCGTCAACACCGCCTCCTCGTCGGGCCTGCGCGGACAGGTCAACGCCTCCGACTACGTCGCGGCCAAGCACGGCGTCGTCGGGCTGACCAAGGCGGTGGCGTGCGACGGCGGACCGCTCGGCATCCGCGTGAACGCGCTGTGCCCCGGGCTCATAATGACGCCGATGGCCAAGGACCGCCTGATGCAGGACCCGGTCTTCTCGCAGGCGCTCGACGGCCTGCGCCAGCGCCACGTCATCGGGCGTTTCGGCGAGATGGAGGAAATCGCCAACGCGGCCACCTTCCTGCTTTCCGACATGTCCTCGTTCATGACCGGCTCGCCGATGATCGTCGACGGCGGCTATTCGATCTGAAGGAAGCGACACGATGATAAAGATGGTCGTCGAAGTGTGGAAGAAGCCGGGCATGACCGACGAGCAGTTCGGGCAACGCTGGCTGGTCGAACACGGCGCGCTGGTTCGCCGGCACGCCAAGGCGATGGGCTTCGTGCGCTACGTCCAGAGCCACAAGCGCCTCTCCCCCGAGATCGAGGCTTTCGCGCAGGGGCGCGGCTGGAAAGGCCCGCCCGACGGGCTGACCGAAGTCTGGTGGGAAAGCGAGGACGCCATGCAGGCCGCGCTGGCGACGCCCGAGGGGATCGAGGCCAGCCGCCTGCTCCAGGCGGACGAGGAGCAGTTCATCGATGCTCCGCGCATCAGCGCCTTCCTCGCGGACGAACGCACGATCTTCGACTACACTGCCGCACAGGGATGAGGATTCGCCGATGAGCGACAACCGCAAGTACGTCATCACGCCCGGTCTGGGGATCGAGGGCCTGCGCCTCGAACGCGCTGCCGTACCGCGTCCGGGCCGCGGGCAGGTGCTGGTGCGGATGAAGGCGTTCTCGCTCAATTTCCGCGACCTGCTGATGGTCGACGGGCATTATCCGGGCGGCACCGCCGATGCCATCGTACCGCTGTCGGACGGCGCCGGCGAGATCGCGGAACTGGGCGAGGGATGCACCCGATTCGCAGTGGGCGAGCGCGTGTGCCCCATCTTCATGCAGAGCTGGATGGCCGGCCGGATGACTGATGCCGACGGCGCCACGGCACTGGGCGGCGCGATCGACGGGGTACTCGCCGACTACGTCGTCGTCGCTGAGGCCGGACTGGTGAAAGCGCCCGCGCATCTCGATTTCGCGCAGGCCGCCACGCTCCCTTGCGCCGCCGTCACGACCTGGAACGCCCTCTACGACAAGGAACCGATCACGCCCGGCAGCACCGTCCTGGCGCTGGGCACGGGCGGCGTCGCGATGTGGACCCTGCAGCTCGCGAAGGCGGGCGGCGCGCGCGTGGTCGTCACCTCGTCCAGCGATGCCAAGCTCGAACGGGCGGCGGCGATGGGCGCGGATCATGTGGTCAACTATGCCGCGAACGCCGAATGGGGCCGCATCGCCCGCGGCTTCACCGAAAACGGCATCGACAAGGTGGTCGACAGCGCGGGCCCGGGCACCATGGTACAGTCGCTCGCCTCGGTGCGGCGCGGCGGCGAGATCGCCATGGTCGGCGTCCTCGCACCGGGCACCATCGACCCCATCGCGATCCTCGTCGGCGGCGCGCTGGTGCGCGGGGTCATGGTCGGCTCGCGGCGGCATTTCGAAGACCTCGTGACGGCGCTCGAAGCCCACGCGATCAGGCCGCTGATCGACCGCACGTTCTCCTTCGAGGAGGCCGCCCACGCCTACGAATACCTGCGCACAGGCCAGCACATGGGCAAGGTCGTCATCGAGATGACCTGACCCCACGACGCCAACGATAGAAACCGACTGGGAATAGAATGGCTGAGACAATGCATCACAGTTTCGACATCCGGCAGAATCCCGATGCCCATTTCCTTGCGCAAGTGCGTGCGCGCTTTCCGGTCGAGGCGGAGATCGACCGCACGCTGAGCCGCAAGATGACGCAGCGCGCGACCGGGCGGGCTTACGCTGCGCATTCGCTGGAGAGCCTCGTGGCCGGCACCGCCAACCTGGTGCGCGCCAACGTGGGCGACGATTTCGCCATCACCAACGCGCGCTGGCTCACCGGCGGCGCCTCGAAGATCCAGGTCGCCTTCGACCTCGACTGGCACGACGGCAACGTCCGCCGCAGCGAACCGATGGTGCTGCGCATGGAGCCGGCGGAATCGGTGGTCGAGACGAGCCGCAAGCGCGAATTCGAACTCCTCCAGGCGCTCGACGGCGTGGTGCCGGTCCCACCCTGCTTCTGGGTCGACGACACCGCCGAGCACTTGCCGCACCCCGCGCTGATCTATGGCTTCGCCCAAGGGGTGACCAAGCCATCCGACCTGCCCTCGCAGCAGGTCACCGGGATCGGACTGAACTACGGCCCCAGGCTGCGCGCGCCGATCACCGCGCAGTTCATCGAGCACATGGCGCGCTTCCACCGCATGGGCGCCGAACTGGCACCCCGGCTGCCCAGCTTCGACCGCGTCGAGGTCGGCTCCAATGCCAGCGTCATCCGGCTCGTCAACTGGTGGCGCCGGGTGTGGGAAGAGGACCGGGCGCAGGACGAACCGCTGATGACCGTCGCCTACGATTGGCTGATCGCGAATGCCCCGCCGATCGACCACGTCTCGCTCGTCCACGGCGACTGCCGGGCTGGCAACTTCCTGTTCAACGAGAGCGATGCCCGGATCACCGCCTGGCTCGACTGGGAACTGGCACTGCTGGGAGACCGCCACCAGGACCTCGCCTGGTCGATGATGGACCCCTACCGCCATTCGAGCGAAGACGGCTCCGTCGAACTCATCAACGGCATGCTGCCCTACGACGACTACATCGCCGCCTACGAGAAGGCATCCGGCCTCGTCGTCGATCCCGCCAGGCTGGCCTATTACCGGGTGCTGTGCAGCTACCTGTCGGTCTCCATCTGCCTGGGCACCGGCTACCGCGTCGCGAAAGGCGCCAAGACTCACCAGGACATCGTCGTCGGCTGGCTGGCGATGATCAGTTACCCGATCATGGAACAGTTGCGCAGCACCTTGCAGGAGGCACTCTGATGGTCCCCGACCCCGATCTGCAGCTCCAGACCGTCATCAAGGCGCTGCGCGAGTCCGTCCTTCCCGCCATCCCTCCGGGCGAGAAAGTGGCGCACGAGCAACTCCACCTCGCGATGGCGACGCTGGGCATCCTGCGCGGCCATCTGCCGATGACCCGGCGTTTCCTGCGCGGCCTGTCGCGAGACGCCATCGACCTGGCGGAGGCCCTTTCGCGGCTCACCGCGAGCCAGGCACTATCGGGACCACGCACCGCGCTGGAGGCGGCGCTCGCCGACCCCGCCCTGGAAAACCAGGAGATCGAGGCCGCACGCTCGCAACTTATGGAGAGCATCTGCGCCCTGCTGGAAAGCATCGAACCGGACCTTGCGGCGCAGGCTCGGCGGATCGTCCTCGAGGCCAGCGCGCTGCCGATCGAGCGGCAACGGGCCTGGTTCATCGGCTCCGGCTTCGAATCGGCGCCGGGCAACATCCGCCCCATCGCCACACTGCTGGAAGCCTAGCGACTGGCGGAGGGGTCTTCTTTTTACCCCTCCGCCATCTCCGCTTCCTTTCCCGGTCGCCGGGACGGGCGTACCCTTGTCAGCCCGCCATTCAGGCGAGGATTTTCCCGAGCGTCTGGACCGTGGTGCCGACGCTCCAGCCGCCATCGACGAACCAGTTCTGGCCGGTCACGTAGCCGGCATCGTCGCTGGCGAGGAAATGCACGGCTGCGGCGATATCCTCGGGCTGCCCCTCGCGGCCGAGCGGCGCCAGCACTTCGAGCGCCCGCGCCAGCGCTTCCCCGTTGATCGCCACCGACAGCGGCGTCGCCACTCCACCCGGGCTCACCGCATTGACGCGGATGCCGAGCGGACCGAACTCGAGCGCCGCGGTCTGCGTGGCCGAAATGATCGCCGCCTTGCTCATCCCGTACTCGCCCCAGCCCGGCGTTCCGCGCGCGCCTGACAGCGAGGCGATGTTCACGATCGCGCCGCCCCGTTCCATGCGCCGCGCCGCCTCGCGCATGCCGACGAGAACGCTGAGCGCATTGATCCCGAAATAGCGCGCGGCGCGTGCCTCGTCGGCGTCGGCCATGTCGTGGACGCCTGCGATCGCGGCGTTGTTGACCAGCACGTCGAGCCGGCCATGGCGCTCCACCGCCTCGTCGAGCAGGGCCGCGACGTGGGCAGGGTCGGACACGTCGGTCCGGCGAAACGCACAGCCCCAGCCCGCCACGTCGGCCGCGCAATCGGCAATGTCCCCGACCAGCACATGCGCGCCCGCCCGGTGCAGCCGCCGCGCGGTGGCCGCGCCGATCCCGGAAGCGGCGCCGGTGACGACGATCGACTTTCCCGTAAGGTCAAACATGGCCGGCTCCTTGCGCTTTCCTGGCGGCCGCGATCTCGCGCGCGGCGACGTAGCCGAAGGTCATCGCCGGCCCCAGACTGGCGCCGCCGCCGGGATACTTGCCACGCATGATGGAATTGTTGTCCAGCCCCGCCGCATAGAGCCCGGGAATCGGGTTGCCGCCTTCCGCCGCCAGGACCCGCGCCCTGGCATCGGTGTCCAGGCCCTGGACCGAGCCCAGATCGCTCGGCCGCACCTCGATCGCGTAGAACGGTCCCTGCCTCAAGGGACGCAGGCTCGGATTGGGACCGTGCGTCGCGTCGCCCATGTAAGCGTCGTAGGCATTGCTCCCGCGGCCGAAGTCGGGATCGGTGCCGGCGGCGGCATGGCGATTGAAGCGCTCGACGGTGTCGGCCAGCGTCACCGGGTCCAGGCCGAGCTGGACTGCCAGTTCAGCTATGGTCCCGGCCTTCTTCGCATAGCCCGAGCGGACCCACTTGTCGGGTCGGAACGGCGTCGGCTTGATCGCGCCCAACCCGTAACGCGCGACCGCCCGGGCATCGGCGATCTGCCAGATTTTGGTCACGCCCTTGTCCAGCGTGACTTCGCCGAAATTCTGGTAGTGGAAGCTCTCGTCCACGAACCGCTTGCCGTTGCGGGCGTCGACCATGATCTGCCCCGGGCAGTGGCGATCGAAGAACAGCGAAGGGAAGAACCCGACGCTGCCATCCTGGCGGGTGTAGCGCGAGGCCGGCACCCAGATTCCGTTGGCGGCGTTGTCGGGATTGAGCCGGCCCCCCACGCTTTCCCCCATGCGAATGCCATCGCCCCGGCTGCCTTCGGGCTGGAGCGACCACCCGGCCGCCGACTGCGCCATCCACTTCTGCCGCATCGCCTCGTCCTGCCCGAAACCGCCCGAGGCCAGCACCGCGCCGCCGCGCACCGCGATCGTCCGCTTCTCACCGCCGTGCTCGAACACGACTCCCGAAACCCTGCCGTCCGCGAACACGAGGTCACGGGCGCGGGCGTTCTCGATCAGGTGCACGCCGGCGTCGCGCGCGGACTTGAACAGCCGGCCGGCCAGGGCATTGCCGTTCGCCATGTGGCGCCCCCTCCGCCCGCGCAACCGGTCGAGGGCATAGCCACCCATGCGCGATACGGTCAGGCGCAAGGATGCCAGCGACCGGTTCCAGCCTTGCATCGCCACTGCCTGTGCCGGACTTACCTGCATCGAGGCGAACAGGCCCATTTCGCGGATCGGCGGGCGGACGCGCTCGAAATCGGCGCCAAGAGCATTGCCGTCGAAGTCCTCCGTCAACAGGCAGCGGCCCTGGCTCCAGCCGGGCAGCGCGGGCGCGTAGTCGGGTATGTCGCTTGGCGAAAGCCGAACCGTCGTGTGCGCTTCCATGAAGCCGAGCATTTCGTTGGCCTTGGCAAGGTAGGTGTCGATCTTCTCCGCATTGAAGAAATTGCCCAGCACCGCCTCCAGGTAGCTGCGGGCCTTCGCATTGTCGTCCGGGATGCCGATCGCGGCCTGGTGGTGATTGGCCGGAATCCACACACAGCCGCCGGAAAAGGCCGTCGTGCCGCCGAACAGCGGGGTCGCCTCCAGCAGCACGACCTCGAGCCCGCTCAGCGCACCGACCGTCGCCGCGGTCATGCCGGCGGCGCCCGAGCCGATGACCACCATGTCGGCACTGGCCGGGATGCCGGGTTGCGCGCTACTGCTCATTGCCCTGCGTCCACCAGCCTGCGACCGACCAGCGCCGTCTCCACCGCGACCGTGTCGAGGTATTCGACGATCTCGACGATCTGCCCGTCGCGAGTGCGCAGGACGAAACAGTAGGGGTCCTGCCGGTATGGACCATGAGGACCGACCCCCTCGACCTTGGCGATCACCACCGCGCGTTCGCCCTCGGCGATGATCTCGTGCACCGCCATCTGCGCAGGCTCCTTGAACGTCGAGAGCATGGGAATCATGTCGGTGAGCAGGCGGTCCTTCGTGAAGCGCTTCGACAGCGGTGTGTCGCCGATGATGGTCCAGGTCGCGTCATCGGCCAACGTTTCGAAACCGCCGGTAAAATCCCCCCCGCAAAGCTTTCCGAAGAATGCCTGCGCGATCTGCCTGCTGTCGGTCATGACCTCTCCTATCGCCTGTCGTTCCCGTCCTCGCGGCAGGAATCTACGGATGTTTCGAACTTCCCATAACTGACCGTTATGTCAACTCACTATCGAAAATTGCTCGGGAATATGCCGCCATATCTACAAACTCCGACGTCCAGTAACGCATTATGCTGTTAATATGGTCAATTATGTTGCGGATGAAATTGAGCTTCGTCATACTCGACATTCGCCAGCCACGGCTGACACGGAGGGAGAGAAACAATGAGTTCACGCACGATCACCGTCTTCGGCGGGACCGGCACCGCAGGCGGTGGCGTCGTCCGCGCCATGCTCGATGCGGGCTGGAACGTCCGCGCCGTCACCCGCGATGCCGCTTCCGACAAGGCGAAGGCGGTGGAAGCGCTGGGCGCGCAAACCATCGTCACCGACATGGAGGATCGCGCGTCCCTGCGCCGGGCGATCGACGGCGCCGACGCGGTGTACCTGTCCGGGGCCTCCCTGCAGGACCGCTGGGACATCGGACAGGCCGTGCAGGGCATCATGGTCGCAGAATCGGCACGCGAGGTAGGCACAAGCCATTTCGTCTACCAGTCGGCCCAGGCGGCAGGGAGCCACGGGGTCCTGTCGGTCGGCTCGAAGCGCGCCATCGAGGAGCGCATCGCCGAACTCCATCTCGAGGCGACGATCCTGCGCCCCGCGTGGTTCATGGACAACTTCCTGCACTACTTCCCGGTGACCGAGAACGAAGGCACGCTCGTCGTGGCGATGGCCCTGCCCACCCAGGTGCCGCTGGCGCTGGTGTGCTCCGACGATATCGGACGGGCCGCAGCCGCCATCGTCGCCGACCCCGAAGGCAGCCGCAACCGGACCTTCGATCTCGTCGCCGACGTTGGCAGCACCGGGCAGATGGCCGCGATCATCGGCGAGATCGTGGGCAAGCCGGCCACGGCGGTCGAAGTTCCCATGGCCGCGATCGAGGAGCATTGGCCTCAGGGCGTCGACCTCTACACATGGCTCGCCCGCAAGCCCGCCGAAAACGACACCACCGATCTCACCCGGCTGGTCGGCACGCCGATCAGGTTCCGGCAGTGGGCCGAGGACAAGCTCGCGCCGGTCCTGCGCGGCTGAATGGCTGCGGGGGCGGCGCGCCCCCGCATAGCTACATGAAGCGCTCGGCGCTCGCGAGGTAGGCGATGGCATCGCCCGGGCGCCGCAGCAGTTCCTCCCAGGCGCCGGGATCGCCCGCGACCCCTTCCTCCATCGCCGTGCGGGTCGGCCAGTAGAGTTCGCGTATGCCGATGCAGAACGCCCCGTCGCGGTGGAGCACCGGCGACGGACGGCAGCGCACATGGCGCAGCGCACCGATCCGGCGGCCGAGCGCCAGGTCTCCGGCATCGTCCCAGGGCTGCGCGCCATCGACGATGACATATTGCAGTAGCTTGATGCTGAGCGGGCGCCGGTCGAGCCGGAACAGCTTGTCGCCGACTTGCGCCCCCGCCTCGTTCCAGTCCGTCCCGGATTGCAGGACCTCCTCCTCGGCAAAGACGAAGCGCAGCTTCTCCATGTCCACGAACAGCGGTTCGTCGGGGATCAGCAGCGCCACATAGTTGGGCTCGGTCGGAAAATCGATCGCGTCCTGCACGCAGTCGAACCAGACTTCGGCGGTCGCCTCGAAATGCGTCTGGCGATCGTCGAGCAGGTCGCAATGGACCTGATGGCTTTGGGTATAGGCCCGCATCGTCGAGATCGTCCGCCCCATCGTTCCGTGCGGATGGCGGTAGTGATCGTGGAACCACTGCGGCGAAACGCCGGGCTTGCGCGGAATCGCGCCGAACATCTTTATCCTGGTCAATCGTCCTCTCCGGCCGGCCGTGGGTTCAAGAAGGCTGGAAGACCGGAAGGATCTTGCGATCCGCGATCTTCCAGCCACCATCTTCGCGCACGCAAAGGTCGACGACGTCGGCGACCGAGCGGACGATCGGCGTCACGTCCGCATCCCCCGTGCGAAACAGCGTCAGCAGCGTGTCGACGCGCGCACGGCCGTCTTCCATCGCGGTGACCAGGGCGTTGGACAGCACGTGCCGGGACGTGACCGCGACTTCCGCCTGCCGGGCGGCCATGGCCGCGGCGATGGCGGGACCCGATATCGTTCCCGGCCGCGGCGCCCCGGGCCCGAAGGTCAGCGCCCCGTCGGCGATGAACGCCTGGGCCGTCTCCGCAGCGCGCCCCTGGTCGATGAGCCAGAAGCTGCGCGTCACCAGCGCGATGAGGTCGAGGTGGTCCTGGATGGACAGCATGGCGCATTCCTTCATCGTCAACGCAGTTTCACGGCTTCGAGGCCGCGCTGGCCGATGTCCGGCCGGCGCTTGAGCACCTCCTCGTCCTCCCCCGCCTCGACCCTGCGAAGCAGGTCCTCGGGATCGAACTCCACGCCGATCGGATTTTCGGCGAAGGCGGGAGAATAGAAGAATGCCGTGGCGTCTTCGATCCGGTCGTAGTTGTCGACCTGCAGTTCGATCTGGTTTCCATCGGGGTCCTGGTAGTACATCGAAGTCGTCGGACCGTGGTTGATTGGGAAGATCGGCTTTATCCCGACATCGCGCAGGCGCTTGTAGGTGGCCATCAGGTCGGACAAGCTGGAATACGTGAAGGCGGCATGGTGGAAGCCGGCCACACCCTCCTGCTGTTCGGCGAGGTCCGGCATGTTGAGGAACGCCACGCGGTGATGTTCCTCGTCATAGGAAAGGAAGGCCAGTATCTCGTTCTGGAAAGCGGCCTCTGCTCCCAGGACCGTCTTGTACCAGTCGATCATCTCCTCGAACCGCGAGGTGCGCAGCACGAAATGCGCAAGGCGCGCGGGCGGTATGGTCTTTGCGGCGCTCGATGCGTCGGGCAATGTGTCCTGGGTCATGGTCATGCTCCCCTCTTGAAGCTGGTTTTCGGCAAGATGTCCGGAATCCGGATCCGCCATTTCAGGTAATTCGGTCAGTTGGATCTCACGCCGCACGCTCTCCGAACACGGCTGACTGCAGCATCATGGTGTCCATGAATTCGACGATCTCGACGATGCGGCCATCGGAAACCTTCATGACGAAGGCGTAATGGGGCTGATCGTAAGGCCCTGTCGGACCTACGCCGCGGCCGCTGCCGAGCAGCACTGCACGGTCGCCCTGGACGATGGGGTCCTCGAACGTGACCACGGGCGGCTCCACGAAATCCGCCAGGAGCGGCACGAGGCGCTCCAGCAGGTCGCGCGGACCGTGGTAGAGACCCGAGGCCGGAGTCGTGCCGATGACCGTATAGAGACCGTCGTCGGCCAGCATGCCGAACGCGTCCGGGAAACGCAGGCCCGCAATATGTTCGCCGAATTCCCGCGCCAGTCGCTCGGTGTCTTTCATGCTATCCTCCAATTGTCTTTATCGTCTTATATTGATCTTTTGGTCAGGAAAGCATAACAAAGCGCCGATGGCAAGAAGGCTGGTTCAATCAGCGGCCGATCGGGAGAGAAAGACATGAAATTCCACCACATGGCGCTCATGGTCAGCAATCTGGAGGAGGCGATCCGTCTCTGGCGGGACGTCATGGGATTCGAACTCGCCGTCGATACCGTAATCCCGGACGGACCCGAGCCCGGCCCCGACACCTTCATGTATCCGGCCCTGCTCGACGATATCTTCAAGGTGAAGGGCGCCCGCTCGCGCATGGCGCTGCTGAGTTCGGCGGACGGTGCCTTCATCGAACTGCAGGAATGCCAGAACCCCGCGATCGAGAAGACCCCGCAGGAAAACCTGCGCTACGGGCATACCGGCATCCACGAACTGGGCCTGCTCGTCGCCGACATCGACGGCTGGTTCGAGAAGGTCAGGGCCGCCGGCTATCGCACGCAGACCGACTACGTCTGGCAGTGCGCCTCGATGGGCCGTTCCTTCCTGTTCTACGACCAGGACGGCAACATGATCCAGATGTGGGAGAACCTCGGCCAGCCCGAATGGGGCTGAACGATACCATTGCCCGGCGGCGACTGGAGCGCGGGACGAACCGGTCCCGCGCCGGTCAGGGCGCGTCGATGAACACGATCTCGTAGAGGAATGCGATGTTGCGCAGGATTTCGGTCTCCGAGAAGACGTCCCTGCCGGTCAGTTCGCGATATTCCGTCGACACCGTGAACGGCGTGCCGCCCGCGCTGATAATCATGTAATAGAGCCGCGCCGGATCGCACTGCCTGACCAAGCCCTGTTCCTGCCCGGCACGGATCAGATCGCGGATCGTGCTGAAATGTTCGCGCAGGTAGTTTTCGATGACCCACTGCAGGCGCGAGGTATCCTGGTTGCTCTCCATGGTCAGGATGCGATGGATCTGCGGTTGACGGGCCGACATTCGAATGAACTGCCCGATGAAGATGCGCAGGCCCGCCGCCGCGCTGCCCTCCGCCTTGTCGAGGTGCTCCTTCATTTCCGCCGAATAGCGCTTCAAGGCATTGTCGATCGTGGCGATCCACAGGTCTTCCTTGGTGTGGAAGTGATAGAGCACCAGCGTGTGGGTCACTTCCGCGCGATCGGCGACGGCGCGGGTGGACGTGCCCTCGAACCCGAAGGCCCCGAAGCACTCCAGCGCCGCTGCGAGGATGCGTTCGCGAACGTCGTCGCCACGCCGGCTGGCCCGCTTGCGAAGCCGTTCCGGCGCCTTCTGGTCGATCGCCACCGGATGCGTCTCGGCGCCGTCCAGGCGTACCGCGATACGGCCGCTCGTCGCGCGCCGCTTGCGCGCTGCCGCCGGCTGGGGCTCGCTCGCTTCGGTGTTCTCGTTCGTCTCGGCCATTCGATTGCTCCGCTGGGCCACTTGCCTGACCAGTGTATCACGCCTTGCAAGCGTGGCAGCCGAGCATGTGCAGCATCCAGAACGTTTTTCAAGCCGACAGCCCTACCGTTTCCCCACCATTAGGTCAGTTCAACGGACATATCGCACATATCAGGGTACGATGCGGTTCTCGATGAAACCGATGCCGGCGATCTCGCAACGCACCACGTCGCCCGGCGCAAGGAAGCGCGGCGGCTGGAGCGCGGCACCGACGCCCTCCGGCGTCCCGGTGGCGAGGATATCTCCCGGCTCCAGCGTGAAAGCGGTCGACAGATGGGCGATCTGGGCGGGAATCGAATGGATGAACTGCTCGGTATTGCTCGATTGGCGGACCTCGTCGTTGACCAGGCATCGCACGTCCAGGATCGCCGGATCGGGAATTTCGTCGGCGGTCACGATCCACGGTCCGATCGGTCCATGGGTATCGAACGACTTGCCCAGGGTGATCGTGGGCGACTGGAACTGCCAGTCGCGGGCCGACACGTCGTTGACGACGAGATATCCGAAGATGTGCGCAGATGCCTCGCCCTCGCCTACGGACTTCGCCGCGGCTCCGATCACGACCCCCAGTTCGACTTCATAGTCGAGTTTCCCGGTCACCCCCTGCGCGACGTCGTCGTAAGGACCGTTGATGCAACTCGTCTGCTTGTTGAACCACATCTGGCCATCGGGAAAGGCAATGCCCAGAGCCCGCGCCTCATCGGCATGGCGGCGGTAGTTCATGCCCAGGCCAAGGAACTTGCGGGGCCTGAGCGGTGCCAGCAGGCGCACCTTGGCAAGCGGGACGGGGTCTCCCTCGCCGGCATCCAGCGCCCGCGCTATGCGCTCCAATGCGCCGGGGCCCGCCTCGATGAGGGCGACCATGTCGCTGAAATCGACGCCGAGGCTGTCCAGAGGGACGACGGTGTCGTCCACCACAACGCCGAGGCGGGCGACCTGCTTGATCTCGAACCGGGCGAGTTTCATGTCCGTTCCTTCCTTGGCGTTCAGGCTGCGACGGGGGCGTCGTAGAAACGCCGGGCATCGGCGTAAGTCGCCAGGTGTGCGGTCGAGCCCCCATCGACGCGGATGACCTGCCCGGTGATGTACCGCGCCTCGTCGGAAGCGAGCCAGGCGACCGCCTGGGCCACGTCCTCGGGCGTGCCGAGATAGCCGGTCAGCGTTGCCTCGGCATTCATCTCGATGAAGGCGGCGGGGATCGATGCGTCCAGCAGCGGCGTGCTTATCATGGACGGAGCCACCGCGTTGCAGCGGATGCCCTGTCGCCCGAATGCCGTCGCAACCTGCTTGGTCAACTGGATGACCGCCGCCTTCGACACGCAATAGGCAGGCATCTTGTAGAATGCCTCTACCCCGTACATCGAGGCGGTGTTGACGATCGCGCCGCCGCCGTGCCTGCGCATGGCGAGGATGGCGTGACGGCACCCGTGCATGGTGCCGCGCACGGTGCCGGCGAAGATCTGGTCCCAGATATCGTTCGAGATCTCGAGGATGTCGGTGTCCTGCGCGATCGCCTCGGGCGAGGTGAACGCGGCATTGTTGTGCATGATGTCGAGCCGGCCGTAGCTTTCGACCATGGCGCCGACGGCGGACCGGAAGTCTTCCTCCACGGTGATGTCGAGCCGCAGCGGTCGCGCCACGCCGCCTGCATCCGCGATTTCTTCGGCCACGAGCTTCGCCCCGGCATCGTTGATGTCCGCGATGCCGACGCTGGCGCCTTCGGAGGCGAGCCGCATCGCCGTTGCCCGGCCCAGCCCCGAAGCACCACCGGTGACGATCGCCACCTTGTCCTTGAAACGCATATTCCTGCTCTCCCTTGTGTCGCGGTTCAGCCCAGCAGGGCAAGTCCGCGCACGATTTCGATCGAATTGGGCCACGGTGTCCCCGGCGCGCGCGGCTGGCGATGGATTTCCACCGCGATGTGCGCCTGCGCCAACCCCAGGACCAGGGCCAGGAGATTGCGCGCCTGTTCGGGCAGGTCGTCCAGCGGGAAGCCGTCGATGTAGCCGAGCGCTTCCTCCGCCCGCGCGGTCATGGCATCGTAGAACTGGCCGATCTCGTCCATCGAGCGTTCGCACCGGGCGGCCAGCCGCTCCTGCGTGGTATGGCGCCCCCAGCTATCGAGGAAGGGCTCGAGTTCCCCGAAGCCATCGGGCAATCTTGCACCCGCACTCACAACAGCGCTTCCGCCACGCTGTCGGCATCCACCCACTTGAGCAGTTGTTCGACGGAATGGCGGATACCCACCTCGCTGTCCTGCAACTGCATGTGGTCCTTGCCGCTGCTGTCGATGCCGCGCTGGGTGCGCGCGACGTTGGCGAGGTCCTCCAGCACGACCTCGATCACCCGGGCGACATAGAGTTCCTGCTGCAGGCGCTGGCGCGCATTCAACGCGTCGGGCACGTAGAAACGGACCTCGTAGCGCGACGTATTGGGTGTGAGCGGCCAGAACTGGTGAACCCAGAAGCCGCCCGGCCCGAAGTCGATCTGGGTATTGGGAAAGAGGTTGTTCACGTCCATCGACCAGCAGTCCACCCCGGTCGGATTGACTGCCGGATGCTGCAGGAAACTGTCCATCTGGGTACTGGTCCCGGCAGCGATGAGACTGCCGGTATCGCCCGAGGCATAGGCCAGCATCTCGACCTTGTTCGCCGGATCGAGCGGCATCTTCGGGTTGCCGTACATCGATACGGTGCGGTGCGGGCCGAAGACGCGGGCATCCAGAAGACGCGCGAACCGGTTCTCGTTCGACGAGAAGGTCTCGGCGATGGTCCGCTTGTGGATGGCCGGGATATGGTAGCTTTCGATGAAGGCGTCCTGGACCACCTTCCAGTTCGCGTCGAGGTCTGCCTTCAGGACGATCGGCTTGTCCGCGGCGACGTAAGGCACGCCGGCGAGACGGTCCGCGAAATCGCCGAGGAATGCGCGCAGGCCGACTTCCGGCTCGGCCTGGAGATTGACGAAAATCCATCCTTCCCAGGTGTCCACCGCCATGGGCGTGAGGCCGCAGCGCTTCCTGTCCACCGCGAAGAAGCTGGATTCGTCCGGGATCGACAGCAGTTCTCCGTCCGCGGCGTAAGTCCAGTTGTGGTAGGGACAGACGATGCGCCGGGCATTGCCGGTCGGTCCGTCCACCACCTGCGAGCCACGATGCGAACAGGTGTTGTAGAACGCACGAACCTTGCCGTCCTTGCCTCTATTCAGAACCGTGGACACGCCGCCCGGAAGCAGTTCGGCCACGAAGTAGTCGCCGTAGGCGGCGATCTCCTCCTCCCGCCCGACCAGGAGCCAAGCCCGCTCGAACACGCGGGCACGTTCGCGTTCGAAGAATTCGGCGGAACGGTACGGCGCCAGCGGAACCGGCTCGGTGCCCAGTCCGCAACTCTGGGTGAACGCGGTCTTGCCCGCGAACGGCTTGTCGGACGTAGCGATGTTCATGTTCCAATCCTCTCCAATCGGAACTGCGGGGCCGGCGCGTACCTTTGCAGTCGCCGCGAATCATTTATTGACCGTTTGGTAAACTTAAAGATGGGCGGCAGGTTGTCAATCGCTCCGCTGCGCCCGCACGGCGCGTGTCGACGCGGGCTGCCGGCAGCCCGATTTCCAGGATGTGTCCGGATGGCGTGGCCTTCGCTAACGAGCGGCCGATTTCGCCCGATATCGCGGCGCAATGCGGGACCGGCCATGCCCCCTCTTGGCAGGACCGGTCCCTAGAGCCGACCCATGACGGCGGGCCGATCAGCCCGGCGTCGGCGCGACCCAGCCTGCGTCCGGCGGCGTGACGGCCGCGACGTGGCAGACCCGGCTTTGGCTTATCGCCTGCTCCACGTCGTATCTCCGGCGCCCCAAAGCGGCACGCCGCGGCTTTCGCGCAGCGAAGGAACGACGCGCCCATCCTTGTCGGTGACGCCGTATTCCGCCGCGAGTTCGGCGTTGATGAACGTCCCGCCGGACTTGTCGGCAACCGCCGGGTCCATCGCCAGCGCCGCCACCACCCGTCCGGGAAATTCGGGCGAGGACCCTGCCGCGCTGTTGAGCTGGCCGGCCATGCCCGGAACCGTCTTCAGGTTCTCGATCGCGCGTTCGGTGTAAGTGAAGCCCTGCCACAACGACACCGCACTCACGCCCGTGCCTCGCAACTCGTGCCCCATGTCCCGCATCATCCGGTCGGTGGCGGTCTTGGTGGTGCCGAAGACGACGTCGTAGGTATACGTGACGCCCACGTAGCCGGAAAGCGCGGCGATCAGGCCCGAGCCCTGGGGCACCATGATCCGGGCCCCATGCCACGCGGCGACGTAGGCCGCACGCAGGCCGCTGTCCCAGATGCTCCATTCCTCGGCCAGCGGCTTTTCCCAGAAGCCCGTCCGCTGCGTCATCGATTCAGGAATGGTCATGGCGTTGTTCACCAGAATGTCGAGACGCCCCTCGTCCCGCGCGACCCGCTCGAAAGCCGCCGCGATCTGGGCATCGTCGAACAGGTCCAGCGCGACCGCCACGCCCCTGCCGCCCCGCGCCTCGACTTCCGCGACCGTCTCTTCCAGCGAACCCGGCAATGCATGACTACCGGCGCCGACAGTGCGGCCGGTCACGTAGACGGTCGCGCCTTGCTCCGCGAGCGCGCAGGCGATGCCCTTGCCGATGCCCCGCGTAGCGCCCGTGACGAGGGCGACCTTCCCCGAAAGCCGGCCCATCACGCCTTGCCCGGATCGGCAGGCGCGCGCCGGTTCACGAGCGGGCGCTGGTACGACGGGTCGTGCATGCTGCGCGAGGAGACCCCGTTGAGCGCGATGTCGGGCACGTCGGCGAAGGGGATCGGCATCGGCGGAGGCAGGCAGCCCCACTCGATCACGTTGGTCCTCAGCGCGATCCGCCACTCGCCATCGCGCCGCTCCAGCCGGTCGACGTAGCGTCCCCCGGCGATCCACAGGCTCTCGTCCCGGTTGCGGCCGACAAACTGGTAATAGGTCTCCGCGTGCGCGGCGTCCCCGTCGAGGTCGATGTTCGACTGCAGCAGGGCGTGGTGGGTGACCACCTGCCCCGCCTCGTGCATCGGAATCGCCCAATCCCAGCAATCCGCCGCGCTGCCCACGAACGGCCCGGCAGCCATCTCGGCGTCGTCCCAGAAGGCGGACAGGTATATACCTCTATCGAAGCGATCCATCCCGCGCGAGAAGCGTTCGAGCGCCTCGCGTATCTCGTGTTTGTCGAGCATCGCGTCGATGCGGGCTTCCCGGTCACTTGCCACGGTAGTCGACCTCCGCAATCGGTTGCCAGATCGGCGATCCCCGGCTTGCCCGCGCCGAGGCGATCGTGCTGCCATCGATGTCGGTGATGCCGTATTCCTGCGCCAGTTCGGCGGTGACGTACTCGGCGCCCGAACGCTTCATCACGTCCGGGTCAGCCGCCAGCGCGGCGATCACCCGGCCGGGATGCTCGACGCTGCTGCCCTGCATCGAGGTGATCGACGTGGTCATCTTGTCGCCCATCTTCGCAAGGTTGTCCTTCGCCTTTTCGGTGAGCGTAAGCCCCTGCCACAGCGTCAGCGAGGCGACGCCGTGCGGTTCGAGTTCAATCGCCATGTCGCGCGCCATGCGGTCGACCGCCGACTTTGACGTGCCGAAGATCACGCCATAGGTATACGTCACCGCTGCGAAGCCGGAGATGGCGACGATCAGGCCGGACTTCTGCGGGGCCATGATCTTCGCGGCGTGCCAGGCGGCGACGTAGTTCGATTTCACGCCCACGTCCCACATCTCCAGGTTGGAGAGCGGCTTTTCCCAGAAACCCTTCGCTTCGAGCAGGTCGTCCGACAGCGTAAAGGCGTTGTTCACGAGGATGTCGAGCCGCCCCGCCTCGCCAGCGATACGCGCGAACAGGGTCTCCACGGCGGCATCGTCGCCATGGTCGCAGGCGACCGCCACGCCGCGCCCGCCGCTGTCGCGCCCACGCTCGTCGCACTCGGCTGCCGTGCTGCCGATGGTCCCGGGGAGGTAGTAATCGCCCTCCTTGACGGTGCGCCCGGTCACGTAGACGGTCGCGCCCTGCTCGGCGAGGACCAGCGCGATGCCCTTGCCTATGCCACGGCTGGCGCCAGTGACGAGCGCCACCTTGCCGGCAAGCGGCGCGCTCACTTCGCCGTCTCCGCGAACCAGGCCTCGCTGAAGTCCCCCTTGGCACGGCCGGGGAAATGCTCGGCGGTGAACGGATAGCCCATCACTCCCCTGGACCAGTCGGCCGCCGCGCCCCAGTCCTGCTCCCAGTCGTAGAGCATCACCCGGTCGGCGATGCGCCAGTCTTCTGCGCGCCGTTCGAACGTGTCGAGGTAGCGCCCGCCGATGCAGGTATCGCGGTCGCCCTCGCCTATGTCGACGCGGTGATAGGAGAAGACGTGCGTTTCGGCCTTGGCAGCGTCGCCGGCCAGTTCGACGTGGGTCTGGCCGATCAGGTGCTGGGTGTCCTTGATTGCGTCCGCTCCGGGCACGACCCAGGCGAGATAAGTCTCGAAATCGCCATTGTGGACGCCGTAATCGAAACGTGCTTCGGGCCACCAGCACGAACGGATCAGCTCGGCGCTGCGCCTGTCCTCGCCGCGCGCAAGGCGCGCCACGCAGGACCGGATGGCCTCGCGGTCAAGCATCTCGCGTAAAATCTGTTCCATCGTGCCTCTCCGCAATCCGCCTTTCTCGAGGGCGGCTTCCTCAGGGTCTAACCGAAACTTCCA
This sequence comes from Novosphingobium sp. BL-52-GroH, assembly GCF_044813085.1. Lineage (NCBI taxonomy): Bacteria > Pseudomonadati > Pseudomonadota > Alphaproteobacteria > Sphingomonadales > Sphingomonadaceae > Novosphingobium > Novosphingobium sp. BL-52-GroH. The sequence continues at coordinate 1,446,120 of NZ_CP171149.1, read as the reverse complement.
TTTGCGATTTGACGAATGTGGACAAAATTCCGGCCGTCGGGATAATCGTCACTGCGGCACCCTCACCGGCGCCCGGTCGGGGCCAAAGCCTTCCGGTAGCCAGGCGGGCGGACGCTTTTCCATGAAAGCACGCATACCTTCGCGCGGCTCGTCGGAATGCTGAAACGACCACGACATGGTCTGGTAATCTCTCGCGCCGTACTGTTCGTTGAGCATGAGCACGTCGCCGGGGTCATGGCATTGCGTGCATGGGGCCGTTTCGATCCGCTGCGCCAAGGTCGTATCCGCTCATTCCTCTACCCGTGCAGGCTGGCCGTCACCGGAACTTCACGCCAACTTCCACGCCGTACGTCACCGGAGAGTTCCACACCGATCCCGTCCCCAGCGTGTTGAACAGGACCTGGGTGCGATAGCGCCGGTTGGTGACGTTGTCGCCGAAGGCCGCGATCGTCAGCCTGTCGCCGGCATCGGTCCATTGTGCGCGCAGGCTGAGCACTTCGTAGCCCTTCTGGCGGAACTGCTGCTCCGGGTCGAAGTAGAAGCTGGACGTGTAGTACAGGTTGCCCGAGAGCAGCAGCCTGCCTCCGCCCGCGTCGAGCCCGTAGCTGGCACCGATATTGCCGGTGAATTCGGGCGCGCGCTGCATTTTGTAGCCCGACGCGTCGGTCGATGCCTGGACGATGCCGCCGGCGCTCTGCGTGCCCGAATAGGCGCAGTTCATCGGGTTGGTGAAATCCGTGACCGCTGGATCGCAGTATCCGTAGAACGGCGCATTGGGGAACGACTTGTACCGCGCATGCGTCCAGGCGACGCCCCCGTTGATGTTGAAATCGCGGCTCACCGCATAGCGAAGCTGCGCTTCCAGCCCGTAGATTTCCGAGGACGCCGCATTGCGAATCTGCGCCGCACCGTCCTGATAGCTCGACACCTGCAGGTTCTTGTAATCATAGTAGAAGCCTGCGAGGTCCACTTGCAGCGTCCGGTTGTCGAACTTGTAGCCGACCTCGAAGGCGTTGATCTTCTCGGGCTTGACGGGCTGCTGGGAATAGCCGCCAACGTTGAGGATACCCGCCTTGTAGCCTCGCGTGAACGAGGCGTAGGCGCTCGATTCCTCGCTCGGCTTGTATCGCAGCACGACGCGCGGCGTGAAGCTGTCGTTCTTGAGCGTGTTGACCGCGATGCGGTCGCCGGCATTGCCCGTGAACGGCACGTTCTCGCCGTTGGGGCCCGTATAGCCCGTCAGCGGCGTGGTGAAGTTGGCGGTGAAGTTGGCATCCCCGACCACGTCGTGGCTATAGCGACCGCCCAGCGTGACGAAGAACCGGTCGTTCACCTCATACGTCGCATCGAGGAACGCGGCGTAGGAGGTGGTCTTCGTGCTGGACCCGCCGAACGGCGAGAACGGAGCCCCGCCGAAGGCCGCGCCGATGGTCCAGGTATCGCGGATCTGGAAGTAGTTGAGCCCCGCGGTCCACTGAAGCCTGCCGCCCGGCTTGGAATTCAGCAGGAACTCCTGGCTCCAGGTCTCGTCGTCGACGCCGACGTAGATGTTGAAGATCGGAATCGCGGTCGCGTCCAGGTCGCCGTAGTAGGGCGAAAGGTCCTTGCGGTACTGGGTGTAGCTGGTCAGATCGGCGAAACCGAGGTCGGCGGTGATCGTCCCTTGCAGCGCATCCGAATTGGTGCGGAAGCTGAGCGGCTTGTTGAGCAGCACCTCGCCCGGCCGCGTGGCATAGGCGGATGCGGGCGTGCCGTAGCTGACCAGCGCCAGACCCTGCGAACTCGACGTGCCGTAGATCGCGCGGCCTGCGGCCGAGACCTTGTCGAAGAAACCCGCCTCGCCGCTCTTGTCGATATAGGCATTGACCAACTGCGTGGTGGGGTCGTCGGTTTCCGCGTGGACCCAGCGCAGCAGCACCGAGACGTCGTCGGTCAGTTCCGCCTTCAGGCCGACGCGCAGCGACCAGTTCTCGTATTCGCCGACCTTGTCGTCATCGTTGCCAAGGTCGGTGATGAAGCCATCGCCGCGGCGATAGAGCCCCTCGATGTCCAGCGCCACCCGGTCGCTGATGCCGTAGGTCGCGTAGGCCTGCGCCTTGAGCGAATGGAAGCGCCCGTAGCTGACCCTGGCCTGCATGCCGGTGTCGGTGCTGGGCTCGGCGGTGGTGACGATGATCGCACCCCCGGTCGTGTTGCGGCCGAACAGCGTGCCTTGCGGTCCCTTGAGCACCTGGATGCTGCTCACGTTGAGCAGGTCGAAATCCGACATGTAGGTGTTGGCCTGGAAAAAGCCGTCGACGTAAATGCCCACGTTGGGGCCCCCGCCCGAGGTCGTGATCGCCGTGCCGACGCCGCGGATCGTCGGCTGCACGGCCGGACCCTGGGAATCGAAGCGCAGTCCGGGCGTCAACTTGGCTGTATCCGAAAGCTGGCGCACGTTGGCGGTGGCAAGCTGGTCCTGCCCCAATGTCGTCACGCTGATGGGCACGTCGCGCGAGGCTTCCTCGCGGCGCTGTGCAGTGACGATGATTTCGCTGACCACATCGCCCGCGCCGGTTTGCTGCGCCATCGCCGGCGTGGCCGAAAGGGCGGCAGCGACGGCGAGCAACGATACGGCGGCCTTCGTTACGGGTTCAATCATCGTTTCCCTCCCGACGGACCATGCCGGTCCGTGAATACTGAGCGCGGAGGGTGCGTGGATCGTGGTTCGCCCGCGCCCTTCCTGTCACAGGCCGTCACCTGCCGCAGTTTTCCGGGCCTGACTTGACGGATGTGGTCAAACGAGGCAGCCAATGTCCCGGCCACGAGCGCTTAACGGGCGAAAAATCGCCGATTGCAGTGCATTCGCTGCAGCGCCAGGGGGAAGCCGCATGTCATTGATCGCCGATGCGGAATTTGTGAAGCTCAACATACCGCTGCTGCGCCATTTCCCGGAGATGGTGCGCGCTTTGGCCGGCGATCCTGCCGAGATACTGGCGCTGGCGGGCATCCCTGCCGAGACTTTCCGCGACGATGCCATCGACCTGACCTACCCCGAAGCGATCCGGCTGCTCGACATCGCGGCAAGGCAGCTCGCATGTCCCGACTTCGGGATGCGCCTGGCGTTGCGACAACGCGGCGGCGCCGTGTTCGGGCCGCTGGGCCGCACGATGCGCAACTCCAGGACGTTCGGCGATGCGCTGCGGTTTGCCAGCGAACACATGGGTGCCCACAGCCGCGCCGCGCGTGTCTGGCTGGAAGCGGGGCCCGAAGAAGGCTGGGTCTTCGCCGGCCACGAACTCTTGCTGGAAAGCAGCCGCGACCGCATCCAGGCCATCGAGCAGACTCTCCTGATCGGACATCTGGAAGCCATGGAAATGACCGGCGGCTATGCGCGTGCGCGCACCGTCCACTTCCGTCACGAGCCGATATCGCCGCTCACGGACTATCGCCGCTATTTCGGCTGCGACGTGCGTTTCGGAGGTCCGTCCGATGGACTTACATTCTCGGCGCGGGATCTCGCCAGCCCGGTCCTCAGCCAGAACGAGGACATTCACCGGGAACTGGTCACCTACATCGAGACGCATTTTCCCAAGCAGCGCCCGCCCTTCAATGCCGAAGTGCGCGGCCTCATCATGCGTCGGCTCACCCACGGCGATTGCGCCAGCGGCGAGGTGGCGCGCGCGCTGAACATCCATCATCGCACCCTTCGGCGCCGTCTGAAGGACGAGGGAACGAGCTTCCAGGACGTCAAGGACGACGTACGCCGCGATCTGACCCTCTACTATCTGCGTCAGACACAGCTCGATTTTCGCAGCATTTCCGAAAAGCTCGGCTTTGCCGAACAGGCGGTTTTCTCGCGAAGCTGCCGCCGCTGGTTCGGCCAGTCCCCCACGCAGTTGCGCGCCACGGCGGCACCAAAAGTGCAGCACCGCACTTTGTCCGGATAGATCAAGCCAAACGCTCCCGTTTGCGCAACTATGCAGGCCAACGACGAACCAGCGATGGTGCGGGCCAGCCCTGCCGTGCATGGTTTCGCGCCGGAGGAGCGGGAAATGGCGAAAGCGGACCCCAAAGGTCGACATGGATATCGCGTCGCGATGGCGGCGTGGAACAGCGACCGCATCGTCTTCGAGCGCGACGTCCTCGGAATCGGGTTGCCGGTGGTCGACCGGGATGAAAGGACCGTCGGCGGATCCGTCGATGAAGTACATCTTTCCTCCTGACCGGATCGTCGACTTGACCCAGCACACCTTCGTTGCAGACCCGGCCCAGTCGATCTCGCGCGGCCCTCCGCTCGCAGAGGAAACCGGCCTCGGCGACCTGACGCTCGGCGGCTTCCTGCGCGAAGTCACGGTGCGATATTCCGGGCGCGAGGCGTTGGTTCATCACCGGGAGGACGGCATCGTGGAACGCTGGTCCTATGCGGACCTGTGGCGCGAAGCGAACGCGGTGGCGCAAGCGCTGGTGGCGGGCGGCATCGCCCATGGCGAACGTGTCGGCGTGCTGATGACGAACCGGCCGGAATTTCTCGCTGCAGTATTCGGAACCGCGCTTGCCGGCGGGGTCGCCGCACCGATCGGCACTTTCTCGACGGCGGCGGAACTCGGCTACCTGATCGAGATATCGGCAGTGTCGACCCTGCTGTTCGAGCGTGCCGTGCTCAAGAAGGATTTCCTCGGCGCACTGTGCGAAATCGATCCGCAGATTGCCGAGGATACGCCGGAAAGGTACGCTTCGACGCGCTTCCCGTTCCTCAAGACGCTGGTCATGCTCGGCGAGGGAGCGATCGGCGCGGTGCGTGGCTGGGACGCCTTCCTCGAGAGCGGCAACAGCACCGCGCAGGAGCGCGTCGCCGCCCGTGCCGACGCCGTCTCGCCATCCGATCCCGGCGTCCTGTTCTTCTCCTCCGGCTCGACCGCGCGTCCCAAGGGCATCCTGTCGTCGCATCGCGGGGTAACCTTGCAGATGTGGCGCATGGGCCCGCAACAGGGCCTTGAGGACGGCGTGCGAAGCTGGACCGCCAACGGGTTCTTCTGGTCGGGCAACTTCGCGATGATCGTCGGCGGCACGCTCGCGACGGGCGGTGCCATCGTCCTCCAGCGCACGTTCCAGCCTGCCGAGGCACTGGCGCTCATGGCGGCCGAAAAGGTCCAGTTCCTGTTCGCCTGGCCGCACCAGTGGGAACAGTTGATCGCCGCCCCGAACTGGGCCGAAGTCGATCTCTCCTCGCTGGTCTACGTGGACGCCCATTCACCGATCGCACGGCATCCGACCGTCGACGTCGAATGGATCGAGCCGCGCCATTGCTACGGCAACACCGAGACATTCACCTTGAGCGCCGCCTATCCCGCGCAGACCTCGCGCGAGGAGGCGGCCGAAAGCCATGGGCTGCCGCTGCCCGGCAATGTCCTCAAGATCGTCGATCCCCTGACCGGCCGCACCATGCCGCTGGGTGAACGCGGCGAACTGGCGGTCAAGGGCCCTACCCTCATGCTCGGCTATCTCGGGTTGCCGCTGGCCGACACGCTCGACCCGGAGGGGTTCCTGCGCACCGGCGACGGCGGCTGGCTCGACCGGGCCGGAAGACTGCATTGGGAAGGCCGGCTCAATGACATCATCAAGACCGGTGGCGCCAATGTGTCCCCGCTCGAGATCGACGACGTCATCCGCGAGTGTGCGGGCGTGAAAGTCACGCAGACCGTCGGCGTGCCGCACGAGACGCTGGGCGAGATCGTGGTCTCCTGCGTCGCCTTGCACGAGCGCGCGCAGGTCAGCGAGGAAGAACTGCAATCCCACGCCCGCACCAGGCTGGCGAGCTACAAAGTCCCTCGCCGGATCCTGTTCTTCGCAGCCGAAGACCTTGCGGTCACCGGCAGCAACAAGGTCAAGACCGCAGAGCTACGCCGGGTCGCGGCAGAAAGGCTGGCCATGCAAACCTGACGATTCGTGTTTCGCCTGATCGGTCGGAAAGAGCCGGCGGGCGATGGTTTTCAACCAACAAGGGGAGGATATCACAATGACATTCAACAAGAAGCGCGCAGCATGGCGTTTTGCGATCGGCGTGGCAGGGACTGCCCTCATCCCGGGCGTGGCGAGCGCGCAGGACAAGATGCCACCGGCCGAGGATAATTCGGCCGACCAGGTGTCCTCGGAACCGATCGTCGTGACCGGCACCCTGATCCGCGGCATCGCGCCTGCCGGTAACAACGTCATCGGCGTCACCAGCGAACAGATCACCGCGACGGGCGCCGCGACGACCAGCCAGGTTCTCAGCAACGTTCCCCAGGTGGGCAACTTCTTCAACGCCTTGCCCGCCGGCGTATCGCCCCAGGCGGGGGCGAACACCTCCAACCCGATCAACCGACCCAACCTGCGCAACCTGCCCGGCGCCAACACCAGCGGCGGCGCGCAGACGCTGGTCCTGTTCGATGGCCAGCGTGTCGTCGGTGCCGGCATCCAGCAGGTCGCCGTCGACCCCGACATCATCGCGCCGGGTGTGATCGCGCGCGTGGAAGCCATGACCGACGGCGGTTCGGCCGTCTACGGGTCGGACGCCCTTGGCGGCGTGATCAACTTCGTCACGCGCGACAGGTTCGACGGCCTGCAGGTCGATGCCCGCTACGGCCTGGGCGACAACTACAAGTCGGTCGAGGCGAGCGGTATCGCCGGCAAGGACTGGGGTTCGGGGGGCTTTTACGTCGCGTACGGCTATTCGCACCACGACAGCGTCTACGGCTCGGACCGCGACTGGGTGAAGCAGATCAACTGGGACACCAAGGTTCCGACCGGCCGCAACTGCGCCACCCCCAATGTCGGCATCGGATCGGCGACTTACGTTCCGTCCGGCACGGGACTGGCCGCAGGGGGCCCCAACGTCTGCGATTTCTCCGACACGGTTGCGATCTATCCCACTTCGACGCTGCACACGGCCTATGCCCGCCTCGACCAGCGGCTGTCGGACTCGGTCCGCTTCGACGTGACCGCACTATATGCCAACCGCGCCATCGACGCGGTCGGCGGGACGCTGGGGACCGGCGCGCTGAGCACGGGGGCCACGGGCCAGGCGACGCTCACCGCCGCATCGCCGTTCTATCGTCCCACCGGGGACGCCAACACCGGCCTGCCGCAAGTGGTGCGGTACGACTACAGCCCCCTGTTCGGCGCCCGCTCCGCAACGCAGGAAACCAATCTCGAAACCTGGCGCGTGGCCCCTTCGATCTCGATCGAACTCGGTTCCGACTGGGAGTTCGGCGGCCTGTTCAGTTACGGCATCGCCACCACCTCGTTCCGGAACGCGCAGATCAGCCCGACCGCCCAGGCTGCCGCGCTGGCGTCCGGCGCTCTCAATCCGTATGATATCGGTGCTGCCAGCTCCGCCACGGCGGCAAGCCTGCTGCGCTACGCGGAAGGAACCGGGCGCAACGAGCTGTTCGACTATCGCGCCATCGCGAACGGCCCGCTGTTCGCGCTCCCGGGCGGCTCGGTAAAGGCCGCGGTCGGGTACGAGCACATGCAGGACAACTTCCGGCGCCGCACCACCAACGCCACGACCTATGCTTTCCAGACTCCCACCGACTACACGCAAAAGGTCGATTCCGTCTTCGGCGAATTGCAGGTGCCGATCGTGGGCAGCACCAACGAGATGTCGTTCATCAACGAACTCTCGTTGTCCGCCTCGGCCCGCTACGACAAGTACAGCGATTTCGGCGATACGTTCAATCCGAAGTTCGCCGCCACGCTGCGCCCCGTCGAATGGATCGCGATCCGGGGTAACTGGGGCAAGTCCTTCACCGCGCCCTCGCCGGTCGACCAGTTGGGCGTACTGGCATCGGCAGTCGCGACCGTTCCGGCAGCCTTCCTGCGCACGCCGCCCGGTGTCACCGCAGCGCCGGGAGAACTGGGGCTGTTCGTTTCCGGCACCGCCCCCGGAATCCAGCCGCAGAAGGCCACGAACTGGTCGGTCGGCGTCGAAATCGAGCCTCCGTTCGTACCGGGCCTGACGCTCAACGCCAGCTACTACAACATCGACCTGTCCGGCACCATCGGACGGCCGGTGACCGGCGCCGATCTCACCGACTACTATGCGAACTTCCCGCAGCTCTACTCGGTGCGACCGACCGGGCAGGAACTGGCCGCCTATCTCACCCAGTTCAACCCCGCCAACTTCAACTTCACCGTCGTCAACCCGACTTCTACCGGACAGGCCCTCATCACGGCGGGCGGCGTCACCTCTCCCGTTCTCGTGACGCTGGACACTCGTTCGAGGAACCTCGGCACCGCCAAGCTCGACGGCATCGACTTCAGTGCCAGCTACGTGCTGGATACCAGCTTCGCCTCGTTCGACGCGAGCGCATCGGGCAATTACCGCCTGTCGCAGAAGTCGCGCGCGCTGCCTTCGCTACCGATCGCCGACGACCTGGCGTTCAACACTCCCCGGTTCCGCATCCAGGGCACTCTGGGCACGACGATCGGCGCCCTTCGCGCCCAGGTGACGTGGAACCACACGGCAGGATACAAGCGTGGCACCATCGAGTTCGGCCAGGCCAAGATCTCCGCATTCGACGCCATCAACCTGTTCTTCAAGTACGACGTGAAATCCGACTCGGCACTGACGAGCAACCTGTCGTTCACGCTGCACGTCCAGAACGTGTTCGATAGCGCACCGCCCGAGTTCCGCAGCGCCACCGGCCTCGGCTACGACGCCACCCAGGGCTCTGCCTTCTCGATCGGCCGCATCGTGCAGTTCGGGGTGCGCAAGAACTTCTGATCGCCTGTTTGACGCAACACGGCACGACGGCTTCGGGGTCAGCCCCGAAGCCGTTTCGCTTTCGGCCAGGCACCGCGGACGGGGCCGAACCACTTCGCCGCCGAACTGGCGTTCGCCGACGGCAGCATCGGCGCCGGACATGCGCATCCCTTCTTCTGGGCGCCGTTCAGCGTCATCGGATTCGACTGAGGATCGACGATATGCCCCGGCGGTGGCTCCAGCCATCGGGGTTTCTGTTCAGCACCGTGTCAGGCCGGGCCTCTATAAGCGCGCCGACAGTTGGCCGGCCGGAGCAGAACCATGTTCAAGTTATTGATTTCAATGATGACGGGCATAGGCGTCGCGACGGCGTTCCCATGCGGCGCCCAGGCGGTCGAACTTGGCCAGCGACCGATCAAGCGGACCGAAGTCTTGGCTGGTGTCAAAGCCCAGTTCGCCACGATGGACAGGAACCACGACGGCGCGATCGACGACGAGGAGTTCGAAGCCTACCGGGCAAGGCAGGCGAAATTGCCGGATGGCGGAGCGGGCCTCTATCATATCGGAAGCCGGTGGTTCGAGAAGTCGGACGCCGATGGCGATGGCCGCGTAACCTTGGCTGAAGCTGGAACTCGCCCGCTCCAGATGTTCGATCTGGCCGACGCCAATCGCGATGGCATCGCCAGCGTAGCGGAACAGAAGCTTGCGATGATGCTCAAAGGGCTTGGCGGCTAGAAGCCGACACCCGCGCGCATGGGCCAGCGTCGCCTGACACGTCCAGCCGCGTTACGGCGAGGGCATCAGCCGCCGGCGTCCGGAACACCCGTGCCGCCGACGAGTTCGGCGATCAGGTCCGTGCGGTAGGTCTTGCGCACGAGGACGATCATCGCGGCTTCCGCCCAGCGCGCATCGCGCGCCGCGAAGGCTTCGACGAGTTCGCGATGGGCCGCCAGCATGTCGGCCAGACGCTGCCCGGCATGCTGCTCCAGAAGTCGCACCAGGGGAGCCGGATTGGCCAGTTGCCATGAAAGCGTCGTCAGCCTGTCGGACTCCGCGGCCGGGACCATGATCTCGTAGAAGCGTGACGCGGCCGCGAGCGCTGCCGCCTGGTCGGGCACCGCGCTGGCCGCGACTTGCCCAAGTTCCTCATTGAGCGCGCGCAGCGCCTCGATGTCCTTCGCCGATATCCGGGTGGCTGCGCGCGCGGCCACGTAGCCGCCTACGCGCATACGCAGTTCGACGAAGACTTCGATCTCGTCGATCGTCCATGCCCGCACGATCATCCGCTTGTTGTCGAGGCGGGTCACGAACAGTTCCGCCTCGAGCCGGAACAGGGCCTCGCGGACCGGCGTGCGCGACACGCCGCACTGGCGGGCGAGTTCGTCGGGAAACAGCGAATCGCCGGCGCGCAGTTCGCCGTGCAGGATCATGTCTCGAATGCTCAGATAGGCTTGTTCGAATGCGGTCGTCATTCCGTTTCCCTGCCACGATGCCTGCAGACCCGCCGGCCCGCCGGAACAGATATGCCGGCGCGGCCCGTTACGATGCCTTGGCGGTTCGCTCAGGTAAAGTCATCCCCTCGAACGCTTCGCGGCCCGGTTCGGTCACCGGCCGCATGCGCCGGTCCAATCGGGCCTGTATCGCACGATGGCGGGCGCGATTGATCGGGAAGCGCGCCATGACGAGGCCCCCTGCGACGATCAGGCCCGCCGGAAGATAGAGGCCCAGTGTCTTGAGGATCAGGAGATCGCCGTCGTCGATCCCCTTCGCCGGGTCGAAGCCGAGCAACCCCGCCAGCCACAGCGTGGCCGAACTGAACACCGAGCCGAGCTTGAGGATCATCGAAATGATGCTGATGTGGACGCCGCGATTGTCGATGCCCTGGCGCCAGCGCGAATAGTCCGCCGCATCGCCGGCCATCAGGTACGGCAGCAGGTACAAGGTGCCGCCGGGCAGGCCGATCGCGACGAAGGCGAGCGGCGCGAGCGCGCTGAACGAGCTCGCCAGGCTGAGCGCTACGAGGCCCGCGGCCTCGACGCCCACCGCCAGCATGAGCGCGCGCGTCCGCTCGACCCGGCCGAAGATGCGCGACCACAGCGGCGTCGCGACGATGCCCGACACGTTCTGCACCAGCATCAGCAGCAGGAAGCTGTATTGCCCGCCGGTTGCATAGGTGACCACGAAGGGAAACAGGCTGAGCCGCCCCATGTAGCCCGCGATCAGCAGCAGGTAGCCGAACGAGAAATTGCGGAAGATGCGGTTGCGGAACGCGGCGGCGATCGACCCGGCCGCTGCCGCCGGCGTGCGGCGATCCTCGGGCACGTAGCGCAAGTAGCGGTAGACGATCACCGGCAGCGTGAGGATCGTCATCCACACCAGCACTGTCATCACCGCGCCGTAGTTGGCGACGCCGGCTATGCGCGGGATCGTCAGCCAGTCCGCCAGCGGCAAGCCGACGCCGATGCTGCGCAGCGCCGCGCCGACGCCACCGCGAAAACCGGCGGCGCCGGGATCGACCAGCAGGTACGGCACGAGATAGACGACCAGCCCGGCGACGATCTGCGTGACGCCCTGCCACAAGTTGATGCGAGTGCGACGGTCGTAGTCGGTGGTGATCTCTCCGGCATGCGCGACATAAGGGATGAACGCCGTGGTCCAGCTGGTGAAGAAGCAGAACAGCCCCACCGCCAGCCACGCACTCGACAAGCGATCGCCCGGCTGCGGCATCGCGAACAGCGCCAACACCATCACCAGCAGCATCGCCGCATAACCGATCCCGACCCAGGGCTTGCGCCGCCCGAAGCGGATCGGCGTGCGATCCGAGATCGTACCCATCAGGGGGTCGTAAAGCGCATCGTATACCCGCCCCACCGTGGAAAGCAGGCCCAACAGCGCGATCGAGGTCCCGGTGGCGTAGTTGAGATACGGCGCGAGGAAGATGATCGGCGCGTGCCCCGTCACCGACGGCCACAGTGCCAGCGCATAAGCGCGATCGATCCGCCGTGCGGCGGCGCTTTCGTGCTCGGAGAGTGTTTCGGGATCTGTCGACATGGCGCTCTTCCTTGCACGGCAACGAAAACGCATTGCACCGCAACATCGGAATGCATTGGCCTAAGCGTATACACATGATGCCTGCGTTTCGATCGAGGTCAATGCATTCCGTGCCGAACTCGGGATATTTTCGTCGAACTCTGTAGAACGCGCTTGCAAGTGTATAATGTTTTTGTACTCTCATGATGAGAATCGAGAAAGAAGCGGAATTCTCCTCGCATCGCAGCATCATCTACTGGTCAGGGCACAGTTGCCCCGGCCGGGCGCGGCATCGCCTGTCGATACCGGGCCGTGCGCGACAGAAAAGAAAGGTCAACTTTGCCCATGTCGAAACCGCCTACACCGTTCCACCTCGCATATTTCCTGGCGGAATCGCACGTCCAGTCCTGGGGACGCGCATGGTCGGGAAATGTCGACAAGGAATGGATGAATCCGGACCTTTACGTCTTCGTCGCGCGCGAACTGGAACGGGCGTGCTTCGACTACATCCTGATGGAAGACAACGTCTACGTACCCGATGCGCAGAACGGCAAGATGGACATCTATCTGGAGCGCGGCCTTTCGTGCCCGCGCCGCGATCCGATGATCGTCGCCCCGTATATGCTACAAGCCACCAAGCATATCGGCATCGTGCCGACGGTTTCGACCTTCGCGATGCATCCGTTCCTGCTGGCGCGCATGATATCGAGCCTCGATCAATTGTCGAACGGACGGGCCGGGTGGAACATCGTCACCGGATCTTCGGACCGGGCGGTGCAGAACTTCGGGTTCGACAACATGATGGAGCATGACGAGCGCTATCGCCACGCCGCCGAATTCACCGACGTCGCCAATGCTCTGTGGGATTCCTGGGACGCCGACGCGATCGTCGCCGACAAGGACACCGGCGTGCTGGTCGATCCCGCCAAGGTCCGCACCGTCGATTTCGAGGGCGAATGGTTCAAGAGTCGTGGTCCTCTCAATACCGGCCCCGCACCGCAGGGCCGACCGGTGGTGGCGCAGGCGGGCAGCTCGCCCAAGGGCCGAGAATTCGCCGCGCGCTATGCCGACACGATCGTCGCCGAAGGCCACAACCTGGATTATGCGCGCAAGTACCGCGAGGAAGTGCGCGAACTGGCCGCCAGCTTCGGGCGCAACCCGGACGATATCAAGCTACTCATGGTGATTTCCCCGATCATCGGCGAATCCGAAGCCGAGGCGGCCGAGAAACTGAGCCTCGCCAAGCAGTACAACCTGGACAACGCGGCAGGGCTGCTCGCGCGCTTCTCCAAGATCACCTCGATCGACTTCGGGCAGTTCCCGCTGGACGCGCCGCTTTCCTCGGAAGACCTGAGCACCAACGGCTCGCGCCAGACGTTGGTGGAGTTCGTCCGCCGCAACGAAGGGCGGACACTGCGCCAGGCCACGGCCGACATGCACACGCCCGACACGCGCTGGGTCGGCACCGGACGCCAGGTGGCCGAACGCATGCGCGACGCGATCGAGCACGTCGGCGGCGACGGCTTCCTCCTGGCGGGCCTCATCACCCGGCGCTACATCGTCGAACTGGTCGACGGGCTCGTTCCCGAGCTGCAGCAGATGGGCTGCGTGCGCACCGCATACACCGGCCGCACGCTGCGCGAAAACCTGCGCGAATTCTGATGGTGCCGCAGCGCGCCCGCCAGACCTTCCGCTCGTTCGCGGTGGTGGATTTCCGCTGGTTCGCGGGCGCGTCGCTGATGGTCAACGTCGCCACCTGGATGCAGCGCATCGCGCAGGACTGGCTGGCGATGACCATCGCCCCTTCCGGCCAGGGGACCACGGTAGGTATCGTGACCGCGCTGCAGTTCCTGCCGATGCTCCTCGCCTCGCCCTTCGCCGGAGCGCTGGCAGACCGCCTGCCCAAGCGTCGGGTCCTTGTCGCGACCAGCCTGGCGTTGGCGATCTCCGCGATCGCGCTGGGCGCGATGACGGCGAAAGCGGTGGTGTCCGTCCCCATGCTCTACGCCTTCGCGCTGGTTCTGGGGGTGGCCGCTGCGATCGATGGCCCGGCGCGGATGGCCTATGTCCGCACGTTCACGCCCGACAAGGATCTCGTCAACGCCATCGGGTTGAGCGCCCTGCTGTTTCACACCTCGCGCGTCCTGGGCCCCGCGCTCGCCGGAGCACTGATGGCCGCGGCCGGGACCGGCAGCGCTTTTCTGGCCGTCGGATGCTGCCACCTGCTGGCGACGGTCATGCTCGGCGCGATCACCCGCGAAAAGCCGGCCTCGCCCGCCGACCGCCCCGGCCTCCGCGCAGCGGCGACCCGCCTGGGACGACACCCCGACCTGCTGGTGCTGATGGCGCTGGCCTGCGTCGTCTCGGCCTTCGCCATGAATTTCCAGATCACGATCACGCTGATGGCGACCCGGACCTTCTCGCTGAGCGCCGGGGCGTTCGGTGCCCTGACCTCCCTGATGGCGCTCGGGTCCATTGGCGGCGCGCTGTCGATGTCCGCCTCCTCGGGGCCGTCGTACCGGATGATCTGCAGCGCCGCCGGTGGCCTCGGCCTCGCCTACACGATCGCGGCGCTGTGCCCGGGTTCGTTGGCCTTCGCCATGGCCCTGGTGCCGATCGGGTTCCTCTCGAACCGCTACATGGTCGCATCCAGCAGCCTGTTCCAGCTTCGCGCGCCCGGGGAGATCCAGGGCCGCGCGCTCGGGCTGTACCAGACCGCGACTTATGTGCTGGTGCCGGCCGGAGCAGCCCTGATCGGCCGGGCCGCCGACATCTACACGCCGCGTATCCCCCTCGGGATCGCCGGCCTGACGTGCATCGCCGCGGCCCTCGTCGCCAGTCGGATGCTTGCGAGGCGACACGGGCAGACTTCGACGACCGCGCCCTGAACGAGGCCGGCGACAGAAACAACAGGCTGGGAGACGCATGCCCGAGGCGAACAGCCGCCGGTCGCGACTGCGATTTCGCAGCGCACGACCGGTGATCCGTCGCTCGTAAAGCATCAAACCAAAGGGGGGTTTCCATGGCCACGAAGAACACCACGTTCCGCAGCAGCATTTTCGCCACGTCCGCATTCGCCGCCATTGCTCCCGCCTTGGCCGCGACGATCTGCATGGCCACCGTTGCCCAGGCGCAGGAAGCCGCGCCCGCCGCCAGCGCCGAAGCCGCACCGGGCGACATCACCGTGACGGCACGGCGCAAGTCGGAGCGCCTGCTCGACGTGCCGCTCAACGTCACGGCACTGACCGGCGAGGCGATGAAGGACCTCGGCGTCGCTTCGTACCGCGACCTGATGAACGTCGTGCCCAGCCTCAACACCCAGGCCAACGATCGCGGCGACAGCGTGAAGCTGACGATGCGCGGGCTCGGAGTTTCGACCACGGGCACCGCCAAGGCTTCGGTGTTCCTCGACGGCGTCTACATCGGCGGCAACTACACCGGCATCCCGGTCGCCGGCCTGTCGACGATCGAGGTCCTGAAAGGGCCGCAGAGCGCGCTGTTCGGCCGTAGCACGTTCGCGGGCGCGATGAACTACGTCACCCGCAAGCCGACCGATACGTTCGAAGGCAGCATCGACGTCGAACTCGCCACGCTGGGGGAAAAGAAAGTCGACGGCTTCGTGTCGGGGCCGATCGTACCGGGCAGGCTCTACGCCTTCGTATCGGGCAGCTACATGGACTACAACGGCCCCGACGGGTGGAAGACCCCCGGCACCGGCAGCCGCAACGGCGCGCAGAGCGGGTATGGCGGCATGGCCAAGCTGGTCTACACGCCCACCGATACGCTGACCGTCACAGCGCTCGCCAGCTACGCGCGCATCGACGACGAGCCGACCGCCGCGCTGTTCATCGACCCCGCCTCGCGCGATGGCGCGATCGCCAAGATCAACCCGGCGACCGGCGTCGCCACCGGCCAGGTCGTCTATTACCCCACCCGCATCCGCAGCATTTCGTCGAAGAACGCCGATTTCGACGTGACCAACGAATATCTCGACAATCCCGGATACCGCGCGAAGACGCTGACCACCTACCTCAAGGCGGAATGGCACTCGGATTCCGGCTACGCGGTGACGTTGACCGGCGGCTATGGCGAGCAACACGCCACCAGCGAACTCAACGTCAACTTGCGCGACCGCGCGCCGACCGCCGGATACGGCTATCTCTATTCGATGAAGACCGTGCTGAAGGAAACCGACAAGTCCGTCGAACTGCGGGTGAGCACCCCCGACGACAAGCCCATCCGCCTCGCTGCGGGCGGCTATTACCTCGATCTGCGCAAGACTTACGACCCGGAAGAGAGCGCGTCCTATCTGCTGGCTCCGGTGGTCGGCACGTACGACCTCATCATCCCGCACTATTACGCAGACACGCGGACGCAGGATCGCTCGGTGTTCGGCGCAGCCTATGTCGACATCGTGCCCTCGCTGACCCTGAGCCTCGAAGGACGCTATCAGTCGGAGAAGATCAGGACAGTATCGGCGGATTCGGTGACCGTGCTGGCGTCCCGCTATGATCCTGCCGCGCCGTATACGCTGACCAACCAGACCTTCAACGCCACCTTCGACGCGTTCCTGCCGCGCGCCAGCCTGCAGTACAGGATCAGCGACCGGATCAACGTCTACGCCACGTATTCGGAAGGCACCACGCCGGGCGGCTTCAACACCTCGATCTACACGCTGCCCGAGTATCGCACGATCAAGGAAGAGAACCTGCGCAACTACGAGATCGGGTTCAAGGGCCGGATCACGCCAACCCTGACGATCGAGGCCGCCGCCTATCACATGGACTGGCTGAACCAGCAGACCACGGGCACGTTCTATGTCTCGGGCGTCAACGTCGCGCTGACCACCAACCAGGGCAATTCGAAGATCAACGGGCTCGAAGCGCTGGTCAACTGGACGACCCCGGTGGAAGGGCTGAACCTGCGGCTCGCCGCCAGCTACAACGATGCCGAATACAAGGACTTTTGCTCGGCCAACTACGCCGCGCTGACGTACGACGTGCGCTCGCTCACCGCCGCGCAGAAGACCCAGTACGCCTGCCGCGACGTCAGCGGCAGCAAGCTGGAATCGATCTCGCCCTGGCAGGGAACGGTCAGCTTCGACTACAGCCGCGCCATCACCGAAAGGCTGAAGGGCTTTTTGCGCGGCGACTACGACTATTTCGGACCGATGTGGGATTCCGAATTCAACCTGGCGAAAACAGAGGCGGCGCAAGTGGTCAACGTGCGCGCGGGCCTGGAAAGCGGACCCTGGACGCTCGAAGTCTACGGCAAGAACATCACCAACGAGGACGCCCCGGTCCGCGTCCAGCGCGCATCGGACGTCTATGCCGGCTACGACAACACGACCAACCAGAGCATAACGATGGTGTTGCGCCGTCCCCGCCAGTTCGGCCTTCGGATGGGCTATCGGTTCTAGCTGTGCTGCGGCGGAATCGGGATGGCGGATCGGCACGATCCATACCGCCGGAACGCAACCGAACTTGCTGAAAGCGGCGATGCCCCGCAGGCGTTGTCGGGACTTGAGTAATCCCCGCAACACCCGGAACACAAAAGGCGCCGCAAGATTTACCTTGCGACGCCAGTTTCGTGGGAGAGCCCTGGATTACTTGAAGTTGAATTTCAACGTGGCACCGTAGCTGACCGGCCGGGCTGCATAGCGGACCACCACGTCCTGTGTGACGAACTGGTTGGTCCAGTAATATTCGTTGAACACATTCCGGCCCCAGACCGAGAAACTCCAGCGATCATCCAGCGATTTGATGCCGGCGCGCACGTCGACGGTCGTGAATGCGTCGATCACCGAAGACGGCGCGGTGCCCAGTGTCGAATTGGTGCCGCTGTTGTACAGCAGGTTGGCGCCGACGAAAGCACCCATGGTATCGCTGATGTCCCAGCCATAGTCGACATCCGCGACGACGTGCCACTTCGGCGAGAACGGCAGGGCAGAGCCGCGATAGTCGCCCAGGACGCGCTCGTTGTTGATGCCGGTGAAGTTCAGGATCTTGGAGTCCACGTACGTCACCGCCCCGCGCAGCGTCAGGCCGTCGGAAGGCCGCGCGGTCACTTCCACTTCGGCGCCGTTGATGCGCGACTTGGGTACGTTGACGAGTTGTTCGAGCTGGTTGAACACCGGATCGACGATCAGCCCGCGGATCTGCTTGTCGCGGTAGATGTAATGGAACGCCGCGACATTCACCTGCAGCGCGCGATCCAGTGCCGATATCTTGGCTCCCACTTCGAATGCGGTCACTGATTCCTGCGTGACCGGAACGAACTGGGCCGTGGTGGAGGCTGGCAGCGTCGGGAAGCTGCCCGACTTGTACCCGCGCGAAGCCAATGCATAGAACAGCATGTCGCTATTGGGCTTGTAGTTCACGCCGAGGCGCCAGGAGAAGTTGTCCTCCTTGAGGCTGTCTTCATAGGGCACGCGGGTGTTCTCGAAGGTCACCGCGTCCATGCTGAGGCACGACGTCGCGTCGAGCGGGGCCCCGGGCGTGCCGGAGATGGCGTCGGACAGCACGCCGAACGTCGTCTGCATGCCGATGTCGCCGCGCATGCACGACGTGTAGTCGTTCTTGCTCTTGGCATAGCGGGCACCGCCGAGCAGCGTGAGCGTGTCGGTGATCTCCGCCTCGACGTTGCCGAAGATCGCCCAGTCGGTGATGTCCTGGGTGATCGTGGTGGTCGATGCTGCGATCCAGGGTCCGCCAGGCAGGATCGCGGTATTGGTGGAATCGCCGGTGAGGATGTCGTTGGCGCTGCGCACCTTGTTCTTGGCGTAGTTTCCGCCGAGCAGCCAGTTGATCCCGCCCATGTCGCCGGACAGGCGCAGTTCCTGGTTGAAGCCCTTGACGTTGCCGTCGGCGTTGACGCCGGCGTTCTTGAGAGACGTACCGTCCCGGTCGACCACGTAGTTTTCGTTGTAGCGCGACAGGGCGGTGATCGAGGTCAGGCTGATGTCGTCGGTCAGTTCATAATCCGCACGCACGGAAAGCTGGAAGAACCCGTCGTCCCTGCGCAGCTTGCGATCGCTGTCCCAATCGGCCGCGCGGGCATTGTCCGGCGCCGGCGTCAGGCCGCGGAACACCGCGATGCGGCGCAAGGTCTCGGTGAGGTCCGCAGCGCCGGCGGCGGCCGCTCCGGGCGCGGTGGTCTCGTTAAGCTGGAGGAACAGGCCCTGAAGCTGGCCGGCCTGCGTGTCCGACTTGTCGCGCCAGCCATTGGCGCTGAACAGCAGGCTCAGGCGATCGGTGGGCTTCCATTCGGCCTGGAAGCGGCCGCGCAGCGTGTCCTGCCGACCGAGCTTGGCGTCACGGTTGTAGTTGGTCTGCCAGGGCCCGGAAACGGTCGTGCTGCCGGCGAGCCTCACCGCCAGCGTGTCGCTGACCGGACCGCTCACGTAAGCCTCGCCGTCGAAGGTGTTGAAGCGCCCGTAGGACGCCGTCATGCCCGCTTCGAGGGTCTGCGTCGGCTTGGCGGCGATATAGTTGATCGCGCCGCCGGTGGAGTTCTGGCCGAACAGGATGCCCTGCGGCCCCTTGAGCACTTCCACCCGCTCCAGATCGAGCGAGGCGCCCTGCGTGAACGCGCCGTAAGCCAGCGGCACCTGATCGACATAGACGCTCACCGCAGGGCTCGCACCGAGGGTGTAGTCGTTGAACCCGACACCGCGCAGCGTATAGAGCGGGGTGCCGTCCTGGCTCTTGGTGAACGTGAAGCCGGGGGTGATCTTCGCCAGGTCGCCGGCGCTCTGCACGCCGAGCGACTGCAACTGGGCGCCGGATGCTGCGGTGATCGACAGACCGACGTCGTTGAGGTTCTGGGCGCGCTTCTGTGCGGTGACGATGATCTCGTTGGAAGCGGCCGACGAGTGGGCATCGCTCGATGCCTGATCCGCCTGCCCGGCCGCGTCCTGCGCCTGTGAAGGATTAGCCATCGCCATGGCACAGAGCGATACGGTGGACGCAAGAACGCGTGACGAAAATCTCGCCATTTCAATCCCCTCATTCGCGGCCTTGTCTAATTCAGCCGCCAGTTGTTAATCTGATGACTGTTCTAGATGAGGGCCCGAAGCAATACAGGGCGCGCCGTGACAGTTCGGAGCGAAACGCGCCATGCATGTCGATCACGGAGGCGGGCGCGTTACCTTGCGGGGCTTGCAGCACAAGCGGGCGCTCTACCGGGCAGGCGAGCTCCACTCGAGATTCAGCGCATGGATGCTGCAGGTGACGCCCATGAGATGAACCGGACGGCAGCCCGGCGCGACCCGGAATTCGGGAATGTGCCGCAGCCATTCGCGCAGGAAGATCGTGATTTCGCGCCGCGCGAGAGTCGCGCCCGGGCAGCTATGCGGGCCCGCACCGAAGACCAGATGCCTGGCAGGCTTGGGTCGTTCGAAATCGACCGCCAGCGGATCGTCGATCCGGCGGTCGTCGAGGCCGCACAGCAGGTTCATCGGCAGGATCGCATCGTCCTTGCGGAAAGGGACATCGCGATAGTCGAAGTCTTCCTGAACGACCCGCGCCGCCTGGACGATGCCGAAGCGGCGAAACAGTTCCTCCATCGCGTTGCGGACATAGGTGTCGTCATCGAGGTGCGCAACGAGCTGCGCACGGTGGGCCGGGTTCTCCGCCAGGAAGTAGGTGATGAACGAAAGCATCGATGCGATCGTGTCCAGCCCGCCGAACAGGATCAGGGTCATGTAGGCGATGGCATCGGGTTCGGATATGCGATCCTCGCCGATCTGCGCATTGACGACGATGGATGCAAGGTCGGTTCCGGGTTCGAGGCGGCGGGCACGGACGACGTCGGTGATATAGGCGAACACGGCCATCTGCGCCTCCTGGCGCGCGGCGATGGTCCCGCCCTTGATGAAGGCCTCCACCAGGGGCAGCAGGACATGCCGCTCCTCGCGCGGCAGGTCGACGAGGTCGAGGAAGATGTTGATCGGCATGACGTTGGCGAAGTCGGCCACGAATTCGCATCCGCCCCTGGGCAACAGGCCTGCCACCAGCGATTGGGCGAGTTCCTGCACGCGCGGCTCCATGGCATCGACGATCCTGGGGAACAGCGCGCGGCTGAGCGGCTTGCGCAACTCGGTATGCAGCGGCGGATCAACCTCCAGCGGCAGCGACCGGGGCGCGGTATCGTCTCGCGGAAGGAAGACCCTGTTGCTCGAAAAGCGGGCGGGATCGCGCAGCATCGCCTCGATGTCGTCGGCGCGGGTCGCTACCCAGTGACCGCCGTTGCGCGGCGTCCAGAAGATGTCCGGCGATGCGGTCTGGATCGCATGCAGGGCGGCCTGCGGCCCGTCCGCGCCGCCGGCGAAATCGTACATGTCGAAATCGACGACGAGTCCCTCGGGCACATGCGAAGGTTTTTCGGCGAGTTGGGTCTGTCCGCTTGCGCAATCCATGGCTTTTCTCCCTTGCTCTCTTCCCTTGTTGACGTGCGGTAGGCTTTATTGAACTTTACTTCAATAAAGCCTACCGGGCATATCGGGACAAGGCAGGGCCGTGCGAGACAAAGGCTTGGCTCCCACGGGGCATCGGATAGGGATGGAACATGAAACAGACCGATCCCGCCAATGCGAAGACCCCTCCAGCCACGCGCCGCCGGGCGGCGCGCCTGTCGCCGGACGAACGCAAGCGGCAACTGGCCGAAGCCGCGCTTCTCGTACTGGCGGAAGAAGGGCTGGGTCATACCAACCACAGCATGGTCGCGGCCCGTGCCGGGGTTTCGCTGCCGACGATGCTGCACTATTACCCGCAGCATGCCGACCTGGTCGATACGGTGCTGGACGGCGTGGCGGACTTCCTGCTGAACGGCATTGCCGGTCGGGTCGCGGCGACGGTCGGCGACCCGGCGCTGGCGACGGAGGAAATGCTCGTCGCCTTCGCGCTCTCGATAGAGACTAACCAGGACATGGTGCGCGTCTGGCTCGACTGGAGCACCGCCACGCGCCATTCCACCTGGCCGAAGTACCTCGCCTTTCGCACGAACGCCTGCGCGATCGTCGCCCGGTTGTTGCGCCGGGGGCAGGCCGAGGGAGTGATCCACGCCGCTCTCGTCGTGGACGAGGCGGCGCAGGTCGTCGTCGGACTGGCGCACATGACGGCGCAGATGTATTTTACCGGATCATCCCCCGGCCAGATACGGAGGGCAGTCCACGAACTGCTCGAGGGTTACCTCAGGAGTAAGCGGCTTCCGGCTGCGGGCTGACCGCCTCCCCCGCCTTGTGGAATTTCTTCAGCACCTGGACCTCGAGCGCCGTGACTTTCTCGACGTTGGCGTGCTTGACGTGGCCGTAGCCGCGGATCTGGGCCGGTAGCGATGCCAGTTCGATGGCGGCGGCGTGGTTGGCCGGCGTCAGCTTGCCTGCGACCATGCGCATCTGGGCTTCGTAGTGGTCGATCAGGCCGCGCTCCATGCGGCGCTCTTCGGTGTAGCCGAACAGGTCGAACGGCGTGCCGCGCAGGCCCTTGAACCGGGCAAGCACGGTGAACGCCTTGCCCATCCAGGACCCGAACTCGCGCTTGACCAGGTGCCCTTCGGCGTCGCGCTTCGAAAACAGGGGCGGCGCCAGATTGTAGCGCAGTTTCGCGCCGTCCTCGAAGCTGTCCTTGAGCTGCTGCCGGAACACGGGATCGCTGTGGAGGCGGGCAACCTCGTATTCGTCCTTGTAGGACATCAGCTTGGCGAAGTTGCGCGCCACCATCACCGCCAGCGCCTCCTTGCCCGGCATCGCGCGCGCCTCGGCCTTCGTCACGGTGTCGACCAGGTCGCGGTAGCGGGCCGCCCAGGCCGCGTTCTGGTAGTCGGTCAGCAGCGTCGTGCGGTGGGCGAGGATGTCCTCGAGCCTGGTCAGCGGCTGGAATTCCAGCTCCTGCACATGGTCGACCACCGCCTGCTCGATCCGCGCCGGATCGACCGCCTGGAGCCGGCCGAGCTTGAAAGCCGCCTTGTTGAAGGGCACCGCGACGCCGTTGATCTCCACCGCACGCTCGATCGCCTCGGGCGAGACCGGGAGCAGCCCGAGCTGGCAGGCATAGCCCAGCATGAACAGGTTCGCGGCGATGGTGTCGCCCAGCAACGCCAGGCCCAGTCCGGTCGCATCGACGCCGTGAAGCTGGGTGGACATCTTGCGGAGGCGGTGGATCAGCAGCCCCTGGTCGAGGGTGAGGTCGGGATTGCGCTGGAACGCCGGAGTGGGCGTGATCCGCGCATTGACGACCACCCGGGTCCGCTCGACCGAGAGCGTCATCGCCGGCTCCTTGGCGAGACCCGCCACGGCATCGAAAGCCAGCGCGAGGTCCGCCTCGCCGATCCCCAGCTTCTGCGCCCCCAGCCCTTCGTTGCTCCGGGCGATGCGCAAGTGGCTGAAGACCGCGCCGTTCTTCTGGCTGAGGCCGGTCATGTCGAACACCGAGGTCGACTTGCCCTCCAGATGGGCCGCCATCGCGAGCAGCGCCCCGATGGTGACGACGCCGGTGCCGCCGATGCCCGAGATCATGACGTTGTAGGCGCCATTCTCCAGCGCGACGATCGCGGGGGCGGGCAACGCGATGTCGGCTTCACCGTCGAGCTGCGCCTTCTTCGGCTTGCGCGGCTCGGCATCGAGCACGGTAACGAAGCTAGGGCAGAAGCCCTTCACGCAGCTGTAGTCCTTGTTGCAGTTCGACTGGTCGATCTGGCGCTTGCGACCCAGTTCGGTCTCCTTGGGCCAGACGCTGACGCAGTTGGACTGGACCGAGCAGTCGCCGCAGCCCTCGCAGACGGCCGGGTTGATGAACATCCGCTTGGCCGGGTCGGGGAACTTGCCGCGCTTGCGGCGGCGGCGCTTCTCGGCGGCACAAGTCTGTTCGTAGACGATCACCGTCACGCCCTTGACGTCGCGCAAGTCCTTCTGGACGGCATCGTAGGTGTCGCGGTGGTGGACCGTCACTCCCTCGCCCAGCCCGCTGTGCGCGCCGTAGAGATCGGGGCGGTCGGTCACCACGACGCAGCGCACCGCACCTTCGGCCAGCACCTGGCGGGTGATGTCGCCGGGGGTGAGCGGGCCATCGACCGGCTGGCCGCCGGTCATCGCCACCGCATCGTTGAACAGGATCTTGAAGGTGATGTTGACCTTGGCCGCCACCGCCCCGCGCACTGCGAGCAGGCCCGAGTGGTAGTACGTGCCATCGCCCATGTTCTGGAAGATGTGCTCCATGTCGCTGAAGTAGGCGAGGCTGTACCAGTGCGCGCCTTCCCCGCCCATCTGGGTGTTGGGCAGCATCTCCGGCCCGGAATACATCGCCATCGCATGGCAACCGATGCCGCCCGCCGCGATCGAGCCTTCGGGGAAGCGCGTGCCGGTGTTGTGCGGGCAGCCCGAGCAGAAGTAGGGCGAGCGCGCCGCGTCCGCCGGCTTGAGCGCCTGGACTGTCTCCATCTGGCGCGCCAGCCTCTCGGCCCGCTGCGCCAGCCCCGCATCGACGACACCCAAGCGCCGCAACCGCTCGGCGATCACCAGCGCCAGTTGCACCGGCTCCAGTTGCTCGTCCGAGGGGATCATGAAGGTGCCCTCCTCGTCCACCTTGCCGACGATCCGGGGCATATCCGGCCGGCCGTAGAGGATCGCCTTGGCCTGGTTCTCGGTCAGCGGGTCCTTTTCCTCGATGAACAGCAGTTCGCCCTGCCCGGCCGCGAACTCGGCCAGTCCCTCGCGCTCCACGGGGTACATGCAGCCCAGCTTGTACACGCTGATGCCCAGATCGGCCGCGGCGGCATTGTCGAGGTCCAGCAGCTTGAGCGCCTGACGCACGTCCTGCACCGCCTTGCCGGTCGAGACGATGCCCAGCCGGCGTTGCCGTGCGTCGACCAGCACCTTGTCGATGCCGTTGGCGCGCACGAACTTCCCGACCAGCGGCCAACGGTAGCGCTTGACCACCGTTTCCGAGGCGATCCGGTCGAGATGGGTGGGATGGTTGTGGAAGCCGTTCGCCGGCGCCGGCCCGCGATCGGGCGTGACCGGGCCATTCTCGCGCGAGCGGATGTCGACGGTCATCGTCTGTTCGAGCGTCTCGTTCGTCAGCTTGAAGCCGGTGAACAGCCCGGTGTAGCGCGACATCGCGATGCCCAGCAGCCCGAAGTCGAGCACGTCCTGCACGTCCGACGGCGCCAGGATGGGCATCCCGGCATGCATCAGCGCGACTTCGCTCTGGTGCGAGACGGTGGAGGACTTGCCGCTATGGTCATCGCCCGCGACGATCAGGACACCGCCGTTGGGATGCGACCCGGCGAAGTTGCCGTGCTTGAAGGGATCGCCCGAACGGTCGACGCCCGGGCCCTTGCCGTACCAGATCGCAAAGACCCCGTCCTTGTTGGCGCCGGGCGTGCCGGCCAGCATCTGCGTGCCCCAGACCGCAGTGGCGGCCAGGTCCTCGTTGACGCCGGGCTGGAACAGGATGTCGTGGCTTTCCAGCAGCGCCTTGGCGCGCCACAGTTCCAGGTCGTAGCTGCCCAGCGGCGAGCCGCGGTAGCCCGAGATGAACCCCCCGGTATCGAGCCCGTTGCGACGGTCGATCTCCTTCTGCAGCAACGGCACGCGGATCAACGCATGGGTGCCGCTCATGATGACCCGGCCCTCGGGCACGGTGTACTTGTCGTCGAGCTTGACGTCACGCATGGGCTGGATCTTTCAGGACTGGTTCGCGCCACGCCGCGCCCTTGTCGCGCAGGTAGGCTCCGAATGCGGAAGAAAAGTCGGCGAGCACGGCGCGCGTGCTCGCACGCGTGCGCATCATCGCGTCCCACCCGCGCAGGCCGTCGACCATGTCGAGCAGCGACGCATCGTAGGCAAAGCGCATGACCCGTTCGCCGATGTCGAACGTGTAGAAGGCGAAGACGTCCGCATGGGTCAGTTGGTCGCCCAGCAGGAAGGGTCGCGGTTCGACGAGGCGCGCCAGCGCCCGCATCGCACGCTCGACCACCGGCCGCGCCGCGCCGAGCGCCTCGGCGCCATTGGCACCGCCCATGAACACGCCGGGAAACAGCGAACGCAGCGGCGTCTCGACATAGACCTGCACGATGTTGACGACCTGCCGCGCCCGCGCCCGTTCGAACGGGTCGGCCGGATAGAGCGGCCGCCCGCCGCCGGCATCCTCGATGTACTCGAGGATCGCCACGGTCTCGGCGATGGAGCCTTGCGGCGTCTCCAGATAAGGTATCTTCCCCATGGCACTGCGCCCCAGGAACGCTTCCTCCTGCGACGCGCGCGTCGCCTCGATCTCGAACGCAACCCCCGCCTCCATCAACGCCGCACGCGCCGCGTTGAAGTAGTTGCTCACCGGATAGCCGTGCAGAACAAGGTGGGGGTCAGCCTGCGGCATCGATCGATACCAGCAGGTCGTCGCCGTCGCGCACGACCGTGTAGGTCGCCAGGACCAGGTCCGGGTCTTCCTCGCAGGAACCCGAAGGGAGGTTGAAGGTCCAGCCGTGCCAGGGGCAGATCAACTGCGATCCGCATATCTCGCCCTGGTGCAGCGGGCCGTGAGCGTGGGGGCAACGCGCGGCGGTGGCCACGGGCTGATCCGCGACGAGGAAGACCAGGATCTTCTCGCCCTCCACGGTCGCCCGGATCGGCTTGCCGGCCGCCAGGTCCGCCATGGTTCCCACCTTTTGCATGCCGATCGCTCTCCCGTTCTGCCTTTCTGGCTATTTCTCGGGATTAGCCGGGCACGGACGGGCTGGGCAGGGCGCCCGGGGCCATGACGAAGCAAAACGTGACAAGCGGCGAAGTTACGCAAGAAAGCCATTGACGCGGAAGGGTCGAGCGCCGACCGTTGGTCCATAAGCAGAGGACACAGATCCCCGCCTTGGCTATGGAGAGAGACAGATGAAGGGTTTGGACTCCCCTCGATCAGCTTTGACCGGATGGGTGCTCGCCATCATTCGCGCCATGCGCAAGCAGGGCGTCGACGCCGACAGCATATTGCGGGAAATCGGCATGGACCCTTCCCTTCTCGAGGGCGGGTACAGCCGCTATTCGCAGGCCGACGTCAGCCAGTTGTGGCGCCAGGCCATCGACCTGACCGGCGATCCGGACTTCGGGTTCAAGGTTGCGGCCGAAGTCAGGCCCGCCACGTTCCACGTCGTCGGCTATTCGATGAGCTGCAGCGCGACGCTCGCGAAGGCCCTGCACCGGTTTGCCCATTACTGCCGCCTCATCTCCGATTCCGCCACCGCGACGCTGACCGAAGCGCAGAACGAGGTGATCCTCGAATTCCACTTCGACACCGGCGGACAGCCGCCCATCTACCAGACAGTCGACACCGTGGTCGCCAGCGTGCTCTCCTACATGCGGTGGATCACGAACGAGCGCGTCGTGCCGGTCGAAGTCCGTTTTTCGCATCAACCGGTCGGCAGCAACGAAGCACACTGGAAGTTCTACGGCTGTCCGGTGCGTTTCCTGGAGGCCCAATGCTGCATGGTGTTCCGCAAGGAAGACCTCGAACGGCGGATCCTGTCCTCTGACGAGGAACTCGCATCGCTGCTGGACGGCGCAGCGAACCGCCATCTGGAGCAGCGCATGGCCGGGCGTTTCGCGACGCGGGTGCGCGACCTCATGATCGCGCAGTTGCCGCACGAAGTGCCTTCGAAAGCGGAAACCGCGCGCCTTCTCGGCATGACCGAGCGCACCTTGCTGCGGCGGCTCAAGGTGGAAGGCACGACGTTCGCCGACGTACTGCAGCAATTGCGCGAGGAACTGGCGTTCCAGTACCTGCAACGCGGAATGTGCCTGAGCGAAGTGGCCTATCTGCTTGGCTTCAGCGACAACGGCACGTTCTCGCGCGCATTCAAGCAATGGACCGGACGGCGTCCCAGCACCGTCTTCCGCGAGGATTTGCCCGCGAAAGCGGCCTGACCGAACTTCGGGCGGGAAGCCCCCGCCCGAAGCCGCCGTCAGTTCTGGATATAGGCCACTTGCGTATGGGTATATTCGTAAAGCCCGTGCTTGCCGTCGGTGCCGCCGATCCCGGACTTGCGCACGCCGGCGTGGAAACCCTGGATCGCCTCGAAATTCTCGCGGTTCACGTAAGTCTCGCCGAAGCGCAGTTCGGCGATCGCCTTCATCGTCGATGACAGGCTGTCGGTGAAGATCGAGGAGGTCAGCCCGTATTCGCTGGCGTTGGCCAGGGCGATGCCTTCGTCCAGACTGTCGATCTCGTTGACGACGATGACCGGGCCGAAAATCTCGCGGTGCATGATGTCCATGTCCGGCGTGGTCCCGGCGACCAGGGTCGGCCGGTAGTGGCAGCCGGCGCCATCGGCGGGAGCGCCACCCGCCAGCACTTCGGCGCCGAGCGAGCGCGCGTTGTCGACCAGCGCGCCGATCCGCTGGACTGCCGCGCGGTTGATGAGCGGCCCCATCGCCACGTCCTGGGTGCCGAACGGATCGCCCTGCGTGATCGCGCCGATCGCCCCGGCCAGCTTGTCACGAAACTCCTGGGCCACGGCCTTGTGGACATAGACCCGCTCCGCACAGTTGCACGCCTGCCCCGTGTTGATCGTCTTGGAGGCGGC
Source organism: Novosphingobium sp. BL-52-GroH (assembly GCF_044813085.1). Taxonomy (NCBI): domain Bacteria; kingdom Pseudomonadati; phylum Pseudomonadota; class Alphaproteobacteria; order Sphingomonadales; family Sphingomonadaceae; genus Novosphingobium; species Novosphingobium sp. BL-52-GroH. The sequence goes on along the minus strand of NZ_CP171149.1, from coordinate 1,417,793 downwards.
CAGCGTGCCGACCGCAAGGTCGACGTTGGCGTCGTCGAGCACGATCGCGGGCGCCTTGCCGCCCAGTTCCAGGTTGACCTTGGTGATGTTGCGCGCCGCGCTCGCCATGATCGCCGAGCCGGCGGCGGAACTGCCGGTGAAGCTGACCATCTGCACCAGCGGATGCGAAACCAGGGCCTCGCCGGTGGTCGGGCCGCGGCCGCAGATCAGGTTGAAGATGCCCGGCGGCAGGTCCGTCTCGGCCACCAGGCGGGCGAAGGCGGCAGCTCCGAACGGCGTCTCCTCCGATGGTTTCACGACGATCGCGTTGCCGGTTATCAAAGCCGGTGCAAGCTTGCGCGCGATCATGAAGAAGGGGAAATTCCACGGCAGGATACCGGCGACGACACCCATCGGGCGGCGGAACAGCAGCATCGTCTCGCCCGGGCGATCGCTGGAGATGACCTCGCCTTCGATCCGGCGGCCCCATTCGGCCATGTAGTCGAGGTACTCGGCGGTCAGCGCGATCTCCATCTGCGCCAGGGGCAGGACCTTGCCCTGTTCCAGCGCGGTGATGCGGGCCAGTTCGGGCAGGTTCTCGCGGACCTTGGTGGCGATGGCCCGCAGCGCGAGGCCACGGCTGTGCGCGGGAAGCCGCGCCCATGCCGGCTGCGCCGCGTCGGCGGAGCGGAGCGCCGCGTCGACGACACCGGCATCGGCATCAGGCGCCTCGCCGATCACCTGCCCCGTCGCCGGATTGAGGACTTCGATGCCGCCCGCGGTCGGCAGGAACTCCCCGCCGATGTAGGTCTCGAATTTCAGGTCCATCTCTCGTCCACCATTTTTCAAAGGATATTGCGCAAGTGCGTGGCGTTCGGCCGTGCTTCGCCGTCCTGCAGGAAATCGGGAATGTCGCCCGCCAGGCGAATGTGGTCGCGGGTCAGGTCGTCCACGCTGGCGCAGCCCAGGAGCCCCAGCGTTCGTTCGGTTTCGGCCCGCATCAGCGCCAGCACGCGCCGCACGCCCGGCTTACCGAATGCGCTGAGGGCATAGAGATACGGCCGCCCGGTCATGCACGCCCTCGCGCCCATCGCCAGTGCCTTCACGATGTGGGAGCCCCGCCGGATACCGCCATCGAGGATGACTTCGACCCGGTCGCCGATGGCATCGACGATGTCCGCGACGAGGTCGATTGTAGGGGGCACGCCGTCGAGCTGACGACCTCCGTGGTTGGACAGGATCACCGCGCTGGCGCCGGCGGACGCGGCCAGCCGCGCATCGCGTACCGACTGGATGCCCTTGATCGCAAACGGCCGCCCCCAGTGGCTGGCGATCCGTTCGACCGCCGCCCAGGTGATGTTCCGCTCCATCTTCGCCGCAAAGTAGGCCGCAAGCGTCGTGAGATCGCCGCTCCCGCCGGCTTCGCCGACGTTGGGAAGACTGAATGCCCCGCCGCCGAGATAGTCCACGCACCAGCGCGGGCGAGCCGCGAAGGCCAGGAGGCTGCCCGGCGTCAGGCGCGGCGGCACGGTGAGCCCCGTGCGCAAGTCCCGTTCCCGGTTGCCCGCCACGACCGTGTCGACCGTCAGGCACAGGGCATCGAACCCGGCCGCCTTGCAGCGATCGATCATCGCGAAATTCATGGCCTCGTCGTTTAGCAGGTAGAGCTGGAACATCTTGGGACCGGCCGTCATGCGCCCCACATCCTCGATGCTCGCGGTCCCCATCGTCGACAGCGAGTAGCCGACACCGCTGCTTTCCGCTTCCTGCGCCACGCCGATCTCGCCAGCCTGGTGAAACATCCGGGTCATGCCGGTGGGGGCCAGGAACAGCGGCCAGGCCAGTTCGCGGCCCAACACGGTGCGGCGCATGTCGATCGAACGGATATCCTGCAGGTAGTTCGGAGCCAGATTATAGCGCTCGAAACCCAGGACATTGGCCGCAGCCGTGCGTTCGTCGTCGGCGCCGCCGGCGATGTAATGATACAGCGGGGCAGGCAGGCGCTTGCGCGCCTGCCGCTCGAAATCCGCTACGTTGAAGCAATCGCCAGCTCGAGCCATGCTCGTCAGGCCTCCCCTTAGAGGCGCCGGCCGACGGCGTCCTCGATGACCGGCCCAGCCTCAGCCGGACCGCGCAATTACCGAACCTTGTACCGGACGGGCAGGACGTGGGGTCCGCGCGCGAAGTAGGAATCGAGCCAATGCACATCCTCCGAAATCGGCTCGATCAGCGAGAAGCGCGAAAACACCACCTCCAACGCGGATTTCGCCTCCATCCGGCTCAGGTAGTTGCCGAGGCAGAAATGCGGCCCCTGGCCGAACGACATAAGCGGCACTTCGATCTTGCGGTCGATGTCGAACACCTCGGGGTTCTCGAACTTGCTCTCGTCCCGATTGGCCGAAGCCAGGATCGGCATGATCGCATCGCCCTTCGCGATCTTGACCCCGGCGATCTCGACTTCCGCGGTGGTGTGACGGAAGATGATCTGGACCGGCGGATTGTAGCGCAGCACTTCTTCGAGCAGCGGCGGGATTAGGGCGTGATCGGCAAGCACCCTGTCGAACACGTCCCGGTGGCGGTGCAGTTCGACGAGAGTGGTGCCCAAAAGGTTGGTGGTGGTCTCCACCCCGCCGATCAGGAGCAGGCAGGCCATCGAGAGCACCTGGTTGCGCGTCAGCGTCTGGCCGTCGACTTCAGTGGTGATGAAGGTGGACAGCAGGTCTTCGCCCAGGTTCGCGGCGCGCTGGTCGTAGAGGTCTTCGAAGAAGGCGCGCATCTTCTTGGCGCTCTCGTCGATCTTGGCCAGCCGTTCCGGGCCGTAGGCGGCACGGTTCGCGGCCGACAGGACATCGTCGACCCAGTACTTGAACTCGGCGCGGCGCTCGGTCGGCACGCCCAGCACTTCGGCCACCACGGTTACCGGATAGAGTGCGGTGAACTCCCAGCAGAAGTCGAACTCGCCCTCATTGCCGTGCTTGGCGATGATATCGTCTATCAGCAGGTTGGCGATCTCGTACGTGCGGTCGCGCAGGCCGTTGACCTTGGAGGGCACGAAAGCCTTGTTGGCGATGCGGCGCAACTGCATGTGGCCGGGCGGGTCCATCGAGATCAGCGGCGGCTCCTCGGGCACCGGGTCGTATTCGCCCAGCAGCGCCGGCCAGAACTGGCCCGAACTGTAGGTCCGGCCATCCTTGAGCAGCATGTCGATGTCGTCGTAGCGCGCGACCGCCCAGGCCTGGAGGCCCGGGAGCCACTTCACCGGCTCGCTGTCGCGCAGCTCGACGTAATAGGGATAGGGCTCGTGCTTCACGACCGGGTCCAGCGGATCGTAGTCCAGCTTGCCGCCATCGCCCGGGGCGTCCGTCTTCAGCATCGCAGTCATGCCCATCCGTCTCCATGTCTCTTGCGCTGTCCCATCGAGGGCGCGCCTTGCATGGCTTGATGATTGCGCCATTCCGCTACGAGACCAAAGGGCGGTTCGTGCCAGTGAGCGGCAGGATGTGCCATTTGCACCCTATCTGTCACGATCTGCCCTGGGCTGGCGCAATCGGCTGTAGATTTGGGGCGGCTTGCCACGCACTATCATCCCGCATTGACCGAACAACGATCGGCAGGAGAGGCCCCGAGCTATGCATATACTCTACTCCCAACTTGTGACCGACGCACACCTGTCGCCCGAGCAGCAGATGACGCTTCGCGGGCTGCGCGGCAGCGCCCCCACGATCACCGCCGAAGCGCCGGTTTCCTCAGGAGGCGGCGCGCGCGAGCACAAGAGCTTCCAGGCCGCGCAGGACTGGGTGACCGCGTTCTTCGACAAGGGCGCGGAGGAAGTGCTGGGCTACTACGCGGACGACTTCGTCTGGGAAGACATCGAGTTCATGCAGACGATCACCACCAAGGAAGACCTCTACAAGGCCTTCGTCGTCTTCAACAACAGCGGGCCCGACAGCCCGTTCGGAGTCCACAAGTTCGAAGTGCTGACGTATGACGGCGGCCCCGCCGGCAAGTCGCGCGGCGTGCGCCGCACCGAAGGCACGCCGCCCGAATGGGAAGGCGAGCTGGAAGGCGACTATGCCCGCTTCGCCAACAACATCTTCCTCGGTGCCGATTTCGACTACGACGAATGGGGCTACATGCAGTGGGTCTGGAAGGCCACGCACAACAGCGATTTCTTCGGCATTCCCGCCGCCGGCAAGACCACCGTCACGCGCGGCACGACCACGCAGATGTACAAGGACGGCAAGATCGTGCGCTGCCGCACGCACTGGAACTTCCGTGAATTCGCCATGCAGCTGGGCCTGATTCCGCCGCCCGACGAGGCATGGCGCAGCAACCCGGGCCTCAACGGCTGATCGCCCGGGCCATGCGCTATTCCCTGCTGGGCCGGAGCGGGCTTCGTGTCTCGAAGCTCGCGCTGGGCACGATGACCTTCGGGACCGCGGCCGACTGGTCGCGTCCCGAAGAGGAGTGCCGACCGATTTTCGACGCCTACGTCGAAGCGGGCGGCAACTTCATCGATACCGCCAACATGTACACCGGCGGCGAGAGTGAAAAGATGGTCGGCCGCTTCATCGCGCCCGACCGCGACCGCTTCGTGGTGGCGACCAAGTACGCCAACGCAGCGCCGGGAAGCGGCGATCCCAACGCCGCCGGGGTCCATCGCAAGAGCCTGACCCGCTCGCTCGACGCCAGTCTCAAGCGCTTGGGGACAGACTACATCGACCTCTACTTCGTCCACTGGTGGGATTTCACGACGCCAGTGGAGGAAGTCCAGCGCGCGCTTACCGATGCGATCAGCGCCGGCAAGATCCTGCACGTCGGTCTGTCCGACGTTCCCGCCTGGGTGGTGTCACGGGCACAGACCTTCCACGACCTTCGCGGGCTTGCCCCGATTTCCTGCATGCAACTGGAATACAGCCTGGTGCAGCGCTCGATCGAACGGGAGCACATCCCCCTCGCCCTGGCGCACGACATCGGCATCACTGCCTGGTCGCCGCTCGCGGGCGGCATCCTGAGCGGCAAGTACACCCGCACCGGCGGCGCCGGGGACAATGGCCCCAAGCGCATGGATTCGATGCAGCTCCAGCAGCTCGACGAACGCAACCGCAAGATCGCCCTCGCCGTCGACGCGGTGGCGGGCGAGATGGGCGTGAAGCCCTCGCAAGTCGCGCTCGCCTGGATCATCGCACAAGGCGTCATTCCCATCGCCGGGGCGACCCGTGTCGAGCAGATGCGCGAGAACCTTGCGGCGACCTCGCTGGAGCTTTCGCCAGACACCATCGCGCGCCTGAACGGCGCGAGCGCCTTCGACGCCGGCCATCCCTATTCCATGCTGAACTGGGACATGCCGATGGCGCTGGGCTACGGCGGAATGTTCGACCGGATCGACATCCCCCGGTTCCCGCCGCACGATTTCGGCGCCCCCGGAACCGACCCCGTGCAGGGATGAGCGATGGCGACCTCCCTGATCGTCCGCATCAAACGGCGCGCCGACCTCACCCCAGGCGAATTCCTGCGCCACTGGCGCGGGGTTGACGCGCCGCTGCTGCTTGCCTGCAGCCCGTTTAGCCGTCACATCCTGTGCTATGAGGAATTCCACATGCCGGACAGGAACCTACGATGGCGTTGCGGTCATCGCATTTCCCGATGCGCACGCCATCGCCGCATGCCGGGAGGCAGCCTGTTTGTCTCGGCGCCGGCCCGAAGAACCCAAGTTCGTCGATCGTGACGGGCCGTGGGTCAAGGGGAAGCGGCCTGCCGGCACGATGGGACCAGCATGACCGATGAGCCGCGAACCACAAAGGCGCCGCGCGTTGCCTTGCTGTGCTTCCTCGTCGCGATCCTCGAGGGCTTCGACCTGCAGGTCGCCGGGATCGCCGCGCCCAACCTCAAGCAGGCTTTCACGCTGGACCCGCGCACGCTCGGGTGGTTCTTCAGCGCCAGCACGTTCGGCCTGCTGATCGGCGCATTGATCGGCGGCCGCCTCGCCGACCGTATCGGCCGGGCGCGAGTGCTGATCTGGTCGGTGGCGGGCTTTGGCCTCGCATCGATCCTGACGGGCCTGGCACAGGACCCGACCTCGCTGATCGCGGCACGGTTCGCGACCGGGCTCGGCCTGGGTGGGGCCCTGCCCAACCTTCTGGCCTTCACGTCCGAGAATGCCGCCCAAGGGCGCGAACGGCGAGCCGTGGCACTGCTCTACTGCGGCGTGCCGATCGGCGGCGCCGGCGTCAGCCTGCTGGGCGCTGCGCTGGGAACCGACTGGCGAACCTCGTTCCTCGTGGGCGGTGCCTTGCCGCTCGTCCTGGCCCTGGCACTATGGCGAGCGATGCCGCCTGAACGGGCTGCGGTGCAGACGGCCTCGCTGCCTATGCGGCCGCTGGACGCGCTGTTCGGCGGTGGACGGCTGCTATCCTCGCTGCTGATCTGGACCAGCTTCTTCGCCACGCTCGTGATCCTCTACCTGGTCCTGAACTGGCTGCCCACTCTGCTCACCGGGCTGGGCCTCGATGCCCGGACCGCGTTCGTCGCCCAGTTGGCCTTCAATTTCGGGGGCCTCGTCCTATGCGCGGCGACGGCTCCGCTGCTCGACAGGCCCCGCGGCTGGCTGGTGGCGTTGGCCAGCTTCACCGCAATCCCGGTGCTGCTATGGCTGGCCAGTGCGATCGACTCCCCGCGGAACGCCGTTGCACTCGCCTTCCTGCTGGGCGGCGGCGTGCTTGTCACCCAGTCCTACCTCTACGCTCTGGCGCCCCGGATCTATCCATCGTCCGCGCGCGGGATCGGCGTGGGTAGCGCGGTGGCGGCGGGGCGACTGGGATCGATCGCAGGGCCGCTGCTCGGCGCGGGGTTGCTATCATCGGGCGGCGGCATCTCCGGCGTCCTGCAAGGCATTATCCCGGTCGCGGTCGTCGCCGGGATCGCCGCCATCGCGCTGTCGTTGCGAAGACCGGGCGGCTAGCCGCCCGGGTGCTCGTTCAATCCTCGGGGGCGATGGTGACGCGCAGCCCTTCCATTTCCGGCGAGACGAATATCTGGCAGGCGAGACGCGACGTGGCCGCGCGATGGTCGCTGCTGTCGAGAAGATCGTCCTCGTCTTCGCCCAGGTCCGGCATCGCACCGGCAAACTCCGGCGCGATGTAGACGTGGCAGGTCGCGCAGGAGCAGCAACCCCCACACAGCGCCATCAGTTCGTCGATCCCCGCAGAGCGGATGGCTTCCATCAGGTTCTGAGCGGGGCCGACGTCGATTTCATGCTCTTCGCCGCCTCGCGCGGTCAGGAGAATCGTTGTCACACTGCAGCCTTTCGTGCGGCGAAGAACGCCTGGACCTGCCTCGCCGCAGCGGGCGAGCGGGCCGTGTTGAAGAAATAGCGGCTCTCGATACGCAGGGCCGCGTCGATCGGAACTTGCGAGCCCTCGTACATCGCCTTGAAGATATTGGCCGCAGCCTCTGCCTCCCCGCCCGCACCGCGCCGCGCCGCGATGGCGGGGCCGAACATGCCGTATCCCGTCGCGGTATGCGGACCGCCATCCGGCATGCGGAAACCCTTGGCATCCCACGGCGCCTGGGCGCTTCGATTGGCCAGTATCCATTCCCGCGCCCGGTCGATCGCCTCGCCCTCCTGCGCGGCGACGTCGATGATCCCCAGCGCAAGCGCGTCGGACAGAGCAATCGGCGCTCCATCCACCAGGAAAGGAACCGCTGGAACGAGCCCGGCGAGCCGGATCAGCCGCTGCGTGGCTCCCGCGCCGGGCATCAGATCCAGCGTCGCTTCCGGCAGCCCGAGGCGAAGCGAAGGTGTATCTATCGCGATGCGCCAATGGCAGCCCAGCGCAAGTTCGAGCCCGCCGCCCAGCACGACCCCGTGCACCACCGCGACCAGCGGCTTGCCGCAAGTCTCCAGCGCGCGGATCTGCCTGCTGAAATCCCCCGCCTCCGCCACGCCCGCGCGCAACTCCTCCTGCGACGTCGCCGCGCGCCAGACGTCCATGTCCGCCGCCAGTTCGCGCAAGTCCGCCCCGGCGCAGAAACCACCGAGCTTGCCCGATCGCAGCACCGCGCCGACGATCCGGTCGTCCGTCCCAAGCAGGTCCGCGAGTTCCCCCAGCTCCCGCTGGACCGCGTGGCTGATCGTGTTCATCGATTTGCCGGGTACGTCGAAGGTGACTACGGCGACGCCGTCGCTGCCGATCTCAAACGTAAAGTTGTCCATGACTACCCCCTTCAGACGCGCGCGATGACTGTCGCGGTGCCCATGCCGGCCCCCACGCACAAGTTGACCAGAGCCGTTTCCCTGTCCGTCCGTTCGAGTTCGTCGAGCACGGTGCCCAGGATCATCGCGCCCGTGGCGCCAAGCGGATGGCCCATCGCGATCGCACCGCCATTGACGTTGATGATTTCAGGATCGATTTGCAGTGCCTGGATGTAGCGCAGGACCACCGCCGCGAAGGCCTCGTTCAGTTCGAACAGGTCGATGTCGGCCGTGGTCATCCCCAGCCGGTCCAGCAGCTTGCGCGTCACGAACTCCGGTCCCGTCAGCATGATGGTGGGCTCCGACCCGATCGACGCCCCGCCCAGGAACCGCGCCCTCGGCTTGAGACCCAGGGCCTCGCCCGCCTCTTTGCTGCCGATCAGCACCGCCGAGGCGCCGTCGACGATGCCGGACGAATTGCCGCCGTGATGGACATGGGAAATTTCCCCCATCTCGGGATACCGTGCGCGGGCGGCGGCATCGAACCCGGCCGCGCCCATCTTGGCGAAAGCCGGCTTCAACATTCCGAGCGACTGCACATCGGTCTGGGGACGCATGTGTTCGTCGCGGTCTAGCAGGATCACGCCCGCCTGATCCTTGACCGGAACGATCGAGCCTGTGAACCGGCGCTCCTCCCAGGCTCTTGCCGCGCGCTGCTGGCTCTGCACGGCATAGGCATCGACATCGCCACGGTCGAAGCCGTAGAGCGTCGCGACCATGTCCGCACCGATACCTTGCGGGGCATAGTAGTGGTCGAAAGCAAACGTGGGGTCGACCATCATCGCTCCGCCGTCCGCGCCGAGCGGCACTCGCGACATGGATTCGACGCCGCCCGCAATCGCAAAGCGGGCCTCCCCCGAGGCCACTTTCGCCGCTGCCATGTTGCACGCTTCCAGGCCCGAAGCGCAGAAGCGGTTGATCTGTACGCCGGGAACCTGCCGGTCGTAGCCAGCCACGAGCGCGGCGATGCGTGCGATGTCGCTGCCCTGCTCACCCACCGGCATCACGCAACCGAGGATCACGTCGTCCACCAGGGAGGTGTCCAGGTCATTGCGATCGCGGATGGCCTGCAGCACTTGCGCCGCGAGCGACAGGGCGGTGATTTCGTGGAGCGCGCCATCGGGCCGCCCCTTCCCGCGCGGCGTGCGCACGGCATCGAAGATGTAGACGTCGGTCATGGGGATCACCTCAACGCGGGGCGAGACGGATGGCACCGTCGAGCCGCACGGCCTCACCGTTGAGATAAGCGTTTTCGATCATGTGCAGCACCAGCGCGGCGTATTCCTCGGGCGCGCCGAGGCGCTTGGGGAACGGCACCGAGGCGCCGAGCGCCACCTGCACGTTCTCGGGGAGCCCGCGCATCATCGGGGTCATGAACAGCCCGGGCAGGATCGTGTTGATGCGAATACCCTCGCCCATCAGGTCGCGCGCGATCGGTAGCGTCATGCCCAGTACGCCGGCCTTCGAAGCCGAATAGGCGGCTTGGCCGATCTGGCCATCCTGCGCCGCGACGCTGGCGGTGCACACGATCGCTCCCCGTTCGCCGTCATCGAGCGGCTCGAGGTCGAGCATCCCTTGCGCAGCGACGGCGATGCACCGGAACGTGCCGAGAAGATTGATCTGCACAGCACGCTCGAATTCCTTCATCGGAAAACGCGTCGTCGCTCCATCCGCCTTGTTGCGCGAAGCCGTCTTGAAGCCATTGGCGATGCCCGCGCAGTTGACCAGGATGCGCTCCTGCCCGAGCGCGGCACGCGACTTCGCGAAAGCCGCTTCCACTTGCTCGTCCGAAGTCACGTCGACCTTGCAGAACACGCCCCCGATCGCCTCGGCGAGCGCGGAACCGGCGTCCTCGTTCATGTCGAAAACGGCCACCCGCGCGCCCGCGTCCGCAAGCCTCCGGCTGGTTGCTTCGCCCAGACCGGAAGCTCCTCCCGTCACCACCGCAACGACGTCATCGCCTATTCGCATCGCCATCTCTCGCTGTTCGTTATTCTGCGCAAGCTGTGGCGGGTGCGGCATCGCTCTGAAACGGCAAGGCGCGACAGCAATCGGCTATTCGAGACATTTTGTGCGGGGGTCGTTCCGATCCGAAATGCCGTCGACGAAGGACGAGCCGGCGATCTTACGCGGTCACCCGCATTCGGACAGGTGCAAGCCGGGCCCGGACATGATCCAGCCCATGTGAATCCATCGGGCATCCACGCGCAGACCAAAATGGCAGAACTCACCATCCCCGACCGCCCTCGTGCAGCAAGGTCCGCGCAGCGTCGCCAGCACCTTCTGGACACCGCGCGCCGGCTCTTCGTCGAGAAAGGGTTTCACCAGGCCGGCATGGCGCAAATCGCCAAAGCATCCGGGATTGCGATCGGCCAGATCTATCGCGATTTCGCGAACAAGGAGGCAATCGTTGCCGCCATCTGTGAAGCGAATCTGATAGCCTGGCTTGAGGAGGAAAAGCTCCAGGCCGCGGTCGATGACGGAGACGCACCGGCAATTCGCAATTGGGTCAAGCGGATTGTCACCGATGAGCTGGCCGTCGAGGACCGACGCCTGATGTCCGAGCTTCTGGCCGAAGCCGGCCGCAATCCCACGATCGCCGCGATCAATCGCAAAGAAGATGCACGCCTGCGCTCCAGCCTCGATTCGGCCCTAAGCTCGCTCGCACCGGCGGCTTCGGAATGCCAGCGCGCCACGATCGCGGATTTCATCATATCGCTGGCATGGGCGATGTTGGCGCGATCGGAGATGTATCCGCATCAGGATCACGGCATGCTGCGGCAATACGTGGCCGATCTGCTCGACCGGGAACTGACGGCTCTGGGCTCGCATCGGGCATGATACCGTCCCCCCTCTTCGGCGGGCCTCGCTACCGGGAGAAGTATCGCGAAACTCGGGAAATGTATCGAATCCCGGCCAACGGCCGATAACATGATGACGCCCGGCAAGCCGCCATGCCACCGTGTTCCCGCAACGATGGAATACCGTACCCCCATAAAGGAGAGGATCACAGACATGGGAAGCGCAGGAGTTATCGGATTGGGACAGATCGGCGCGGGTGTCGCGATCTGTCTCGCCCGCACGGGCCAGTTGGCGGCGGTCTACGACATCCGCCCGGATGCCTCGGACATGCTCGAAGGTGTCCCGCCCGTGGTGGCCACGCCCGCGGAACTCGCGCGGCAGGCCGACGTCATAGTCATCGCGGTCGTCAACGCGAAGCAGACCGTGGACGTCCTGTCCGGGCCCGATGGGGTTCTCTCGCAGGCACGTCCCGGCATGAGCATCGTGCTCGTGGCGACCGTTTCGATCGAGGATCTCGACGCGATCCGCGAACTGACCGACCGGGAGGGCGTGGAACTGATCGACTGCGGCGTGACGGGCGGGCCCAAGTCCCGCGAAAACGGCCTGGTATGCCTGGTCGGCGGATCCGACGAGGCCGTGGCGAAAGTGCGTCCCGTCCTGGACGGCTTTGCCAAGCTCGTCGCGCACATGGGCGGCCCCGGGGCAGGCATGGCGGCCAAGATCGCGCGTAACGTGATCGTCTTCGGCGGCCTGCGCGCAGGCTACGAGGCCTCGGTCTTGTGCCGCAATGCCGGCGTGGACGTCCGCCAGCTCAGCGAAGTCATCGAGGCCAGTTCGGACAGCGTCGGTGGCCCCTTGATGCTCGCGACGCGGGATGACCCTTCGTCCAGCGACCAGGAGGCCGCCATCCGCGAATATACCCGCGGATTGATGGTCAAGGATCTCGACGCCGCCATCAACCTCGCTCGCAGCTTCGGCATCGGCTTGCCGTTGGTCGAGCTGACCCGCCGGACCGACCAGGCGGTGGTCGGCCTGGCAGACGTTATGGGAGAAAAGGCATGAGCATCGACGAAGCCCAGTGGCAGAAGGGCCTGGAGGTCTTCGACCAGGTGTACGGACCTGGCTCCTCCGAAATGACGCGCCCCTACCGCGATTCGTCGTTCAACCAGGAGATCGTCGGCAACCAGTTCGCCAATCTGTGGGGAAGCGAAGTGCTTTCCATGCGGGAAAAGCGGCTGCTCGTGCTTGGCGCTACGGCCATGCTGGGACGACCCGATCTGGTCGAAATCCAGATGAATGGCGCTCTCATCAACGGCGAGTTCACCGATGAGGAACTGGATTTCATTCCTCTTTTCGTGCTGTTCTACGCCGGGGCGGGGAACACGACCGCGGTATTCAGGGGCATCGAGGCCGCCAAGGCAAGGCGCAAGGAGCGCAGCGCCGTCGCAGAATGAGCGGTGCATGCAAGCCCGACGCGCCCCGGTCCCTGCGGATCGGGGCGCTTTTCATTTGGCCTCGCTGCCTTGTGCACGGCGGATCGAGCGGGAGGCCAGCAGCAGCAGGACACCGCCGCCGAACGTGAAGATCATGGCCGTGCCGATACCCCACGCCACCCCCGCGTCTCCACCCACGAAATCACTGACCGCGCCGATGAGATAAGTGCCGGCTCCTACGCCGATGAGATTGGCGCCCAGTTGGACCAGCGAGACGGCAAGGCCGCGCAACCGAGGCCCGGCAATGGTCACGATGACCGCGTAAATCGGTCCATTGTAGGAAGCGCTGAGAAAACCGCATGCCATGAGCAGCACCAGCATCGAGCCGGTATCCTGCACCAGGACCGTGCCGATGCCGGTCATGGCCGTCAGGAGGGGGATCACCGCGCCGAACAGCGTCGTGCGCGCCGGCGCAAATCCGCCGCGCCGCCGATTGACGCGATCGATCACCCAGCCCGCCAGGAAACCTCCCAAGGACCCGAGACCACCGTAGGCGATCGCGATATACAAGCCTGCCCGCGCGATCGGAATGCCGTGGACGCGGATCAGGAACGTGGTGAGCCAGATGCTCATGCCGTAGATCCCTGCTGCAATCAGCACGATCGCGAAGATGCACAGCAGCAGTCCGGGCCGCGAGGCGAGCAACCGGATGCGCCGTCCCAGCCGCAACCGTTCGCCGTCGTCGGTCGCTTCAGACGAGTCATGCGCGCCCCGCCTCGGTTCCCGCACAGTCAGCAGCAGGACGGGTGCCAGCAGCAACCCGGGTATACCCGCAGCGACGAATGCCCAGCGCCATCCCGCGCCTTGTACGATCATCCCGCCAACCACAAAGGCGACCGCCAGGCCGATCCCCGCACTCAAATACCAGATGCCGATCGCGGTCGCGCGACGGTCCTCGCCGAAGTAGTCGCTCAGGAGCGACATGCCCGTGGGTGAGCCGCCAGCTTCCGCGACGCCGACAAATGCGCGCCCGAGCAGCAACGACCAGAAACCCGCTGCCAGCCCGCACAGTGCCGTTGCGCCACTCCACAAGGTCAGCGCCGCTACCATCAAATTGCGCCGGTTGAAATTATCGACCGCGATCCCGAAGGGCAAGGCGGCCAGGGCGAAGAAGATGCCATAGGCAAAGCCGGCAAGGATGCCGAGCTGACTGTCGGTCAGGGCGAATTCCCGGCCGATGGGAGCGAGGACCAATCCAATGATGGCGCGGTCGATCCCGTGGCAGGTCTGCGCCAGCGTCAATATGCCCAGCACGTACCACGGATAGCGGCTGGCCCGGACGGGCTCTTGCGGCTGCATACTCATTTGGCCGGTTGTCGCAGGTCCGGTTGCGTCAGCATGGCACGCCTCTCCCATAATCCATGAATTGCGCCGAAACCGCGCTGGCGAGGACCGCCATCGGTGCGCTATCCCGTCGGACGACCAACGTGCGTGGATAACCCGGCGCGCGCCACCTATCCGAAGATAGAAGCACAGCGCGGCCGGTCGCCCTATCGACGGCCGATAAAAACGGAACAGGCGGAGAAGCAATGTTTGCACCGGAGGGCGATTGGACCGGGCAGGAGAGGTTCGGAATGAACGGCTTCTACATCGAAGCCAATGCGACCGTGCAGGACGCCAGCGTCGACCTGAGACACTTCAACTGGGTTCTACCGTGCAGCGGCACCTTCAGCCCGGAAAAGCATTATATCGATTACTCGCTGGACAGCCGCCCGCGCCGCAGCATGATAAGTGTGGGCAGGCCTGGCCACCGCATCCCCACGGGTGACATTCTCTACATGCCCCCACACCGGCAGTATATCGGCGAACCCGCACTGCAGGAACGCCACCTCGTCTGCGTCGCCCTGGGCGACCGGTTCCTCGAGGCATTCTTCGAAGCCGAACATCCGCTGGTTGGCCTCGATCCCTGCGTAGACATCCAGAACGGCGCGATGCGGCGACTGTTCGAAGGCCTTGCCTCGGAACTGCGATCGCCGGGGTTCGCCAGCACGACCCTGATCCAATCCATGCTGATGGGCCTGGCAGTGGAACTCTACCGACACCTCGGCATCGGCGAGGCCGACACCGCCACGGGGCGCAACAGCAGACAGGTTCGCCAGATAGTCGACTACGTGATGGAAAACCTGTCCGCGCCGCTGGGAATTGCCGACATCGCAATGAACTGCAACATGAGCCTACGACACGTCGCCCGCGTGTTCAAGAACGAGACTGGCGTCAGTCTGGGCGAGTTCGTCGCCCGCAGCCGCATCGGCCTCGCCAAGGACCTGTTGCGCTGCGAAAACGTGCGGATCAAGGAAATCAGCTGGCGTTGCGGATTTGCCAGCACTTCGGCTTTTTCAGCGGCCTTTCGCGTCGCTACGGGCCAGACGCCCAAGGCATATCGATGCCAGCCGAGACATGCCCATTGACGCATCGGAAGTACGACTGCACCCCCTCGCGGGAATGACGACGCATTATAATTTAATAAAATCAAATTCTTACTCGGCATCCAGCATCGCGGCAGCACCGGCCCCGAGGTCCTTCCAGGTGATCTTGCCCGGTGCGGCGGCAGCGGCGCTGATGGTCGCCAGGCCCTCGATCCAGGTCGCGAAGACGGATGCCTGGCCGCGGTCGATGTCGAGGATGCAGGGAACCTGCAGGAGCGCTACGAACGGCCGTGCACCTCTCGGCGTGCCGAGGCCCATGCTGCGCTTTACCGCGGCGTCAGGCCATTCATGGTGCAGACCATGACTGCCGCGCCATTCTGGTTGAGGACGGTGACCTGCAGCGACACCTTGTCCATTTCCGGACGCTTGCCCGAGCGCGATTTGCTCAGGATGCGCGTCTCGCACGAGAGGGTATCCCCGGGATGGACCGGTTGCAGCCATTTCAGGTCCTGCGCGCCCAGCCCGATCCCACCGCGCTCGACATCGACGACGCTGGGTCCTTCCCGCACGAGCATTCCCATCATCATCGCGCAGGTATGCCACCCGCTCGCCACCAGACGCCCGAAGGGAGACGACGCTGCCGCTTCCTCGCTGAGGTGGAAGGGCTGCGGGTCGTAGAGCCTCGCGAAAGCCACGACCTCCTCGCGTCCGACCACATGGCTGCCAAAACGCCGGACCGTGCCGACTTCGATGTCTTCGTGACTGGTCAATCATGGTCTCCATTGTGGTCAGGATGAGAGGGGGCGGCGCCGAAAACCGCCGTCTCGATCCGGTCGCGTACCGCCGACAGGATCGGCAGCACCTGCACCAGCGCGTCCAGTTCACCCGGCACTACCGACAGCGATGCGGAAATCGCAGCCACCACCACGCCCCGGCCGTTTCGGAGCGGGAGCGCGATGCAGGCAAGCCGCTCGGCGATTTCCTCGCGATCGAAGGCGCGGCCTTCGCGGCGGACGCATTCCAGTTCGCGGACCAGGTCATCGGGCCGGGTGATCGTGTTCGCGGTGAGCGGAACGAAAGGGCCGCCATCGAGATACCGCGCCAGTTCGCCGTCCGGAAGGTGCGCCAGGAGCACTTTGCCGATCGCCGAACAATACGCTTCCAACTGCATTCCGACGCGCGTGAACAGGGCCCCTGCCCCGCGCCCCTCCTTCACGCGGTACGTCACCATGTCGCCGTCGAGCGTGCCCAACTGGACGACACAGCCGAGCTGGCGGGCGGCGTCGGCCAGGAATTGGCGGGAGACTTCGGCCAGTACCGCCTGCACGTCCATCCCGGCATGGATCGCCAGCAGGCGCGGCCCGGCGACATGGCGGCCACCCCCCAGAGGCGTCAGGAAACCATTGCCCGCAAGACTCGCGACATGGCGATGCGCCGTCGCAAGCGGAACGTTCGTTTCCCGCGCAAGTGCGGAAACGCCCCTGCGCCCGCCATCGGCGAGCACCGCGTCGAGCATGTCCAGCGCCCGGCCGAGCGAGGAGAGGTGTGGCGTTCCATTTCTCACGATGTGAGAGGTAAACCGAGTGACCAACTGGTGCAAGTGGCGCCGGGCGGCTATCCGATCTTCGGGACGAGAGGAGAGGCCGACGATGGTTTCCAACATGCACGACGACCTGGCACGGCGCCTGCGCGCAGCCTACCACGAAGGCGCCGTGGCGCCGCTGCGCGATGGCCTGGAGCCGACCGACGCGGCCGGGGCCTACGCGGTCCAGGAGATCAACACCCGCCACTGGCAGGCCGAGGGACGTCGCATCGTCGGCCGCAAGGCCGGCCTCACCGCCAAGGCGGTGCAGAAGCAACTGGGCGTCGACCAGCCCGATTTCGGCACCTTGTTCGCGGACATGCGGATAGCGGACCAGGGCAGGCTCGACCCAGCCATGACCCTGCAGCCCAAGGCCGAGGCCGAGATCGCGCTGGTCCTCTCGCGAGATCTTCCGGATATCGCGACGACGCGCGATGAAGTCGCCGATGCGGTATCTTCGGTCCACGCCGCGATCGAGATCGTCGATTCGCGCATCGCCGACTGGAAGATCACGTTCGCGGACACGGTTGCGGACAACGGTTCCTCGGCCTTCTTCGTGCTGGCCGAAGCGGGCCTTCCGCTCGCCGGGCTGGACCTTTGGACCTGCGGCATGGTGATGACGATCAACGGCGAAACCGTCTCGCTGGGCGCCGGTGCGGCGGCGCTGGGCCACCCGCTCGAGGCGGCCGCCTGGCTGGCCCGCACCCTGGCCGAACGGGGCGACCCCTTGCGTGCCGGCGATGTCCTGCTCACCGGCGCGCTGGGCCCGATGGTCGCGCTCGCGCCGGGAGACCGCGTGCGCGCGATCGTCGGCGGCATAGGCGAGTGCGGCTTCACGTTCGCGAGGGACATGGCACGATGACCAGGACCAAAGTCGCCATCATCGGCTCGGGCAATATCGGCACCGACCTGATGATGAAGATCGTGCGCCTTTCCGACCGGCTCGAGATGGCGGCGATGATCGGTGTCGATCCCGCCTCCGACGGCCTGGCCCGGGCCGAGAGGATGGGCATCGTCACGAGCGCCGAAGGCATCCACGGTCTTGTCGCCCTACCTTGCTTCGACGAGGTGCGGATCGTCTTCGATGCCACGTCCGCGTCCGCCCATGCCCGTCACGATCAGGTGCTGAAGGCACACGGCAAGCGGGTTGTCGACCTGACGCCGGCGGCCATCGGCCCTTTCGTCGTGCCTCCAGTGAACGGATCGGAACACCTGGGCGCGAGCAACGTCAACATGGTCACCTGCGGCGGCCAGGCGACGATCCCGATCGTCCATGCCGTCCATCGCGTCGCTCCGGTACACTATGCCGAGATCGTAGCCTCGATCGCCTCGCGCAGCGCGGGCCCCGGAACCCGGGCGAACATCGACGAGTTCACCGAGACGACCAGCCGGGCCATCGTCGAGATCGGCGGTGCCACGCGGGGCAAGGCGATCATCGTGCTGAACCCGGCCGAACCACCGCTCATCATGCGCGATACCGTCTACTGCCTGTGCGAGGACGCGGATCGCGCGGCCATCGCCTCCAGTATCGAGGACATGGTGGCGCAAGTGCAGGACTACGTGCCCGGATATCGTCTCAAGCAGGCCGTGCAGTTCGAAAGCATCGGTTCCAACCGGCCCCTGCACATACCCGAAATGGCGCCAACCGGCAGGACGGACTTCACCGGCCTCAAGGTTTCGGTCTTCCTCGAGGTGGAGGGCGCCGCGCACTACCTGCCCGCCTATGCCGGCAATCTCGACATCATGACCTCGTCCGCCCTGCGCGTGGCGGAGAAGATCGCCACCGGAC
Source organism: Novosphingobium sp. BL-52-GroH (assembly GCF_044813085.1). Classification (NCBI taxonomy): domain Bacteria; kingdom Pseudomonadati; phylum Pseudomonadota; class Alphaproteobacteria; order Sphingomonadales; family Sphingomonadaceae; genus Novosphingobium; species Novosphingobium sp. BL-52-GroH. The sequence continues at coordinate 1,399,528 of NZ_CP171149.1, read as the reverse complement.
TTGCCCAGGGAGAGCCGGCATGAACATCGATCCCGCCATCGACAAGCTCTACATCCAGGACGTTACCCTGCGCGACGGCATGCATGCGATCCGTCACCGGTACGGCATCGCCGAGGTGCAGGCGATCGCCGGCGCACTCGACCGCGCCCGCGTCGATGCGATCGAAGTGGCGCATGGCGACGGTCTCAGCGGGTCCTCGTTCAACTACGGCTTCGGGGCGCATACCGACTGGGAATGGATCGAGGCCGTGGCCGAGGTCCTCGACCATGCCGTGCTGACCACCTTGCTGCTGCCCGGTATCGGCACTCTCCACGATCTTAAACTGGCATACCAACTCGGCGTCCGCTCGGTTCGGATCGCGACGCATTGCACCGAGGCCGACGTGTCGCGCCAGCACATCGAGGCCGCCCGCAGCCTGGGCATGGACGTGTCCGGCTTCCTGATGATGAGCCACATGGCCGATCCCGCCTCGCTGGCCGAGCAGGCACGGCTGATGGAAAGCTACGGCGCGCATTGCGTCTACGTCACCGACAGCGGCGGAGCGATGAACATGGAGGAATACGCTGCCCGGCTCCAGGCCTACGACCGCGTCCTGAAACCGGAAACCCAGCGCGGTGTCCATGCCCACCACAACCTTTCGTTGGGCGTCGCCAATTCCATCGTCGCGGTCCAGAATGGTGCGCTGCGCGTGGATGCTTCCCTCGCCGGGATGGGCGCCGGGGCCGGCAATGCCCCGCTAGAGGTCTTCGTCGCTGCTGCGGATCGCTACGGATGGAACCACGGCTGCGACCTCTACGCGTTGATGGACGCGGCCGAGGATCTGGTCCGCCCCCTGCAGGACCGCCCCGTGCGCGTGGACCGCGAGACGCTGACGCTGGGCTATGCCGGGGTCTATTCCAGCTTCCTGCGACACGCCGAAAAGGCGAGCGCGGACCACGGGGTAGATACCCGGGCGATTCTCGTCGAAGCCGGCCGCCGCAAGATGGTCGGCGGCCAGGAAGACATGATCGTCGACATCGCTCTCGACCTCGCCCGTGACGGAGCCCGGCGCTGAAAAAGAAGACCTGGCCCGGTTTGCGAACCAGGTCTTCGAGGAGGGTGGAGAGACTGCTCTAAAGCAGGCTGGTCGGACCCGGGTCAGCAAGGCGGCTCATGCCTATGCCCAGCGGAGACCCTGTCCGGCCAATGCATCATCTCATAACGTTCACAGGTTTACAATATGTAATGGATTGGGCTAGGAATTCGCCGATAGAGCGGCAATCGACCGCCGTTATGGAGATGAAGCCCATGTTGGACCGCGAAGGCAGCCGACTGTTCGATGACGACCACCGCCTCTTCCGTGAGACCGTCCGCCGGTTCGTGGAGCGCGAATTTTCACCGCGGGTCGAGGAGTTCGAGGAAGCGGGGAAGGTCGCGCGCGATTTCTGGCGCAAGATGGGCGATGCGGGCTTCCTGTGCCCGGGCGTTTCGGAGCAGTTCGGCGGTCTCGATCTCGATTTCCGCTTCAATGCCATCCTGAACGAGGAACTGACTTACGCGATGATGTCCGACAGCGTGACGCTGCAGTCGGATATCACGATGCCGTACCTGCTGCACTACGCGTCCGACGAGATCAACCAGCGCTGGCTTCCCGGCATGCTCAGCGGCGAGACGATCTCCGCCATCGCCATGACCGAGCCGGGAGCGGGATCGGACCTGCAGGGCGTGCGCACGACTGCCCGCCGCGAGGGGGACGAATATGTCATCAACGGTTCGAAAACCTTCATCACCAATGGCCAGAACGCCGACATCATCCTGACGGTCTGCAAGACCGAGCCCGAACTGGGGGCCAAGGGCACCTCGCTGATCCTCGTCGAGGCCGACCGGGCCGGTTTCGAGCGGGGCCGCAACCTCGACAAGGTCGGACAATGGATGGCCGATACCTCCGAGCTTTTCTTCAACGACGTGCGCGTGCCCGCCGGCAACCTGATCGGGCAGGAGAACCGGGGCTTCATCTACCTCGTCAGCGAACTGGCGCAGGAGCGGCTGTCGATCTCGATCACCGCGCAGAGTGCCGCGCAGCGCGCCTATGACGAAGCCGTTGCCTTCACCCGCGAGCGCAAGGCGTTCGGCAAGGCGATCATCGACTTCCAGAACACCCGCTTCACCCTGGCCGACATCAAGGCCAAGTTGCAGGTCGGCTGGGCCCACCTCGACTGGGCGATCGAACGCCATGTGCGGGGTGAACTCACCGCCGAGGAAGCGGCTGCCTCGAAATACTGGCACACAGAAATGCAGTGGCTGGCCTGCGATGCGGCGCTGCAGCTTCATGGCGGTTCGGGATACATGAACGAATACCCCATCGCCCGCATCTGGCGCGATGCCCGCGTGCGCCGCATCTACGGCGGGTCGAGCGAGATCATGCGAGAACTGGTCGGGCGCTCGCTGTAGGTCTGCGCAAGGCGCAAGGCGCAAGGCCCACGGCGCTCCGACCGTTCCACCCTCGTCATTGCGAGTCCAGCGAAGCAATGACGAGGGATAGCGTCAGGTGACCAGGCGGCGCGATCCGACCAATACGCTACCCTCCTCAGCCCCGGCAGTAATGCTTCGCTTCGGCAAGGAAACGCGCTTCGTGCGTCGCGTCCGCAAAGTACGGATCGTGCCCTGCCAGCCGGGAATAGCGGTAGAGCGCCGCGAGCTTGAAATTGACCATCGCCTGATACCAGCCGATCTCGACCTCCCCGCCGCCCGCCTGCTCGAAATAGCGCGCGACCAGCGCCTCCGGCTCGGGGCACGACGCCGCCAGCAGCGCGGCCGCAAGGTCCTGTACCGGCGTATGGCACGCCCCTTCGCGCGGCAACGACGAGGCGAGGTAGGCGAGGTCGAGCAGCGGGTCGCCCACCGTCGCCAGTTCCCAGTCGAGGATCGCGGCAAGGCGAGGCTGTCCGGTTGCACTCCACATGACGTTGCCGAGGCGCATGTCGTTGTGGATGATCGCCGCGCCCGAAGGTTCGGGCGTGCGCGCTTCCAGCCAGGTCGCGACTTCGCGGAAGGCTCGGGCCGGCTCGTCGCGTCCGTCGTCGATCATCCTGGCGAATATCCGGAAGTGACGCGCGTTGAAGCCGTCGGGCCTGGCCTTGAGCGCCAGCGGCGTCTCCGCCCAGTCTATGCGATGGAGGTGCCCCATGGCATCGACCAACTGGGCGGCGATGGACTCTCCGACGCCGCCGCGGCCTTCCAGCGTGGCGGGCAAGGTTTCGGTGACGACGATGCCGTCCACCATGTCCATGATGTAGAACGGCACGTCGAAGACCGTTCCCACGTCGCCCGTCGCCAGCACCGCGGGGACGGGAACGCCCGCCGGGCCGACGATGCGTAGGAACCCGGCCTCGCGCAGGACGTCGTTGCTGCCCGGTGGCAACGGCGGGGGAGGAGGACGGCGAAGCACCATCCGGCGCCCGCCGGTTTCGAGCAGGAACGTCAGGTTGCTGTGCCCGTCGCCGATCGGTGCGATTTTCGGCGCCTCGTCGGCCAAGCCATGATCGCGCAGAAATTCAAGCAGGCGTTCGCGCGTGGGCTCATCGAAACTCCAGCTCAACGGGTCGCTCCGCTTTCCACCAGGTGATCGAGATAGGCCTGTTGCCAGTGGGTTTCGTACTGGCCGGCCGCGGTGATGCCGTCTATCGTTCCGGTGCAGGCCGCTTCCTGGATCAGCGTTCCGAACTTGTCCTTGGTCGGCAGCTTGACGAGGCCGAAACGCTGGAGTTCCAGCACGCAGGTGTCTCCCGCGGTATCGACGATCTCGGCGCGCAAGGTGTCCTGGCTCATGTCGTCGCGATAGGTGCCGTGCTGGCGGATCGTGGCGATCGGGGTCAGCGCGCCATCCCGGACCACGTAGCCCGCACAGCCCCATTCGCCCCGTGCGATCCAGATCCACCCGTTTATCATACGGCTGCCGTCCGGACTGTAGGCACAGAACCACTTCCAATGCTGCGGCACACCCCAGTTGCGGTTGCCCCAGCTATGGTCCCGGTGCCCCATGCCGGACAGGTCGACCGTCCTCCCGTCGAAGCGGATGCTGCCTTCGATCCTGCCGGTCTGTTCGTAACGGTTGAGGGCGAACCAGCGCGGCAGGCCGTCGGGGTTGTCGTGGTAGCTGAAGGGCGGATGGCTGCCGGTGAAGGTGAAATCCAGCTCCACCCGCTCGCTGCGATAACTGACCTGCGCCGGTTCGCCGAACCCGGTCTTGCGCAGCTCGAGGCCGCCGAACGAAAGGGCATCGAGGTCCATCTCGGCGGGGATTTCGTCGTTGACCAGTTCGAGGACCAGCGGGCGCTTCTCCTCGCCCCAGAGCACCAGGTTGAAACCCGCCTTGCCCGCGCTCGTCAGGTAGAGGTAGGCTTGGAAGCCCAGCTTCCGGTCCGGCAGGATCGTCTGCCAGAACAGCGAATCGCGCATGCGCCCGCTCGCGTCGGCGGGATGGCGCAGATGGTCGCCGGGGGAAAAGCGCGACATGGGATCTCCTTCATGAATCTGCCCGGGCGTCCTGCGGTCCGGCGCCGTTCACGCGGGACAGGACGTAGCGGGTGGTTTGCGCATAATGCGCCGTGAGAATCCGCGCGGCCTCGACAGCATCACGCGATCGCAGCGCCTCGACCAAGGCACGGCGCGGGGCGACCAGTTCGATCTTGCTGCTCAGCCGATAGACGCGCAGGACATCGGCGACGATCTGCGCCACCGAATCGATCAGCATCGACAGCACGAGGTTGTGCGAGGCACGCCCGAGCACCCGGTTGAATTCGACCAACGGCTCGATCGTGGCCAGCGGATCACCGCTCTCGAGGCAGCGCACGGTCTCGGCGATATTGGCGTCGAAGGCGGCGAAATCATCCGCATCGGCGCGCTGCGCGGCAAGTTCGGCGGCCTGCACCAGAAGATTGACACGCACCGCCATAAGGTCTTCCAGCGGCATCCGGCCCAGCACGATCATGTCGCGGATCGACTGGCCCACCCCTTCGCCGCTTTTCTCGCGTACGAACGCGCCGCCATTGGCGCCTTTGGCAAAGCGCAGCACGCCGGACATCTCCAGCGTGCGCAGCGCCTCGCGCACGGCGTGGCGGCCGACGTGGAATGCCTCGGCCAGCGCGCGCTCACTGGGAAGCCGGTCGCCGGGATTGAGCCGCTGCGCGCCGATCTCGTCGAGGATCGCGTCGCGGACCCTCTCGAATACCCGGCGTCCTGCGCGTACGCTGCCCTGAGCCTGTGCCGTCATCTGAGCGCCCGCCTTTTCCGGATTTGCGCCCGAATCGCAGAAGCGCGCGCGGCGTGCAACGCCCCGCGCGCTTCCCTTGCGCCCGAGGGCAGTCCGGCAGGTCGGAAGCTGAGGGCCAGCGCAAGTCTGCGCCCCTCCATCACCACCCTGCTCCTGCCGGATCACCGCCATGCTACATCGACCAGCCCAGCGTCAGACCATACGTCCGCGGCTGGCCATAGATGCTGATGACCTGCCCCGGCAGCGCCAGGACCGTGCGGCGATAGGTCACGTCGAAGGCGTTCTGCACCCAGGCACTGATGCGCCAGTCGCCGGTGCGGAACGTGATCCGCGCATTGCTGAGGACGTAGCCGTCCTCGGCCGTGAACGGGATCGTCGTGCCATAGGCAAGTTCGCCCTGGCCCGGCTCGTGGAAGAAGTCGCTAAGCATCGCGACGTCGCCATGCAGGGTCAGTGCGCTGTCGCCACCGGTGTGGATCGTGTAATCCGAGCTTACATTGACCGAATGCTTGGGCGCACGAACCATCCGCGTACCCGAGAAGTCGAGCGTACCGGTAGAATAGTCGAGGTACTTGGCGTCCGTATAGGCATAGGCCACCGCAACCTTGACGTCGCGTATGGGCTCCATGGTGACGTCGAGTTCGGCGCCCTTGATCCGGCTCTTGCCCGCATTGGTAATCAGCGAGGGCGTCGATCCGTCGGGCAACTGCACCACGCGCGATACCTGCAGGTTCGAGTAGTCGTAGCGGAATACCGCCGCGTTCGCCTGCAACGCGCCGTCCAGCCAAGTGCTCTTCACGCCGATCTCGTAGGCCGTGATCTTCTCCGGATCGAAGACTTCCGCCGCCTGTACCGCGGTCAGCGGAGTGTACTGGTAGCCGCCCGACTTGAAGCCCTTGCTGAAGCTGGCGTAGAGGTTGAGGTCCCGCGTCGGCTGATAGGCCAGCACGAACTTGGGGTCGAACGAGGTGAACTTCTTGGTCGGGTTCACCTGGTCGAAGTTCGCGCGCACCAGCGGGAAGGCATCGTTGGTCCGGCCGCCCAGCGCCGCCTTCTTGCGATCCTCGGTATAGCGCGCACCCGCGGTAAACTTCAGCTCGTCGGTAAGGTTGAAGGTAGCCTGCCCGAACCCGGCGATGCTCTTGGTGTCGTAGTGGCCGAAGGTCTGGTCGACGGCGCCCTCGCCGGCAATGCTGTCCGCGCCGTAGTCGAAGAAGTCCTCGTGGTAGCTCTTGTCCTTGTAGAAATAGACGCCAACGATCCAGTCGACGAAACCGCCCAGAGACAGGGCGCCGTCATTGGCGGAGACGAAGCGCAATTCCTGTGAGAACTGCTCGGAATCCTCGTTGCTGATCTGGCGGATGACGTCGAGGCTGGTGTTGTCGAAGTCGCGGTCGTCGGTATACTTCATCTTGCGGTACGACGTGACCGAAACGAAATCGCCGAGATCGGTAGCAAGGTCCACCTTGCCGGTGAAGGCATCGATCTTGCGATCGTAGACCGGGTCGGTCGTGTAGTACTGCTTGTACGGATCATCCGAAAGCTGCGGGACCAGGCCCGCCCGGCCCAGCAGGATGCCGTAGGGGTTGGTGGTGCTGCCGATGCTTTCGCCCTGGAACGAACGGCCGGTGTCGCGCGCGATTTCGCCAATCAGGTCGATCTTGAGGTTCGACGAAGGTTCGATCGCCAGGCGCAGGCGTCCGCCCCAGTTGTTGACGCCCTGCGGGTGGTTGCCAGTGGTGAGGTTGGTGACGTAGCCCTGCTGCTTGGTGCGCCAGGCAGCGAGGCGGCCCTTCACCACATCGCCCGCGATCGGCCCGGAGACGGCGCCGAACACGTTGTAGGTGTCGTAGTTGCCGACGCCCGCTTCCGCTTCTGCCTGGAAGTCGTCGGTCGGGCCCTTGGTGATGACGTTGATGGCGCCGGCGATGGTGTTGCGGCCGTAGAGCGTGCCCTGCGGCCCCTTGAGCACTTCCACCCGCTCGATGTCCTTGAGCGCGCCGAGCACGCCGCCGGTGCGACCGAGATAGCTTTCGTCGACGAACACGCCGACCGAGGATTCAGATCCTGGATCGAACTGACGCGTACCGATGCCGCGGATGTAGAGTTGCGGGCGGGCAGAACCGAAACCGCCGGCGTAGAAGCCCGGCACGCGCGGTGCGATGTTGCTGATGTCGTTGACGCCGGCCGCGACCAGCGCCTTGCTGTCGAGCGCCGAGATCGTGGCGGGAACGTCCTGAAGACGTTCCGAGCGGCGCTGTGCGGTAACGACGATTTCGCGGGTAGCGTCGGCTCCCGTATCCTGCGGCGCCTGTTCCTGCGCAAGCGCAACCTGCGGCATGGCGCATGCGGCAAGCAGAATCGTACGGTACTTGCAGTTCATCCTCTTCCTCCCTCTGTTGAGGCCCTCCCGGCCACCGTCTGTCGCGGCATCCCGGATTTGGTTGGACCATTTACCAACCTCGATTTTAAATCGTCAAGCTGTTTATCTTTTATAACCACAGCCGTTACGCCAGCGCGTGAAAAATGGCTGTTTTCCGGACATTTATGGTGAGTTGCATGGCTATAATGAATTTATCCAGTTCCACATTCTTTCCACGACGCCTCCCGACCACACCTGACGGGCGGCGACTTCGCTCTCGGTCAGGCACCCGCCTTCCGGCGCGAACCCCATCATCCGCACGTCGCGTTCGATCCGTGCTGCGTCTTCGAGAAACCAGTTCAGCGTGACCGCCTGCTTGAGCGTATCTCCGGCCACGACGACGCCGTTGCCACGCAGGACGATGGCGTTCCCCGCTCCCAACGCATCGGCGACGCGGACAGCGGACGCATCGTCGCGCAGCAGGCGCGGATCGTCCCAAAACGCGGGCCGCGGTGCGAAATAGGCGCCGATACCGTGGCGGGGAACCGGCACGATCCCTTGCGTCGAAAGCGCCATGAGCGTGGGCGGCATCGTGCGGCAGATGCCGCCCACGTCGGCGCGCCTGGCATAGATCGCCTGGTGAACGCGCACCTCGCCGAGCACGCCTTCCGGAAGCGGGCCCGATACCGGCACCACGACGCCCGGCTCGGTCGTCACCAGCCCCATCGGCATGGCCGCGCAGACCAGGAAGCTCTCGGCATCGAGCCGCGCCGAACAGTGCCCATAGGCGTGCGCCAGGCCGCTGCGCCCGAGCGCCCGCGCCGCGTCGCGCACCACATGTTCCTGCGCTGTCCGGTCCATTCGCCTCTCCCACGCCGCCGGGGAGTTGACCCCGTGCCCTGCGCTTCTTACAAACCATGTGCTCGGTTTCTTGATTCGCTTTGTAACCGGGCCAATAAGGGAGTCAACATCGACATGGAGAGGACATCCTCCGGGATCATCGACGACCCGGCGTCGAACCGGTTTCTCGTGCCGCGCCGCGTGTTCACCGAGCAGGCGACGTTCGAGCGGGAATACGCCGCGATCTTCGACACCTGCTGGCTATACCTGGGCCACGCCTCCGAACTGCCCGCGCCGGGTAGCTTCGTGACACGCAAGGTCGCGCGCCGGCCGATCCTGTTCACCCGCGATCGCGACGGCGAGTTCCACGCCCTGTTCAACGCCTGCCCTCATCGCGGCGCCACCGTGTGTCGCGAGCGCAGCGGCAGGTCGCCCGCGTTCATGTGCCTCTACCACGGCTGGACGTTCGGCTCGGACGGCCACCTCAAGACGCTGCCCGGCTCCTCGGGCTACCCGGAGGGGTTCAAGACCGATCCTCAGAAGCAGATGGTCCACGTGCCGCGCATGGAACGCTTCGGTGACTTCTTCTTCATCAGCTTCGCCCGAGACGGCGAGGACCTGGCGACCTACCTTGCCGGCGCGGGAGACTACCTCAAACTGATCTCAGAGCATTCGACGAGCGGCATGCAGATCGTTGGTGGCACGCAGGAATACGCCATCCGGGGTAACTGGAAGCTGCTCTCGGAAAACAGCTTCGATGGCTACCACGCCGCCTGCAACCACTCGACCTACCTGGAATATCTCAAGAGCGCCAACGGCGCCCTCTCCGCCACCCCGCTCGCTGGCGAGGCCTACGACCTCGGCAACGGCCATGCGGTGGTCGAGTATTCCGCGCCCTGGGGACGCCCGATCGCCAGTTGGGTGCCCTTGTGGGGCGAGGCAGGCAAGGCCGAGATCGACGGGGTCTATGCCGAGCTTGTCGGCCGCCTGGGCGAACCGCGTGCCGACCGTATCGCGCACAAGAACCGCAACATGGTGATCTTCCCCAACCTCGTCGTGAACGACATCATGGCGATCACCGTGCGCACCTATTTCCCCACCGCGCCGGACTACATGGAGATCAACGCCTGGGCGCTCGCCCCGCGCGAGGAAAGCGAGTGGCGGCGCAAGTACCGACTCTACAACTTCACCGAATTCCTCGGCCCCGGCGGCTTCGCCACGCCCGATGACGTCGAGGCGATCGAGAAGTGCCAGCAGGGCTACGCCACGGCCGGAGACGCGCTCTACAACGACATTTCAAAAGGCATGATCCGCGCCGACGCGCCTTCGTTCGACGACGAGGCGCAGATGCGCTGCTTCTGGCGCGAATGGGATCGCCGGGTCACGACGGCGAAAGTGATGGCCGATGCCTGAGATGATCGACGACACCCTCATGCTGCGCCTGCGCGTGGAAGACCTGCTTTTCGAGGAAGCCGACCTGCTCGACCGTTGGCGGCTGGAGGAATGGCTGGCGCTCTACACCGAGGACGCCTGGTATCATGTGCCGCCCAGCGACGTGGACGGCGACACCGCCGATCCCGACACCTCGCTGTTCTACATCATCGACGATGCGGTGCGCATGCGCGAGCGGGTGTCGCGCCTGTCCAAGATCGGGGCGCATTCCGAGCACCCGCGATCGAAGGTGCGGCACGTCGTCTCGAACGTGCGCGTCCACCGCGAAGGCGCGGTGATCCGCGCACGGTCCTCGTTCATCATCTACCGCAGCAAGGACGTGACCAGCGATGCCTTCGTGGGCCACTACATCCACGAGATCGTCGAGCGCGACGGCGCCCTGCTGATCGCAGGCAAGAAGTGCGTCCTCGACATGGAAGCGCTGCGTCCGCACGCGCGCATCAGTATCATCCTCTGACCGGCGGGAGACAGCCATGGACGACCACCCCCTCCGCTTCGCCCGCCTGGGCTACTGCCGCCTGCTCACTCCCGAACTGGAGCGCAGCATCGGCTTCTACCGCGACGTCGTCGGCCTCACGCTGGCGCGGCGCGACGATGCCGAGGCATGGCTGCGCTGTGGCGACAAGCCTTACGACATCGTGCTGGGCGAAGGCCCGGCCGGCCTTGCCGCCGTAGGCTTCGAGTTGGAGGGCGAGGCCGATCTCGACCGCGCCCACGGCCTCGTCGACGAACTCGGACTTTCGCCGCACTGGGCGGACGAGGCCGCCTGCGAGCGGATGCAGGTCCGCCGCTCGCTGCGCTTCACCGACCCGATCACCGGCATGGAAGTCGACTTCTACACCGGGCAGGCGGTGGTGAACGAACCGCTCTCCTCTCAGCTCACGAAGATCGTGCGCATGGGGCACGTAGTCATCAACGTGCACGACCTCGATGCTGCGCACAAATTCTGGGTCGAAGTGCTGGGCTTCGCCGTCTCGGACCGGGTCGAGGGCATGGCCGAGTGGCTGCGCTGCTGGCCAAATCCGCTGCACCACAGCCTCGCCCTGCTGCAAAGCCCGACCGGCGCCAATACGCTGCACCACGTCAATTTCATGGTCACCGACATCGACGACATTGGCCAGGCCATGAACCGGCTGAAGGGCGCCAATGTCCCCATCGTGTTCGGTCCCGGCCGCCACATGCCCTCGACCAGCGTGTTCCTCTATTTCCTCGACCCGGACGGCAACAGCGCGGAGTTCAGCTTCGGCATGGAGCTGTTCGACGAGCAGGGCGCCCGCGGGCCCCGCGAACTGGAGCACAAGGCCGAAGTCATGGACACCTGGGGCGGTCGCCCCGATCCGCGCTTCGGCAAGGGCAGCCCGGTGCTTGCCCGCCATGGGTGACCGCCCCCTGGCCGGGCAAGTCGCCATCGTCACCGGCGCAGGGCGGGGAATCGGCCGGGCCATCGCGCAACGGCTGCAGGCCGATGGCGCGCAGCTCGTCGTGGCCGATCTTTCGCACGAGATCGCTGAGGCGCTTGCAACGGACCTTGGCGGCGTCGGTTACGGCGGAAATCTGGCGCTGGAGGCGGTCGCGCGCAGTCTCGTCGATACGGCGCTGGAACGGTTCGGCCGGATCGACGTGCTGGTGAACAACGCAGGCGGCGGTATCATCGCGCCGTTCCTCGACCACACCCCGGAAACCCTGCGCGAGACGGTAGACCGCAACTTGTGGTCGGCCCTGTGGATGTGCTGGCTGGCCCTGCCGCACATGAAGCGGGCAGGGTATGGGCGGATCGTCAACATCGGCGCGGATTCGGTGCGCAACGGCCTTGTCGACCATGCAGCATACAATGCAGCAAAAGGCGGCGTTCACGGCCTGACCACCGGGCTCGCCCGCGAATTTGCGGGCGATGGCATCACCGTCAACACCGTCGCTCCCTGCGCCGTGCGCACCGAGCAGTACGACGAGATCGCGGCGGTGAACCCCGATCTCATCCGCAGGGTCGTCGAGGTCATCCCGATGGGCCGCCCCGGCACCGTCGAGGAAGTCGCATCGATGGTCGCGCACCTTGCCAGCCCCGCCGCCGCGTTCGTGACCGGGCAGGTCATCAGCGTCAACGGCGGCACCACCATGCTATAGGCCTTCCTGGGAGAACGATCGTGAGCACGGATTCCGCAACCTTGAGCAACCCCGAGATCGGCGAACGCGTCGACGTCGGCGGCATCGGCACCAACTATATCGTCGCGGGCCAAGGCACCCCCCTGATCCTCATCCACGGGTCGGGGCCAGGCGTCACAGCCTATGCCAACTGGCGCGGGGTGATCCCCGATCTTGCACAGCATTTCCGCTGCTATGCACCCGATACGCTGGGCTTCGGCTATACCGACTTCCCCACCGACATCGCCGGGTTCGACATGGATCGCTGGATCGCCCACCTCACCGGCTTCATGGACGTACTGGGGATCGAGCGGGCCCATTTCATCGGCAACAGCTACGGCGGCGCGCTGACGCTCGCACTTGCCACGCGCCACCCCGAGCGGGTCGATCGCATGGTGCTGATGGGCGCAGCCGGCGTGCGCTTCGAAATGACCGACGGGCTCCGCAAGGTCTGGGGCTACGAGCCTTCGGTCGAGGCGATGCGCGACCTGATGACAACGTTCGCCTTCGATCCCGCGCTGGTGAAGGACGAGATCGTGCGCTCGCGTTACGACGCCAGCGTCCGCCCCGGCGCGCAGGAAGCATTCTCCAGCCTGTTTCCCGAACCGCGCCAGCGCTGGCTTGAGGCCCTTGCCACCGACGAGGGCGCGCTTGCCGCGCTGGAGCACGAAGTCCTGATCGTCCACGGGCGCGAGGACCTGATCGTACCGCACGCCGTCTCCGAAAGGTTCCACCAGCTCATCCCGAACAGCGAACTGCACCTGTTCGGCCGGTGCGGCCACTGGACCCAGATCGAGAAGCGCGAGCGCTTCGTGGCCCTGGTGACACCCTTCCTGAAAGGTCCACGATGACCATACCCGGCTCGATGCAGGCGCGTCCGCTCGCCATCGTCGACATATTGCGCTTCGCCGCCGGCGCCCACGCGACGCGCGAGATCGTTTCGCGCAACGTGGACGAGCCGGTCTGGCGCTACGACTATGCGGCTTGCCTTGGCCGGGTGGCGCAGGCGGCAGGGATGCTGGCGGCCATCGGCGTCGCCGCGGGAGACCGGGTGACCTCGCTCGCATGGAACACCCACCGGCACTTCGAGCTGTTCTTCGCGGTCCCCGGCATGGGCGCCGTACTCCACACCGCCAACCCGCGCCTGCCCGACGAGCACCTGATCTACACGATCAACCACGCGGGCAGCCGCGTGCTGCTCCTCGATCGCAACATGGCGCCGGTCGTCGCTCGGATTCGCGACCGGCTCGAGCATGTCGAACGGATGGTGGTGCTGTCCGACCGGCCCTGCGAGGGGATCGAATGCTACGAAGACCTTCTTGCCCCGTACACGGACAAGCTGGACTGGCCGCAGTTCGACGAGAACGCTGCCGCGTTCCTGTGCTACACCTCTGGCACCATGGGCGACCCCAAGGGCGTGCTCTACTCGCACCGATCGGTAGTGCTGCATGCACTGGCGGGGGGACTGTGGGGCGCCATGGGATTTTCCGCGTTCGACGTCGTCATGCCTTGCCAGTCGCTCTACCACGCGACGGCATGGGGCCTGCCGTTCGCCGGAGCGATCAACGGCGTCAAGTTCGTGCTTCCTGCCGACCGGATGGATGGCGCATCGCTCGACGAGTTGATCCGGGGGGAAGGCGTCACTTTCTCGGGCGGTGTGCCGACGATCTGGACGATGTACCTCGACCACCTTGGCCGCACCGGCGGCGATACCGGCACGCTCGACCGCGTGTTCATCGCCGGATCGGCAGTGCCGCGCGACATGGCGGTCGCGTTCGACCGGCATGGCGTGTCGGTCAGGCAGATGTGGGGCATGACCGAGACCAGCCCGCTCGGCGTCGTCTCCGCGCCAACCCCGGCGCTGGCCGAATTGGATGAGGAGGACGCGCGCGAACGGATCTGGACCCGGCAGGGCCGCATGCTGTTCGGGATCGAGATCGAGATCGTCGACGGGCAAGGCGCCCCCCTCCCCCACGACGGCCAGGCCTCCGGCGCGCTGATGGTACGCGGGCCATGGGTGATCGAGCGCTACTTCCGCAGCGATGTCAGCGCCTGCGATGCGGACGGCTGGTTCGATACCGGCGATATCGCCACGATCGACCGCTTCGGCTTCATGCGCATCACCGACCGAAACAAGGACGTCATCAAGTCCGGTGGTGAATGGATCAGTTCCATCGACCTCGAAAACGCGGCAGCGGGCTGTCCGGGCGTGAAGGTGGCCGCCGTCGCGGGCGTGCCGCATCCCAAGTGGGAGGAACGCCCGATCCTCCTGATCGAAGCGCACGAGGACGCCTGCCCAACCGAAGCGCAAGTGCTCGACCATCTGGCGGCGCGGGTGGCGAAATGGTGGATGCCCGACCGCGTGATCTTCGCAAACGTGCCACTGACGGCTACGGGCAAGATCGACAAGAAGGTGATCCGCGACACCTATCGCGATATCCTGGCCACCTGAGGAGGACACGCGATTGCCCGGACCTGCCCAAACCCGCGAAAGGCAGCCTCGCCGCACCCAGGCCGAGCGTAGCGAAGCCATGCGCGCGCGGCTGGCCGCCGCCGCTTACGAGACGATCGCGCAAGGGGGCTTCAATGCCCTGCGCATGCGCAACGTGGCGCAGGCGGCAGGCGTGTCGCAAGGCGCGTTGATGCACCATTTCCCGGACAAGAACGCGCTGGTCCTTGCCGCAGTCGAACAGGCGCTGGCCCTTGCCGAACGGGACAGCGGCGCCGGCGACCTCGCGGCCGACGCCTCGCCTGAAGCTGTGCTGCACGCGCTGCTCGACGACTTGCACGGGTTCTTCTTCAGCGACCGCTTCTGGGTGGCGATCGGCATGACCATGGAGGCTGCGAAGGATGCGGAATTCTACCCGGTCCTGCGCGGCTGTGTCAGCGGCCTTCGCACACCGGTCTACGCAGCCTGGCAGGACCGCCTCGTCGCGGCTGGATGGCGCGAGGACGAAGCGCAAGTCGCGGTGCGCTCGGCAGCGGCGATGATCTCCGGCTTCTCGATCCGCCGTTTCTGGGCCGAACCGGACGAGATGGAGGAAACCCTGACGCAGCAGTGGATCACCGAACGTCTGGCCCGCCGCTAAGGGGGATCATTTCAGATCGAACCATCTTTCTGTCGAGACGATCACACCCCGATCATCCCTTGCGTCGGGGAGCGCGGGGCAGCTTCTTCACCTTGATGCCGGCGCCGTCGCGCGTCCGCTCGCCGATCATGCGCAGGAAAGCCTTCTGCCGCAGGATGCCGAAGAAATCGAGCATCGAGGGCAGCGCGACCTCCAGCATCGCCGCCGCCTCGTCCTCGCCCATATGGCCTTCGACTTGTTCGAGAAACAGCTTCGCCTCGTTCGCGGCGACATATTCCGACGCCTTCACGTAGTAATCGAGGATGTCCGGCGGGAAACCGTGGGCCTCGTCGAAGCCGACGCTGCGCATGCGGCTCCAGATGTTGAGCAACTCGGCGTCGGTGATGCTTATCATCGGCCCCTCGTCGCCTTCGGCCAGCTCGATGACCCCCAGCCTGGCAAGCGCCTGTGCGTCGACGAGTGCGGTCGGGTGCTGTTGCGAAAGCGAGGCCAGCGCAAGGTAGCCCTTGCGCACGCCGACCCTGCCCGACACCAGTTCCTCCAGGTGGCCGAGCGCATGGGCGCCGATCTGCGTGGCGCCGTTCTGCCCGCTAAGCGCCGCCTTGATCTGCGGCAGGGTCATGCGCGAATCCTGTTGGAGCTTGCGCACCGCGAGAATCGCCCGGACGTGCTCCTCTCCGTAATCGGCGACATTGCGCGCAGGGCGGTGGGGGTCCGGCAGCAGTCCGGCGCGAAACAGCACGCGGATGGTTTCGCGGTTCACTCCGGTTCTCGTTTCAAGGTCGCGCATTTTCATGGCTTTTCCATACGCATTCGCAGGGCGGATGTCTCGATACTCGGCATCGAAATTTACGGATTGCCGTAACGCATTTTTTGCGTATAGATGTAACGCAATAAAGATCGTCCTTTGGAGAGGAACATGGATTACTCGCGCTATTATCTGGGGGTGCTGTTGCAGTTGGCGGTGATCGCCAGCTTCATCGCGGGCGGACCGTGGGTCTGGGTGGGCATCGCCAGCCTGCCGGCGTTCGGCCTCGTCGACAGTCTTCTCCCCAATGATTTCCGCGCCCGCAGGATCGCCCACGAAGGCCTGGTCGAAATTCCGGTATGGCTCTGCGCGCTGCTGGGCCCGGTGATCTATCTTGCCGCCGCCTATTGGGCCGCGCACAACGGCGCCGCAACCGCCTGGGAATACGCCGGGGTCATCGCCTCGTGCGCATGGCTGAGCGTCATCCCGCTGGTCCCGGCCACGCACGAACTCTATCACCAGCGCGGCAAGCTGCGACGACTGGTGGGCCGCTATTGCCAGATCTGCTACCTCGATGCGACGCGCGAGATCGCCCACGTCGTCGGCCACCACATTCATGTCGCCACCACGCTCGACGGTGACACCGCGCCGCGCGGAACCAGCCTCTACGCCTTCACGCCGCGCGCCGTGTTGGAGAGCACGAAGGAAGCCTGGCGCTCGGAGAGCGACAATCTGGAGAAGATGGGCAAGGGCCGCTGGAGCATCGGCCACCGCTTGTACCGGGCAATCCTCGTCCAACTCGCGTTCCAGGCGATCCTTCATGCGATCGGAGGATGGCAGGCGAATGCCGTCGCGCTTGCGGGAATGATCGGCGCGCGCTTCTGGATCGAGAGCTTCAATTATTTCCAGCACTATGGCCTGTGCCGCGTGGCCGGCACCCAGATCGACCGCCGCCACGTCTGGAACCACCTCAAGCCGATCTCGCGCGTCATGGGCTTCGAGATCACCAACCACGCCGATCACCACACCAACAGCTTCGCGGCGTTCTACGAACTGGTGCCCGACCGGAAGTGGATTCCGATGCCCTCCGTCTTCGTGTGCTTCTTCTCGGCGCTTATCCCGCCCTTGTGGCATCGCCGCGTCATCATGCCGGCACTGCGCCGCTGGGACAACGAGATGGCCTCGCCCGCCGAGCGCGAACTGGCGCGCGAGCAGAACCGCCGCGCCGGATGGCCGGACTGGTTCGACGAGAAGCCCGCCGTCAAAGGCCAGATGGCGGCGGCGTGATCTTGCGGGCATGACGAGGAGGTAATGACGATCATGCTTTGGCCGCGGATCGAAATTACCTCCTCGTAAAGGAGTCTGCTGCGATCAGGCCAGCAACCGCTCGCCGATCCGGTGGATATCGGCCGGTGCGACCCCCGCAGTCTGCGCAAGGTAGGCGGCGGGGTTCTCGCTGGTTTCGGCGATCTTGAGCAGTCCGGCCTCGAGATACTCGGCCCGGACCGACATCGCCTCGTGCATGACCCACTCCGAGGTCCTGTCCCTGTCCTTTCCAAGCAGCGCATCTAGCCCGAACTCGATGCGCTCGGGGCCCATGGCGTTCGTCAGCAGGTAATCGTGAAACACGTCGTCCCGGTGGACGCCCATGGCCAGTTGCACCAAGGCCACCGCCAGTCCGGTGCGGTCCTTGCCGGCGAAGCAATGGATGAGCGTCGCGCCATCGTCCTGATCCAGCGACGCGACGAGATGCCCCATCGATTCGCGGAAACGTGGGCTGTCGGGCAGGATGCGGTAGATCCTGGTCATGTGCGCGACCACTTCCTCGAGCGTGGTCATGCGCAGGAACGCCGCCACCGCATGGGGGATCGTCTCGTCGAGCGCGCTGGCCCTGCGGATTGCACCTGTATATCCGTCGAACGCGGAACCTCTTTCCAGAAGGCATTCCGAACCGGCGCGCAGATCGATGATCGTGGCGACGTCCAGGGCCGCAAGAATGCCTTCGAAGCCATCGCCGGCCGCTTCGAGCTGGCCGGAGCGGAGGAGGCGCCCAGTCTTCAGCCGGGCGCCCGAGGCGGTGGCATAACCCCCGAAATCGCGAAGGTTGTGGACGGCCGAGCCGGCAGGAAAGCTACCGCCTCCAGCGCTCGTCAGGCCATTCGATGTCATCACGCGCGTATCCCGTTGCTGGATCGTGCGAGCCTTGTGGCAGCTTTGACAGGTCCGGGTCAACGAATTGGTGCATGGATTTACCATTCAACCTGCCATTCGTTGCCGCATTCGGCGCCTGCTCTTTTCCCCAGCGAAGCAAGATGCACCAGCACGACGTGGCCCGAAGTCGCCGGCCAGCCGAGCAGCGTACCCTGTCGGTTGGCGCCGTCGCGCGCGGCGATGTCGGTCTGGCGTAATCAGGCCATTACGTAGATCGACTTGGTGTTCTGGTAGGCCGAGATGGATTCCGGGCCGAATTCCCGACCGATGCCGCTGGCCTTGATGCCGCCGAACGGCGCGCCGAGAGACGGCATGTATCCATTGACCCCAACCGTTCCGCTGGCAACCTTGCGCGCAACCTGTGTCGCATGCTCGCCATCGGCGCTCCACACCGAACCGCCGAGCCCGAACGCACTGTCGTTGGCGATGCGGATCGCCTCTTCCTCGCCATCGTAGGGGATCACGGCAAGGACCGGGCCGAAAATCTCCTCCTGGGCGATCCTTGCCGCGTTATCGACGCCGGCGAAGATCGTCGGCTCGACGAACCAGCCTTGGTTGGTCGACTGCGGACGACCGCCACCGGCCACGAGGCGGGCTTCCTGCTTGCCGATGGCGATGTAGCTTTCGACCTTGTCGCGATGTGCTGCCGACGCCATCGGCCCCACCTGGGTGCCGGGATCGAGCGCGTCGCCCACGACCAGGCCGTTCGCGAACTCGGCCAGCGCGCCTACCACTTCGTCGTAGCGGCGACGCGGCGCCAGCACCCGCGTGGCGTTGTAGCAGGCTTGGCCGTTGTTGAGCATGCTGGCCATCGGCACGCCCTGCAGGAACGCGCCGATATCCACGTCGTCTAGCAGGATCGCGGCGGACTTGCCGCCCAGTTCCAGCGTGACCGGGCGTAGCAGTTCGCCGCAGGTCCGGGCGATCGAACGGCCCGCGCCGGTCGAGCCGGTGAAAGCCACCTTGTCGATACCGGGATGCCCGACGAGATAGGCGCCGACGTCCCGGTCCGCCGCGACCCAGTTGAGCACGCCGGCTGGCACGCCTGCTTCCAGCGCCGCTTCGGCCAACAGATAGCTGTCGAGGATCGTGCCCGGCGAAGGCTTGATGACAACGGTGCAGCCGGCCGCCATGGCCGGCGCGATCTTGTTGAGCGCCAGCGTGACGGGGAAGTTCCACGGGACGATCGCGGCGACGACGCCCAGTGCGGAGCGCTCGACCAGGGTCTCCTTGCCCATCTGCGAGGGGCGCACGTCGGGCGCCCCAAGCCCCTCGGCAAGCTGGGCGTAATACTGCACGACGCCGGCCGCGAACTGGCCTTCCAGAAGAGAGCTGAGTCCGATCGGCATGCCGTTCTGCGCACTGACCGAGCGGGCGATCTCGTCGCCCCGCGCAGCAATGGCCGCGACGAAACGCTGCATGACTTCGGCGCGGTCCGCAGGCGCGGCATCGGCCCAGCCAGACGTCTCGAAGGCCTTGCGCGCCGCCGCCACGGCCGCATCGACGTCGGCCTCCACCGCTTCAGGAACGCTGCCAAATTCCTCGCCGGTGGAAGCATTGACCAGCGTAAATCGCCTGTCGCTGGCTGGGGAAACCCACTGGTTACCGATGAAGAAGGCGTCCTTGGATATCGTCATCGTGGTCATCCTCTCTCTGGCATCATTGCGCCACACGCGTGCTGGCGTCGGTGAACTTGTCGTAATGGATGGCATCCAGCGCTACGCCTTGGGCCGTCAGCGAAGCGACCGCCGCATCGATCATCGGCGGCGGCCCGCACATATAGGCCTGGAGCCCGGGCGCTCCGCCGAGTTCCGCTATGGCGTCGGCGATTTCCTGCGTGACGAGGCCGTGGCGCACGCCCTCGACCTGCTCTTCCGAAAGCACCGGCCGGAACTGGAACCGGGCGTCCCAGCGCGCGGCGATTCCGGCGATTTCATCCAGGCAATAGAGATCGCGCTCTCCGCGCCCTCCGAACAGCAGCACGACATCGCGCCTCACGTTCCTGGCCGCCGCATCCTCGAGCAGACTCATCAGCGGGGACAACCCGCTGCCACCGCCCACCAGCAGGATCGGCCCATCGCCTGGCCTCAGCCAGAAGCCGCCGTGGGCGCCATCGACGGTGAACTCGGTGTCGGCAAACTCGCCTGCGAACAGCGAATCGGTGAACGCCCCGCCGGGCACGCGGCGAACGAAGGCGGAAACCCGAAGCGAGCCCTCGGGCGAAGGTGCATGACAGAACGAATAGGACCTGTGCCCCGGCCCTGCAGGCCACCGCACGTTCATGTACTGCCCCGCCTTGAACCGCAGCGGCGCGTCCAACTGCCAGGTGACCTTGCGAATGTCGTGCGTCAAATCCTGAATGTCGACGATGCGCCCGCCGACGGACACCGGCACGTCCTCGGCATCCGGCAGTTCGACCTCGATCCGCAGGTCGGATTCGGGAATTGCCTGGCAGGCCAGGATGTAGCCGGCCTGCAGTTCTTCACGGCTCAGCGTATAGCCGAACGGCGTGATGGCATCGACTCTGCCCGACAGCAGCCGCGACCTGCAACTGCCACAAGTTCCCACCGTGCAATCGTGCGGATAGGGCAGCCCGATTTCAAGCGCCTGTTCAAGCACCGTCTTGTTCCTGGCGACCGCAAATTTCCGCCCGGAAGGCACCAGCTCCACCTGTGGCTCGGGCTTCTTGCCGAATAGCTTCTTGAACATGGTCCTATCCCAAATCGGCCGATTCTCGATGGTCCGGCTTACAATCCACCTAACGGTGAATGCTGCGAAGCACAAACTCGTAAATCTGTTGACATTCATTTCGAGCTACATAATTTACGTATCAAGGTCACGCAAAAAACCAATGTGACCTGAAATTGGGATTGGGAGGAATGCATGAAAGCGATTCGCTGCGTTAGCGTCGTTGCCCTTGCCGCCGGACTCGCCGCGCCGGCGTGGGCACAGGAAGACCAGGTCAGCCAGGGTGGCCTGCACGAGATCATCGTCACCGCCACCAAACGCTCGGAAAACCTCCAGGACGTGCCCGTCGCGGTCTCGGCGATCTCCTCGGACACGCTGCAGGCCAAGGGGGTCTTCGAGACGTCCGACCTGAATGCCTCGATGCCCAACCTGCAGGTGTCCTCGCCTTACGGTTCGCAGCAGCCGAACTTCTCGCTGCGCGGCGTCGGCGTGGGCACGGAATTCAACGCGAATGCCGCCTCGCCCGTCGGTGTCTACGTCGACGAGGTCTATCAGGCGTTTCGGTCCAGCCACGGTCAGCAGCTCTACGACCTCGAGCAGATCGAGGTCGTGCGCGGTCCCCAGGGCACGCTATACGGCCGCAACACGACCGGCGGCGCGATCAACTTCATCACACGCAAGCCCAAGCTGTCCGGCACCAACGGCTATGCGACCGTGGGCTACGGCAACTACAACCGGGTCAACGGCGAGGCGGCGATCGAAGTCACGCCGGTGGAGGACAAGGTCGGCCTGCGCATCGCCGGAACCTATGTCGATTCAGACCCCTACATCCACAACCGCTTGGCGCCGGGGCTGAATACCTCCGCGGCTGGCGGCGCGTCGGGACTTAACCAGGTGAACGACCGCTCGCCGGGCGGAACCAAGAGCTACGGCATTCGTGGCACGCTGCGGATCAAGCCCATCGAAACGCTCGATATCACCCTGAAGGGCTATTACGCCAAGGCCGTCGGCGGTACCGAGTCGCCGTTGCCGACCGGCCAGTCGAAGACCAGCGACGTCATCGACTACACTTCGTCCAGTTTCCTGCTGGGCAGCCTGTTCTCCTCGCTTGCGCCGGCCGGCCTGCTGCCCGCGTCGTACAGCCTTTCGGCCGACGGCCTGGGCCTCAGGGAAATAGAGGCGGACACCATCGGCAAGGCCCTGACCCGTTCGGAAGGTGTCGTCCTCACCGTCAAGGCCGAACTCGGCGACTCGCTCGACCTGGTTTCGGTGAGCGGCTACGATTCCGGGCGCTACCTGCAGTCCATAACCGACTGCGACGGCACGCCGCTGCGCATGTGCTCGATCGGCTACCAGTCCAACTTCAACGCCTTCAACCAGGACCTGCGCTTCGTGGTCGATCGACAGGCGTTCAAGATGATCGTCGGCGGCTTCTACGGCCGCGATTCGATCACCGCGGACAACAAGCCGGACTTCTTCAACTTCCTGAGCGACGTGCGCGCGGCGGTCGGCCTTCCCGACACTTACTTCAACCCTGGCGGCGCGTTCAACGGCACGGCGCTTTCTTCCAGTTCGCTGCCTACCGGCATCCGTGCGACCAACCACTCGAAGCAGGAACGCACCAGTTGGGCGATCTACGGCGAGGGCAGCTACGAGATCACGCCCACCCTGAAGCTGACGGCGGGGATACGCTACACGATCGACAAGACCCGGTTCAAGGACGGCATCACCACCTACTACGACGATGCCGGCAACGCGCGCATGATAACCGTATCGGACTTCAACGATCCGGCGCTTGGGAGCACCTATTTCATCGAGCCGGTGCGCGACGAGGCAGGCAACATCGTCATCCCGTCCTATCGCGACCTCGGCGTTCCGCTGCCTGGCGGCCTCGAACGCAGCGGCAAGTCGAAGAAGTTCACCGGACGGGCGATCCTCGACTGGAAGCCGGTCGACGACGTGATGCTCTACGCCAGCTTCAGTCGCGGCTACCGGGCGGGCACCTTCAACGGCCTGGCATACGGTAGCGCCAACCAGGTCTACTTCGTGCGGCCCGAACAGGTGAACGCCTACGAGATCGGCTTCAAGACACGGTTCCTTAACAACCGGGTGCAGATCAACGGCGCGTTCTTCTACTATGACTACAAGGGCCAGCAGGGCCAGGTGGTGGACAATACCGCCACCGCCAACCTGATTGCCCTCGACGGGACGCTCAAGGGCTTCGAGGCGGACCTCCAGTTCGCCGCGACCGACAGCCTGACCCTGACCGCGTCGGTCGGTTTCCTCGACAGCAAATACAAGGGATACGACCAGGCGGCGTGCGCGGCCAAGGACCTGTCCGGGCTGTTCCCCGCGCAGGACGGCTCCTGCGTGCAGACTTCGGCCGGCAACGTGAGCGTCGGCGGCAATCCCTTCCCTTACGCAGCCAAGTCCTCGCTCAACTTCGGGTTCGACTGGGACGCGGTGGAGCTGGGAAGCGGCACCATCAAGCTTCATGGAGATGCGTCGTATACCGGGCGGTTCTATTTCGACTCGTTCAAGGACTATAGCCGCGGTGCGCTCACCAGCGTCTCGACCGGCAAGTTCGGCGAAGGCAACGGCGACTACTGGCTGCTGAACGGGCGCATCTCCTACGATACGCCGCGCTACACGATCTCGCTCTGGGGCAAGAACCTGAGCAACAAGGTCTACTACCCCTACGGCATCTCGCTCGAGAACCTGTTCGGCAACGGATACCGTGTGCGCGGCCAGCCCCGGACTTACGGCATCGAAGCCTCGATGCGCTTCTGACTGCCTGGAGCCGGGGGCGCCTGTCCCGCGCCCCCGGCTCCGACCGATCCAGACCAAACGGAAACGATGAAAAGCGGGAGAGCATCATGGAGAATCCCTACAAATACGTCCGGTTATGCGCATGGGGAGGTCCGGTCCTCCTGATCGTCACCATCATTTTCTGGGGCATTCTGGGCCGTAACATCCCGCCCTATTCCGCCGGGCTTTCGGCCGTCGAGTTCAAAGCCCAGTTCGCACCGGTGGCAGACCAGATTCGCGTCGGGATGACCGTCACGATCGCATGTTCCGTCCTGTATTTCGTGTGGGGACTGGCGATCACCAAAGTCATGGAGGCGGTCGAGCGCCACAACAACGTGCTCTCGACGATGCAGCTTTGGGGGGCCGGGTTCACCACCCTGATCTTCGTCATCCCTTGCGGCATCTGGCTGACCGCGACGTTCCGCGCCGATACCCTGGAGCCGGGCACGCTGCAGATCCTGTTCGACCTCGGCTGGATGATCTTCGATCTCGCCTACTCTCTCACCACCCTGCAGATGGTCGCGCTTGGGGTCTGCTTCCTTTCGGACAAGCGCCAGGTCCCGCTGCTCCCAGTCTGGGTCAGCTGGTTCAGCATCTGGGTCGGCGTGATGTTCGTGATCGAGGCGCTGAACCCCTTCTTCAAGACCGGCCCGTTCTCGCGCAGCGGCACCGTCAACTACTGGCTGGAGTTCTCGATCTTCTTCCTGTTCATGGCCATCATCTCGATCTACCTTTTCAAGGCGATCGACCGCCTTGATGACGAGAAGGCGAACTGACCATGCATGGCCAGTCGGTCACCGGGAAGGCTCCGGAGCGCGACGACACCCTGCCTGGCGACGAAGGCGTGTTCTTCTTCATCACCGCGGACATGGCCATGTTCGCGGTCTTCTTCCTGCTGTTCATGGTCGGCCAGGCTCAGGACCCGGAAGGGTATCGCGCCTCGCGTGCCGCGCTCGATCCGATGCTGGGCCTGGGGAACACCCTGATCCTGGTGTTCAGCGGCTGGTGGATGGTGCGTGCGGTCGAGGCCGGCCGCGCCGAAGACTGGGTCCTCGCACGCAGCCGGGTACTGGCCGCCATGCTGTTCGGCTCAGCCTTCGCCATCACCAAGGCCTATGAATATTACGCGAAGATCTCCAAGGGCATCACGCTGACCACAAGCGAGTTCTTCGGCTACTATTTCGCCTTCACCGGCATCCACTTCCTGCACTTCGCCCTGGGGATCGGCGTGCTGGCGATAACCGCCGGAAAGCTGGCGAGGCCCGAAGGCGCCAAGACCCGGATCTGGCTGGAGAGCGCAGCCGCATACTGGCACATGGTCGACCTGTTGTGGATGGTCCTGTTCCCGATGCTCTATCTCGCAGGGGGGACGGCATGACCCCACGGTTCGGCAGCACCGCCACCCTGATCGTGCTTGCGGCCTTGTCGACGGCCAGCTTCCTGCTCGTCGAGACCGAGGCGGCATCGCTTGCCGTCGGCCTCGTCGCCGTCGCGATCGCGCTCGCCAAGGCCGCGCTCATCCTCAGCCGCTTCATGCATCTCGAATGGCGTCACCGTCCCTTCGCGCAAGTGCTGGCCGCCTGGCTTGCCGCCGTCGGCCTGATCCTGGGGGCCGGTCTATACGCCCTTCCCTAACCGCCGGCCTGACGGCAGAGTTTCGACAATGACGCCGGCACCACGACAGGCCCATGATGGAGAGAATGACGTGTTCGAAGGCATCGCCCCGCGACCGGCCGTGGAAGGTCCCGCAGCCGGCGACGTGCGCGATCGGTGCAGAGCCATTCACGATGCCGTCGACGCCCTCGTGCGGGCCGTCGGAGGACAGGGTTGCCCCGAGACCCGGCACAATTTTTCGACGACGATACTCGATCACGAAGTCCGTCGCGCGCGCAAGGATCGCCAGTGGTTCGCCGCACTCGGTTTCAATGCCCACTGACAACGAGGACCACAAGGCCATGCAAACTCTCGCTGCCGTACTCCACCAGCCCGCCGGTGCCTTTTCGCTGGAAACCATCGACATCGCCGAACCGCAAGCCGGGGAAATCCGCGTCGCGGTCAAGGCCGTCGGCGTATGCCACACCGATCTCGTGATCGGCTCCGGAGCGCTCGGAAATGCGTTTCCCACCGTGCTCGGGCACGAAGGCGCCGGGATCGTCGATGCCGTGGGCGCCGGGGTCACCAGCGTGCGACCCGGCGACAAGGTGCTGCTCTCGTTCAACAGCTGCGGACATTGCCCCCGCTGCGATCACGACGATCCGGCCTATTGCCACGAATTCTTTCCCCGCAACATGCTCTGCACCCGGCCCGACGGGTCGTCGCGACTGAGCAGGGACGGCCTGGCGATTGCAGACAACTGCTTCGGCCAATCCTCGTTCGCCGCCCTGGCCATC
This sequence comes from Novosphingobium sp. BL-52-GroH, assembly GCF_044813085.1. Taxonomy (NCBI): domain Bacteria; kingdom Pseudomonadati; phylum Pseudomonadota; class Alphaproteobacteria; order Sphingomonadales; family Sphingomonadaceae; genus Novosphingobium; species Novosphingobium sp. BL-52-GroH. The sequence goes on along the minus strand of NZ_CP171149.1, from coordinate 1,373,550 downwards.
GCCAACGAGCGCAACGTGCTCAAGCTGCCCGAGGATGCGGACCTCGCCACACTGGCGCCGCTCGGCTGCGGTATCCAGACCGGGGTGGGCGCGGTCCTGCGCTCGCTGAAGGCGCAGGCCGGCGAAACGCTGCTGGTGATCGGCGGCGGCGCGGTCGGCCTGTCGGCGGTGCTCGGTGGCGTCCTTGCCGGATGCGGGACGATCGTGCTGGTGGAACCGCAGGCCTCCCGGCGCGACATGGGGCAAAGCGTGGGCGCCACGCATGTGATCGATCCGTCCGCCGCCGGCGACATCGTGGATGCCGTGCGCGCCATCGCTCTGACCGGGGTCGACATGATCGTCGACACCAGCGGCCACATGCCTACTCTCGCTCGGACTCCGGACATGATCGCGCCGATGGGACGCATCGGACTGGTCGGTGTTCCCGGCGCCCTTGACGCAGTGCTTCCCTTACCGATGATAAAGTGGTTAACTGTTGGCGGAACGGTTCGCGGAATCGTCGAAGGTGATAGCGACATCACCGGCTTCCTGCCGGAACTGATCGCGCACCATGCGGCGGGACGGCTGCCGTTCGACCGTTTCGTCACGCGCTATCCGTTCACGCGGATCAACGAGGCGATCGCGGACACAAGCAATGGCACCTGTATCAAGCCGGTGCTGATATTCGATTGACGGAGAGTTTGTCCTCAATGACCGATCAGACCATGCGCATCGAACGCGACGGCGCCATCGCCCGTCTCGTCTTCGCCCAGGGAGAGCGCGGAAATCCCATCAACGGCGACTTTTGCGCCGCCTTTCTCGACGCCGCAAACACGATTTCGGACGACCGCTCGATCCGCGCCGTGCTGATCGTGGCGGAAGGGAAGAACTTCAGCTTCGGAGGTGACATCGCCACGTTCGTCGACGAACTCGATCGCCTGCCGGGCATGATAAGGCGCTGGACGTCGGCCCTTCATGCCGGCATCGCCCGATTCGCCCGGATGGACGCGCCGGTCGTCGTCGCCGTGCAGGGCATGTCGGCAGGCGGCATGAATGGCCTCGTCGCAGGGGCCGACTATGTCGTGACCTCCAAGACCTCGCGATACCTGGCCGCCTATACCGGCATCGCGTTCTGCGCCGACGCGGGAACGTCGGTCATGCTTTCGCGGCGCATGGGTATCGCGCGCGCCAAGCGCTTCCTGATGATGAATGAACTGCTCGACGCCGAAGCCGCGCTGGTTGCCGGCCTCGTCGACGAATTGGCCGATCCGGACGACTACCTGGCCCGCGCCGAGGCGGTGGCCCGGCAACTTGCCGATGGACCGACGAGGGCGTTCGGCGAGCTTCGCCGCCTGTTCCTGAGCGTCGAGGACCAGCCGTTGGAAACCCAACTCGAACTGGAAGCGCTGGCCCTGGCCCGCTGCGCCGGAACCGCCGACGCGCGCGAAGGCATCACCGCCTTTGCCGAAAAGCGCAAACCCGCCTTCAAGGGAGAATGACCTCATGTGGTTGTATCCTGAAATCCGCACCCTGGGCGAATTCATCGAATACCACGGTCGCCATACTCCCGACCGCCGCGCGCTGGTGTACGGGCAGCGCAGCATATCCTTCGCGCAATACGACCGGTCGGCCAACCGCATCGCCAATGCGCTGCTCGCGCACGGCATCGCGCCGGGCGACCGGGTCGGCTTCCTCGGCCTCAACTCGCCCGACTTCTACTTCGCGCTGATCGCCAGCGCGAAGACGCGCGGGACCTTCACGGTGTTCAACTGGCGCCTCGCCGCCGGGGAACTGGCGCAGTTGGTCGCCGACAGCAGAGCCGCCGTGGTGCTGGTCGAGCGATCCATGGAAACGCTCTGGAACGAAGCCGTGGCGATCGCCGGGCATGCACCGGCGACGATATGGTTCGACGAGACGGACAGCATCGAGGCCCAGTTCGCCCACTATCCCGACACCCGCCCCGACCTGCTCATCAGCGAGGAGGACATCGCCGTCCAGCTCTACACCTCCGGGACGACGGGCGTCCCCAAGGGGGTGATGCTCAGCCACGGCGGCTTCAATCGCATGCGTTTGTGCGAACATCTTGAACCAGCTTACGAGTGGGAGGACGGCGACATCTTCATTAATCCGCTGCCGAACTTCCACCTGCTGTCCATCGGCATAGCGTTCCAGTGCCTCTACAACGGGGTCGCCATTTCGGTGGTGCGGCAGTTCGATCCGGGGCTGGTCTGCGAGGCGATCCAGCGGGATCGTCCCACCCTGGTGACGGTGACCCCGACGATGCTGCAGATGCTGCTCGACCATCCGCGTGCCGCCGAAACGGATTTCACCTCGATCCGCCTGACACTCTACGCCGGATCGCCGATCTCGCTCGGGTTGATCAAGCGGGCTATCGTCCAGATGCCGGGCAAGTTCATGCAGTTCTACGGCGCCACCGAGGCCGGCGGCGCCTTCTCGATCCTGCGGCCCGAGGAGCACGACCTCGACAATGAAGCCAAGCTGCAGAGCTGCGGCCGCCCGCTTCCCCTGATCGAGTTCCGCATCGTCGATGCCCAGGGCAACGAGCAGGTCGATGGCGAGCCCGGCGAACTGCTGATACGTAGCCCCGCGATCACGGCCGGATACTGGAACCAGCCGGAAGCGACCGCCAAGGTTCTCGACCACGGCTGGTATCACACCGGCGACGTCGCCCGGCGCGATGCCGAGGGATTGTACTACATCGTCGACCGGGTGAAGGACATGATCGTCTCGGGCGGCGAGAACATCTACTGCGCCGAAGTCGAGAACGTTCTTTCGATGCTCCCCGGCGTCGCCACGGTGGCCGTCATCGGCATCCCCGATGCGCGCTGGGGCGAGGCGGTGACGGCCTGCATCATCCGCCGCCCCGACAGCGCCGTGACGGAAAGCGACGTGATCGCCCATGCGCGCCTGTCGCTGGCCGGCTACAAGGTGCCCAAGCGCGTGATCTTCATGGAAAGCTTTCCTCTCGTGCCCAGCGGCAAAGTCTCCAAGAAGGACCTGCGCGCGCCATTCTGGCAAGCCCATGGAAGGAGCGTGGCATGACTGTCTGCCAGACGATGGAAGGCGCGGATCACGGTGCCAACCTGCATCCAGCCTTGTTCTCTCCGGTTCGCATCGGCACCCTGGACCTGCCGAACCGCGTGGTGATGGCACCCTTGACACGGGCCCGCGCCGGAACGGACCAGGTACCAACCACCATGATGGCGCATTACTACGCGCAGCGGGCCGATTGCGGACTCATCATATCGGAAGCCACGGCAGTCGACCGGCTCGGCATGGGCTGGTACGGCGCCCCGGGCCTATGGGACGAGGCGATGGTGGCCGGATGGCGCGTCGTCACCGACGCCGTCCATTCCGCCGGTGGCCGGATCTTCGCCCAACTGTGGCACATGGGACGTCTTGTCCTTCCGGAATATCTCGATGGAGAACTGCCGATCGGCCCTTCCCCGATAGCGGGCGAAGGGGAGACGATGGCGCCGCCCGAACCAGGCTACGGCGGCGGCTTCCTGCCGATGAAGCCTTATGTCGTGCCGCGCGAGATGAACCAGGCAGACATCGACCGGGTGATCGCCAGCTATTCCGCGGCGGCCCGCAATGCGGTCGCGGCCGGCTTTGACGGGGTCGAGATCCATGGTGCGAACGGCTACATCATCGACCAGTTCCTCCAGTCCAAGACCAACCGGCGCAGTGACGGGTACGGCGGCAGCGTTGCCCACCGAACCCGGTTGCTGCGGGAGATCGTCGAGGCGGTGGCAACGCAGATCGATCGGGGCCGCATCGGTTTGCGGATCAGCCCCACCAGCGAACGAAAAGGCATGGGCGACGAAGACCCCGGGCTCCTTGCCGAAGCAATCGGCCGGATCGCCAGCGATTTCGACATCGCTTACGTCCATCTGATCGAACCGATCGCTTCGGGATTCATGGAACGGCCCGAGTACCCGGTGATGGCCCGGTTACGCGGCGCCTATGCCGGCGCGGTGATCCAGAACGGCAGCTTCGATGCGACGATGGCGGACGCATTCATCGCAGGCGGGCAGGCGGACGCGGTTTCGTTCGGGCGGCCCTACATCGCCAATCCCGACTTGGTCCGGCGCATGCGCCAGGGACTGCCGCTGGCCAGCGCGAATTTCGACTTCGCCTATGTTGGCGGCGAAAGGGGCTACACGGATTATCCTCTCGCGGATTGACCAATGCTGCGTGGACAAATTCCGGTGCCTGCCGAAGAGCGGTTACGCACCGTTTTGGCCGAGCAAACCTCCCCCCTTCTCTGAAGAGGGGCCTACGAAAGCCAGCCACCCACAGGGTAGCTCGTCGTGTGGGCCGGTGGTGCTTCCGCTGCAAGCGGACAGCCTCCACCGGCTAGACGACATCGATCCTCACCCGTGAGCGGCGGCCAATCGCCGACGGGCATCGGCGTATTCGCCGACCAGCCGATCGATCCATTCGCCCGCCGGCCCCGCCGCCTTGACCGCGCCGATGCCTTGCCCGGCGCTCCAGATCTCCTTCCACGCCTTGGCATTGTCGCCGCCGCCGTCGATGTTGATGCTCTTGCCCGCCGCGCGCACGAGGTTATCGGGGTCGAGGCCGTTCTCGACGATCGACGGGCGCAGGAACGTCGCCTTTACGCCGGTGAAGGAATCACTGACGAGGATGTCGTCGGCGGCGCAGTCCACGATCATCTGCTTGAAACCGGCCTGTGTGTTGGCCTCCTCCGATGCAAGGAACGCCGAGCCGACATAGGCGAGGTCCGCCCCCATCGCCTCGGCCGCCAGGACCGAACGGCCGTTGGCAATGCAGCCCGACAGGATGAGCAGGCCGTCCCACCACTCGCGGATTTCCTGCACCAGGGCGAACGGCGAAATGTTGCCGGTATGCCCGCCCGCCCCGGCGCCAACGGCAATGATGCCGTCCACGCCCATCTCCGCGGCTTTCTGCGCGTGCCGGTTGCGCACGACGTCCTGGAACACCAGCGCGCCGTTTTCCTGCAAGCGCTTCACAAGGTCGGGGTTGGCGGCAAGCGCGAGCACCACGATCGGCACCTTGTGGCGCAGCACCACCTCGAGGTCAGCCTCCAGCCGCGAGTTCGAGGCATGGGCGACGAGGTTGATGGCGAATGGCGCATTGCCCACTTCGGCCTTGATCCGCGCGATATCCGCATCCAGGGCCTCGGTCGTTCGCGGGTTGAGCGCGGGCATGGAGCCGATGATGCCGGCCTTGCATTGCGCGATGACAAGCTCCGCCGTCGAAGCGATGAACATCGGCCCTGCCATCACGGGAATGCGCAGGCCAGCCTTGAGTGTGGCGATCTCTTCCCTATTCATCGTCTTGTCGTTTCCATCTGATGGTGCCGTCGTCGAGAACTTTGCGATCACCGACCAGCGCGCGGAAGCGCGCTGCGGCATCGCCGTCCCGCCATATCTCAAAAGTGATATCATCGCCGGGAAGCACGACCCCGGAGAACCTGCAGGCAAGCGCCGCAACGGCCCCGGGATCGCGACCGAGCGCGCGAGAGACCGCCAGGCCGGCCACGGCATAGCTGGCCAGACCGTGCAGGATCGGACGCGGGAAACCCGCCCTGGCCGCGAAGGCCGGATCAAGGTGGAGCGGATTCCAGTCGCCGGACAGCCGGTAGATCAGCGCAGCGCGAGCGGAGATCGGGTGACGCTTGATCGCGTCCGGTTCTCGCGCCGGCTCGAACCTGGCCTCGCGGGGCGCATCCGGGCCACCGAAACCGCCGTCGCCGCGCAGCAGCAGGGTTTGGCGCAAGCGGCAATGGACCGCATCGGTATCCGCATTGCTGAGCTCGCGTTCAAGAACCAGCACGGCGCCGCGCCCTTCACCACGGTCTGTCAGCGATATGACGCGGGCCGTGCCCTTGACGACCGCGTGGGGCGGCAGCGGTTCGATAAACTCGGCAGCTTGCGCGGAATGGACGAGCTTGGCGAAATCGACCCCGAAACCCGGTTCGCGAATCCACATGCCGGGCGAACAGAGGGTGACGCCATAGGTAGGCAGCACGAGCAGCGACCGCTCGTCGAGAAACCGCAGGTCGTCCGCATCGCATGGATCGTTGCCCAGGCCCACGCCGAGCGCGTAGAGGATCGCATCGCGCTCGGCATAATGCTGCGTGCGGACGCCGAAGTCGTGGTTGAGGAGGGCCTGGGGATCGATCACGTCCGCGCCCTCACACCGGGTCCCAGGTGAAGACGTCGCCCGAGCGGTGCAGCGGGTAGAAGTCGTTGGCGAACTGCGGGAACACGCGCTCGCTGATCGTCTCGGGGGTCCAGCCCTCCGCCGTATGGGCGGTGCGGATCGGGCGCGACTGCGAGAAGAGGTATATCTCGTTGTTGCGCACGCCGAAGACCTGTCCCGTCACGTCCTTGCCGGCATCGCTGCACAGCGCCGCGCAGAACGGGCCGATCTTGTCGGCGTCCAGCTTCTTGAGGCCCTCGACGCGCTTTTGCTGTTCGGGCGTGTCGGTGGGGATCGAGCTGACCATGCGCGTCCATGCCCAGGGCGCCACCGCGTTGGAGCGCACGCCAAAGCGCTGCATGTCGATGGCGATGCACTTCGACAGGCCGACGATGCCGAGCTTGGCCGCCGCGTAGTTGGCCTGCCCGAAATTGCCGACCAGCCCGGTAGAGGACGTCATGTGGACGAAGGCGCCCGAACCCTGCTCCTTGAAGAAGGGCGCGGCGGCACGGCTGGTGTGGAAGCTGCCCATCAGGTGCACGTCGATCACCGCACGGAAATCGTCCGGCGTCATCTTGTGGAAGATGACGTCGCGCAGGTTTCCGGCGTTGTTCACTACCGCGTCGATGCGGCCGAAGCTATCGATCGCGGCCTGGACCATTGCCTGCCCGCCGTCCCATTCGGCCACGCTGTCGTGGTTGGCGACCGCCTGGCCGCCGATAGCGCGGATTTCCTCCACGACTTGCTGGGCGGGTGACGTGCCCTCCTCGCCTTCGCCCGTCAGCGCCACGCCCAGGTCGTTGACGACGACCGCCGCCCCCGCCTTCGCCATGGCCAGCGCAATCCCGCGCCCGACGCCGCGTCCCGCCCCGGTGACCAGCGCGACCTTGCCTTCCATCATGCCCATCTGCGGTATCCTCAGTAGCTCTTGGGAAGGTCGAGGACCTTCTCGGCGATGAAGCTCATGATGAGCTGCTCGGTGATCGGCGCGAGGCGCGTCAGCGCCGCTTCGCGGTACAGCCTCTCGACGTGGTATTCCTTGGCATAGCCGAAACCGCCATGCGTCGCGACGGACTGCCACGCCGCGTCATGACAGGCCCGCGCCGCGAGGAACTTGGCCGAGTTCGCCTCGGCGCCGCAAGGCAGGCCGCTGTCGTAGAGGCGCGCCGCCTTCTCGACCATCAGCCAGGCGCTCTGCAGGTACATCCACTTTTCCGCGAGCGGGTGCTGGATACCCTGGTTCATGCCGATCGGCCGGTCGAACACGATGCGCTCCTTGGCATAGTTGACGCCCCTGCGCAGCGCGTCGGAGCCAATGCCAGTCGCCGCGGCCGCGATCAGGATGCGCTCGGGGTTCAGCGAGTGCAGGATATAGCCGAAGCCCTTGCCTTCCTCGCCGATGCGGTCCTCGTCGGGGATGAACAGGTCCTCGATGAAGATCGCGTTCGAATCCACCGCCTTGCGGCCCATCTTGGGGATCAGGTGGACGTCGATCTTGGTGCGATCGAGATCGGTGTAGAAGATGGTGATGCCGTCGGTCGGCTTGGTCACGTCCTCGAACTTGGTCGTGCGGGTGAGCAGCATGATCTTGTTCGCGACCTGCGCGGTCGAGGTCCAGACCTTCTGGCCGTTGACGCGGTAGCCGCCGGGCACCTTCTCCGCGAACGTCTTGATGCGCGTGGTGTTGAGGCCGGCATCGGGCTCGGTAAAGCCGAAGCACACCTGGTCCTCGCCGGACACCAGGCGCGGCACCCAGCGGGCCTTCTGCTCCTCGGTGCCCTTGACCACGATGGGATGCGGCCCGAACAGGTTGATGTGGATCGTCGAGGACGCCGCGAAGCCGCCGCCGCAGGAGGCCACCTCGCGGATCATCGTCATCGCCTCGGTGACGCCGAGGCCCGAACCGCCGTATTCTTCGGGCATGGTGATGCCCAGCCAGCCGCTTTCGGCCATGGCGCGGTGGAATTCGCGCGGGAACTTGCCGTCGTCGTCGCGGGCGAGCCAGTATTCGTCGTCGAAAGGCTTGCACACCGCGCGCACGCCGTCGCGGATGACTTCGAGATCTTCCTCGGTCGGAAGCGGACGGGATGCATTCATGACGGATACCTCGGTGAAGAAGACTGGATACGGCGCCACAGGTCCGGACCTCGCCAGAGAAGCCAGGCGGCATTGACCATGTTGCCGGTGCAGCAGGTGACGATAAAGAGCATGACGACGAGCGCCAGGTTGCGTTCGTAGGCGTAGATCAGCAGGGAAAAGAGCAGGAAGCCGCTATACGCGTCGGCCCAGACATACTGCCCCCAGACCACCGACCAGACGTGCAGTTGGTCCTGGATCAAGTCCCCCGTGACGAAGCAGTAGAGAAGGAACGCGGTCAGGCCGAACAGTATCGCCAGGCAGGCCCCGCGGGCAAATCCGCTCATACCCCTTCTCCGGCTGCGGCCAGCGTCTTGTGCGCGGCCTTGAGGTGGGGGATGTCGAACATCCTGCCGTCGATGCCGATCGTGCCGAGGTCCGGATTGGCGGCGAAGGCATCGACGATCCGCCGCGCCTGCGCCACTTCCTCCTCGGACGGGCTGAAGCAGCGGTTGATGGCGTCGACCTGGTCGGGATGGATCGCGATCCGGCCGAGAAAACCGTCGCGCCGGGCCTTGCGGCAGTCCGCCTCCAGCCCTTGGGCATCCCGGAAGTCGGCGTAGAGCGTATCGATCGGAAACACCCCCGCAGAGGCCGCGGCAAAGAGGCATTGCGCGCGCGCGACCTGGTAGGGGAAAGTCCAGGAGCCGTCAGGCTCCTTGTTTTCCGTCGCGCCGATGGCGGCACCAAGATCCTCCGCCCCCCACGTCAGACCGACGAGGCGCGGATGCGCAGGGGTATAGGAGTGCAAGTTGAACATCGCGAGCGGTGTCTCGGTGGACACCACGGCAATCTTCACCGATCCCGGCGCCATGCCTGCCGCGGCCTCCAGTCGATCGAGTTTACGCGCGATTTCGGCGATATCGTGGGCGCCATTGGCTTTGGGCACCAGCAGCCCGGCAAGACCGAGGCGCACCACGGCGGCAAGGTCGTCGTCCAACAAACCGCTGTCGAGCGGGTTGGGCCGCACGAAAAGGGCCGCGCCCACCTCGCCCGCGCGGTCGAGCCACCCGGCGACGATGCCGCGCGCTTGCGGCTTGATCGACGGCGCCACGGAATCCTCGAGGTCGAGGATCAGTACGTCCGCTGCCGTCTGCGACGCACGCGCGAACTTCTTCTCGCTGTCGCCCGGCACGAAAAGGAGCGAGCGAAGCCTCATGCGGGCTTCTTCAGCATCAGCGCATTGCGCTTGGTCCGGCAAATGACCTCGTCGTTCTGGTTGAAGCCGACGTGCTCGAACGTGACGATCCCCTGCGAAGGGCGCGACTTGCTCTCGCGCTTTTGGAGGATATGCGTTTCCGATCGGATGGTGTCGCCGGCGAAGACGGGCTTGGGAAAGACGGTGTCGGTCATCCCCAGGTTGGCGACCGTCGTTCCCAGGGTGGTGTCCTGGATCGACAGACCGATGACGAGCCCGAGCGTAAAGATCGAGTTCATCAGCGGCCTGCCGAACTCGGTCCTGGACGCATAGTCATGATCGACGTGGATCTGCGCGGGATTGAACGTCAGCGACGAGAACATCATGTTCTCGTATTCGAGCACCGTCTTTCGGATTTCGTGCCGGATCACCTGCCCGACTTCGAACTCCTCGAACCAGAGACCTGCCATAGTATCTTCCTTAATTCTTGTCAGTTCAGGCGGCCGAGTATCGCCACTGCCGCGACACTGTTGAACGGCGCGCCGCCGAGGTTGTGCGTCAGGCCGAAATCGACCTTGCCGCGTTGCCGCTGGCCCGCCCGGCCCTGAAGCTGGTTGTAGACCTCGTAGGCCATGCGCAGGCCCGAGGCCCCGACCGGGTGGCCGAAGCACTTGAGGCCGCCGTCGAGCTGGCACGGGATCGCCCCGTCGCTGTCGTAGCGTCCGTCGAGGATGTCGGACGGCGCGCGGCCTTCGTCCGAAAGGCCGAGGTCCTCCATGATGACCAGTTCGGTGATCGAGAAGCAGTCATGCACCTCGGTCATGTCGATGCTCTGCTTCGGGTCGTGGATGCCCGCCTCGGCATAGGCCTTGCCGGCCGCGACGCGGGTGTTGGGAACGTGCGCGCCGTCCCATTCGCCGAACTGCATCTCCCAGCCGTTGCTGGCGCTGAGCTGGATCGCCTTGATCGTCACCGGGTTCGCCTTGCCGAGGCCGCGCGCGATATCCGGCGTGGTGACGATGGCGCATGCGGCGCCGTCGGAGACGCCGCAGCAGTCGAACAGGCCAAGCGGATCGGCGATCATCGGCGCGTTCAGGATCTTGTCCATCTCCACCGCCTTGCGCATGTGCGCCTTGGGGCTGTGGACGCCGTTCTGGTGGCTCTTCCACGAAACATGCGCCATCGCCCGCTTGAGGTCGCCTGCGTCGATCCCGTGGCGCGCCGCATAGGCGCCTGCAAGCTGCGCGAAGGTGCCGGGCGCCGAGCCATAGGGCATCCACAGATCGTTCTGCACGCCCTTGGTCTTGAGCGGCAACCCGCCGTAGCCGGTGTCCTTGAGCTTCTCGACGCCGATGGCCAGCGCAATGTCGACCGCGCCCGAGGCCACCGCGTAGGCGGCGCCGCGCAGCGCCTCGGTGCCGGTAGCGCACATGTTCTCCACCCGCGTAACCGGCACCCTCTGGAGGCGCAGGGCATGGGCGGCAGGCAGCGCCGAATTGCCGACGTTGATGTCGTCGAGCGCGTTACCGACCCAGGCCGCCTCGATCTGTTCGCGCGCGATGCCGGCGTCGGCCAGCGCCTCGCCGAAGGCCTCGACCATCAGGCCGTCGGCGCCCAGGTCCCAGCGCTCGCCGAAGCGGCTGCAGCCCATGCCGACGATGGCGACCTTGTCCCTGAAACCACTCGCCATCAGGCGTCTCCCAATGCCGGGCGCGCAAGCGGCGCCGCTTTCCAGAAATAGGTGCGCGTGCCGAGGTCACGGTGCTGCGCCTTTATGCGCAGGCGCATGCGGACCGGATCTCCGACCGCGAAGCCCTGCTCCGGCCGGTCGACCATCTCCATCAGCACCCGCGCGCCGTTGTCGAACTGTACGAGGCCGAAGTCGAACGGAGGGTCGGGCGTGAAATTGAGGCGATCCGCGGTGATCGAGACGATCCTGGCCTCGAGATCGGCGAGCCGCACGTCCTCCAGCATCTCGGGCGCGGAAAGCGCCGGGTTGATCGGGTAGGCGCTCTTGGGGAACTGGACGTTGCCCAGGCTGTCGCGCCCGCCGATGAAGCCGATGACGTCGCGACCGACGCGTTCAAGCACGGTCGCCTGCGCCTTCTGCTGGAACTCCGCACGCATCCCCCAGTCGAGCGCGATGGCGCCCGCGAGGTTGAGGAAGCGGGTGGGCGAGGTAAGGCGGAAGCCCTCCGCCAGCGCCGGTGCGAAAGCATCGGTGCCCGCGACCGTGCCGGTGACTTCCAGCACCAGCGCATCGGCGCCGCTGCCGAAGCCCAGCACCAGCACGAAATCGCCTGGCCTGGCGGCCGCCAGCGCAAGGCCGAGGCCGAACAGCGGCAGTGCCGTACCGAGGTCGCCGGCACGATCGGAAACCGATTGACAATGATTGGTCGCCGCGGACTTCAGCACCCTCGCCGCCGCTGCCCAGGTGCCGGCGACGGGCTCGGCGATCGCGACATGTGCGAGTTGCACCGGTTCGATACCGGCGGCGGCGCAGGCCTGCCGGATCGTCGGGACGACGATCTCCGCCACCGCCACGTCGCGCACGAAGCGCTCCTCGTAGGCGTAGGGCGTCGGGTGGTCCTGCGAGGCGTAGCGGTCGACGAGATCGTGCGTGAGGCTGGCGTGGCCGACGAGGCGCGCCGCCCCGCCCTCGCCCACGCGCACGGCCGCGGCACCATCGCCATAGCCGAGCTGCGCGGCGCTTCCCGCCTGGGTGAGCCGCTTTTCGGAGGCGACGACGATCTCGTCGCGGCCACCGAGCAATGCTTCGAGCAGGGCGCTGGTGCCGGCTCGGCGCGAATTGGCAAGGTCGGCGGTGCGCACAGTGCGCGGCAGGGCAAGAGCGTCGAGGGCGATCGCGCTCTGTGCGCGATCGGTGTAGAAGGCCGAGGTCGAAGCCACCCGCAGCGCGTCCGGCACGGTCCCGGTAAGGCCGCGCGCGGCTTCCACCGCCATCGTCAGGCTGTCCTCGTCCCAGCCGGCGAGCGCGCGAAAACCGGCGCGGGCCATGCCGAGACCACTCCAGGAATATTCGCGGGCCATCGCCTTGCGGTCGACCCGCAGCGCGGGCAAGTACGCACCCATCGCGGTTATACCGATCTGCACCCTGTCCTCCGAAAACTCTTTTTACCCGACCCGCCGCATCGTTCGTGGCAGGTTGTCGTCGCAGCCTTCTTGACAGCGTCGAATCATTTTGTAAACAGGTTCACAATTACTGGCAAGGGCGATTTGGCGACCCATCTGGGAAGCGTCGGGGCCGAGGGAGCAGGACTTGGATATCTTTAGACAGGACGCACTGGCCGGCAAGGCCATTCTGGTGACCGGGGGCGGCAGCGGACTTGGCCGCGAGATCGCCCGCAGCCTCAGCGCACGCGGCGCCGTGGTGCACATCTGCGGCCGCCGCCAGGCACTGCTGGACGAGACGGCAGCGGCCATCGCCGAGGCGACGGGCGGCGTGGTACATGCCCATGCCTGCGACATCCGCGACGCCGATGCGGTCGACGCGATGATCGAGGCGATCTGGCAGATCGGGCCTCTCTCGGGCCTGTTCAACAACGCCGCCGCCAATTTCATCGCCCCCACCAAGGATCTGAGCGCACGCGGCTTCCGCGCCGTCACTTCGACGGTGATCGACGGCACGTTCTATACGACCCTGTCGTGCGGCAAGCGCTGGATCAGGGACGGCATCGCCGGCGCCGTGGTCTCCAACCTGACGACCTGGGTGTGGACCGGCTCGGCCTTCGTGGTGCCTTCCGCCATGGGCAAGACCGCGATCGATGCGATGACCAAGTCGCTCGCGGTCGAGTGGGGCCCTTACGGCATCCGCCTCAACGCGGTCGCCCCCGGCCCCTTCCCCACCGAAGGCGCCTGGGAAAAGCTCAATCCGATCCCCGACACGCAAAGCTCGGCCACCAATTGCGAGACGGTGCCGCTGCGCCGCTTCGGCGACATGCCCGAACTGTGCAACCTGATTACCTTCCTGCTCTCGGACGGGTGCAATTACCTGACCGGGCAGACCATCGCGATCGACGGCGCCCAGCACCTCGCCGGTCCCGGCACGTTCGCCGACCTCACCAACCTCACGCCCGAACAGTGGGATGCGGCCCGCGCCGCCATCGCCGGCTCGGTCGCCAAGGAAAAAGCCCAGCGAGGGAACAGCTAAGCCATGATCGAGCGCTCCCTATTCCAACCCGAGCATGAAATGTGGCGGGATACCGTCCGCAAGTTCATCGACAAGGAGATCGTCCCCTTCCACGAACAGTGGGAGAAGGACGGCATCGTCCCCCGCGAGGTCTGGCTCAAGGCCGGCGAGGCAGGGATGCTGTGCTGCACGGTGCCGGAAGAATACGGCGGCATCGGCGCCGACTACCTCTACGACGTGATCGTCTTCGAGGAGCTGTGGCGCGCGGGCACCAGCGGACCGGGCTTCCTGATCCACACTGACCTCGTCGCCTCCTACATCCTCGCCTTCGGGACCGAGGAACAGAAGAAGCAGTGGCTGCCCAAGATGGTCACCGGCGAGGCGATCGGCTCGCTGGGCATGACCGAGCCGCACGCCGGTAGCGACCTCAAGGCGATCCGCACCCGCGCCGAGCGAGACGGCGACGAGTTCGTCATCAACGGGCAGAAGGTGTTCATCTCGAACGGCCAGATGTGCGACGTGATCGTGCTGGCCACCAAGACCGACAGCGCGGCGGGCGCCAAGGGCACATCGCTGTTCCTCGTCGATGCCAGCCTGCCCGGCTTCAACCGGGGCCAGAACCTCGAAAAGCTGGGAATGAAGGCGCAGGACACCTCCGAGCTGTTCTTCGACAACCTGCGCGTTCCCGCCAGCTCCATGCTGGGCGAGGAAGGCAAGGGCTTCGCGCTGATGATGACCAAGCTGTCGCAGGAGCGCCTCGCGCAGGCGATCCGTTCGGCCACCGTCACCGAAACCGTGATCGAGTGGACGGTGGACTACACCGCCGAGCGCAAGGCCTTCGGCAAGACCATCGGCGATTTCCAGAACACCCAGTTCGTGCTGGCGGACCTCAAGGCGCGTGCGGTGATGGCCCGCGTTTTCACCGACAAGTGCATCGAGCTGTTCATGAAGGGCGAACTCGATCCGGTCGACGCCGCAATGGCCAAGATGACCACTTCGGAACTGCACTGCGAGGCGGTCGACAAGTGCCTGCAACTGTTCGGCGGCTGGGGCTACATGTGGGAATATCCGATCTGCCGCGCTTACGCCGATGCCCGCATCGTCAAGATCGCCGGCGGCTCGATCGAGATCATGAAGACGATCATCGCGCGGGAGATGTTCAAGGGCAAGCTCACGCGCAAAGACTAATGGAAACACGCTTACCTCTTGATGCGCGCGCGATTGCGGATAGTGCGGAAGGTTCAACTTCCGGAGTTTCCAGCGTGCCCAAGAATTTGGATTCCAATCTACGTTTCGGGTTCCTGATCCACGACGTGTCGCGCATGCGCCGCATCGTCGTGGACCGGGCGCTCAAGCCGCTCGGCATCACCCGATCGCAGTGGTGGGTGCTGGCGTTCCTCTCGCGCCGCGACGGAATGACCCAGACCGCCCTCGCCGCCGATCTCGACCTGACCAAGGTGGCGATCGGCGGGCTGGTCGATCGCATGGAGACCGGCGGTTTCGTCGAACGCCGCGCGGATGAGCGCGACGCCCGCGCTCGCCGGATCTACCTGACCAAGGCCGGCCAGAAGCTGGTCGCCGCGATCAGGGAAGCGGTCGATGCGGTGGAAGCCGACATCATGAGCGTGGTCGAGGACGAAGAACTCGAAATCGCGAGCGCGGTGCTCTTGCGAGTCAAGACAAGGCTTATCGAACTCATCGGCAGCGATGCCGAAGGAGCCGGCGACATCGAATTGTAGCCGGTCAACAATCAGGAGGTTGCATTGAAAGGTTTGGAAGGCAAAGTCGCCATCGTCACCGGCGGCGGACAGGGCATCGGCCGGGCGCTGGTCCTCAGGCTCGCGCAGGAAGGCTGCAAGGTCGCGATCTTCGACCTGAGCCCCGAAGCGGGCGAGGAGACCGCGAAGCTCGCCGGCGACGCGGTGGTCAAGACCTGGCAAGTCGACGTCAGCGACTTCGATGCCGTCCAGGCTGCCGTCGAGGCCGTGGAGAGCGATCTCGGCCCGGTCTGGGCCCTGGTCAACAACGCCGGCTGGGACAAGCCGATGCCGTTCCTGACCACCACGCCCGAGTTCTGGGAAAAGGTCATCGCGATCAACCTCAAGGGCAACCTCAACACCCACTTCGCGGTCGCGGGGCTCATGGCCAAGCGCGGCGGCGGACGGATCATCAACATCGCATCGGACGCGGCGCGCGTGGGCACCAGCAACGAGGCGGTCTATTCGGCCTGCAAGGGCGGCCTGATCAGCTTCACCAAGTCGATCGCGCGCGAACTGGCCCGCAAGGGCGTGCTCGCCAACTGCGTCTGCCCGGGGCCGACCAACACCCCGATGATGGCCAGCGTCGTGGGCGAAGGCCCCGATGCCGAGAAGTGGAAGGACGCGATGCTGCGCGGCATCCCGCTCAAGCGCATGGGCGAGCCCGAGGACTACGCCGGTCTCGTCGCGCTGCTGGCGTCGGACGATGGCGCCTTCATCACCGGCCAGGCCATCTCCGTCTCCGGCGGCATGAACATGGTCTGACAAGGCCATGGACAGCCAGGAGAATACGCCCCCGCCCATTCCCGGCGACTGGGTGAAGGGCATCGTCACGCGGACCGGCCCGTGGACGGTCGGCGACCTGTGGGTCGACTGGGACGCCAAGCGCTATTGCCTCAAGGTCACCGACGCGCATTGCAATGCCGTCGGTGGCATGCACGGCGGCGCGATGGCGACGTTCCTCGACGGGCAGGTCTTCGTCTACCAGGACCCGCAGGCGTCGGATTCGCATACGCCGACGATATCGCTCCACGTCGATTACCTGGCGCCGCCGGTCGCCGGGGACTGGCTCGTCGCCGAGGTGGTGCTGGTCAAGACCACCCGCACGATGCTGTTTTCCCAGGCCATCGCCAGTGTGGGCGACAGGGCAATGGCCCGCTCCCACGCGATCTACAAGAACAATGCAGGAAAGGATTTCCGATGATCGACGCATCCCAGTTCGAGCATGTGATCTACGAAGTGAAGGGCCGCGCGGCCTGGATCACGATCAACCGCCCCAAGCTGTACAACGCCTTCAACGCCCAGACGATCGAGGAACTGATCGCCGCCTTCAAGCTGGCCGCCGACGATCGCGGCGTCAGCTCGGTGGTGCTCACCGGCGCCGGTGACAAGGCCTTCTGCACCGGGGGCGACCAGTCGGCCCACGAGGGACAGTACGACGGACGCGGTATCGTCGGCTTGCCGATCGACGAGTTGCAGTCGATCATCCGCGACATTCCCAAGCCCGTGATCGCACGCATCAACGGCTTCGCGATCGGCGGCGGCAACGTCTTCGCGACGCTGTGCGACCTGTCGATCATGTCGGACACCGCGAAGCTCGGCCAGGTCGGGCCCAAGGTCGGCTCGGTCGACGCCGGCTGGGGCACTGCGCTGCTCGCCCGCCACGTCGGCGACAAGAAGGCGCGCGAAATCTGGTTCCTCAACCTGCAGTACACCGGCGCCGAAGCGCTGGAGATGGGCCTGGTCAACAAGGTCGTGCCGCACGCCGAACTCGACGCTGCAGTGACCGAATGGACCGACATCCTCGCCCAGCGCTCGCCCACGGCGCTCGCGCTCGCCAAGCGCAGCTTCAATGCCGACAGCGACAACATCCGCGGCATCTCGATGCTCGCACTCAATGCGGTGAAGCTGTTCTACGATACCGACGAGTCCAAGGAAGGCGTGCGGGCCTTCACCGAAAAGCGCGCGCCCGACTTCCACAAGTACGTGAAGTGAGGTGAGGCGAGACGGGTCCGGCTCATGGCGCCTCGCCGCATAGATACAGACGCACTGGCCTCTGTCCTGCCTCCGGGCGGACTGACGCTGGTGTCCTCGTGCAGCGCGGAGTCGGACCTGCTCGCCGCAATGGTCGCCGGCGCCGGCGAGGCGCTGGGGGACATGTGCTTTTCCGGCATATTCGTGCCGGGGCTCAATCGGCCGACCTGGCGGGCGGGGCCGGACAGCCGGGTACTGACTTTCTTCCAGACACCCGAACTGCGCGCCGAACCGCAGCGCGTCGATTTCCGGCCGCTGTGCTACGGGCAGATTTCGGCGCTCTATGCCGCCGAGCCTCCTCGCGCGGTGTTGTTCAT
This sequence comes from Novosphingobium sp. BL-52-GroH, assembly GCF_044813085.1. NCBI lineage: Bacteria > Pseudomonadati > Pseudomonadota > Alphaproteobacteria > Sphingomonadales > Sphingomonadaceae > Novosphingobium > Novosphingobium sp. BL-52-GroH. The sequence goes on along the minus strand of NZ_CP171149.1, from coordinate 1,355,826 downwards.
GTGCTCGCCGCCGGACGAGGACGGGATGTGCTCGTTCGGGCCGGAAACCGCCTTCATCCCCGATTTCTGGCGCTCCGCTACGGTGCGCGTGGCCCATATCAATCCGGCGATGCCCCGCACCCGGGGCGATCCGGGTATTCCCTTTGCGGAACTGACCGCCTTCGTGGAGGGCGAACAGGTGGTCAAGGGCACGCCCGAAAGCGCGGCCGATCCCGTGGCGCAGGCCATAGCCCGCCACGCCGCGCCGTTCATCGGCGACGGCGCCACGCTCCAGACCGGGCTTGGCAAAGTGCCAGACGCGGTGCTCGATGCCCTCCACGACCGACGTGACTTGCGCCTGCACACCGGCCTCGTCGGGGATGCCGGGCTGCGGCTGGTACGCTCGGGCGCGATGGCGCCGGGGCCGAGCGCGCTGGTCGGGGTCGCGATCGGGTCGCCCGCGCTCTACGCCGGGCTTGACGATCCGCACTTCCAGTTCCGCCCGGTGTCGGTGACCCACGACTTGCGGCTTGCGGGCAGTGCCGGGCATCTCGTCACCGTCAACAGCGCCCTCGAAGTAGACCTGTTCGGACAGGTCTATTCCGAGATCGGCCCCAAGGGCGCGATGTCGGGCCCCGGCGGCGCGAGCGATTTCGCCGCGGCCGCCCGCCTCTCGCCGCGCGGGTTGCGGCTCGTCTGCCTGCCCGCCGATGCAGCCAAGGGTGCGCTCAGCCGCGTGATCGACCCCGCCGAGGCACGCGGACCCGCTTCGCTTGCTCGCCTCGATACCGATGTAGTCGTCACCGAACACGGCGCGGCGGACTTGCGCGGTAAGGGTCACGATGCCCGCGCCCAGGCGCTTATAGCCATAGCCGCGCCACCGTTTCGCGACATGCTCGCCGACAGATGGCGCAGGATTTCGGACGGGCTCTGACCGCCCGTCCCAAAAGAAGAGAGGATAGACATGGCCAAGACCATCATCAGTTGCGCGATCACGGGTTCGATCCACACGCCCTCGATGTCGCCCTACCTGCCGGTGACGGCGGAGGAGATCGCCCGCAGCGCGCTCGAGGCCGCCGAGGCCGGCGCCGCGATCGTCCACCTCCACGCCCGCGATCCCGAGACGGGCAAGCCGGTCCATACCCCCGAGGACTTCGCGCCCTTCCTCCAGGTCATCAAGCAGGCAAGCGACGTGGTGGTCAACATCACCACCGGCGCCTCGCCCTACATGCCCGTCGAGTACCGCGTGAAGCCGGCGCAGACCTGGCAGCCCGAAGTCGCCAGCCTCAACATGGGCTCGATGAACTTCGGCCTGTTCCCGATGCTCAAGAAGGATCGGGAGTGGAAGTACGACTGGGAGCCCGAGATGCTCGAGGCCAGCCACGACCTGGTGTTCCGCAACAGCTTCAAGGACATCCGCTATGCGCTCGAAACCCTGAACGCCACCGGCACCCGCTACGAGTTCGAGTGCTACGACACCAGCCACCTCTACAACCTGCACTACTTCTGGAAGGAGGGCCTCGTGTCGGGCCCGCTGTTCATCCAGACCTGCTTCGGCCTGCTCGGCGGCATCGGCGCGCACCCGGAAGACGTGATGCACATGAAGCGCACCGCCGACCGGCTGTTCGGCGACGCGTACCGCTGGTCGGTGCTGGCCGCCGGCGCCAACCAGATGCCGGTCGCGGCGATGGCGGCGAGCATGGGCGGGCACGTCCGGGTGGGGCTCGAGGATTCGCTGTGGATCGGCAAGGGGCAACTGGCCCAGACCAACGCCCAGCAGGTCAGCAAGGTGCGCCAGATCATCGAAGGGCTCGGCGGCGAGATCGCGACGCCGGCCGAAGCCCGCGAAATCCTCGCGCTCAAGGGCGGCGACAAAGTCGCGTTCTGAGATGACCAGGCTTGCCCTCGCCACGCTTTGTGATCGGGTCGATCCCCTTCGCACCGCGCTGGTGCAGGGCGACGAACGCTGGACGTTCGGGGAACTCGATCGCTACAGCGCGCGGCTGGGGCTGGTCCGGTGCTGGATCGGTGGCCGCGAATGGCTCGAAAATCCCGGGTCCGTCGGACCACCCATGGACGGCGTGCGGATCAGGGTACTCGCCGAGGACGGCAGCGATCTGCCTGCCGTTTCCGTAGGTGAAATCGTCGCCATGCCTGCCACGGGCCCCGGTTCTACCTACCGCTACATCGGGGCTCCCCGTAATGCGACGCCGGACGGGTGGGAGAGCGTGGGAGACACGGGCTGGCTCGACGAGATCGGCCATCTCCACCTCGTCGACCGCAAGGACGACCTCATCATCTCGGGCGGTGTCAATATATGGCCCGCGGAAATCGAGGCCGCCATCCTGCAGCATCCCGATGTCAGGGGCTGCGCAGCCTGGGGCATCCCGGACGCCGATCTGGGAGCCATCCCTCATGTCCTTGTCGAAACCGAAGCACCGCTGACGATCGACATGCTGAGCCAATTTCTCAAGTCCGTCCTGGCTTTGCCCAAGCACCCGCGAAGCCTGGACCTCACCACCAGCCCGGTACGTGACGATGCCGGCAAGATCCGCAAGCCCCGCCAGAAGGCGCAGGAGACCTCATGACCCTTACCATTCCCGACCTGACCCAGTTTCGCATCGAACGGCGCGACAACGGCATCATCCACTTCGTATTCGACTGCCCCGGCCGGACGATGAACGTCTTTTCGAACAAGGCGATTCACGAACTCGCCGCATTCGCCGAATGGCTCCACCGCACCGATGAAGTGCGCGGCGTCGTCCTGCGTTCCGGCAAGCCCTCCGGATTCTGCGCTGGCGCCGACCTGACCGAGCTCGGTGTCGCCTACGAGATGATCGTGGCCGCACCCGAGGCGGATCGCTTCGATATCGCGTTCAACCACTTCTTCCCGCTCAGCCATGCGATCCGCCGCCTGGAAACCGCCGGCAAGCCCATCGCCGCGGCTATCGCGGGCGTCGCTCTGGGCGGAGGGTGCGAACTCGCTCTCGGAGCGCATTTCCGTGTGCTCACCAACTCGCGCCGCGCAATCATGGGCCTGCCGGAACATGCGGTGGGACTGCTTCCCGGTGCCGGAGGCACGCAGCGCATGCCGCGCCTCGTCGGTGTGGAGGCCGGTCTCGACGTGCTGCTGCTGGGCCGCACCTATCAGGGAGCCGAGGCACTGTCCGCGGGCCTGGTCGGCGAGATCGTCGAGGAAGGGGCCGAAATCGACGCAGCGGAGAACTGGTTGCTTTCGCAGGCCGCGCACGGCACCCAGCCTTGGGACAGGCCCGATCACGTTCCCCTTCCCCATGCGGAGATCGCGGAGGCCATCGAGCGCCACCGCGCAAGGGAACTGGCCCGCATGCTGGGCCACGAGCCCGCACCTCTCGCCATTCTCGATTGCGTGGAGTTCGGCCTGGTCCAGCCGATCGACGGTGCGATCCGTGCCGAAATGTCGGTTTTCGCCGGACTGATCCAGCGCATCGAGCCGCGCAACATGATCCGGACCATGTTCCTCGGCAAGCAATCCTACGACAAGGCGGCGAAAGAAGGCCTCCTGCCTGCGGAAGTGGAGAGCGCACACGCGGCGATCGCGCGGTTGGTGGAGCAGGCGCGTGCGGACAGCCCGGGCCTGCGAAAGGCATTCTTCGTCGATCGCGGAGCGGATGCCGGCCCCGTCCAGACGCGCGCAGGCCGCGACCTGTGGATCAGGGCGAACGACGAGGCGATGATCGCGCTCGCCGCGCTGTACGCTCGGTGCGAACCGCTCGTCGCCGATTTCGACGATGTTGCCCGCCTGCAGCTTGACCATGCCCTGGCGCGCTCGGGCGTGGTCCCGGCCTACCTCGGCGGGCTGTCCGGCATCGGGGGGCTGCTGTAACATAACCCGAAGGCCGGACGACGACGCCCGGCCTTCGGGCCCGCCTTAGCGGCGATGACGGGGTGTGTTGGAGAACGCAAAAACCCTACGGAACCGCGCTCTGGCAGGCACCGGGACTTTCCCACCCCGCTGGCTTCGGCTAAAGCCGGCAGATCGCGCAGGAACGGCGGCCGGTGCAAGCTAAAGGTCGCGGTACTCCGGCACGCTGCGGGTCCGGAAGGCTTCCACCGCCGTCTCGTGATCGGCGGTGGAGAGCAGCATGCACTGCTGCCGGTCCTCGAGCGTCAGGGCCGCTTCCAGGCTCGGGGCATCGATCGTCAGGCCCAGCGTCTCCTTGGTCATCCGCAGGCCCATCGGCGAGGCGCGCAGCATGTCCTGCGCCATCGCGAGCCCGGCATCGAGCAGGTCTTCGTTGGCGACCACCGAACTCACCAGTCCGCTCGCGAGAGCGCGCGGGGCGGCGATGAAGTTGCCGGTCATCAGCAGTTCCGACGCCACCGACAGGCCCACGAGCCGGGGCAGCAGGTAGCCCGAGCCCATGTCGCAGCCGCCCAGGCCGACGCGCAGATAAGCAGCATTCAACCGGGCATCCTCCGCCGCGATGCGCACGTCTGCCGCCAGCGTCAGCGAGAAGCCGGCTCCGCAGGCAGCGCCATGGACGAGTGCGATTACGGGCTGCGGACAAGCACGCATGGCCCGCACGATGCCCGAATAGAGCCGCTGCATGGCCAACTGGCGCTGGTTACGGCCGGGCCCGCCTTCGGCGAAGGCCTCCGAGCCCAGTTCCGCCCCCGCGCAGAACACCCGCCCCGCCCCGCGCAGCAGGACGACACGCACGTCGAGCCGGTCGACCAGCGCCCTGAAATAGTCCAGCAGCGCCTGCGCCAGTTCGGGAGATAGCGCGTTGAGCTGTTCGGGCCGGTTGAGCGTGACGATCTCGATAGCGCCGCGGCTCTCTATTTCCAGGATGCTGCCGCTCATGCGATGATGTTCTCCGATCGCTGCGCATAAAGCCGCCGCAGTGCCATCTTGTCCAGTTTCCCGGTGCTCGTGCGCGGCATCGTGGGAACAACGCGGATTTCGTCGGGCAGCCACCACTTCGCCACGAAGGCCAGCATGTGCTCACGCACGGCGGCAGCGTCGAGTTCGTTCACGCCCTCGGCCAGAGTCACCAGCATCAGCGGGCGCTCCTGCCAGCGCGGATGGGGCACGCTGATTACGCCCGCTTCGGCGATGGCGGGATGGCTGGCGGCGGCGGATTCGAGCTGGAGCGTGCTGATCCACTCCCCACCCGACTTGATGACGTCCTTGGCGCGATCGACGATCTCCATCGAGCCATCGGCATAGATCCGCGCGATGTCGCCGGTTTCGAGCCACTCGAAGGCTTCCTCCTCGGCAAGCCCCACGTAGCTGCCCGATGCGATCGGGCCGCGTACCAGCAAGTGCCCGGCATGCTCGCCATCAAAGGGCAGCACCTTGCCGTCGTCGTCGACGATCCGCATTTCCGACAGGAAACCGATCCGGCCCTGGCGGGCCAGGTGGTGTTCGCGCTGTTCCTCGGGAGTCCAGTCCTCGGCTCCGGCCGGCGGAGCACTGCGTGAGCAGCCCGGCACTTCGGTCATGCCCCAGGACTGGCACAGGGTGATGCCGAACCTCTCGAACCGCTCTGCCAGCCCGCGCGAAGGCCGGGTACCGGCAAGCAGGCCGGTTCGCACGGTCTCCAGCTTCGAGCCCATGCGGTCCGCGGCATCGAACAGGTCCATCCAGATCGTCGGCACGGCGCCGGTGATCGTCACCTTTTCGGTGTCGATCAGCTCGACCAGGCTCTCGGGCGAGAAGTCGCGACCGTTGAGCACCAGCTTGTGCCCGTTCATCGGCGCGGTGAAGGGCATCATCCAGCCGTTGGCGTGGAAGATCGCCGCGATCGGCATCATGCACTCGGCCGCGCCCCGGCGGTGGGTGCCGTACATGTCGGCCATCGACATGTTCATCGAGCCCAGCGTGATCGAGCGATGGGTATAGGCAACGCCCTTGGGCCTGCCGGTGGTGCCCGAGGTGAAGCAGATCGTCGCCGCCTGGTTCTCGTCGAAGCAGGGCCAGGCGAAATCGTCAGAGGCGTCGCCGATGAAGGCGGTCTTGGTCACGAACCCGGGGAGCGTGCTTTCGGGAACGGGCGCGCCCGGCTCGTCCATGAAGACCCAGCGGGTGACCATGCCGGTGACGGCGGCGACCTGCTCGGCCAGCGGCAGGGTGTCTGCATCGACGAACACCGTCGTCTCGCCGACTTTCTCGATCATGTAGCGCAAGTCGTCGGCGGTGAGGCGCGGGTTGAGCGTGTGGAGGCCGACGCCGATGCCCAGTGCGCCATAGAACAGCTCGATGTGGTTCGAGGTGTTCCACGCCAGCGACCCCACCACATCGTCGACCTTGAAACCTTGCGCGGTCATCGCATTGGCTAGCCGCTTCGCCCGCGTACGCATGCGGGCCCAGTCGGAACGCTCGATCGTCCCGTCGATGCGACGCGATACGAAAGGGGTGGTCGCGTGATGGTCGGCCGCATGATCTATGAGCCGCGAGAGCAGCATGGGATTCGTCATCATCGTACCGCGCAAGTTTCAGGCTCCTCTTATTTCACCTGCGCCGGGAGGAGGCTTGCCCCCCTCCCCGGCGCGGACCGTCAGAAGCGTGCCGACACCGCTACGCCGTAGCTGGCAGGCCGCCCCGTGTACCGGACCTGTGTATCATACAAAATTGGTGCATTGGTGTAATAATATTCGTTAGTGACATTGTTTCCGAAAACGCTGATCCGGTAGGCATCATCGGCGAACGACAGCCCGGCACGAAGGTCAACCAGTGTATAGGCCTTCAGCTTGGCGGTGGGCACGGTATCGATCACCGAGTAGGTCGAGCTGTTGTGCGTCATCGTCCCGCCGAAGAAGGCATTGACGCTGTCGCTCAGGGCGAACTCGTAATCGGCCGAAAGGTTCAGCGAGAGGTCGGGCGCGAAGGGGATCGGGTTGCCCTCGAAGTTCTTGACGCCGCCGCTGAAGCCGACGCCGGTGTACTCGTCGATCCGGGTCATGATGTAAGTGCCGCCGAAGCGCAGCTTGAGCCCGTCGACCGGCTCGGCCTGGATTTCCGCCTCGACGCCGGTGAGGCTCGACTTGGGGACGTTGACCAGCGCATCGAGCACGCCGAACACCGGGTCGATGCGTTTGCCGCGGATCTGCTTGTCGGTGTACTGGTAGTAGAAGCCGGCAAGGTTGAACTGGGCGCGGCGGTCGAACAGGCTGGCCTTGAAGCCGCCTTCGAAGGCCAGGACGGACTCCTGCGTCACCGGTGCGAACTGGTCGGTGCTGGACGCGTTGGTGAACAGGAAGCTGCCCGCCTTGTAGCCCTTCGAGACGTTGGCATAGAGCAGCAGTTCAGGCAGCGCCTGGAAGTCGGCGCCCACGCGCCACGAGACGTTGTCCTCGTCGAGCGAGCCCTGGTACAGCGTGGGTAGGAAGGTCGCGGCATCGAGCGTCACGCAGCCGCCCGCCGGGATCGCCGGGGTCGGCGCCGCGGTAGGATCGATCGCCTGGCGCACCGAAGTCGAGACCACGGTGAAGAACCCCGCCGCGCCGCCGTTGCCGGCATCGCGGGTGCAGGTCTGCGCGTCGCGCTTGCTCTTGGTGTAGCGCACGCCGCCCTTGATCGTCAGGTTCGGGACGATCTCGTAGTCGGCATTGGCGAAGACCGCGTAGTTGTCGATCTGCGAGTTGAGGAAGAAGGTGTTGGTGTTCGACGGGAAGCCGAGATTGGCCACCACCGAGCTTTGACCCGCGTACTGGTCGGCGAACTCGCGCGAGGTGGTGTGCTCGTAGTTGCCGCCGACGATCCAGCTGAACGGACCGCTGGCGTCGCTGGCGAGGCGCAGCTCCTGGCTGAACGACTTGAGCGAGCCGTCGAACAGGAATTCCAGCGATTCCACCGCGACGCCGTCGGGATCGTTGGTCTGCTTGCGCTTGTAGTCGATGTAGGAGCTGATCGAGGTCAGCGTCAGCGCGTCGGACAGTTCGTAGTCGGCGCGAAGCGCGGCCTGCCACTGGCGGTCGTCGCCCTTGGGCCGGCGATCGGGGTTCCAGTCGGCGACGCGCGGCTTGTTCTGGGCGAACGGGGTTGCGGCAAGGCCGGCGCCGACCGTCGGGCCGGCCTGCGGGAACAGCGCGATGTACTGGCCGGCCTGCGGGTCGGACTTGTCGATCATGCCGTTGACGTTGAGCATCAGCGAGAGCCGGTCGGTGGGCGTCCAGTCGACCAGCAGGCGGCCCATGTACAGTTCCTTGTCACCCAGCTTGTCGTCGTCCGGGCGGGTCTGGCTTTTCTGCCAGGCGCCGCCCTGCGCGGTCTTGACCGCGACGCGCGCGCGCAAGGTGTCGCTCAGCGGGCCGCTGACGTAGCCGTCGGCATTGACTTCGCCGAAGCTGTCGACGCTGGCGCTGACGCCGGCCTTGAAGCTGTCGGTGGGCTTGGCGGCGATGTAGTTGATCGCGCCGCCGGTGGCGTTCTGGCCGAACAGCGTGCCTTGCGGACCCTTGAGGACCTCGACCCGCTCGACGTCGAGCGCAGCGGTCCCCACCAGCGCCGGGAACGGCATCGGCACTTCGTCGACGTAGACGCTGACGGCGGGGTATGCGGCCAGCGAGTTCTCGTAGAAGCCGACGCCGCGCAAGGTGTAGACGGGGGTGTTGTAGATGCTGTTGGCGACGGTCAGCGCCGGCACCACCTTGGCAAGGTCGGCAACGTCGTTGACGCCTTGCTTGACGAGGTCGTCGGCAGACAGCGCCTGGATGGTCAGGCCCACCTTGTTCAGCGATTCCGAACGCTTCTGCGCGGTCACGATGATCTCGCCGACACCGGCCTGCTGCGGGGCGGCGGCGGGCTGCACCGCCTCATCCTGGGCAAGTGCCGCTCCCGGGATCGCCAGGATACCGATGGCGGCGACGCCCGTAAGAAGGTTGCTCAGTTTCATTCTTCTTCTCCCGTTTGTCTTTTGTCAGTTGGTCGTGAAGGCTATCGGCAGGGATTTCAGCCCACCGACGAAATTGGTTTCGATGTAGCGAGGCACTCCGTTCATCCGGACGGAAGTGAGGTTCGGCATCAGCTCTTCGTAAAGGATGCGGATTTCCAGCTTGGCCAGGTTCTGGCCCAGGCACATGTGCGGCCCGGAGCCGAACGAGAGGTGGCGGTTACGCTTGCGCGCCAGATCGAAATGATCGGCGTTATCGAAGATTTCCTCGTCGCGGCTCGCCGAAGGGTAGGACAGCATCAGGCGCTGGCCCTTGCGGATCTGCGTACCGCGAAGTTCGAAATCGTCGATGGCCGTGCGAGTGAAGTGGCGTACCGGTGCCGCCATACGCACCGCCTCGTCGACGAAGCTGCCGATCAGCGCGGGATCGGCCTTGAGCCGTTCGAACTGCGAGAGATCCTCGCACAACGCCTTCATGCCGACGCCCGTGGTGGACGAGGTCGTATCGTGGCCGGCGGTGGCGATGGTGATGTAGTAGCCGTTGGCGAAGAAGTCGCTGATCGGCTCCCCGTCGATTTCGGCATTGGCGATCACGCTCATCAGGTCGTCGCGCGGATTGGCGCGGCGGTCCTGCGTCATGGGGGTGAAGTAGTCGTAGTACTCCTGGATGACGCGGTGGAACTGGCGCGCCGCCATGTCGGGAGTGACCTCGATGTCGCTGCGCTGCTCCTCGGGGTCCTTCGAGCCGAAGAACTCCTGCGTCATCTTGAGCATCTTGGGCAGGTCGGCATCGGGCACGCCGAACATCCGCATGATGACCCGCAGCGGGTATTCCAGCGCGAAGTCCTTGAGGAAGTCCACCTCGCGCGGCCCGGCGAGCAATTTGGCGACGACGTCCTTGGCGATGACGCGGATATCCGCTTCCAGCCGGGTGATGCGCGCCGGCGAGAAGTAGGGGGTGGCGACCGCCCGCAGGACCTTGTGGTCGGGGTTGTCCATGTGGGTCAACGCGGCGACGACCTGACAGGTGCCGTCGTTGACCGATTTGAGGAAGGCGTCGTCGGCCTGCGGGTTGAAGATCGGGTTGTCGACCATGTTGAGGAACACGTCTGCGCGCCGCTCCACGGTGACGACGTCGTTGTACCTGGTCACCATCCAGATCGGATCGTAGCCGGGCAGCTGCGCCCATCCCAGCGGGCGATTGGCGCGCATCCAGGCCAGCGCGGCGTGGTACGAAGCCTCGTCGGCGCACAGGTTCGGATCGACGACCTTGGCTGCGATCTCGTCCGGGATGCGCAAGTCGGCGGGACCGAAGTCCAGAGTGTCGGCAAGCATCGGCAATTCCTCAGAATGTGAGCACGGGCTTCACCACCAGCCCTGCGAGCTGGTCGTCGATGGCCTGGTTGATCTGGTCGAACGGATAGGTATGGACCAGCTTGTCGAGCGGCAGGCGGCCGGCCTCGTAGTGGGCGAGCAGTTCGGGGATGAAGGTGTCGGGGTCGGTGTCGCCCTCGATCACGGCCTTGAGCGTGACGCCGCTGGCGAGGAACCCCAGCAGCGAAGTGGAGAACACCGCCTCCGGGTTCTTCGGCACGCCGAGGAACGCCATCGTCCCATGCGGCGCCAGCGAGGCGAGCGCGGCCTGGATCACCGGATCGACGGCGGTGGTATCGACGACGTAATCCACCCCCCGCTCGACGATGGCGCGGATCGCGGCAGGGATCTCGCCCGCAGCAGGATCGACGGCATGGGTGGCGCCGATTTCCAGCGCGAGGGCGCGGCGGGCTTCCACCGGCTCGACGACGATGATGGGATCGCAGCCGGCCAGGACGGCGCCCATCACCGCGCTGAGGCCGACCGAGCCGGCACCGAACACGGCAATGGCGCGCCCCGCCTGGGCCGCCAGCGAACGCATCACCGCGCCCGCCCCGGTCTGGATACCGCACCCCAGCGGCGCTGCCATCGTGAGGTCGGCGCCGGCGTGGACCTTCACCGTATTGTGCTCGGTGGCGATGGCGTACGTGGCGAACGAGGACTGCGCGAAGAAGTAGCCGCCGATCGCTTCCGACCCACAGCACAAAGTCGCACTGCCATCGGGACGGCGGCCGCTGTAGTTGAGCTTCATGCCCTTCTCGCAATAGGCGACGTCGCCGCGCCTGCAGTTGGTGCATTCGCCGCACGAGCCGACCGTGAGCACGACCTTGTCGCCGGGCTGCACCTTGGTCACCCCCGGCCCCACCCGCGCGACGACGCCGGCACCTTCGTGGCCCAGCACCACCGGCATCTGCACTGGCAGCGACTGGTCGCGCGCGGCGATGTCGCTGTGGCACACGCCGACCGCTTCCAGGCGGACCAGCACTTCGCCGGCGCGGGGCTCGTCGATCTCGATCTGTTCAAGCGCAAAGGGGCGCTTGGCCTCGCGCGCAATCGCGGCCGTAATCTGCATCGGTCGTTCCTCGGGTTCGAAAAATGTCGTGGCGCGGAGGCGGGGAGAGAGGTCGCCCCCGCGCCATGGCCGTCAGTCGCCCAGCAGGGCGGTGACGGTCTTTGTCTCGGTGTAGTTCAGCACGCCCTCTTCGCCGACCTCGCGCCCCCAGCCCGATTCCTTGAAGCCGCCGAAGGGCGCGGACGGGTCGTTCAACCCGTGGGTGTTTATCCATACGATCCCGGCCTGCAGGCGCCTGGCCACGAGATGCGCTCGGCTCAGGTCCCGCGTCCAGATGTTGGCGGCGAGACCGTAGCGGGTGTCGTTGGCGGTACGCACGACCTCGTCGACGTCCTTGAACGGAGTGGCGACGAGGACGGGCCCGAAGATCTCCTCCTTGACGATCGCGCTGTCGGCTTGCGAGCCGCGGAAGATCGTGGGCTCGACGAAATATCCCGTTTCCAGCCCCTTGCCGCCGCCGAGCAGCAATTCGTTGCCCGCCGCACGGCCCTTCCCGATGTAGCCAAGCACGCGGTCCTGTTGCGCGCGGCTGACGAGCGGGCCGATCATGGTGTGCGGATCGCGGCCATGGCCGAGCTTGAAGCCGCGCGTCACTTCGATGATCGCTTCCATCAGGCGATCGTAAATCGATTCCTCGACGTAGAGCCGCGATGCGGCGAGGCAGACCTGTCCAGAATTGAAGAAGATCGCCAGCGCCGCGCCCAGCGCCGCCTTCTCGATATCGGCGTCCGCAAACACCAGCGACGGCGACTTCCCGCCCAGTTCGAGCGTGACGCGCTTGAGGTCGATCGCGCAGGTGCGCACGATGTCCTTGCCCACCCGGGTCGATCCCGTGAAGGCGATCTTGTCGATCCCCGGATGTTCCACAAGCGCCTGGCCCGCTTCGGGACCATAGCCGGTGACGACGTTTATCACGCCCTCGGGGACGCCCGCTTCCAGGCATAGTTCGGCCAGGCGCAGCGCCGTCAGCGGAGTGACTTCGGAAGGCTTGAGCACCATTGCGCAGCCCGCCGCCAGCGCAGGCGCGAGTTTCCACGCGGCCATCGCCAGGGGATAGTTCCAGGGAACGATCAGGCCGACCACGCCGATCGGTTCGTGGACGGTATAGGAATGGTACTGCCGCCCGTCGCCCGAGATCGGGTTCACGGTTCCGCCCAGCCGCGCGCACCAGCCGGACATGTACCGGAAAATGTCCACGGCGGCGGGCACGTCCACCATCTTCGCGTGCTCGAACGCCTTGCCGTTGTCGAAGCTTTCGAGCAGCGCGAGTTCGTCGGCATGCTCCTCGATCTTGCGGGCGATCGTTTCGAGCAGGCGGGCCCGGTCCAGCGGACGCATCCGCGACCAGGCCGGGCTTTCGAAGGCCTTGCGCGCTGCCCGCACCGCCTTGTCGACGTCCTCTGCGCCGCCCGCCTCGACCTTGGCGAAGATTTCGCCGGTCGCCGGGTCCTCCACGTCGATGGACGCACCGGACGACCCCGCGACCCACTGCCCACCGATCAGCATGCGACCCGAAGGGATGGGCGGTAGGCGTAATTCATCACGGTCGAGCTGGATCGCATCCGACATCATCGTCTCCCAAGCCGCCGCTTTGCGCGATCGGCCTCACCATGCTAACGGAAGTCACTCCGTACTGCGTATACGTAGTTGGTAATCTGATTTACTTCCGGTGACAAGTGGCAAAATCGCAACTAGGATAAGACGATGAAAATGGGGGAACTCGAGCAGCGCACCGGCGTAAATCGCGAAACTATCCGGGTCCTGATCCGCAAGGGCCTAGTTCCCGCGCCGGACAAGCCGAAGGCGACTGTGGCGCATTACACCGAGGAACACGTGCGTGCGATTCGCGCCGTCCGCAATCTCCAGCAGGAACACCAGGTCACGCTCGAACAGATCCGTTCGATGTTGCGCGGCGACCATCTCGACAAACGCGTGGAAGCTCCCGCCTTTCATCATCTGGAAGCCCTGGTCGCCGCGCGCTTCGGTGAAGACGATCGAACGATCCCGCTCGACGTCCTCGTCCAGAGCAACGCCCATGCCGAGCGCGATGCACGCGGCCTCGCAGCACTGGGTGCGATCGAACTTGTCGAATCCGACGATGGTACGGGCGTCAGTTATACCGACGCCCGCCTGATCGGTATCTGGGCGCGCATGCGGGAGGCCGGCTTCGAGGAGACGGCCAATTTTTTCCCCGAAGTGCTGGATCACTATACGAAGTCGGCCGACTACCTGGCCTATGCCGAAGCCACTCGCTTTATTGCGCGAACCGACGGACTGATCCGGGAGGAACTGGCCGCCGACATGCTGAAGACCGGCCTGCCGCTCATGCTGGATTTCTTCGGACTGCTACGCATGAAGTACTTCATCCGTTATCTCGCCGCAGAGACCGAGGGGCGCCTCGCCCAGATCGAACCACCCAGACTGGATCGCAAGGGCGGCGCGGACCGCAAGCGGGAAAGGTCGCGGGACCTTTAGGAGCAGGTTGGGAAGGTCGCCCGCAAAATTGATGATTTTGCCGTGTCGTGCCCAGGTTGTCGGGATATGTTTTCGGCCGGGCGGCCGAGGAGACACGATACTTCGTAAGACAAATATTTCTCTGCAAGGCGGATAATTGCCATATTCGACCAAAGCATGGTCTTTTCCCGAAGCGGAAGGAAAGGGGAGCCAGCCGTCGCGAACCTCGCTGCTAACTTCGATGTCGGTCAGCAGCGACCGGCGAGGCGGGTTCGGACGCTGTTCTGCCAGGACCGTACCACGCTTCCTTTGGGGGCTAGCTCCGCTGGAGGCGAAAGGCTGGGCGGCGTCAGCGGAAGAAATGCATCGGAAATAGCCGTTGAGTGTTGACCAGGAAATTTCATCGGCTATTTCCGATGCATGGAAACCGACAGCGCCCTCTCGATCCTTGCAGCTTTGGCACATCCCACCCGCCTCGACGCCTTCCGCCTCCTGGTGCAGCACGAGCCGGGCGGCCTCTCTACCGGCGCCCTGGTGGAGGCCTCCGGCCTCACGCAGAGTACGTTCTCGACCCACCTCGGCGTGTTGGCCAAGGCTGGCCTTGTCCTTTCCGAGAAGCGCGGGCGCCAGCAGATCCAGCGAGCCAACATCGATGCCCTTCGCGGCGTCATGCTTTTCCTGGCGAGGGACTGTTGTCAGGGCAGGCCCGAGTTGTGCGTCCCCCTCCTGGCCGAACTTGCGTGCTGCTGACGCGAAGGAGCATGCAGTGACCACCGACATCGTCATCTACCACAACCCGGCGTGCGGGACCTCGCGCAACACCCTGGCGATGATCCGCAGCACGGGGATCGAGCCGCACGTCGTCGAGTACCTCAAGACCCCGCCGAGCCGGGAGTTGCTGGTTCGCCTGATCGGCCGTGCCGGGATCACGCCGCGGGAACTGATGCGTCAGAAGGGCACGCCCTATGCCGAACTGGGGCTGGGTGACGAGACCCTCAGTTGCGACGTGCTGCTGGACGCGATGATGGCGCATCCGATCCTGATAAACCGTCCCCTGGTCGTCTCGCCGCTCGGCGTGAAGCTGTGCCGACCATCCGAGGCCGTCGTGGATCTGCTGCCCTCCGGCCTGCAGGCTGACTTCGTGAAGGAGGATGGCGAGATCGTCGAGGCGGCAGCGCCGTTGCGCCCCACGCCTGCTGACGGGACGCCGTCATGACTCTGTTCGAGCGATACCTGACCCTGTGGGTCGCTTTGTGCATCATCAGTGGCATTGCGTTGGGCCACCTGTTTCCTGCCGTCTTCGCCGTCATTGCATCTTTGGAAGTGGCCAGGGTCAACCTGGCAGTCGCCGGTCTCATCTGGGCGATGATTGTTCCCATGCTGCTCAGGGTGGACTTCGGCGCACTCGGCAGCCTCAAGAGGCACTGGCGCGGCATCGGCGTGACCCTGTTCGTCAATTGGATCATGAAGCCGTTCTCGATGGCGTTGCTCGGCACGCTGTTCCTGGGGCACCTGTTCGCCCCTCTCCTCCCCGTAGCGGCCGCGTCGTCCTACATCGCCGGGCTCATCCTGCTCGCCGCAGCGCCTTGCACGGCCATGGTCTTCGTCTGGTCCAACCTGGTCGACGGCGAGCCGAACTACACGCTGAGCCAGGTGGCGCTGAACGATCTCATCATGGTCTTCGCCTTTGCGCCGCTCGTCGGCCTGCTGCTGGGGGTCGCCTCCATTACCGTGCCCTGGGCGACCCTGGCGCTGTCCGTGGGGCTGTACATCGTCGTTCCTGTAGGCGTTGCCCAGCTCCTGCGCCGTGCACTGCTCGGCACCGGGCGGCTAGAGCCTACGTTGAAAGCGCTGGCGCCCGTCAGCCTCGCGAGCCTGCTCGCGACGCTCGTACTGCTGTTCGGTTTCCAGGGCGAACAGATCGTCAGGCAGCCCTTGGTCATCGTGCTGATCGCGGTGCCCATCCTGTTCCAGGTCTACCTGAATGCGGGCGTCGCCTACTGGCTGAGCCGCCGCCTGAACGTGGCCTGGTGCGTTGCCGGACCTTCGGCGCTGATCGGCGCCTCCAATTTCTTCGAGCTGGCTGTGGCTGCTGCCATCAGCCTTTTCGGGCTCGCTTCCGGGGCTGCCCTGGCAACGGTGGTGGGCGTTCTTGTCGAGGTCCCGGTCATGCTCTCGATCGTGTCCCTGGTGAAGCGAACCAGGGGCTGGTATGAAAGGGGGATCACCGGCGGCGATCAAACCGCCGTCCACCAACTGCGCGAACATGCCCCTAGTCCGGGGGAATGCCGTTAGAGCGGCATGATCTTGGTGTCTTTTGCGGTCTCCATACGGCCGCTCAGGCGACGAACGAAACCACCCCGAACCTTTCGCGGAGGCACAGCGTCCGGAACCGGATGGCATCGCCGTCGCAACGGACCGCCATCCGGCTCTGCTGGAGCAGGTCAGATCTGGGCCTGGCCGCCGTCGACGAAGAGTTCGACGCCGTTGACGAAGCTGGCATCGTCGGAAGCCAGGAACAGCACGGCCTTGGCGATCTCCTCGGGCTGGCCGATCCGGCCGGCCGGGATCAGGCTCGCCAGATAGTCCTTGGTGCCCTGCGCCTGCTCGCCTTCGCCGAAGAGTTCGTTGAGGCCGGCGGTGTCGGTGAGCCCCGGGCTTACGGCATTCACGCGGATGTGACGGTCCTTGAGGTCGAGGATCCAGTTCCGGGCGAAATTGCGCACCGCCGCCTTGGTCGCCGAATAGACGCTGAACGCCGGCGTGCCGGAGATGCTGGTGGTCGAACTGGTGAGGATGACCGAGGCCCCGTCCCGCAGCAGCGGCAGCGCCTTCTGCACTGTGAAGAGCACGCCCTTCACATTGGTGTCGAAAGTGCTCTGGTAATGCTCCTCGGTAATCGCGCCGAGCGGCGCCATCTCGCCGCCGCCGGCATTGGCGAAGACGACGTCGATCTGGGCGTGCTTCTGCTGGACCGCATCGTAGAGCCTGTCGATATCGGCCAGACTGGCCATGTCGCCACGAACGCCCGTGACGCGGCCGCCGATCTGCTTCACCGCGGCGTCCAGGTTTTCCTGCCGGCGCCCGGTGATGAACACCGAAGCGCCTGCATCCGCAAAGGCCTTCGCCGTGGCGAGGCCGATACCGCTCGTGCCGCCGGTTACCACCACCACCTTGTTGTCGAACTTGCTCGTCATTGTCTGTCTCCTTTGGGTCCCGGCAAAGCGCCGATGCCCGTCATAGATGCAGTCAGAACGATGAAGCTTGTAGACGGCAATAATAACACTTAGCGTTCCATCAAAGGAACGATGATGCGGATTGATCTCAACGACTATGCCTATTTCGCCGAGGTAGTCGCCCACGGCGGCTTCGCCGCAGCGGGACGGGCGCTGCGCGAACCGAAGTCGAAGCTCAGCCGCCGAATTGCCGCTCTGGAAGACCGCTTGGGCCTGCGCCTGATCGAGCGGTCGAGCCGGCGCTTTCGCGTCACCGACACGGGCCAGGCCTTCTACGAGAGATGCCGGGCGATGCTGGCCGAGGCCGAGCAGGCGGAAGCGCTGGTGATGCAGGCGCAGGCCGAACCCCATGGCCGAATCCGCTTCAGTTGCCCGACGGGTATGCTGCAACCGATATCGGGCCTCATCTCATCCTTCCTGATTCGCTATCCGAAAGTCCGGCTGCAACTTATGGCGACGGATCGCGCGGTCGATCTGATCGAGGATCGGATCGACCTGGCGCTTCGGGTCCGCGCAAGCGTGACGAGCGACGCCGCGCTGACCATGCGATCGCTGGGAATGTCCACCCGCATCCTTGTCGCCAGTCCCCAGATCGCCAGCCAGATTGGCAGCATCGAGCAGTTGGCCGATTTCCCTGCCCTGGTCACCGACGACGCGGCGGACGATTTCGAATGGCATCTGGAAACGGAAGATGGCCGCAAGCAGGTCGTCCGGATCAAGCCGCGGATGGGGTGTGAGGATATGGCGACCGTGCGCGATGCCGTGGTTGCGGGCCTTGGAACTGCGATATTGCCCGACCATGTCTGCCAGGACGCGCTGGAGGCGGGACGCCTGGTCCGTGTCCTGCCGGAATGGCGAGGCCTGCAAGGGATCGTACATCTGGTCTTCACGACAAGGCGAGGCCTCTCGCCGGCCGTCCGAGCGCTGATCGATCATCTCGCCGCAGGTTTTCCGCGTGTCGTGTCCGTGAAGCACGATTAGGCGAATACCATCCGCGCCGGCAGCGGCCCACCTGCACCGCTCGGCCTCCCTGCGGTTTTGCGAGGCTACATCTCGCCCGGCCCCGTGCGACGCTGAATACGTCTGACGTGGATGGCATGTTCCTCGATCTTGAGGCAGGCTTCGTGGAAGGCTTCGCCCGACCTGGGGTGCGCGTGGACCATGCCTGTACCTCAGCCACCACGGCCTCCATTTTTATGCGCGCCACCGCCTGGATGCCAACGATCCTGGATATTGAGACCTGGCGACCACACGCACGAAGCGCTCTTCATCGCCCGCATCCATCGACAGGGCGCGGTCGTTGCGCCAAGGGTAGCACCTCCGTCAGGGTATCCGGCCAACCCGGCGCGGCGCCATCTCCCCCCCCCCCCCAGCCGTCCGCCAGCGGGTTGCGGCGACAGGCCTCAGGCTTTCACGATCTCGCGCTGCCCGGTCGCATCGTCGAACTGACGCCTGGCGCTTTCGATCGTCGGCTGATTCTCGACGGCCCAGGCGCTCAGGATACGAAGCGGGTCGATGAGCGAACGCCCGAGCACCGTCAGCTCATATTCCACTTTGGGCGGAATGGTCGCGTAAGCAGTGCGCGTCACCATGCCATCGCGCTCCAGGGCACGCAGGGTCAGCGTCAGCATACGATGTGAAACCGCACCGATCTCGCGCATGATGGAATTAAACCGAAGCGGACCTCGCGACAGCGTGCCCACCACCATCACCGTCCATTTGTCCCCTACGCGATCCAGGATCTGTCCAAGGGCCCGGCAGTTCGCGTGATCGTTCGCATTCGCTGCATCATGCTCTTCCACTGCTGCGACCGAGGCCATGTCTTCGCTCCTTGATAACGAACACCGATGTTCGTGACGCACCGGAATGTGCATTCTTGCCAGCGCCAACCGATACCATAGATAGCGTGACGTACAAAATGTTCGTGCCATACAAGGTAATAGTATGAAGATCGGAATCAGCGGCGCATCGGGAAACCTCGGGCGGGCGATCGTCAGGGAACTGGAGGCGCGCGGGGTCGGCGAACAGGTCGTCGCCATCTCGCGCTCGCCGGAGACGCTTATGGTCGAAGGCGAGACCCGGCGGGGCGACTATGACCACCCCGACACGCTGGCAGCGGCGTATGCCGGGATCGACCGCCTGGTACTGATTCCCAGTGTCGATCTGCGACCCGGTGTACGCGGCAGGCAGATCAAGGCGGCCGTCGATGCCGCCTTCGCTGCGGGCGTGCCGCACATCGTCTTCCTCTCCGCCGCCGGCACGCGTCGGGCAGAAGTCCCGGCAATGGGGGAAGCCTACTGGACCGGCGAGCAGCACCTGATCCGTACCGCGTCGACGTGGACGATCATCCGCATGAACTACTACGCGGAATCGATGGCCGAGGAGATTTTGAGTTCTCTCGATCAGGGGGTGCTGGTCGGCTTCGGCGACGAACGTGTCGGCTATGTCTCGCGCGAGGACCTCGCCACGGCCGTTGCACGCGCGGTACTGGGCGAGGGGCATGCCGGTGCCATCTACAATGCAACCGGCCCGGCCCTCATCGGCGGTCCGGAACGAGCGGAGATCGCCTCTGAAGTCTTGGGCAAATCCCTAGGCTATGTCGTGATCGGCCCGGAACAACTGCGCGCAGGCATGGAGCCATTGGGTCTACCGTCCCACGTGCTGGACGCGATCGTCGAGATCAAGACGCAGTTCGTCGAAGGTTATTTCGACATCCTGACCAACGACGTCGAGCGCCTGTCGGGTCGTGCGCTGACCCCATTTCGTGACGTGCTCGCCAAGATCGCCGCTCACGCGGCGCAAAATTGAAGGATCAACGAATGGAGAACGAACGCAATGTTGCCAACGGTAACTTCGTTTTCTTCGGAGGCACTGCCGGTATCGGCAAGGCCGCCGCGGTCGAACTCGCCCGCCGCCATGCCAATATCCTGCTGGTCGCCCGAGACAGGCAGGCCGGCGCCGCGGCGGTGGCGGAACTGCAGCAGGAAGGCGCCGCCTCTGCCGCCTTCCTTGCCGCCGATCTGTCGACCGTAGCCGGCGTGAAGGCCGCGGCGGACGGCGTAAAGGCTTGGAAGCCAACGCTGCACGGGTTGACGCATAGCGCCATGACCGCGTTCGGCAAACATCAGACGACCAGCGACGGGTTGGAATTCGCGTTCGCGCTGCAGTATCTCGCGCGCGCCCTTGCGAACCGCCTGCTCGTTGACGCCCTCTCCGCGTCGGGCGATGGGCGCATCGTGCATGTCGCCGGCTCCGTCGGCAAATCGGCAATCCCGGACCTCGACGACCTGCAATATGAACAGGGCAAATGGGGGTTCTTCAAGGCCGTTCTGGGTACGCACGCACTTGGCTTCCTGCACATCCAGGAAGCTACCAGGCGCTGGGCCGACAAGCCGGTCACCCTGACAGCGTGTTGCGTAGGGCCCACCAAGACCAAGGCAATGCAGGACAAGCGCATGCCGCTCGTCATGCGGCTGATGGGGCTGGTAGGCACTACGCCGGAAAACTCCGCGAGGAACGTCGTGACGTGCCTGGCCAAGACGTCCGCGGCGGACGCAAGCGGCGCCGTATTGCGCAAGCCCAAGGCATGGACCCCCGAAAAGATCGACTGGGATGCGGCCAAGGCGGCCAGGCTATGGGACATAACGGAGCGACTTGCGGAAAATCGGCACTTGTCACTGTCCTAGCGGGCGTCTTCATAAAAGCGTTACCCGTCCCGGCGACCGGCTCGGCGCTCGGGAACGGGTTGCCGGCCGGTCTGTCGTCGAACGCGCCCTACTTCAATGGAACGGGTGCACCGGCAGGCCTTAGCCCATCGGCAGCAGCAGGTATTCCGATCAAGCCGCGCTTTCCGCGAAATGCCGTCCCGTCCTTATGCGCCGATCAGTTCCCGACCGATGAGCATGCGCCGGATTTCGTTGGTGCCTGCACCTATGTCGAGCAGCTTGGCATCGCGCATGTAGCGCTCGACCGGCCAGTCCTTGGTATACCCCGCGCCGCCCAGCGCCTGCACCGCTTCGAGCGCGACCTTCATGGCGTTCTCGCTGGCGAGCAGGATCGCGCCGGCCGCGTCGAAGCGTGTCGTCCGGCCCGCATCGCAAGCCCTCGCCACTGCGTAGACGTAGGCCCGCGCGCTGTTGAGCGCGACGTACATGTCCGCGATCTTGGCCTGCATGAGCTGGAACGCGCCGATCGGCTTGCCGAACTGCTTGCGCTCGCGCACATAGGGCAGCACCGTATCGAGGCAGGCCTGCATGATGCCGAGCTGGATGCCCGCAAGGACGGTGCGTTCGTAGTCCAGCCCCGACATCAGGACCTCGACGCCGCCATTGAGCGGCCCCATCACGTTGTCTTCCGGCACTTCGCAATCGTCGAACACAAGTTCGGCGGTGGGACTGCCGCGCATGCCCATCTTGTCGATCTTCTGACCGATCGAGAAACCCTTCATGCCCTTCTCGATGATGAAAGTGGTGAGGCCCCGCGACCCTTCGCCGGTCCTTGCATAGACCACCAGCGTATCGGCATACGTCGCGTTGGTGATCCAGAACTTCGTCCCGTTCAGGACATAGCGATCGCCCCTCTTCTCGGCCTTGAGCTTCATCGACACGACGTCCGACCCCGCGCCGGCCTCGGACATCGCCAGGCTGCCGACATGTTCGCCCGAGACGAGCCTGGGCAGGTACTTCGCCTTCTGCGCATCGTTACCCCAGCGGCGCAGCTGGTTGACGCACAAGTTGGAGTGCGCGCCATAGGACAGCCCGATCGAAGCCGAAGCCCGCGCGACTTCCTCCTGCGCGACGACATGCTCCAGATAGCCGAGCCCGAGGCCGCCCCACTCTTCCTCCACGGTCACGCCGTGCAGGCCGAGCGCCCCCATTTCCGGCCAGAGTTCGCGGGGGAACCAGTCCTTGGCGTCGATCTCGGCAGCGAGCGGCGCGATCCGGTCTGCGGAGAAACGCGCGGTGCTCTCACGGATCATGTCCGCGTTCTCGCCGAGTGCGAAGTCGAAATCGATCATGTGCCTCTCCTTTGCCCTTGCGCTACCGCATTGCTCCAGCAAAACAAAATTGAACTTCGGCGCCGTAGATCATAGACAGTATCTATGCTGGACCGATATCAGTTGCGCTATTTCCTTGCCATCGTCGACAATGGCAACTTCTCCCGCGCCGCTGCGCAATGCAATGTCTCGCAACCGACCTTGTCGGTCGGGATCGCCAAGCTGGAACGGGCTATCGGCGCCAAGTTGTTCCTTCGTAGCAGCCAGCGCGTCCAGTTGACGCCGGCCGGGACCAAGTTTCTCGTCCATGCCCGCAAGATCGAAAACGAATTCAATCTCGTGCTTCGACAAGTCGCAGACGCCGACGATTCGGCGGTGATCCGGATCGGCGTGCTGAGGAGCATCCCCGGAACGACGATGGCCCGTGTCATCCATGAGCTTCACCGCGAGGACCCGGCGGCGCGGATCGAACTGGTCGAAGGAAGCGAGCGTGAACTGGCAGGGCATATCGCTCGTGGTCGCGTCGATTGCGCCTTGAGCCTGGTGGGTCGGGGCGGCGAGAGGTTTTTGGAAGAAGGTCTGTTCAGCGAGGGCTATTCGCTGGCTATGGCGCTCACTCATCCGCTTGCATGCCAGCCCGTGGTCCGCGCAGAGGCGCTCAGCAAGGACATCATGATCGTGCGCCGGCATTGCGAAGCGCTTTCGGAGACGAGCCGGCATTTTACCGACCGGGCTGTGAGGCCGCATTTCGCCTACAAGTCGACGAACGACGAGCGCGTACTGCAGATGGTGGAAGCGGGCCTGGGCATCACGGTAATGCCTGAAACCTATCATGCGCCAGGCGTCGCTCGGCCGCGTCTGGAGGGGTTCACCCTGCGGCGCACGATCGGGCTCATCTACGGGCCCGCTGCCGAAGCGTTACAAACCTCCGCGCCAACCATCATTACCAGCATTCGCTCGGCCCTGACCGCACCGGACTGAAATCGGGGATTGGTTCGGGTCCGAGAAGCACCGCATCACGCTCTCAAGGCTGGGCTCGTCGGCCTGGGCCGCAAAAAGATATGGCGCACGTGGAAGGAAACTTCCACCACAGGTCTCTTGCAGGACAGAGCGGGAATTCAAGCCCGCTGATGGAGGGTGTCACGCCAGGAGAGGCAGACGCAACAGGGGCAGGTGGCGAACCTGCCCGGAGGCGCCGGATTGCGGTCTGGGTCGCGCGCGAGATCGTGCCGCACGAGGCGCGGGTCCGCCGATGGCTCGCGCGTTCGCGCCTCTCGCCGGAGGATATCGACGAGGTCATGCAGGAAGCCTACTGCCGGATAGCGATGCTCCCCTCGGTGGATCACATCGACCAACCGGTCGCCTACATGTCGGCGATCGCGCGCAACCTCATGCTGCGCCGCCTCAAGCGCCAGCAGGTGGTGATGTTCGAGGCCGTCAGCGAGATCGACACCTGGCGCGACGAGACGCCGTCGCCCGAGGAACAGGCGGCCAGCCGCATCAGCTACGAACGGGTGCTGGCGATCATCGGCACGCTTCCGGAACGCTGCCGCCGCGTGGTGGAACTGCGCAAGATCGAAGGCTGGTCGCAAAGGGAGATCGCAGACCATCTCGGGATGACCGAGAAGGCAGTCGAAAAGCAGGTATGGACCGGCGTGCGCGCCGTCCGCGATGCCTGGCTTCGCGCAGAGGCACAAAGCGAGAACCGCATGACGCCCGCCGGTGAGAAGGAGGCGCGCCGATGGTGACCTCGGGCAGCGAACGAGCCCGCGACGAGGCGGCGCACTTCGTCGCCCGGATGGACGGCGATGCGTGGAGTGCGGCGGACGAGGCCGAACTCCAGGCATGGCTGGCCGAGGATACACGGCGCCAGGGCCTGCTGCTGCAGGTGCAGGCGCACTGGCTGGCGCTGGCTCCCCTGGCCGAGGATCTGCAGGTGCAAACGGACGTCTCTCCACAGGAGACCCCGTCCGTCCGGTGGCGGCGGCGCGGCGTGATGGCCGGGATCGCCGCCTCGGTGGCGCTGGCCTTCGGGGGGCTGCGCTGGATGCAAAGTCCGGCCGCCTATGCGACGCGGCTTGGCGAAATCAGGCGACTGCCATTGTCCGACGGTTCGGTGATGACGATGAATTCGGGCAGCCAACTGACCGTAACGATGGCGCAGCAGGCCCGTGAAGTCGAAATCACCCAAGGCGAGGCCTGGTTCGAAGTGGCCAAGGATGCCACGCGGCCGTTCGTCGTCGCATCCGGCGACGTGCGCGTGCGTGCGGTGGGGACGGCCTTTTCGGTACGGCGACGCGAGATGGGCGTGGAAATCCTCGTCACCGAAGGCGTGGTGGAAACCTGGGCCGAGGGCGGCCGAGACTTGCGGATGCGGCTGCAGGCCGGCGATCGCGCGACAATTAGCGCCAGCGCAGTGATAGACTACGAGACGGGCATCTCCTCCTCGGTCGACCGGGCGCTGGCCTGGCGCGGCGGCATGATCGACCTGGGCGGGCGCACGCTTTACGACGCCGCGGACGAGTTCAACCGCTACAACAGCCGCCAGATCATCATCGCCGACCCGCGCATCGCCCGCGAGCAGTTGGACGGCCTGTTCCGGGTCAACGACCCGGAAGGCTTCGCCGACGCGGTGAAGGCCAGCCTCGGCGTATCGCTCGACACCAGCAACCCGGCGCTCATTCGTATCGAATGACAAGATTATGAAAAAAGCTCGCCGGAGAGAAGGAATATCAGGCGGCGGGTCTCTTGGAAAATACAGGCGGAAAAAGTCCGTCGAACAGGGAATTGGGAGGGATCATGAATATTTCCACGTTGCGGGGTGCCTTGTTCACGTCTGCCGCGATCGTCTGCGCCGTGTCTTCTCCGGTACAGGCAGCGGCGCAGACCCGCCAGTTCGCGATCGACGCGCAGCTTGCCGAAACCGCGATCACCCAGCTCGGCCGCCAGGGCGACATCCAGATCATCGCCGCGCGGCGGCTGACCCATGCCGTGCGGGCCAATGCCGTGCGCGGCGAAATGAGCGTGGACGAGGCGCTGGCGCGGCTGCTTGCCGGAACCGGCCTTGTCGCGCGGCGCACCGGGCCGGGCTCCTACGCCATCGTGGCGCGGAGCGCGCCACAGCCGACCGGGCACCGGGCAATGACGCTGACCAGCCTCACCGCTGCGCCCGCGAACGCCACCGCCAGCCAGGACGCGCCCATCCCGGCCTCGCGCGCCGAATCCGAGGCGACGACACCCGACGAGCCGCCGGCGGGATCGGAAATCCTCGTCACCGGCTTTCGCGCTACCTTGGCCAAGGCGCAGGACCTCAAGCGCCGCGCGGTGAACCTCACCGAAAGCATCATGGCCGAAGACATGGCCAAGATGCCCGACCTCAACTTGTCGGAATCGATCCAGCGCCTGCCGGGCGTCGCCATTTCGCGCGAGGGCGGCGAAGGCCGCAACATCACCCTGCGCGGCTTCTCGCCTGACTTCACCCGCACGACACTGAACGGCATGGAAGTGCCCGCCAGCAGCGATGGCCTCGATTCCGGAGGCTTCACCATCAACGCCGGCCGTGCCTTCGACTTCCACGTCTTTGCGTCCGAACTGTTCAACCGCATCGACGTGCAGAAAACTCAGCGCGCCTCGATCGAGGAGGGCGGCATTGCCGGCACGGTCGATCTCTATTCGGCCAAGCCGTTCGATTTCAAGGGCTTCCACGTTGTCGGCTCGGCGCAGGGCGGCTACAACACGATCACCCGCAAGGTCGATCCCCGCGCGACGGTGATGGTGTCCGACACCTTCGCCGACGACCGCATCGGCGTGCTGCTTTCCGCCGCCTATTCCAAGCGCACCGTCTACCAGGAGGGCTTATCCAGCGTACGCTGGACCTCGCCTTTCGTGAACGGCGATAGCTGGGCGGACACCAACCCGACCGTCACCGGCACGCCGGAGGACTGCGGCGCGGCCGATCGCCTCGATTGCCTGTGGGCGCCGCGCCTCCCGCGCGCGGACTTCTTCGGCAACGACCAGAAGCGCCTGGGCCTCACCGGCTCGATCCAGGCCAAGCCGATCGACGGGCTGACGATCAGTCTCGATGCGCTCTATTCGCAGCTCGACAACGACCGCTACAGCTACAACTCGATGGAGTGGCTGCTGACGCATGGCACGCCGGGCAATTTCGTGGGGCAGACCCCTCTGTCGTTCACCGTCGCGCCCGACGGCAAGCAACTCGTCGCAGCGGCCTTCGACGACGTGACCTCGTGGTACGAAAGCCGCCACCAGACCTCGACCTCGAAGTTCCGCCAGTTCGTGCTCTCGGGCGACTACGAGGTCACGGATGCGATCAAGGTCGACGCCATGGTCGGCAAGGCGCGCGATACCGCCGATCGAAGCGAGCTGCGCTTCTACGCCCGTTCGATCCCGCACTATTATTCCTACGACTATTCGGACAACAAGGACGTCGCGACGCTGGACTACGGCAACTACGATCCCAACGATCCCGGCAACTTCATCAATGCGACGACCGCGGCGAACCGGCTGAACAACGTCGTGAAGGACAATTTCACCACCAAGGCCAACGTCACGTTCACAAAGGACCGCTTCACCGCGCAGGCGGGTGTCGCCTACAACCGCCGCCTGGTGCGCTATTCCGAAGCGCAGGGCGACCTGCCCAGCTACGAACCCTCCGACTACATGACCAGTTTCCCGGTCAGCCACTTCGGCAGCGGTGTCGTCTCGGGCGGCCTGCCCACCTTCGCGGTGATCGACTTCGACGCGATCGGCGCTTCGGGGCTGATCTCGCCGAACTACACCACCAACGTCGCGGCGGGCTGGGAAGTCGTAGAGAAGACCACCGGCGGCTTCGGCGAAGTCACCGGCGAAATCGACATCGGCGCGATGACACTGCGGCTCGACGGCGGCGTGCGCTGGGTACGGACCGACGTGGAATCGCGCGCAGTGATCGCGGGATCGCCGGTCGAGGTCAAGCGACACTACGACAACCTCCTGCCCTCGTTCAACGCGGCACTGAACATCACGCCCGACCTCGTGGCCCGCTTCGCCTATGCCCGTTCGATGACGCGGCCGGGGCTGGCCTCGCTCAACATCGCCGCGCCCGTGTTCGAATATACAACGCGCACGGTCAGCAACCTGGGCAACCCGGCGCTCAAGCCCTACCTTTCGAACGACTTCGACCTTGGCTTCGAATGGTACTTCAGCAAGGGTGGCCTGTTCGCGGTCGGCGTATTCAAGAAGAACATCATCAGCTCGCTGACGACTTCGGTGGTGCAGCAATCGGTGCCGCAGGAATACTGGGCGGCCATCTATGCCGATCCGCGCTACGACGCATCCTACCAGGCGGACCCGGCAACGGCGCAGTACACCTTCTACAGCACCGTCAACTCGCCCGACGGCAACAGTGTCAAGGGTCTTGAAGCGACTCTCAACGTACCCTTCACGTTCCTGCCGGGGCTGTTCTCGTATTTCGGCATCGCCTCGAACTATACTCATGTCACCGCGCGCGATTCGACGGGTCTATCGCCCAATTCGTACAATTTCACGGCCTATTATGACACCGGTAACCTCGGCCTGCGGGTCTCGATCAACAAGCGCGACGACTATCTGTTGAGCGAGCCGGGCGGCAACGGCCACGTGCAGGAGCGCAAGTACGGCCCCACCCAGGTGGATCTTTCGGCCTACTACAACCTGACCAAGCGGCTCAGCCTCAATGTCCAGGGCATCAACATCACCAACGAGAAGGAGCGTATCTACGGCACTGGCGACGGCTCGCAATACCTCGTGCGTGAGTTCTCCAAGACTGGCGCGCAGTGGTTCGTGGGCGCACGTTACCAGTTCTGACACCTGCAGGGCCGTCGCCAACCCCTCGGTGGCGGCCCTCTTTTTTGTCTCGAAAGGCAGCCGGGTGACCCTAGCAAAGCGAATGGCGGGATGGTTGCTCGCCGCCTGCCTGAGCCCTGCCGGAATGGCCGGCCCGACCGCGGCGCGCGAAGTGGACGACAGCTACACGATCGGGCAGCGCTTCGCGCAGTACCAGGACAAGTATCCCGGCATCGCCTGGCCGGCGGTGACGTGGCAGGAAGGACAGTCGGTCCTGTTCGACCGTCCCTACAAGACCGCCGACGGCCGCGACCTGCATATCGACGTGTTCCGCCCGGCCAAACCCGGCAAGCAAGGCATCGTGATGGTCCACGGCGGCGCCTGGCGCGCCGGCGACAAGTCCCACTTCTACGCCCTCGCAGGTCTGCTGGCACAGCGCGGATACACCGTATTCCTGCCCGAATTCCGACTCTCGCCCGAAGCGGCTTATCCCGCGGGAATGATCGACATCGGCGACGCCCTGGCGTGGGCTCGGAACCATGCCGCCAGCTTCGGCATCGATCCACGGCGCATCGCGATAGGCGGTGCCTCGTCGGGCGGACAGATGGCAGCGCTGCTTGCCTATGCCGGGCCATCCGGCCGGTTCGGTCCGGGCGACGAGCGCACCGCCGCAGCCTTGATCGATCTCGACGGCGTGCTCGATTTCACCACCCCGCAGGCCCTGTCGTTCGAAAATGCCGCCGGAGAGGCCTCCCCCGCCGCGCGTTGGCTGGGCGGCTCCTACGGAAATGCCGCCGTCCGCTGGCGCGACGCGAGCGCTGCCGCCCACGTCGGCCCCGCCTCGCCGCCGACACTGATCGTCTCCAGCGGCATCCCCCGCTTCACCGAGGGCAAGAATGCGGTGATCGCAGCGCTGGAGCGCCATGCCATCGCGCATCGTTTTCACGCCTTCGCCAACGCGCCGCACGACTTCTGGCTGTTCGAACCGTGGTTGCCGCAGGTGGCCAACGAGATCGACGGATTTCTCTCGACCCTGCCCGCGCCGAGGGAGGGCGCTTCGCGATGAGATATCTCGCCTTTGCCGCCGCCCTGTTCCTGCCCGCTGCCGCCGAGGCGGCGCCCGACGCATATGCAGTGCGTCCTTCGTGCGAGGCCAGCACCCTGCCTTGCTACACCGCCATCCAACTCGCGCTGGATGCTGCCGCGCGCGACACCTCGCCGCAGTGGATCACGATCCACGTCGCGCCGGGCGACTATGCGGAAAAGCCCGTCGTCACCCGTGACCGTGTCCGCCTGACCGGAAGCGGCGCAGCTGGCACGCGGCTGCACTTCGGCGCGGTTGCGCAGACTGCCGGCCACTACCACCGCGCCGGGTGGGGCACGCCCGGCTCGGCCACGTTGACCATCAACGCGAAGGACGTCGTCGTCTCGGACCTGACGGTCGAGAATACCTACGACTACCTCGCCAACGACAGCCTGAGCGAGCCGGCCCGCATCCGCAATCCGCAGGCGGTCGCGCTGCTGCTCGACATCGCCAGCGACCGGGTGCGGCTCGATCGCGTGGCGCTGCTCGGCTATCAGGACACGCTGTTCGCCAACGGCGGCCGCGCGCTCGTGCAGCGCAGCCTTATCGCGGGCAATGTCGATTTCATCTTCGGCAATGGCCAGATCCTGATCGAGGATAGCGAGATCCGCTCGCGCCGCCGCGCCGAACCTTACGTTGCCGGTGCGTTTCAGTCCTTCATCGCCGCACCTTCCACCCCGCTCTCGCAGGAAAGCGGGATCGTCGTGTACCGCTCGCGCCTGACCGGCGAGAAAGGCGTGCCCGACGGCGCCGTGGCGCTCGCACGGCCATGGCACCCTACGACCCGCTTCGCCGACGGTCGCTATGCGGACCCTGCCGCCGTGGGCCAGGCTTCATTCATCGACTGTTTCATGGATCGCCACATTCATGCCGACCACTGGGCCACGATGAACGGCACAGCCCGGGATGGGACCCCGACCCTGGTCTTCCGCCCGCAGGATTCGCGCTTCTTCGAAGCCGGTTCGTTCGGCCCGGGAGCAAAGCCGCGCGAAATCGGCATGACCTGGCGACCTGCCGCAGACATCGTCCGCATCCGGGATGCTATCGCAGGATGGGCTTTTGTGACGAAATAGATCCTAGTCTTGCGGCAAAGGCCGGATGTCGGAGCTTCTTCATTCCCAGATAGAACACATGCCACCAGCAAGCGTCGGGACGATGCACGCGCCCTTGTCCCTGGCGAGTTGCATCATCGACAGGTCCATCAGATTGGCAAAGGACTTCCAGGCCGAACTGCCGTCGGCCTCGATCAGTTCGTCGGGATGCCCCGGCTGTGACCACCCCCGCTCTGGCCACTGCAGCGTTCGCGCGGCCGGGACGTCATCCGCCGGGACCGAACCGGGCCACCAAGTCATAGGCATGGCCGGGGAACACCTGCCGGACGGAGGTGATCCGCTCCGACCCACGCCACGTTCGTCGCTCGACGCAAAGGCAGGGCGATCCGATTTCAATCTCCAGCTTGCGCGCTTCCTCCTCCATTGCCGGCACCGCCGAGATGCGGGTTTCCGCTTCGGTCCAGGGGACATGCTGGAGGAGCCATGACCCCGGGGCCACGACCTGCAGATCGGCGCCGACGATGCCGGGAACCGCGCCGACGCTGACCAGGCGGAATTCGATAGCCAGCGGCGCACCGTCGGCGATATGGAGGCCGTCGATCTGCAGCAGTTGCCCCGCACCGGCCAGTAGCGCCTCTTCATCGTCGTCCGCTGCCCGCAGCATGCGCCTGAGCGGCTGATACGTGTAGTCCTGCCCCCGCTCCGCCACCTGCACCGCGATATCCGGAATATCCAGGATCATGCTGTGCATCTTGGGTTGGGCGACGAACGTACCGGCCTTCTTGCGGCGCTCAATAAGGCCAGCCGTCAGCAGATTGGACAGCGCCTTGTTCACCGTCATGCGCGAACAGCCGTATTGCCGCATCAAATCCTGCTCGATCGGCAGGCGTGCGCCCGGCGCGAGGTCACCACCCAGTATCCGGCCTTCGAAATCGCTGCGAATCCGTTCGTGCAACGCCATTCTCACGCGATCAAAGTCTCCAGCACGCGATTGTAATCCCGAACCGCATGGTCGCGGATGCGGTGTCTGCCTCGGCTCACCAGCTTGTCGCCATGGCGCCAGACGCAGTCAATGGCCGAACGCCCGGCCGCGAAGACGAAGCTGTCGGTTATCGCATCGCCAGACCGGTGGACAAGCGCGGGATGGGTGAGGTCGAGGCTGACGATATCGGCGCTGAGCCCCACCGCGATTCCGCCCGTGACGCCAAGCGCCGCCGCCCCGCCCGCCAGCGCATCACCATAAAGGTCCGCACCGGTCGAGCGCCCACCGCCACGCGCCATCACGTTGCGCGCGCGGCGAGTGAGGCGCTGTCCGTATTCGAGCAGGCGCAACTCCTCCGCGCAGTCGATCAACACGTTGGAATCGCTGCCAACGCCGTAGCGGCCGCCCGCCTCGAGGAAGGTCTCAACCGGAAACAGCCCGTCGCCCAGGTTCGCCTCGGTGATCGGGCACAGCCCAGCCACCGCGCCGCTGCGGCCCATCGCGGCGGTTTCCGCCTTGGTCATGTGGGTGGCGTGGACGAGGCACCAGCGGCCATCGACCTCGGCATTGTCGAGCAGCCATTCGACCGGCCGCCGGCCACTCCAGGCGACGCAGTCCTCGACCTCCCTGACCTGTTCGGCGATGTGAATGTGGACCGGGCGGCCTCGAGACAACCCCGCCAGATCGCGCTGCTGTTCGGGCGACACCGCACGCAGGCTGTGCGGCGCCACCCCGACCACCGCATCGGGCAAGGCGCGCGCGTGCCGCTGAGCGCCCTCCAGCAGACGTGCATAGCCATCGATGTCCAGGATGAAGCGCGCCTGCGCGGTTTGCGGCGGCCGCGCTCCGAAACCCGCATAGCTGTAGAGAACCGGTAGCAACGTCAGGCCGATCCCGCTGTCTGCCGCTGCCTCGCAGACCGCCCCGCTCATCGCCGCGATGTCGGCGAAGCGCTGCCCGTTGCGGTCGTGGTGGAGGTAATGGAACTCGCCGACGCGGGTAAACCCGGCCTCCAGCATCTCGACGTAGGCGAGCGTAGCAATGGCGCGCACGTCCTCGGGAGCCATGCGATCGACGAAGCGGTACATGATCTCGCGCCAGGTCCAGAAGCTGTCGTTCGAAGGGCCGCGACGTTCGGCAAGGCCCGCCATTCCGCGCTGGAAGGCATGGCTGTGCAGGTTGGGGATTCCCGGCAGCGCGCAGCCGTGCCGATCGTCACCGGGACCGGGCGTAGCGCCCGTCTCGACCTCCGCGATCCGTCCCTCGGCGATGGTCACGCGCACCTCGCGGGCCCAGCCGTCTGTCAGCAGGCAATGACCGAAAAACAACGATCCGGGCATGGACGGCTACCCTTCCGACATCAATTTCGTTCCTTGGCTCCATTTTTGTCTATACATTATATGCGAGCGGTGCAATCCATTTGGGCACCCCAAGGCGAGGGCTTCGGTCATGCAGTGCGACACCGTCTGGAAAGGGGCCCGACTGGCCACGATGACCGGCGAGGGGCTGGGTATCGTCGAACACGGCCTGATCGCCGCGATCGGCGGCGTCATCCTCTATGCCGGGCCCGAAGCCGATGCGCCCGCCTTCTCCGCCGATCGCATCGTCGCGTGCGAAGGCCGCTGGATCACTCCGGGCCTGATCGACTGCCACACCCACCTGATCCACGGCGGCGACCGCGCGGCCGAGTTCGAGATGCGGCTGGAAGGCGCTTCCTACGAGGATATCGCGCGGGCCGGAGGTGGCATCCTCTCCACGATGCGCGCCACCCGCGCCGCGAGCGAGGACGACCTCGTCGCCACCGCCCTC
Organism: Novosphingobium sp. BL-52-GroH; assembly: GCF_044813085.1. Classification (NCBI taxonomy): domain Bacteria; kingdom Pseudomonadati; phylum Pseudomonadota; class Alphaproteobacteria; order Sphingomonadales; family Sphingomonadaceae; genus Novosphingobium; species Novosphingobium sp. BL-52-GroH. Next base: position 1,323,089 of record NZ_CP171149.1, on the reverse strand, counting down.
CCCCGCCTCGACGCGCTGATCGCGGAAGGGGCGACGACGGTGGAGGTCAAGTCCGGCTACGGGCTCGATGGCGAGACCGAAGTCCGCATGCTGCGCGCCGCCCGCCGGCTGGGCGACGAGCGCCCCGTGTCCATCACCGCGACCTTCCTGGGCGCCCACGCTCTGCCTCCAGAGTTCGCAGGCGATGCAGACCGCTACATCGCCATGCTGTGCGACGAGGTCCTGCCGCAAGCCGCCGCGCTCGGCCTCGCCGATGCGGTGGACGCCTTCTGCGAGGGCATCGGCTTCACCCCCGCACAGACCGAACGCATGTTCGCCGCCGCCGCGCGCCACGGAATGCCGGTCAAGCTCCACGCCGATCAGCTTTCCAACCTCCACGGAGGCGCCCTCGCCGCCCGCCACGGGGCGCTCTCGGCCGACCACCTCGAACATCTCGACGAAGCCGGCATCGCCGCAATGGCAGCCTCGGGGACAGTCGCCACGCTGCTGCCCGGCGCCTACTACTTCGTACGCGAGACGAAGTTGCCGCCGGTCGACGCCCTGCGCGCCGCCGGTGTGCCGATCGCGCTGGCGACCGATTGCAATCCCGGCACGTCGCCGCTCACTTCGCTACTGCTTGTGGCGAACATGGGCGCGACGCTGTTTCGCCTCACCGTCGCCGAGTGCCTGGCGGGCGTCACGCGCAACGCGGCGCTGGCGCTGGGACTGGCCGATCGCGGCACGCTGGAAGCCGGCAAACGCTGCGACCTTGCCATCTGGGACATCGAACGTCCCGCCGAACTGGTTTATCGCATGGGGTTCAACCCGCTCCATGCCCGCATCTGGAGTGGTCAATGAACAGCATCGTGCTCATCCCCGGCGAGGTTCCGCTGGCGGACTGGCGCAGCGTCTATCGGGGAGCGCCGGTCCGGCTGGACCCCGCCTGCGCCGCGCGCGTGGCGCAAAGCGCCGCCGCCGTCGCGCGGATCCTGGCGAAGGGCGCACCGGTCTACGGCATCAACACCGGCTTCGGCAAGCTCGCCAGCGTGCGGATCGGCGACGAGGACCTGGCGACGCTCCAGCGCAACATCGTGCTCAGCCACGCGGCGGGCACGGGCGCGGCTTCGCCGGTGCCGGTGATCCGGCTGATGATGGCGCTCAAGCTTGCCAGCCTGGCGCAGGGCGCGTCGGGCGTGCGGCCACAAACCGTTGAATGGCTTGGTGGAATGCTCGAAAATGGCCTGACCCCGGTGGTCCCATGCCAGGGTTCGGTAGGCGCGAGCGGGGACCTTGCGCCGCTGTCGCACATGGCCGCGACGATGATCGGCGTGGGCGAAGTGTTCCACGAGGGCGAGCGGCTGCCCGCGCTCGAAGCGCTGCACAAAGCCGGTCTCGAGCCCACCGTACTGGGTCCTAAGGAGGGTCTAGCCCTGCTTAACGGCACCCAGTTCTCCACCGCCAACGCGCTGGCGGGCCTGTTCGAGACCGAGCTGCTGTTCCGCTCCGCGCTGGTCACCGGCGCGCTGTCCACCGAGGCGGCGAAGGGCTCCGACACCCCGTTCGATCCCCGCATCCACGCGCTGCGCCGGCAGAAGGGGCAGATCGAAGTCGCCGACGCCTTGCGCGACCTGATGGCCGGCAGCGCCATCCGCGCCAGCCATCTGGAGAACGACGCGCGCGTTCAGGACCCTTACTGCCTGCGCTGCCAGCCCCAGGTCATGGGCGCGGTGCTCGACCTGCTGCGCCAAGCGGCGACCACGCTTGAGATCGAGGCCAACGGCGTCTCCGACAACCCGCTGATCTTCCCCGAGACCGACGAGGCGTTGTCGGGCGGCAACTTCCATGCCGAGCCGGTCGCCTTCGCCGCCGACATGATCGCGCTGGCGATCTGCGAGATCGGCTCGATCGCCGAGCGCCGCATTGCCATGCTGGTCGATCCGGCGCTCTCCGCCCTGCCCGCGTTTCTGACGCCGCGCCCCGGCCTCAACTCCGGATTCATGATCCCGCAAGTCACCGCCGCCGCGCTCGTCAGCGAGAACAAGCAGCGCGCCTATCCCGCGAGCGTCGATTCGATCCCGACTTCGGCGAACCAGGAGGACCACGTCTCGATGGCAGCCCACGGCGCGCGCCGCCTGCTGGAGATGGCCGAGAACGCGGTCGCGGTGATCGGCATTGAACTGCTCGCCTCGGTGCAGGGGATCGGCTTCCACGCTCCGCTCGCCTCCAGCGATGCGCTCGAAGCCGCGCGCGCGGCCTTGCGCGAAGTGGTGCCGGCGCTTGAGGACGACCGCCATTTCCATCCCGACATGGAAGCGGCGAACGCGCTGATCGCCTCGGGCGCGCTGGTTGCCGCCGCCGGTGGCGTGCTGCCGGGTGTGGCATGAGCGACTGGCTCACGATCACGGAAGGCGACGCGCCGCTGATCCTCGCGTTTCCGCACGTCGGCACCGGGCTGGCGGACGTCGAAGCCGGTTTCCGCTCGCCGTGGCTCGCGCGGCGTGACGCCGACTGGTGGGTGAATGACCTCTACGCCTTCGCCGCCGACCTTGGCGCGACCTTGGTGGCGACGGGCATCTCGCGCAGCGTGATCGACGTGAACCGCGATCCTTCGGGCGCCTCGCTCTATCCGGGTCAGGCGACGACCGAACTGTGCCCGACGACGACGTTCGACGGCGAACCGCTCTACGCCGATGCCTTGCCAGACGAGGCGGAAATCGCCCGCCGCCGAACCTTGTGGTTCGATCCGTACCATGCCGCGCTGCAGTGGCAGATTGACCGCCTGCGCGCCGCGCACCCGAGCGTGGTGCTCTATGATGCCCACTCGATCCGCAGCCACGTCCCGCGCCTTTTCGAGGGCGAACTGCCGCCGTTCAACATCGGCACCAACGGCGGTACCACTTGCAATCTCGCGCTGGCTGCTGCCGTCGAAGCCATCTGCATGGCCAGCGGCGAAAGCCACGTCCTCGACGGGCGGTTCCGCGGTGGCTGGACCACCCGCCACTACGGCCACCCCGAAAACGGCGTCCACGCGATCCAGATGGAACTCGCCATCCGCGGCTACATGGACGAGCCCGAGGCACCGACGGAAGCCAACTGGCTCCCAACCTTCGATCCGGCGCGTGCCGCGCACCTCACCGCGATCCTTTCCCAGATCATCGAAGCCGCCCGCGCCTTCGCCCTTCAGGAAGCCTGATCTCCATGTCCCGCACCGACAACACCCGCGTCATCAAGCCCGCCACCGGCACTGAGCTTTCGGCGAAGTCGTGGCTCACCGAAGCGCCCTTGCGCATGCTGATGAACAACCTCCACCCCGACGTTGCCGAGCGGCCCGAGGAACTGGTCGTCTACGGCGGCATCGGCCGCGCCGCGCGCGACTGGGCCAGCTTCGACAAGATCGTCGAGACGCTGCGCCGCCTCGAATCCGACGAGACGCTGCTGGTGCAGTCGGGCAAGCCGGTCGGCGTGTTCCGCACCCATGCCGATGCGCCGCGCGTGCTGATCGCCAACTCCAACCTCGTGCCACACTGGGCGAACTGGGAGCATTTCAACGAACTCGATAAGCGCGGCCTCGCCATGTACGGCCAGATGACCGCCGGTTCGTGGATCTACATCGGCACGCAAGGCATCGTTCAGGGGACCTACGAGACCTTCGTCGAGATGGGCCGCCAGCATTACGGCGGCGACCTTTCGGGCAAGTGGCTGCTGACCGCGGGCCTTGGCGGCATGGGCGGCGCGCAGCCGCTGGCGGCGGTGATGGCGGGCGCCTCGTGCCTCGCGATCGAATGCCAGGCGAGCCGTATCGAGATGCGCCTGCGCACCGGCTACCTCGACGTCGCGGCCAGCTCGATTGAGGAAGCCATGACGATCATTGACAAGGCCAACGCCGACAAGGTGGCGCTGTCGGTCGGCCTGCTCGGCAACGCGGCCGAACTGCTGCCCGAAATCTACGCGCGCGGCATCCGCCCGGACATCTTGACCGACCAGACCAGCGCGCACGATCCGGTCAACGGCTACCTGCCCGCCGGCTGGAGCGTCGCCGAGTGGATCGAGCGGCGCGAGCGCGAGCCCGAGGTGGTGGCGAAGGCCGCCAAGGCGTCGATGGCGCAGCACGTGCGCGCGATGCTCGATTTCCAGGCGGCGGGCGTTCCCACCACCGACTACGGCAACAACATCCGCCAGGTCGCGCTCGACGAGGGCGTGGAAAACGCGTTCGACTTCCCCGGCTTCGTGCCCGCCTATATCCGACCGCTGTTCTGCCGCGGCATCGGTCCGTTCCGCTGGGCCGCGCTTTCAGGCGATCCCGAAGACATCTACAAGACCGACGCCAAGGTGAAGGAACTGCTGCCCGACAATGCCCACTTGCACAACTGGCTCGACATGGCGCGCGAGAAGATCCGGTTCCAGGGCCTGCCGGCGCGCATCTGCTGGGTGGGTCTGGGCGATCGCCACCGCCTCGGCCTGGCCTTCAACGAGATGGTCGCGAACGGCGAACTGAAGGCCCCCGTCGTGATCGGTCGCGACCACCTCGACAGTGGTTCGGTCGCCTCGCCCAACCGCGAAACTGAATCGATGAAGGACGGTTCGGACGCAGTGAGCGACTGGCCGTTGCTCAACGCCCTGCTCAACACCGCCAGCGGCGCGACCTGGGTGTCGCTCCACCACGGCGGCGGCGTAGGCATGGGCTTCTCGCAACATTCCGGCATGGTGATCGTGGCGGACGGTACGTCCGAAGCGGCAAAGCGGCTGGAGCGCGTGCTGTGGAACGACCCCGCCACCGGCGTCATGCGCCACGCCGACGCGGGTTATGAAATCGCCCGCGACTGCGCAGTTGAAAAGGGCCTGGACCTGCCCGCAATCCTGGACTGAGCAGTGCCGGCGTCATGCCGAGATGGGAAGGCGATCCGCAACGAAAGCGCGCCATTCGCAGCAACAGGTCGCGCAAACGGTCGCACGGCATGTTCATGCAGGTCGCCTCTACGCGCTGATGTCGGCACGTATTTTCAACTCGTCGTGAAGCTGGCCGTTGGCCGCAATCTCGACGAAAAGCGTCTGCTGGCGACCCGGGCAACCCTTGACGAAATGACGCTGTGCCGCCGGCACCGATCATGCGGCAGCCGCGGGCGTCGCGCATCAGAAGAGCCGCAATCGCCGGGACGCCCGCCTGCCTGCAAGCGTAAACATCGTCGCCGCTTCTGGCGTGCCCCGCGCCCATGACGGCGACGACCGTCTCATCAGACTCGCTCCAGCAGCACCGCAAGGCCCTGTCCGACGCCGATGCACATGAAGGCCATCGCGTACCGCCCGCCGGTGCGATGGAGTTCCTCGACGGCCGAGAGCGCGATGCGCGCGCCCGACATGCCGAGCGGGTGGCCGAGCGCTATGGCGCCGCCGTTCGGATTAACGCGCGAATCCTGGAACGGGTCGACACCGAGGTCGCGCAGCGTCGCGATGGCCTGGCTCGCGAAGGCCTCGTTCAGTTCGATGACGTCCATCTGTTCCATCGAAAGATCGGTACGGGCCAGTACCTTGCGGGCCGCCTCGATAGGGCCTACGCCCATGACGCGCGGGGCGATCCCCGCCGCCGCCATACCGAGAATCCGCGCGCGCGGCGTGAGACCATGCCTTGCCGCCGCCGTTTCCGAAGCAACCAGCATGGCCGCCGCGCCGTCGTTGAGGCCCGAAGCATTGCCAGCCGTCACGGTGCCGTCCGTCCTCGACACCGGCTTGAGGTTCGCGAGCGCTTCGAGGCTGGTGGCGCGCAAGTGTTCGTCATGCTCGAACACGAAAGGGTCGCCCTTGCGCTGCGGGATCGGCACCGGAACGATCTCCGCCGCGAACCGCCCGGTGGCTTGTGCCCGCGCGGCCTTCTCCTGACTGGCCAGCGCAAAGCGGTCCTGGTCCTCGCGGCTGACCTGCCACTGGGCGGCGACGTTCTCGCCGGTCTGCGGCATCGTATCGACACCGTAGGCGGCCTTCATCGCCGGGTTCACGAAGCGCCAGCCCAGCGTCGTGTCCTCGAGCTTTTGGCCGCGTCCGAAAGCGCTTTCGGCCTTGCCCATGACGTAAGGCGCGCGGGTCATCGATTCGACGCCACCGGCGACCACCAAGTCCGCATCGCCGCTGCGGATCGCCTGCGCAGCGATGCCGACCGCATTGAGGCCCGACGAGCACAGGCGGTTGACGGTCACGCCCGGCACGGCCTCGGGCAGCCCTGCCAGCAGCACAGCCATGCGGGCGACGTTGCGATTGTCCTCCCCCGCCTGGTTTGCGCAGCCGAGGATCACGTCGTCGACCGCCGCCCAGTCGACGCCCGGATTGCGCGCGACCAGTGCGCGCAAGGGCAGTGCGGCGAGGTCGTCGGCGCGGATGGTCGCGAGGCTGCCGTTCAGTTTGCCGATGGGAGTGCGCACGGCGTCGCAGATGTAGGCATCAGGCATAAGTTCTCCGACAAAGCTGCCGATCGGTCAATCTTCAGGCGCGATGACGATCCGCAGCCCGTCACGGGCCGACGTCATCCTCACCTGGCAGGACAGCCGCGAATGCGCGGTTCGGTGCTCCGAGGAATCGAGAAGATCGTTCTCGTCGCCTTCGGGAGCGCCTACTGCATCGAACCAGTCGTCGTCGATGAACACATGGCATGTTGCACAAGAACAGCAGCCTCCGCACAGCGCGAGAAGTTCGTCCATGCCGGCATCGCGGACGGCCTCCATGACGGAAGCGCCGTCAGACGCATCGATCTGGGATTCCCGACCGGCACGGTCGACGACGATCAGTTTTGGCACGTTGCTTCCTTATGGGGATTTGTGGCGCAGTGGCGCGCCGGTCTTTTCCAGCACCTCGGCCTCGGTGACGCCCGGTGCCAGTTCGACCAGCGTCAACCCGCCGGCCTTGCGATCGACCGCGATCACCGCGAGGTCGGTGACGATGAGGTCGACGCAGGCCTTGCCGGTAAGCGGCAGTGTGCACGCCGGAAGGATCTTCGGCTCGCTGTGCTTGGAGACGTGGTCCATCACGACGATCACCTTCTTCACACCCGCGACGAGGTCCATCGCCCCGCCCATGCCCTTCACCATCTTGCCCGGGATCGTCCAGTTGGCGAGGTCCCCGTTCGCCGAGACTTCCATCGCGCCCAGCACGGCCATGTCGATGTGGCCACCCCGGATCATGGCGAAGCTGTCGGCGCTCGAGAAGAAGCTGGAGGTCGGCAACGCGGTGATGGTCTGCTTCCCCGCGTTGATGAGATCGGGGTCGACGTCCTCGTCATAGGGGAACGGGCCGATGCCGAGCATGCCGTTCTCCGACTGGAGCGTCACCTTGATGCCTTCGGGCACGTGGTTGGCGACCAATGTCGGAATGCCGATGCCGAGGTTTACGTAGTAGCCATCGCGCAGTTCCCGCGCGGCGCGGGCGGCCATCTGGTCGCGCGTCCAGGGCATTATGCCGTCTCCTGCTTTTCGGTTTCTCTGGGACGCACGGTGCGCTTCTCTATGCGTCTCTCGCTGATGGTGGAGAGCACCACGCGATCGACGTAGATGCCGGGCGTGTGGATACAGTCGGGATCGAAAGTGCCGGCGGTCACGATCTCCTCGACCTCGACTACGGTAACCTTGCCCGCCGTCGCCATGTTCGGGTTGAAGTTGCGCGCGGTCTTGCGAAACATCAGGTTCCCCTCCTCGTCCGCACGCCAGGCCTTGATGATCGAGAGGTCCGCGCGCAGCCAGGTTTCGCGCACGTATTCCTCGCCCTCGAAGACATCGACCGGCTTGCCTTCGGCAACCACGGTGCCCACCCCCGTCCTGGTATAGAATGCCGGGATGCCCGCGCCCCCGGCGCGGATGCGCTCGGCCAGCGTGCCTTGCGGGTTGAGTTCCAGTTCCAGTTCACCAGACAGGTACTGGCTCTCGAACAGTTTGTTCTCGCCAACGTAGGACGAGATCATCTTCCTCACCTGCCGGCTTTCCAGCAACATCCACAGCCCGAAGCCATCGGCACCCGCGTTGTTGGAGATAACCGTGAGATCCTTCACGCCCGAGACGCGGATTTCCGGGATCAGGCTTTCGGGATTGCCTGCAAGGCCGAAGCCGCCGGACATGATCGTCATGCCGTCGAACAGCAGGCCATCGAGGGCGGCCGACGGACTTTCGTAGATTTTCGACATGCTCTGCACCGCTCGTTCAAATCGTTCAGTCGAAGCGCAAGGAGCGCCTCGGCACTTGCGCGCATTCTTCGTCAGGGCCGGTCTAGTTCCATTCGAACCAGATGTTGGAAAGGGCCGCCACACCGCCACTGCGAATCTGCGGCTCGGTTCCCGGCTTGCGGCGGAAGCTGGGTATCCGGCGCGTCCACTCCTCTACGAGTATCCGCATTTCGGTGCGGGCCAGGAAGTTGCCGACGCAGGTGTGTGGCCCGGTCGAGAAAGCGATATGCTTGCGGGCCTCGCGATCGACGTCGAACGCTTCCGGCGAGGGATTGACGCGCTCGTCCATGCCCGCCGCAGGCAGCGAGCATACCACCATGTCCTCCACCTTGAACGTGACACCGAACATCTCGACATCCTTTTTCACGATGCGAGGTTGCTGGACGATGGAGTACCGGCGCAGCGACTCCTCGACGAAGTTGTTGATGTCGCCCGGGTTTGCCGCCAGCCGCGCCTGAAGGTCCGGACGCTGGGCCAGGTTGTTGAACGAAAAGCCGATGGTGTTCGCGACGGTGTCGAGGCCTGCGAGGAACAGCAGGAAGCCCATAGAGTTCAGTTCCGCGTCGGTCAGCTTGCGTCCGCGCACTTCCTCCTGCAGCAGTTTGCTGAACAGGTCGTCGCCCGGCTCCTTGCGGCGGAGTTCGAAATATTCCGCGACGATCCCGATGATCTGGTCCTGGACCTTTACGCGGTCGGCCGGCGCAATGTCGGGGCGGAAGAACTCATGGACGATGGTGCGGAATTCCTCGAAGCGATCGAGCGGCCAGCCCACCAGTTGCATGAAGACCGACACCGGGAAGGCCGCGCCCACTTCCTCGCCGAATTCGCACTCACCGCGATCGATGACCGCATCTATCAACCGGTTCGCCCACTCCCGTATACCGGGCTCCATCGCGCGGATCTGCGCCGGGCCGAGATGACGCATCAGCACCATGCGGAAAGGGAGGTGCTGCGGCGGGTCCAGGTTCAACGGGATCATCACGTTGTCGCTGTAGATGCGGGGAATTTCGAGGACACGGTTTGAGAAGTGTTCCGTATCGGACAGCACCTTCGACATCATGTCGAGCCGTGTCACCATCCAGAACCCGCCATTGCGGGGCGAATAGAACACGTCGGGAGCCTCCTGATGCAGTTCGTGCAAGCCGAGTTGCAGGTCGTCCAGCCGGAAGATTCGCTGATCGCCGGTGTAATCGTAATCGACCACGCGGTCCTTGCCGACGTGAGCCGGGATCGCTGCCATCAGTTCGGATTCGACCATCTGTAACCTCTCTCCATGACGCGTCTTTCGTCCCATGTACGATCGCCGCCGCTGCCGGGAGTTCGGCCCGGCGCGATCCTCGTACCTGGAACAGTCCAAACGGGTACGTCAATTCGTCCGTTAATCGCACATATGTAGCAATTAAGCACAGCTAGAGGGCAGGTCAATCGCTTTTCAGGGCCGCCGTACCTTCCGGCCGGCCTTGTGCGGCGGCAAATCCGACACATGGGCAAAGCACGCTGTCAAGCCGATTGACACGCTCGAGCCGGCCCCGTAATGTTGCTTTACCGAACATACGGTCGTTTATCGTACATAAATCTGGAGGGGAGCGTTACAGTGTTCCAACAACTCGACACCCGGGGCCCATCCCCGCGTCATTTGCGATTCGGTCTGATCGCCACTACCGCGCTCGTCGGCGCGCTCGCCGCGTTGCCGCAACAGGCATCGGCCCAGGGCACTGTCGCCGCGCAGGACTCTGCGACAGACGATACGGGCCCAAGCGTCGCCAACGAGATCGTAGTCACCGCGCAAAAGCGCGCAGAAGCACTGCAGGACGTTCCGATTTCGATCGCGGCGGTCTCGCAGGCCCAACTCGCCCAGGCCGGCATCGAGCAGGTCCTCGACCTGCCGCAAGCCGTTCCCTCGCTGCGGGTAACGTATGCCGGCACGTTCGTGCTGCCGACCATCCGCGGTGTGGGCTCGGTGGTCGCCCTGCCGGGCCTGACGCAGAACATCGCGACTTATGTCGACGGCTATTACGTGCCCACCCCCAGCTCGAGCAACTTCGACCTCGTGAGCGTGGCGAGCGTCAACGTCCTCAAGGGTCCGCAGGGCACGCTGTTCGGCGCCAACGCGACCGGCGGCGCCATCCAGATCAACACGCGCGAACCTTCGTTCGAACCCTCCGCGCTGATCCGTGTCGGATATGGCTCGTACGATACCGTTTCGAGCGCCTTCTACGGAACGACCGGGATCGGAGACAAGATCGCCATCGATCTGGCCGCGAACTACGAATACAGCAACGGCTACGTGACCAACATCGTGGACGACAACGACAGCGTCGCCAAGTACCACAAGTACTCGGTGCGTTCGAAGGTGCTGGTCAAGCCGGTCGACGGGATCAAATTCACCTTCGCCTACCAGCACGCCTATTCGAACGATCCCATCTCGCAGATGGTGGTGCCGCGCAACGGCATTTCGACCGGTGCGCTCAATCCAGACGCCATCCTGAGCTACGACAGCCCCAAGCGTGTCGCGCTGGACATCCCCGGCTATGCCCGGTTCAAGCAGGATTCGTTCAGCCTGACGAGCGAGTTCGACCTCGGCTTCGCCACGCTCACCTCCTACACGCAGTACCGCAAGGACGGCGTGGACCAGGGCCTGGACTACGACGCCTCGTCCTCGCCGGACAACTTCTCGTTCTGGTCGGTGCGCGACAAGACCTTCACGCAGGAACTGAACCTCGCGTCGAACAGTTCGGGACCGCTGAACTGGGTGGTCGGTGCCTTCTACCTCAACTACAAGGACGCCTACGACTACAACACGTTCGTCTATCCGCTGAACACTGGCATCGACGTGTTCCAGTCGCGCAACAAGACCGAATCCTGGGCCGGCTTCGCGGAAGTCACCTATGAACCTGTGGACGACCTCTTCCTGACCGGCGGCATCCGCTACACCGAGGACAAGCCCCAGGTCGCCTTCAACCTGCAGGCATTCGGGCTCACCGGGGCGGGCGACGCTAAGTTCAACAATACGTCGTTCCGCGCCGTGGCACGTTACCAGCTGACGCCGCGCTCGAACGTCTATGCATCGTTCTCGCAGGGGTATCGTTCGGGCGGCCTGCCTGGTTCGGCCTTCTCCACGGTTCCGGTCCAGCCCGAAACCATCGATGCATGGGAAGTGGGCTTCAAGACGGCGGAAGGCCCGCTGCGTCTCAACCTGGCCGCGTTCTACTACGATTACAAGGACATCCAGGTCACCAGCTATGGAGCCGGGGGCCAGTCGATGACCGTGAACGCCGCGAGCGCGGAGATCTATGGCCTGGATGGCGACGTCACCTACGAGATTACCCCCGATTTCTCGCTGACACTTGCCGGGACCTACACCCACGCCAAGTACAAGGACTTCCCGAACGCACTGGGCCGCTACATCGATCCCAGCGATCCCGCCACATTTCTCCAGCCGTTCAACGTGGATGCCTCGGGTTTCCGGGTCGAGCGTACGCCACGCTTTGCCGGCAGCTTCTCGGCCAACTACGGCTTCGACCTCGCGGGTGGCCGACTGGTATTGAACGGCAACGTGTTCCGCTCGGGCAGCTACTACTTCGATCCCGCCCACCAGCTCAAGCAGCCGGCCTACACGCTGGTCAATCTCAAGGCGACCTGGACGGATCCTTCGGACCACGTGGACTTCTCGATCTTCGGGAAGAACGTGTTCAACGAGAAATACTTCGTCGCCAACTTCATCGATCCCTCGTCTGCGCGGGCCCGCTTCGGCGAACCGACGACATTCGGCGGATCGATCACCTACCGCTACTGACGCGAAGCATGGCGGGGCGACGTGAGGGCGCCTCCCCGCCATGCGGATGGTCAGACGAAAGGGCCGGACGGTATCGTCCGGCCCTTTCTTTTGCGTCCACCGCTCAGGGACGATGCGCCGGAGATTCTTGGGCTCCGGCGTCGTGCTCAGTCCTTTGCGGGAAGATGACTCGGTCGGTCGCCCAAGAGGATCGTCTTGCTTTCGAGGTAGGGATAGAGCCCTTCGAGCCCGCCTTCGCGCCCTACGCCGGACTGCTTGAAGCCACCGAAGCCGATGGTGAAATCGACCAAGTGCCCATTGTGACCGACTGTCCCGGAGCGCACCTGGCGCGCCACGGCATACGCGCGGTCTACGTCTTTCGTGAAGACCGCACCGTTGAGCCCGAACGGGGAATCGTTGGCGATGCGCACCGCATCCGCTTCGTCGCGGGCGGGAATGACGCAGACGACCGGGCCGAAGATCTCTTCCTGCGCGATCGCCGAACCATTGTCGACGCCGGCAAAGACGGTCGGCTCGATGAAGAAGCCCCGGTTGAGGTGGGCCGGACGACCGCCGCCCGCGGCCACGCGAAAGCCTGCCGCCTTTCCTTTCGCGATGTAGCCTTCGACGCGGTCGCGTTGGATGCGCGTCGCCACCGGGCCCATCTGCGTGGCCGTGTCGAACGGATCACCTACCACTACGTTAGAGAAAGCAGCGCCCAGCGCGTCGGCCATGGCCTCCGCCCGGTGTCCCGGCACGACCACGCGCGTGAGCGAGGCGCAAACCTGCCCGCTCATGTCGCAGGCGCGCTCGGCGATGTCCCTAGCCGCCGTCTCTATGTCGTAGTCGTCGAGCACTATCGCCGCGGACTTGCCGCCCAGTTCCAGGGTGTAGCGGGCCATGCGCCCCCCCAGGATCTCGGCGATACGGCGGCCGGTGGCGCTCGATCCGGTGAAGCCGATCTTGTCCACGCCCGGATTGCGCACCAGCGCCTCGGATGCCGCGCGATCGGCGATCACGACGTTTATCACGCCCTTGGGCAGCCCGACCTTGTGCGCGACCTCGGCCATGAGCAACGCATGGCCGGGCGCCTCGGGCGATCCCTTTATGACGACCGTGCACCCGGCGATGAGCGCCGGCGCCACCTTGAACGCGGTAATCATGATCGGCCCGTTCCAGGGAATGATCGCCCCCACCACGCCGACCGGTTCGTGCACCAGCAGCCCGACCTTGGCGCCGGAGAAGGTCCTGTGTTCCTCCTCGAACGGGAAGCTGTCGGCCAGTCCGGCGTAGTAGCGGTAGAAATGCGCGGCCCCCGGCGCATAGGCGCTCGCCAGCGAATGGGTGATGCCCATCTCATTGGGCCAGATGGCGGCGATGTCGCCAGTGCGGCGCGCCAGTTCGTCGGCCATCGCGTTCATGTATCCGGCACGCTCGGCATGGCTCATGCGCGGCCAGGGTCCGTTGTCGAAGGCTTCCCTTGCGGCGGCGACGGCGCGGTCCACGTCGCTGACGTTGGCATTGGCCACCTGCATGTAGAGGTCTTCGGTGGCAGGCGCGATGACGTCGATCAGATCGGCGCCGTCCGAATCGACCCACTCGCCCGCGATGAAGAGCTTTCCGGGATGTTCGAGCGGGGGTGTCGATAGCGTCATTCAGCCAATCCTCTGATACAAAAAGGTCGATTATCGCCCTTGCGTTCTATTATCGCCTAACCTAGCAAAGCGCGGAGATAGTTCAAGACAATGGAGGACCGGGTGAACGAAAGGCGTTCTGTTATCGTGACGGGCGGCGCGAGCGGCATCGGCAAGGCATGCGTGGACGGGCTCGTGGCCGATGGCTGGGCCGTTACGATCGCCGACCGGAACCCGGAAGGAGAAGCGCAGGCCGCCGCCATCCGCGCGGCCGGCGGCGCGGCGCAGTTCGTGGCGACTGACGTGAGCCGGGACGAGGATGTGCGCACGCTGGTGAAAGCCGCGACCGACGCCTACGGGCAATTGCACGCCGCGATCAACTGCGCCGGGATCGTCGGGGTCTCGAAGCCGCTGCACGAGATCACGCCCGAGGAATACGACCGCATCATCGCGATCAACCTGCGCGGCATGTTCCTGTGCCTCAGGCACCAGATCGCCGCGATGCTGCCCTACAAGGACGGCGCGATCGTCGCGGTGTCATCGGCGGCCGCGCTCAAGGGCTTGCCATGGAGCTCGGATTACTGCTCGTCCAAAGCGGGCATCGACGGCCTCGTGCGCGGCGCGGCGATGGATTATGCCGAACACAACCTGCGCATCAACGCGATCCTTCCCGGCGCCACGATCACACCGATGGCGATGAGTTCGACCAACGCCAACCCCGCCCTTGCCAAGACGCGCACGCGCCCGATGGAGCGCATGGCCGACCCGTCGGAAATCGCCGCCGCCGCCATCTTCCTCGTCGGCAAGGGTGGCAGCTTCGTCACCGGCATTTCGATGCCGGTCGACGGCGGGATGGTGATCGCCTGAGGCGGAGTAGTGGCGAAAACCGCCCCTTCCTCCCTCTCCCCGTACCGGGAAGGAAGACGGCCGCCACATTCCGTCCGAACATGGACATCGCCCTCTGCCGCTAACGGCAGAGGGCGATGTCGTTTCGGCTTCAGATTTCGCCGAGGCGGTCGGTCACGGCGTCCTGGAACATGCGGATCTGCACTTCCATGCCGCCCAGGTTGACCTGCGAGATCGCGCCCGAGGCGATCCCTTCGTGGCACATTGCGGCGGCCCAGTAGTCTTCTTCGCCGAAGACCCGCGCCATCAGTTCCATCGAGCGGCGCAGGCGGCCTTCGGCCTTCTCGGTTTGGGGCTTTTCCTGGGCGAGCATGTAGTAGTCCACCGCCGTCTCGTCGACGGCGATCGGACGCACCACGCCCAGGCTGACGTAGCCGGGGCTGACCACGATGATGCCGTTGGGAAAGCCGATGTAGCTGAACACCATCATCCGGCGCATGGCGTCGTGATCGCGCGAGACCAGCGCGGGATCGAAATTGCTGCGATGCGCCGCATTGCGGATGTGCAGGCCGATGCGGTCGATCTGGTTTTCGGAATCGACCGAGAACTGCGCCAGCGAATCCTTGTGCAGCCGTGTGACGTGATAGCTGTCGAGCATGGAATCCATGACCAGCTTCCAGTTTGCCTTCACCGGGAACGTGGCATGATCGTAGAGGAACGCGTCGCCCATCTGCAGCGCGTCGAGGTCCTGTGCCAGTTCGCCCGTCACGCCGGAGAAGTCCGGCGGATTATCGGCATCGAGGCCGACCCAGATCAGCCCGCCCGCATCGGCGCAGGGCAGTTCCAGAAGGCCGAGTTCGGACTTGGCGAGGCCCGGAAACGTCTCCGATCGCGGCAGGCCCACCAGCGCGCCGTCGAGGTTGTAGGTCCAGGCGTGGTAGGGGCATACGATCCGCGGCGCCTTTTCGGTGCGCTCGGAGGTGCACAGCTTCATGCCGCGATGGCGGCACACGTTGGCGAAGGCCTTGACCTTGCCCGCCTTGTTCCGGGTCAGCAGCACCGGCATGCCGGCGATCTTGACCTGGTGGTAAGTGTTGGGCTCGGGCAGCAGCGCCGAAGGGGCAGCGATCGTCGGGCCGGCGCGGAAGATCCGCGCGACTTCCGCCTCGTAGCGCGCAGGGTCGGTGTAGACCCGCGCCGGGATGGTGTCGCGCACTTCCGGGTACTTGCAGTCGGACAGTGCCGGCATCGCCGACAGCAGACGGAACTGGCCATCCGTAACCCGTCCGGCGACGCTTGGCTCCTGGATACTGGTTTCGCTCATTTCTGGTCTCTCATGCTTGCTGCAACAGCGCGGGCTCGCCGGGGGAGGCGGGCTCGGGGTCCATGAAGGCGAGGCGCGCGACGCGCTCCTTGTGATATGCGGGACTACCGAAAAGCTGCTCGTTCAGCTTGGCCCGCTTGAGGAACAGGTGGCAGGGATGTTCCCAGGTGAAGCCGATGCCACCATGCAACTGGATCGCATCCCCGGCCAGTGCCGCGCCGACCTGCGCGGCATAGGCCCGCGCTCCGGACGCGGCCGCCGAGGCATCTCCGCGCCCCGCCTTCACTTGCGCGGCGGCGTGGCGCGACAGTGCCGTCATGGCTTCGGCCTTCGCCTTCCAGTCCGCCATGCGGGCCTTGAGCGCCTGGAACGAGCCGATCGGCCGCCCGAACTGCTCGCGCGTCTTGAGATAGTCGAGCGTCATCTCGAAGATCGCGACGGCGCTACCGACCGCGTCGCTGGCAATGCCGATCCCGGCGTGGTCTTCCAGGCTTGCCCAAGCGGCGTCGACAAGCGAGAGCACCGTGCAGTCCGCTAGGCACACGCGCTCGAATGCGATGTCGGCGCTGCTGCGGGTCAGGTCTACCAGCGGTCGGCCGGTGATCCGCACACCGGCCGACCCCGCCGGTACGAGCGCGAGGCCGGTGCTGCCACCAAGGTCCACCGGCACGGCGAGCAGATCGGCCACGTCTGCGAACAGGACGTGGCGCAGCGTCCCCGACACCGTTCCATCGGCGCCGCGTGAAAGCAGGCCGTGCGATCCGGGCAAGGCGATGGCGGCCAGGGTCGAACCATCGGCAATTGCGCCGAGCAGGCCGGCATCGCCGCCGTGCTCCGCGCCGTTGTGGTCGATGATCGCCTGCGCGACCATCATCGTCGGGAGCACCGGAACCGAGGCAAGCTCGCGGCCCAGTTCCTCGTAGAGCACGGCAAGGTGTGCCATCCCCAGGCCGAGGCCGCCCAGATTCTCCGGGATCGCCAAGGCTAGCCAGCCCAGTCCCGCCATCTGCTCCCACAGCGCACGGTCGAGGCCGCGGCCCTGCTCGTCCGGGATCGACCAAGTGTCGCCCCGGTGATCGACCAGGACCTGCCGGATTGATTCGCGCAGTTCTTCGATTTCGATCGTGTCGCTCATGATCCCGCCACGCTCAGTTGCGGCTTTGCCATTGCCGAATGTCCGTCATTCCACCGCTCGTCGGCAATTTCCAGTGCCGCCGCCGTGGGCCCGCCGGTTTCCGCCTGCAACGCGCGGACCCGGTATATCCAGAAATGCAGCAGATGTTCGTTGGTCATGCCCATGCCGCCGTTGAACTGGTGCAGGTCGAACATCAGTTCGCGGATGCCCGACTGGGCATGGCAGGCGGCTACATCCGCGTCGATCTCCTCGCCGCTCCAGGCCGCGCGCATCGCCAGGTAATAGGCGGATTTGGCGTAGCCATGGCGTTGCACCAACCGGTGCTGGACCGACTGGAAGGACCCGATCGGCCGGCCGAACGCCACGCGGTTGCGAGCGTATTCAATGGTGAAGTCGATGGCGGCAGTGGCGGCCCCGGCGATCTCGGCGGCAAGCCCGACGCGCCACCACTTGCGCATCTGCGCTGCCGCGCCTGAAAAGCGGCGGGCTTTGTCGAGCGCCGGAGCCTCGGTGAAGCGGCCATATGGGTAGGCCAGGATCGATTCCACCGGCTCGACCCCGTCGCCGTCGCGTTCGAGCGCCAGCACGTCCTCGCCATCTTCGACCAGCACCATGCCCGCCACCGGAAGGTTGCGGATGGCGCGGCCGAGGTCGGCGCGGCGGACGAGGGCGACCGGGCCGCTCACCGCCAGCCCCGGACAGGCCAGCGGCGCGACGAGGCCACGGCCGATCGTCTCCACCGCTCCCACTACCTTGGCGGTTTCGTAGATGACCAGCGCAGCCTCGACCGGGCCCATGTCTCGCGCGGCATCGAGGAAGCCCATGGCTTCGAGCTGGTCCTGCAGCCCCGCCTGCGACCAGAAGCTGGCGAAGCGCTCGGACTGGGGGATGTCGGCGTGATCCTCGAGGATCGCCTGGAGTGCGGAAACGAGGGCCGACTGATCCTCGGAAAGCTGAAAGTCCATGCCTATCCCCGCGGCAGTCCGAGGCCCCGTTGCGCGACGAGGTCCATCTGAATTTCGTTCGTACCGCCGGTGATGCCCGCCGGGATGTTGATCCGGTAATAGTCTTCGAGCAGCAAGTCGCCGCCGGCCAGCGCATCGGGCGTGTATTCGGCGATGAGGTCGAGCATCTCGTTCACCGCCGCCAGCGCCACCACGCGGGCAAGATTGGAATCGGTCGTCGGCGCCATGCGCTTCACCCGCTGGTCGACCACCAGATACGTGAGCATCCGCGCGGATTCGAACTGTGCGACCAGCCGCCCCGCCCGCGCCCGCACCACCGGATCGTCGTCCCAGCGCCCTTCGCGCTTGAGCTGGGCCACGAGCAGGTCGAGCGCGTCGAGCCCGGTGTGATAGCGCGGTACGCCCACCCGCTCGAAGGCGAGCGCGTGGCTGACGATTTCCCACGCCTGCCCTTCCGCGCCCACGCGGTTCTCCACCGGCACGCGCACGTCGGTGAAGTAGACTTCGTTGAGGTGGCCGAACTTGATGACGCCGGGATAGCTGGTGACAGATATGCCCGGAGTGTCCATCGGCACCAGCAGGATCGTGATGTCCTTCTTGCCCGGGCCGGTGCGGGTCAGCAGGAAGCACCAGTCGGCACGGCGGGCATAGGAGGTCCAGATCTTCGATCCGTTGACCACGTAATGGTCGCCCTCCCGTTCCGCCCGCGTGCGCAGGGCCGCAAGGTCGGTCCCGGCGTTGGGCTCGGAAAAGCCCTGGCACCAGATCACTTTGCCGCCGGCGATGCCCTTGACGTGGCGTTCCTTCTGCTCGGCCGAGCCGTAGCGCATCAGCGTCGGGCCGATCCAGTTGACGTTCATGTACTGGGCGCCGCGCGGCTCGCCCGCACCCTTCATTTCCTCGCCGAGTATGAAGTGGTTCCAGTCCGGCGTTTCCTGCCCGCCGAACTCGCGCGGCCAGTGCGGCACCAGGAGGCCGCGCTCGGCCAGCTTCGCGCAGAACTCGCGCGAGAAATCCACCTGCAAGTCCGACGCATAGCTTTGCGGGACGTAGACCTCGTCCCAGTCGTCAGGCAGCAGTTCGTCGAGCGCCTCGCGAACGCGGCGCCGATAGTCCTCCTGCTCCGGGGTCCATCCGAATTCCATCTAGGGCTTCCGTTTCTCGAAATTGCGCATCAGGC
The DNA here is from genome assembly GCF_044813085.1 of Novosphingobium sp. BL-52-GroH. Classification (NCBI taxonomy): domain Bacteria; kingdom Pseudomonadati; phylum Pseudomonadota; class Alphaproteobacteria; order Sphingomonadales; family Sphingomonadaceae; genus Novosphingobium; species Novosphingobium sp. BL-52-GroH. The sequence continues at coordinate 1,304,054 of NZ_CP171149.1, read as the reverse complement.
CACGGCAACCGGTTCGCGCGGCAGGCCGAGGCCCCGCTCGGCGATGATGTTGCGCTGGACCTCGGAGCTTCCGCCCGAGATCGTCCAGGCCCACGAATAGAGGTAGTCCTGCATCCAGTAGCCGGTCTCGTTGGGACCACCCATCAGGACGCTTTGCAGGTACTGCGCGTCTATGCCGCCAAGCGAGACGCCCAGCTCGGTGAAGTCGCGCAGCAGGTCGCTATAGTAAAGCTTGATGATCGACGGCGCGACGCCCAGCGCCTCACCGCGCAGCACCGCGGTAAGTTGGTTGTTGACCAGCACCCGTAGCGCCTCGATGCGCACGTGGATGTCGACCAGCCGCCGCCGCGTCTCGTCGTCCTCGTAAGGGACGCCGCCGGGCCCGGCCACGCGCGCATCGGCGAGCAGCAGCTTGAAGCCTTCGCGCATCCGCTCCGCCAGTTCGAGGACCGAGAGGCCGCGTTCGGAGGACAGGGTGGCCTGCGCTACCTTCCAGCCCTCGTTCTCAGGGCCGATGAGATTTTCCACCGGGATGCGCACGTCGTCGAGGAAGATCTCGTTGAAGTGCGACGAGCCGGTCATCTGCCTGATCGGCCGCAGGGTGACGCCGGGCGTCTTCATGTCGAGGATGAAATAGGAAATGCCGCGCGTCTTAGAGGCGGCCGGGTCGGTGCGGGCCAGCAGCAGGCAGAACTGCGCATTATGGGCATTGGAAGACCACGTCTTCTGGCCATTCACGACATAGTGGTCACCATCGCGCACCGCGCGGGTACGCAGGCTGGCAAGGTCGGAACCGGCGTTCGGCTCCGAAAATCCCTGGCACCAGATTTCCTTGCCCGACAGCACCGCCGGCAGGTGGCGCTCGCGCTGCGCCTGCGTTCCCCAGTGCAGCAGGGTGCCCGGAACATGATGGAGCGCGACGAAGTAGTGGATGAGGCGCGGGGCACCGGCACGGGCGATCTCCTCGTAGAGAACGATCTGCTGCGCGAAACTGAAGCCGCTGCCGCCCCATTCCTGCGGCCAGTGCGGAGCGCCGTAGCCGGCCTCCATCAGCTTGCCGAACCACCATTCTTGGAATGCGACATGTTCGGCCTCGTCCGCGCCCAGCATCCGGTCGCGCCAATCGGCCGGGAGATTTGCGCCGAGCCAGCCGCGCACGGCCGCGCGAAACGGCTCTAATTGTTGCAGTTCTTCCAGCATGGGCTCGGCAGCGTCCTCCCCGATTATTCTGCCGATGCTGCCCAAGGCTAACCCGGGCGACATCACTAATCACGAATATCGTGCGAATAACGCTCCGATGTTCCATATGGAACCATTGCTGCAAGTCCTGCGCACTGTCAACTCTCGCGGCCATGACAAGAGGCTAAAATGTGCGTATATCGATCCCTCGCGCGATAAACGACCATTTTGAAGGATAGGTAGAACATGGGAGAGCCGCCGGGCACCGCCGCATGCGGGTGGGAAACGCTGGAGGAAATCCGCCGAATCAAAGCGCGCTACTTCCGCTTCGTGGACACGCGGGACTGGCAGGGCCTTGCCGGCCTGTTCGCCGTCGACGCCCGGTTCGATCGTGGATTCGGCCATGTCGCCCGCAACCCGGTGACGGGATCGTGGGACGGCCCGGCACCGGTCCCGGTGATCGTCTCGGGGCGCGAGGCGATCGTCGCCATGATCCGTGCCGCAGTGGCAGACCGCTGGACGGTCCACCAGGGCTTCATGCCCGAACTGGCGTTGACCGGGCCGGACAGCGCCACCGGCATATGGGCCATGGCCGACGAACTGCGCAACCGGGAGGGTACGCTGCTCCTCGCCGGGCGAGGATATTACCACGACGAATATCGCCGCGAAGAAGGCATCTGGCGCATCACCTTTTCGCGCCTGACGCGGCTTCATATCAACCGAACGGAGAACGGATAATGGACCTGGGATTGGAAGGCCGACGCGCCATCGTGTGCGCCGGTAGCAGCGGCATGGGACTGGCGACCGCGCGCCGCCTGGCGCTCGAAGGGGCGCAAGTGACAATCGTCGCGCGCGATCCGGCGAAGCTGGCCCGCGCCGCCGACGAGATCACGGCCGAAGCCGGCGGTGCCGTCACGCACTTCGCCGCCGATCTTTCGCGCCGGGCGGACCGCGACGCGCTGCTCGAAGCGCACCCGGCGCCCGACATCCTCGTCGCCTCACCCGGCATCCCGCAGCGGCCGGTGGCTTACGCGCAGATCGACGAGGCGACCTGGGCATGGTGGTTCGAGGCGCATTTCCATTCGGTGATCGACCTCATCCATGGCTACGCTCCCGGCATGTGCGAGCGCGGGTTCGGCCGCATCGTCAATGTCAGCGCCAACTTCATCAAGTTTCCGCAGGCAGGGGCCGCCCCCTCCCATTCGGCACGCCTGGCGCTGGCCGGCGCCATCGCGTCGCTGGTCCGCGAAGTCGCCCCCTTCAACGTGACCGTCAACAGCGTGCTGCCGGGACTGATCGATACGCCGGCATTGCGCACCGCACTCGGGGAACGGGCCCGGGCCCAGGGCGTGCCTTATGCGCAAGTGGAAGCCGAGGTGTGCAAGCGCTGCGCCGCCAATCGACTGGCCGATCCACAGGAAGCCGCAGACCTCATCGTCATGCTATGCGCCGCCCAGATGGGCTATGTGACGGGGCAGAACATCGTCAACGACGGAGGTGCGTTCCAGGGCCTGTTCTGAGTCACCCTCTGCCGGCTTTCCCGCGGATGGAAACGTTCACGGGAAAGCGGCGGGCGAGGAAGTCGACCATGCCGGCGTTGAACGCGTCGTTCCTGTCGCCGGCAACCATGTGGCCGGCGCCTTCGACATCGAAGACTTCCATGCCTGGCAGCACCTCGCGCAGGATCGCGACGCCCCTTGCATCGACCACATCGCTGCTCATCCCCCGGATCAGCAGCGTGGGTACGTCGCCCGCCCGCCGCGCACCCTCGATGGTGGCGGCGAGTTCGCGCAGTTCCTCGTCGACTTCGCGGCCCAGGAATGCGGGGTCCCAATGCCATACGTAGCGTCCCGCCGCGTTGCGGCGCAGGTTGCGCAGCAGGCCGGAGGTATCGCGCGGCCGCGGCCGGTGCGGGTTGTAGGCGGCGATCGCATCGGCGACGTCGTCGAGGCTGGCATAGCCTTGCGGGCTGCCCTGCATGAAGGCGCGGATGCGCGCCACGCCCGCCGGGTCGGGATTGGGTACGATGTCGACGAGGACGACCGCGCCCGGCCTCATGCCACCGGCCAGCGCGCCCAATGCGGTGGCGCCGCCCAGCGAAGCGCCGACCAGCGCGTAGCGGACGCCCAGCCCCGCCGTCACGCAGCGCAAGTCGGACACGCTGCGCGCGATATCGTAGCCGCCAGGTCCCGCCCAGTCGCTGTCCCCATGCCCGCGCGCATCGAAATTGACGACCCGATACCCTGCCTCGACCAGTTCACCGCACGCACGCGACCAGGAACTGCGCGTCTGCCCTCCGCCGTGCATGAGCACGACGCAAGGGGCGTCCGGCGGTCCGGCCACGTCGCCTGCCAGGGTGATACCGTCTTCGGTTCGGTAACGGGCTTCGGGCAATCGGTCAGATCCGCTCGATGACGAGCGCGGGGGCAAGACCGCCCGCCGCACACATGGTGACCAGCCCGACAGTCTTGTCCTGCCGCTCCAGCTCGTCAAGCAGGGTGCCGGCAAGGATGGCGCCGGTCGCGCCGATGGGATGGCCCAGCGCCATCGCGCCGCCGTTGACGTTGACGGTTTGTGGATCGATGCCGAGATCGCGCATGAACTTGAGCGGCACGACCGCGAAGGCCTCGTTCACTTCGAACAGGTCGACGTCGGACACCGCCATTCCTGCCATCTCCAGCACGCGCCGTGCGGCCGGAACCGGGCCGTTGAGCATGAGCGTGGGATCGTCGCCCACCGTGGCCGTCGCCCGGATGCGCGCGCGGGGTTTCAGGCCATGCGCCTTCGCATAGTCGGATGAAACCACCAGTAGCGCGCCCGCCCCGTCGACGACCCCGGAACTGGTCGCGGCGGTGTGCATGTAGCGGATCTGCGTGTCGGGGTAGACCTGGCGCAGCAGCGCGCCGTAGGTCGTGCCCTCGGCATCGATGGCGCGGTCGAAGAAGGGTTCGAACGCAGCCTTGAGCGCGGCCAGCCCCTCGGCGCTGGTCTGCGGGCGCGGGTACTGCTCGCGATCGAGAAGAACCGTACCGTCCAGGTCCTTCACCGCGATCAGCGACCGCGCGAAGCGCCCCTCGCCGATCGCTCGCGCGGCGCGGCGCTGGCTTTCCAGCGCCAGCGCGTCGAGGTCCTCGCGCGTGAAGCCCTCGATCGTGGCAATGAGATCGGCGCACAGGCCTTGGTGTGGCTGGGGGATACGCTTGCGCAAGGAAAGGTTGCCCGAATCGAGCATGAACTCGCGCTGGAGCGTGCGCGCGTGCGACATCTGCTCGACACCGCCTGCGATCACAGCCTGCTGCTGGCCGGACTGCACCCCCATCGCGGCGAGCGTCAGCGCGGTCAGCCCCGAACCGCAGAACCGGTCGAGCGAGAAGCCGGGCACGCTCGCCGGGAACCCCGCGTCGAGCACCGCCATGCGCGCCAGGTTGAGGCCCTGTTTGCCCTGCTGCGTGTTGACGCCGGCGATCACGTCGTCGACCGCCGCCGGATCGAGCCCGGTGCGCTCGACGAGCGCGGTCAGGAGTTGCGAATAGAGTTGCTGGGGATGCAGTGGCGCCAGGGCGCCCTCGGCCTTGCCCAGCCCGCGCGGCGTGCGCACCGCGTCGATGATCCATGCTTCGGTCAAGTTCAGGTACTCCTGTGTGGGTCTGGGACGGCCGCGTGTTCGATCTGGCGTGCCGGGCCTTTGCGCCGGCTACATGCGGATCGCGCCGTCGAGGCGCACATGTTCGCCGTTGAAATACGAGTTGCGGCACATCTCCACCGCTAGGCTGGCGAACTCCGCCGGGCGCCCCATGCGCCGGGGAAAGGGCACGCTTTCATTGAGTTGCTGGCGCAGCTCGGGACGGGCAGTGGCGAACAGCGGCGTATCCATGATGCCGGGCAGGATGGTGTTCACGCGAATGCCTTCGCGGCGCAGGTCCCGCGCGATCGGCAGGGTGAGGCCGACGATCCCGGCCTTGGACGAGGCATAGGCCGCCTGCCCCGCCTGCCCGTCGGTCGCGGCGACCGAGGCGGTGTTGACGATGACACCGCGCTCCTTGTCGTCGCCCAGCGGGTCGAGGGTCATCATGCCGGCGGCCGAGGCGGTGATGCAGCGGAACGTGCCGACGAGGTTGAGCAGGACGATCTTCTCGAACTCGGCGATGGGAAAGGTGGTGATCTCACCCGTCTCGCGCGAGCGTTGCGCGGTCTTGAACGTGTTGCCGCGCCCGGCACAGTTCACCAGGATGCGCTCCTGCCCGAGGGCCTGGCGCGATGCGGCGAAGCCATCGGCGACGCTCTGGTCGCCGGTGATGTCCACCGCGCAGAAGACCCCGCCGATCTCACTGGCCAGGGCTGTGCCCTTCTCGGCGTTCAGGTCGAAGATCGCGACTTTCACGTCCTGCGCCGCCAGCGCCCGTGCGCAGGCTTCGCCAAGCCCGCTAGCGCCACCGGTCACGACGGCGGTCAGTCCCTTGAGTTCCATGGCTTTGTCCGATTCCCTTGCAATCGTGGGCGCGCGCCCGTCAGTCCGTTGCGGCGAAAGCCGCGGCGATTTCGTCGACGTCGGGCGGCCGGCGCAGCGACATGCCCCCGTCGGTGTGGATGGTCTCGCCGGTGATCCAGCCGCGCGCGGTGCACAACCAGGCGATCGCGTCGGCCACGTCCTGCGGACCGGCCACGCGGCCCAGCGGCACTTCGCGCGAAACCACGGCACCTGCACGCGGATGGTCGACCAGATAGCGCGCTGCCGGAGTGGAGATCGGGCCCGGGCAGACGGCATTCACGCGGATACGGCGATCGGCGAACTCGATCGCGGCGTACTTCACCAGCGTCTGCAGCGCGGCCTTGGCAGCGCCATAGGCGAAATAGCCGGCCCATGGATTGGTCGCGGCGATCGAACTGAGCAGGACGATCGACCCGTCGTCCTTCATCCGCCGCGCCGCGTGCCGCAGGAAATAGACCGCCGCATGAAAATTGAGCTGCATGCAGCGCTCGAATTCGTCCGCCGGCATCGCGTCGATCGTTCCGCGCATGCCTGCCCCCGCCACCAGCACGGCACAGTCGAGCTGCCCATCGCCAGCCGCCGCCGCCACGAACGCGTCTACATCGCTTTCGAGAGTCGCATCGCACCGTACCGCGCTGCCGGCAATCGCCTGCGCCAACTTCGCCACGCCGTCGAAACGACGGGCACCGACGGTGACGTGGTGACCTTGCTGCGCCAGCGTGGTCGCGATGGTCCAACCGGTGCCTCCTTCTTCAGAGGCGCCCATTACGGCGGCCTTCGGCTTGGTTTCGCTCATTCCTGCATCCCCTCGCCCGCCTGTCGGTGCAACCATTATGGTGCGTTATTCGCGCGTATGCTCGAATAGCGTTCATTGTCAGGAATGGAAAGGTCTTACCGGAAAATTTTCAGTCGCCCTCTGCCCGGGTGCGTTCGCGATAGATGCGAAAGACGCCGCTCGCGCGCAGCACCATCGTCTCGCCCACATGGAAAGTGGCGTGCAGGAAGGCGAGGCTCGTCGCCAGCCGGTCGATCCTGACTGTCGCCTCGACCCAGCCGCCGAGCGGTGCCGGCGCGAGGTAGTCGATCGAGAGGTTCACCGTAGGCAAGGAGGTGCGATCCGTGTCGACGAGAACCACGGCCTTGGCCATCACCACATCCGCGAAGGTCGCGAGCATCCCGCCGTGACATGTCGGCAGGAGATTGCAGTGCCGTGGCGCCACTCGAAACCCGAAGCGCGGCGGCACGTCCCGGCTTTCGCTTTCCCACGCGTAATGGAAATCGCCGACGTGGTCGGTGAAAGGGCCGCCATTGTCGAGGGGCAACCAGTCCCGGTCGCGCGGAGGGCCGGCGGGAACGTCGTCCTGCATTGGTGTATTCATCGTCGCATCCTCACGTCCCGCGCCCATAACGAGCATATGGTCGAATATCGTCCAGTTGGACTGTTCCATTCAACCGTGTCAACTCTTGCAGGCACTGCGATGGACGGGGATTGCCAAAGGAGAAGCCTTGTCGTAGATCGCACCATTGTTACATAGTCGTACAAACGAGCGCATTACGGCGAGGCCGTGAAGCGGGGTCGGAGAGGGAAATGGCGTACAGTTTCGAGCAGCATAAGATCATCGGCGCCATCGAGGCGGACGATGAATTCTGGCGTGGACTCGAGGACGGGAAGTTCCAGCTTCCGCGCTGTTCCGGCTGTCGTGCCTGGAACTGGCCGGCGCACCATCGCTGCGGCCAGTGCGGATCGTGGGAGTTCGAGTGGACGGCGCTGGAACCGCGCGGCACCGTCTTCACCTATACCCGCACCCAGTACCGTTTCGACCGCGTGCTCGAACGCGCCGAGGACGTGCCTTACGTCACCGTCGTCGCCGAACTGCCTGAAGCAGACGGCGCCCGGGTCATGGGCGTGCTATGCGGCGACGAGGCGGGGCTTGCCATCGGTGCGCGGGTTAGGGGCGTGATCCGCCCGCCCAGCGCCAAGACCAAGCACTACCCCGCGATCGAGTGGGAACTCGAGCGCTAGAACGACGCGGCGAAACCCAACAGCGCGATGAACAACAGATCGGAGAGAACCTTGAGCAGGATGCGCGGCGCGGCAGCGATCGTCGGGATCGGCCAGACACCTTACTACAAGCGCGGTACCTCGCCCGAGCCCGAGCTGAAGCTCGCGCTGCGCGCGATCACCGCGGCCGCCGAGGATGCCGGCATCGACGTGCGCGACATCGACGGCTTCGTCTCCTACGCCTCGGAGCGTAGCGACGCGCCCAAGCTGATGCCGGGCCTGGGCACGCGCGAATGCCGCTTTTCCTCGCTCGTGTGGTTCCATGGTGGCGCCCTGCCCGCGACGCTGAACCTGGCGTCGATGGCGATCATGTCGGGACAGGCCGAGATCGTCGCGGTCTATCGCTCGATGGCGGAAGGCAGCAGCCAGCGCCTGCGGGTCATGGTCGCGCAGGGAGATACCTCGGCGCAGTACCTGGTCAATGGGCTCGACTCGCCCGCGCAGATCCTCGCCTTGCGCTCGCAGCGGCTGATGGAGCATCACGGCGTACCCCAGTCCGCGCTCAAGGCGACCACGCAGGCCTCTTACTATCACGCGCGCAACAACCCGCACGCGCTGGGCCGCAACATCGAGATCACCGACGAAGTCTACGACAACTCGCGCCTCATCTCCGAGCCCTACCGCCTGTTCGACTGCTCACGCGAGAACGACGGCGCCGCTTGCGTGATCCTGGTCTCTGCGGAACGGGCCAGGGACCTCAAGCAGACGCCAGCCTACGTTCTTGCGGCGCCGATGGGCACGATGCAGGGCGGCGGGGCGCTGGAAGAGAACTGGCGCCCGTACTATGCCACTGCCGGCCAGAAGGAACTGGCCGACCGGATGTGGCGGGAATCGGGCTATGGGCCGCAGGACGTCGACGTGGCACAAGTCTACATGAACATGAACGCGATGGGGATCGGATCGATGATCGACCACGGCTTCTTCTCGTTCGAGCAGGCCGGCGAGTTCTGCACTTTCGAGAACCTGATCGCGCCCTCCGGCCGCCTCCCGATCAACACCTCTGGCGGTGACCTCGGCGAAGGCTTCATCCACGGCATGGGCCTCATCCCGGAAGCGGTGCGCCAGATCCGTGGCACCTCGACCAACCAGGTGCCCGGCGCAGCACTCTCGCTCGTCACGGGCGGGCCCGGCGACATCATGAGCAGCACCGCGCTGCTCGGCAGCGAGGGAACCCTGTGATGGCATTCACGGTAGAGCGCGCGCTCAAGTGGTGGGCCCGCGACAAGCCGGACACCCTCGCCCTGCACTACGACGGCGAGACGGTGACCTTCGGCGAACTGAATGCCTGGGCCTTACGCATCGCCGCCTATCTCGATGCGCAAGGCGTGCGGCCCGGCGACCGGGTCGCTATGGTCGCGGCGAACTCGCTCGACTACGCAGCGCTGATCGTGGGCACGGTCCTTTCCGGCGCGATCGCCAACCCGCTCAGCTTCCGTGCCAGCGCGCGCGATCTGGCCAAGTCCTTCGGCATCACCGATCCGCTCGTGGTCTTCGCGGACGAGGACCGCGCGTCCACCGTCGCCGACGCGCTCGGGCTGGCGGGCGATCGGCTGCTAGTCTCCATGGCCACCGTACGCGCCTTGCGCGACGCGCCCGAGCCGGCCGCGCCCGCGTTCGAAGCGCGGCCCGAGGACCCCGTATTCATCATCGGCACCAGCGGATCGACCGGCTTCCCCAAGGGCGTGATCTACAGTCACGGCGGCACGATGACATACGCCGCCGAATTCGTGCTCATGCAGCCGGCGACCGGGCACGGCGGCGGTGCCCTCGTCACCGGGCCCTACAGCTCCGCGTCGGGCACCTTGTGCATGCTGCAGTTCCTCGCGGTGGGGGCGACGGTGTATTCGGAAAGCCGCTTCTCCCCCGAAAGCGCGCTGCGCCTGCTGCGCGAGCACCGGATCACGACGTTCCTGGCCTCGACCATCTTCTTCGAACGCATCGCCGCACTTCCGGAATTCGAAAACGCCGATCTATCTTCCATCGCCTTCGCGCAGATCAGCGGTGCCCGGGTCAACCCCGCGCTTCTGCAGCGTTACCGCGAAAAGGGCGTGGTGCTGCGCCAGGCCTACGGCTCGACCGAAGCCGGCGGCGCCTGGGCCGCGCGGGACGATACCGCCGTCAGCGAACCCGAAAAATGCGGCCCTGGTGCGATGTTCTCGCGCTTCAAGGTCGTACGCGAGGACGGCGCGCCCGCCGATCCCGGCGAATCCGGCGAAATCCTCATCGCCAGCGATTGCCTCGCCACCGGCTACTGGAATGATCCCGAGCAAACCGCCGCCACTTTCCGCGACGGCTGGCTGCACACCGCCGATCGCGGCATGCTCGACGCGCGCGGCAATCTCACCTTCATTGACCGGATCAAGGACATCATCATCACTGGCGGGCTCAACGTCTCGGCGATGGAAGTCGAAGCAGCGATCTGCGAAATGCCGGGGATCGAGGAAACCGTCGTCATCGCCGTCCCCGACGACGATTTCGGCGAGGCCCCGCTGGCGATCGTCCATGGACCGGATGCAGCCGGCATCCAGCCCGCGGCCGTCATCCGCCACTGCCGCGAGGCGCTGGCCAGCTACAAAGTGCCGCGCTACGTCACTGTGGAGCCGGAGCCGTTTCCGCGCCTGCCGTCGGGCAAGATCGACAAGAAGACCGTTCGCGAGGCATATGCGGAGCGGCACAAGGTGCTCGAAAAGCTGCGCTAATCGAGATCGACGATGCGTGCCTCGCCGCAGGCCGTGTCGAGGACCGCGCAGCTGCGCACGAAGCCGCGCGGTTCGGGGCGCCCTTCTCCCACCGAGCCCGGATTTATCACCAAGGTCCGGCCCAGGCGCTTGACTACGGGCATATGCGTGTGCCCGTAGATCAGCACGTCGACGTCATCATCCTCGAAGCGTTGGAAGTGCGCATGGCCGGGCGGGACATAGGCGAAATCGCTCGGCCAGGATGTCGCGTGGACGACGCGGATGCGCAGTCCACCCAGTTCGAGGCGCAGTTCGCGGGGGCGGTCCGCCAGCCAGTCGGCCAGAACCGGGTCAACGCGCGGCGACCGGCGCGCCTCCCCTGCCAGGCAATGCAAGTCGTGGTTGCCCAGGATCGCCAGCGCGCCCGTATCCCTCAGCCGGGCGACCGTGTCGTTGCAGAACCGGCTCTGGTCGATGCAGTCCCCAGCACAGACCAGGCGATCGACCGGCCCCATGCGTTCCAACGCCATGTCCAGCGCCCGGTGCTGGCAGTGGACGTCCGAGACGATTCCGATCTTCAAGCCAGTTCCTTCGCCTGCGCCGCATAAGCGGGACCGCCGCGCCAGAGCGGCCACAGCTTCGCCTTCACGGCAGCCACGTCGATGTCGGACGCCCGTAGCACGCGGCCCTCGTCGATCAGGACCTGCGCCTCCCTTGCCATCGCCACGGCGAGCGCTTCGGCAAGGGCGGGGTCGATCGTCCCGCCAGCGCCTCCGTTCACCACCGCCCTGTCGCCAAAACCATAGTCGCGGGCCGAGGCCCCGATGTCCGCTGGTGAATGTCCGGCCCTCTCCTGCTCTGCCCGCGCCTGGTCCAGCGCGTGTCGCAACCGGCCGATCACGCTTCCGGCACCTGGTTTCACGAAAATCGAGGGAATGCCGGCCGAACGGGCCAGCGCCATCAGCGACAGGCCCGCTTCGGGCGCAGTTCGTTCACCGACGACGATCTCCCACAGGCCATCATGGACATGCAACCCGACGAATTGCGAAGCATTTTCGCAGCCTGCGGCGAGCATTTCGAAATGCGGCAGGTGCCGGGTAGCGATACTCATACCCCCGGGCACTCGCGCCACGGCCGCGCGGTAGGCGTCCAAATCTCCATCGGTACAGATCGCGGTCGCTTCCGGGCCCTCGGATACGTCCAAGTCCCGCAGGACTTGCGCAACGGGGCCATCGCCCACCACCGTCATTCCCTTGGGTGCGTCCGCGCGGACTTTCTCTGCCCCCGGGATCTTGGCGGCGGCACGTTCGGCAAAGAACAAATGTCGCTGCGCCGCCGATTCCGGGCTGGCCGTCAGCGCCCGCGAGAGTTCGCGCTCCCGGGCTATCCCATCCTCGAACGGGAGAGTGGCGGCCGCCTCGATCGCCTTCAACGCGCCCTCCGGCGCCTTGAGGCCCACGAACAGGCTCGGATGCGCCTTGCGGAACGCCGCGAAGATGCACGCGATCCCTGCCGCATCGACATCCAGCGAAAGGTCGCGCACCCGGCGCAAGGGCCGGCCTTCGCGCAGCACCGTCCGCACGAAAGCGATCGCCCCGGCTTCCAGGGCCTCTTCATCTACCACCGCGTCGATCAGGCCCAGTTCAAGCGCCTCGGCCGCACGAACCTGCCGCCCCAGCCCGATCATGTCCAGCGCGGCCTCGACGCCGACGATCCGGGGAACCCGCTGGGTCCCGCCCGCACCCGGCAGCAGGCCGAGCGCAACCTCGGGAAGACCGACAACCGCAGACGGCACCGCCACCCGGAAGTGCGCCGCCAGCGCGAGTTCGAACCCGCCGCCCAACGCGGTGCCGTGCATGGCGGCCACGATGGGTTTGCCGGAAGCCTCGAAAGCGGCCATCACGTCGCCCAGCAGCGGTGCCGCGATCGGCTTGCCCAGTTCCTTGACGTCGGCCCCGGCGAAGAACGTCCGGCCCGCGCACAGGATCACCAGCGCCCGCACTGCGGCATCGCCCAGCGCCCGCTCCACCCCCTCGCACATGGCGATCCGCACATGGTGGCTCAGCGCGTTGACCGGCGGATTGTCGATCGTGAGGATCGCAATGCCGTCGTCCTCCAACCTGAACGTCGCCGTACTCGCGGATGTCGTCACGCTGATCCTCTCCTTCTCGCCGGAACTACTTGACGCTCATTGCCTGAACAAGCCAAAAGGTGCAATAAGTGACCAATCGAGCGATTAACGCACGATATTTGAGGAGAGCACGGTGACCCTGGCATCCGAATTGCGCGCCCTCCTGGTGCTGCCGGCGATCTGTGCGCCGATGATGCTGGTCTCGGGCCCCGAACTGGTCAGCGCTGCGGCAAAGGCGGGAATCATGGCCGGGCTTCCTCGCCACAATGCCCGCACGCCCGAAGAATTCGCAAGCTGGCTGGAAGCCCTGCACCGCGATCTCTCGACCTTCCGCAACGACAACCCCGAGGCCCGTATCGGACCGATCGCGGCGAACATAATAGCCAGCCGCCCACTGGACGAGACGATACCCGACATCGAGGCCTGCATCGCGAACGGCATCACCCACTTCATCACCGCACTGGGCAATCCGACCGAAATCGCCAAGGCCATCCACGATCGCGGCGGTACGATCATGCATGACGTCACCAGCCTGCGGTTCGCCGAAAAGGCCATCGCGGGCGGGGTGGATGGGCTCGTGTGCATCGGCAGCGGCGGGGGTGGCCACTCCGGTACGCTCAATGCGCTGGCCTTCCTGCCGCAGGTGCGGGCCCTGTGGGATGGATTGATCGTGTTCGCCGGCTCCGTTTCGTCGGGCAGCGCGATCCGCGCCGCCGAAGTCCTGGGCGCCGACCTCGTCTATCTCGGCACCCGCTTCATCGCGACGCGGGAATCGCTGGCACCGTCGGAATACAAGGACATGCTGGCGGCGCACACTTCCGCCGATCTCGTCTATACGCCGGCGATCACCGGCGTCCCGGCCAATTGGCTGCGCCCCTCGCTGGACCGCAAGGGCATTGCCATCGACACCTTGAGCGCCCCCAAGCGTACCTACGAACACCTTCCACGCGACGTACGTCCCTGGCGTGATCTGTGGAGCGCCGGCCAAGGCATCGACCTGATCGACGACGTTCCCGACGTCACATCGCTGGTCGCCCGCCTGCGCCGCGAATACATTGCGGCCTGCGCCTCCCCCGACATGGCCGATGTCGCCGCCCATGGCTGAACCGAGCGCGCCCGCCGACGCCGAGCCGATCCTCGTGTCCGACCGCGAAGGTATCCGCACCATCGTGCTCAATCGCCCCGCCGCGCGCAATGCAATGACGCGCGCCATGCGCGCGGACTTCGCCCGGTTGATCGGCCGCACCGCGGAGGATGCCGAGATCGGCGCGGTGATCCTGACCGGCGCTGCCGGTTGCTTCAGCGCCGGCGTCGATCTCAAGGACCGTCCTTCTTCGGCGGCGCCCGTGAAGCCCGACCCGGCGAGCGCGCTGCGCTCGCTCGGCAAGCCGGTGATCGCGGCCATCGACGGGCCTTGCCTGACAGGCGCGCTCGAAATGGCGCTGTCGTGCACGGTCATGCTGGCCACGCCTGCCGCGCGCTTCGCCGACACCCATTGCAAGGTCGGCTTCTTTCCCCGCTGGGGCGGAGGCGCGCTGCTGACGCGTACGGTCGGCGTCCAACGCGCGGCGCAGATGATGCTCACCGGCGATCCGATCGATGCCGGGACGGCGCTCGCCTGGGGCATCGTCAACGAGATCGTCGAACCCGCGAAGCTGCTCGCTCGCGCCCGTGAACTGGCGATGACGATGATCGCTCGTGCACAAGCGCAGCCGCTCGCGTTCGATCTGCATATGCAATTCCTGCGCGATGTCGCCGCAGGCAAGGACGCCGTATCGTCCGAAGCAGCGATGCTCGGACTGTTCGACGACGTCCGTACCGAGAGGATGATAGCCAAGCCATGACCAGTCACGCCCCGATCCGCCACCCCGACCGCTTCTACATCGGCGGCGAATGGGTCGCCCCGCTCGGCTCCGGCACCATAGACGTCGTCCGCCCGGCCGACGAGGAGGTCTACATGACCGTGGCCGACGCCGGCGAGGCCGACATCGCGCGCGCCGTCACCGCTGCGCGCGCGGCGTTCGACACCGGGCCATGGGCGGGCATCGGCGTTGCCGAGCGCGCGCACTGGCTGCGCAAGCTGGCCGACGGAATCGACGCGCGCGCCAACGACTTCGCCACCGTCTGGCCGAACGAGATGGGCATCGTCCATCGCATGGCCGAGGCGATGGCACCCGGCTTCGCGTTCTCGTACCGCAGCTACGCCAGGATCGCCGAGCGTTTCGCCTTCGTCGAGGAGCATCCCACCGTGTCAGGCGCCGAAATGGGGCTCCTGGTGCGCGAGCCGGTGGGCGTGGTGGGCGCCATCGTGCCGTGGAACGCGCCTGCCATGCTGATCGCCGTCAAGGTGGCGCCTGCACTGGCGGCGGGTTGCACTGTCGTCCTCAAGGCATCGCCCGAGGCACCGGGACACGCACTGCTTCTTGCCGAAGTGGCGGATGAGATCGGGCTGCCGGCGGGCGTCCTCAATGTCCTTACGGCAGGCCGAGAGGCTTCCGAAGCGCTCGTCCGCGACGAGCGGGTCGACAAGATCACCTTCACCGGCTCCAGCGTGGCGGGCAGGAACATCGCGGCGACCATGGGCGCCCGCATGGGCCGCTACACGATGGAACTGGGCGGCAAGTCCGCTGCGATCATCCTCGACGACTATGACGTCGCGACGGCTGCCGAGGCCATCGCCAAGCGAGCCTGCGACATGACCGGCCAGGTCTGCGCCGCGCTCACCCGCGTAATCGTGTCCGACGATCGCCACGATGCGATGGTGGACGCGCTCGCCGCGTCGTTCGCAACGGTCGTCGTCGGCGATCCCTTCGATGCCGCCACCCGCATGGGCCCGCTGGCTACGGCCCGCCAGCGCGACATCGTTCAAGGCTACATCGACGAGGCGGCATCGTCCGGCGCCGTTCTGGCGACAGGCGGGCGGCGTCCCCCTCACCTCGATCGCGGTTTCTACCTCGAGCCCACCGTGTTCGGGAACGTCGATCCGACCTCCAAGCTCGCACGCGAGGAAGTGTTCGGCCCGGTCCTTTCGGTGATCCGCGCGCGCGACGAACGTCATGCGGTGGCACTGGCCAACGACAGCGTCTTCGGCCTGAACAATGCGGTCTTCACCAATGACGTCGACCGTGCCTACCAGGTGGCACGCGCGCTGCGCTCGGGCACCGTCGGCCATAACGGCATGAAGGTCGACTACACGATCGCGTTCGGCGGCTTCAAGCAATCGGGCGTGGGTCGCGAGGGAGGCGTCGAAGGCCTCAAGCCATACCTCGAAAGCAAGACCGTGCTGCTGCGCGGCCGTCCCGCGGAGTTCGCCGCGTGATGGCGGGCAAGGTGGAGCGACCTGTCTACGACTACATCGTCGTCGGCGCCGGATCGTCTGGCTGCGTGCTCGCCAACCGGCTGAGCGAGAACCCGGCCGTGTCCGTCCTCCTGCTGGAAGCGGGCGGCAGCGACCGGCATCCCTTCATCGCCATGCCGCGCGGCCTCGCCAAGATCATGGCCAACATGCGCTACATCTGGCCGTTCATGACCCGGCCGGAAAAGTGGTCTAACAAGGCGGCCGAGTTCTGGGCGCGCGGGCGCGTCATGGGCGGCTCGAGTTCGGTCAACGGTATGGTCTACAACCGCGGCAGCGCTGCGGACTTCGACGAACTGGCCGCGCTAACTGGTCCCGACTGGAACTGGTCGCACATCGGCGAGGCCTACCGGCAGATCGAGAACCATGAACTGGGTCCCGCGTCCGCGCGCGGCGATGCCGGCCCTCTCAGGATATCGATGCCGGAGACGAAGAACGCACTGACCGAGGCGGTGCTCGACGCAGGCGCCGCGCTGGGGCTGCGCAAGGTGGAGGATGTCAACGAGGCCGAGGACAGGCCCCGCATCGGCTATGCGCCGCGCACGATCTGGAAAGGCCGCCGGCAAAGCGCGGCGACCGCGTTCCTGCTGCCCGTGCGCGGCCGGGCGAACCTGACCATCGAGACCGGCGTGGTCGTCGACCGCGTTCTTTTCGAAGGCAAGCGCGCGGTCGCGATCGTGGCTCGGCGCGATGGCAAGGATGTGCGGTTCGCGGCCGCAAAGGAGATCATCCTGAGCGCCGGCGCGCTCGCCAGTCCGGCCATCCTCCAGCGCTCGGGAGTAGGCCCCGTGGACGTGCTCGCCAAGGCGGGCGTCGCGCTGGTGCAGGAAAACGCCGCGATCGGTGCGAACCTGTTCGAGCACCGCGGCGTCGTCTTCCAGTGGCGGGTTCCGGATGCGGTCTCGCAGAACCGGGAGTTTCGCGGCGCCGGTCTCGTGCGCAGCGTCCTGCGCTACTACCTGCAGCACAAAGGGCCGATGGCAGGCGGGGCCTACGACATGGCCGCCTGGCTCAAGTCCGACCCGGCGCTCGAACGCCCCGACGTCCAGTTGCTGATTTCGCCCTTCACGTTCGACTTCGCGGCGGTTCCGATCCGGGTCGAGGACCATGGCGGGCTGAATATCTGCGTCTATCCCATCCGCCCGAAATCGCGCGGCCACCTCGCCATCGCCTCGCGCGATCCCGAGGCCTTGCCGGAGATCACTCCCGGTTACGCGACGCATGCGGATGACAGGGCGATGATCTCCCGCATCTTCGCCTGCGCCCGCAACTTCGTCGGCCAGCATCCGCTCGCCCAGTTCATCGAGGCCGAAACCAGGCCCGGCGCCGAACATGAAAGCCAGGCCGCCATCGAGGCCGCCTATCTCGCAACCGGCTACACCAACTATCACGCCTGCGGCACCTGCCGGATGGGCAACGACGCCGCATCGGCCCTTGACCCTGCACTGAAAGTGCGCGGGATCGAGGGCCTGCGCGTAGTGGACACCTCGATCTTCCCGTTCATGCCGGCGGGCAACACCAACGCGCCGGCGATGGCTATCGCCTGGCGCGCGGCCGACATCATTCTGCGCGGGGGATAGCAGCATCGCGATCGTATGCCCGGGACTTGCCGAATGCCCACTCGATGTACAATAATCGCACAGATGATGTCGAAAGGGTGACGTTACATGGCGCATGCCAATGCGGATGAGCTGGTCGAGACGGACGGCGCTTCCGAGCTAGCCGGAGAAAAGAAGAAGACCGTGCGCGACGTCGACCGCATGGGCGGCTTCGCCAAGGGCCTCGCCGTGATCGAGGCCTTCGGCAAGGGTCGCGACCGGTTGACGATTGCCGAAGTCGCGCGGCTGAGCGGGTTGGACCGCGCATCGGCACGGCGCTGCCTGCTGACCCTGGTCGAGCAGGACTATGCCGTCGCGGACGACCGCTACTTCGAACTGACCCCGCGCATCCTCAAGCTGGGACAGTCCTACCTGTCGGCCTCGCTGCCGCAACTGCTGCGCCCCGCGCTCTCGCAGCTCGCCGGCCGGATCGGCGAGAGCTGCTCCGCCGCCGTGCTCGACCATACCGAGGTGGTCTACATCGCCCGGGCGACGCAGCACCACATCGTCGGCACGGGGCTGCACCCGGGTAGCCGCCTGCCCGCCTACTGCACATCGCTGGGACGCGTGCTGCTCGCGGCCCTGTCACCCGATGCGGCGCGCAAGCGGATCGAGGCCAGCGTGCGCCAGCCGCTGACCGGGCATACGCTCACGTCGGTCAAGGACATCATGGCCGAACTCACCCGCGTGCGCGAACAGGGTTATTCGATCATCGACCAGGAAGTTGCGCCAAACTCGCTGTCGATCGGCATCCCGGTAATCAACAGCACCGGCAGCACGGTCGCCGCGATCAACGTCGGCCTCCATGCCTCACGCGGCACCAAGGAGCGGATGATAGACGATATCCTGCCCGCCCTTCTGGACGTGAAGCGCTATCTCGCGGAGACCCTGCCCTGAAGCATCCCGTCGTCCCGGATCAAGTCCGGGACGACGCGGCTCTCAGCTTCCCCTGAATACCGGGTCGCGCTTTTCGAGGAAGGCGCGCGCACCTTCCTTGTGATCTTCGGTGAACAGGGTCAGCTGATCGTAGGCCAGCGACGTCTCGAAGGCCCCTGCCGTCATCTGCTTGAGCAGAAGGTTCACCGACATCTTGCCGTAGGAGATCGCCAGCGGCGGCCCCGCTGCCAGCCGGCGGGCGTAGCCGTCCACGAAAGCGTCAAGCTCGTCGCCGGGCACGCAGTAGTTGATGAGGCCGATATCGGCGGCCTTTCGGGCCTCGATCGGCTCGCCGAGCATCAGGTATTCCTTCGCCCGGTGGAAGCCCAGCAGAAGCGGAAAGAACGCCACGCCGCCATCGCCGGGGGCGATGCCCATCCGTACGTGGGAATCACAGAATCGGGCGCCTTCCGCCGCGATCACCATGTCGCAGGCCAAAGCGATGTTCACGCCCACGCCATAGGCCGGGCCCCGGACTTTGGCGATGACGGGCTTTTCGGCGTCGAGCATGTTCCAGAACAGGCGGCGCGCGCTCTTGGTCGGTGGGCGTCCCTTGCGACCGCTCTCGTTCTCCGCATCCTGGACCGACAGGTCGGTGCCGGCGCAGAATGCGTCGCCTTCCCCGGTCAAGATCACCACGCGAATGTCGTCGTCGCGGTCGACGTCGTCCCAGATGCGTTCGAGTTCCTTGTGCATCGGACGAGAGACGGCATTCTTGCGGCGCGGATTGTTCAGCGTCAGCGTCGCGATGCCGTCTTTCTTTTCGATCTTGATCCATTCGTACTGGCTGGGATCGATGGCTGGCACTGGTTTATCCTTCTATGAATCGTGGGAATTACCGGGCGCGCAGGCGCATCGTCATCGAGACGATGCCCTGCCCAAGCCCGGTTGAATAGGCGATCGGTTCCGCGGCATCGAGTTCGAAGGCCTCGAATCGCTCCAGGAGTTGCGCGAATGCTATCCGCATCTGCGCTTTGGCGACGAACGAGCCGACGCAGCGATGGCGCCCGGCCCCGAAACCCAGGTGCATGTTCGGCCGACGCTGTGCATCGATTTCCTCGGGACAGGCGAACTTCGCCGGATCGCGATTGGCGGCGGCGAAGGCGACCAAGACCGAATCCCCGCGCTCCAGCTTCGTCCCGGCCAGTTCGACAGGTTCCATCACTTCGCGCCGCAAGTAAGTCGATGGCGAAGCGAAACGCACGATTTCCTCGCTGGCGCTATCGATCAGCCCGGGGTTTGCACGCAGGCGCGCCACTTCCTGCGGGTTCTCGGCCAGCCATTTCATCATCGTCGCAAGTGCGATCGCGGTCGTGTCGAAGCCGCCGACCAGGATTTGGCGGAGCATCGACATCTGCTCCTCCGCACCGAGCGCACGACCCTCGACCGAGCCGCGCAGGATCGAGGCGACGACGTCGTCGTCCTCGTCCCGAAGCGTCCGGCGCCGCTGTGCCAGCACATGTTCGGCGAACCGCTTAAGGCGTTCGGCCGCGCCGGTCGGCATACCTGTCGCGACTTCGCGGTGAAGATCCTCGACCATATCTTCCAGTTCAGCGGCATGGCCACGGTCGAGGCGCATGATGTCCAGCGCCACCATGATCGGCAGCGGCCGGGCGAAGGCGCGCACGAAGTCGAACGGTGTATCCAGCGGCAGCCGTTCGACCAGTACATCGACGATCTCGCGGATCGCCGGTTCCATCGATCGCGCGCGGTCAGCGTCGAGCTGCGGCTGCATCAGTGCCCGATACTCGCCATGCAGCGGCGGATCGATCTCCGCCGGAATGTGGAAGCTGCGGATGCCGTCCGGCGGTGGCAGCGTGATCCCCTTGCCAGACCCGAACACGCCGGGCTTCGTCAGGACCTGGAGCGCATCCTCGTAGCGCGCCGCCACGTAGAAGCCGCCGTATCGCGGTGACCACGCCAGGCCTTCCTGTTCGCGCAGGCGGCTCCAGATACACGGTCCATTCTCATAAGCGCCGGAAGCGTGGATATCGAGGTCGGCAGTGTCCGCCGCTTCTGCCGTCATCGCGCCCGCTCCGATATTTGAGCGATAATCGCTCTATTGTTGCTTATTCGACCATAGCACCGAGCTGACCCGGTTTGTCAAGCCGCTCCTGCGCCGTCGTTCCACAGCACCGTCCCGTCCACGGCAGCCACGTCTGCAATATCGAGGTTGGCGAGCGTCGCCGTCAGGCTGCGCCGGAACAGGCGCAGCACTTGCGCCACGCCTTCTTCCCCACCGGCTGCCAGCCCCCAGAGGAAAGGTCGTCCGATCAGCGCGGCATTCGCCCCGAGCGCCCGCACCTTCACGATATCGGCGCCGCGCCGCAAGCCGCCGTCGAGCAGTATCTCGCACCGTCCGGCGACGGCGTCGGCAATGCTCGGCAGCACGTCGAGCGTGGCCACCGCGCCATCGAGAACCTTGCCTCCGTGGTTGGACACGACGATGCCGTCGACCCCGCATTCAAGCGCTCGCAGCGCGTCGCCTGGCCGCATAACGCCCTTGAGCACGAGTGGTCCCTGCCAGCGTTCGCGCAGCCACCGCAAGTCGTCCCATCCGAACGGTGTCCGGGTAAGCAACCGCCCGGCGTCCTCCACCCGGAGCATCGTCCCGTCCTCGCGGCGCGGGGCATTGGGCGCGGGCATGTCCAGCCCGCTTCGCAGCAGCGAAAACAGCCAGCGCGGCTTGCCGAGCGCCGAAGGCGCAAAGCGCAGGACCGAGCCCAGGCTGCCAGGATCGGGCAGTGCCGGGGCGCGGCGGTCCGCAGGCGATACGCCGGCAATGTCGGCCGTCACCACGAGCACGCGGCATCCGGCTTCGCGCGCCATGTCGATACAATATCGAGCCCCCACCCTGCCACCGATCATGTAGAGCTGGAACCAGCAGTCCGGATTCACCGCGACGATATCGCCCACCGGCACGCTGGCCCAGGTACTGGTCACGAGAGGCATGCCTTCGGCGGCGGCGGCGCGCGCCGCGCCGAGTTCGCCGTCGCGGTGGACGATGCGCACGAAGCCGGTCGGCGCGATCGCCAGCGGCAAGGCACAGCGTCGGCCCAGGATAATGGTTTCGAGCACGGGTCGGGTCGCCGTGGGGCAGGCTGCAGGCAGGAAGGCATGCCGCGCGAAGGCCGCTTCGTTGGCCCGCACGGTCACTTCGTCCTCTTTCCCTCCGTCGACATAATGGAACACCGCGGAAGGCAAGCGGCGGCGTGCCATCTCCCTCGCTTCTGCCACGCTACGAAACATCGTCATTCTTCCTCACCGCCTCTCGCACAGTCCGGGCCCGAAGCTCGACGCGCGCACGCCCGCTTGGAGTTTGTTTGATTATCGCTCATTTGTGCAATATAGAAGCATTCCGCAAGGCCGCAAATATGTCCAACGAATGGGCCGCCGGGAGAAAAGCATGACGTTCACACAGTCGGCCACGCGGTCTGAAGAGGCCGAGGAGATGCCGGAAACGTCGCCGGATCGGACCGCCTCATCGGACCTTCCCTCTGCGGGCTGGCGGAGCTGGCTCGTGGCCGGTCTGCTGGCCTTCTGCTACACGATCGCCTACCTCGACCGTCAGGTCATCAGCCTGCTGATCGCTCCGATCCAGGCGACGCTGGACATCGACGATACGCAGTTCGGCATGCTCCAGGGAATCAGCTTTTCGTTATTCTACGTAGCGGCGACCCTTCCGCTGGCCTGGCTCGCCGATCACACTCGCCGTTCGCGGGTCATGAGCGGATGCGTCGCCGCCTGGAGCATCCTGACGATGATGTGCGGCATGGCCGGAACCTTCTGGCAGATGATGCTGGCGCGCATCGGCATCGCCGCAGGCGAATCAGGCCTGACCCCGGCCGCCCTCGCCACGCTTTCCGACCGCTTCAATCGCCGGCAACTGGCTACCGCGACCTCGTTCTACATGCTCGCCCCGTTCATCGGCGGCGGCTTCGCGCTCAGCCTGGGCGGCGCGATCTACGCTTGGGCCGAGACGATCGAGCCGGGATCGCTCCCCATCCTGGGCACGATGGCAGCCTGGCAGGTCGTGTTCCTGATCGTCGGCGCGCTCGGCCTGATCCCTGCCCTGCTTCTCCTGCTGATCGCGGACCGCCCTGCAGCGGCGCACTCGAGGCAGGGGGAACGCGGCCCGGGCCTTGGCGCCGTCTTTGCGCTCTTCGGCAGGCACTGGCAGATTTTCGTCCTCTACCAGCTCGCCATGGCAGCCGTCATGATCCTCCTGGCCAGCTACATCAGTTGGCTACCCGCCGCCATAATGCGCTCGAAGGGGATCGACGAAGCCGAGATCGGCCGCCTATTCGGGCCCATCTACCTCGTGTGCGGGGCGGCAGGCACACTGTCTGCAGGCATGCTGGTATCGCGCCTGGCAAAGCAGGACCCGGCAGGCACGGTGTTGCGCGTCATCCTCGTCTCGCTCGGGCTCGTCTGGCCGCTGGCGAGCGGTGGCTTGCTGACGTCCTCGCTCTACGGCGAACTGGCGATGATGGGAGCGGCCCTGTTCCTCATCAGTTCGGTCACGAGCCTTTCCTCGCTCACCTTCCAGTACATCACCCCGAGGCATCTGCGGGCGCAGGCGATGGCAGTGATGGCAATGGTCGCCGCCCTGCTCGGGACTGGCCTCGGCCCGATCCTGTCCGGCTACATGAGCGACCACCTGACCGGCTTCGCCCATCCGCTGTCCGCCGCTCTTGCCATCATCGGCTTCGTGGCGGTCCCGCTTGCCTTCGCCTTCATGGCCATCGCGTTGCGCTATCATGCGCGCACGAGGCTCGACCTTCGACTTCTGGCGCACGAGGACGACGCATGACCAAACCCGTAGCCTGTATCCTCGGCGCTGCTTCCGGCATCGGCCGCGCCACCGCCGAACTGCTGCATGTACGCGGTTACGATCTGATCCTGAGCGACCTTTCGGCGGACGCGCTGGCGCCTTTATGCTCTGCCCTCGGCGCCCGCGCCGAACCGCTGGACATGAGCGATCGTACGGCGATCGGGCATTTGGCGGCCAGTCTCCCGGACCTCGACGCCCTGGTGGTGACCGCCGGCCTGTCGCCGAGCATGGGCAGTTTCGCACGCATCATCGAGATCAACCTGACGGCGACAGCGGCCTCCGTCGAAATGCTCGGCGCGCGCTTGCGAGAGGGCGGAGCAGCGGTATGCATCAGTTCGATGACCGCGCATACCGCCCCTGTGGACGATCCTCGCATCATCGCTCTTCTCGACCGTCCCGACCACCCCCGCCTCGCTGCGGAGCTGGCCGAAATCGTGGGCGCACAAGCTGCCATGCCGGGCTTGGGATACGCACTCTCTAAGGCGGCGATCCTGCGCCTCGCGCGGCGTCTCGCAGCGCCATTCGGCCTCTCCGGGCGCCGCATCTGCTCGGTCTCGCCCGGTTGCATCGACACGCCGATGGGCAAACTCGAGATGGCCCGTAGCGAAGCCTCTCGCGAAGCCCTGAAGGGCGCACCGATTCCGCGATCCGGGACGCCCCAGGAAGTGGCGAATGCGATTGCCTTCATGATCTCCCCGCAAGCAGCATATATTACAGGATGCGATCTCCAGGTGGATGGCGGCTGGGTCGGATCGGCAATATCGGGCGGGCC
The DNA here is from genome assembly GCF_044813085.1 of Novosphingobium sp. BL-52-GroH. Lineage (NCBI taxonomy): Bacteria > Pseudomonadati > Pseudomonadota > Alphaproteobacteria > Sphingomonadales > Sphingomonadaceae > Novosphingobium > Novosphingobium sp. BL-52-GroH. The sequence goes on along the minus strand of NZ_CP171149.1, from coordinate 1,280,020 downwards.
GGAATCAACACTCAATCAGGCCGTCGAGCGGGCGCGAGCGAAGCAGTAGCATGCTTCGAATATCGCAGCTTCGAACACCGCCAGGAGCGAACCTCTACCGCTGAGCGGTAAGGTGCGCCCCGATACCGGAAGTTCGCGAGCCAAAACCAATCCCCGAAATCGAGCCTTCGTTTTGCGCGGAGAGTAGCGCGAGACTGTGCTGGGCACAGCTGAAACGTCGTTCGGCACCGCCCAAGCGTCACCTAAATTGATAATTGACGACAGAAACCCGGCGGCGCCTGGCCCCGGTTGCGTTCGAGCCAGGATGCGTGGCTACATAGGGACCGAATGCGCGAGCCCCGCCGCTCCGGCCGCGACCCGGGCCATCGCCGCATCGACGAAAACACCGCCGCCCGCTTCCGCCGCCTCGATCGCCGCAAGCGCGCTGGCTACGCCTGTGAGCGGGTCCGCCAGGGCGTCGCCGAGGAACTGCGGCACTCCATCCACCCATCGTACCAGGCCGCCGGCAACGGCGGCATCGTCCCCGAAAGCCACCCGCTCCGCATGCGGCGCCTGCCATCCATGGCCGGTGATCGCCACCCAGACGAGCCCCGGATTGGTGGCAAAGACGCGCTCGGGTGCCAGTCCGAGGCTCTCGAAGGCACGCGGTCGCGCGCTCGTGACGATGGCGTCGGCCTCGCAGGCGAGCGCAAAAAGGCGTTCCCGGCCTTCGGGGGTCCGCAGGGAAAACGAGATTTCCGTCTTGCCTCGGTTGAGCCTCTCGTAATGGCGCGGCGTGGTCACCCGCACCGGATCTGGGCGGCTCGGGTCCTCGATCCGTGTCACCTGTGCGCCCATTCTCGCCAGGATTCCCGCGCATAACGGCCCCGCCCACAGGCTGGACAGATCGATCACGGTGCGCAAGCCGCGACGCGATGTCCCTGCGCCCATGGCGATACGGTGCGGCGCCAGCCCCTCTCCCGCAACTTCTCCGGGGGTCGCAATCGGCAATCCGAGCAATATGCCACGGGCAACGAGATCGCGCACCGATGTCCGCGCTGCATGGCGCGCGGCAGCGTCCCAAGCGTCGCCTGACCACTCCTCGCCGATCCATGCGGGGATCAGTTCCAGGTCGCTGGGCCGGGCCAGGTTGAGCGCGATCCATCCGTCTGACGCGGCCAGCATCCGGCAATGACCGTTCGGCGAGCGCGCGCCCGGTCGAAAAAGAGGGATATCGGCGCTGCGGTCGAGCACTTGCAGAGGGTCCAGCGTCACGCGTCGCCCGTGCGCGGCAGTCAGAACCTCCAACCGCCGCGTCAGCATGGCCGCGGCACGATGGGCAGCACTCACGACATCCGCTCCACCATCCCCATGCAGGGCTTTTCGCTTTCGCCCGCGCTGCTCGCGATCGTTACTACGTGCTCGCGCCGCGATGCGTCAACATGGGGAAGGAAGCGTTGGACAAGGAAGGCCTCGCGGGTGTCGGACGGCTATCCGCTCGTCCTCCTTCTACCGCGAGGCCTTTCCCCGTTCATGCAGTGGATATGCCGATTGCAAACGGCGAGTCGGATCAGTCGCCCATCTTCGTCCTTGCGAGCCCGGCAGCGGTGCGGCAACCCGGCTGCGGCGTAGACCGCCCCGGGTTGCTTCGGCCTGCGGCGTCGCAACGACGAAGTAGGGCAAGATGACCCGACCTCCTTCGTTCAGGCGAGTTCCTTGAGGACTTCCACAAGGGTTTCGCCGAGCAGCGAGGGCGAGGACGACACCTTGATGCCGGCTTCTTCCATCGCCGCGATCTTGTCCTCGGCGCCGCCCTGGCCGCCCGAGACGATCGCGCCGGCGTGGCCCATGCGGCGGCCCGGAGGCGCCGTGCGGCCGGCGATGAAGCCCGCCATGGGCTTCTTGCGGCCGCGCCTGGCTTCGTCCTTGAGGAACTGCGCCGCTTCTTCCTCGGCGCTGCCGCCGATCTCGCCGATCATGATGATCGACTTGGTCTCGTCGTCGGCCAGGAACAGTTCCAGCACGTCGATGAAGTTGGTGCCGTTGACCGGGTCGCCGCCGATGCCGACCGCGGTGGTCTGGCCCAGGCCTGCGTTGGTGGTCTGGAACACCGCTTCATAAGTCAGCGTGCCCGAGCGCGAGACGACGCCGACCGAACCCTTGGAGAAGATGTTCGCGGGCATGATGCCGATCTTGCACTCGCCCGGCGTCAGCAGGCCGGGGCAGTTCGGGCCGATCAGGCGCGACTTCGAACCCGAGAGGGCGCGCTTGACGCGGACCATGTCGAGCACCGGGATGCCTTCGGTGATCGTCACGATCAGCGGGATCTCGGCATCGATCGCTTCCAGGATCGAGTCGGCGGCGAACGGCGGCGGCACGTAGATCACCGAGGCGGTCGCGCCGGTGGCGTGCTTGGCTTCGGCGACGGTGTCGAACACCGGCAGGCCGATGTGGCTGGTGCCGCCCTTGCCGGGCGTCACGCCGCCGACCATCTGCGTGCCGTAGGCCAGCGCCTGCTCGGTGTGGAACGTCCCGGTCGCGCCGGTCATCCCTTGCGTGATGACCTTGGTATTCTTGTCGATTAGAATGCTCATGTCAGGCTACCTTCTGTACTTCGGCAACGATCTTGCGTGCGGCATCGCCCAGGTCGTTGGCGGCGACGATCGGCAGGCCCGAGCCTGCCAGGATGTCCTTGCCCTGCTGGACGTTGGTGCCTTCGAGGCGGACCACCAGCGGAACCTGCAGGTTCACTTCCTTGGCCGCGGCGACGATGCCGTCGGCGATCACGTCGCACTTCATGATGCCGCCGAAGATGTTCACCAGGATGCCCTTCACCGCCGGATCGGCGAGAATGATCTTGAACGCCGCGGTGACCTTTTCCTTGTTGGCGCCGCCGCCTACGTCGAGGAAGTTGGCCGGGAACATGCCGTTCAGCTTGATGATGTCCATCGTCGCCATCGCCAGGCCCGCGCCATTGACCATGCAGCCGATGTCGCCGTCGAGCTTGATGTAGGCCAAGTCGTACTTCGACGCCTCGACTTCGGCCGGATCTTCCTCGGTCTCGTCGCGCAGCGCCAGCACGTCGGGGTGACGGTACAGCGCGTTCGAATCGAAGCTCATCTTGGTGTCGAGGACGAGCAGGTTGCCGTCCTTGGTTTCCACCAGCGGGTTGATCTCGAGCATGTCGCAGTCGAGCGCCACGAAGGCCTCGTAGAGCTGCTTCGAGATCTTCTGCGCCTGCTTGTTCAGTTCGCCCGTGAGCTTGAGCGCGAAGGCGACGGCGCGGCCGTGGTGCGGCTGGAAGCCCGTGGCGACGTCGATGGTGATCGTGCTGATGCGCTCGGGCGTCGAGTGGGCGACTTCCTCGATGTCCATGCCGCCTTCGGTCGACACGATCAGGGCGACGCGGCTCGAGGCGCGGTCCACCACCATCGAGAGGTAGTATTCCTTGGCGATGTCGACGCCGTCGGTCACGTAGAGGCGGTTGACCTGCTTGCCGGCATCACCCGTCTGGATGGTGACGAGGGTGTTGCCGAGCATTTCCTGCGCGAAAGCCTCGACTTCCTCGATCGACTTGGCGAGGCGCACGCCGCCCTTGGCGTCGGCGGGCAGCTCCTTGAACTTGCCCTTGCCGCGCCCGCCCGCGTGGATCTGCGCCTTCACGACGTAGAGCGGTCCCGGCAGCTGCTTGGCGGCGGCCACCGCTTCCTCTACGGTCAGCGCCGCAATACCGGCGGGAATCCCCACGCCATACTTCGCAAGCAGTTCCTTGGCCTGATATTCGTGAATGTTCATGTTCAGAGCTTCCCAGTGAGTTCGGGCACGGCGTTGAAGAGGTCTGCGACGAGGCCGATGTCGGCGACCTGGAAGATCGGTGCGTCCTCGTCCTTGTTGATGGCGATGATGGTCTTGCTATCCTTCATCCCGGCCAGGTGCTGGATCGCGCCCGAGATGCCGACCGCGATGTAGACTTGCGGCGCGACGATCTTGCCGGTCTGGCCGACCTGGTAGTCGTTGGGCACGTATCCTGCGTCCACCGCGGCGCGGCTGGCACCCACGGCGGCGCCGAGCTTGTCGGCCAGCGGCATGATGACCTGCTCGAACGTCTCGCCGTCCTTCAGCGCGCGGCCGCCCGAGACGATGATCTTCGCGCTGGTCAGTTCGGGGCGCTCCAGCTTGGCAAGCTCGGCGCCCACGAAGCTCGACAGGCCCGCGTCACCCGTGCCCGAGACGGCCTCGACCGTGCCCGAACCGCCGGTGGCGGCAGCCTTGTCGAAGGCGGTGCCACGCACGGTGATGACCAGCTTGGCATCGCTCGATTCGACCGTGGCGATCGCGTTGCCGGCGTAGATCGGACGGGTGAAGGTCTTCTCGCCTTCGACCGAGAGGATGTCCGAGATCTGCATCACGTCGAGCAGCGCGGCGACGCGCGGCGCGAGGTTCTTGCCGGTGGTGGTGGCGGGCACCACGAAGGCGTCGTGGTGGCCCATCAGCTCGGCGACGAGCGGGGCGACGTTTTCCGCCAGGCCATGCGCATAGGCGGCGTCGTCGGCGAGGTGGACCTTGCCCACGCCCGCGATCTGCGCGGCTTCCTCGGCCACGGCGGCGCAGCCGGAACCTGCGACCAGCAGGTGCACTTCACCCAGCTTGGAGGCGGCGGTGACGACGGCGAGGGTCGCGTCCTTGACGGAGGCGTTGTCGTGTTCGACCCAGACGAGAGTCTTGGACATCAGGCTACTCCCAGTTCCTTGAGCTTGGCGACGAGGCCGTCGACGTCGGCGACCTTGATGCCGGCGACGCGCACCGGCGGCTCGGAGACCTTGAGGGTCTTGAGGCGCGGGGCGATGTCGACGCCGTAGTCGGCCGGCGACTTCACATCGAGCTGCTTCTTCTTCGCCTTCATGATGTTGGGCAGCGAGGCGTAGCGCGGCTCGTTGAGGCGCAGGTCGGTGGTGACGATGGCGGGAAGCGAGAGCTTCACCGTCTCCAGGCCGCCGTCGACCTCGCGGGTGACCGAGACGAAATCGCCGTCGATCTCGACCTTGCTGGCGAACGTGCCCTGGGGCCGTGCGAGCAGCGCGGCGAGCATCTGGCCGGTCTGGTTCGAATCGTCGTCGATCGCCTGCTTGCCCAGGATCACAAGGCCCGGGTTCTCTTCACCCACGATGGCTTTCAGGATCTTGGCGACGGCGAGCGGTTCGACTTCGGCGTCGGTCTCGACCAGGATCGCCCGGTCGGCGCCCATCGCCAGCGCCGTGCGCAGCGTTTCCTGCGCCTTGGCCGGCCCGACCGAGATCGCGATGATCTCCTCCGCCTTGCCCGCCTCCTTGAGACGGATGGCTTCTTCCACCGCGATCTCGTCGAACGGGTTCATGCTCATCTTGACGTTGGCCAGGTCAACACCCGTGCCGTCGGCCTTCACACGAGGCTTCACGTTGTAGTCGATCACCCGCTTCACGGGCACGAGGATCTTCATTTGTGTCACTCCATTTCGAGAATGATGTGGTCGACGCGCAGGCTTTCGCCGGCTTTTGCGTTGACGGATTTGACGGTTCCGGACTTCTCGGCGCGGAGGATGTTTTCCATTTTCATGGCCTCGATCACGGCAAGGGGCTGGCCGGCCTCGACCTTGTCGCCCTCGGCGACACTGAGCGAGACCAGCAGGCCGGGCATCGGGCAGATCAGGAAGCGCGAGAGGTCCGGCGGGACCTTTTCGATCATGTGCCGGGTCAGGCCGTGGATGCGCGTGGGTAGGCAGGCGACCTTGTGGATCGCGCCGCGGGTGGTCAGCGTGAAGCCGGTGCGGGTGGTTTCCAACTTGAGGATCAGGTCCTCGCCGTCCACTTCGGCCTCCACGAAGCGGTCGCCAGGGGTGTATTCCAGCTCCAGCTCCACTTCCTCGCCGTTGACCGTTAGCAGGTCCTCGTCGAGTTCGACCGCGAAGACCGCGCCGTCAATGGTGACGGTCCAGGCGCCCGGCGGGTCGAGTGGGGTGCCGAGCTGGCCTTCGACCCGACGCGAACGATCGGCGCGCGCGGTGGCGACGAAGGCGGCGACGGCGGCGAGCTTGACCTTGAGGTCGTCCGAGGCGGGCGCGCCGTGGAAGCCGTCCGGGTATTCCTCGGCGATGAAGCCGGTGGTCAGCTCGCCCGAACGGAAGCGCGGGTGCTGCATGATCGCCGAGACGAAATCGATGTTGTGGCCCAGGCCCTCGATCTCGAAGGCGTCGAGCGCGGCAACCTGCCGGTCCGCGGCCTCGTCGCGGGTCTCGCCCCAGGTGATGAGCTTGGCGATCATCGGATCGTAGAACATCGAGACTTCGCCGCCTTCGTAGACGCCGTCATCGACGCGCACGCCGTCGATGCCGCGACGGCCGTTGGCCTCCTCATCCTCGGTCCAGCCTGCGACCGGCGGGTTGTAGCGCGAGAGGCGCCCGGTCGAAGGCAGGAACCCGCGATAGGGGTCTTCTGCGTAGACGCGGTTCTCGATCGCCCAGCCCTCGATCTTCACGTCGTCCTGGGTGAACGACAGGGCTTCGCCGGCGGCGACGCGGATCATCTGCTCGACGAGGTCGATGCCGGTGATCGCTTCGGTGACGGGGTGCTCCACCTGCAGGCGGGTGTTCATCTCGAGGAAGTAGAAGCTCTCGCCCGTCGGATCGGCGCCCGAGACGATCAGTTCCACGGTACCCGCCGAGTAATAGCCGACCGCGCGCGACAGGGCGACGCACTGCTCGCCCATGGCCTTGCGCATCGCCGGCGTCACGAAGGGCGACGGCGCTTCCTCGACCACTTTCTGGTGGCGGCGCTGGATCGAGCACTCGCGTTCGTTGAGGTACAGAATGTTGCCGTGCTGGTCGCCGAGGATCTGGATCTCGATGTGCCGCGGGTTGAGGATGAACTTCTCGATGAAGACGCGATCGTCGCCGAAGGAGTTGAGACCTTCGCGCTTGGTGGCCTCGAAGCCTTCGCGCACGTCGTTTTCATTGTAGGCGAGGCGCATGCCCTTGCCACCGCCGCCGGCAGACGCCTTCATCATGACCGGATAGCCGATCTCGGCCGAGATGCGCACGGCATGCTCGGTATCCTCGATCTCGCCGACGAAGCCGGGGACGACGTTGACGCCGGCCGCCTTGGCGAGCTTCTTGGACTCGATCTTGTCACCCATCGCCGCGATCGCGTTGACGGGCGGGCCGATGAACGCGATGCCCTCTGCGGCGAGCGCCTCGGCGAAGGAGGTCCGCTCGGACAGGAAGCCGTAGCCGGGGTGAACCGCTTCGGCGCCGGTCTGCTTGGCTGCGGCGATGATCTTGTCGGCGATCAGGTACGATTGCGCGGCTGGCGCCGGACCGATGTGGACGGCCTCGTCGGCCATCTGCACGAAGGGTGCGCGTGCGTCGGCGTCGGAATAGACGGCGACGGTCTGGATGCCCATGCGGCGCGCGGTCTTGATGACGCGGCAGGCGATCTCGCCGCGGTTTGCGATCAGGATTTTCTTGAACATGGCACCTCGAAGCCCCATTCGGGGTCTTGTTTGTTGGCGGTCGGAAACAGGAACTGCAGCGCCTGCGGCGAAAGGACGTGGTAGGCGGTCGCGTGCGTCAGATCAGGGCGCGGGACGAGGCAGACGAGTGCGCTTCCCGCCCTGGCGACGCGATCGGCGGCGTCGGCGGTCTCGGGGCCCTCATTGGAATACGTAAGGTACAGCGGACCGCGCGATGCTCCGCCGGCGAGTACGCCTGGAGCCGCTTTCGAAAGCGCCCCGTCATCCCACCACAAGCTCGCGTCGATGGCGGCATAGCGGCCGAACAGGCCGGGTTCGCGTAGCCAGGTCTCGACGATGAACAGGCCGGCGAGCGACTCGCCGATCACGCCGTCCTGGCCGTTGGTTCGGTAGCTCGCCTCTACCATCGGCTTGACCTTGTCGCGCAGGAAGGCGCGGAAGGCGGCGGACCGGCCGGCGGTGGGGTACTGTTCGTGCTGCGCCGCGTTGCCCGGACTGCCGATCAGTTCGGCGCGCCTGTCCCGGCTCTCGATCCCGACGACGATGGCCGGCTCCGAGCGGCCCCATACGGCGCCCAGCGCAGTGGTCCCGGCCACATGGAGGAAGTCCTGCGAAAGCCCGCCGTCGATGAGGTAGAGCACGGGGTAGCGCTTGTCATCCTTGGCATAGCCGTCAGGGAGATAGACGTTGACCTGCCGGACATCGCCATCGGCAAAGGTGACGAGGCGAGTTTCGCCGATCGTGATCGGAACCGCCGCCGGCGCTGCGGCGGAGGCGACGCCGGGCATGGCGGCAAGGCAGGACACCGCCAGCAGCATCGCCCCCACGCCCCGTGCTCGCAGGCACGCGCGCCAGCTGGTCGCGAGGTTGCGCGAGACAGCGAGGTCCGCCTTTGCTAGGCTGACGGGCAAGCCGGCTGTCACTTACTGGGCCGCTTCCAGCTTGGCGCATCCCTTGGGCATGCGCTGTGCTTCGAGTTGTGCCGGGGTCATTTCGATGGCCATGGGCTTGAGGCCGAGGCGGGCGAACATCGCCAGGTCGTTGTCGTCGCCTGCGTTGGGCGCGGTGAGCAGCTTGTCGCCGGTGAAGATCGAGTTGGCGCCGGCCAGGAAGCACATCGCCTGGGTCATCTCGGACATCGATTCGCGCCCCGCCGAGAGGCGCACCATCGAGGCCGGCATGGTGATCCGCGCCACCGCCACGGTGCGCACGAACTCGACGTCGTCGATCTTGGCGAGCGGGGTGTCGGCCAGCATGTCGCCCAGCACCGTGCCCTTGACCGGGACCAGCGCGTTGACCGGCACCGACTGCGGGTGCTCGGGCAGCGTGGCGAGCGTGTGCATGAAGCCGACGCGGTCGGCGCGGGTCTCGCCCATGCCGACGATGCCGCCCGAGCACACGTTGATCCCCGCCATCCGCACGTTCGACAGCGTGTCGAGGCGGTCGTCCATCGTGCGCGTGGTGATGACCTGGTCGTAGCGCTCGGGGCTCGTGTCGATGTTGTGGTTGTAGTAGTCGAGCCCCGCATCGCTCAGCATGTCGGCCTGCTCGGGCGTCAGCATGCCCAGCGTCATGCAGGTTTCCATGCCCATCGCCCGCACGCCCTTCACCATCTCGATGATGGCGGGCATGTCGCGGTCCTTGGGGTTGCGCCAGGCGGCCCCCATGCAGAAGCGGGTCGAGCCCTGGTCGGCCGCCTGCGCGGCGCGCTGGAGCACGGCCTGCACTTCCATCAGCTTGGTCGCCTTGACCCCGCTGTTGGCCGAGACCGATTGCGAGCAGTAGCCGCAGTCCTCGACGCAGCCGCCGGTCTTGATCGAGAGCAGCGTCGAGAGCTGCACTTCGTCCGCCTTGTGGCTGGCGCGATGCACCTCGGCCGCGCGGAACACCAGTTCGGTGAACGGCAGGTCGAACAGGCCTGCGATCTCCTCGCGGGTCCAGTCGGTACGAGCCACGGGGCGGGAGGCGAAGGCGGGGGTTTGGGTCATAGTCATTCCTCAGGCGGCACGCGCGCGGCTCGGGCCAAAGCCCTGCCATAGAGCGCGATGCCGTGCTGATCCAGCATCCGCCTACTCCGCCGCCTGCAGCTCGGAACCTGCCGGCGGCATGTTGTGCCCGAGCAGGCGCAGCACGTCGGCGGCGCATTCGACCACGTTCGAGCCGGGGCCGTAGATGCCCTGGACACCGGCATTGCGCAGGTATTCGTAGTCCTTGGCGGGGATCACGCCGCCCGCGATCACCTTGACGTCGCTGCGCCCGGCAGCGCGCAGCTGCTGGATCAGCTCGGGGATCAGCGTCTTGTGCCCGGCCGCGAGGCTGGAGGCGCCGACGACGTCGACTTCGTGCTGCAAGGCCAGCACCACGGTTTCCTCGGGGGTCTGGAACAAGGGGCCCGAGACCACCTCGAAGCCCATGTCGCCGAAGGCCGAGGCGATCACGTTGGCGCCGCGATCGTGGCCATCCTGGCCCATCTTGGCGACCAGCAGCTTGGGCTTGCGGCCGAGGCGGCGTTCGACCGCCTGCACCCCGTCGAGCACCTGCCGCCAGCGGCTGTCGCCCTCGTAAGGCGCGCCGTAGACGCCCTTCACCGGGGTCGGCTGGGTGCCGTAGCGCTCGAAGCTCTCCTCCATCGCAGAGGAGATCTCGCCGAGCGTGGCGCGCGCGCGGGCCGCTTCCACCGCAAGGGCGAGGAGGTTGTTCTCGATGCTGGCGGGCGCGGCGGCGCCGTCGGCCAGCGCCCTGAGCGCGGCCTGGCACGCGGCCTCGTCGCGGCTCGCCTTCATCTTCTCGATGCGGGCGATCTGGCCCTCGCGGACCTTGGCGTTGTCGATGTCGAGCGTCTCGATCGCGTCTTCTTCGGCGAGGCGGTACTTGTTGACGCCGACGATCACGTCGTCACCCCGGTCGACGCGGGCCTGGCGGGCGGCGGCGGCGGTCTCGATCATCGCCTTGGGCCAGCCGGCGGCGACCGCCTTGGCCATGCCGCCATCGGCCTGGACGCGCTCGATGATCTCCCAGGCCTGGTCGACGAGGCTCTGCGTCAGCGATTCGACGTAGTACGAGCCACCCAGCGGATCGACGACATTGCACATGCCGGTCTCCTCCTGGATGATGATCTGGGTGTTGCGGGCGATGCGCGCCGAGAAGTCGGTCGGCAGCGCGATCGCCTCGTCCAGCGCGTTGGTGTGCAGCGACTGGGTGCCGCCCAGCATCGAGGCCATCGCCTCGATCGTGGTGCGGATGACGTTGTTGTAGGGGTCCTGCTCCTGCAAGGACACGCCCGAGGTCTGGCAGTGGGTGCGCAGCATCTTGCTGCGCTCGTCCTTGGCGCCCAGCTCGGTCATCACCCGGTGCCACAGCACGCGCGCGGCGCGCAGCTTGGCGACTTCCATGAAGAAGTTCATGCCGATCGCGAAGAAGAACGACAGGCGCCCGGCGAACTTGTCGATGTCGAGGCCCGAGGCCACGCCGTACTTCACGTATTCCGCGCCGTCGGCGATGGTGAAGGCCAGCTCCTGCACCTGCGTCGCGCCGGCTTCCTGCATGTGGTAGCCGGAGATCGAGATCGAGTTGAACTTGGGCATCTCGCGGCTGGTATAGCCGAAGATGTCCGAGATGATCCGCATCGAGGGCTCGGGCGGGTAGATGTAGGTGTTGCGGACCATGAACTCCTTGAGGATGTCGTTCTGGATGGTCCCGTCGAGCAGCTTGCGGTCGACGCCCTGTTCCTCGCCGGCGACGATGAAGAACGCCAGGATCGGGATCACCGCGCCGTTCATCGTCATCGACACCGACATCTTGTCGAGCGGGATGCCGTCGAACAGGATCTTCATGTCCTCGACCGAATCGATCGCCACGCCCGCCTTGCCGACGTCGCCGACCACGCGCGGGTGGTCCGAATCGTAGCCCCGGTGCGTCGCGAGGTCGAAGGCGACCGACAGGCCCTTCTGCCCGGCGGCGAGGTTGCGGCGATAGAAGGCGTTCGATTCCTCGGCGGTCGAGAACCCGGCGTACTGGCGGATGGTCCACGGCCGGCCCGCATACATCGAGGCCCGCACCCCGCGCGTGAACGGCGCGTAGCCCGGCAGGCCCGGATCGACGGTGACGTCCGCGGCGGTGTAGAGCGGCTTGACCGCGATGCCTTCGGGCGTGTTCCAGGTCAGGTCCCGACCCTTGACTTCCTTGTCCGCCGCTGCCTGCCAGTCCTTGATGTCGGGCATGATCGGTTCCTCTTCTACTCGTCGTCCCGGATCGCAGCCGGGACCGGTGCCTGTCTTCAGGCGAGACCCCCCTTCAGAGCGCCTCGCCGCGAGCTCGGCCGTTCCCGGCCAGCGGTCCCGGAACAAAAAACCGGGACGACGTGATATTCAGTGCCCGGATTTTGGCGTCTCCATGATCTCCGTCAGTTGCCCGCCCATGTCCTTGGGATGCACGAAGAAGATCATGGTGCCGTGAGCGCCGACCCGAGGTTCTCCAAGCACCCGCTTGCCCAGGCCTTCGAACCAGACCTTGGCCTCGGCGATATCGGGCACTTCGTAGCAGATGTGGTGCTGCCCCCCGAGCGGGTTCTTCTCCAGCCACTTGCCCACCGCCGAGTCCGGCGTGGTCGGCTGGAGCAGTTCGATTTGCGTGCCCGCAGTACCGTTCTCACCAGGCGTGTTGACGAAGCACACGCGGACCTGCTGGCTTTCGAGAACGAAGGGCTCGGTCACGTCGGTGGCGCCCATCACGTCCCGGTAGAAGGCGATAGAAGCGTCGAGATCGGGCGTGGCGACGCCGATGTGATTGAGGCGACCGAGCTTCACGCTGCGTTCCCCGCCACGTTCTCGATGACCAGCGCGATGCCCTGGCCGCCACCGATGCACATCGTCACCAGGCCATAACGCCCGCCGATGCGCTTCAGTTCATAGGCGCACTTGACCGTCAGCATCGTACCCGTTGCACCGACCGGATGGCCGATCGAGACGCCGGAACCGTTGGGGTTCACCTTCTCCGGGTCGAAGCCAAGCACCTTGGCGACAGCGCAGGCCTGCGCCGCGAAGGCCTCGTTGCTCTCGATCACGTCGATCTGGTCGAGTGCCAGGCCCGCGCGCCGGAGCGCGATCGGCACCGCCGCTATCGGGCCTTCGCCCATGTACTCCGGTTCGACGCCGGCGTGGCCCCAGGCAACGATGCGAGCCAGCGGCGCGAGCCCGCGCTTCTCGACCTCGGAACCGGTCGCCAGCACCACGGCGGCGGCGCCGTCGTTGATGCCGCTGGCGTTGCCGGCGGTCACCGAACCGTCCTTCTTGAAGGCCGGCTTCATCTTGCTCAGCGTCTCGGGAGTGGTGTCGGCCCGGACATGCTCGTCGGTGTCGAAGATCGTCACGCCCTTGCGGGTCTTGACCTCGATCGCGAGGATCTGCTCCTTGAAGCGGCCTTCCGCGATGGCTTTCGCGGCGCGGGCATGGCTGGTCGCGGCCAGTGCGTCCATGTCCTCGCGGCTGACGTGATGGCGCTCGGCCACGTTCTCAGCGGTGATGCCCATGTGATAGCCGCCGATCGCGTCCGACAGGCCCAGCGTCAGCGCATCTTCCTGCGTGTTCGCGCCCATCTTCCGACCCCAGCGCACACCGTGGTCGTGGTAGGGCACGTTCGACATCGATTCCGCGCCGCCCGCCAGCGTCACCGACGCCTCGCCCAGCTTCATCATCTGCGCTGACGAGATGATCGCCTGTACCCCCGAGCCGCACAGCCGGTTCAACGTCAGCGCCGGCGTCGCCAGCGGGATGCCGGCCTCGATGCCGATGACCCGGGCCAGCATCTGGTCGCGCGCGCTGGTCGGCATCACCTGGCCGATCACGACGTGCTCGACCGCACCTGCCTCGATACCCGCGCGCCTGAGCGCCTCGGCGGCGACCAGACTACCCAGCGCTGCCGGCAGGAAGCCCTTCAACGACCCCCCGAAGTCGCCGACTGCCGTGCGTACGCCGCTGACGATGTAGATCTCTTCCATGACCTCTTCCAAACCCTTCCTTGCGTTTCGACCGGAGCCCCTCTTCGACCTCCGGCCGCGATCGCGGTACTCCCAAAAAGAACACCGCTTCGACGCCCCCGCCGATCAGAGCGGGATGTTGTCGTGCTTCTTCCAGGGGTTCTCGAGCACCTTGTTGGCCAGCTTGCGCAAGCCCAGTGCAATGCGCCGGCGCGTCGAATGCGGGTAGATCACCTCGTCGATGTAGCCCCGGCTCGCCGCCACGAAGGGATTGGCGAAGCGGTCCTCGTACTCCCGAGTCTTCGCTGCGATGCCGTCCGGGTCGAGCCCGCGGAAGATGATCTCAACCGCACCCTTGGCTCCCATCACCGCGATTTCCGCGGTCGGCCAGGCGTAGTTGAGGTCGCCGCGCAAGTGCTTGGAGGCCATCACGTCGTAGGCCCCGCCATAGGCCTTGCGGGTGATGATGGTGATCTTCGGCACAGTCGCCTCGCCATAGGCGAACAGCAGCTTGGCGCCGTGCTTAATGATCCCGTTGTGCTCCTGGTCGGTGCCGGGCAGGAAGCCGGGCACGTCGACGAACGTGATGATCGGGATGTTGAAAGCATCGCAGAAACGCACGAATCGCGCCGCCTTCTTCGATGCGTTGATGTCCAGCACGCCTGCCAGCACCATCGGCTGATTGGCGACGACCCCCACGGTCTTGCCCTCGATACGGCCGAAACCGATCAGGATGTTGCCCGCATGCAGCGGCTGCAATTCGAAGAACTCGCCCTCGTCCAGCGTCTTGCGCAGAACTTCGTGCATGTCGTAGGGCTGGTTGGCCGAAGGCGGGATGATCGTGTCGAGGCTCGGCTCGAGCCGGTCCCACGGGTCCGCGCAAGGGCGCTCGGGTGCATCGTCGCGGTTAGAGGCCGGCAGGAAGTCGAAGAAGTCGCGCGCTGCCAGCAGCGCCTCGATGTCGTTCTCCAGCGCCAGGTCCGACACCGAGGTCTTGCTCGAATGCGTGATCGCTCCGCCCAGTTCCTCCTGAGTCACCACCTCGTTGGTGACCGTCTTGACCACTTCGGGCCCGGTCACGAACATGTACGAGCTGTCCTTCACCATGAAGATGAAGTCCGTCATCGCCGGCGAATAGACCGCCCCGCCCGCGCAGGGCCCCATGATGAGCGAAAGCTGCGGCACCACGCCCGAGGCCAGCACGTTGCGCTGGAACACATCGGCATAGCCGCCCAGCGAGGCGACGCCTTCCTGGATGCGTGCGCCGCCCGAATCGTTGAGCCCGATCACCGGCGCCCCCACCTTCAGCGCCGCGTCCATCACCTTGCAGATCTTCTGCGCATGCCTCGCCGACAACGAGCCGCCGAACACCGTGAAGTCCTGGCTGAACACGTAGACCAGCCGGCCGTTGATGGTGCCGGACCCGGTCACCACGCCGTCGCCCGGGATCTTCTGCTCCTGCATCCCGAAGTCCACGCAGTCGTGCTCGACGTAGAGGTCCATCTCCTCGAAGCTGTCCTCGTCCAGCAGGACGTCGAGACGCTCGCGCGCCGTCAGCTTGCCCTTCGCATGCTGACCCGCAATCCGCTTCTCACCGCCGCCAAGCCGGGCAGCAGAACGACGACGCTCCATCTCCGCTATATTCGCTGACATGCTTTTCCACCAAAGGCCAAAATCTGCCCTTCCATGACCCCGGACCAAGGCAGTGTCCAATGTAATTGTGCAAAGTTGCAATCCGTGAATTTGCAAAGTAGGCTCGCCAGATGGCACAACATCGCATATTTGCAGGCTCACACTTGCGTGCCTTGAGAGCCGCGCGCGCCATGCGCCAGGCGGATCTCGCCGCGGCGCTGGACATCAGCGCCTCCTACCTGTCGCAACTGGAAAACGACGACCGCCCGCTGACTTCGGCGCTCATAGACCGATTGCGCACGACTTTCCCGGTCGAGTGGCAGGACATGCCTGCCGATTCGACGGTGGACCTGCTCAGGGCATTCGAAGGAGCCCTGGCATCGTCCCCCAACCAGGCGGAGCATTCGACCGCGCAGGCTCGCCGGATCGTCGAGCAGTTTCCCGAGTTCGCCAGGCAATTCGTCACCCTCAACGAAAATCACCAGGCAAACCTCAAGCGCCTAGAAATGGTGGACGAGGCGCTGGGCTCTGACAACAGTGCGGGCGGGCGGCTGCCATGGGAAGAGGTCCGGGACTGGTTCCAGAACACCAACAACTACGTCGATGGACTCGATCGGGCGGCGGAGCTTTTTTCGGAGGTGATCTCCGAAGGGACCAGCACGCCTTCGGTAGCGCAATTGATCGCCTGGCTCGATCAGCGCGATATCGTGATCCGTTTCACCCTCAGCGGGCCGGTGCGGCAATTCGACGCACAAGCGAAGACGCTGACGATCAACACCGCGAAAGTCCACGACAGCCTGAGATTCCATCTGTCCTGCCACATCGCGAGCACGGCGTTCCAGGACGAGATGTCGATGATCGTGCAGAGCGCGGTACTGCGGTCCGGCACCGCACGGCATCTCCTGCAGATCGGTCTGGTGAACTACATGGCCGGGGCCATCATGATGCCCTACGGAAAGTTCAGGGAAGCCGCGCGCAAGGTGCGCCACGATGTCGACCAGCTGCGCTACCTGTTCGCAGCGACATTCGAGCAGGTCTGCCATCGCCTGTCGACCCTGCAGCGCCCCGGCGCACGCGGGACGCCGATGTTCTTCTGCCGGGTGGACATGGCGGGCAACATAACCAAGCGGCATTCGGCGACGCGCCTGCGCTTCGCGCGGTTCGGCGGGGCCTGTCCGCTATGGGTGGTGCACGAGGCGGTCGCGGTTCCCGATCGCATCCACGTCCAGCTTGCGGAACTGCCCGATGGCGTGCGCTACGTCTCGATAGCCAAGGGGCTGGTCAAGCAAACGGGCAGCTACGCGCGCACGCCCCGGCGCTATGCGGTGGCGTTGGGCTGCGAAGCCGACTTCGCCAGCGACTTCGTCTATTCCGACCAGCTCAACCTCGCCAGCCGCACATCCTCGACGCTCATCGGTGAATCCTGCCGGATCTGCACGCGCGACGATTGCGACCAGCGCGCCTATCCCCCCAGCGACAAGGAGATCGCGGTCGACGTCACCGAACGCGATATCGTACCTTACCGCATTCTGGCGGATTGAGCGCAGCAGCCCGGCCGCATTCCCCAAAGTGGTGCATAGTCTGACGTATCACGATCGAAACTATGGCCGGCACGATCACGCTCGAGGCCATTCTTGTCGCCTGGCGGATAACGGACGTCTGTAAGATGGCATACCCGATCTGGCCGCAACATCCAGTTTCCATGCGATCAGGTTCAGGCCCACACTCGACCACCCGCGGCGGGGCCGAAAAGCTGCCGCTCGGGCTTTGCCTCGGGTTCGGAGTGGGATCGTTCGGGATCGCCATCCTGCTCAACACCGTCACGACCTTCTTCCCCGTCCTGATGACCACCGTGCTAGGGCAGTCGGCGGCGGTCGCGGGGTTGTTGCTCACGTTTTCCAAGCTCTACGACGTGCTGGCCGACGTCGTCATCGGCGTCGCCAGCGACCGGACCCGGTCGCGCTGGGGCCGCCGCCGGCCCTACTTGCTGGCGGGGGCGATCGTCTCGGCGCTGTCGTTCGTGATGATCTTCCTGCCGCCGAAGCTGGGTGAGGGCTTCCTGATCCCGTACATCGCACTCGCCCTGGTCATCTATTCGACCGGCTATTCGCTGTTCGCCGTGCCCTACATCGCGATGGCGGGCGAGATGACCGACGGCTTCCACGAACGCACGCGGCTGCTCTCGTTTCGCACCTTCTTCATCTCGGTCGGGCAACTTGTGGGCGCGGCGGGCATGGCGGCGATCGTCGAGTGGGCCGGCGGCGGTGCCGGGGGTTACGCCTGGATGGGGGCGGCGGCGGCCTCGATCATCTTCACGACGATGCTGCTATCCTTCCTCGGCACGGCACGCGCCCGGCAGGGCCGCGGCATGACGCAGGCGCCCCGGCGCGGCGCACCGCGCGCGCCCATCGCCACCCTGCTGAGCAACCGGCCGTTCGTGCTGCTGATGTCGGCCAAGATCGTCCAGTATTTCGCGATCTCGATCTTCACGACGACCAAGCTGCTGTTCATGCTCAACGTTCTGGGCATCGGCTATGCGGGCCTCATCAACCTGACCCTGGTGCAGAACGTGGTGGGCATGGCGTCCGTCCCGCTGTGGACCTGGGCCGGGCGGCGTTTCGGCAAGCGCCGCGCCTATCTCGCCGCGATCCTTACGCTATGCGTGATGTACGTGAGCTGGAGCTTCACCGGGCCAGGCGTGTCCATGTTGCAGGTGTGGCTGCGCGGTGGCCTCAACGGCGTCGCGGCCACCGGCGTGATCCTGCTCAGCATCTCGATGCTCCCCGACATCATGGAATTCGACCGTCGCCGCACCGGCCTTCACCGCGAAGGCGTGTTCTCCAGTATCTATGCCTTCGTCGAAAAGCTCGCCTATGCCGTGGGTCCCGGCCTGATGGGCATCCTGCTCGCCGCGGCCGGGTTCGTCGCGACCACCGGCGGCAAGACGGTGGTGCAATCGCAAGGCGCGATCATGGCGCTCTATGCCGGCATGTCGGCGATCCCGGCGGCATTGGCGCTGGTCAGCTTCACAATCATGCTATTCTACCGGCTCGACGAGATCACGCTGAAGGCAACTGCCGATCTTTCCACGCAATGAGGACCGCATGACGAAACGCCCGTCGGTGAGACGCAGACTGCCCGTTCCCGGCCAATCCCCCGGCGATGAACGGCTGCTGGCCATGGTCGCCGCGCTGACCGCCGAACTGGCGGTGACGCGCGAGCGGCTCGATACCGTCGAGCGGCTCGCCGAGGCCGCCGGCCTGTTCGGCCCCGCCGAGGTCGAGCGCTTCGCCGCCGATGCCGAGCAGGGCGCCGCGCGCGACGCGATCCGCCAGACCATCATCGCCCACGTCTTCGCCCCCCTCAAGGCCGATACGGAGCAGCAACCGTGACCACCGATACGCACCCGATGCTGCCGACCGCCAGCCACGACGAAGCCGCTGCGCAACTGTTCGTGCGCGATCTCAAGACTTTCCTCTCTGCCGAGATCGAGCCGGGCCTGCGCGCCCGTGCGGATCGCGCCGATCCGGGCCCGTCGAGCAACGCGCGGGTGGAGACCGTCTACGAGCGCCTGCACAAGGACGAGGCCTTTCGCGCCTGGGCCAGTCTGCGCCGCACGTCGCAGGAGATGCTGTGGGCGCGCGTAGGCGAATCCGTCGATCGCCAGGCCGCCACCCTGGAGGCGCGTGCGGCGGCCGCAGCGCCCCTGGGGTCGCTGACGCTGGCGTCGGATTTCGTCCAGCCGGACTATCTCGCCGATGCCGAAGTGCACATCATGCCGGGCGGCTATTTCCACGACGAAGGCTCGGTGCTCCAGGGCGCGCTGATGGATCGCGGCGGCGCGGTTTACATGCTGGGCCGCAACGGCGGGTTCCTCAACGACGGACGCGGCAAGACGCTGCTGGCGCACCTCTATGCGCTCTATCCCGACCTCGAGCCGGCACGCATCCTCGAACTGGGCTGCGGCGTGGGGGCCAGCATCGTGCCGATCGCCACGGCCTTCCCGCAAGCGCAGACCTACGGCGTCGACGTGGGCGCATCGATGCTGCGCTATGCGCTGGCGCGGGCGCGCCATCTCGGCGCCGCTGTCCACTTCGTCCAAGACGATGCCGAAGGAACCCGCTTCGAGGACGAGAGCTTCGACCTCGTGTTCAGTTGCGCGCTGCTGCACGAGACCTCGCCGGATGGGATCGAGGCGGTTGTGCGGGAATCGCGGCGCCTGCTGCGTCCCGGCGGTGTCGTGATCCATCTCGAAGTCCCGCAGCGCTACGAGGAGTTGGACCTGTGGGGTCGTATCCGCGGCGAAATCGAGGCGGACTACAACAACGAGCCGAACTGGAAGGTCGCGATCAGCACCGACTATCGCGCGGCGTTCGAACGCGCCGGCTTCGCCGACGTCGCGGTCGGCTACCAGGATGCCACCCGCGCCCCCGCCCCGGGCCAAGGCGGTTTCGGACCGGAATCCAAGGGCGTGTTCCGCTCCTGGTTCGTGGCTTCGGCCCGCAAATGAGCGCAGCCTTCATCGACCCGGTCGACCGGGCTTTCGTGCGCATCGAGGAAGGGCAGGTCCATCTTCGCCGCTGCGACGGGGCGAAGGCGGTGCGCCCGCTGGTGATGGTGCATGCCTCGCCCGGGTCGTCGCGGGGGTTGGCCCCCCTGATGCGCGAAATGACGGCGCTTGACGGCGCCCCGACGCTGATCGCCCCCGATACCCTGGGCAACGGAGATTCGGTGGCGCCGACGGTGGCCGAACCTGACATCGCCTGGTTCGCCAGGTCGCTGGTCCGGGTGCTCGACGCGCTGGGGCTGGACAAGGTCGACCTCTACGGCACCCACACCGGTGCGCGAACCGTTTGCGAGATGGCCGCCGCCTTCCCCGATCGTGTCGGCCGTGTCGTTTTCGACGGCATCGGTGACTACACGCCCGAGATGCGTGACCTGCTGGTCGATCGCTACGCCCCGGAAATGGCACCCGACGACTACGGCACCCAGTTCGTCTGGGCATTCCATTTCGTGCGCGACCAGGCCCTGCACTTCCCGCATTTCCTGCGCGACCCGGCACACCGGCTGACTGCCCGCCCGGTGCCCGAGGCAGCGGATCTCCATACGGCAGTGGTCGACGTGCTCAAGGGACTGGGCTCCTACCACAAGCCCTATCGCGCCGCGTTCCGATACGAGGCTGGCAAGCGGCTGGGTGACATCGCCGCGCCGGTGCTGTTCGTCGGCGCCGAGAACGAGTTGCCCAGCCTGCGCGCCGCGACCGAAGGCCTGTGCGCCTTGTGCCGCGACGGCCGGGTGGTTCCGGTGAGCGGCGATCCCCGGCACAAGGCCCGCGCCATCCTCGACTTCCTGCAGGCGGGAACGAGCGACGCGGATTGAAGCTTTCGTTGCGGGCAGGACCGGTGGAAGACGAAACTGTCCACGCCGTTTTCTCGACCTGCGGAGAGCGCGAAAGCGATGCGCGGGGCTGACCGGCTTTTTGCGATAGCACGGCGGCAGAGCCCCCCCGATTTGAATACGAAGGACGATAGATGCTTTTGAACAGAGCGCGCGCGATCGAAGTGATGGACCGGCATGGGCTTGACGGCCTGGTGGCCGCGTTCAAGGAGAACATCTATTACCTCAGCGACTATTGGGGACCGATGTTCCTGATGTCGCGCAACTACACGCTCTATGCGTTTCTTCCGCGCGATCCGGAGCTTCCCGCCGCCCTCATTATGCCGGGCACGGGCGTCTACCACCTCGAGCACGTGCCGACATGGATGCCGCACGTGTCGACTTACGTGACCCGGATCACGCCCGGCGCGCCGATCCCTCCGCGAGACTTTGAGTTCACCACCGAGGAGATCGACGAAGGCGACCGGATCGTCACGCCGCAGAACGCGCAAGGCCAACGCCTCACGCCCTATCCCATCCGCGAGGGCGCCCCGATGGCCGCGCGCGACGAGCAGTTGCTGGCGCGCTACGCCATGCACAGCAGCAACGTGCACGAAGTCACCGCGACGCGGGCGCTCAAGGCGGCGATCGAGGCAACCGGCCTGGGCAAGGGTCGCATCGGCTTCGACGATCCGCGCGTGCTGGGCTGGCTCAATGCCTGCGGCCTGCCGGACCTCACGGGCGTCGATGCGCTGAACATCTTCAAGGAAATCCGCATGGTGAAGAGCCCTGCGGAAATCGAACTGCTGCGCACCGCAGGCCGGATGAGCGAGAACGCCATCAACGCGGTCATCGCCGCGATCGAGCCGGGCATGCCGCTCGACGACATCGGACGCATCCATGCGATGTCGATGATCGAGCAAGGCGGCAAATCCGAATGGATCATCGCCAATGTGCGCGGCCTGGCCACCGGCAATGTCGAGGCGGGCGAGCTGATGAAGCTCGATTCCGTGGGCAGCTACAAGGAGTATCGCGGCGACGTCGGGCGCACCGTCATCTGCGGCGAGCCGACCCGGGAGATGGTCGATCGCAACAAGGCCGTCACTCGCGCCCTGCAGATCGCCTACGAGAACATCCGGCCGGGCAAGACCTTCAAGGAGATCGTCGACCTGACGCTCAAAGCCGTCCACGACGAGGGCTTCCCCGGCTTCGTGATCGCCGGCCCGCACTCGGTCGGGCTGGAGCACACCGACCACCCGGTTTCGGTCGGCGCGCAGATGCCCGGCCACCACGAGCTGCGGTTCCTGGAAAACATGGTCTTCACTCTCGACATGCCCTACCACGAGTTCGGCTGGGGTACCTCGCACGTCGAGGACATGATGCTGGTCACCAAGGATGGCTGCGAAGCACTGACCTCGATGGACACCTCGTTGCGGGTCAAGCCGCTCCGCTGAGATAAAATCCGGTTTGGGCTCAGGCCCTTGCATGGGATTAGGTCATTGCGACCCCGGTGAAGGCCGGGTCGCAATGAAGGTTCACCGCAAAATCATCCTGCGCAGAGGGCGGATCAGGCCGCTTCGGCAAGGAACGCGTGGATCGCCACAGCTTCGTCCGCGGTGTCCACCACCCGCGCATCGGCCATGGTCGCCGCCAGTTGCGGGGCGGCCAAGGCGATGTGCGATGGCAGCGAAGGCAGTCGCACGAACAGCGAAGGTGCCGTGACGAGGCCGATCCTGTCGGCGGTCGGATAGGCGAACGCGGCGCGATAGGGCTTGTGATAGCTGTCGATGTTCTTGAGGACGTCGAGCGCGGCCATGTGCAGCGCCTGTGCATCGGGGACGGCGCGGTTCGTCAGGCGATGCTCCGGGTCGCGCAGGAAATAGGGCGCGTGAAGCGACTGGTCGCGCACGAAGTTGAAGGCCCAGATGAACTGGCGTCCGTAGTCGTCGGGATCGATGGCCGGGGCGTAGGCTTCCAGGCGCCTGGCGCGCGTCGCCGAATCGAAATCGCTGATCCCCTGGAACACCACGCGCCCGACCCGGTCGGGGCAGGTCGCTGCCAGTTCGCAGGCGATCCTAGCCCCGGTGTGCGATCCGTAGAGGTCGGCGCGCTCGAGCCCCAGCACGTCCATGGTCCGGCGCACCGCGTCGGCGAAATAGCCGATGTCCGGCACGTCCGGCACCGGCGGCGCGGAATCGCCGTTGCCCAGGGTATCGAGCGCGAACATGTCGGCCCTGCTGCCCGCCGCGCGCAGGCCCTGCAGCAATGGCACCAGACCGCGCGAACTGTTGGGTGATGGATGGAACAGCAGCAGCGGCGGACCGTCGCCGCGAATCCGTCGCATGTGCACGGCACCTTCCGCGATGGATACAAAGTGGCGTTCGATCATCCTGGAAAACTCACTCGTCCGTTTCAGCTGGCATGCCGCACCTGCACAGTGCTGCAGGCACGGATCGCCGGGCCATCGCCGCTGCCAACATTTGTCGACAGTCGGATAGACGAAATCGATCCCGGCGCGGCGTCGGACAGATAGTGCCAAACATGGTGCGTCAACGGAATAAAGGGGCAGGTCATGTCGGCCTATATCGTGGCGACCGTGAGGGTCGCCGACGCCGAAAAATTCGCAGCCTACGGCAAGGGCATCGCAGGGCTTTCCGAGCAATTCGGGGGCGAATCGATCGTGAAGGGGCCGGTCGCCGAGTGGCTGGAGGGCGATCCAAGCCCCGGCGAGCGGGTCGTCGTCAGTCGCTATCCCGATGCGGATGCCGCGCGCGCCTACATCGCGAGCGCTCAGTACCAGGCCGCGGCCGCGCTGCGCGCCGGTGCGGGCGAGGTGATCATGCGCCTGCTCGTCGATCCGGCCTGAGCGAACCCCATTCCACCACCCCAGGATTCAAGATCATGATGAAGAAAACCCGCGTCCTCGTCGCGGGCGCCGGCCCGGTTGGCGCCGTTGCCGCCTATCGCCTCGCGCAGATGGGCATCGATGTCATCCTCATCGAACCCAACACCCATTGCCCCGACGACATGCGGGCATCGACGATGCATCCGCCGACGCTCGACATGCTCGAGGAGCTTGGCGTGCTCGACGACCTGGTGGCGGTCGGCCTGAAGGCGCCGGTCTACCAGTATCGCAATCGCAAGACCGACAACGTCATCAGCCTCGACATGACCGAGATCGGCGACGTGGTGCGCCATCCGTTCCGCCTGCAGTGCGAGCAGTTCAAGCTGGCGCGCCTGTTGACCGGCCTGCTGGCGACGCACCCCCATGCACAGGTCCTCTTCAACCACCGCCTGTTGTCCTACGAGCAGGATGCCAAGGGCGTGACGTGCAAGGTCGAAGGGCCGCTGGCGATCGAGACGATCGCGTGCGACTATCTTATCGGAGCCGATGGCGCGAGTTCGACCGTGCGCAAGCTGACCGGCATCGAATTCGAGGGCTTCACCTACCCCGAGCGCTTCCTGACGCTGTCGACCGACTACCCGGTCGAGGATCACCACCCCGGCCTCGCCAACGTCAGCTACATGTCGGACGAGGCGGAATGGTGCGTGCTGCTGCGCGTGCCCGGCCTGTGGCGCGTGCTGGTGCCCTCGCACGAGCAGGAAAGCGATGCCAGCCTGTTGTCGGACGCCAAGAAGACCTCCGTGTTCAAAGGCCTGGTCCCCGACGGCGAGAGCGTCAAGACCCACCACCGCACCTTGTACCGCGTCCACCAGCGCGTGGCGGCCAGCTTCCGCAAGGGCCGTGTCCTGCTGGCGGGCGACGCGGCGCATCTCAACAATCCGCTGGGCGGCTTCGGCATGAACTCGGGCATCCACGATGCCTGGAACCTGACCGGCAAGCTGCGCGACATCCTGCTCGACGGTGGCGACGCCGATGCCCTGCTCGACCGCTACGATCGCCAGCGTCGCACCATCTCGCGCGAATTCGTCCAGGCGCAGACCATCCGCAACAAGGCGGCGATGGAAGCCGATCCCGGCGCGGGCAAGAGCGCGCAGGAAAGGCACATGGAGAAGCTTGTGGCGGACGCAACGCTGCGTCACGAATACATGATGCAGCAGGCGATGGTGCGCTCGCTCGAGCGTGAGGGCGAAATCCTCTGAGGTCAGGGCGCCGGTGTCGTCACTCCGACGATGCCGGCGCCGGCCCTTGCGACCCGCTCATGTCCTCGCCGATCGCGAGGGCAGCGGCCTTTAGCGGTTCGAGGCACTGCTTGAGCGCGTCCGCCATTTCAACCGCGGCGGCGAAGAAAGCGAGCGTCAGGGTTCCCGCGACATGGCCGTCGACGATGATCGGCACCGCGATCGACGAGGTCTTTCCGGGATTGCGGGTGAAGGTGTTGTAGACGCGCGTGGCATAGCCCTGCTCGATGATCTTGGCCGCCAACGCTTCCTTCTCGAACAAGTCGATGGTGTGGTTGGTCACCTGGTCGGGCATCAGCCGCAATGCGTCGAGCAGGCCCTGCCGTTCGTCTTCCGGAAGGAACGACAGGTAAGCGAGGCCGGCGGCGCATTCGAGGATCGGCACCCCGTAGCCGGGATAATAGGCATTGAACGTCAGCGTCGTCAGCGAATGGGTGGAGTCGCGGATAATCATCGAATGGCCGACATGGCTGGCGAGCGAAATCGGCCAGCCGAGCTGACGGGTCAGCGCCACGATATGGGGCCGCGAATGCCCGACGAGTTCCGCGTGGCCTTGAAAGCCGTGCGCCAGCGTTTGGACCAGGGCCGTCGGCCGGTAATTCTTGCGCGAAGGCTCGCGCTCCACCAGCCCTTCGTGAACGAGCGTCTGGACCAGGCGGACGGCCGTCGGGTAAGGGACGTTGGAGGTGCGCGCAATCTCCATCATCGAAATGGTGCCGCCCCGGTTGATGGCTTGCAACACGGCAAGACCTCGCGCGAGCGACCGTATCGGTACGCCTTTTTCCATGGCGGGATGATGGCAGAGACTTGTCGGGAATTGCAACGGCAAGTTATCCGACAGGCGAGTAGAAATGGCCTGGATATCCGAATCTGTCCGCAGGGCCTGGCCGCCCTGCTGCTATCGTGCCGGATAATCAGGGTTTCATTATCCGCCAGGTGACAATGTGATATATACGACGGGCGTTTATCGGGTGCCCATGCTTGTGTCGACATTCCCCCAAATCAGCGGCTGCGTGTGAACCCGTCCATGACTCAACCCAATCCACCCGCCCTGCCCGCCGACACCGAGTACGACACGAAGACCGCTGCGCCCCTTTCGCTAAAGCTCTATCTGGGCTGGAGCCTGGGGACGCTCGGACTGACCAGTTTCATGGTCGGCAGCTACCTGCTGCTGCGCTTCATGACGGACTACATGGCAGTGCCGCCGGCGATCGCCGGCCTCGTATTCGCGCTCGCCAAGATCTACGACGGCATCGCCGATCCGATCTTCGGCTCGATCAGCGACCGCACGCAATCGCGCTGGGGCCGCCGCCGGCCCTATCTGTTCGCCGGCGCCTTCGCTTGCGGGTTGAGCTTCATGCTCGCCTTCAACGCGCCGATCATCACCAACCAGGCCGGCGCGGTGGTCCTGCTCGCCGGACTGCTGGTCCTCCACGCCACATCCTACGCCATCTTCGCGGTGCCCTACATGGCAATGCCGGCGGAAATGACCGACCAGCCGCACGAACGCTCCAAGCTGATGTCGTTCCGCGTGGTCAACGGATCGCTGGGCAATCTGGTGGGCGGCTGGGCGACGGCGACGCTGATCGCGCTGTTCGGCGGTGGACTGGTGGGGCACCGGGCGATGGGCATCATCGTCGGCCTGGCGATCTTCGCGGTGCTGATGGCATGCTGCTGGCTGACGCGCGACGCGCGGCTGCGCGTCCACGATCCGCGCACCCACATTCCCTATCGCCAGCAGATGCGCAGCGCCTTGCGCAACCGCCCCTTCGTCATCCTTCAGGGTGCCAAGCTGATGCTGCTGACGGCCGCCGCACTGCACACCGCCTCGGCCGCCTACTTCGTGCAGCGCCGCCTCGAGATGTCGGACGCCTGGCTGGGCACCATCTACGGGACCCTGACGATCGGCACGGTGGTCGCCCAACCGTTCTGGCTGGCCATGGCCCGCAAGTACGGCAAGCGCGCGACCTACACCTTCGGCGGCCTGTTCACCGCGATCATCTGGCTCGCCTGGCTGCCGCTGGGGCCGGGGACCGCCGGATGGCTGGTGATCGTCGTGGGCCTCGCCGCGGGGCTCGGCAACGGCGGGATCGTGATGGTCAGCCAGTCGATGCTGCCCGACACGATCGAGTACCAGTATCTCAGCACCGGACAGCGGATCGAAGGCAGCTTCGCCGGCCTCTACATCATGGTCGAAAAGCTCGGCCAGGCAGCCGGCGCCTCGCTGGTGGGCCTCTTCCTGGGCCTGTTCGGCTACGTCGAGGCGCATGGCGGCGCCGCGGTCGTCCAGCCCCGGAGCGCGATTACCGGGATAACCCTGTGCTATTCCGTCTTCTCGACGGCTTTCCTGCTCATCAGCGTGGCCGTCATGCGCTTTTATCCGCTGGACGAGAGAACGATGAGCTTGCGAGGCGTAGGCCGCGACAGTTTACCGACAGTCGGATAACTAGCCAGAAATTTGTATGGGAAACCATACTGGAGGGGCACTCTTTCCATGTGGCTGTACAGGTAAATGCCAACGGCCAAGCAATAATTGCTAAGACAAGCCCTGAGCAGGACAGGGCCTCAGAATTATGAGGGCTAGAAATGAGAAATTCTCGTAGAATCAAAAATGCCGTCGCCATGTTGCTTGCCGGCGTTGTTCTTCCGGCCGATGCTTACGCTCAGGATGCACAGTCTAGCGAGAATTCAGGCGTCGGCGATATCGTCGTTACCGCGCGCAAGTCGAACGAAACGCTGACTGACGTGCCGATCGCGATTACGGCCCTCACCAGCGAGGCGCTCGAAGCGCGCGGAATCACCGACGTCGCCGACCTCGCCGCATTCACGCCCGGCTTCCGCTTCCAGAACCAGTCGGTCGGCCGCAATGACCGTGGCTTCAAGCAGTACAACATGCGCGGCCTCGTGCCGAACAACGCCTCGTCGGTCCGCCAGAACGTCACCATCTTCGTCGACGGCGCCCCGGTCGGCGGTGGCAACGTCGCCGGC
This sequence comes from Novosphingobium sp. BL-52-GroH, assembly GCF_044813085.1. Lineage (NCBI taxonomy): Bacteria > Pseudomonadati > Pseudomonadota > Alphaproteobacteria > Sphingomonadales > Sphingomonadaceae > Novosphingobium > Novosphingobium sp. BL-52-GroH. The sequence goes on along the minus strand of NZ_CP171149.1, from coordinate 1,252,425 downwards.
ATCGGCGACGTCGAGCGCGTCGAGGTCGTCAAGGGCCCGCAGAGCGCATTCTTCGGTCGCGGCACGTTCGCCGGCGCCGTCAACTTCATCACGCGTGAACCCAGCTACGACTGGAAGGGCACCGTCAGCGCACAGTACGAGCGCTTCAACAGCTCGGACCTGAACGCCAGCATCGAAGGCGCCATCATTCCCGACAAGCTGGCCTTCCGCATCAGCGGCCGTGCCTACCACACCGATGGCCAGTATCATGATTCGACCTACAGCGACACGCGCCTGGGCCGCCGCAACACCAAGTCGATCAGCCTGAGCCTGCTTGCGCAGCCGACCGACAACCTCAAGATTCGTTTCTTCGGCGTCTACTGGAACGACAGCGACGGCCTCCCCGCCAACGCCCGCTACGGCCAGAGCGACTACAACTGCAACGCAGGGGCAGGGATCGGCGGCGCCGACAACTACATCTGTGGCAAGCTCGGCGGAATCCCGATGGCGTCGGCCACCTGGGCGCAGTACATCGAGCCGACCGCCTACGCGGCGCTGCAGAACGGCACCCTGCTGCACAAGAAGGGCTTCATGGACCATCTCGGCCTGGAGCGAGACGCCAAGCAGTTCCGCCTCTCGGCCGACTGGGACGTGGCGGGCCTCACCGTCAGCGCGATCGGCGCCTACAGCGACAACAACTGGGGCTTCCTGCAGACGCAGTTCGGTTCCGACCTGCGGTCGATCCCGAACACCAGCGCGACCGCCGCAAACGGCCGTCTCGACTATGTCTATTCGCTTACCGAGGGTAACACCAAGGACGAGGACAAGTACGTCGAACTGCGCGTGGCGACCGACCAGTCGGCTCCGTTCAAGCTGCTCGGCGGCGTGAACTACCAGAACCTCGCCTACACGAACATGACCACCGCCTACGGCACCACCGGCTACGTCGTGGCGACCCCGATCGGCATCAGCGAGGCGAACACCTACAGCATCTTCGGTTCGGCCAGCTACGACATCACCGACCAGCTCTCGGTCTCGGCAGAAGGGCGCTATCAGATCGACAAGCAATCGCAGACCACGGTCTCGACCACGACTTCGAGCCTGAAGCACACTTTCAAGGCTTTCACCCCGCGCTTCATCGTCCAGTACAAGCCTGACGACCGTTCTTCGGTCTATGCCTCGTACTCGCGCGGCAACCGCGCCGGAGCCTTCAACAGCGTCTACTACGCGCAGAGCGATTTCGTGAAGGCGCAGATCGACGCCGCCTCGCCGGTCCAGGGCGTCATCCCCGAAGAGAAGCTGTGGATGGCCGAAGTCGGCTACAAGGCGCAGCTCTTCGACAACCGCGTGCGCCTCCTCGCTGCCGCCTATTACGGCAAGTGGACCGATCGCGGTATCCCGAGCACGATCCCAGTCTATACCACCCTGGCTGCCCAGGCGACCGGCGTGACCGACGGTTCGGTGGTCATCACCGCCCCCGGCGGCAAGGTGAAGGTCCAGGGCATCGAGCTGGAAACGGCGTTCAAGGCGACCGACAACCTGCTGCTCGAAGGCACGTTCAACATCGCCGACACGAAGATCCTGAACACCTACAGCTCGGACGCCTTCGCCCTCACCGGCAACGGCACGCCTTATGGCACGCAGCTGCCGTTCTACCCGAAGATGACCGGCACGGCCTCGGCCACCTATACCCGCCAGATCGGCATCTTCGACGCCTACCTGCGTGGCGACATGATCTACACGGGCAAGCAGTACGAAACGGAAGCCAACCTCGCCTACACGGCACCGGCGGCAACCGTGAACGTGCGCCTGGGTGCAAGCTGGGATGGCAAGCGCGTCGAACTCTTCGCGACCAACATCCTCAACAACAAGACCCCGACCAGCCTGGCGCGCACCACGTACGCGACCTACACCGCGGCCGGCGTCGGCACGACCCGCAACGCGATCACGGTCTCGCTGCCGGATCGTCCGAGCTACGGGATCAAGGTCAGCTCGACCTTCTGATCGATCGAAGGGCCGGAGCATCGCTCCGGCCCTTTTTTCTTCGTGCCGGAGACGCATATGACCTTGCTGAAGCACCTCGCGCGCGTCGTGCTCCTTATCCTGGCCGGAGCCGCCATCGGCGGCGTGGCCCAGGCCGAGCCCACCACGGTCGACTACGCACTGACCCCGCGGCCGCCCGAAACCTATCCGCCGCTGACCTTTACGCTCGAAGGCGGAGTGCGCGGCATCGCCGACCTGACGTATGCAACCCAGTACGGCTACCGCCCGCTGCGCCTCGACCTTTACCTTCCGCCCAAGGACCGCCCGGTTCCCAAGACCGGCCGCCCGGTCATCGTTTACGTCCACGGCGGCGGCTGGGTGATCGGCAACAAGCGCCAGGCCGACTTCCACGGCCATTTCCTGCAGACCATGGCGGCCCTCGCGCGCCGGGGCTACGTCGTTGCCTCGATCGAGCATCGCCTGCGCGAGGAAGCACCCTTCCCGGCCGCGACCCAGGATGCCAAGTCGGCAATCATGTGGCTGCGCAAGAATGCCGCCACCTACGACATCGACGCCAACCGCTTCGCCATCTGGGGCGGATCGTCGGGTGGCAACATCACCGGCAACGTCGCCGTGAGCTGCGGCGTCAAGGCGCTCGACCCGGTATTCACGGCCTATGTCCCCAAGGGCGCCACACCCCCGCAGAATCCCTTGGCAGGCTATTCGAATTGCGTACAGGCAGCCGTCGCCTGGTACGGCGTGTTCGACTTCAACACCCTCAAGGCGCAAGCCATTCCCGGCGGCGATGCCAATTTCGACGAACCGACCTCGGCCGCGTCCCGCTATCTTGGCTGCGCCGTCCAGGAATGTCCGGCAGACAAGCTCGCGCTCGCCAATTCCCATGCGCTCGTCGACGCCAAGGACCCGCCCATGCTTCTGATCCACGGCACCGGGGACACCAACATCCCGTTCGGGCAGTCGGTCGAGATGGACAAGGCCCTGCGCGAGGCCGGCGTCTCCTCGAAACTGGTCCTGATCCCGAACTCCCTGCACGGCTTCCGCGCCGCCAGCGACGCCCAGGCCGGCCTCGACATGCAACAGGCGCTGGCCGAGACGTTCGCCTTCTTCGACCGGACCATCGGCCGCGGCGGACGCTGAAGGGCCCTGCCCGGATCAACCCGGACGCATTCCCCATCTCGACATCATCGCGCCGGCACCCCCACTAACGTTCAAGATTGCCCGGGACCACCGCAGCGTTCCAGTGGCCGGTGGCCGGCGGCCAAGCCTGGCTAATCCAGGAAAGCACGCATCGCCCGCGACCGGCTCGGATGCTTCAGCTTCCTCAACGCTTTCGCCTCGATCTGGCGGATGCGTTCGCGGGTAACCGAGAACTGCTGGCCGACTTCCTCCAGCGTATGATCGGTGTTCATGCCGATGCCGAAGCGCATGCGAAGGACACGCTCCTCGCGCGGGGTCAGCGAGGACAGGGTCCGAGTGATCATTTCCTTGAGGTTCGACTGGATCGCTGCCTCTACCGGCATGACGGCATTGGCATCCTGGATGAAATCGCCCAGGTGGCTGTCTTCCTCGTCGCCGATCGGCGTGTCGAGTGAGATCGGCTCCTTGGCGATCTTCAAGACCCGCTTCACCTTTTCGAGCGGCATCGACAGGCTCTCCGCCATCTCCTCGGGCGTGGGCTCGCGGCCATGGTCATGGAGGAAACGGCGGTTGGTGCGGACCAGCTTGTTGATCGTCTCGATCATGTGGACCGGGATGCGGATCGTGCGGGCCTGGTCGGCGATCGAGCGGGTGATCGCCTGCCTGATCCACCAGGTGGCGTAGGTCGAGAACTTGTAGCCGCGGCGGTACTCGAACTTGTCGACCGCCTTCATCAGGCCGATGTTGCCTTCCTGGATGAGATCCAGGAACTGCAGGCCACGGTTGGTGTACTTCTTGGCGATCGAGATCACCAGGCGCAGGTTGGCCTCGACCATTTCCTTCTTGGCGATGCGCGCCTCGCGCTCCGCCTTCTGGACCATGTTCACGATGCGGCGGAACTCGGGCAGCGCCATGCCGGCGGCGGCGGCGATGTCGGAGACTTCCACGCGGATACGCTCGGCGGGTCCGGCCTCATTCTCCGCAAAGGCAGCCCACTTCTTATCGATCTTCGCGACTTCGGCCAGCCAGGTATCGTCCAGTTCACGCCCGACGTAGCTTTCCAGGAAGTCGGCGCGCTTGACCTTGTGCCGCTCGGCAAGGCGCAGCATCTGGCCGCCCAGCGTGGTGAGGCGACGGTTGAAGGCGTAGAGGTTGTCGACCAGGTATTCGATCTTGGTCGCGTGGAACTTGACCGATTCGACTTGCGCGGTGAGGTCCTCGCGCAACTGCTGGTACTGGTCTTCCTTGGCGACCGGGAAATCGATGCCCAGCGCCAGCGCGTCGAGGCGCTCGGACTGGAGGCCCTCGAAAGTCTGGAACAGTCCGGTAATCAGAAAGAACTTATCGAGTGCCTCCGGCGTCAGCGCGGCTTCCAACTGCGCGATGCTGATGGTGCTGTCTTCCTCCTCTTCCTCCGCTTCGCGCTTGGGAAGCGGGTTGCCGTCCTCGTCGACCTCGTCGCCGGCATCCTCCTCGACGTCGTCCTCTTCCTTGAACGAAGGACCGGCGGTCTTCTCGCTGATCTCGCCAGCTTCGCCTTCGCCGTCCTCGTTGAGGGCTTCGGGGGCGGGTTCCTTCGAGAGCATGGCATCGAGATCGAGAATCTCGCGAAGCTGCATCTCGCCGGCGTTGAGCGCTTCGGACCACTGGATGATGGCATGGAAGGTGAGCGGGCTTTCGCACAGGCCCTGGATCATCATGTCCCGGCCAGCTTCGATACGCTTCGAAATGGCGGCTTCGCCCTCGCGGCTGAGCATTTCGACCATGCCCATCTCGCGCAGGTAAATTCGCACCGGGTCGTCAGTACGGCCCAGGCTTTCCGCATTTTTGCTCTCGGTCGCTCGAAGGGGAGAAACGTCACCGTCGGCGTCCGCCTCGGGCTCCATGTCGCGGTCTTCTTCTTCGGCCTGCGAGCCGGTATCCCGATCCGCGTCGTCGCCTTCATCGCCTTCTTCGTCGTTTTCGATGATCTTGATGCCCATCTCCGACATCGCGGACATGATGTCCTCAATCTGATCGGTGGTCATCTGGTCCTGCGGCAAAGCAGCGTTCAGCTCGCTGACGGTCACGACGCCCCGGCGCTTTGCGCGTGCGATGAACTGGGCAACCGAGCCCTTGCTTACCTCGATCAGCGGTTCGTCGCCGTCCACACCATGTCCTGTCTTGCTCATACGTCCGTCAATCTCATGTGCCCTTTCCACGACGGATGCACCGCCAGGGAAAGACTTGGGTCAATGGGGCCCATGCCTGACAAGTCTTCCGGGTTCCAGCGATCTCTCGCCCCGCCTTGATACCGGCGGCTCCCGCTTTCCGAATGTGCAGGGTCCGGCCTGACCCGAGCAAGCCGTAGATCGACGGTTCCTACACCACCCCGCGGGACACGACCAAAATATCGGATGGAGACCGGCCACTCTCGCTTGTCTCCAAAGCCCTATCGTTTGCGACGGAGGCACATGGCGGCATAAGTCACGTCCGCGTCAGCGAGGCGCGGGTGTTCGGCGGGGCGGCGGTAGACCGCCAGCCACGCGATCAACCATACGACGCTGATGACGCCTGTGACGACGAAGGCCGCGCGCCAGCCGTAGTTGACCGCGATGAACTGCACCAACAGCGAACTGTCCCCGTTCCTGCGCCCCATCCGTTGCGGGCCGGTCCTTGCCCATCGCGGGGCATTCCCTAAAGTGTGACTCCCCGCTTCCAGATGCCGATCGCGCGTTCGTCGTTGGCTTCGTTGCGCGCGGGCTCACCGCTGGCGATGGCGAGAATGCGGTCGAGCAGCAGGTCCGCCGCGCCCTGCATCCCGCGCTCCAGCACCAGTCCCGCGTCGAAATCGATCCAGCCCGGCTTGCGCTGCGCCAGAGCATGGTTCGAGGCGATCTTGACGGTCGGAACCGGGCTGCCCAGCGGCGTCCCGCGTCCGGTCGAAAACAGCGTGATCGTCGCCCCCGCCGCTGCCAGCGCGGTGGTCGAAACGGCGTCGTTGCCCGGCGCTTCGAGCACCGTCAGGCCGCCGGCGGACCTCTCGTCCGAAAGCCGCTCGCCATAGCCGATCACGTCGCGTACCAGCGCAAGGCCGCCCTTCTGCACCGCCCCGAGCGACTTTTCCTCCAGCGTGGTGATGCCCCCGGCGATATTGCCCGGACTGGGGTTCTCCGAAACCGGCTCGCCATGGTCGATGAAGTAGCGCTTGAAGCCGTTCACCAGCGCCGAGAGCCTGTCGAACACCTCCTCGCTGGTGGCGCGTTCCAGCAGGAGGTTTTCGGCGCCGAAGACCTCCGGAATCTCGGTCAGGATCGCGGCGCCGCCGGCGTCGGTCACCGCATCGGCCATCAGGCCGATGAGGGGATTGGCAGTCAGCCCGCTCATCGCGTCCGAACCGCCACACTTCACGCCGAGGCGCAGTTTCGCGAGCGGCACCTCTTCCCGCCTGTCCCGCGCCATGACCGCAAGCAGGTCGCCGATCAGCGCCTCGCCAGCGGCGAACTCGTCGCCTTCGGACTGGGCGCGCAGGACTCGCAAGCGATCGCGGCGGTCTCCCGGAATACGCTTGAGCAGTTCGTCGAGCTGGTTCGATTCGCAACCCAGGCCGAGCAGCAGCACTCCGCCAGCATTGGGGTTAAGCGCCAGCGAGGCGATCACCGCCGCCGTGCCTTCGAGGTCCGCGCCCAGCTGCGAGCAGCCGAACGGATGGTTGAAGGCATGCACGCCGTCGACACCCTCATCGATCATCCCGTCCCCCTTGGCCGCCAGCCTTTCCCCCAAGCGCCCGACGCACCCGACAGTGGGCAGTATCCAAAGCTCGTTACGTGTGCCCACGCTGCCGTCGGGCCTGACGTAGCCACGAAATGTCCGGGGCGTTGCCACCACTTTGTTCGCACCGACGCTGGCTCCCGCGAAAGCATAAGACTTCTCGCCTGCCAAAGCTGTGCGCACGTTATGCGTATGGACATGCTCGCCCACCGCGATATCGCGCCTGGCGAGGCCGATCGCCGCGCGATAGCGGCGCACCGGCGCACCCTGCGCGACCGGCTGGACCGCGAACTTGTGCCCCTGCGCGATCGCGTCGCGCAAGGTGATCGTGCGATCACCGACACGGACCTCCTCGCCGGCAAAGAAGGGTCGCAAAGCGACCGCGACGTCGTCCTCCAAGGCAATCCTCATGGCATCGACAGGGGTCGGGAGCGTTTCAGACATGGCCCGGCGATACAGCATTGCCAGCGCTGGCACAACTCGGTAATCGAATGGCGACAACACTCTGCGGAGTCTTTTTGCGTGCGCGATCTTTCGCTCCATCCCGACCGGCTGCTGCCTGCAGAGCCAACGACCCGTGCCATCGCGCGCGAGCTTTACGCCCAAGTCGCAGGGCTCCCCATCATCAGCCCCCACGGCCACACCGACCCGGAGTGGTTCGCCGGCAATGCGCCTTGGACGAACGCGACCGAACTGCTCCTTGCCCCCGATCACTACCTGTTTCGCATGCTCTATTCGCAGGGCGTCGATCTCGATGCCCTTGCGGTGCCGCGTAAAGGCGGGGCCCTGCCGGCGACCGATCCGCGCGTGGCATGGCGGCTATTCGCAAAGAACTGGAAACTGTTTCGCGGCACGCCGTCGAGCATCTGGCTGCCGCACGTCTTCACCGAAGTGTTCGGCATCTCCGTCGATCTCGACGAGGCCAGCGCCGATCACTATTACGACACCATCGCAGAAGCGCTGGCCACCCCCGCATTCCGGCCGCGCGCTCTGTTCGAGCGCTTCAACATCGAACTGCTCGCGACCACCGAAGGCGCAGGCGATGCGTTGCAGCATCACAAGACCATCCGCGCCTCGGGCTGGCAGGGCAAGGTCGTGACGACCTACCGCCCCGATTCGGTGATCGATCCCGAGCATGATTCCTTCGCGCGCGATCTCCGCCGCTTTGCCGAACTGTCTGGCGAGGACGTCGAAAGCTGGGACGGCTACCTCGCGGCACACCGCAAGCGCCGCGCCGATTTCCGCGCGATGGGTGCGACCGCGACCGACCATGGCTTCCTCACCGCGCGCACCGCGAATCTTTCGACGGCGCAATGCGAGACGCTGTTCGCCAAGGTCATGGGCGGCAAGGCCGATGCGCAGGACGCCGAGCTGTTCCGCGCGCAGATGCTCACCGAAATGGCGCGGATGAGCCTGGAGGACGGCATGACCATGCAGATCCACCCCGGCGCGACGCGCAACCACAACGCGCGCCTGTTCGACAGCCACGGCCGCGACAAGGGCGCCGATATCCCGCGCGCTACCGAATACGTCGAGGCGCTGCGCCCGATGCTCGACCTGTTCGGCAACGAGCCTAACCTCAAGGTAATCCTCTTCACGCTCGACGAGACAACGTATGCTCGCGAACTGGCGCCGCTGGCCGGGCACTATCCCTGCCTCAAGCTGGGCCCTGCCTGGTGGTTCCACGACAGCCCCGAAGGCATGCGCCGCTTCCGAGAGATGACGACGGAGACCGCCGGCTTCTACAACACCGTGGGCTTCAACGACGATACCCGCGCTTTCCTGTCTATCCCCGCACGCCATGACGTCGCCCGCCGGATCGACTGCGGCTTCCTTGCCCGCTTGGTTGCCGAGCACCGCATGGCGGACTGGGAAGCCGCGGAAATTGCCCAGGAACTGACCGTAGGTCTGGTCCGCAAGGCCTATGGCCTTCCCACCCCCTCGCGCGAGGTGGAACCGGCGTGACGCGGCTTTCGAACCAGTCGCTGCCCTCGTCCGCTGCCGCGCGCCCGCAATACGAACGCGGGGGCGTGCGCCCCGGCGTCGTCCATTTCGGGCCGGGCGCATTCCACCGCGCGCACCAGGCGGCCGCTTTCGACACGCTGCTGGCGCAAGACCTGCGTTGGGGCCTGACCGGGGTGAGCCTCAACTCGCGCGGGGTGGCTGAAGCGCTGGCGCCTCAGGACGGCCTCTATACTTTGGCCCTGCTCGATGCGCAGACCGAATATCGCGTGATCGGCGCGATCGGCAAAGTGCTGACGCGCGACGATCCCGGCCCGATCCTTGCGGCGCTGACCCATGCGGACACACGGATCGTCAGCTCGACCGTGACCGAGAAAGGCTATTGCCTCGACGCCAGCGGCGCTCTCGACTTCGCACATCCCGCCATCCGCAGCGACCTCGAAGCGGCCCGTTCGGCGGACTGGGTTCCGGGCTCGTTCACCGGCTGGCTGGTGCGCGGGCTGCAAGCACGGCGCCTCGCGGGCTTACCCGGCGTGACGGTGATGTGCTGCGACAACCTGACCGACAACGGCCGCAAGCTGGAGTCGGCTACGATGGCGCTGGCCGAGACGATCGATCCGGAAACCGCGCGCTGGATCGCCGACCAAGTGACGTTCCCCAACGCCATGGTGGATGCCATCACCCCCGCCACCGACGATGCACTGCGCGCACGTGTCGCTGCCGCGATCGGGCTGGAGGATGCATGGCCGATACAGCGCGAACGCTTCACCCAGTGGGTCGTCGAGGACCGCTTCGCCGGTGAACGCCCTGCCCTCGATGTGGCAGGCGTCACGTTCGCGAGCGACGTCCGGCCGTTCGAGGCCGCAAAGCTGCGCCTTCTCAACGGACCTCATTCGGCGCTCGCCTATATCGGCCTTGGCCGAGGGCTGGAAACGGTGGCGGAGGCGATGGCCGATCGTGAACTCGCGCGCTTCGTCGAACAGCTCATGCGCGAGGACATCGCACCGTCGATCACCGCGCCACCAGGCCTGGACCTGTCGGCCTATATCACCGACGTGCTGGCACGGTTCGCCAATCCGGCGATCCGGCACCTCCTTTCGCAGATCGCCTGGGACGGCTCGCAGAAGTTGCCTTACCGCCTCCTCGACACGACGCGCGAGGCACTGGCGGCGGGTCGACCGGTCGAGCGGCTGGCATTGCCGATCGCAGCCTGGCTGCGCTTCCTCCAGCGGGCCACCCGCGAAGGCCACGCGATCACCGACCCCCTCGCCGCCCCTCTGCTGGAGCGCGCCGGCGACTGGCGACGGATACTGGCGATGCGCGAAATCTTCGGGGAACTGGGCGAAGACGCCCGCTTCGTGCGCGCAGTCGAGGCGGGAATGGCGACGCTGAATGCGGGGCGGCTGGAACCCCTTCCCGCCTGAGGCTCAATCGGGTGCGGGCCCCGTGGATACGGCCGCGAGGACCTGCATCCCCACATCGAAGAGCGGCGTCTCACCGTTTGAGAATGGGCACCGCCCATTCTGCGGCACCGGCCCGCTCCCCCACCCGGCCACCCATCGGTATTATCCTGTGGGTGGTCGGGTGGGGGAGCAGGCCAGTGCCGCCTCAAAATGCACGCTCCCGCGCATGTTCGAACGGGCTCTCAGACCAGAACCAGTGTAATTCGCCCGCGCATTTGTCCATGCCGCTCGTGGATCGATGACGCATCGATATGCCTGCACTGTCATGCAGTTGGACCGGCAGCCTCGCATTTGCAAAGACACAAGCCGGGACGCGCAGCGTCAACTTATTACCTTTCATGTTCATCGAGCATGTTCAATCCAATTGCAGCAGTCATAATTCGCGTTTTGGTCATTAGTGAGCGGAACTGCGCAGGCCCTTCGTTCGCTTTACCCGATGTCACGATCCGCATTGGCGGACGTCAAAAGGAGACGATCATGAGCATCGAAGGCAAAGCCAAGGAAGCCGCCGGTTTCATCAAGGAAGAGTTGAACGAGCACGGCAAGTCGCCCGAAAGCCAGAAGAAGGCCGACGAGGGCCGCGCCCTTCGCAACGAAGGCCGTATCGAGGACGGAAAGCCGCCAAAGACCACCGAGCCCGGCACCGGCGCGAAGTAAAACGAATTACCCCCGCTTCGGCGGGGGTAATTGTTCCATGAGGGCAAGATTTCTCAAAATGCTCTGGATGTGAGGGCCAGTGCTATCTCGCGCGACGTGGGATATCGCACGACATCGAGCTGTTCATCGGTCCATCGGATCAGCCCTGCTGCTTCGAATGCCGCCAACCAGCCCCCCATCGGCCATTTGCCCCATTTCGCCCGAAACGCCTCCGCGTTTCGCAGAATATCTACAAAGTGCTGCAGCGGCGGATCGAACGTATCGTGATGCTGGTGGAATGCACCCGGCCCGCCCATGAACAACAACGGCAGTTTCGCCTCACGGGCCCGGAATCCAAAATCGGTGTCTTCCGCGCCGTAGCCGGTGAACGCTTCGTCGAACCCGCCGAGATCAAAGAAGACGTCACGCGATATTCCGAAGGTCAGCGACCAGAACAGCCCCGCATCCTCGACCCGCCGGGCTCCGCTGGCGGGGAACCGGCGAGCGGGATGACCCGTTGATCGCGCTAGCAGATCAGCTTCCTGCCAAGCCCCACGGGCGTCATCGGAGCCGAGATAGCGCACTTGTGCGCAAACCAACGCAGCTTGATCCTCCAACACCTGTATCATCGCCCCGATGAGGCCGCGCATGGGAATACAGTCGACATCGAGGAACAGCAGCAAGTCTCCAGCGGCGCTACTTGCTGCCAGATTGCGAGCGGCCGCCAGCGGCAACCCTCCCCCATCGAGGCGTACGATACGAGCGGGAAACGGCACCTCGGCGAGGTTTATCGGCGGATCGCTTCCCATGTCCACGGCGATGAATTCGCTCGGCATCACGTCGCTGCGCCGCAACCCTTCGAGCAGTTGCGCCAAATGCCCGGGGCGATCCTTGACGATCGTGAGCACGCTCAGGCTCACAGCAAGCGGCGCCAAAGATCGAGGCGGTATTCGGGATGCCGTTCTGCCGAGACGATCTCCATCCCGTCGCCGAGGGCAGCCCGCAATGTCTCCACCGCGCCATCACCGCTTTGCGGATAGTCGGTGTCGCCGGTCCAGTGGACGAGGATCACATCGCCCCCCTCCGCAAGATGAGTGCGCAGCCAGGCACCGGCCCGCCGGATGTCGCCATCGTCCCAGTAATACGCCACTTCCGACAGAACAACGAGGTCGAACGCACCTTCGGGCGCTTGCGAGGGAAAGATCATGTTGGCGAACGCGATCTTTTCGAACATGGAACATCGCGCCCGCGCCGCCCGGAGCGCAGTCGCGCTGACGTCGATCGCCAGAAGCCTGTCGCACAATGGCGCCAACCTGTGCGTCAGCACCCCTTTCGCACAGCCGATCTCGAAGGCGCTCGAATAGCGCCGTCCCCCCAGCGCCTCGATCGTGTGGGCGTATTTCGCTTGCTCGTAGGGGCTGCTTTCCAGATTCCACGGGTCGTCGGTGCCCTGGAACATCGTCTCGAAATACGCCGGACCGAGGCTGGTTTCATGGCGGGTCATGACTTTCTTTCGATGAACAGGATGTCGGACGCAGGCATGCGCTGCTTGTCCTTGGGGAGCCGGAAGCCGGGGCCATGGGATTGGGTCAACTGGCTGCGATGGGCGCGCAGGGCATGACGGCGTCTACCCACCGGCATCGGGCGCGTGCGAACAGCACGATATCGGCGCGCTGCCGGAACCGCTCCCCACACATAGTACTCGGCAACCGTCAGCCGGCGCGTCGCCCGTCCCTGCACGGCATAAGCGATTTGCGCCGCTGCGGCATGATCGCAATGTGGTTCATCCAGAGCCGTGACGGCGATCGCATCCACCTGAAGGCGCCGGCAAAGCGCTGCAACTCTCCCGACAGTTCGCGCGAACGCCGGGCTTTCAGCGGCTGCCGGAGCAGCGTCCTTCCATCCCAGATGCAGCGGCGGATTACGGCGGCTTCCCGTCAGCCTGAACAAGGCGGTCGCCGCTTCGCGCCGTCTCGCCGCGATCAGTCGCCCAGCGCCACCTGCCGGCAGGTCATGCGAGCCCGAACCGTCGGTCAGATAGACTAGGCCGGCGAGTTGCCCCGCCGCTGAGGCATGGGCGATCAGCGCGCCCGCTCCCAGCGTCTCATCGTCCGCATGGGGGGCGAGCACCAGCCAACTCAAGCGCCGCCAGGGCCTGTCGGATAACGAGGAAATCACCACAAGGCGTCCTCATCGCCCCAGGCATCGTGATCCAGCCAAACCTTCGCCGCCTCGTCGCGGGCATGGTCGGGGCCTGCCTGCCGAAGATAGAGTGAGAGATCGCGGATAATCTTGTCGATGCGCTGACCGTCCATGGCGCTGCGGGTGCCGACGATCCTTGCCGCCAGTTCCATGACATCTAGGCCGGCGCGCTCGACGATGCCGCGGGTGAGTTGCGCAAAAGCGGGGCCATCGGCGTCGTCGCGCGCCGCGCGCAAAGCGCACTCGCGCACCCACATGTAGGCCGTACGCGTCGCTGCCACGCAATCGGCGAACTTGGCTCGCTGCAGCGGTTCGCCCAGTGCCGCCTCGGACATGGCAAGGCGGGTTTCGCTGAGCAATGCCTCGATGCCGCCCAGTTGCACGGCGGTGAAGCGCCACGCGCCGGTGGTAAACCGGGGATCGCGGTCGTAGTCGCCGGGCAGACCGAGCAGGGTCGCGGGGTCAACGCGAATGCCCGTAAGGTCGTAGAACCCGCTGGTGGTCGCCCTCATTCCGCGCACGCGCCATTGCGAAACGTCGGCGCGGGAAGCATCGTCGGCGGCGACGATCACGAGTTGCCGGTCGCGGCCGGCCATCTGCGCGGTCACGATAGCGTGGGCGAGGCCTCCTGCCCCGCTTGCGAAGGACTTGCCGCCAACCAGCATCCTGGCGCCGTTGTCGCCGGGTTCGATTCGCAAACCAGGTTGCGGTTCGGTCGCCCATACGCCGTAGAACGAGCCCGCTTGCAATTCGCGGCCAAGCCACGCCTGTTGCTCGGGCGAGCCGTACCAGTCGAACAGCGCCATCGCGTTGACATGACCTTCGTAGAGCCGCCCGATGCTGAGGTCCGCGCGGCCGATGATACGAAGCACGTCCAGCAAAGCGAAGTGGCGGGTCGTCACGTCCGCGAAACTCCCGCCCCCGCTGGCCGGTGGCGCAAAGTCACGATGCAGGCCGGCGGCGGCGAGGCAGCGCATGCTTTCGACTGGAAAAACCGGCGCGGCATCGTACCGCGCGCCGAACGCGGCCAGGCGTGCGGCGATCGCAGCGGCGCGGGCAACTGGACCGTCGATGTCGGCCTGGGCACGGCTGAACGGCATCAAGCGGCCTGCTCCTTTCGGGACGTGGCGGCTTCGGCATGCGCGGACAACCATGCCGCCGCCTTTCGCGCGCCTTGTGCATCATGCAGTTCACGGCGGGGGGCGCTGCGCAACGACAGCGCGGCCGCGATCACCGCCGGCCATGCCTCGCCATTCGGCCACGCAGGCAGGACGATCGCTGCATCGAGCGCCTGGAGACTCCGCGCGGTAGTTTGCTGCTCATCGAACGGGCGCTCCTCGGGAATACACACGAAGGGTCGGTCTGCGGCCATGACCGCGCCGACCAGCCCGTCGCCCGCCGCACCGACGACGAGCGCGGCCTGGGCAATCTCACGCTCGGGCGCATCGACCCAGCCTGCGAAGACGAGGTTGGGAGGGATATCGGCGGGGGCGATGGCAGGGCCGATCACACGCCATTGCCATTGCGGACATGCCCTTGCGGCGCTGGCCAGCAGCGTCCCGTCGCCGGGCTGCCCCCCACGTCCGAACACAACCAGTATCCGACGAGCGACCGGAATGGCAGTAACGGTGTCGGCGGTGATACCCGGCAAATACGTGGTCTTGCCGCGTACCCATGCCAGTGTCGAAGGCGCTTCGAGCCTGCAGTGAAAAGGGGCGAACAGTGCCGACGCGCCTCGCCAAGCATCGAGATGGGCGGGATCGTCGCGCTTGCCGTTCAGCCGAACGCATATTGTGGGAACCGAGGCCAGGCGCGCCAGCATCGCCACTTCGACCGAGACATCGACGACCATCAGCGCCGGCCTTGCGACGGCGATCCAGCCGCCGATGCGCGCCACGCGTTCTCGCACCCCGTCATGGTCGAGCGGCGCGTAATGGAGTGCATCGGGTCGAAAGCAGGCGGCATCAACGCCGTCGAAGCCGCCGGATAGCGGCCGGTCGTCGGGAAGGTCGATGCCCGCCTCGCCGAGATTGGTGCCGAGCATCACCACTGGCCATTCGCAGGCGCGGGCGATGGCATCGGCGCGGGCGCGGTGGCCGGCGCCGTGGTGATGAACGTAATAGCCGATCGGGCGCCGTCTCACGATGCGAAGTCCGGCAGCGCGACGTCCAGTTCCATGTCGTACGGCATGGGGGCAAGCAGCGGTTCCTCGCGAGCGATCAACGCCTGGCCATCGGGCCGGGTGCGCAGACTGCGCCGCCACGCCGCACGTTCGCGCCAATGTTCGAAGCCAGGCGCCCGCGGCCTTTCGCCGCGAGCGGCCAACTCAAACAGCTCCTGCATGGCCAGCGCCATGCCGCCTTCCGCCCGCCCGTCACGGCGCGGCGAGACCCTTGTGAACAGATCCACCGGATGGGCAAGCCGTCCACCGAGCGCCAACGCAGCGTTCACCAGCGCGCGGTCTTCTCCGGTACGCAGCAGCGGTACGCCGCCGCAGGCACGATACAGCGCTGTCGTGATCGCGAGCGAGGCGCCGGTGTGATCGCCATGACGCGGCGCCGGGTCCCACGGCAGCGGATCAAGCGCATCTTCGATGGCGCGTACGTCCTGCCAATAGCGGTCCCAGGCCGCCTTCAGTTGCACAACGCCATCGGGTAGCGGCTCGGATTCCTCGATCTCGATCCGTCCGCCGACGATGTCCACGCCCTGTGACATAGCCCGCGCGATGTTGGCAAGCCAGTCAGACGGGGGCCGGGTATCGGCATCGGTACTGACGAGAACACCGTGATCCGCCGCGGACAGCAAAGCCAGCCCGCTATCCATCGCCAGACGCCGAGCGGAGCCTGCATGGGCCTGTGCGGGGGCAAACGTCACCTCGCGGGCATGCAACATCAGTCGCCCGGCATAGCGCCTGCCTGCGGCCTCGATGACGGCGAGACTGTCATCGCCGGTGTTGTTGACCGCAATGGCCACGACGACGGGCGCGGACCAGGTCTGCGTCGCCAGAGCGTCGAGCAGGGTAGCAAGTCGCGCCGCCTCGTTGCGAGCCGGAATACAGACGCACAGGTCCATTGTGCCCCCTTCAGACATGCTGCTGGGCGCAGGGCGGCGGGGCGGCAGCGTAGGCAGCGTCGATCTTTACGGGCGCGCGCGTATCGTTGCGCACCATTGCTATTCGGCGGCGATAGAGCGCCTCGTAGCCATCGACCATTCGCACGGCATCGCAGGCGAGTTCCGCTCGCGTGCGGCATGCGCGCCGATCGAGATCAAGCGCGGCGAGCCCGGCGGCAGCCAGCGACGCGACATCGTCGGGCGTCGCGAGCACACCGCACGAGGCGTCGAGAATTTCCGGGATTGCCCCGCGTGCAAACGCTGCGACGGGCACGCCGCAGGCCAGCGCCTCGGCAACGACCAGGCCATAAGGCTCGTCCCATAGAGGGGTGCACAGGGACGCCCGCGCCCCGCCTACCAGTCGCGCCAGTTCGCTATGTGCCAGATGTCCGACATGAACGGCCTTCGTACCCAGCCCCGGCTCGATCAGCGATCGGTAGTAGTCCTGGTCGAGAATCGGCCCGGCGATGCGCAGCGGCAGGCCGATGCGGTGCGCTGCTTCGATCGCGAAATGCAGCCCCTTTTCGGGCACGATGCGCCCATACCAGACGAGGTAGCCCCCTGGATCGGGGCGAGGATGAAAAGCGAACTTATCGAGGTCGATGCCGTTGAGGATAACCTCCTCGGCCCTCGCGACGTGTGCCCACAGCGCGGCCACCGATCGCGAGACGGCGACGAATGCGTTGTTCTCCGCCGAGCACAGCCGGATGCCGCTCTCCAGCCAGCAGAACGGGGGCGTATGCAAGGTGGTGACCATGGGCATCGGCAGCGAATCCGCCAGCGTCACCGGCAGGTAATGTAGCGAGTTGTTGTGGATCACGTCGAAGTCGCCGTGCCGCAAGTCGTTCATCAGGCTGAGGTAGGCATGATGCTCGCGGAAGAAGGCGACATCGGTGGCTTCGGCCGTCCCGACATTGTCGAGCGCAGTTTCCGAGCAGATAGGCTCAACTCCCAGGCTGCGTTCGGAGCCGGACGAAGCGAACACCGTCACCGCATGACCGCGATTGCGCAAGGCGCGGGCCAGGAGATGGGTGTGCATTTCCAATCCGCCCGCGAAGGGCTCGGCGATGGGATGCTTGAGATGGGCAATGATGCCGATGCGCAAGTGCCGCTCCTTCGACGGATCGACGTGCCGGGCGGGCGACCTCGCAAGGCCGCCCTCGGGATGCCGCGCGGCAAACATCGGCCGATCAGGCTGCGGGCCGTGCATCCAGATCGACCTCCAGTTCGCGCGGCCAGTGCCGCAAGGCACGGCAAGCTTCGAGGAAAGGCCCCGCGTCCTTGGCGCTCGCCAACGGTAGGCAGGCTTCATCGAGATCGTCGGCGATGCCGGCCTTGACGAACAACGCGTGTGCCTCGGCAGTGAAGCCGATGAACTTGCAATGCGCGAAGGCATCGGTAACGAAATCCTTCGCCGCGGCGTCCAACGCCAGCAGCGCGGCCCCTTCCTCCGAAGCGAGGATGGCGACGGCATCGAACAGGACGGACGGGCCTCCGTCGATCTTCTGCCTGGCGGCGACGGTAGTGCCGTCCGAGAGGGTGACACCAGCGATCTTGGGTGCGATCACCTCGTAAACGGCGCCTTCGCCATCGACGGCCTTGAGCAGCGCCTTGAAGATCGCGGCGTCAGCGCCGTCGGTCAGCACGATACCCAGCTTGCGGCCCTTGAAATCGGCCGGGCCGTTCTTGACGATGCTCAGCTTGTCCGAAGCCGGCAGGTCGGTGATCGGGGCCGACGCAGCAACGGCGGCATCAGGAACGACGATGCCCAAACCATTCGCAACGGTTGCGGCAAGACCCTCGTCGATGTTGACCAGGTGGGAAACAGTGCGCGAGCGGATGTCGGGACGTTCGACCTTCGACAACTCAAACACCAGCGCATCGCCGATATGCTTCTGCTCGATCGCCGTCTGGCTGACGAAGAACTGCCGCGCCTGGCTGTAATGGTCGGCGAAGCTCTCCGACCGGACCCGCTGCTTGGGGCCGTCGGCTTGCTCGGCGAAGCTGGTGAAGCCGCGTACGGGGTCCTCGCGCGGGCCTCCTTGAGTAGCGCCCCAGCTGTTGGGCTCGTAGTTCACCCGGCCTTTGGGGTTCTGCATCGCCATGTGCCCGTCCTGCTGGAAGTGGGCCATGGGACACTTGGGCGCATTGATCGGGATATGCGTGAAGTTGGGACCGCCCAGGCGCTTGATCTGGGTGTCCAGGTACGAGAAATTGCGCCCCTGCAGCAGCGGATCATTCGAAAAATCGATGCCGGGCGGCACATTCTGGGTGCAGAAGGCGACCTGCTCGGTCTCGGCGAAGAAGTTGTCGACAACGCGATCGAGGACCAGGCGACCCACCACACGGATAGGCACCAGCTCCTCGGGGATCAGCTTGGTCGCGTCGAGCACGTCGAAGTCAAAGCTGTCGGCGAAGGCATCGTCGAACAGCTGGACGCCGAGCTCCCACTCGGGGAAATCGCCCGAATTGATAGCGTCCCACAAGTCGCGGCGATGGAAGTCGGGATCGGCGCCGTTGATCTTGACCGCCTCGTTCCAGACGACCGACTGCAGGCCTTGCTTAGGCTTCCAATGGAACTTGACGAAAGTGGACTTGCCCTTCGCGTCCACCAGCCGGAACGTATGGACGCCGAAGCCTTCCATCGTTCGGAACGAGCGCGGTATGGCGCGGTCGGACATCGTCCACATGACCATGTGGAAGCTCTCGGGCGTCAGGCTGATGAAGTCCCAGAAATTGTCGTGGGCTGTCTGCGCCTGGGGGAAAGCACGGTCGGGCTCGGGCTTGGCCGCGTGGATCAGGTCGGGGAACTTCATAGCATCCTGGATGAAGAACACCGGGATGTTATTGCCGACCAGGTCCCAATTGCCCTGCTGGGTATAGAGCTTAACTGCAAAGCCGCGGACGTCGCGGGCCAGATCGACGGACCCCTTGGAGCCCGCCACGGTCGAGAACCGCACAAAGGCGGGGGTGCGTTCGCCGACACGCTGGAACACGTCGGCGCGGCTGACGTCGGACAGGCTGTCGGTCAGCTCGAAGAAGCCGTGCGCGCCATAGCCGCGCGCATGGACGACGCGCTCGGGAATGCGTTCGTGATCGAAGTGGAACATCTTCTCGCGAAAATGGAAATCTTCCAGCAGCGTCGGGCCTCGTGAACCCTGCTTGAGGCTGTTTTGGTCGTCCGCGACGGGAATGCCCTGCTGCGTGGTCAGAGTCGCGACGTCGCCACCGGCCACCTGGTGCGTTTCACCGCCCGCCGCCTGGGGATCGCGATAGGTGAAGGAGATGTCGGCGTCGGCCGGCACGGGGGGGGCCTTCTGTGGAGATTGTCCACCCACGTCTGGATTGGCCAAGACTGGTGGCTTCGGCTTGTTGGATGATTTCTCGCGCGGATTGGTTGGCGTCTTGGCCATGTGGCTTTCCTTCCGGTCAAAAGTCATGCGGCAGCGTCGGGCCGTCTTGTCGGCGGCACACGAATGGCGGCATCGGGGAACTCGTGTGACGGTAACAAAGGCCGGGCTCGTTCAGTTGCGCGAGATGCCTGGATATTAACCTGCATCAGCACGTTTCCGTCCGCCGCTGTTGAAACGCGCGCTTGCGTGAGGGGTTAGACTGAGATCGAAGCCCGATCTCCGAAACCAGCAAGGGACAATTGCGTGTTTACTGACCGCTTTCTCAGATACAAACGAGGTGTCAGCCTCTCGCTCGATGAGCGTGCCACGCTGGAAGCCTCGATCTCGGAAGTGCAAACGATCGATGCACGCAAGATCGTCGTTCGCGCGGGTATGGAATTGGATCACAGCACGTTGCTGATCGAGGGCATCCTGTCCCGCTACATCGACGATCGAAAAGGCCTGAGGCAACTGGTGGCGATCCACGTGCCGGGCGATTTCGTCGATCTCCACGCCTATCCCTTGAAAGTCCTCGACCATGACGTGGCGACGATGACTGCGGCAACCGTTGCGATAGTTCCGCACTCCGCGCTGGACACCATTATCGCCGACCGCCCGCAGCTAGGGCGAAAGCTGTGGTTTTCCACGCTCATCGACGCGTCGATTCACCGGGCCTGGCTATTTCGCCTCGGCAGGCTGGACGCGATGGGGCGCGTGGCGCATTTTCTCTGCGAGACGAACGCCCGGCTCAGATCCGCAGGTCTCAGTGACGGGAACCGGTTCGCGCTGGGTCTTACCCAAACCGACCTGGCCGAGATCTGCGGCCTTACCAATATCCACGTCAACCGGGTCCTGCGCCAGTTGCGCGAGGAGGGCTTGTGTGTGTTTCGCTCCTCGCTGGTCGAGATACCCGCTCCAGAGCTCTTGGCCGCGCGGGGGCAGTTCGACCCTGCCTATCTCTACATCGACGATACGCAGTCTCTTCCTCCTCCAACCGAAAGAGCCGCTTCATGACCACACCATCATCGCCCAACCCACCCCAACCCCGCTCCGATGCCGGGATAGCCACAGCCGAGGACGGCCTGGTTGTGCTCGACGGGCCCAACGGCGTGGCGGTCACAATGACTGCCGAAGCCGCTGCCCAGACCGGACGCAATCTCATCGATGCGTCGCTCGTCGCTGACCGCCAGATTGCGGAGAAAACGGTACGATCGATCGATTGATTTCCGCCTATGTCGACGTGCCGGACTCTGGAACAACGTCATCGCGCGACGGCAAGCCGCTTCGACACTCTATCGAAGACAACGCACCTCGTCCCCGAAAGCCGACCGGGATGCAAGGTCGGCTGGCTCCTCGCAGATGCCCGAACCCAACCCCGGCGCTCATCATGGAACAGCAGACGGACTGAACGTGGAGACGGAAAGTCGGCCGGCGACGGTCGCTAACGCAGGATTGCGGCCTCGCGCCCAATCGCGTTGAAGATCTCGGCCCGACCCGATGCGAGCACCGGTTTGGTTGTTTCAATCGCCTCACGTTCGGCTTCCGCGGCCTGCAACACCGGCGCGGCCATAACTTCGCTTTGCAAAAGGGCCAGCAGCTCGTGTAAAGGCGGATCGTCAGAATTTTGAAACACAATGAATTATCGCCATTCCTTCCATGCTGGCAACAGCGCCGATGTCGTCAAGCACAGCCTCCTGATCGCCTTGGTGCGGGCCTTGCAGCTCAAGCAGGGCGCGCTGACGCTGATCGATACCCATGCCGGCTGCGGGCTGTACGACCTGGGCGGCGACGAAGCGCAACGCACCGGCGAGGCCACCCGAGGCGTGCTGCAGGCCCTGGCCGACCCGAACCCGTTGCTGAACGACTACCGCGCCGCCGTGCAGGCGGTGAATGTGGGTGGCGAACGGCACCTTTACCCCGGCTCGCCACAGTTTCTTGCGCAGCTTTTGCGCCCTCAGGATTTCCTGATCCTCAACGAAAAGCACCCGGAAGACGCATGCACCCTGCGCGGCGTGATGCGGGGCACCAGCGCGGCCGTGCATGAACGCGATGCCTACGAACTTTGGCTGGCTATGGTGCCGCCCCGCACCGCGCGCGGCGTGGTGGTGGTCGACCCGCCGTACGAGCAGCCGGACGAACGCGCGCGCATCACCGCCACCTTGGGCGCCGCTTACCGCAAATGGGCGCATGGCGTGACCGTGATCTGGTATCCGCTGAAAGACCGCGCCACGCATTGGCGATGGAAAGTGCAGTTACGTAAGCTCGGCATCCCGAAATTGTTGGGGGTGGAGCATTGGCTATACAATAGCGAGCAACCCGGCATTTATAACGGTGCGGGCCTATATATCGTCAATCCGCCTTACGCATTCACGCAAACACTGCCGCCACTGTTGGAAGCGTTGCGGGCGGCGTTAGCGCCCGAAGGGCATAAGGGCGAGATTATAGCGGATTGGTTGGGCGACTAAGGTAAACCTACCCCCCACCCTCTTCACAGAGCAGGATTGTCGCGCTTCAGGTTGCAAACAAATCAGTTACGCTGGTTCTTGAAACACGCCTCACGCTGCGCGGCCGTCCTCCAGACGATCATGCTTATGAGGCGCAGGACGAATAGGACAAGGCCGCTGCGGAGGAACGGTCTTGCCGGGCGTTACGGTCGCCGCCTGCATGCAATCAGGCTACGTTCCCCGCGCGCCTTCAAGGGACCGGACGAGTATCGGGCGACGAGCGCCAGTAACGGGTGGAGTGCGGCCGCTGGCATGCTAAAGGCATGTCATGCTTCATACACACGGCCGTGGCGGCACCGTCGAAATCGATGGGTTCAAATATGACTGGGAACTCCTCAGCGAACCCCAATTGTCCTCTTCCGATGGCTGGAAGGGCATGACGATTTCCCTGCGTCAGAAAGACATGCCACGTGAGGCAGTGCTGGAATTTCCAACGCCGAAGCGCCTGTTGAAAGGATTACCGAAAGGCCGCTTGCATATCAACGATGCGATTGCTTCGCGAGGCGTGCGGGCAGCATTGTCGGCAGGATGGGATCCGGCATCGCGCGGCAAACCCACTGTATTCATGGTCGATGCCAACGGCGATTAAGCGGACGGAAATCGTGCGCTCCCACCACCGGCGATATAGACTTGGTCGGACGACATCGTGGCACCGTCCGCTCAGATACTGGTGAAGCGGTAGGTCCGCTTCGAAAGCGCAAATACGGTCACGAATGGCCGGGCGCCCCGCGTTTCTAGGCTGGCCGGCTGCGGCTGAAATCGCCGGGTCCTGCGCTTAGCAATGTCTCTCGACCCGTGCGTCCTGACGTTATACCTGCCAAGTCATGCTGCATGTCGTCCATCATCCCGGTTATGTGGTCGAAACCGAGCGCACGGGCACTTTCCCGCATCACAAGTACGCGCTGGTCATGCGGGTCCTGGGCGAAAGCGGCGTACCAATGACGGTCCATGTGCCGGAAGTCATGCCGCGGGAATGGCTCGAGGCCGTGCACGACCCAGCCTACGTCGACGAAATCATCAGTTGCTCGGTGCCGGCAGCCAAGCAGCGCCGGATCGGCTTTGCGATCGACGAGCCAATCTCCCGGCGATCGCAGCTCTCCCCCGGTGGAACATGGCTCGCGGCGAAGCTGGCGCTGCAGCATGGATATGCTGCAAATTCCGCAGGCGGCAGCCACCACGCACTGGCCGACACCGGCGCGGGCTATTGCGTGTTCAATGACCTGGCGCTCGCCGCCAACAGGTTGATCGAGGAAGGTGACGTCTCGCGCATCCTGATCCTCGATCTCGACGTGCATCAAGGCGATGGCACTGCGGCCCTGACCGCGGGACACAGCGACATTTTCACGCTTTCCATTCATGCGGAGAAGAACTTCCCTACCCGCAAGGCGCGCTCGTCACTCGATGTCGGGCTACCCGATGCAACGGGCGATGCCGGCTATCTGGAAGCTCTGGCGGGATCGCTGCCGATGGTCCTGGATCATTTCGTGCCGGAACTGATCCTTCTGCAGGCAGGCGTCGATGCCCATGCGGACGACAAGCTTGGCCGGCTCTCCCTGACCGACGAAGGCCTTGCGGACCGCGATCGCTTTGTGGCGACCGAGGCGCAGCGGCGCGGCATTCCATTGGCGAGCACGCTAGGCGGGGGGTACGGCACGGATCGCGAAGCCGTGGCGCGGCGGCACGCGCGCACGATCCTAACCCTTTCCGCCACGATCAACCCGAGGGATGCCGCCTGACTGCAGGGGATTCCTGGCTGCCTTTCTCGGACGTAGATCCTTGCTGCAGCGCCCGAAGACGCGATTCAATGTCCTTGGCGTTGTCCCGAAAGATCCAATCGGTTCGGATGGTTCCTATCGCGACAATTTGCACACTTGTCTGGCGATCTCCTCAAGATGCGGCGCCCACGTGCCGCAACACCCGCCAAAGACGTCGATATGGGGATAGCGTTGCGCCAGGGCGCCGATGCGCTGGCCCAGGTCGATGGGATCGCCATCTTCGATATGTCCGATTTTGCAAAGATCGATCTTGTCTTTCGCGCTCGCATTCGGCCGTACGCTTCGGATGCGCTCGATCCAGGCTCCCGTCTCTAACGCGGGCTCGAACTCGATCGGATGCGAACAGTTGATGCCGTAGAAGTCCGGCCTGTTGTCGCCGGTTTGGGCATCCACCGCTTCGATGGCCTCCCGCAGGCTGGGGCCGGATTTCAGCCGATGATTGCTGTCGAGCGTGAAGGAGATTGTGAGCGGCAGGCCGATCCGCGCAGCAGCCCGCGCAACGCCGACCGCCTCGGGGATATTGTTGAATGTCGCCGCCCAAGCGAAATCGACGTTCACACGTTTGTGCACCTCAAGCTGGAAGCCATGATAGTCTTCCGCCTCGTCTGCAGTGATTGTCCGGTTGAGTTCATAGGCGTCACCTCTCGGGCCGACCTGCCCGCCGATGAGTACTTTCGCGCCCTGCTCCTGATATGGCCGGGCTACGTCGCGGAGAAAGGCGATCGATCGCTCGATAGCATCCGTCAGGCCATCGCGGGAATAGCCTAGTTTCTCGCCCCAGTCGGGGCTGCCGCGATAGTCGAGGCCGGTGATCATCGCGACGAAACCATATTCGGCGGCGACGTCGAGCACGCGGCAATACATCGTCTTCAAATCGGACATCGCGGCGGCATTATCAAGCAGCGGATACATGGCGAACTCGGGCAGATCGTGCCCGTGACGATACTGGATTTCCGTTTCTTGCCCGCCTTCGGTCAGATAGAATACGCCCTCGCGCTGCGGTGCAAAGCCAGCCATTGCGTTCTCCCCTCACAATCGAGTGCTGATTATCCCGTCATCGACTCCAGCTGACACTTTATCGCATCTGGTGGTGATTCCAAAGATGGGCAGCCTATCACGGCGACGACGCCGATGGCCCATTTGCGTCGCCGCGAATACACTTGCCGGAAACCGGTGATGTAGATCTCGCTGGGTTGGTGAACGGCAGCCTCGCCGGATCAAGCGGATCAAGCGCCCGGGATCGGCACCACCACCATCACCGCGGCGTTTACGTTACGTCTTCCACTTGGGCGAGATAGGCGCCGTAACCCTGCGCCTCCATATCGTCGCGGTGGACGAAACGCAGGGACGCCGAATTGATGCAATAGCGCAGGCCGCCGCGATCGAGGGGACCATCCTCGAACACATGGCCGAGGTGGCTGTCGCCGTGGGTCGAACGCACCTCGACCCGTACCATGCCATGGCTGGCGTCGCTCAGTTCGGCGACGTTGCCGGCGTCTATGGGCTTGGTGAAGCTTGGCCAGCCGCACCCGGACTCGTACTTGTCAGCGCTGGCGAACAGGGGCTCACCGGAAACTATGTCCACGTAGATGCCGGGCTCCTTGTGCTTTTCGTAGGCGCCTGTTCCTGGCCTTTCAGTGCCATTCTGCTGGGTGACACGGAATTGCTCGGGCGTGAGCCGGGCGATAGCTTCATCAGTCTTGCGATAGTCTGTCATGGCTGATCTCCGTTCCCGGCCCGATATGGGACGTAGACAGGGAATTTGCCAGTCGCCGCCATGCGATGCCCCGTCGGAAAGGCTGGCAAGTCGCGCAAACTCGGATAGGTTGGGGGTGATGGCCGATCCCGCAATCAATGATGGCAGGCAGAGACTGGTGTTCGCCCTCGCGCGTGTTGCGGCCGGCGAGCAGGCCGCCTTGCGCGAAGTCTACGATTCAACATCCGCGAAGCTATTCGGCGTTTGCCTGCGTATCTGTCAGGATCGCGAAGCCGCCGAGGATGTCTTGCAGCAAGTCTATATCAAAATCTGGGACCGCGCCGGAAGGTTCGACGGGCAGCGGGCCAGCCCGATCACCTGGCTGTGCGCGATCGCGCGCAACGCCGCGATCGACTGGCGGCGCGCCAATGGAACGGTGCATCTTCCCGAGAGCGCCGCCGCCGCGGTGGCCGACACCAGCCCGCTCGCGCCGGAACTGATCGACGGCGCACAGCAGCGGGCTCGGATATTCGACTGCCTCGAAATGCTGGAAGATCGCCCGCGCAGCGCCATTCGGGCAGCCTTCTTCGATGGCTTGACCTATGGCCAGCTAGCCGAAACGATGGCGGTTCCGCTCGGCACTCTCAAAAGCTGGGTGCGACGTGGTCTGATCCAGTTGCGCGGGTGCCTGGGCGATGACTGATCCGCTGAGCCCGGAAGATCGCGACGTCCTGGCGGGTGAACTCGCGCTTGGTATCCTCGACGGTAAGGATCGCGCGCGCGCCAACCGGCTGCGCCTGTCCGATCCGGCGTTTGCCGCAGCCGTTGCTGCATGGAACCAGCGCCTTGCACCTCTTGGCACGGGCTTCCAGGAGCAGCCTTCCCCGGCGCTCTGGCCGGCGATCCAGCATCGTCTGGGACCGGGCGACGATAGCCGATTCGAGCGCGGGCTCCGACGCTGGCGGCTGGGCGCGATAGCCAGCGGCGCATTGGCGGCATCGCTGGCCACCGTCATTGTCCTGCGGCCGGCACCTGCGCCCGTAGAGATCGTGGGCGCACCGGAACGGATGGCCGTGGCCCAACTGGGCGCCGAAGGTACGCCGGCTCTTTTCGCGGCTAGCTACGATCCGGCAGGCGGCGTCCTGCGTATCCGTGCGATGCGCCTGCCCGGCAGTGTTCTGGCACCCGAACTCTGGGTGATCCCGGCTGACGGGGTGCCTCGCTCGCTGGGCCTGGTGGCGCCGTCCGGCGTCAGCAAAGTCGCGGTTTCCCCCGGCCATCGGGGCCTGCTGCAGGATGGGGCCACCCTGGCGATCACCCTCGAACCCCGCGATGGAGCGCCACATGGTGCCCCAAGCAGCGCGCCGATCGCTGCAGGAAAAATTTCGGCGATCTGAGCCGGCGATGCATCCGCCGCCAACCTGGCCCCGTAGCTGCCGGCGAACCCCGCGTTTCGGGGTCGTTGGAGAAGGAAGCCAAGATGCCAAACTTCAAGAAAATCGGTCTCGCCGTCGCTGCGTCGGCGCTGCTCGCCACCGGTGCCGTCGCCGCCACGAAGCATTTCCCGATGGTCGGCGGGGCGGAGATGTACCCGACCAAGACCATCGTCGAGAACGCGTTGAATTCGAAGGATCACACCACTCTGGTCGCTGCCGTAAAGGCTGCCGGACTGGTCGAGACGTTGTCGGGTCCGGGGCCGTTCACGGTCTTCGCACCGACCAACGAAGCCTTCGCCAAGCTCCCCGCAGGAACGGTCGAAACACTGGTCAAGCCCGAGAACAAGGCACAGCTTACCTCGATCCTCACCTATCACGTTGTCGCGGGCAAAATGAGCGCCGCGATGCTTGCCAAAAACGCCGCCATGCACAAGGGCGAGGCCACGCTCACCACGGTGCAGGGCGAAAAACTGATCGTCACAAAGGGCCCAGGCGATAGCTGGTGGGTGGCGGATGCCAAGGGCGGCAAGGCGAAGATCACGATCGCCGACGTCAACCAGGCCAACGGCGTGATCCATGTCGTCGACAGCGTGCTGATGCCCTGAAGCCTGTCGGCCGGCGCGTCCCCCACTGGCGCGCCGAGCCGCGTGCCTGCCGGCGTCTTCCAACCCCGCCGACGGCGGCAGGCACATCATCCATTTGGACATTTCGTTGGGGTCCGAACGGCGGCGATCGGGAACCCCGCAATTTTCACAAGGTTGCCCATTCACAATCGCTCATAGGAATTCTCAAGGAGATTGCGTTCCAGTACTGAGCCACGGCGCTGACAGGGTCAGGCCGTTCGCTTCTTAAGCCAGTTGCAACTAGGCCGGTGTCGTTCGTGGCCGCAGAGGCCATGCCCGCGTCCACCGCCACTCCGGTCACGCCATAAATCGCAACAGCAGGCGCCGCCACTCGACATTCCCGCCTGCCGCGCCAAGCCTCAGATTGCATTGCCGAAATCCTCGGAATCGCCCTTTTCTGCAGGACGACATGCCACGGCGGCGCCACGCTGGCGACCATCCCAGGAACGACGGGTCCGGCTCCCTGAGACACCATCGTCGACCTTCATCCATGCAGGAAACGATCGCACGCATCGCTCGCGGTGCGAGAGATGGCAGCTTTCTTCTATCGATGAACCTCTAACTAGATGTCCAAACGAAGTGCCCCGGCACTGCGGCCTGGCAAATATTATGGTCTGGACGGCATCCGGGCCATGATCAAAGAAAATGAGGGAAGTATGACACGGATCAGAAATCGGGGGGTTTTCCAAGCACTTCTGGCGACGAGTTGCTCGCTCACCAGCCTTTTTGCGACAACAACCGCACAGGCACAGGCAAGCCCCGACCAAGTCGCGACCGAGGGTGGCGATATCGTCGTCACGGCCCGTCGCCGCGAAGAGAGCATCCTCGACGTGCCGATCGCCGTCAGCGCGTTTGACGCCAAGTCGATCGAGAACCGCGGGGTCAAGTCGATCGGTGAACTGGCCGCTTTCACGCCCGGCCTGTTCGCCCAGACCGACTCGTCGGTCTCATCCGGTCGTAACGACCGCAGCTCGACTCGCCTGACCTTCCGCGGCCTTTCGGTTGCCAGCGGCGGCGTCTTCATCAACGGCGTACCTTACGCCGGCAGTGGCCAGCCCGACCTGACCGACATCGCCCGCGTCGAGGTGCTCAAGGGCCCACAAGCCGTCTACTTCGGCCGTTCCACATATTCCGGTGCGGTGAACTACGTCACCAAGGACCCCGCCTCCACTCTGGGCGGCAAAGTCGAGGCCGACCTGGGCACATACGGCAAGATGGACGTGCGCGCCGCGCTCGAGGGGCCGATCTTCGGAGACGTCCTGACCGCACGCGCCAGCATCCGCAAGTATCACTCCGATGGTCAGTACCGGAACTACAACGGCGGCAGGCTGGGCGAAGAAAGTACGCTGAACGCGAACTTCGCTTTCACTTTCAAGCCCAGCTCCGACTTCACCCTGCGTGGCTTCTATGCCTATACCCGCGACGACGACGGCGCTCCGCCGACAGCTTCGATCAAGAACGGTGGGTCCGGCACCGTGCTTAATTGCTCGCTTGGCGGGACCGGCGCCAACTACTGGTGCGGCGGCCTGCCAAGCGTATCGTCGCTCCCGTCATCCTACATCTCGCTCGACACAACCATGGATGCGCGTCGCCGGGCAGAATTCGTGAACAACGCCGCCGGTCGCCCCGACCTGCTGTTCGACAGTTCCTATCTCGACCACTTCGGCTTCAAGCAGGACATCCATCACGCCTCGCTCCGCGCGGACTATGACATGTCGGGCTTCCAGTTCTCGGCCATCGGTGCCTACAGCCACACCAAGCAGCAACGCCTGAACAGCTTCACCGGCCGCGACGTCAGTGGCATCGCCAATCCCTACTATACGGGCACGAATGCCGCGCAGTCGAGCTACTATAGCTTCGATTCGATGCAACAGTCCGAATACAGCGAGTGGTTCTTCGAAGGTCGCGTGTCTTCACCGCAGGACAAGCCGGTGCGCGGCACGGTTGGCGCCAGCTACTACAAGCTGGACCGCCCCGGCGAATTCGTCATGAACGTCTCGCCGCTCGGCCGCGGCAGCAGTGCCAACGCGCACTCGCGCACCGAAACCCCCGCGATCTTCGGCGGCCTCTACATCGATCCGTTCGAAGGCCTGACCGTCACACTCGAAGGTCGCTACCAATGGGACGAGATCAGTTCGGAACAGAACTACCCGATTCCCGCCAACCGATCGCTGACCGATTTCCAGCGGACCTGGAAGAGCTTCTCGCCACGCGTTTCGCTCGACTACAAGATCGATCACGACAGGATGGTCTACGCGACATTCTCGCGCGGCTACCGCCAGGGCGGCTACAATGCCACTTACGCCGGTCTTTCCGCATCCGACCAGGCCCTGATCAAGACCGTCGCGCCAGATGCTTCGGAATACTACGGCCAGGAACGGCTGGACAACTATGAGATCGGGTTCAAGGGCGCGTTCTTCGACCGCCGCCTGCGCACGACTCTGGCGCTCTACAACATGAACTGGAACAACGGCCAGGTCACGAGTAGCGCCTATGCAGTGAACGCGAACAATACCACCGTCGGTGCGGTGCTGACCGTGAACCGCGGCAAGGTACGCATGCGCGGCGTGGAACTGGAAGCCAGCTTCGCGGCGACCTCCAACTTCACGCTCGAAGGTACGCTGCAATATGCTGACAACAAGATCATCGACTACGTCTATCCGGATGGGCTGAAGATCAACGGAAGCAGCAATGTCGACGGTAACCAGCTCGATCAGTCTCCGCAGTGGACATGGACGGTTTCTCCGACCTACAATCGATCGATCAGCAGCGATTGGAGCATGTTCAGCCGCCTCGACTACATGCACCGCGGTAGGATCTTCATCGATCCGACCAACGTGGCATGGCTCGATGCGCGCGACACTTTCAACTTGCGCGCCGGCCTGACCAACGAGGATCGCGGCTTCCGTATCGAGGCTTATGTCAACAACCTGCTGAACGATGACACCATTGTTTCGGCTGTGCGTGGCAACGACGTCGTATATCGTTCCACCAGCGCGGGGATCGTGCCAGGCGTCGCGCTGACCCTCAACGAACTGCGCCTCGGCCTCCCAGACAAGCGAGAGTTCGGCGTGCGGATCAGCCAGACCTTCTGACCACAAGATCGCGTCGGCAACCGCCGGCGCGATCAAAAAAGGGCGGTATCGCTTCTTCCGGAAGGAAAAGCGATACCGCCCTTTTTTGCATCCCGGCTATTCTTCAGCAGGAGAATGTGAACATCGTGCGACTGGAGAAAAGCGCGCCGGGCCGTAGCGTGCAATCCGGAAAGTCCGGCCGGTTGGGAGAGTCTGGAAAATACTGAGTTTCCAGCGCCAGTGCGCAGCGGCGACCGTAATGCACTCCGGCCTTGCCGGCGATCGTGCCGTCCAGGAAATTGCCCGAATAGAACTGCAGACCGGGCAGATCGCTGCGGATGTCGAGCGTCCGTCCCGACGCGGGATCATGGAGCCGGGCGACGGGACGGAAGCCCGAGCCGTCGATGATCCAGTTATGATCGAAGCCACCAGCCAGTGCCAGTTGTTCGTGCTGGGAGCCGAGATCGCGGCCCACCGCCTTTGCCGTGCGGAAATCGAAAGCACTGTCCTGAACGGGGGCGGCAGCGGCAAGCGGGATCAGCGTCTCGTCGATCGGCAGATAGCGACTGGCTGGGATCGTCAATTCATGGTCCAGTACGCTGCCTTCGCTGCCGACGACCCCGGCGAGGTTGAAGTAACTATGCTGTGTGATGTTGAACGGCGTCGCACGCGTCGATCGGGCTGCATAGTCGACGATGAGGCGGCTATCTTCGGTCCAGACGTAAGTGACGCTGACCGTAACCGCACCGGGATAGCCTTCGTCGCCGTCGGGGCTGTCGAGCGAAAACCTCACGCCTGGCCCATCCCCTGTCTCCACCCATTCACCCGCCCACATTTGCTTGTCGAAACCGCGTGCGCCCCCATGCAGGCTATTTGGGCCGTCATTGAGGGCCAGTTGATAGGCGTTGCCCTCCAGTTCGAAGCGCCCATTACGGATGCGATTGGCAAAACGGCCAACGACGGCACCAAAATAGGGCGCTTCCAGATACGGCGCCGCGCTGTCGAAGCCCAGAACCACGTCGGCAACGATGCCGCTGCGATCGGGCACTGCCAGGCGCTGGATTGCCGCGCCCAAGTCGATCAGGCAGACTTCCGCACCCTCATCGTTGCGCAGGCGCCATCGGCGGACCGTCCGGCCATCCGGTAGCGTATCGAATATAGTGCATTCACGATGCATTGCAGTTCCTTGTCTCGGGAAATGGGATGGAAAAAGGAAGCCGCGACAGCGGCGGGTCGCCGCTGCAAGGTATGCTTGCAAGCCTGCGCACGCGGGTCCGGTCTCCGGCTGGCAAATTGCCGACGGCAAGGCGGCGTGCCGAGGTCAACCGCTATCGACCAGGAAGATCGGATGGCCTCGACAATGGAACGCGCCGACGATCGCCGAGAGGGGCATGACCGCGCATGTCCGACGCGTCTGTCAGGTCCGGAAAGACCTCGAAAGCCAGACGCCCCCGCTCAATGAGCTGCGCTTGCCGCGTTGAGCAACGCGCTTTTATCCTTGCGCGAGATCAGCCGGTCGTCGCGGAACAGCAGCAGGAAGAGCAGCAGCGCAAAGCCCGACATCGCGGCGGGAATGCCGAAGATGAAGCGCCAGTCCTTGCTCGCGAGTTCGGCTTCCCGCGCTGCCTGACGCTCTCCGTCCAAGATCGCGATGCGGGTATCGATGGCTGACCTCCCGCTCGGAGCGGCAGCATTCCTGCGCGCCTCGAGTACGGCAATCTCGCGTCCCTTGGCCTGCACGAGATCGGCAAGCGCAACCGACTTCGCAGGAGTGAACCGGGTCTCCACCCTGCCGGCCAACTGCGCACCGATCGCCATGCCGAGGCCCACGGTAAGAATGACCAGCATACCCTGCGCCTGGGCGCGAATCTCCTTGGGAGCGAGTTGGTCGGTATAGATCTGGCCGGTTACCACGAAAAAGTCCTGGCACACGCCATGCAGGATGATGCCGATCAGGATCATCCAGGAAATCCCCGTCGGTGCACCCAGCGCGAAGAGAATGTAGCGGACCAGCCACGCCATCATGCCGGCCGCCAGCATCCATTTGACACCCAGCCGCACGAAAAAGAACGGCATGACGATCATGAAGACAATTTCGGAAACCTGCCCATAGGCCATCGTCTGCCCGATCGGCATCTGCGCCATTTCGACGACCCGGCTGACGATCTGCTGATAGAAGGCAAGCGGGATGCAGATGAGCCAGGAGCAGACCATGAAGATCAGGTACGATCGGTTCCGGAGCAGCACCCATGCTTCGGCACCGATCATCTGGCGCCAGGTCATCTTGCCCTGCGCCATGGGAGGGGTCTTGGGCAGGAAGAAGCAGTAGGCGCCCATGACCAGGCCGGTGCCGATGGTGAGGTAGAACATATCGATGGTCTTCTCCCATCCGGTCCACGTCAGCACGAAGCCGGCAGCGATCCAACCGATGGTTCCGAACACGCGAATGCTGGGAAAGTCCTTCTGCGGATTCTCCATGTGCCGCATCGTCAACGTCGCCAGCAGGGCGAAAGTCGGGTAGAAGGCAAGCATGTAGAGGAAGAAGACAAAATTGATGAGTGGCGGCGATGGAGCGGCCCCTTTCATCAGCACGGTTGCCAGCAACATTGCTGCCGCACCGAAGAAATTGATGCCGCCCAGCACCTTCTGAGCCGACACGAACCTGTCAGCCAGAATGCCGACGAAGATCGGTGAGATGACACCGGCGATCGGCCCCACCGAATACGTCCAGCCA
This sequence comes from Novosphingobium sp. BL-52-GroH, assembly GCF_044813085.1. Taxonomy (NCBI): domain Bacteria; kingdom Pseudomonadati; phylum Pseudomonadota; class Alphaproteobacteria; order Sphingomonadales; family Sphingomonadaceae; genus Novosphingobium; species Novosphingobium sp. BL-52-GroH. The sequence goes on along the minus strand of NZ_CP171149.1, from coordinate 1,218,947 downwards.
AAGTCGGCCGGCGTGAAGCCGATGGTGCTGAGGAAATTCGGAGCCGTCACATACCAGGCACCCCAGACGAAGGACTGCGCGAACATCATGAGTGAAAGCTGGAATCGAAGAAGCGGGTTCACGCAGCAAATCCCCATGCGCCGGTATCCGACATAACGCCCTCACCCGTTCCGGAAAATTCTCCAACAACCGATAACCTCGGCAGTGGCCTGAATTTATGTATGCATTTTGGTGTTGTCGCCAGACCAAAATCGGCCCGACTGTACACCTTTGCGATGCGGGCATGGGGCGCTTTCACCATTTCGCTCGCAGATCGAGCGTCGAACAAAAATACCGCGATTTTCCGCTCTATCTCACTACGGTTCCGGCGACGAACATGCCGACAAAGCCGGTGGTCCGGCATCCGTGGGGTTACTGGATCGCCTCAGGCCAAAACTATGTTTTGCATACACAAAACTTGACAATCGCAATTCGTGGGTGCGACAAAACGGCAATGCCGAGTGGGTCGCGGAGACATTGGGAGTTCGCTATGGACGCACAGACATTTCACTCGACGCTGGTCGACACCACGCTTGACGAACACAACCGACAGGCCTTCACGGCGGATCTCCGCGGTTTCCTGCTGAACGACATCGCCGGCGGCATGCGCACGATCTACGACCAGAAGGTCCGGCAGCATACCGACCCGGCCCGCAACTACAGCCGTGATTCTGCCATGGACATCCACGACATGATGTTCAAGGAACGCTACGTCCGCTTCTATTCGTCCTTGGTACGCTCCACCCAGGAGATGATCTGGGATTCGGTTATCCCGAGCATCGAGCGCAACCTGCCCGAGATCATCGAGAAAACGAGGCCCAAGGCGGACGCGCTAGGCTCGCTGACCCTCGACCCGAGCGTCAAGGTGCCGTTCTATGTGGCAGAGGCTGACATCCATTGCATGCCCGGCAACTATCATAGCGAGCGACTGCCTGACGACGTTTCGCCAGGCGTGCTGTTCGATCGCGGCCTGTATATCTATGCCGGCGGCGCCGGCGGCCTCGACAGCGACGGCAACGGCCGCACCCAGGCAGAGATGCTCAAGCGTCGCTTCCCCGACTTCAAGCCGAAGCGCATCCTCGATCTGGGCTGCACGATCGGCAACAACACCCTGCCTTACGCCGACGTCTTCCCCGATGCCGAGTTGCACGCCATCGACGTCGCCGCGCCCTGCCTGCGCTTCGCCCATGCCCGTGCCGAGGCGATGGGCAAGAAGGTGCACTTTCACCAGATGAACGCGGAACAGACCAGCTTCGAGGACGGCAGCTTCGACCTGGTCGTGTCCTGCATCCTGTTCCACGAAACCTCGACCGAAGCGTTCCACAACATCGTACGCGAATGCAGCCGCCTGCTGCGTCCGGGCGGCATGATGATGCACATGGAAACCTGGTCGCAGGAAGCGATCGACGGATACGATGCCTTCTACACCGCCTGGGACGGCTGGTACAACAACGAGCCCTTCATCGACGGCTGGCGCCAGGTCGACAAGCGCAAGGCCTGGATCGAATCCGGGTTCCCCGAAGCCAATCACGTCACCGTGGCGATGCCCGACTTCTATGGCACGCCGGAGTCCGTGTTCCAGGCCGCGGCCGAGGGCAAGACGAACATCATGGCCAGCAGATCGGGCCATTGGGGTGAGGACTTCGTCTGGGAGATGTACGGCGCTTTCAAGCCCGAAGAACTCCCCCGGCACTGACGGCCTCGCTGCCGGCTAACGGTCAATCGCCAAACAAGGCCGATGATCGCGGATACTTGCGATCATCGGCCAATCATGCCTGTCAGGAGACCATCATGGTCGAGATCAAATCCACCAACATGGCGGCACGACCGCACTTCTTCGACAATCCCGAATCCGACGAATTCATAGCCATAGTGCTGGCGCTCACCTCCGAACTGGCTGTGGCCCAGGACCGCGCCGACACTCTGGAGCGCATTCTCGAGAGCAAAGGGCTGCTCGACCGCGCGGAGTTGGAAAGCTTCCGCCCCGACGAGAAACTGGCCGAGGAACGCAAAGCCAAGCATACGGAATATTTGCGTCGCATTTTCCGCGTCCTGCGCATGCAGACGGAAAAGGGCTCGCACTTCGTGCCATTCGACCAGATGACCGAGTTCCAGGACATCAGCGGGCGAGCCGCCAAGGGGGCCTGAACCCCACCCTACTCTCTGCTGCGATAGTGGACATATGACGACCCAGCCCAGCCCATCCGTCGGCATCGATCGCCATTTCGTGCAGATCGATGGCCGAAACGTCCATTACTTGCGTGGAGGAGAAGGGCCGCCCCTGCTCCTCATTCACCCCTCGCCATACAATGCCACCTTCTGGAACGCGGCCATGGCGCAGTGGGGCCGGCACTATACGTGCATCGCACCCGACTCTCCGGGCTTTGGCCTGTCCGATCCGCTGTCGCCCGAAGACATGTCGGTCGATGGCCTGACCCGTGCGATCGGCAAGCTGGTCACCATGCTGGACCTCAAGGAGTGCCGCCTGGTCGGCAGCCATACCGGCGCAGCCATCGCGCTCGAACTGGCTGTTCGCCATTCCGACCGCTTCACCGGCGTCGCTCTCGAAGCCGTACCGCTGTTCACCGCGACCGAGCAGGAAGAATGGTTCACCGACGCTTACTTTTCGCCGCTGCGGGTGAGCGAGCATGGCGAGCATTTGACCTGGGCCTGGACGCGGGTACGTGACGCGGACGTCTATTTCCCCTGGCTGAGGCGCCAACCGTCGCATTTCTATAATGTCGGGCGCGGCTCCGCGGCCAAGCTGCATCAGGACGTGATCGACTACTACGAGTGCGCGCGCCATTTCCGACCTGCCTATCGCTCCGCGGTCGGCTACGCGGACCAGGCCGTGCAATCGCTCGCGGCGCTCGAACTCCCGGCGCTGATCTATGCCAGCAGCGCCGATGTCATGGCCTCGCACATCGACCGCCTGCCACCGCTCAAGGCGGGGCAACGAGGCGTCGGCCTCGGCACCGATGCACAGGAAATCATCGATACGGTCAACGCCGCCCTCGCCTCGTTCGGCGGCGGCGCGTCACCGCCCGACGCCCTGCCCTTCTCGCCCGATCCGGTGCATGTCGCCAAGCGGATCGTCGAGGTCGATGGCCAGCCAGTACTCGTCCGCCAGATCGGTGACGCGGCAGCCCCGGGAATCCTGCTGCTGCACGATGCACCCGGTTCCGCTGCGACGCTTGAACCGTTGATGCGCGCCATGATGCCGGGCGCGCTGGTGCTTGCCCCGGACCTCCCCGGCTGCGGTAGCAGCGCACCATTGTCGGAAGACGCCGACCTGTCCGCATATGCCGCGTGGCTCGATCAGTTGTGCGACACGCTCGGCCTTGCCACGATCGCGGTCCATGCCGTTGGTTTTGGAGCCTCGCTCGCGTTGGCGTTTCAGGCCCACGCACCGGGGCGCGTGACGGCATTGAGCTTGGATGGCTTGTTTGCTCCGGAAGCGGACGAGCGCGCGGACCTTCTCGCCAGTTATGCCCCGGCGATTGCAGTCAAGGACAATGGCTCCCACTGGTACGACCTTTGGCTCATGTTGCGTGACTCGCTCACCATGTGGCCTTGGTACGGTCGTACCGCCGACCATGTCCGCGCTTTTGCCGAGCCCTGCTCGCCCGACCAGTTGCATGACTGGACTGTCGAGGTGATGAAGCAGTTCGGCAGCTATCATAGGCTACCCAATGCTGCGTTGGCGCAGGACATTGCGCCCTTGCTCCAAGCCACGACCGTTCCCGTGACGCTGTGCGACGATCCCGCCCATCGTTTTTCCGTCTATCGCGACAAGGTGCAAGTCCGCACCGCCGCACGGCTTGCGATAACCCGCGACCCTGCCGTGGACGGCCCGGCCTTGCGGGCCGCACTCATCGCATAGGCATAGTGACCAAAGACGCGGGACGGCCGGTTCGGCCGTCCCCACGATCAGCGGAAACGCAGGTCACCCATGCTTGCGGCGACGTATATGTCGTCAAGCAAAGCCTGCTGCTGCAGGATGTAATGACCTTCCGAGGCCATGGGTGTTCCCGTCCTGAGCGCCTCGACCAGCGCATTCATCTGGTGCAGATACGTAGTGGTACGATCGACAACCGGACAAACGATCCCCGCGTCCGTTTCCAACTCCAGCGTATAGCCGAGATGGGGTACGCAAGGATTGTCGAACCGCACGCGGCCCGCGCTGCCCGTCACCTCAAGCCAGCAGCGCGTCTCGACTTCCATCGCCATCGAGGCGGATAGATGCGCTTCGATGCCGCCGGGGAAGCTCAGGACGGCAGACATCCATTCGTCCACCCCGCGTGCCGTACGCCGCCCTTCCGCAACCACGCATGGGATCGACCAGTCCATGAGGCTCATCGCCCAATTCAACGGATAGCAGCCCAGGTCCATGAACGCGCCGCCGCCGGTTTCCGGCAGATGCCGGATTTCCTGCCCACCGCCGTCCGGAATGGCCACGTTCAGGCAAGCCTCGATCCGCTCGACACAACCGATCCGGCCCGACCGAACCCATTCGAGGACTGCGAGAAAAGCCGGATGATAGCGATAATGCATCGCTTCGATCACGCGCCGGCCATTTGCACGCGCGGCATCGAGGACGGACTTCGCTTCCTGCACATTCATCGCGAAGGGCTTTTCGCAGAGGACGTCCTTGCCCGCCTCCAATGCCTTGATCGACCATTGTGCATGGTGGCTCACCGGCAGCGGGTTGTAGATCAACGTGACATCCGGATCGGAAATGACCGAAAGATAGTCCGGAAGGACTCGGGCAAAGCCATGCCGCTGTGCGAACGCACGCGCGCGTTCCGTCGAGCGCCCGGCCACGGCAACCAGATCGACGTCACCGCGCACCGATGCCGGACGAACGATCACTTCGGGCGCGATCCGCGCGGCGCCCAGGCACCCTATGCCCAGCCGCCATTCATCCCGATCCATGCATTCTCCTCCCCCCGCAAGCGAGCCATCGACGCCCCGCTCACGGAACGCCGATGGAATATATCCCGGACTTCGATCAGAAGTTCATGCGGAACCGCACGCCGTAAGTCCGTGGATCGGCGAACTGGTAGACATAGGCCTGCACCAGCGACTGCTCCTGCGCCGCCGTCAGCACCACCTTGTCCTCGATGTTCCGGACGAAGGCTTCAACCAACCATTTCTTGTCATCGGGCTGGTAGGTCAGGGTGAAGTCCGACCTGCTGTAACCGGCCTGGCGATCGCTCGCGTAATTGTAGAATTGCAGATGAGTGGTGCTCTGCAGGTGAGTCTGTGCGCGCGCCGTAATCGTACCGCCATTGGCCAGGTAGAAACCATGCTCGATGGCGAAGTTGCCCGACCAGTCCGGCGCCTGCGGCGGGGTGTTGCCGGCCAGGTCCAGATTGGCGGTGGCGCCGGCGATCTCGAATTCCTTGTAACGCGCATGCAGGTACGACACGTCCGCCTCTATGCGTGTATTGGGTGCCACGAGCCACTGCACTTCCGCCTCGGCGCCGTAATATTCGGACTTGCCGGCATTCTGGATTATCGTCTGGCTGCCAACGAACTGCAGCACCTGCTGGTCGGTGTAATCGTAATAGAACGCAGCCAGGTTGAGTTGCAGCTTGTCGTCGAGGAAACGGTTCTTGGAGCCGATCTCGTAAGCCGTGATGTTCTCGGGGCCGTAAGGCGCGACATCGGTGTAGCCGCCTGGCTTGTAGCCCGTATCGTACTTGGCATAGATCATATTGTCAGGCGATGCCTGGTAGTTGATCCCGGCATGCCAGGTGGTCTTGTTCCATTTTCCCTTCTGCGCAATTGGAATGTAAAGGTCGAAGGCCGAATAGTCCGCGTAGCCGTTTCGCCATTTCTCGTCGTGAGTGTACCGTACGCCGCCTTCTACCGAAAGCTGATCGGTGAAATGGTAGGTCGCCTGACCGAACACGGCCTTGGACTCGGTGCCCAGATCGGGATACGAGAAAATGAACGCGACGTCGGGATCGTTCGAAGTGTCAAAGTACGACAGCTCGGTATAGACGTCGTTCTTTTCCTTGAAATAAAGTACGCCGACCTGCCAGTCGAGCGCAGTGCCGGGTTTGCCCGACAGCCGCAATTCGTGGCTCGTCGTCGTCGGCTTCTCGCTCTGCGGCGCGAAATAAGTGTTGGTCCCGTAGAGCCCCGCATGATCCTCCATTCCGTCGAGGTCGATCAATGCACGGAACTTCAGCTTGCGATAGCCGCCAAGATAGCTGAGTTCTGCCGCGCCGAAGTCGTACTTCAGGTTCCAGCGAAACGCGGTCGTCTCGGTATCGGTGTAGCCTGAAGGATAGCCCAGGGCCCAGGTCTTGCCCCCCGAGGGAAGCACCGGCTTGTCATGGATGACGTTGCCGCTCGAATCGAACACCAGCGGCGATCCATAGTTCGCCGCGCCCACGCCATTCGAACGCACGATTTCCGCGGTCAGCAGGCCGCTCAGTTTGTCCGTGGGCTGGAAGGCGACATGGATGCGAGCCGCCTTCGAATCCTGATCGTCGCCATTGCGGGCCGGCGCATTGTTGCGATAGCCGTCATGATACCGCGTCTGGAACGCGGCACGAACCTGGATCGTGTCCGACACCGGAACGTTGAGCATCCCCTCGGTGACTATGGCACCATAATTGCCGACGGTCCCGCCGACATAGGCATCGAAGTCCTTGCCGGGCTTGGCTGAAACGAAGTTGATCGCACCTCCGGTCGCGCTGCGGCCGTAAAGCGTGCCTTGCGGCCCCTTGAGCGCTTCGATGCGCTCCAAGTCGAAGACGGCGTCGTTGATGCCCAGTGAACGCTGGAAATAGATGCCATCGAGGCTGATCGCGACTGCCGGATCGCCGGTTTCGTCGGTGTCACGACTGGACACGCCCCGGATCGTGACGATGGAATTGGCGAAGTTGCGGCCGAACTGGACGCTCGGCAGTACCTTGATGGCATCGGACAGCGTGCCGATGCCGTTGCGCGCGACGGACGCGGAGTCGATCACCGCTACCGAAATGGGCGTGCGCTGAACGGTGGACTCGCGCTTCTCCGCAGTCACCACGATCTCACCGAGGCCATCCCCGGTATCGGAGGCAATTTCCTGTGCCATCGCCGGTCCCGACCACGCGACTGCACCGCCCGTCAACGCGCCCGCGAAGGCAAGCGCGCGTACTGAAACCAGCCCACTATTCCGCAATCTCATTTTGAAATCCCCTGTTGTCGATGGCGCTGTTGCGCTTTCAACGGCCAGCATCTTGTCAGGGGCATGTACTGTCAAGTATTTATGTATGCATTTTTTTATTTAAATACAGATTTTCGGCGATTATTCGAGGTATTCTAGAATTATTGTATGCAATTTTGCTACAGCAAGGCGTGTTCCAGCAGGGGTCGATCCCGCGCGGGATCGGCCCTGAGGCATCAGCGCTGCTGCAGTTCAGGCCGCGCGCTTCTCCCGATGATCGGAAAGGTCGGGATAGCGGCCCAATGTCCCGATGAGACTCGCGCCGAGCAGGAACAGAGCGATCCCTATGGTCATAGCCTGATCGTAATTCCCAGTTTGATCAAAGGACAGTCCGGCCAGGCTCGGCCCAATCCCTGCACCCAGCGCGAAGATGGACAAGTTGACCCCGTAGATGACGCCGTAGTGTCGCATCCCGAAATAGCGGCTGACCAGAAATGCCAGCAGATCCACTTCCGCTCCTGCGGCAAGGCCGACCAGCAGGATGGCCAGGATAGTCGCGCCGTGGCCTGAAGTCGTCAGCAGGATAATCAGGGCGAGTGCCGGAATCGGCAGGAAACACAGCGCGACACGCGGGGCGTGGAACCGATCGACCATCGCACCGACCAGCAGGCGGCCGACGATGACCGCGATACCCATCAGGCTCGCCATTCCCGCAGCCTCTGCGGGAGCGAGCCCGCGATCCGAAAGCATCGGCACCATATGAACCATGGATGCCGCCTGGGGCACGATGATGAGAAAGATACCCATGCCGATAAGCGGGAAATGCCGTGTCGTGATCGCTTGCCGCAAAGTCATGCCAGGCATGGTCGACCGATCTAATTCCGAATCGTTGCGCATGTTGCGACTGCTGAGAGCGACCAGAGGGAGGATCACAAGGATCGCCAATAGCCCCAGCGTCGCATACGCCGCGCGCCAACCGAACTCGCCGATCACGTAAGTACAGAAACGCGGCCCGGCGATGCTGGCAATGCCCGTCCCGGCAAGCGCGATCCCCAGGGCAAGGCCGCGCGCCTTGTCGAAGTTCTGGCTTATCATGCGCGTCCACGTGAGGGGTGTCGTGCCGCACCCCAGTAATGCCACGAGGACCCAGGCTCCATAGTAAGTCACCAGTGCCGGCCCGGAGGCTGCAAGCAGCATGAGCGCGATTCCCAGTGCCGCCAGGGATGCAAGTGCAACGCCGCGAGGGCCGCGCCGGTCGACGAACCGTCCGAGGAACGGACTCAGCAGGAACGTGCCCGAGTGCAGGAAGAACGCGCCCAGCCCCACCTGGGAACGGGTCCAGCCAAAATCCGCCGCCAGCGGCTTCAGAAACACGCCGAAGGTATAATACGGAATGCCGGTTGTGCCCATGGCCACGCCCAGCGCCGCTGCCAGCACGATTGGCCAGCGCATCCGCAATTCCATCGCCCGGCTCATCGTCTCGGCAGCAGCCTTGGTCATGAAGCATTCCCTATTTCTGACGTCGGATCGACCCTTACAGGATGTCGGGCATCGCCAGCGGCTCGGAACTCGCCGCCCGTATCGCCTCGGAAGGGTCGATGCCCGCGTCCCAGTCCTTGGCAATAATGCGCCGCCCGGTCCATGCAGCGGATTGCTCCGATGCGATCCACAGCGCGGGCGGCACAAGGATATCGGCCGGCAACAGTGCGTCCATCCGCCCGAGATCGCCACGCGTGCCACGCCCTGGCCGGAAATCGGAGGGCGCGCGGGCACCTACATCGCCGCCGGGTATCAAGGCGGTATCGCTGGCGGCCCCTGGCAGCAACGCATTGACCGTCACCCCGGTACCGCGCAAGTCGTCCGCCCAGACACGCGTGTTCACCTCCAGCGCCGCCTTGGTGGCGCCATAGGGCCCTCCACCGCGCCGGATCATCGTCGGTCGCGAGGTCGATATGTTGATTATACGGCCAAATCCACGGGCCAGCATGTCAGGGACGACAGCGCGCGCCATCAGGAACGGCCCGACCACATTGGTCATCACCACCTCCTCGTAACGCTCGGGCATCGCATCCCAGAACGGCAACGGATTGGCGATGTCGTAGACCGGCATCGCGTCGGAAGGACCCCGCGCAGCGTTGTTGATGAGGATGTCGATGCCACCGAAGGCCAGCCGCGCCAAGTCCAGCAGCTTGTCGGTATCCGAACGCGAGCCGGCATCGGCAAGCATGCCAACCGCGGCACCGGGCGCGATCACATCGACCATCGCCAGCGTCTCGTCCAATTCCGCCTGGTTACGGCCCGCGGTCAGCACCACTCTGGCGCCCGACCGCACGAAAGCCAGTGCCAGTGCTCGACCGAAGCCACGGCCACTGCCGGTTATCAGCGCGACACGACCGTCCAGCGACAGGCCCGAGGCCAGATCAGTATTCCGTGAAGAGACGACCATAACCCTCGATCCGATCCGTGATGCCGTTGGTGCGCAGCGCATGCCAGTATGTCGCCGCATTGATCGCAATCACCGGCTTGCCCAGCCATTGTTCCGCTTCGCCCGCCAGGCGCATCATCGACATGTTCGTGCCCACTTGGCAGATGGCATCGACGTCATCTCCGTCCAGTTCACGCAAAGTGCGTCTAAGCAGGTCTTCCGGCGTCTGCGCGATATCGGTCCAGCTCGACCGGCGCAGTGGAATGTCGCGCACCGTTTCGAAGCCGTAATCCGCCAGGAAGCCAGAGACGTTCGCGTTCGCTGCCGGATAATAAGGCGAAACGAAAGCGACCTTGCGGATGCCGCCATAGGCTTCGAGGGCGGCGACGAGCGCCTGTGATCCGACGCTGATACCTAGGCCGGTCATCGCCTGGACATCGTCGACGAAGCGCTGGCATCCCGCCTTGCCCCCAACGAACGAGATCGCGGAGATACCCAGCACCAGATAATCCGGGCTGCAGGTCATCGCCGTGCGCAAGGCATCGGCTACGCCATCGCTGATCTTCTGCGTGCCCGCCATGAAGCTCTCGTCGGAAAGAGCCTGTACGTTTTCGACATAAATGTCGCGATAGGCATTGGTGACGCCGGCGGGGCGCAGTGCTTCCATATCCGGCTGCACGATCGTGTTGGTCGACGGGCCGAGCACCGCAAACACCTTCCGCCAACCCAGAACATCGGTCATTTCAACTTCCCTCGACGTTGATGATCAGGCGATCTCGCGCTCGTCGTCGAGGCTCTTGAACATCGACTGCTTGTAGAGCGCTTCGCGACGCTTGACTGGATCGGCGACGACGTCGGCCATGCCCGCGCTCTGCGAGTCCCGCCTGCTGCCCCAGCCCTCTTTCATGGCACGGGTATTGTCCATCGTCTGCGCCTGGACGAAGCTGTGGGCGATGCCTCGGCGCTGGCGGTCGTAGAGACCAAGGAGGTCTGCCGGGCCTCCATCCAGCAGGATGGCGCGAAGCTTGTCGATCAGGTTGAAGGCATCGTGAATGCCGCCGTTCATGCCATATCCGCCAATCGGGCTGTTCACGTGAGCAGAATCTCCGACGAGGCAGATGCGACCTTCCACGAAACGGGAAGCGACCCTCTGGTGGATGCGATAAATCGTGCGATGCACGGTCTCCACCGGCTCGTCCGAATTCAGCAATCGCCGGAATACCGCGTCCTTGAATGCATCGGACATATATTCTTGCGGGTCATTCTCGGCATCGACCGACAGGAGCACACGCCAGGCGCTGGGCGCCCGCAGCAGGACCAGCCATTCATTCGGATCCGAAATGTAGTTGACCAGCGAGAGCCCGGAAATCCGTTCCTCGAGCGGCAGCATGGTCGAATAGCACAGATAGGCTTCGGGATACGTGAACCCCCCAAAGTCGATGCCCAGCGTCTGCCGGACCAGGCTGCTCGCGCCGTCTGCGGCGATCATGTAGCGCGCCTCCACGATGCGGTCGCCGTCGACACTACCGAAAGTCGCACGTACGCGGGCGTCGTCCTGTTCGAAGCTGCGCAGTTCCGCACCGAAGATCATGGTCACGTTGGAAAGCTTCTCCAGCTCCGCCGTGGCCGCTTGCACCAACTTGTACTGCTCGCACTGGAGCCGGAAGGGATAGCGTGTCCGGTCGCTGATTTCCGCCATGTCGAGCCGGAAGGTCGTATCGGTCGCACGATCGCGGAACGTGTACACCGGCGCTTTCAAGCCTTGCGCGATGAGCGGCTCGGCCAGGCCGATGCTGTCCAGCATTTCCAGCGTCGGCGGATGGATGGTCGACGCCCGCAGGTCCATCGGCGGTTCCTGAACCCGGTCGACCACGGTGACGTCAATCCCGGCCTGCGCAAGCATCAGCGCGCAGACCGACCCGACCGGACCGCACCCAACAATCAAAACATCGGTCACTTGAACCCCCAGATCAATCTCGGGCGTTTTTGTGGCAAATGGCATATTGCGTCGCGGCGTTCGTGCTCTATGCTCGCAGTGCGAGCGCCATGATAAGAAGTCCGAACATACGATCCCTGTCACGCGGTCTCGCGGTCCTCGAGTGTTTTCGGGGAGGCAATCCGCTGACTCAGATCGAGATCGCGCAGGCCACGGGGCTGCCCTACCCGACCGTATGGCGTATCCTGATGACGCTTACCGATCTCGGCTATCTCGAAACGCTGCCGGTCAGCGAACGCTATGCCCTGACGGCGCGGGCGCTGGTCCTAAGCGCGGGATTCCAGGATCGCGAGAACATGGTGCAGCGCTTTCGTCCGGCAATGGACACATTGTGCCACGAAGTTCTGTGGCCGATCTCGCTGGCCGCCCCGGCCGGCAGCTCGATGGTCGTCCGCTACAGCACGCACAATGCGACGACCATGACTTATACCGTGTACAAGCCCGGGTTCGCAACGCCATTGGGGCAGAGCGCGACGGGCGTGGCCTATCTTTCCGCGCTGCCCCAAGAAGAGCGGGACCATTTGGCGTATTCGCTCGGCCTTGAGCAAGTCGATCGCGAAATCCTGATCGAACAGATGAAGCGCGCGCGCGACCTCGGTTATGCGGCCTACGAAAGATCGCGCTTTAATCCGACACCCGGAAAACTATCGACCATCGCCGTTCCCGTCTTTCAGGGCGAGACGGTTCTGGGCGCGCTCGCGCTCAGCTTCTTCGCCAACGCCATGTCGCTGCAACAGGCGATCGAGCGCTACATCCCACGGCTCAAGCAAATCGCCAACTGCGAGCCACTCGAGGACCAGGGGCCTCGATCCTGAAATGCCGCTCGCACAGCGAGTAAAGCGGGACGAGTTGGCGCTCTGCCGTGCACGATGCCGCATCATCGTGGCTGGCGATGCGAATTCCATCATCAGCCATATCTCCGTCCCAGGCAAGGTTGCATGATAAAGTCTTCAGATACCGCGCTCTTCTCCCCTTCTCCCTACGCCGGTCGGCGTTTCGTTGCAGCCGTAGCGCTGGCGACACTTTCGGCTTTTCCCGCCATCGCGGGCTCGCTTCCTGCCATCGTGCGGACAGACAAGGGCCGTGTTGCGGGAGATGCCGTTGCCATCGACGGCCGGGAAAGCGTCGTCGCCTACAAGGGCATCCCGTTCGCCGCCTCAACCGCCGGAGAGAAGCGATGGACGCCGCCCGTGCCCGCCGCCGCCTGGCGTGGCGTCCGCGCTTCGGTTGCGCAGCCCGTCGGTTGCATGCAGGGGACGACTGAAGGGGCCAGCCCCGAGATGCTTCCCTGGACGAAGGAGTTCATCCATCCCGGCCCGGTCGGCGAGGATTGCCTCAATCTCAACGTCTGGACCCCTGCGGCGCGGAGCGCAAAGAAGCTTCCCGTGCTCGTCTTCATCCACGGCGGCGGCTTTTTCGAAGGTTCCAACTCTGTTCCCGTCTACGATGGGGCCCGCCTCGCCGCGCAGGGCATCGTCGTTGTGACGATCAACTATCGCCTCGGTGCATTCGGCTTCCTGGCGACCCCCGAACTGGCTGCCGAATCGCCGCATCATGCTGCCGGGAACTATGGCCTGCTGGACCAGCTCGCCGCCCTCAAGTGGGTCCGGCGCAACATCAGTGCGTTCGGAGGCGATCCTAGCCAAGTGACTATATCCGGCCAGTCATCCGGGGCGATGTCCGTCTACATGATGACCGCTTCGCCCTTGGCCAAAGGCCTGTTCCAGCGCGCGATCGTCGCCAGCGGACCCGGCGCCTTGGCCAGCTTTGGCTATACGACTGCCGGCTCACTCAACAAGCCGCTCGAGAACAATTACAGGATCAGTCAGGAGTTCATGAAACGGCGCGGCGTCAGTTCGATCAGCGAACTGCGCAAGCTCGATGCCCGCAGTTTGTTGCCCACGCCGGGCGATGCGGGCCCGCGCCCGCGCCCCACGATCGACGGCTGGTTCCTTCGCGAGACGATCGACACGGTCTATCGGAAAGGGGCGCAAATCGACGTCCCGATGATGCTCGGCATGGTAGCCGACGAAACCAGCGCACTCGGATACACGCCTGAAAAGGCGGCAGCCGGCCGCGACGCCTCACGGGTCGCCATCGACAACATCCTGACCGCGCGCGCGCGAACCGCGCGCACGCCGGCCTTCGCTTACCTCTTCGACCGCGCCATTCCCTGGCCGGAGAAACCGCAGTTCGGCGCCTTTCATACCAGCGACATTGTCTACGCCTTCGGCAACCTGTCTATGTTGCAGCGCCCGTGGCAACCGCTCGATCGCAAGGTATCGGAGGAATTTTCCGGGGATTGGGTCGATTTCGTGAAAGGCGGGAAGCCCGGCGACGACAATCGGCCCTGGCCGGCCTATCAGCCGGGTAGTTCGCTCGAAGTCATCGGCAACTGAAGTCGGCGAGGCGTGTCCATCCGGACGAATCCCGGTCGCCGCCGCGCCGCCTGCGTCGAGGTGCAGTCCAACCTCGTCCGTCACCTCGATGCCGAGCCACTCGCCGCGGAGCTGGTGGAGGCGATCGAAGATCGCCCCCATCACCAACGCTTGGCGATCGCCAACCGATCAGTTTTCCGATGCTTGGCGAAAGGTGGCGCGAAACTGTTCAAGATCAGCTTCGTCGACGTCGGACACCGCGAAATATTCGAGCTTGCCGGCCTCCCAACGCAGCATGCTGAAGCGATCACCGCGCAAGATGGCAGACAACGGCGATGGGCGCTGCGGCTTCGGGCGCACGAACAAGGTGATGGGATGCAGGCTCGTGCCGTAGACCATGACAGCGACATTGTGCCCGCCGACATGATCTAGCCGGGTACCCAACAGTGGAAATCCGGCTGCCGAAATGTCGACCACGGTCGGAGAGAAACCAATCCGTCGGTCGAACCACGGGGTTCCCCGCTGCCTATCGGATGCCTGGACCTCGGTCAGCTGGGATGCGCTCAGCGAGCGCACATGCGCTGCGACCAATTCATCCTCGAGCCCGCTCGTGTTCTGCCCGGGCATGCCGACCCTCAACACGGCAATTGCGCCCAGTACCCCGAACGCACCGCCCCCCAGCCATCGGGCTGTCCGGCCTCCAATGCTGCGGCCACCCAGGGCGAATGGTCTTGAGGTTCTCGCCGAGGACAACATCGTTCTCACTGCGTCGCGCAAACCGCTCCACCCAGGGTGCTGCGGCGCGCTTTCACGAGATTGCACATCCTCCGTTTTGAGCCGGGCCAGCGCGGCGCGACATTCGACGCAGCCGCGAAGATGGGTTTCCAGAGTCATACGGGCCATGCTGTCCAACTCACCGTTGGCGATGGCGTGCAGTCCCAACTCGTGGTCCGCGCAGGCCGTCATGTTCGCTTTGCCGAATTGCAGGCATAACACATCAGGAATACCTCACGCGCTTAGCGCCGTTCCTCGCACGGTTCGGGGCGATAGCGGGCATGTATACGCCGTGCGCCCGGATATCCCACGCACCCGCTGTATCACGCTTTCCCAAAATCTGCTCCCGATCTCGTTTTCCCGGCACTGCCTGACGTATAAGTAAAATCGGGATGACGTCCGCTGTGCGTAAGGCCGGGCTACCGCTCCCCGCGCCTTGAAAACCACGGGGCGATGGTAGCAGGCGGCGGCATTGTGGATAATGCCGCGCGCCCCGGCTCAGGGTGCCGGGAGCGCGATGCCGACCGTCTTGACCCGGATGAATTCGGCGAGGCCTTCCTTGCCGCCTTCGCGCCCGTAGCCGCTCACGCCCAGCCCGCCGAACGGGCGCTGGGGCTGGATGTTCTGCGATCCGTTGACGAGGACGACGCCGCTGCGCAGTTCCTCCGACAAGCGCAGCGCCCGGCCGAGATCGCGGGTCTGGACATAGGCGGACAGGCCGTAATCGGTATCGTTGGCGATCGCGATCGCCTCCGCCTCGTCCTTGAAGCGGGTGATTGCCAGGACCGGGCCGAAGACTTCCTCCTGCGCCAGGTGCGACGCCGGATCGACGTCGGTGAACACGGTCGGCTCGACGAAATAGCCCTTCGACAGCGCGCCGCCAATGCGGTTGCCGCCTGCCACCAGCTTGCCTGCACCATCCGCCTTCGCGCGCTCGATCGTGGCGAGGATACGGACCAGCGCCGCCTCGTTGACCACCGGGCCCGAAGTCGTCGCGGGATCGAACGGATCGCCCACCTTGATTTGCGCGACCCGGGCCAGGGTCCGCTCGACGACCTCGTCGTAGATGTCCTGATGCACCAGCATGCGCGTGGGGAAGGCGCAGCCCTGCCCGCTCATCATGCCGATCGAGCCGTCGACGCCGAACGCGCAAGCCGGGTCGAGATCGGCGTCGGGGAAGATCAGATTCGCCGACTTGCCGCCCAGTTCCAGAACCGCCGGCTTGATCTGCTCGGCGCATGCGGCAAGGATCTTGCGCGCGGTCACCGGGCCGCCGGTGAAGCTGATCTTCTCGACCAGCTTGTGCCGAACCAGCGCCTCGCCGGCGGCGACCGAGCCGGGCAGCATGTTGACGACGCCCGCCGGAATGCCGGCTTCGGCCACCAGCTTCATGAACAGCTCGCCTGAGTAGGGTGTCATTTCCGAAGGCTTGACGACGACCGTGTTGCCCGCCGCGATCGCCGGCGCGACTTTCATGCCCAGCGAGATCAGCGGCCCGTTCCAGGTGATGATCAGGCCGATCACGCCATAAGGCTCGGCGAGCGTGTAGCCCAGTTCCCCCCGCGTCATGACCGAACCGTTGACCTGGCCTTCGATGCGATCGGCCCAGCCGCCGTAGTAGTCGATCCAGTCGGCGGCGATGCTTGCGCCGAACATCGCGAAAAGCGCCGGGGTGCCGTTGTCGAGCGCGCCGAGACGGCCGAACTCCTGCGCATTGGCGCGCACCAGTTCGCCCAGCCGCCGCAGCATGCGCGAACGCTCGCGCGGGTCGGAGCGGCGCCAGGTCTGGAAAGCGACGGCGGCGGCGGCCACCGCCTCGTTGGTTTCCTCGGCCCCGGCGAGCGGCACCTTGCCGGTGGAGGACGCATCGACCGGGTAGATGTGCTGGTGCTCGCCGCCCGAGCCGGTCAGGCGCTTCTCGTCGCCGATGTGCAGGTGGACGGTGGGTGCGGATAAGTCGGTCATGATGAAGGTCCCGTATGGATCAGCGTGTCTGGATCAGCGTTTCTGGGGCAAGGCGAAGGCGTAGATGGCGTCGCCGGGCCGGGTGCCGAGGAAGGCGTGGCCTCCCGATGCGGTCACGACGAACTGGCGGCCACTCGCGCGCGAGATGTACGTCATCGGCGTGGCCTGACCGGCCTGCGGCAGGCGGCCGCGCCACAGGACCTTGCCGGTACGCACGTCGATCGCGCGAAGGTACTTGTCCTGCGTCGCCGCGATGAAGATCACCCCGCCCCGGGTCGTCACCGAGCCGCCGAGGTTCGGCGTGCCGATGCGGAAAGGCAGCATCGAGGGCAGCCCCAGCGGCCCGCTGTCGCGCGCGGTGCCCAGGGGGTGCGACCAGACCAGCTTGCCGCTCGCCAGGTCGACCGCGCTCAGCCGGCCCCAGGGCGGTGCCTGGCACGGGGCGAACAGTGGCGACAGGAACGGCAGCGAGCGCACGGCGAAGGGCGTGCCCATCTGCGGCTGGATCGTCTGCCCTTCCGGCTTGGCGACGCTGCCCATGCCCACCGGCCGCACGCCGAGGCGATCGGCCTCCTCCCGCTTGACGAGCTGGGCATAGTTGCCGACGTAATTGGAGTTGACGATCATCAGCCCGCGCGCACGGTCGATCGACACACCGCCCCAGTTCATGCCGCCCAAGAAGCCCGGATATGCGATCGAGGGCGAGAACCCCGGCGGGGTGAGCGGGCCTTCGTAGCGCGCTTCGCGGAACTTGATGCGGCACCACAGCTGGTCGAGCGGGGTGATGCCCCACATGTCGCGTTCGGCGATGTCGACGCCTCTAAACGAAGGCATGGCATTGGAGAACGGCTGGGTGGCCGACGCGCGTTCGCCCGGCGCCATGCCGCCCTGCGGGACAGCAACTTCGGTCACCGGCCGGATCGGCTTGCCGGTCGCGCGGTCGAGCACGAAGACCTCGCCGCGCTTGGTCGGCTGGACGAGCGCCCGGCGTGGTCCTTGGGGTGTTTCGAGATCGACCAGCGTGGGCTGCGAGGGCACGTCGTAGTCCCACAAGTCGTGATGGGTGGTCTGGAAGCGCCAGCGCGCGCGGCCGGTTTCGACGTCGAGCGCCACCACCGAACTGGACCAGGCATTGTCGAACGGCCGCCGCTGCGCGCCTGCGTAATCGGGCACAGCGCCGCCTAGCGGCACATAGACCAGCCCGAGGCTATCGTCGGCGCTCATCGGCGCCCAGGCGTTGGGGGT
The DNA here is from genome assembly GCF_044813085.1 of Novosphingobium sp. BL-52-GroH. Lineage (NCBI taxonomy): Bacteria > Pseudomonadati > Pseudomonadota > Alphaproteobacteria > Sphingomonadales > Sphingomonadaceae > Novosphingobium > Novosphingobium sp. BL-52-GroH. Next base: position 1,200,960 of record NZ_CP171149.1, on the reverse strand, counting down.
CGAAGGGGTATAAGTCTCGCCGGCGGGGGGCGCGCCGGTCCGGTCGGGGCGGCCCACGTCGAAGGCCCAGCTCAGCGTGCCGTCCACCGCATCGAAGGCGCGGATTACGCCCGAGGGCTCGCCCCAGTACATGCCGTCGACGACCCAGCCGCCCAGGACGATGCGTCCACGCGCGATGGTGGGGGCGGACGTAACGTAATAGTAGCCGGTCGGCGCCATGGGCATCCCGACCTTCAGGTCGACTTCGCCGTTCCTGCCGAACCCCTGGCACAGCCGTCCGGTAGCCTTGTCGATCGCGAGGATGCGCGCATCGACGGTGTTGGTGTAGATACGTTCGGCGCACCGGCCGCTGGCGCCGGGCACGCGGTAATAGGCGACGCCCCGGCAATGGCCGTAAGTCGCCCCTTGCGTGTTGGTGCGGGCATGGAAACGCCACACCTGCCTGCCCGTCTCGGCATCCAGCGCGACAACGTCGTTGTAGTCGTTGCAGGCGTAGAGCGTGTCCCCGATCTTGAGCGGCGTGACCTCGAGCGAGGCCGGCGCGCCAGGAGGCGCGGCGCCGAAGTGATAGGTCCAGGCCAGTTCCAGCTTGTCCGCGTTGGCGGGGGTGATCTGACCGGCGGTGCTGAAGCGGGTGCCGGCGCTGTCGCCGCCCCAAACCGGCCAATCGTCGCCGGCGGTATCGGCGGGCGCACGCGTCACCGGCGCCGGAACCGCCGTGACCCCGGCCTGGTACATCGGATCGGGCCGCTCGCCCACGAACGTGGTGTGGATGGCGGCGCCCAGGCCCACCGCGAGCGCCAGGCCGGCCAGCGCCGTCGCGAGACGGGTGTGCAGGGGCCTCGTGTGCTGCGGGTGGAGCCGGCGCGCGGTCCACGGCAGGACGAACCACAGGCCCACCGCCGCCGGTCCCGCGAGCCGGGCGAGGAGCGACCATCCGGCAAATCCGACTTCGCCCACCGCCCATGCCGTCGTCACCAGCAGCAGCGCGCCGAACAGCAGCGCGCCGATCCGCCGACCCATCGCGACGAAGACGCCGCTGGCCAGCGTGGCCGCCCCGGCCAGCACGTAATAGGCCGATCCGCCGAGCAGAAGCAGCCGCACCCCGCCGATCAGCAGCGTGACGCCTACGATCGCCAGAAACAGCGCAAAGAGATAAGGCCGGCCAAAAATGGAGCGCAGGAATTTCAAATGCCGGTTCCCGTGTGATATCGCCTTCGCCACTCTCCAAGGGTCCACGTTTTCGCTGCAGACCCGGTCCATCGCGAAGGCATGGACGCGGTGCTCATTTGCGCGGGACAATCGTGTCCCGCACCCCACCGACTTTGTTGCGGCCGGGTGTAGCCATCAACGGCCCTCGGGGTATATCGACATTTTTGATCTGCATTCGTTCAAAAATGTCGGAGAGTGGGATGGAACGGCAGTGGGACGATCTTCGGGTGTTTCTCGAGATCACGCGCACCCAGTCGATCACCGCAGCGGCGCGTTCGCTGGCGCTGAGCGACGCGACGGTGCGGCGGCGGCTGACGGCGTTGGAAGCGCAACTGGGCGTTACCCTGTTCGACCGGATCGAGGGGCTCCTCAAGCCGACCCGCTCGGGCCTGCAGCTTCTCCCCGCCGTAGAGGACATGGAGCGGACCTCGCAGGAGGCGATAGAGCGGTTGCATCACGCCGATCGGCGCATCGAGGGACTGGTCCGACTGGGCGCGCCCGACGGCATTTCCACCGTGCTGCTGGCGCCCCGGATCGCGCGGCTGCAGGCGGCGCACCCGGACCTCGACATCGAGATGGTAAGCCTGGCGCAAGCGGTCGACCTGCGCCGGCGCGAGGCGGACATCGCGGTCGTCTGGGATCGGCCGGACCGGGGGGAGCACCGCATCTCGGCGCTGGGGCCGGTGTCGATGACGCTCTATGCCGCAGAGAGCTACCTGCAGGCCCATGCCCCGATCGAATCAATCGACGACCTGCGCGCGCACCGCTTCGTGGGCTATCCCCTCTCCTCGCCGATGGCGCAGAGCCTGAGCAAGGTGCTGTCCGGCTACGATCAGGACGTGAGGCTTGCTTTCACCAGCGCCAACATCATCGTCCAGGCCGCCGTCGCCAGCCGGGGCGGCGGGATCATCATGCTGCCACGCTACATCGCGCAGGAGCAGCCGGCCTTGCGCGCGGTGCTGTCGGAAACGTTCTCGGTCTCGCTGCCATTGTGGATGCTGATCCACAAGGAGGTGGCCCGGCTGGCGCGCATCCGCTCGGTGGCGGCAGTGGTGCGCTCGTGCTTCAGGGAATAAGCGTCCGCGAAGCGGGCCATCGCCTTCATTCCGACAGGGACGCGGCGGCCAGCCTTTATTCCACTAGCCTTCGTTCCGGTGGCGAGCACCCCGCCGACCGCGCGATGGCGGCGAAGGATCACGTCGAAGCCGCCGTCCGCGCCGATCTCACACCAGCCTGCGGTTCTTGGACGTTGGAAACGGTTATCATCGGTCCTCATTCTTCCGCTGCGGTCGCCGTGTGATCGGGATCGTGGTCATGGTGGCGCTCCGACGGCGAATTTGGCGCGGTGGCGACAGACCAGCACCTTGCCGAAGAGCGGGTCGAACGTCTTAGATCGTGCATCGGCACGCAGAACCGTGCCTCACGACGGGAGAGAGACATGGGAACCGCCGCTCAGGAAAAGGCCGCACGCAGCAACATCATCGACATCACCGACCTGCACGCGCCGGTGCTCACCGAAGTGCAGAAACAAGTGCGGGCGGCGGCCGAGGCCGCTGGCGATCAGATCGTCCTGCAGCCCGACGTGATCCTGGGCGCGGCGCAGGCGCAGACAGGCCTTGCCGATTTCGGTCCCGCCGACTTCCGCGAGCGCCTCGCCGTATGGTGCCAAGCGATCGACGAGGACGAGAACGCCTCCGCCGTCACGCGCGCCAACCTGTTCCAGATGATGATCCGCCTGGCCTCCACGCGGCTTCGCATCGAAGACATCGTGAAGCGGCATCCCGAGATTCTCGATATCGCGATCGAGAGGCCGATCATCGTGGCGGGACTGCCTCGCTCGGGCACGACGCATCTGCTCGGCCTGCTGTCAGCGGATAAGCGCCTGCGCTCGCTGCCGTGGTGGGAAGCGATCGCCCCTGTGCCCGCGCCCGATGAGGAACCGAGCACGCAGGCACCCAACCCACGCTGGACGAAGGCCGAGGAAGGCTGGCGCGGAATGGAGGCGGTGCTGCCTTACATGGCCATCATGCACGAATTCTCGCCCGATCACATCAGCGAGGACATCGAGCTGCAGGCGGTCGACTTCTCCTCCTACCTGATCGAATGGCTGGCCCTGGTCCCGCGCTGGCGCGACTATTATCTCAGCCACGACCAGTCGGGGACTTATGCCTACCTCAAGAAGTGCCTGCAGGTGCTGACCTTCCTTAAAGGACCGAATCGGTGGGTCATCAAGTGCCCCCAGCACATGGAGCAATTGCCCGCGCTGTATCGGACTTTTCCCGACGCGACGTTCGTGCTGACCCATCGCGACCCGGTTGGATCGATCCGGTCGCAGCTTACGATGTACACCTATGCGGCGCGTATGCTGCGCAAGTCGGTCGATATCGCCGAGCCGCTGGGCTACTGGCCGGACCGCTACGAGAAGCTACTGCGGGCCTGCGTGCGCGATCGCGACGTGCTGCCGCCTGAACAAACCATCGACGTCTACTTCCACGACTGGATCCGCAACCCGGATCCGATCGTCAAGGAAATCTACCGCATCGCGGACATCCCGCTCACCGATGCGGTGCTCGCCGACCTGCACGCCTATCTCGAGGAGCACGGCGAACAGAAGAAAGGCAAGATCGTCTATGACTTGGAACGCGATTTCCGCGTTACCGGAGAGGAGTTGCGGGGCCCCTTCGCCTTCTACTTCGACCGCTTCCCGGTCGAGATCGAGGTCCGCTGAGAGCACGCCCCAGCCTACCGTCCGGCAGGATTGCGCCCGCCGGACGGTGAGTACGGCAAGCCGAATATCGTCCCAACCCGAAAGAGCTATGCAATGCCCGAAATGAACGTCGTCACGCGCGATGGCACGCAAACGATGATCGAGGCTTCCGCCGACGCCACCGTGATGGAGGCGATCCGCGACGCCGGCTTCGACGAACTGCTGGCGCTGTGTGGCGGCTGCTGCTCGTGCGCCACCTGCCACGTCTTCGTCGACCCCGCGTTCGCCGACGCGCTGCCGCCGATGTCGGAAGACGAGAACGATCTGCTCGACGGATCGGGCCACCGCACCGAATATTCGCGACTGTCGTGCCAGGTGCAGATGACCGAGGCGCTTTCGGGGCTGCGCGTCACCATCGCGCCCGAGGACTGACGACGCGGACGAGCCGCATAAGACGGCGCCGGCGGCCGGAAAGTCCCCCGGCAGATCGGCGTGCGGGATGGAGGATCCACCCGTCTGGCTTCGCGTCGCGCTGCTCAACCGCCGTGCGGAGCCGGTGGCAGCAGGGCGGCGAGCAGGAACGCCGCCATGCGGCCGGCCTGCGCGGCGGAGTGATCGCCATCGACCTCGGAACCCGCACCTAGCCTTTCCTGCATCGGCACGGCACTGAAGTAGTAGCCCACCCCCTGGACGAGCAGAGCCATCAGCGCAGGTGTCGACAGATCGGATACCGGGCGTTCGCGGCGCACCGCATCGAGCAAGTCGTCAAGTTGCCTCTGGAACGGCAGCACGAAGCGATCGACGATATGGTCGAGCCGCCAAGTCGCTCGGCACCCTTCCAAATTGGTGAGCGCGACGATATCGGAATTGCGCGTCGCCCACAGGCAGAAACGCTCGACGAGGTGGCGCAGGCGGCTTTCCGGGTCGGCGTTCTCGTCGAACACCGTCACGACCGTTGCAGAGGCCTTGGCCATCCGCCAGTCGACCGCGCGCATCCACAACTCCTCCTTGCGCCCGAACCTTACGTTCAGCAGATTGTGGCTGACGCCCAGGCGCTTGGACAAGTCGCGCAGCGTCGTCCCCTCATACCCCCGTTCTGCAAATGTCGTGAAAACGAGGCCGAGCAATTCGCCTTCGTCAATGGCCAGGATGGCGTTCTGTGCAGGGCGACCCCGCGTGCGCAGCGGCGTTTGTATGGGACGATCGAACATGGCCCCTCCTAGCGAAAAGAGATTGACTTATAAATTGTCATTCGTCAATTTACGAAAAAGAGAAATGGGATGCCGCTATGAGTCTGCAAAAGGATGTTTGGTGGGCCGTGGCCCGGTCCGAGGAAGTGACCTCGCAAAAGCCCCTGTCGGTCGACATCGGCGATCAGCCGGTCGTGCTGTGGCGCGACAATGACGGCATCGCTCGCGCGCTGGAGGACCGCTGCCCGCACCGCCGTGCGCCGCTTTCGCTCGGCTGCATTCGCGACAACGGCTGGATCCAGTGCGGCTATCACGGCTGGAGCTACGACGGCGAGACGGGGCGCCTGAAGGAAATCCCGAACATGAAGGACCAGCAGAAGTTTCCGCCGGTCTATCGCGCCAATGCTTTCGCCGTCACCGAACAGGCCGGCTTCGTGCGCGTCTGCCTCAACCCCAAGGCCGAAGTTCCGCCCGGTGCCGCACCGCGCCATGGCTATTGCGGCACCGCCAACGTCAGCCTCGGCCACCAGGAATACCTCAACGCGCTCTACGACGACCCGGGCCTGGTGATCGCCATTCGCGGCGTACACTTCAGCCCCTACCTCATGTCGGAACTGCACGAAGACAACGGCAAGCTGGTGATGGAGCGCAACTGTCAGTGGAAAATGTTGCACTGGCCCGCCCACTTCGTAGCCGAATTTCCGCTTACGCTGCTGACCCGCACCGATCCGGTCAGCGGCGAAACCGAACTGACCTTGCGCGACGACCAGTTCAAGGAACTGCTCCATGCCGTCCTCGCGCCAGTGCCCTCTGCGCGCGGCGTGACTGCAGTGCGCTGGCGCGCTTCGCTGGGCGAGCGCATGCCGGGTCTGCGCGGCGCGCTGCTGCGCGGGATCAACCCGCTCTCAGTGCTGTCCTCGGTCGACGGGTCGAAGCTGCGCACCACCAAGCCGACCGTATCGCTGCATGGTGAAGACTTGCGCGAAAGCCTGCACGATGCCGCCACTCCCCCGGCCGGCCATTCCGCCGATCAGACCGTCGCCGCCTGAAGAAGGATAGGAAGATGCTCGAAGTAGCCGATCGTACCCCGCCTTACGAAGACAACGTCCCATCCGCTCCCACCGGTAGCGGGCCGAGCCCGATCTCCATGAACGCCATCAACCGTTGGGTGCCGCACAACCTGGTCATGCGCGATGCCTGGTTCCCGGTAGCGCACGACTATGCGCTGTCGGGCAAGCCGGTGCGCCGCGCCGTCTATTCGCATCCGATCTTCGTGTGGCGCGAGGATGGTGTCGCCATCGCCAGCGAGTTCCATCCCAACGAACGGATCGCCCGCGACAAGAGCGCCTACACCGATTCGCGCGGGCGCTATCCGGTGATGGAACACTATGGCGTGATCTGGGTGTGGTTCGGCAATCCCGAAGCGGCCGATCCCCGTCACCTGCCCAGCCTGCCGTTCCTGCCGCCCAAGGGCGGCCTGCCGCGGTACATGACCTCGACTGTGCGGTTCGAGTCCTCCGCGCCGATCAGTCTGGAAAACCTGATCGACCTGACCCACGCCGACTTCCTCCACGCCGATGTCGTGGGCGACGAACGTTCGGACAGCGAGACGGTGGAAACCTTCTACGACAGCGAGACCGTCACCATGGTCCGCACTTGCGTCAACAAGTCAGTGGCGCCCATCATGAAGTTCTTCAGCGGCATCCGCCAGCCGACCCAGAACGTGCGCCAGGTGATCCGCATCTACCTGCGCTCGCACTGCGCCATCGCTTACGGACGGTTCAGCCCCGGCGACGACGTACCGCTGTTCCACCCCTGCACGCCCGAGACGCGCGATCGCACGCGCATGGAAATGGTGATGAACACCTCGAACGCCGGGCTTATGTTCCGCCACGTCATGCCGAAGGCCAGCTACAAGGTCTCGCGCCAGGACAGCTACATGACCTCGCCGCAGAGCCCGCGCTACATGCGCCATACCGACCGCAAGGACCTGCACAGCAAGTTCGACCAGCCCGGCCAGCGCTACCGCATGGCGATGATGGAACTGGCCGATCGCCAGGACAAGGGCGACTTCGCCTATCGCGACAACGTCAGCGCCGATTGCAGCGACATCATCGGCCTGCGCAAGGAACTGTTCCAGTTCTGAGCTAAGCATCCCCCGGGGGTGGCCGAGCGGCCGCCCCCCGTGCGCGAGGAAATCCCGATCTGGATCGCGGCGCTACAGGACAAGATGACCGCGCTGGCTCTGGAAGTGGGCGACAGGCTGATGGTCCATGCGCGGTGGTCCGCCGCCTATTCGGGCTACAAGGAATACCAGCCCTTCTTCGAGGCGATCGGCTTCGGCGACCAGGCTCGCGCGTGTCAGTTGAGCCTGGGCGAACATGGCGACATCGCCAAGGTCGTCGGCACCGTGTCCGACGAGATGGTCGAGGCCTTCGTGACCTGTAGCCCGGTCGACGAGGTGCTGGAAAAGATCGAGCCGTTCTGGGACGTGGTCGACTCGCTGTGCCCGATCTCGCCGTATCGCGACCTGGCGATGGACCAACTGACCGAATACAACGCCGGCCTCTACCAGCTCGTCGCCACCGCCCGCGCGCGGGTTGGCGGGGTCCTCGCCTCCGCCTGATACGCGCGCCTACCGGCGGTCAGGTTGCGGGCGGCGGCGATGGTGGTCCTCTGGGGCGAGAGAGGGAGAACACTATGCCTGACCACGATATCGCCGCAAGACTTGCCATCACCGACCAATTGAGCCGCTACGCCCGGGCGATGGACCGCATCGACGCCGACCTGGGTCGCCGCGTATGGCACGCGGACGGCACGGCTGACTATGGCGCGATGTACCAGGGCAGCGGGCCCGGCTTCGTCGACTGGGTCTGCACCACGCACGCGCAGATGATCGCCCACGCGCATCGCATCACCAACGTGCTCGTCGAGGTCGACGGCCCGTGCGCGTCCAGCGAGGCCTACGTCCACGCCACCTTGCGCTTCGTGCGCGACGGGCGCGAACTGGTGGGCACGGTACACGGCCGCTACCTCGACCGCTGGTCGCTGCGCGAGGGGCGCTGGGCCATCGACCACCGCATCTACGTGCAGGACATGGATGAGCTGCGCGACGCCGGCGCCCCGCTGGTCGGCAGTTTCGGAGGGCGCCGCGATGGCGACGATCCCTCCTACGCGGTGCTGGAACCTAGGCGGGGACGAGCGCCTCGGCCATGACCTTGCCGGCTATGTAGCCGGTCACCATCGCCGGTCCCACATTGCAGCCATGCGCGGGCGACTTGCCGCGCCAGATCGAGTTGGCATCGAGCCCGGCGGCGTAGAGCCCGCGCACCGCCTTGCCATCCGCACCGATCACCCGGCACTGTGCGTCGATCTTCAGGCCCACCGTGGTCGAACCGTCTCCCGGGTAGATCTTGATCGCGTAGAACGGCGCTTTCTCCACCCGGCCGAGGCACGGGTTGGGCTTGTGCTTGGGATCGCCGATCTCGATGTCGATCTGGCTGTCGCCCTTGCCGAACTCGGCGTCCTTGCCGGTCTCTGCGTACCGGTTGATTTTCGCAACGGTCGCCTCCAGCCCGGCGGGATCGACGCCGATCTTTTCCGCCAGCCCGCGCAGCGTCGGCGCCTCGGTCACGTAGCCCGCCGCGATCAGTTTCTTGAGCCCGCCACCGCCGGGGAAGATCATGCCCATCCCGTACTTCTTCACGAAGTCCGCATCGCCGATGATGTGCGCCGGTACCGCGCCGGTGCCGTGCATCGCCTCGACGAAGTGAACCGAAGCCTCGTTGCCGAAGCGTTCGCCCTTGTCGTTGACCGCGATGCAGCCGGGTTTGGACATGTCGATGAGGTGCGCATACCGCGCCACGTAGCCGTCGGGCCGGGTCATCTTGGAAACCACCGCCCATACCGCATTGACGATGTTGTCCCCCGCCAGCGCGGCGCCGGCTTCCAGCCCCATGTTCATGCCGTCGCCGGTGTTCTCGTAAGGCAGGATCGAGACGTGCTGCTCGGCATAGGGGATGTAGGCTTTGCGCAGTTGCTCGCTGGCCGAGAACCCACCGGAGGCGAGCAGGACGCCGACGCGCGCGGTGATCTCCTCCCCGCCCACGCGCACGCCCGTCACTCGCCCGGCCTTGACGACCAGTCCGTCCACTGCCGCCTCCTTTTCGAGCGTCACGCCCTCGTCCAGCGCCGAGCGCAACAACCTGGCAGCGAGGGCATTGCCCATCGTCAGCCGGGTCCCGCGCGGAAAGCGGCGCAGCTTGTCCACTCCGAACCGCGCCACCAGCTTGCCGAAATGGAACACGGATCGGGCCGAAGGCATGTCAGCCAGGTAGGGCAGGTCGAACAAGTCGATCATGAAGCCGCCCGGCGCGTTGAACTCCTGGCACGCGGGGCGCAGGTCCGCGAAGTGCGCGCCCAGCTTCTTGCCGTCGTATTCGGCCGGCGCGAGCAGGCGCCCATGGTCCGCAGCCCCTTCGACCTGCGGATACCAGTCGCTGCTGGGGGGCGAGAGCAGGAAATGGACCGCGCTGTGACTCTCGAGCCATTCCACCATCTCGGGCCCGTTTTCGAGATAGGCGTCGATCAGTGCAGGCTCCGCCGTTGGCCCGATCACATCCAGCACGTACTGGCGCGCGATGGCGCGGCTGTCTGCGACGCCCGCCTTACGCGCCTGCGGGCTTTCCGGGATCCAGATGCCGCCGCCCGAAACCGAAGTGGTCCCGCCGAACCAGGCCGCCTTTTCAAGCACCAGCACGCTGGCACCCTCGGCCGCGGCACGGATCGCCGCTGTCATTCCGGCCGCGCCCGACCCCACCACAACGACATCGAATTCGCGCATCGTGAGCTCCTGCTCCCTGTCTTTAGCGCCGTGGTGCCCCACGCGGCCGGCGTTGCCCCCTTCCGCCGGGCAGGTTCAAACCTTGGGCATGATCTCTTCGGCCACCCAGCGCAATCGGTCGAGATATTCGTCGAGCCCCGAAATGCCGGGCGGCAGCGGTACGATGGTTTCGTTGACACCCAGTTCCTTGAGCCATCCGATCTGGTCGATGATCTTCTGCGCATCGCGCGTGCCCGGCGCGCGCGGATCGTCCATGATCTCGTGGTGCGCGCCGACGTTGAGCATTTCCAGCGCGAAGAACAGGTCGATCGGCCGGCCGTCGTATTCGGGCTGCGAACGGATCAGGTCGAGGCATTCGGGGAATTTTTCCGGCGGCGTGCGGAACGGCGACCAGCCATCGCCGAATTTCGCCACGCGCCTCAGTACAGGTTCCGCATCGCCGCCGAACCAGATCGGCAGCCGCGGCTGCTGCACCGGCTTGGGCGCGAAGCCGACGCCCTTGAACTTCACGAACTGGCCGTCGAACGCGGGATTGTCGGAGGTCCACAATTCGATGATCGCGGCGACGTATTCGTCGGCTATCCGGCCGCGCTGGTGGAAGTCGACGCCGAGCATGTCGAATTCGTCCTTTAGCCAGCCCACGCCGAACAGCGCGGTCGCCCTGCCCCCGCTAAGCCAGTCGAGCGTGGCCCAGGCCTTGGCCTGCACAATCGGGCTCTGCAGCGGCAGGATCGACACCGAGGAACTGACCCGCATCCTTCTGGTGCGCCCGGCCAGGAAGGCCAGCGCCACCGTGCCATGGACGTAATGGTCGCCCGACAGCGCGACGTGCTCGCGCGGCATGATGAAATGCTCGCCCAGCATGCACTTGTGAAAGCCAAGATCGTCGGCGACCTGCAGCGCGCGGCCGATGTCGTCGCCCGTCAACGCATGTTCCCATGGCTGGGTCATCGCCGCAACGTGCATGCTGTTGGGCACTCCGACGTTCAGCTTCATACCCTGCTCCCCCTCTGGTTTATGTCGGCGAACAAGATCGGCCAGCGGCCACCGATCGCACCTTCCCAAGGAAAGGCGCCCGACACAGTGACGACAACCTCAGCCGCAGGCGAAGGCGGGCAGCACCCCTCCGCCATCGATCTCGGCAAAATCTTCGGGCGTGTCGAGATCGAAGGCCAACCCCCGCCGTTGTACGATCGCCGCGCGCGGCCAAAGAAGGCGATGCCGCGCCAGGCTATCGGGCCCAAATGCGAAGCGGCAAGGGCGGGACGTGTTTAAGGCCAGCGCATTGGTGCCTCCGCCATGGCGATCAGGAGCGATGGCCACACCGCTGCGTGATGCGCTCGCCAGAAGCTCCTCGAGGTCAACGACCGCAAGGAACGGCAGATCCGCGTGGATGACGAGCAGCGGCCGGGGCGGCAAGGCCGCGCAGGCACGCTCCAGTTCCGTATTCAGCCCTGCCCCGCCATCCGGCATCCAGGTCGTCATACCCGCCATGACCGGCGCGGGAGAGAGGAGACGGATGTCGTCGATCGCGTCTACGGCATGCAGGCAGGATACGACATGGTGTGCCATGGCATCTGCCAGCATGGTCCGCGTCGGCAGGTCGAGCAGTCCCGCCAGGCGCGACTTCGCCTGGGCACCCTGCTTGATCGCCACCAGAGCGGTCCATCGATCCAAACGACGATCCTTCCGTCAGTGCGCTATTGTTCGGGCGCGACGAGGTCTCCAGTGATGCGAATCCCTGCGCCGTCCACCTTGTAGGTCTTGTTGAGGAAAATTAGGATGGAGGTCAGCGCCTCGGCGGCAGCGGAGTTGGCCAGAGCGCCCCCGTGAAGTCCGCGCAGACCCATCGCGTCCGCCAGGTCGACCACGCGCGCGCGCGCTTCCTTGTCATCGCCGAACACCAGTACGTCGCAGCCGACATCGACGTCCTTCGCGAGCTTGTGGGCAGCAACGTTGTGGAAGGCCGATACCAGCGTCACCCCGTCTCCCAGGGCAGCCTGCGCCTTGACTGCCGCCGATCCCTCTGCCGGCAGTTGCACGCGCATGACGCGCGGTGGCACCAGCGGCACGGTGGTATCGACCACCAGTTTACCGGCTACGTGCGGGGCAATGTCGGCAAGTGTCGTATCCTGTGCCGCGAACGGCACGGTGACGATTATGATATCGCCTTGAACGGCCGCATCGGCGTTGGTCGCCCCCCGTAACCCGTGGCCCAGTTCCTCCGCCGCCTTCATGGCGCTTTCCGCGCTGCGTGATCCGATCACGACCGGGTAGCCCGCCCGGGCGAGACGCCAGGCGATTGCCGCGCCGAGATTGCCGGTGCCGCCGACCACGGCGATGGTTGATAGGCTCATGCTTGGAATTTCCTCGTGGTTTGAAACGGCGGCGTGTCAGCCGCCAGCCCCGTGAGCCGGAAGAGAGATGGCGACATCGCGGTAAAGCGTCGTGCGTTGGCGTACCGGGCGGTCGACCGAAAGGGCCAGTGCCCGCATCTCCGCAGGGCCGAATTCCTGCCCGTTGACACCGCCGGCGGCGCGCGTGATGGACTCGTCCATCAGCGTACCGCCCATGTCGTTGGCACCGGCATCCAGTGCGATTGCAGCGCCTTCCGGGCCCATCTTGACCCACGAAACCTGTATGTTGGTGATGACCGGATGCAACACGATGCGCGCTATCGCATGCATCAGAACCGCCTCGCGATAGCTAGGCCCGGAGCGCGCGAGACCCTTGCGCCAGATCGGCGATTCCATGTGTACGAACGGCAGCGGCACGAATTCGGTGAAACCGCCGGTCTCTTCCTGCAAGGCGCGGATGCGCAGGAGATGGCGGGCCCAGTGGCGATACTGCTCGACATGGCCGAACATGATCGTGGCCGTGCTGCGCAAGCCGACGCCGTGCGCGACGCGCATGACTTCGATCCACTCGTCGGCGGTCACTTTGTCGGGACAGATCACGGCACGGATGTCCGGATCGAGGATCTCGGCCGCGGTCCCCGGCAGCGACCCCAGGCCCGCAGCCTTCAGACGCGCCAGGTAATCCTCCAAAGGCAACCCGAGCGTGCTCGCCCCATGGGTAACTTCGAGCGGCGAAAACGCATGGATATGGATACGTGGCGCGGCTTCCTTCACCGTCCGCAGCACGTCGAGGTACGTGTTGCCGTCATAGTCCGGGTGGATGCCGCCCTGAAGGCATACTTCGGTAGCGCCGCGTTCCCAGGCTTCCGCAGCGCGGCGGCCGATTTCCGCCATGTCGAGACGGTAGGCAGGGCCACGCATCGCCTTGGTGCTACCTTTGGAAAAGGCGCAGAAACCACATTTGTACAGGCAGATGTTGGTGTAGTTGATGTTGCGGTTGACCGCATATGTCAGCGTGTCTCCGGCGCATTGCGCGCGCAAGCGGTCCGCCAGGGCCACGATTGCGGCGAGGTCATCCTCCTCGGCATCGAACAGAGTCTCGATATCGCGTTCCGTCAGGGCCTGTTCCGCCTCGGCGCGCTGCAGAATTACGTCGACTTCCGCGGATACGGCCTGCCCTCCGACACAGCCGAGTTCAGGCACCGCATCACCACGCCCGGCCGCCCAATCGTCCAGCTTTGGCAGTCCTCGCCCGTCGATCGCACGCAACACGCGGGTCGCCATCGCGGGGTCGGCCCATTCGAGCGCGCCCAGTGCATGGCGAGGCCCGATCGCGAGCCGCTGAGCGAGCGCGCGGCCGGCATGGCGCGTAGCGGTCTCGAGGATTTCCAGATGCGGCCACGGGGCCTCGGGGTTGACATGATCCGGTGTGACGGGAGAAATGCCGCCCCAATCGTTGACGCCCGCGCGGATGAGCGGGGCGAGATCGATCCGCTCGTGCAGATTGGGCGGCGCCTGTATGGTCATCTCGGGCCCCAGGATCAGGCGCGCCGCCGCGATGGCCCACAGATGGTCTTCCAACGCGGGTTCCGCATGCATTTCCATCCGCGTACCCGGCTTGGCCCGGAAATTCTGGATGATGACTTCCTGGATATGGCCGTAACGACGATGCAGATCGCGGATCGCCACCAGCGCTTCGATCTGCTCGGCCCGGGTTTCGCCGATCCCGATCAGCAGACCCGTTGTGAACGGTACTTTCGCGCGGCCTGCCTCCCCGATCGCCGCGAGACGACGCGCAGGTGCCTTGTCGGGCGAACCGAAGTGAGGGCCGCCGCGCTCGCACAGGCGCTCGGCCCCGCTTTCCAGCATGATCCCCATCGAAGCGGCATGGGGACGCAGCATGGCATAGTCGCCCGCGTCCATAAGCCCCGGATTGAGATGCGGCAGCAGACCGGTCTCGCGCAAGACCAATTGCGCCATCTCGGCGAGATAGGACAAGGTCGAGGTGTGGCCCAGCGCTGCCAGCGCCTCGCGGGCGGCAGCGTAACGGGCTTCGGGAACGTCACCCAAGGTGAACAGCGCTTCGCGGCAACCTGCCTCGACGCCCGCTCGCGCGATAGCCAGGACTTCCTGCGCACCGAGATAGGCTGTGCCCGCCTTCGCCGGGGTGGTCGCGAACGTGCAGTAATGGCAGACGTCACGACACAGCTTGGTCAGCGGGATGAACACCTTTCGCGAATACGTAACCCGCCGCCCATGCCCAACCAGCGTCAACTCTTCCGCCATATTCATCATGGCGCCCAGTTCTACACGTGAAAATTGTTCGACAATTGCCCGCGCGTCATCGCTGCTTCGATACAGCTTGTCCAACGTCACATCGCACTCCGGGCTTTGGCCAGTCCCCGGATCGTCTCCTGCGGTGCCGCATGACCGGGAAGCGCAGCGATGAAAGTCGAAACACCCATCGCCTCGAGGTCCCGCAGCATAGTGGTCGCCGACTCTACCGGACCGGCGAACGTATCGAACTCGGCGAGGTATTCGGTCAAGCCAAGTTCTTCCATCAAGGCCACGTTGCGCCCACCGACCACGACATGCTCGGTCGGATCATAGCGGGCGTGCAATTCCTCGATCTTGCCGCGAAACTGCGAGGGTATCCGCGCCATCGCCTCGGGCGTGCGCATCGCCATGCCGTTGACGACGATGAAGGACTTCAGGTCCTCGATGGCCTCGGCACGACTGTCCCGGATCGAGGCGAACGAGACGACCCATACATCGATCCCGTCACCATCGCGTCCGGCCGCAGCAGCCGCCTGGCGCACTGTGGCTATACGTTCGCGCAGGCCGTCCAAATGGCGCTCGCCCGCGAAAAGGATAACGCCGTCGGCCCGCTCTCCGGCCAAGGCCAAGGCTTTCGGGCCGAAGGCCGAATAGTAGATCGGAATCGGTCGGGTGAAGCGAGGCGGCTTTACTTGGGCGCCTCCGCTTTCCACTGCCTGGCCCGCAAAAAGCCCTCGCAAGGCATCGAACTCGGCGCGGATCTCCACTTGTGTCGCCGGCGGACGTCCGATCGCCAGCACAGTGCTGCCACCCGTCGCCAGCCCCAGCGCGACGCGTCCCCCGGACAGGTCGTCGATGCTGCCGAGCGCAGCAGCAGTGACCAGGGGGTGGCGCATGAACGGGGAGGTGACCAACGGCGCAAGCGTGGCGCGGGGCGCCTCCAACGCGGCGAGGGTCAGAGACACGTAGAGTTCGTGCCAACCGGCCGGCGAGTCTCCCACGGTAACAAGGTCAAACCCCAGATCCGAGGCAAGGCGCACTTCATCCCGGAACGCGTCCAGGCTTTGCCCCCACATGCTGCAGATACCCAGTTTCATGGCTTCTTTCATCCTGCCCACATGGCCTGCACACCCGTCGAAGGGCGGGTCGGAGCTGGTATCGCAGCCCCGACCCGCCTCCCCCCTCAGAACGAGTATTTGGCGGTGACGCCCCAGGTCCGCGGCTCGCCCGCATAGACCGAACTGGTCGGGAACGACGGCAGCAGGACGCTCGATGCGGAGTAGTACTTTACGTTGAAGACGTTCTTGACGAAGACGCCGAGGTCGAGACCGGAACCGGCAATGCCGCGCAAGTCGAGACGGGCATTGGCGATGTCGTAGCCGGGCAGCTTCTCGCCGTTCTGGCCGCCGAAATCGGTGGTCATGAACAAGTCCGCGTTGAACGTCAGTTCACCATCGGCAGGGCGGACCGGCATGATCCAGCTGATGCTCGCGGTGCCCGAGAAGCTGGGCGAATACTTGTTGATCTGGTCCGGGCCCAGCACGATCGTCGACGGCAAGGTACCCGGCACGGCCACGCGCTCGACCTTGACGTTCGTATAGGCAGCGTTGAAGCCTATCGTCATGCTGCGGACCGGGCTGATCGAGGCTTCCAGTTCCACGCCCCAGATTCGCAGATCCGCGGCATTCGCAGCCAGAGAACCGTTGCTGGGCGAATCGGGCGTACCGTTGGGCACCGTGGTCTGCGTGTTGAGGAACTGCAGCGCGTTCTTGTACTTGCTGTAATACGCGGCGATGTTGAGGAGGCCGCGCGCCGAACCGACACGGTAGTCGTATTTCGAACCCACCTCGACGTCGGTGATCGTTTCCTCGCCGGTTTTCTGGAACGGCCGAAGGTCCGCACACACGCCGCCGGTGGCGACGCAAGCCGGATTGACACCGCCGGTGGTGAAAGGCGTCTCGAACAACGGAGTATTGATGTTCGCGCCGCGATAGCCGCGCCGCGACACGACGTAGAGCAGCCAGTCGGGATTGGGCTTGTAATCGAGCCCGATGGTCCAGCTCGGCTCCTCGCCCTTGTTCGATACAGTGCCGACGCCATCGAGCGCGCCGGTTGCAGCTACGTCCAGACAGGTGCTTTCCGTAGCATAGGTAGTACCGATCGTACCGCCGCAGGCCGAGACTTTATCCCAACTGTAGCGTGCACCAAGGTTGAGCTTCAGCTTGTCCGTGATCTCGTAGCCGATCTGGCCATAGACGGCCCAGTTCTTGTTGCGAACGTGGGCGGTGACGGCGGGGGCGGGCACGGAACCGACGGAGAAGGCGGTGAACTGCGAACCGCTGGCTCCGGCAGGCTTGTCGTTGTTGTAGAAGACGCCGGCGATGAAGTTGAAACCATCGAAATCGCCCAGCAACTGGGTTTCGTTGGTCAGATACTGGCGGTCAAGGATCGACGCGGCGGTGAACAGCGTGAACGGCACGGTGGCCGGAGCGGCGAGCCCAGTCGGAATCTGCAACAGCGGAAGCCCTCCAGTGTTGATGAGCTGGTCGCTGTAGTTCTTTCGATAACCGAAGATGTTGCGCAACGTCAGCGCACCGAAGTTGAAGGATGTGTCGTTCGTGATCGAGGTGGTCTTGCGATATGCCCTACCGCCATCGATGCCGCCATCGAACGAACCGCGGCGATTGCCGCGTTGCGTCGCAAGCGCCGCGGACACCTGCGGATCGACGACGCCCAGACCCAGCGCGGCGAACGGGTAGTTCTGGCGAAGCAGGTATAGGCCGCCCGCCAGTTCGTCAGCCTTGAAGTATTCGTAGATGGTCGTGCTCTTGATCCCGTCCACCGGCTCGAGCAGCAACGAGAGACGGAAGCCGTCCTGGTGGATGTCGTCGAAGCCGGGACCGCCGTCGAAGGCGACCGTGCGCGGGTCCTGGCGGCGGATCTGGCCGGCGGCGCGCAACGCCACCTTGTCCGCGATGATGGGGATGTTCACCGCACCCTGGATTTCGCGGTAGTCGAAGCGGCCATACGTTCCCTCGACATAGCCTTCGAATTCGTAGCTCGGCTTCTGGCTGCCGATAACAACCGCGCCGCCCAAAGTATTACGCCCGAACAGCGTGCCTTGCGGGCCTTTCAGAACCTGAATGCTGCTGATGTCGTAAGTCGGCACGTTAGAACCAACCGACGGCAACGGGATGTCGTTGAGGTAGATGACGACGCCGGGGGTCACTTCCCCGAGCGGCAACTGGCCGATACCGCGCAAGGTAAGGGCGACGTTGTCCTTGCCACCTTCCGAAGAGAATGTGAACCCGGGTGCGATCGTCTTGACATCGCTGACCGTCTGAATCGTGCTGCGCTCAAGCGCTTCGGCCGAGAACGCCGTGATCGAGACCGATACGTCCTGCAGACGCTCCGCGCGTCGACGCGCGGTCACGACGATGTCGGATGAACTTATAACCTCGGGCTGCGATGCCGGGGCAGCGCTTTCCTGTGCGGCGGCCGGCGTCGCAAGAACTGCCACCGTCGAGAAAAGAGCGCATTTCAGAAATTTGTTTTGCATATTGATCCCCTCCAAATAATTGACTCGCCGCCCCGATCGTTGGTCAGGACTTGGTGCCCCTGCAAAATGGCGAATTGCACCCACGCCCTCCACCTGTCGCTCGATAGGGGTGGGGCGTTCCCTCACTAATTCTTCTTGGTGTTGCGCTTTTGCACATCCGTGGCGCAACGTCGGTTCATGGATGAATCTGTCCGGTCAGGACCAAGCATTTATGGCATCGCCTATCGTCAGCGCCCCGGGTTCGCGAATGGCGGCTGGGGTGTTGGACAGACGCGGTGCGGGCGCCGGCTGGGCGATCGCGTTGCGCTCCACGAACGTGCCTCGTGCCCGGTTGTGCGGATGGCTCGGCGCCTCGGCCATCGACAGGACCGGGGTGACACAGGCATCGGTTGCGGCGAACAGCGCGGCCCATTCATCGCGCGGCCGGCTCGCGAAAGCGGCGGCGAAGTCGGCTTCCATCGCCGGCCATCCGGCGCGCGCGTTCTGGTCGTAGCCGCGATCCGCAAGCCCCAGTCCTTCGACCATCTGCGCGAAGAACTTGGGCTCCAGGCATCCCACCGCGACATGGCCGCCATCGGCGCAGGCATAGGTGCGATAGAACGGCGCGGCGCCGTCGAGCAGGTTGGAGCCGGGCGCGTCTTCCCACAGCCCCTTGGGCTGCCAGGCGTAGAACAGGCTCATCAGCGAGGCGACGCCGTCGGTGATGCACGCGTCCACGACCTGCCCCCGCCCCGTGCGCTGGGCGGACAGCAGCGCGCTCAGCATGCCGGCGATCAGGAACATCGCCCCGCCGCCGTAATCGCCCACGAGGTTGAGCGGCACCGGCGGCGGACTGCCCTTCTCGCCCATCGCGTGCAGCGCCCCGGTGATGGCGAGGTAGTTGATGTCGTGCCCGGCGCGCAGCGCCAGCGGGCCGGTCTGCCCCCACCCGGTCATGCGGGCGAAGACAAGGCGCGGATTGCGTGCCAGGCAGGCATCGGGTCCCACGCCGAGGCGTTCCATGACACCCGGGCGATAGCCCTCGATCAGCCCGTCCGCCCGCTCGACCAGGTCCAGCAGCCGGGCGCGGTCGGCATCCTGCTTGAGATCCAGGTGGACCACCGCGCGGCTGCGGTGGAGGATGTCGCCCCCGACGTCTTCCCAATCTCCCACCCCGGCGCTGGGCGGACGCGCCACACGCACGATGTCGGCGCCCATGTCCGCCAGCAGCATCGCCGCCAGCGGCACCGGCCCGATCGCGTCGATCTCGACGATGCGGATGCCGGCGAGCGGCCCCCTCGGCTCTTCCATCAGATGCTGGTCCGATCGGCGCCCTTGAGGTCGAGCATCGCGCGCGCCTCATCAGGCGTGGCGACCTCGAGCCCCATCCCTTCGATGATCTGTCGCGCGGTGCGGACCTGCTCGGCGTTGGTCTCGGCAAGCCTGCCGCGCCCGCCCCACAACGAGTCCTCGAGCCCCACGCGGACGTTGCCGCCCATCGAGGCGGCCATGGCGACGATCCCCATCTGACGCGCCCCCGCCCCCAGGACCGACCATTCGTACTGGTCGCCGAACAGGCGGTCGGCAGTGCGCTTCATGTGCATCACGTCGTCGGGATGGCCGCCGATGCCGCCCAGGATGCCAAAGCACGTCTGGATGAACAGCGGCGCCTTCACCAGGCCGCGGTCGAGGAAATACTTGAGATTGTAGAGGTGGCTGGTGTCGTAGCATTCGAATTCGAAGCGCGTGCCCAGCGGAGACAGCGTCGTCAGCAGGTGTTCGATGTCGGCATAGGTGTTCTTGAACACCAGGTCGCGCGACGCTTCGAGCGCTGCCGGTTCCCAGTCGTGCTTGAACTCCTTGTAGCGGTCCAGCATCGGGAACAGACCGAAGCCCATCGTCCCCATGTTGAGGCTGGCGACTTCGGGCGCGAAGGTCTTCGCCGGGCGGATGCGCTCCTCGACGGTCATCGAGGGGTGGCCGCCGGTGGTCAGGTTGATGACCGCGTCGCTGCGCTGCTTGATAACCTTGAGGAAGGGCTCGAACAGGTCCGGGTTCTGGTCCGGCCGCCCGTCGACGGGATTGCGCGCGTGCAGGTGGATGATCGCGGCGCCCGCCTCGGCGGCGCCGATCGCCGATTGCGCGATCTCCTCCGCCGTGACCGGCAGATAAGGCGACATCGACGGGGTGTGGATGGCCCCGGTGACGGCGCAACTGATGATGACTTTACGTTTGGACATGACGGTTCCTTTCGCGCCGGCGGGAGTTGGCAGGTCAACCACCGGTCGCAATCTATCCTTCGATAGGCGCAAGCGGAGCGAACGGGAGCGGCCCGGGTTGCCCCGGGCACAGCGTCAGGGAAGAATGCCCAGCTGGCGGGCCCGCAGCACGGCCTGCGGCCGCCGCCGCACGCCCAGCTTGTCGTAGATCTGCTGCATGTACCACTTGACGGTGCCTTCGGTGAGGCCGAGCCGGTCCCCGATCTCGCGATTGCGCAAGCCTCCACCGACCATGGTGAGAATGTCGACCTCGCGGTTGGCCAGCCGTCCGGTGAGGCCAAAGTCATCGTCGTCCTCTTCGACTTCCTCGTCGGTACGGATCTTCGGCCCGGCGCGCATGAGCGACACCAACCCGACCGCGAAGCGATCCGCCGGGGTTTCCAGCTCGGGGCCGTTCGAATAGGCCTCGACCAGCAACGAGGAGATCACCTCGCCTTCGTCGATGAACACCCGCACCCAGCCCGCCGGCTCGGCCATCTCCACCGCCGCCCGCACCGCACGGCGCGCTTCCGAACGATTACCCTGAAGCACCGCGATTTCCGCCAGCAGCAGCTCGAAGGTCACGGCCGACCGCGTAGCGCCACTGCGCTTGACGAATTCGAGCCAGCGATAGGCTACCTTGCGCGCACGGCCCAACCGATGGCGCTGCATTTCGATCCGCAGCCAGGCGATGGCGATGCTCTCGTTGCGACGGGTGGGACGCAAGGTCGGGATCGGCTCCCCGTCCAGTTGGGGATCGCCGGCGAGAAAATGGCGCTCGGCTTCCTCGATCTGCCCGGCCTTCACCAGAAGCCGTACCTCTTCGGCCACGACGATCGCGCGCAGGCGCTCCAGGCCGCACTCGATCGCCACGAGGTGGGCGTCGTTAAGCGTGGACAAGGCGCCCGGAAGATCGCCGTGTGCCGCACGGAGGCGGGCATTGACAAGATAGCCGGACGCCATCTGGTCTGCGAAGGCCCATTCGCGCACGACCGGCAGATAGCTCTCCACGAGAGCTGCGGCACCAGAGAGATCGTTGGCGTCGTAGAGCAGTTCGGCCAGCGGCAGCGCCGGGAGGGCGGCCAGGCCGGACCCTTCACCATGGATCTGGCGGGCCAGTCCGAGGGCTTCTTCCAAGAAGCGACGGGCGAACTGCGTCTTGCCCTGCGCCATCAGCGTCGGCGCGACAGAGGCCTTCAGCGCGATCGAGGCAAAGCCGGACCCTGGTCGTGCGAGCGCGACCCGGGTTTCGGCTTCGAGCTTGAGCATGTCGCTGAAATGATAAAGCTCGCGGCGCGCCGACATGAGCTGCGCGAGCAGAGTGCAATTCAGATAGGCGTGGCCATCGCTCAATTCGACCAGCAAGGTTTCGGCCTGCGCTTCTACACTGACCATGTCGTCGCGCGCGGCATGCAGCATCACCAGCCGATGACGGATGATGAGTTGGAGCTGGTCGGCATCGTGGCCCGATATGTCACCCGACGCCCGCTGCTCGTCGCAGGTCTTCTGTGCCGCCGCGATGAAGCGATCGGCCGAAACGAACGACAGTTGCCTGATACGCCGCCAAGCCAGCGCAAGCAGCAAGTGGGGACGTCGTTCGAGCAACGTCCAGGGCATTTCCGCGCCAAGCTCGTCGACACGGTACAAGAAGCCCGAATACGTCAGCGGATCGGCAAGACGATCGAGCTGGTCGGCCAGAAACTCCATGTCCCCGCTCAGCCGGGCGTGCTCGATTGCGACCTGCAATTGTCCCTGTCCCGCAAAATGACGGCTGGCGCGCTTGTGCATCACGGCCGCGCGCGAAGGAGCGCGGTCCATCAGGCGGCCCAATACCATCTCGCGGAACATGCGGTGATAGCTGTAACGGCTGTGCTCCTCGTCGATGGCGTGGAGGAACAGGCCCTGGCGGAATACCCGATCGAGCATCGTACGGGCATTCTCGTCGCCGGTGACGGCGGCGCAGGCCGCAGGCGTCAATTCGTCGAGGATCGAGGTGTCCACCAGGAAGCGACGGATATCTTCGGGCTGCTGCCCGACAACTTCCTCGTGGAAATACTCCGCGAATTCGGGACGCAAGCCAGTGATTCGCAGATTGGTCGAGCCCGGGCTTTCGTGCCGGTAGAGTTCGCAGGCGATGACGATGCCCGAAACCCATCCTTGCGTGTCCCGGACGATGTCGTGTAGCGCCTGCGTATCCACCGGCCCGGCGACGCTGCGGGTTATCAGTTCGGTCGCTTCCGCCAGAGTGAAGCACAACTCCGCATTGCCGACTTCCACGAGGAAACCTAGCGCCCGCATCCTTGCGAGCGGCAGGCCGATGGCCCCGCGGGCTGCCACGATGATGGTCAGTGCATCGCGCGCACTGGCCGAAAGCTGGGCGACGAATTCAAGGATTGGCGCCTCCAGAAGCTGCGCGTCGTCGATGACGATCACCGGCGCGACCGCCTGGTGCGTCGCGATCGCTCGCAGCCATGATTCGTCCGGGGCGTCGGCGGTCAGATCCTGCCAGTCCAGCCCGGCAGCATTTCCTGCCGCCTGGAGCGCCTGCAGGAACGAGGCCTTGCCGCTGATCCCTGCCCGTGCCGCCAGCCACAGTACCGGGCGGCCTTGCTCGCGCAGCCGATCCGCCCAATAAAGAATGGCCGTAGTCTTGCCGCTGCCGGCAGGCGCCGACACCGCCGTGAGCCTCGACCGGGCCACCTTTTCGGTCAGGTCCTCGATCGTCTTGCGGCTCACTACCGTGCGCATCACCCTGGGCGGCAAAATCGTAGTTGGTACAACGTTCATCTTGTCTCTCCCGAGAGCTTCGCGATTTTCCGCGATTCGTTCTGTTCTTCGGAATATATTTCACGCAGCGAAATCTTAAATGCAAGCTTCTTTCCCTATCGGCAGATAGGTCATCAACGGTGCGGGACATTGTCCACGCTCACTTACGGGGGAGCGCGCCGCGAATGTGCGAGACTCCCAGTCTGCCGGCAGGCGCTTGCTTGCATGCGAAGTAGGAAAGGTTGACCATGAAGGCTCTCTATCTCGACCGGGCGGGCGGCCCTGAGGCTGTTGTCGTTACGGATGTGGAGACGCCACTCCCCGGTCCGGGTGAGGTACGGGTCGCCGTGCGGGCAGCTTCGGTCAACCATCGAGAACTGTTCATTACTCACGGGCAATATCCGGGCATGACGCTGCCGGTGACTCTCGGCTGCGACGGTGCCGGCGTGGTCGACATGGTCGGCGAAGGCGTCTCGGGCGTCACCCAAGGCGATGAAGTGGTCTTGTACCCTGCACGCAACTGGGGACCCGACCGCCACGCGCCCGCTGACGACTTCGGCCTGCTGGGGATGCCCTTTGCCGGGACCATCGCGGAGTACATCTGTGTGCCTGCGGGCAATCTGGCCCCCAAGCCTGCCTTCATGAGCTTCGAGGAAGCGGGCGCGATGCCGCTTACCGCGCTGACCTCCTGGCGCGCCCTGATGTTCAAGGGGCGTCTCGAGGCCGGCGAGACCGTCCTCATCAGCGGCGTCGGCGGCGGCGTGGCGACCTTCGGCCTTGCTTTCGCGGTGGCCAAGGGTGCCAACGTCTACGTGACCGGCGAGAGCCAGGAAGTGATCGACCGCGCGGTCGCCATGGGTGCGAAGGGCGGCCTGCTCTATACCGATCCCGACTGGCGCAAGCAGGTCGGCAAGCTGACCGGCGGCATCGACGTCGTGCTCGACGGCGCACCCTCGCCCAGTTTCGCCAACTACGTACGCGCGATCAATCCGGGTGCGCGGATCGTCATCTATGGCTCGACTGCCGGGAACGAGATCAAGTTCAACGCCACCGACATCTTCCTCAAGAGCGCCAGCATCGTAGGTAGCCAGGTGGGCGATCCGCAGGACTTCAGGGACATGCTGGCCTTCGCAGACACGCACGCGATCAAGCCGGTGATCGAAGCGACGTATCCGCTGGCACAGGCCAGGGAAGCGCTTCTGCACCTGCGCGATGCGCACAAGTTCGGCAAAGTCGTGGTGACGATGTGAGCGACCTGTTCAGCCTTGCCGGCAAGAAGGCGCTCGTCACCGGGGGGGCGCAGGGCCTGGGCAGGATGATCGCGGAAGGTCTTCTCAGGGCCGGTGCCACGGTCGCCGTCACGTCGCGCAAGGCAGAGGTCTGCGAAGCGGCGGCAAGGGAGATGGATGGCCTTGGCACGTGCGTCGCCCTGCCCGCGGACCTGTCGACCCCGGAAGCGGCGGTGGACCTTGTGGCACGCTACCGGGAAGCCCTCGGGGAATGCCACATCCTCGTCAACAACGCCGGCAAGACCTGGGGTGGGTCGATCGATTCGTTTCCGGACAAGGCCTGGCCCGGGGTGATGGCGGTCAACGTCCAGACGCCCTTCACCATGATCCGCGAACTGCTGCCGCAATTGAGCGCAGCGGGTGCCCCGCTGGACCCGGCGCGCATCATCAACATCGGATCGGTCGCCGGCATGAAGACGGAACGGTTGAGCGCCTACAGCTATGCAGCCAGCAAGGCGGCGGTGCACATGATGAGCCGGGACCTGGCCGGCGACTTGGCCGAACGCAACATCACAGTCAACGCCGTGATCCCGGGCTTCTTCCCCACCAAGATGACCGCGCACATGCGCGAGGACGATCGGGTCGATCCCGCCCTTCTGGCGCATATCCCGATGAAGCGACTGGGCACGCCGGAGGACATCGCAGGCATCGTCGTCTTCCTGTGCTCGCGCGCGGGCGCTTACGTGACCGGAGCGCAGATTCCTGTCGATGGCGGCGTCGTCGGCTGCGGCTGACATGCCCCGCGCCGGCAACTTCGTCTTCGTCGGACGAGGCGCTACGTCTTTGGGACATCACCACGCAGATCGCCGCCACCAGGGGAGTGCGCCTACCATGACCATCGATCTCGAAGCGATCGCCGATCGCATCGCCATTGAGGAATGCGTCTATCGCTATGCCCATCTCGTCGATGCCATGCAGTTTCATCGTATCGCCGAGGACGTCTTCACGCTGGACGGCAGCATCGACTTCGGCGGCACGCGATCGATCGGGCGCGAGGCGATCCATGCGCAGTGCATGGCCTACCAGGGCGCGCTGCTGGGCTGCTCGCACAACGTCACCAATCTGGTCATCGAACTGGCTGGCGACGAGGCGCGTGCGGCAAGTCGTATCCTCGCATGGCACTGGTTTGCCATCCCTGATGCCGATCCGCTACGCCCCACAGATCTGCTCGCCATCGGCGGCTACGAGGATCGCCTGCGCCGCACGGCCGAAGGCTGGCGTATATACGAGCGGCGCGGCATCAACTTCGGGACGGGGGTCGGTGCCGGGCAAGTGCCCGAACCGATGCGGGCCATTTTCACCGGAATGCAGGGGCGGGTGCCTAGCTGGCCCGCATAGCGCCGCCCTTGCCTGCCGGCCTCGGACGCGAGACCGGCAGGCAAGGTTCACACCGTACCAAACGTCGCGACGCCGCAGTCGGCAATGACGATGCCCCGCTCCGGCACAGAGGCGCGGAACCGGGCCGAACCGTCGCCCTCGTCCCATATCTCGGTGCGGATGACATCGCCGGGAACGACCGGCGCGGTGAAGCGCTGGCGCATCGACCGCATATGGTCGGGGTTGCCGTCGGCACACTTGTGAAGCAGGGCCCGCCCGATCACGCCCATGGTGGAAAGGCCGTGCAGGATCGGTTCCTCGAAGCCGACGCTCCTGGCCAGCTCCCGGTCGGCATGAAGCGGGTTGCGATCGCCCGAAAGGCGATAGACCAGAGCCTGATTACGCGAAGTCGGCAGGTCGATGACGCAGTCTGCCCCCCGATCGGGCACGGCCGGCAAGGGATCGCCCGGAAGGTCGCGAACGCCTCCGAAGCCTCCCGCCCCGCGAAGCACCCAGACCCCGGTGGTCTCGGCTACGGGAAGTCCCGATAGGGTCGTCAGTTCGCGGCGGCTGCGGATCATGACCGGCTTGCCGGGGCCCTTGTCCGCGATGTCCAGGATCCGGGTCGAGCCGACGAGTTCGCCCGTCGCTTCGATCGGGCGATGGACGACCAGCGTTTCCTCCCCGTGGAGGATGTTCTTCCAATCGAGGCCCGCCTTGGGGTCCATCGCCCAGAATCCGGGCGTGCCCAGCACCAGGGCCATGGTCGGAAGCGCCTTCAAGTCCCGTTCGAACACGAAGTCCAGTTCGTCGACGGTGTCCGACAGGCCCGCTCCTACGCCCAGGGCATAGAGGATGGTGTCCCGCATGTCGTAGCTCTCGCGGTACTCCGGCAGCCGGTATGCCAGCAGCTTGTCGATATCCAGAACCGCCATCAGTTCAGCTTCCGTTCGTCGAGGCCCAGTCCGCGGCCGATGATCTCGCGCATGA
Organism: Novosphingobium sp. BL-52-GroH; assembly: GCF_044813085.1. Taxonomy (NCBI): domain Bacteria; kingdom Pseudomonadati; phylum Pseudomonadota; class Alphaproteobacteria; order Sphingomonadales; family Sphingomonadaceae; genus Novosphingobium; species Novosphingobium sp. BL-52-GroH. The sequence continues at coordinate 1,174,216 of NZ_CP171149.1, read as the reverse complement.
TCTCGCTGGTGCCGGCGAAGATGCGGCTGACGCGCGCGTCGGTGTACATCCGGCAGATGCGGTATTCCTGCATGTAGCCAGCGCCTCCGTGTAGCTGGACGCACTGGTCCATCACGCGGGCCTCGAGCTCGCTGGCGAGCAGTTTGGCGGACGAGGCGTCCTCCGCGGTCAGTTCACCTGCGTTCAGCAGCAGCACGCTTTGATCGACGTAGGTCTGCAGAGAATCGAGTTCGGCGCGCATCGTCGCCATCGCGAAGCGGGTGTTCTGGAAGGCTCCGATCGGCTTGCCGAACGCCCTGCGCTCCTTGACGTAGTCGAGCGTGAGATCGAACGCGGTCTGCGCCGTCGCCATGAACCCGATCGCGGCGACCAGGCGCTCCTGCGCCAGGAAGCGCGCGAGATACCGGAAGCCCTGGGTCGGATCGCCCAGCACGTTGGCCTTGGGCACCTTGACGTCGCTGAAGAACAGTTCGGCGGTATCCTGCGCCTGCATGCCCATCTTGTCGAGCTTGCGGCCGCGTTCGAACCCGTCCATCCCGCGTTCGACGACCAAGAGCCCCAGGCCATGGCGGCTTTCCGGATCGGTCCGCGCCGCTACGACCACCAGGTCGCCCAGGATGCCGTTGGAGATGTAGGTCTTCGCCCCGTTGAGCAGCCAGTGATCGCCCTTGTCGACCGCGCTCGTGCGCATGCCGGCAAGGTCGCTGCCGGTCGAAGGCTCGGTCATCGCGACGGCGAGAATCTTCTCGCCGCTGACGATGCCGGGCATCCAGCGGTCCTTCTGCTCGTCGGTGCCCAGCTTGGCGATATAGGGCGCGACGAGGTCGTTGTGCAGGTTGATGTAGAAGCCGATGTCACCGTGGCGCATGTTCTCCTCGATGATGATCTGCTCGAAGCGGAAATCGTCGATCCCCGCCCCGCCGTACTTCTCGTCCGCCCAGGTGCACAGCAGGCCTTGCGCGCCGGCCTTGAGGAACACATCGCGATCGACGATGCCCTGCTCGCGGAAGCGCTCGGCATGGGCGCCCACTTCGGCTTTCATGAACTTGACGACGCTGTCGCGGAACTGCTCGTGCTCCGGCTCGAAGGTAAGCCGCTTCATGCCGGGACCGTTTCCTTGATCGCGCTAGCCTGTGCCGGCGTATAGAACGCCTCGCCCCGCGCTGCCTTGTCGCGCAGCCACGCCGAGGGCAGGAAGCGCGGTCCGTAGAGCTGGGCCAGGCGATCGGATTCCTGGACGAAGGCGGCCAGGCCGACGGTGTCGATGTAGCTGATCGTGCCGCCGGTCCAGGCCGGGAAACCCCAGCCATAGATCGCGCCGAGGTCGGCATCCTGCGGGGTTTCGAGCACGTTCTCCTCGAGGCAGCGCGCCGTCTCCATCGCCTGGGCATAGAGGTAGCGCGTCTTCAGTTCCTCCACGTCCCAGCTGTCCTTGACGGGGAAATGCTCGCCCAGTCCCTTCCACAAGTGCTTCTTGCCGCCTTCGGGGTATTCATAGAAGGCGCCGCCGGTCTTGCGGCTCGACCGACCGATCTCGTCCTTCATCCGGCGCATCACGGCAACGCCGGCGGGCGGGGTGTAGGCATCGCCTTCCTCGGCGATCGCCTGGTCGACGATCTTGAGCGGCAGGTCGAGCGTCAGTTCGTCGAGCAGCGCCAGCGGGCCCACCGGCATGCCGACGGCCTTGGCGGCATTCTCGATCACGGCGGGCGGAACGCCTTCGCCCAGCATCGCGGCGCCCTCGTGGATCAGCGTCTGGAAGACGCGGCTGGTGTAGAAGCCGCGGCTGTCGTTGACGACGATCGGCGTCTTGCGCAACTGGGCGATGAAGTCGAGCCCCTTGGCCAGCGTCTCCTTGCTGGTCTGCTTGCCCATGATGACCTCGACCAGCCCCATACGGTCGACCGGCGAGAAGAAGTGCAGGCCGATGAACTGGTCCGGCCGCTGCGAGGCCTGGGCCAGCTGCGAGATCGGCAGCGTCGAGGTGTTCGACGCGTAGATGGCGCCCGTCGGCAGGACCGCTTCGGCCTTGCGGGTCGTCTCGGCCTTGATCGCGGTGTCCTCGAACACCGCCTCGACGACGAGATCGCAGCCTTCGAGCAGGGCGAAGTCGTCGGTCGGGGTGATGCGCGCAAGGACGGCATCGGCCTTGTCCTGCGCCAGCTTGCCCTTTTCGACCAGCTTGCCGAGCACCTTGGCGGAATAGGCCTTGCCCTTCTCGGCGGTGGCGACGTCGCGGTCGATCAGCACCACCTCGATCCCGGCATTGGCCGAGACGTGGGCGATGCCCGCCCCCATCATGCCTGCGCCCAGCACGCCCACCTTGCGCGCCTCGAACCTGGCGAAGCCCTCGGGACGGCGCGCGCCCTTCTCGGCCGCGAGCTTGGAGATGAAGGTGGTGCGGATGATGTTGCGCGAGACCGGATTGGTCAGCAGCTTGGCGAAGTACTTGCCTTCGACCGTCAGCGCCTTGTCGAACGGCATCTGCAGCCCGTGGAACAGCGCGTTGAGGATCGCCAGCGGCGCCGGCTGGTTGTAGCCCGACTTGGCGAGGCCGCCTGCCGCCATCATGTAGGCGGCGGAATCCTCAGGGACGGTCAGGCCCTTCTTCTGCGGCGGCACCCAGCCCTTGACGTCCCACGGCTTCACCGCGTCGGGTCCGGTGGCGAGCCATGCCCGGGCGGCATCGACCAGGCGATCGGCGGGAACCACCTCGTCGACGATCCCCAGCTTGAGCGCCTCGGCCGGACCGACCGAGCGGCCCGACAGCAGCAGGTCGAGCGCGGTCTTCATGCCGGCGATGATGCCCAGGCGCACGACGCCGCCCGAGCCGGGAAGCAGACCCACGTTGACTTCGGGCAGGCCGACCTGCGCCTTGGGGTCGTCGACCAGCACGCGACGATGGCACGCCAGCGCCAGCTCGAAGCCGCCGCCCAGCGCCAGGCCGTTGATCGCCGCCACCCAGGGCTTGCCCGAATGCTCGATCGCGCGGTGCATGTCGGTCGCCCGCTTCGAGAAGGCATAGGCATCGTCGACCGAGAGCGTCTCGAAGCCGTTGACCAGTTGCTTGAGGTCGGCGCCGGCCATGAAGGTCTTCTTGGCGGACGTGACGACGACGCCCTTGATCGCATCGTCCCCGGCGATCCGCGCGGTCGCCTCCTCCATGTCGGCGATGAAGGCGTCGTTGACGACGTTCATCGGTGCATCGGCATCGAGGGTCAGGATCGCAATGCCGTCGCCGGCCACGTCCAGTCGCATAGTTTCCATGGGTGTTCCCGATCTGCTTGTCGTTTGGCGCTCAGACGCGCTCGATGATGGCGGCGGTGCCGAGGCCGTTGGCGGCGCACAGCGTGATGAGGCCGGTGTTGAGATCGCGCCGTTCCAGTTCGTCGAGCACGGTTCCCAGGATCATCGCCCCGGTCGCGCCCAGCGGATGGCCCATCGCGATCGCGCCGCCGTTGACGTTGATCCGGTCGTCGGGAACGTCCATGTCGCGCTGGTAGCGCAGGACGACGCTGGCGAAGGCCTCGTTCAGTTCCCACAGGTCGATGTCGTTCGCGGTCATGCCGCCGGCCTTGAGCGCCTTGCGCGAGACGGCGGCGGGCGCGGTGAGCATGATCGTCGGCTCCGAGCCGATGTTGGCGTAGGAGCGGATGCGCCCGCGCGGCTTGAGCCCCGCCTTCTCGCCGAACTCGAGCGAGCCGACCAGCACCAGGCCCGAGCCGTCGACGATGCCCGAGCTGTTGCCGCCGTGGTGGACGTAGGCGATGTCCTCGATCTCGGGATACCGGGCCTTGGCGACCGCATCGAACCCGGCCTTGCCGAAGCCTTCGAAGGCAGGCTTGAGCTTGGCGAGGCTTTCCAGCGTCGTGGTCGGGCGCATGTGCTCGTCATGGTCGAGCAGGACGTTGCCCAGGATGTCCTTCACCGGCACGACCGACTTCTTGAAGTAGCCGTTCTGCCAGGCGTTGGCGGCCTTGCGCTGGCTTTCCACCGCGAAGGCGTCGACGTCCTGGCGGGTATAGCCGTCGAGCGTGGCGATGATGTCGGCGCCGATGCCCTGGGGGGCGTAGTAGTTGCCGTAGGCGACCGCCGGATCGGACGTCCAGGCGCCCGAATCATAGCCCATGACGGTGCGGCTCATCGATTCCACGCCGCCGCCGATGCCGGCCTGGATCATGCCCGAATGGACCTGCGCCGCGATCAGGCTGACCGCGTCGAGCCCGGTCGCGCAGAAGCGGTGGATCTGCTGGCCGGCGACGGTCTGCGCATAGCCTGCCTGCAGCACCGCCGCGCGCGCCAGCACGCCGCCCTGCTCGCCCACCGGCTGGGCCATGCCGATGATCACGTCGTCGAGCAGGCCGGTATCGAGGTCGTTGCGCTCCTGCAGCGCCTTGAGCAGCTGCGTCGCCATTTCGACCGAAGTGACCTCGTGCAGCGCGCCATCCGGCCGGCCTTTGCCGCGCGGGGTGCGCACATGATCGTAGACATAGGCTTCCATCGTAAATTCCCGACAAGTGATCCGCGAAATATCGTGATCCAGCTCTTGGATCGCCAAGGCCCGTCCGCACCTATCCGACGAAAGGCGCACCGCTGCCGCCCTGCTGCAATCTCCCCCTCACTTCATGGACACACGAGCATTTGCGGAGCGGACATCGGTGGGCACTACGGGCGAGGATTACGCCGCGATTCGGATATCGGGGACGACGCTGGGCGACCTTCTGCTCAAGGCGTGGGACCTGGGCGGCGACAAGGAGGCCCTGGTCTTCCCGGGCGAGCGCAAGACCTACGACGACGTCGTCGCCAGCGTGCTGCGCCGGGCGCGGGGTCTCAAGGCGCTGGGCGTCGGGCGCGGCGATCACGTCGGCATCCTCCTGCCCTCGAGCATCGAATTCGTCGAGACGCTGTTCGCCAATGCCATGTTGGGTGCCGTCTCGGTCCTGATGAACGCACGCTACAAGGCGCCCGAGGTCACTTACGTCACCCAAAATGCCGACCTGACGACGATCGTGACCAACGACCTGGTGAGCGAACACCTGGATTTCTGCGGGCGGCTCGTCGAAGCGCTGCCCGGCCTGAGCACCGCGACCGCCCCCAACGACCTCTCGCTTTCCCAAGCGCCGCGCCTCAGGCGGGTGGTGATGCTGGGTGGGCGCAGCCTGCCGGGCTTCGTCGACCAGGCGATGTTCGATGCCGGCGTCGAGACCGTGAGCGAGGCTGAAATCCACGCCGCCCGGCTGACCGTGCGCATCCGCGACACCGCGATGATCCTCTACACGTCCGGCACGTCGGCCAATCCCAAGGGCTGCCTGCTCAGCCACGAGGCCGTCACGCGCGAGGCCGGGAACCTCGCCCGCTATCGGTGGGAGTTCCGCAACGACGAGCGCGCCTGGTCGCCGCTGCCGCTGTTCCACATCGCCGCGATGCTGTGCATGCTGGGGGCGATGGACGTGGGCGGCACGTTCATCGGCCAGCCCCACTTCGATGCCGGCGAAAGCCTCAGGCAGATCGGTGAGGAGCAGGTGACGATGATGTTCCTGCCCTTCGTCACCTTCCACCAGGCGATGATCGCGCATCCCGACTGGGCAAGCGCCGACTTGTCGTCGGTTCGCCTGCAGAACAGCTGTTTCGCCTTCATGCCCGACCGCGTCGGCCAGGCCTATCGCGACAAGGCCCCGGGCATGCTCCAGGTCGGCACCATGGGCATGACCGAGGCGACCGGCATCGTCACCACCGGCGGCTATGCGATGGACCCCGAGATGGGCCTGAAAAAGCTGGGCTATCCGCTGGCCGGGATCGAGATGAAGATCGTCGATCCCGAAACCGGCGCGGAAAAGGGCGTCGACGAGCGCGGCGAGATCCTCATCCGCGGCTACAACCTGTTCGACGGCTACTACAAGGACCCGGAGAAGACCGCAGAGGCCTTCGACGCCGACGGCTGGTATCACAGCGCCGACATCGGCTCGATCGACGCGCACGGCCACGTCATGTTCCACGGCCGGTTCAAGGACATGCTCAAGGTGGGCGGCGAGAACGTCGCCGCCGCCGAAGTGGAAGCGGTGCTCGCCACCCACCCCGCCGTGCGCCTCGCGCAAGTCGTGGGACTGCCCGACGAACGCCTCGCGGAAATCCCCGCCGCCTACGTCGAGCGCGACGGCGACGTGGCAGTCGATCCCGACGAACTGATCGCCTATGCCAAGGCGCGCCTCGCATCGTTCAAGGTCCCCCGGCACATCCGGTTCATCGACGAATGGCCGATGTCGGCGTCCAAGATCCAGAAGTTCAAGCTGCGCGCCGCGCTGATGGACGAACTGGGCCTGGCCGACTGACGCGATGACCGCGCAAGGCACGGAAAAGACAAGGGAGGATACGATGCGTGTAATCATCACCGGCGCGGCAAGCGGCATAGGCCGCGCCTGCGCCGAATTGCTGGCGGCGGGCATTGTCATCCCGGGCGATCACCGGATGCTGCTCGCCGACCGCGACGCGGCCAATCTAGCCAAGGTGGTCGAGGCCATCGGCCCGGCGGCGGCGGCCTGCGTGGTCGACTTGTCCGAAGCGGACTGCGGCGAGCGGATCGTCGCCGCCGCGCTCGATCACATGGGCGGCGTCGACGCGGTCGTCAGCAACGCCGGGATCATCATGGGCGGAGCCCTGGTGGATCAGCCGGCGGCGGACTTCGATCGCATCTTCGCGGTCAACACGCGCTCGTCCTGGCTGCTGGCCAAAGCCGCGCATCCTCACCTCAAGGCCAGCAAGGGCGCCTTCGTGGCAACCGCCTCGATGTCGGGGACGCAGGCGACGCCGGGGCTGGGTTTCTATTCGTGCAGCAAGGCGGCGCTGCTGATGCTGGTGCGCCAGCTCTGCGTCGAGTGGGGCCCCGACGGCATCCGCTGCAACACCGTCTCGCCCGGCCCCACCTACACGCCGATGACCGCCGCCGGATACGAGGATCGATCGCGCCGCGACCAGCGCGAGGCGAACATCGCACTGCGCAAGCTGGGCCTCGCCGAGGACGTCGCCAATGCGATCCTGTTCCTGATCGGCCCCCATTCGGGCCACATCAGCGGGATCGACGTGCTGGTCGATGGCGGCATGAGCAACATGCTGATGCCCGCCAGCGGCGGCGGCACCGGCCAGCAGCGACAGAGCTGAAATGCCTCCACAGCCTGCTTCAAAATTCCGGTTCCGGCCCACACCCCCACCCGGCCTCCCATCCAGGATACACTGCTGTGGGAGGCCGGGTGGGGGTGTGGGCCGGAACCGGACTCGAAAGTCGTCCCACGGCGACTTTCGAAGCAGGATCTCCCATCGACGAGACGGGGGAAGAGGCCTGGGACCAGGTCATTGACCTCAATCTCAAGGCGCCGTTCTTCGTGCTCCAGAAGTTCCTGCCGCTGCTGCGCGCAGGCGGCACCGCCGAGCGGCCCGCCACGGTCATCAACATCGGCTCGGTCGGCGCGCTCAAGGTCGGCCCCAAGGAGAACTACGCCTACCAGGCCTCCAAGGGCGCGATCCACTGGCTGGCCAGGGGCCTCGCCAAGCGCCTTGGCCGCGACCACATCACCGCCAACGTCATCGCCCCCGGCTTCTTCGAATCCGAGATGACCGTGATCGCCTCGGACGAGATGCGCAAGATGGTCGAAGGCATGGTCCCGCGCGGCCGCGTCGGCACGCCCGAGGACCTGGCCGGAACCGCGATCTTCCTCGCCTCGCGCGCGGGGGCCTACGTGACCGGATCGGTGATCCCGCTCGAAGGCGGCCTGTCCATCTGATCGGGTCCATCTGATCCCTTCGATGATCGCGTCGATCTGATCCCGCCGCCCTACCCTATAGGGCGATAGGTAACGAGCGGCAGCGCCGATGCCATTGCCGTGCCAAGACAAGAAGGAATGGCAATGGATTTTTCGCTGACCGAGGAGCAGCAGGCGTTTCGCGACGTCGTGCGCCGCTGGGTCGACGCCGAAGCCCCCAAGGACTGGATGCGCGCACTGGAGGCGGACGAGGAGAACTATCCCTTCGCCTTGTGGGACAAGCTGGCCGAGCAGGGCTTCTTCGGCGTGGGTATCCCCGAGGAATACGACGGGCTTGGCGGCGACGTCGTCATGCAGATGATCTTCGCGCGCGAGTTCGCGCGGACCGCCGGCGGCCTGCTGTGGGTCTGGGGGCTGACCTCGTTCGGCGGCGCCAAGACGATCGGCGCGGTGGGCACCGAGGAGCAGAAGGAGCGCTGGCTGCGACCCATGGCGCAGGGCAAGCTGCGCGTCTCGCTCTCGATGACCGAGCCCGACGGCGGCACCGACGTGCTGGGCGCGATGAAGACCCATGCCGAGAAGGTCGACGGTGGCTGGAAGCTCAACGGCGCCAAGATGTGGACCACCGCCGCCAAAGTCGCCGACCGCCTGCTGGTGCTCGCCCGCACCGACCGCACCGCCCTGAAGAAACACCACGGCCTGACCATGTTCTTCGTCGATGCCAAGTCGCCGGGCATCACCGCCTCGCTCCTGCCCAAGCTGGGCATGCGCGCGATGGGCTCGTGCGAGGTGCACTACGAGGACGTGTTCGTCCCCGACGAGGACGTCCTGGGCACCCCCGGCCAGGCCTGGTATGCGATGCTGCCCACGCTCAACAACGAGCGGATCATGGTCGGCGCGCAGTGCCTGGGGGCGATCGACGGCGTGCTGGAAGATGCGCTCGACTACATGAAGCAGCGCAAGGCCTTCGGCGGCATCATCGGCCGCTTCCAGGTGCTCCAGCACTACGTCGCCGACATCGCCACCTGGCAGAAGACCACCGAGCTGCTGCTCAACAACGTCGCCTGGATGCAGGCCAACGGCATGCCCTGCGGGACCGAGGCGAACATGCTCAAGATGGTCGCCACCGAAAACGCGGTGAAGGCGGCGGACCTGGGCATCCAGATCCTGGGCGGCATGGGCTACTCGGCCGAGACCGACATGCAGCGCTACTGGCGCGACCATCGCATCCTGCGCATGACGCCGATCAGCAACGAGATGGTCCGCAACACGATCGCCGAAAGCCTCGGCCTGCCCCGTTCCTTCTGAAGGACGCACGATGAGCGAACTCGACGACCTGCCACCCGCCCCGCCCGCCGCCGGCACCTCGCTCGACGGCACGAGCGTCTTCACGATCTCCACCGAGGAGAATGCCGCGCTGTGCCGCTCGACCGGGATCGAGCCCGCGGCCGACGGCAGCGCGCATCCCATCTACTATTACATCGCCACCCAAGTCGCGATGGGCAAGACCGTCGCCGGCGTGTGCGAGGCCTGCGAATTCGACGTCGAGGACGGCCCGATGATGGGCAGCAGCGGCGTGCGCTTCGATGCCCCGCTCAAGGTCGGCGAAAGCTACAAGGTCACCGGCGAAATCCTCTCCCTGGTGCGCAAGCGCAGCCGCAAGCTGGGAGTGATGGACGTGCTGACCTATCGCCTGCGCCTCCACCTGCTCGACGGCACCCAAGTGCTCGAGACCGACAACGTGTGGGTCCTGCCCCGCAAGGAGTTCGCCGCATGAGCCATGCCGTCGGAGATGCCCTGCCCCCCTTCACGATCGAGAGCGTCAGCCCCGAGGCGATGAAGCAATGGGCCGTGTTCCTCGCCGATCCCAACCCGATCCACCTCGACGTCGAGGTGGTGAAGGCCAAGGGCCTGGGCGACCGGGTCATCAACCAGGGCCCGATCAACGTCGCCTACATGATGAACATGCTGATGCGCGCCTTCCCCGGCGGCCGGATCAAGGCGATGGATTCGCGCTTCCTCGACAACGTCTACGCCGGCGACCGGGCGGTGGTGACCGGCAGGGTCACCGCGGTCGAAGGCGGCGCGGTGACCTGCGAGTTCACCCTGGAGATCGACGGGCGCGGCGCCGTCAATTCCGGCACCGCCATCATTGAAACCTGATTTCGAGGAGAGAATTTATGCCAAGTGGACCCTTCGCCCATGTCTGCATGGTCGTGCGCGACCTCGACACCGCGATCGAGGACTGGACCAGGATCCTGCGCGTGCTCGACCCCGCCTCGCTCGAAGACCGGATCGTCAAGTACGACGAGTTCTCCAGCGGTGACGATGCCGGCATGAAGTGGGCGACGTTCGTCAACCCCACCGGCACCGAGATCCAGTTCATCCAGCCCTCCCCCGGCACCCCGATGGGCGACCGGCTCGACAAGGTCGGCGAGCACGTCCACCACTTCTGCTTCGCGACCGACGACGTCCCCGGCGCGATGGAAAAGCTCGCAGCCGAGGGCCTGCACGTCATGGGCGGGGGCAAGACCTACAACGATCCCGACATGACCTGGCAGAAGTGGAGCTGGGTCGGCCCCAGGAGCACCCACGGCTGCCTGATCGAAGTCGCCTCGCCTTACGAGAGCCGCAACGACGGCAAATGGCACCACGCGCCGGGCAAGTTCGCCTACAAAGGCCCGGGCGAGCACCCCTCGTTCGCCGAGATCGCCCCCATCGCCGCCGAGTGAACGGGCGGCCCGGCATGACCGTCGGCGTGCGAGGTCCCGAAACGATCCGCCTGCCCGGCGCCGGGCCGACCCTGGCAGCGGACGCCTACGGCGATCCCGCGGCGCCGCCGGTGTGCTTCTTCCACGGCGGCGGCCAGAGCCGCCGTTCGTGGACGGGCTCGGCGCGGCGCGTGGCGCAGGCCGGCTACCACGCCCTGACCTTCGACTTGCGCGGCCACGGCGACAGTCACTGGGCCGATGACGGCGACTATCTGCTCGACGCCTATGCCCGCGACGTCGAGGCGATCCTCGCCGCGCTGGGCCGGCCGGCGGCACTGGTCGGCGCCTCGCGCGGGGGGCAGGCAGCACTGGTGGGCGGCTCGCGCCATCCCGAACTGGTGCGGCTGATCATGCTGGCCGACGTCTCCCCGTACATGCACGACGGCGGGGTCGAGGCGATCCGTGGCTTCTTCCGCGCCAGCGAGGCCGGGTTCGCCTCGCTGGGCGAAGCGGCCGACGCGCTGCACCACCATCTCGGGCGACCGCGCCTGGCCGATCCCTCCGGCCTCGCCAAGTCGATGCGCGAGGCGGGCGGGCGGCTGTTCTGGCGCTGGGACCCGCGCACCGCCGATCCCCGCTTCCTCCACCCACCCTCCGAAGGCGAGGCGCTGATCGCCGCGGCGCACCGCGTCTCCAGTCCCGTCGTCCTGGTCCGCGCCGAACTGAGCGACATCGTCTCGGCAGAGAGCGTGCGCAAGTTCCGCGAACTGACGCCGAGCCTCGAGGTGGAAGTGGCCAAGGGCGCCGGGCACATGTTCACCGGCGATCGCAACGACGCCTTCGCCGACCGGCTGCTCCACCACCTCGCCCGGTTCCTGCCCCTGTGAACGCCGGCGCGGCTCTCGTCGTGGGCGGCACCGGCGGGCTGGGCCGCGCCATCTGCCGCCGCCTCGCGCACGAGTGGGAAGGCGTCGCCATCGGCTATCGCACCAGCCGCGACAAGGCACAGGCGCTGGCCGACACGCTGGGGGACCACGCGCAAGCGGCGCTGCCGGTCCACTGCGACCTCGCCGACCGCGCCTCGATCGCCGCCGCGCTGGAGGCCACGGTCGAGCGCTACGGCGCCATCGGCACGGTGATCTTCGCCAGCGGCGTCGAGATCCCCCAGCCTTTCGTCAGCACCATCGTCGAGGACCAGTGGCGCGAGGTGATCGAAGTCGAACTGATCGGCTTCACCCGCATCGTCGCCGCCGCGCTGCCCTTCTTTAGGCGACAGAGCCATGGCAACTTCGTCTCGGTCGTCTCGGTCGCCAACTACTGCTTTCCGCCGGGCGATGCGCTGTCCTCGGTACCCAAGGCCGGGATCGAGGCCCTGGGCCGCGCCATCGCCAAGGAAGAAGGCCGCTTCGGCATCCGCGCCAACATGGTCGCGCCCGGCATCATCGACGCAGGCCTGGGCGCCGACTTCATGGCCAACCTCTACACCCCCCAAATCTGGGAAAACCAGCGCAAGCGCATCGCCCTGCAACGCTTCGGCAACGGCCAGGACATCGCCGAAGCAGTCGCCTTCCTCGCCTCCGAGCGCGCGCGCTACGTCACCGGCCACACCCTGATCGTAGACGGCGGATTTAGCCTGTGAGGCGGATAAACGCTATCCGACCTCCGAATAGGTGCGCACCAGGTTGAGCCGGCGTATCTTCCACCCGTCTGCCTCGCGCACGAAATCCTCGTGATAGCGCCCGAAGTTGTGCGAGCTGCGGTGGGGGAACGGACAGGGTACGTGATCTGGGAAGACCACGCGGTCCTCCTGCGCCCAGATCGCCGAGGCGGTGCCGGCGTCGTGCACGGTGATCTCATGCGAATAGCCGTTGTGGACCATGACTGCATCGGACAGAAGCCGGCGGTTCTGCGCCACGATCGCTTCGCGCCCGTCCACGGTCAGCATCGCGGGCGGGGTGCCGGGAGGCAGGACGTCCGACAGGTCCATCACCGCGTCGGCGGTGAACAGCGCGCCAAAATCGTCCCACCGCTTGTCGTCGAGCAGGCGGAAGTATCGCGCCTTGAGCGCACGGATGTCTTCGATGGCGGTCAGGCGAACGATGCCGTCCATGGTGCGGGTCCCGGGTTGTCGCGTCCCCAGCCCGCGCGCGGCGGGCCGGGGACGCGCGAGAATTACTTGTAGGGGTCGACCGGCTGGGGGACTTCGATGACTTCGAGGTCCTTGAGCATCGTCAGCACGTCCGAGATCGAATAGATGTGATCGATCTTGTCGTCGCGGAAGCGCAGCCAGGAGAACCACAATACGTTGAGTTCGTTGCCCGTGGGCTGAACGCCCATGTAGGGACCGCCGGTGTGCTTGCCGTGGTGGTGGCACAGCACGCAGATTTCGTCCTCGCCGCGTCCCCAGGCCTTGAGCGTGCGATAGATGCCGGGCGGGAACGTCGTGTACAGGCCCTGCGGCGAGGTCTTCCAGACGTGGTAGGTGCCCAGGTCCGGACGGTTCGGATTGTCGTAGGTCATCGTCTCGGTGTTGAAGAACGCGTCCATGCCGTCCCAGTCGCCGCGATTGATGACTTCGTGCAGGTCCATCCAGTGGTTGACCATGAAAGCCTGGCGCTCGGTCAACCCGGCGGTGATTTCGGCCCGCTTCTCCTTGGACAGGACGAAATCGGCTTCGGTAAACGGCGCGAGGCCCATAAATCTCTCTCCTTGATCGAAAAACTTTCCGCGGCGATGCCGGATGCCGCTTCTTCCTTTCCCGTCACCCTATCAGCACCTACCCGATGGAAGGCGGCGGGTCGCCCAAGGCATGGGAATGTCATTCTATAGAATGGGAGTGAGCGATGCCTCTGAGTGTGCAGGAAATGTCCGATCGATTCGAGATCCAGGACCTGATCGTAGGCTACTGCTACGCGGTCGACACCCAAAGCTGGGATGCTTTGGACGACATCTTCGCTGCCGACGCCGTGATCGATTATTCAGAGATGGTCGGCGTCCGTGGCGGACTCGCCGAAATCAAGCAGTTCCTGGCGAACAGCCTCGCCCCCATACTCGCTTTCCAGCACGCGGTATCGACGACCCAATACAAGATAGAGGGCGACCGGGCACAGACCCGTACCGCCTGCTACAATCCGATGACCGTCAGCGATGGCGCCACCACCGATACTCTGGTTTTCGGGCTCTGGTACATCCACGACTTCGTTCGCACTGCCGAAGGTTGGCGGATCAGCAGGCTTTATGAGCAGAAATGCTACCGGCTGAACGTGCCCGACTGGCTCGCAGCCCAACTTCCCGCCTGAACCCTCCGATACCTCCGTCAACTGCGGGTAGTCCCATGCAACGAATCCTGAACGTGCTTTTCCTGATCCTGCTGAGCGCCATTGCGCTGGCCCTGTTGTGGCTCGGCGCCCGTCTCGCATTGTTGGCGGGCTCCTGGTGGTATGTCCTTTCGGGCGCCGCGATGCTGGCAACGGCAGTCCTCGGCTGGCGCCGGTCGCCGAAGTCAGTCCCGGTCTACTGGTCGTTCCTGGCGGCAAACCTGTGCTGGGCCCTGTGGGAAGCGGGACTCGACGGTTGGGCACTCGCGCCCCGACTCGCGATGCCGACCTGCATGGGGCTCTACATGCTGACACCGTACTACCGACGCCACGTCGGTATCGAAGCGCCTTTGACGGGCGGACGGGTTCTTTGGCCCAGCCTCGCGGTCGTCGCGGCGGGCGCCGTCGGCCTTGCCTTCTGGATGGATGCGACGCCCGGTTCCACCAGCAAGACCTGGGGACCGGCGCCCGCCTCGGCGGCCGAGGGAGACTGGATCGCCTACGGCAATGACCGGGGTGGATCGCGCTATTCGCCGTTGGCGCAGATCACCCCGGCCAACGTCGGCAACCTGGAACCGGCCTGGACCTTCCACACCGGAAAGCTCGCCAATGGCAAGGTCGGCAACGCCTTTCAGGTCAATCCCCTCAAGGTGGGCAGTCGCCTCTATCTTTGCGCAGGCAACAACCAGGTAATCGCACTCGATGCCGAAACCGGTCGGACGCTGTGGCGTCATGATCCCCATGTCGACTTGGCGGGAGTCTACGGCACGGTCTGCCGTGGCGTGACGTACTACCGCGTGCCCGGCGCCTCGGGACTTTGCGCCGAACGCGTCTATACCGCCACGCTCGATGCGCGCCTGCTGGCGCTCGATGCGGCGAGCGGGCGCCCCTGCCGCGACTTCGGGCGCGATGGACAGGTCGATCTGCGCCAGGGCCTCGGCCACGTCGAAAAGGGCTACTACTTCGTGACCTCGCCGCCGGCGTTGGCTCGCGGAAAGCTGGTGCTTGGCGGCTGGGTCATGGACGGACAGAAGATCCACGAGCCGTCCGGCGTCGTTCGCGCTTTCGACGCCGTGACGGGAACCTTCGCCTGGGCCTTCGACATCGGCCGGCCCGACGAGCACGGCCTCCCCCCTGAGGGTAGCACCTTCACCACCGGTACGCCCAACAGCTGGGCGCCGATGAGTTCGGACGACTCGCTCGGCCTCGTCTACATTCCCACCGGCAACGCCACCCCCGATTACTACGGCGGTCACCGCAGCGCGAACGACGATCGCTACTCCAGCTCCGTCGTGGCGCTCGATGCGTCGAGCGGCCAGGTGCGCTGGGCCTTCCAGACCACGCATCATGACTTGTGGGATTACGACGTTCCCGCCCAGCCAACGCTTGTCGACTTGCCTGGCGGCGTCAGGGGCCTTCTGCAGCCCACCAAGCGCGGCGAGATCTTCTTCCTCGATCGCGCGACCGGCAAACCCATCCTGCCCGTCGAGGAACGTCCGGTGCCACAAGGTGGCGTTCCGGGTGAGCGGATCGCGCCAACCCAGCCTTACTCGACGGCGATGCCCAGTTTTGGCGGCCCGCGCCCGAGCGAGAAGGGAATGTGGGGACTGACCCCGATCGATCAGGCGATGTGTCGCATCCGCTTCCGCGAGGCCCGCTTCGATGGCGACATGACGCCGCTGTCCACCGAGCACCCTACGCTGACCTGGCCGGGCTACCTCGGCGGCATCGACTGGGGCGGCGTTTCGGTCGATCCGGTGCGCGGCCTGATGATCGTCAACAACAACCAGGTCGCGAACTACAATCGCCTGATCCCCCGGGCCGTGGCGGACCGGCAGGGTATCAAGCCGATGAATGCCGAGCACATGAGCGATGTCGGCGGTCCGGTAGCGCAGCTCGGCGTGCCTTATGCCGCGCACATCGCGCCATTCCTCTCGCCACTCGCCATCCCATGCCAGCAGCCGCCCTACGGCCGCATCAATGCGGTCGACCTCCGGACCGGCAAGATGGTGTGGAGCAGGATCTTCGGCACCTCGCGAGACAGCGGTCCCTTGACGCTGCCCACTTTCGTGCCGATCCCGATGGGCGTGCCCAATATCGGTGGTTCGGTGGCCACGGCCAGCGGCCTCACGTTCATCGGCGCGACGCAGGAACACGCCTTCCGGGCCTACGATACCGCAACCGGCCGTCTTCTTTGGAAGACCCGACTGCCGGCCGGCGGCAATGCCTCGCCCACGACATACTGGTCGCCTGCCAGCGGGCGGCAGTTCGTGGTGATCGCGGCCGGCGGGCACGGCGCCATGCTTTCCGGATCGAGCGACACGATGATCGCCTACGCCCTGCCGAAGCCCAAATGAGGGATATCGATTGGCGGATCAGCTATCCGCCAGGATCAGGTCCGCGCCCTTTTCGGCGATCATCATCGTCGCCGCGTACGTATTGGCCGATGGGATCACCGGCATGATGGATGCGTCGACGACATGCAACCCCTGCACCCCGTGCACGCGCAGCCTGTCGTCGACGACCGCCATCGGATCGCTCTGCGGTCCCATCTTCGCCGTACCGACAAGATGATAGCTGCTGTTGCCATACTGGCGCGCGAATGCGAGCCACTCGTCGTCGGTCTGCACTTGGTCGCCCGGAAACAGCTCGCTCTCGACCAGCGGCGCCAAAGGCGCTCCCGACAGGATCGCCCGCGCTTCCCGCAAGGCGGCAATCAGCACGATGCGGTCCTTCTCGTCGCCGAGATAGTTGGGATCCAGCAAGGGCGCCGTCATCGGGTCTGATGACGCGATCCGTACGTAGCCCCGGCTTTCCGGGCGCATCTGCCAGGCACCGCAGGTCATGCCGGGAAAGTCGTCGAGGCGGCCGATGAAACCCTGCTTGTAGCTGCCGGGCGTGAAGACCAGGCTGTAATCGGTGATGTCGAAAGCGGGATCGCTGCGGCCGAACACGTGCACCAGCGCGGGCGACAGGGCCAGTACGCTCGGCCGCCCAAGCAGCCAGCGCGCCACTTGCCCGACCAGCGGCAACCCGCGGACGTGAGCGTTCAGGCTGTCTATGCCCGCGCGCAGCCGCACGACCATGCGGGGGCTGTAGTGGTCGTGGAAATTCTCGCCGACGCCCGGCAACGCGTGGACCACGTCGATGCCGTGCCGGCGCAGCAGCTGCGCAGGACCGACGCCGGAAAGTTGCAGCAGCTTGGGCGTATTGGTCGTACCGGCCGCAACGATGACCCCACGGCGGGCATGGACCTGCCTGCGCGTGCCATGGTGCAGGTAAGCGGCGCCTGTCGCACGATTGCTTTCGAACAGGATCGCCGTGACGAGGGCTCCAGTGCGCACGGCCGCACCCTTGCGCTGGGCCGGATGCAGGAAAGCGGTAGCCGTGCTGGCCCTGCGACCATGGCCGATCGCGCTCTGGTACAGCCCGACACCGTCGTGCCTCGCGCCGTTGTAGTCCGCATTGAACGCATGCCCGTGCTCTACGGCAGAAGCCATGAACGCGTCCACGACCTCGCTTGGCCATGGCGAGGTGGTGACGTCCAGCCGTCCGTCGCGGCCACGATAGGCATCTTCGCCCTGGCCGTCGCGGCGCTCGGTGCGGCGGAACAGGGGCAGAATGTCGTCGTAGCCCCAGCCCCGGTTGCCCAGTTGCGCCCAGTGGTCGAAGTCGGCCCGCTGGCCACGGTTGTAGACCATCCCGTTGACACTGCTCGAACCACCGAGCACTTTGCCCTGGGTATACTGGATCGGCCTGTCGCCACTGTTCGGATTGGGCTGGCTCGCAAGCTGCCAAGTCACCCGCTCGTCGAACAGCGTCTTGATGAAACCGGCCGGAACGCGATGATAGAAGCTGCTGTCGGGTGGCCCCGCCTCCAGCACGCAGACACTGCGCCCGGCCTCGGTCAGGCGCCAGGCGAGGATGCCCGCCGCGGTGCCGCCACCGACTATGACGTGATCGAACGTCTCCTCGCTCACAGGCCCAGGCTCGCGCGGATCACGTCGGCGATCTCGGTGAGCGGATGATCCTCGCAAGTTCGTGGGCGCATCATCCGGTTGTGGCAGAAGGCGACCGCCAGCCCGGTGTCTGGATCGGCCCATCCCAGCGATCCGCCAGCTCCGGGCACACAGATGGTCCGTGCGCCCTTTGCGGGGCAAGTCAGGGGCGTGGTTGCCGAATGCATCCAGTAGCCTCCCTGGCTGAGCGTCATCGGTGCGTTGAAATAGACTGGGTCGGGCGCGGCGCTGTCGGCACGCGGCAGGCAGGCGGCATCGACGCGTTCGGCGGATAGGAGCCGCCGGCCATCCAGAGTTCCGCGATTCGCGAGAAGCGCCCAGAACCGCGCTTCGCTGCGGGCAGTGAAAATTCCGCCCACCGCCGCGATTGCGGCGCGGCGGACGGCGGGTCGCTCGAACACCTCGGGAATCAGCCTCACGCAATTGGGAAGCGCCTGTGCAAAGAGGCTATCCTCCGGAAATGCTGCCGAGGACCCCTCGTCGACGAGCGTCGCGACGCGTCCCTCGGCATGCTCTGGAATGCCCATCCACAGGTCAGTGATGCCGAAAGGCTCGCAGATCTCGTCCTGAATGAAGCGATTGAAATCGCGACGGGCGGGATCGGTACGTCGAACCACCTCACCCAGAACCCAGCCGAAGGACATCGCCTGATAGGCAGGCTTGTCGAACGGCAGGATCGGCGTCAGCCCGGCGATGCCGCGAACGATGAAGTCCCAGTCGCAAATCGTCTCCGGCGTGGTGCCCGGCGGCATTTGAGGGGTGCCGGTGTGATGGTTGAGGGCATCGCGCACCGTGATCCGCTCCTTTCCATTCCGGGCGAATTCGGGCCAGTAGTCAGCGATCGGCAGGTCGTAGTCGAGCAAGCCTTTTTCGGCCTGCACGTGAACGGCGGTCGAGACGACCGCCTTTGACACGGAAAAGACGTTGAATAGCGTGTCGCCGTCCACCGGCCGGCCGCTCTGGCGATCGGCAAGCCCTGCCCAGCAATCGACCACGAGTTCTTCGCCGAGGTAGGCGGCGACCTGGATTCCGATTTCGCCCTTGTCGGCTATCGCCCGGTCCAGGGCGGCTTTGACCGCACGGTTCGCGTGGGAATCAACGCTCATGACTGCACCGGATGGTAGGCTTCCATGGTCCCCGCGCGCCGCTCGATGGCGATGACGCGGCCCGTCTGCGGCAACCGTTCAAGGAAGCGCGCGAACGTCTCCCCCTGTCGGTGCGCGAGGTAAGCCTGCTCGCTCTCCCAGATTTCCAGGAGATGAAACACCAGAGGGTCGTCGAGCGAACCGGTAGCCCGATATGCGAGACACCCCTCTTCGGCCAACGAGCCGGCGACCGTATCGCGCAACAGGCCGACGAACGCGGCGCGTTCTGCCTCTCCAGTCGCCAGAACCACTTCTATCAGGATCATCACTCGCCTCCTGCACGCGCGCTCGTGCTTGACGATCAAAACTCGCTGGTTCTCCCGCGTGCCCTATCCTTAGACGGGCAAGCGTCCGCGCGGGTCAATTATGCTGTCGATCGAGGCGATAGGGAGGGAGGACGGTATGCACGGGCATCGCAGCCTGTCACGGCGGCAACCGATCTCGGCGGAGGACGAGCGGGAAATCAACAATTTGCTGTTCCGTTATGCGACCGGAATAGACAATCGGGACTGGCCCCTGTTCAGGAGTTGCTTCTCCGTGGATTGCGAGGCCGACTACGGCTCGTTCGGAACCTGGCGGGGCCTTCGCGAAATCGCCGAGTACATGGAGGCGACACATCGCCGCCTTGGGCCGACGCTGTTTCGCATCACCAATATCACCGTCGAGAACCGCAACGACGAAGTGCTCGCCAGAAGCTATGTCGATGCGATCCTGACGGACCCGGTCCGCGAAGGCATGGTCCATCGCACCGAGGGATACTACGACGACACGCTTGTGCGCACCTCGAGCGGCTGGAAAATCGCCCGGCGGCGCTTCACCCTCGTCAAGGCCAGCCTGGACGGCTGACCTTGAGATGCCGCTTTCAAGCGAGCTGCCGCTTCAGCTCAGCGTTTTCCTTGAACAGCCCTATGATCCGGTCCAGCGCGACCTGCTTGTAGGCAGAGAGTACGGGCAAGCCTTCGGGGTCGATTCCGGCTCTTGCGGCTATCCGGGTGATGATGCCGTCGGAATCCGCGATATATTCGCCCGGCGCGACCTCGGCCGCAGGCACCGTCACCTTGTCAAGATGTACCGCTAGTGCCTGCTTGATTCTGGGTTCCTCAGCCGAGCCGGGCGTGAACTCGACGATGTCTACACTGTCGCCAAGTCCGGCTTCGATCAGGAAGATCTTGACCTTCAGGCAGAAAGGACACTGCGCATTGAAATAGAGGGTCGGGCGGAACGTATCGTCGGTCATCTCATCGTCCTTGCCAGTGTGCATGTGGCGGGCAGCCGGGGTCGACTGGTGAACAACCGGCGCTGCTCACGAGTTCTTGGATGGAGCGGCAGGCGGCCATTTGCCCTGTCGCACGATGGGGGATGGGCTCGTCGTCGCGTGCTGGACTGGGGAGAATGGAATCGGGACAGGACATTCCATGACGTATTCGCCGCTTGCGCTCGATACCTACAGGCTGCTCGGCCGATCCGGGCTGCGCGTTTCGCCACTGTCGCTGGGAACGATGACGTTCGGCGAGGAATGGGGCGCGCAAGAGGATGAATCGCGCCGCATCTTCGACGCTTATGTCGATCGGGGAGGCAACTTCGTCGATACGGCCGGCTATTACGCCGACGGGCGTTCCGAGGAACTCACCGGCAAGTTCGCGCAAGCCAAGCGCGAGCAGCTGGTCCTGGCGACGAAGTATTCACTCACGCGCAAGGCCGGCGATCCGAATGGAGGGGGCAACAGCCGCCGCACGATGATGCAGACGGTGGAGACGAGCCTCAAGCGCTTGCGGACGGACCGAATCGACCTGTTCTTCCTGCATGTCTGGGCCGACACCACGCCTGCCGACGAAATCCTGCGCGCGTTCGACGACCTCGTGCGCCAGGGCAAAGTACTCTACCTCGGCATTTCGGACACGCCCGCCTGGCAGATAGCGCGGCTTCAGACGATGGCGGAACTGCGTGGCTGGACCCAGTTCGCCGCGCTGCAGGTCGAATACAACCTGATCGAGCGCACCGCCGAACGCGACCTGATACCCGCCGCCCAGGCTCTGGGGATCGGCGTGCTGCCCTGGTCTCCGCTAGCGAGCGGCCGGTTATCCGGAAAATACGCGAGCGGCGCGGACCAGCATGAGCCGGGCGGACGCGGCCCCTTGCTCGCCGCTTCGGGCAGCGTGAACGCGCGCACGACAGCGATCGCCGACGAGGTCAAGGCCGTCGCCGACGAGATCGGCGCGACGTCGGCCCAGGTCGCGATCGCCTGGACCCTGGAGCATTCCGCCGTGGTGTCACCATTGATCGGAGCGCGGACCATGCGCCAGTTCGACGACAATCTCGGCGCGCTCGGCATCAGCCTGGAACCGGCCCACATCACGCGCCTGGAGGCGGCCAGCCAAGTCGAGAAGGGCTTCCCGCACGATTTCCTCGCCACCCCCTTCATTCGCCACGCCTTGGCCGGGGGGACCACCGTGCTGCCCCGAAGAACGGCACAAGCCATCACGGGATAATACGGGCGGCAAGGCCGAACGGAGCACAACAAAGGGGAGGTTCGCATCATGGATCTTGACGGAAAAATCGCCGTCGTCACCGGCGCGTCATCAGGCATCGGCGCAGCTACCGCGCGTGCACTGGCGCAGGCCGGGGCCAGTGTCGTCGCGGTCGCCCGGCGCGTCGAAGTGCTGAGTGTGCTGGCGCAGGAACTGGGGCGAGGCAGTCGGCCTTTCGCCGTCGACATGGCGGAGCCCGAGGCCGCTCAGGCCTTGCACGATTTCGTGATCGGTCAGTTCGGTCGGGCCGACATTGTGGTCAACAACGCGGGCATCCTGCATGCTGGGCGGCTTGATGGGTTCGACCTTGATCGGTTGCGGCCGATGATCGCGGTCAATTATGAAGCGGTGGTGCGGACGAGTACCCTGTTTGCTCGTACGATGAAGGCGGCGGGTTGCGGGCAGATCATCAACGTCTCCAGCATCGGAGCGAACGTCGTCGCGCCCGGTATCGGCGTCTATGGCGGCCTCAAGCGGGCCCTGGAGGCCTTTACGGACTGTCTGCGCGTCGAACTGGCGGGCAGCGGGGTCAAGGTAGGCATCGTCGCGCCGGGTACGACCAGCACTGAGATATTCGATGACATGAAGAGCCGTGGCCAGCCGGGGTGGGACAGCTTCATCCCGCCCATGCAACCCGAAGACGTTGCCGGCGCCATCGTCTACATGGCCAGGCAGCCTGCCCGGACCAATCTTGCCCGCATCCAGGTCTACGCCGCTGCCGACGCCAATTAGCGAGCGGTGGGGGCGGATCAGTCCAGCGTAGCGTAGGCTTCGAGGCGGAACGGGTTGACCGCCTGCCCCTCGCGCATGCGTCGAACCCACTGCGCATCCATCAGCAGCGCACGTCCGACCCCGATCAGGTCGAATTCGCCTCGCGCCATGCGTTCGGCGGCAAGGGCCAGATTGTCGGTCATCATCGTGGGCTGTGCGAAGGACGATTGCAGGTCCTTGTCCAGCCCGACGCCGCCTACCGCAATCGTGGGCATATCCGTGAGCTTCTTGGCCCAGCCCGCAAGGCCCAGGTCGGACCCTTCGAAAGCGGGCTTGCTGAAGCTGCGGGTGCTGGCATCCAGCACATCCACGCCTGCATCGACGATCGGTGCCAGCAACGCTTCCAGCTCTCCCGGCGTTTCGGCGAGGCGCGCTTCGTAGTCCTGCAGCTTCCATTGCGAGAAGCGGAAGATGATCGGAAAATCCGGACCGGTGGCCGCCCGCACGGCGCGCACCACTTCGCCAGCGAAGCGCGACCGCGCGGCGGGCCCGCCACCCCAGCCATCCTCGCGCCGGTTGGTCTGCGCCCACAGGAAGCTGTCGATCAGATACCCGTGTGCCCCGTGCAAGGCGACGCCGTCAAACCCGACGGCCTTGGCATTGGCGGCACTCCGGGCGAATCCGGCGATGATGTCGCCGATCTCGCTCTCCGTGAGTGGCGCCGTCTCCTTGCGCACCAGGTCGAGGTAATCGGGCGGCACGAGCGCCCGGTCGGTCGGCCCCCAGGTTCCGGATGGCCGCGCGGACGGCGCTTCGGGGTGGTAGCCGGTGCCTGGAACGCGGATGACCCCCTGGTGCCACAATTGCGGTACGATCGTTCCTCCGGCCGCATGGACGCCTGCCACGATCGCACGCCACCGCGCCAGCGCCGCTTCGCCATGCAGCACCGGCGATGCCCCGCCGCCCACGGATTCGCGCCCCAGCGCGGCGGGATGGTCAACCCCGATGCCTTCCGTCACGATAAGGCCGACATCCGCTTGCGCCCGTCGCCGATAATATTCGTCGACGCCCTGCGACGGTATCCCGCCCGGCGAAAAATTGCGTGTCATCGGCGCCATCACGAAACGGTTGCGCAGCGTCAGCCGGCCCGCCTGGAACGGCGTGAACAGGATATCGGAATCGGCGCTCACCCGGCTCTCTCCATCATCTTTCCTCCGATCCTGTCCAGCCGGTCGAGTCGCAGGACCTACCGTCCGACAGGTCATCTGCCCGGCGGACGGCCCGAGACTGGAAGGAACGATCGCAGCGAAGGGACGTCAGACTTCGACCACTGCCAGGGCGGCCTGGGGACATGCTTCGGCCCCCTCGCGGGCCAGTTCTTCCTGGCCGTCGGGAACGATCTCGTCGTCCACGTAGACGATGCCGTTGGCATCCAGCTTGTACACGTCGGGGCAGATCTCCGCACAGACCCCGTAGCCGCAGCATGCAGCCTTATCGATCACAACCTTCAGCGTCATCGTTCTCTCCTTTCCCATGAGATTACAGCTTGAACACTTTTAGTTCAATATGTATCATGCGGGCAATGAGATTTTCCAAGGAGAGGAAAATGTTGCACAATTCCGGGCTGACCCTGACCGATGGGACGACCATCGACGACCTCATCAACCGCGACATGAACGAAGTTTCGCTGCGCGTGATGAACGACAAGGAACTCTACGAAGTGGAGATGGAGCGTATCTTCGCTCGCACCTGGCTGCTGCTGGGCCACGAATCGGAAATTCCCAAGGCCGGCGATTACGTCATGCGCGACATGGCCGAAGACAACGTAATCGTCTCCCGCGACCGCTCGGGCGAAATTCACGTCATGCTCAACGTCTGCCCGCATCGCGGCATGAAGGTATGCACGGCCGAGGCCGGCAATGCCCATGCGCACCGCTGCATCTATCACGGCTGGGCCTTCCGCGCGGACGGCAGCTTCATCGGTGCGCCGATCGAAAAGGAGCAGATGCACGGCAACAAGCGCGGCAAGGAGGAACTCGGCCTTAAGAAGGCGAAGGTCGAACTCTACGGCGGCCTGATCTTCGCGACGTGGAACGAAAACCTGCCTTTCGCGGAATACCTGGGCGACGCCAAGTTCTACCTGGACCAACTGTTCTGCCGCACCGACAGCGGCCTCGAGATGCTTGGCCCCCCGCAGCGCTTCGTACTGCCGTGCAACTGGAAGATCCCCGGCGAGCAGTCGGGCTCGGACGGTTTCCATACGCTGACCCTGCATCGCTCGCTGATGGAAGGCGGGATCATGGGCGGCACGGCCGAATCGATCTACGACACCGCACCTGGCATGTATGGCGTCGACCTTTCGGTGCCGCAGGGCCACACTTTGCGCTGCCTCGAGGCGGCGCAGACCTTCAAGATGTTCGCGGACGTCAGCTTCGAGGGCAAGTCGATCGAGGAATGCCTCCACCTGCTACCGCCGCCGGGCATCACCAAGGAGCTGATCCCGCAGCTGTTCAAGAACCTGTCGGAAGACCAGGTCAAGCAGTTGGCCACGATCCCGCCGCAGGTCGGCGGCATGTTCCCCAACATCCTCATCGCCTTCATCTTCGCACCGCGCGCGGACGGCGGTGCCTCGGGCGCGCTGTCGCTGCACACCTACGTCCCCAAAGGCCCGGACCACGTGGAGTTCGTGAACTTCATCTTCGCCGAGAAGGACGCGCCCGAGGACGTCAAGCGCGACATGTTGCAAAACGCGATCTGGAGCACCGGCACGTCCGGGACGATCGAGCAGGACGATGCCGACACCTGGCCGCAGATCATGCGCAATTCGCGCGGGCACATGAGCAAGACCATGACGCTCAAGTATCAGGCGCTCCATGGGCACGAACGTCCCGAAGGCTGGATCGGTGGTGGCGACCTCTATCCCGGCTTCACCAAGGACGACACCCAGTGGGCCTGGTGGATGGCCTACTACGACCTGATGGCCCAGGCCTGAGCCCGACTATAAAAGAGAGGATCATAGCATGGTGAACTACGCCACCGCCGCCGTCGAGAAGACCGGCGTCATGCGCGGCCTGGTCTCGACGAAGCGGGTTCCGCTGGGGTCGGAGGTCTACAACCGCCTGCTCGAAACGCTGTACGACGAAGCGGCAGCGCTGGACGAGCGCCGCTTCGACGATTGGGTCGCCTACCTCGAGAAGGACCTCGTTTACACCGCCCCGCTTCGCCTCACCCGCAACGGTCCCAACAAGGACCGCGACGTGGTGCGCACGATGAAGCACTTCGACGAGAACTACGAATCGATCCTGATGCGTACGGGCCGCCTGGCGAAGAGCGCCTGGGCGGAGGACCCGCCCTCGCGCACCCGCCGCTTCGTCACCAACGTCCGTGTCGCCCAGCACGATACTTCCGGCGAATACGAGGTGGTCAGCTACCTCTATGTGGAACGCAGCCGCTTCGACAATCCGCACAACGAGACGATCAGTGCCGAACGGCGTGACGTCTGGCGGCTCGTCGATGGCGCCTACAAGCTCGCCAACCGCGAGATCATCGTCGACCAGTCGACGCTGGGCATGTCCAACTTCGCCATCTTCCTCTGATCGGGGAGCCGTGGTGACGACATCCCCGCATATCGTGGTGATCGGCAGCGGCCTGGCCGGCTACGGCGTCCTGCGCGAGCTTCGCAAGCTGGCGCCGGACGCCCGGCTGACGCTGGTGACGCAGGATGACGGGCACTTCTACTCCAAGCCCGCGCTGTCCACGGCGCTGGCCAAGGGCAAAGTCGCCGATACGCTCGTCACCACCCCTGCCGAGAAGATGGTCGCCCAGCTCAAGCTGGACTTGCGCGCAGGGCGACAGGTCGAGGCGATCGACCGCGAGGACAAGGCGGTACTGACCACCGGCGGTCCGATCTTCTACGACAAGCTGGTGCTGGCGCTCGGCGCCGATCCGGTCCGCCCGCCGATCGACGGCGACGCCGCGCACCGCGCGCTCGCGGTCAACAACCTCGACCACTACCGCGAATTCCGCGCGATCCTGCCCGAGGGCGCCCGCGTCCTGGTGATGGGCGGCGGCCTGGTCGGGACCGAATTCGCCAACGACCTGTCGGCTACCGGCTATAAGCCCGTAGTGGTGGACATGCTCTCGCACCCGCTGGCCCAGCTGGTTCCGGCCGGGGTGGGCCAGGTGGTGCGCGATGCACTCGCGGCCAGGGGCGTGGAATGGCATCTCGGCCGCAAGGTCGTCGCCATCCACAAGTCCGGTTCGGGCATCCGCGCCGACCTGGACAGCGGCGCGACGATCGAGGCCGCGGCGGTCCTTTCCGCGGTGGGCCTTCGCCCGCACCTCCAGCTCGCGACGGACGCCGGGCTCGAGGTAGGGCGCGGCATCACCGTGGACCAGACCGGCCGGACCAGTGATCCCGACATCTACGCCATCGGCGACTGCGCCGAGTATCCGCAAGGGCTGGCGGCCTACGTGACCCCGATCATGGCCGCGGCCCGGGCGATCGCTCCCAGCGTGCTGGGCACTCCCACCCAGATACGCTTCCCGCCGCTGTCGGTGCAGGTCAAGACGACGGCCTGCCCGGTCGTGTTGCTGCCGGCGCCGCAAGGCGTGGACGGGCAATGGGAGGAGACCGCCAACGACGAGAAGGGCCTCAAGTACCTGTTCCGCGATGGCGATGGCGCCGTGCGTGGTTATGTTTTCACACAAGACTACTGCCAGGAGCGGATGGACATGGACCGCGCCCTGAGCGAGCAAACGACGGGACTGGCGGCATGACGGGTTTGGTAGAGGGCAAGGTTGCGATCGTCACCGGCGGTGCCAAGGGGTTGGGCTACGGCATTTCCCGCTGTCTCGCCCGCGATGGGGCACACGTTCTTGTTACCGGCCGCGACGGCGCCACGGCGGAAACGGTCGCGGCCCGGCTCACCGAGGAATTCGGCGTGCGCGCGGTCGGGATGTCCGCCGACATGGGCGTGAAGGAGCAGGTCGAGGCGATGGTCGAGCGGGCAGTCGCCGAATTTGGCGGAATCGACATCCTCGTCAACAACGCATCGCTGCTGTCCGACAACATCCTGCTCGAACAGAAGACCGACGAAATGCTCCAGCGCACGCTGGAAATCGGCACCTGGGGCACCTGGTGGGCGATGCGGGCCGCTTTCCCATACATGAAGAAGCGCGGTGGAGGCTCGGTCGTCAACTTCTACTCGATCGATGCGCAGACCGGTGCGTGGCTCCATGCCGACTACAACATGAACAAAGGCGCGATTCTGGGCCTCACGCGCAGTGCGGCAGTGGAATGGGGACGGTTCAACATCCGCACCAACGCCATCGCCCCGACCGGCATGGGCCAGGTCTTCGCCGAACTTGTCGACAAGGTTCCGGGGTTCCTCGACATGGCGACGGCCAGCAATCCGCTCAAGCGCGCTGGCGATCCGGAAAAGGACATCGGCCCGGTCGTCCTGTTCCTCGCTTCCGAAATGTCGCGCTTCGTCAACGGCGAACTCATCAATGTCGATGGCGGCCAGCACCTGCCGGGCTATGTGAGCGTTCCCCACAATCTGGCCGAGATGGAAGCGCAAACATGAAACTGATGCCACCTCCGAACTGGGGCGATCTGGTCGAGACCGACCAGACCGGGAGTGTCCTGAAGATCCTGGACGGCACTCTCCGGGCGATCAGCAGCATCGGCGCGCGCCGGCTGTCGATGAGCGACATCAGCGAGAGCAGCGGCGTCTCGCGCGGCACGCTCTATCGCTACTTCGCGTCCAAGGACGAGGTGCTCGCTGCCGTCAGCGAATATATCTGCAGCCACTTCGAGAAAGGCATCATCGAAGCGGGCGAGAGGATGGAGGAGCCCATCGAGCGCTTTCGCGCGGTCATGCTGTTCTACAGCCGGTTCACCGTCGAACGCTCGCCGGAAGGGATTTTCGAGGTCGAACCGGCCTTTCACCTCAACTTCCTGCGCGGCCACTTCGGACGCCACAAGGCAGCCGTGCGCCGTGCCCTCGATCCCGTCCTCGACCATTTCGAGGGCCTGATCGGGTGCCATCTCGATCGCGACACCTTCTGCGACACGCTCGTCCGCCTGCAATTGAGCACGCTCATCATTCCCGCCACCGACGAATGGCTGAGGATATGGAACGGCGCGCCGGACCGCTTGTGCGAGTGGGCCCTCAAGATCGCCAGCAATCAGACCGAATACGAGAAAGGATGACCGTATGGCTACAATCGTAAAAATCGAGGCCGGCGTAGACGACGGCTTTGCCGACAAGACCGTCGCAGACGCATTCGTCGAGAAAGCCCGCAGCCTGCGCGCCTTTCTCCAAAGCGAAGCGCCGGCCGGCGAAAAACGGCGCAGCCCTACCCCGGCAGTCCACAAGATGCTGACCGATGAAGGTTTCCTGCGCCTGCTCCTGCCCCGGCGCCTCGACGGTTTCGGCCTGTCGCCCTCCGATTTCTGTCGCGTGCAGATCGAGATCGCCAAAGGCGATCCGGCGATCAGCTGGGTCATGCAGATCATCAACGGCACGAGCTGGATCACCAGCCTCGCCCCCGACAGCGTACAGGATGCGGTCTTCGGCGAGGGGCCCCAGCCCGTCTGCGGCGCCTACAACCCGCCGGGCAAGGCCCGCAAGGTCGACGGCGGCTGGATCATCAACGGCAAGTGGCCTTACATGTCCGGCTCGCGCCAATCGACCTGGGCGCAGCAGGGCGTGGTGCTGGAAGGCTATGACGGCCCCGTCGTTCCCGGCATCAACATGTGCTACCTGCCGATGGATGCCATGACCATCGAGGATACTTGGTTCGTGACCGGGATGCAGGGCACGGGCTCGGACACCGCGGTTGCCAAAGACGTCTTCATTCCCGACGCCCAGATGGTCCTGATGGATGAACGGGCCGGCCAGATCGACCGCACCAAGCGCCATTTCGGCGCGCCCTCGGACCTGCTTCCCGCAGTCCCCGTAGTGCGCACCACGGGCGTTGCCCAACTCGTCGGCGCGGTCGAGGCGATGCTCGAGATCGTGACCGCCGAATCGGCCAAGAAGCCGGTACTGACGACCTTCATCACGCCGCGCACCAATTCGGGCGCCTACATGCGCGACCTCGGCGAAGCGGCGGCAATGATCGACACCGCCAAGCTGATCCTGTTCGACATCACCGCCAAGCTCGACCGCGTCGGCCTGGGCGAGGAATACACCCTGGCGGAAAAGGCGCGCCACCGTGCAGGAACCGCGCAGATCATCGAACTGGTCCACGGCGCCAGCGAATCGCTGATGTTCCAGGCAGGCTCGTCTGGCTTCGCGACCGACAAGCCGATCAACCGCTACTGGCGCGACGTGTCCATGGCGACGCGCCACATCCAGAACATCCCGACCATCGGCTACGAGATCTACGGCCGCAACACGGCAGGCGCGGACCCGATCTCGCCTCCCGGGTCCTACTGATCGCGACGCGAGCCGCCCGCTTGAACGGCGGGCGGCGGCAGCGTGGCCTGGCGACGAAAAAGAACGCCCCGGCATGACAGACACCGCGGATTTCACCGAGAAGGCAATGCTCGACCGCCTGTTCCTCCAGGCACGCAGCCATAACGCCTGGTCGGACCGCCCGGTAGACGATGAGACCGTGCGCCTGCTCTACGAGCTGACGCGATGGGGGCCGACGACCGCAAACAGCAATCCGGGGCGCTTCGTCTTCGTCCGCTCCGCGGCAGCCAAGGCAAGACTGCTGCCGCACATCAATCCGGGAAATGTCGCAAAGGTGGCGGCCGCTCCCTGCACGGTTGTCATCGCCGGGGACACCCGTTTCCACGAACTCTTTCCCAAGCTGTTCCCCGCGCGTGACATGCGCGCGTCCTTCGAGGGCCAGCAGGAGCTGATCGAAGATACCCTCGCCCGCTCATCGACTTTGCAGGGCGCATACATGATGATGGCGGCGCGCGCCTTGGGCCTCGATTGCGGACCGATGTCGGGGTTCGACAAGGCAGGCCTCGACGCCGAATTCTTCCCCGACGGGCGATGGCGCAGCAACTTCCTGTGCAACCTGGGCTACGGCGATGCCCAAGGTCTCTTCGTCCGCAATCCCCGCCTCCACTTCGACGAAGCCTGCCTCGACCTCTAGCCAGCACCCCCTTCAGGATCCGCAAACGCCCACCCTGAGCAGGCCCGATGCCAGGAAAATCCGGAAATCTTGGGCCATGCACTCCACATGCGGCAGGCCCGTCAGGGGGCGGGTGAGGACCAACATCATGGCCGGCCTGCGCTCCTTCGGAAGGCCGACCGATATCCGTGGACCAGGCCCGGCACTTCTCGTTGATGGACGCGGCCGAAGTTTGCGAGATGGTGCCCGAAGCGATCCTGGCGAACCGCGTCATGTTGCCCACCCATGCCAACGTCCGGGGTTTCCTGGTGCAACGCGCAAGCGACTGGTACGGTTTAATCGACCGCCAGATCGACGATCCCCCCATTGTCGCTCGCGCCACCAAATGACGCGCGCACGATAGCGTTTAGGTCCGTGGCTGGCCTGCCCCTGCAGAGGGAAGCCTAACCGTGGCGCAGCCGTTGAGGAAAATGTCCACGACCCGTTCGGCCGCCCGCCGAGGATCGCGATACTGTTCGGCGCTCGCCGGCTCGAGAATGACGTTGTTGGTGAAGAACACCATCTGCATGAAGTGACGGCTGAGAAACCGTGCGTCGTCGCCGGCGAGATTGCCGCTCTCGATCATCGAAGCGAAGTATTGCTCCAGCGGCACGCCCTCGTCGCAGTGCAGGATGCCCAGGCATCGCCCGCTCAGTTCGGGGTGGGTGATCGACGCGCTCAACAGCACGCGCACGAATACGTAGAAAGGCCTGGTGCCAAACACCGGCCGCAACATCCGCCGCACATGCTGCTCGGCGAAATCGACCAGCACCTCGCGGATCGGCCGGTCGGTGCGCAGCAGCGCACGCGACATGACCGGATTGGAACCGGCCGCGTCGATCATGCACTGAGAAAACAGCTCAGTCTTGTCACCGAAGAGTTGATAGATGGCAACTTTGCCCACCCCGGCGGCCTGCGCGATGTCGTCGATCGTGGCCCCGGCGAACCCCCGGTTGAGGAATATCTCGGTGGCCTCGCGCATGATGCGCATGCTCCGTTGCGGGGAATCGCATTCGGCCAGCTTGAGATGTCTGGGCTCAGCAGCGAACGTAATGCCTTTTTCCGTCGAATCGACGGCGCCGATGGTCATGCGTGCCTCTCTCGTCGTCGGGGATTTTTCTCTTGTCTTCCGTCGCCTACACCAAGCGGGCAAGTTCGCGCCCTATCGGTCGGCAGGGGTGCCCCGCGTTTCCGCACCTAACTTGCGTCAAACCAAACGGGAGAACAATCGTCATGATCGGATCGGCAGGCCCCTTCGGGCGTTTCTTCCAGATCGGCTACGTCACGCACGACATCGCCAGCGGCCTTGCTATCCTCGAAGGCACGATGGGCGCGCGGCGCATCGACCTTCTGGAAGATTTCCGCGATGCGAACGGCGACCCCGTGATGATCCGCGCGCTATCGCACCTGAGCATGGGCGATGCCGAGATCGAGCTGATCGAACCGCGCGCCGACTGGCCATCGGTCTACCTCGATGCCCTGCCGGCCGACGACCGGACGATCGCGCTGCACCACATCGGCTATCGCCAGCCCGACGTCGCGGCATGGACCGCCGCGCGCGACCGGGCGCAGGCGGCAGGCCTGGCGATCTCGATGGAAGGCTACACGCCGCATGCCCATTTCGCCTATATCGACACCAGGGCGACGCTCGGCCACTATACTGAGGTCGTCTACCGGGAAGACCGGCCGCATTGAACAGGTAGGCTCTCCAACCCATCCCCACCGCCCTGCCCCCCGATAGGCAGGCGTCGCTTCGCGGACCTCTGTCTGCAAACAGCATCGTCCGGGCCCGCGGGTGCCGGCGACGAATGAGAGGAATAGACGACCAATGCGCAAGATCGACCTGCCCGAGCTGGACCGGGCCGCCTTTACCGAAAAGTACGGCCCCTGGGCCGTCATCGCCGGCGCATCGGATGGCACCGGCGCATGCTATGCGCAGCAACTCGCCGCGATGGGGATCAACCTCGTCCTCGTCTCGCGCCGGCAGGCCGCGCTCGATGCGCTGGGCGAACAGCTCGCGTCCGAACACGGCATCGAATTCCGCACGCTCGTCGCCGACCTTACCGAGCCGGGTGCCGGTGGCCGCCTGGTCGAAGCGACCGCGAACCTCGACGTAGGCCTCTACATCTCCAATGCCGGTGCGGACGGCGCGGGCAACAGCTTCTTCGCCTCGCCGGTCGACCGCTCGCTGCGGCTGCTCACGATGAACGCCGCCAACGTGCTGGAAGCCAGCCACGGCTTCGGCAACCGCTTCCTCGCGCGCGGCAAGGGCGGCATCGTCGTCATGTCCTCAGGCGCGGGCCTTGGCGGCCAGCCGTGGCTGGTCATGTATTCGGCGACCAAGGCATTCGAGCTGAACTTCGTGGAATCGCTGTGGGCCGAACTCGACGGGCAGAACGTCGACGTTATCGGCGTCGCCGCCCCGATCATGGACACGCCCACCCTGCGCAAGGCGACCGAGGGGCTGGGTATGGACTATTCCATGGCCTACGACCCCGCCGACGTCTGCGCGCTGGCGCTGGCGAGCCTGGGCAAGGAACCGCTGGTCCTGGTGCCCGACGGCCCCGACGAGGCGAAGATCCCGCAGATCCAGGCCGAGCGCAAGACGCGGCTGCTGGCGCTGGCCGAATGGGGCAAGGCCTATACCGCAGCGGCGGACGCCTGAGTCATGGCGGCAACCGAACATCGGTAGCGAACAGGTCGATGTCGTCGTCATCAGTGCCGGCCACAACGGCATTGCCGCCGTCGGATACCTCACGCGCGCGGGCACGGAGGTCGTCGTCGAGCGGCTCGACAAAGTCGGCGCCATGGCGCGCTGAGCGGAACCGTCCGCGGCCCCCTTGCTGAGAGCCGCCGGCCGGTTCGCTCAGGCCATCTTTTCGATAATCGCCTTGGCCACCTGCCGCGCCGTGGCGGCGGCAGGGAAGCCGGCATAGCCGCTGGCGTGGTAGATAACCTCTTCCAGTTCGGGTATCGTAACGCCATTCTTCATCGCCAGCGGGAAGTGGTACTCCATCTCCTCGGTCGCGCGCAGGGCGATGAGGATGCCCAGCGTCACCAGGCTGCGATCGCGCGGCCCCAGTCCCTCACGCGACCACAGGGTGCCGAACGGGTAGAGCACCGCCAGTTCCCCGATCTCGCCGCCGAACTCCTTCTTGGCGACCGCCGCCTTCATCGCCGTGGCCACCTCCGGGCCAAGCAGGCGGTTGACGACCTCGTAGCCTTTTTCCATCGCATCACTCATGGTTCGTCTCCTTGCATGGGAAAATCGTGTCCGTGTCAGCCGGTCTGCCCGGAAGAGCCACCGCTCGCGACAAGCGTTTGTCCGGTGATGAACGAGGCCCGGTCCGACAGCAGCCACAGCGCGGCCTCAGCGATCTCGCGCGCAGTGCCCATGCGGCCCATCGGCCCGAACATCCGGTCGGGCGCAACGCCCTGGGTGGCGATGAACTCGCGCATGCCCTCGGTGTCGGTCGAGGTGGGGCATACCGCATTGACGCGGATGCCTTGCCCTGCAAACTCGCTCGCGGCGCTCTTGGTGATGCCGATCAGGCCGAACTTGGAGGCCGTATAAGGGATCATCTTCGGCGTCGCGGCAAGGCCGGCGAGCGAGGCGGTGTTTACGATGGTGCCCCCGCCCTGCGCCAGCATGACCCGGATCTCGTGCTGCATGCACCACAAGGCGCCGCTCAGGTTGACCGCCAGATAGCGCTCGAACATCGCCGCGTCGACGTCGAGCAGCGAGAGCGGCGTATGGCCTATGCCTGCGTTGTTGAACGCGCAGTCGAGCCGGCCATAGGCGCCCACCGTCGCCGCGACGAGTGCGCCGACTTGCGCCTCGCTCGTCACGTCGGTCGCCATCGCTTGCGCCTCGTGCCCTTGTGCCCGCAAGGCCGCCGCCACCGCCTCGACGCCTTCGCCGTTGACGTCGGACAGCATCAGGCGCGCACCTTCGCTTGCGAAAAGCTCGGCCGCGGCCTTGCCGATGCCCGCCGCCGCACCGGTGATGACCGTGACTTTGCCAGCCAGTTCCTGGGTCATAGAAGCATTCCTTTCGTTCATCTCGTCTCGACCGAGCGACGCCAGCGCCGCATCGCGGTGAAATAGGCCGCCGCGGTCGCCAGTTGGAGCACCGCGATGGCCGCCATCGCCGGCCGCAGGCTGTCGCTGCCCAGCGTCGGCAGGAAGTGGTCCGACAGGCGCCCGACCGCCAGGGGCCCGAGGCCCGAACCGATCAGGTTGCACAGCACCGCGAAGAGACTGAAGCCCACGCCCGTCAGCCGTGGCGGCGCGATCTCGCCGATCGCGGCGTTGCTGGGTCCCGAATAGGCGATGGCGGTGATCCCCCACAGGCTGAGCGCCACCAGCGCCACCACCGCGCTGGGCACCAGCGCCGCCGCCAGCCCGGCGACGCCGTTGGCGATCGCGCAAAGGCCGATGACGAACAGCAATCCGCCCCGCCGGCGCGCCTCCGCCTTGTCCGCCACCGCCGCCAGCGCCAGGCTGCCCACGGTGCCGAACACGCCGAGCCCCAGCGCCACCGCCGCCCCCGCCTGGGTCAGCGTGAAGCCGTGCACCCGGATCAGGAACGAGACCAGCCAGGCACCGATGCCGGCGTTGACGGTGGAAAACAGCACTGAGCCCACGTAGATCGGCCGCAGCCGTGCATCACGCAGCAGAAGCAGCGCATCGTGGAAGATGCCCGAGCGCTCGGCCGGATCGATCGCGACGCGCGGCGGTTCGGGCACCAGCAGCAGGATCGCCACCGCCAGCACCAGCCCCGGCGCACCATAGAGGAAGAAGACGGTGCGCCAGCCGTAGTTCGCCGCGATGTAGCCGCCGGCCATGAAGCTGACGATCACCCCCAGCCCGGCCCCTGCAAAGAACAGGCTGGAGACGGTCGCGCGCTTCTCCTTGCCGAACAGCGGATGCAGGATCGAGAGCGAGACCGGCGCCCCGCCCGATTCCGCCGCGCCGACCAGCACGCGCGCGATCGCAAGGTGCCAGAACTGCGTGGCGAGGCCGCACAGCACGGTCACGCCGCTCCACACCGCAACCAGCAGCGTCAGGAGCCGCACGCGATGCGTCCGCTGGATCAGCCAGCCGACGGGAATGCCGACGCAGGCATACGCGACGCCGTAGAGGATACCGGTCGCTAGCCCGACCTGGGTGTCGCTCAGGCCGAACTCGGCCTTGAACAGCTCCTGCGTCACGATGATCGCGTTGCGGTCGAGCAGGTAGAAGAAATAGACGAGCGTGGTGAGGCCGAGCACCAGCAGCCGGCGCCTGCGGCTGGGCAGCGATGCCTCGGCGCCGGCCCCCGGCGCCGGCGGTAAGGTCACGCTTTGTCGCCGTGCTGCAAGGTGCCCGTCAGCCCGCCATCGACGAGAATGTCGGTGCCCGAGATGAACGAGGCCTTCTCGGATGCGAGGAACTCGACCACGTTGGCGATCTCCAGCATGGTCCCTTCGCGCTGGATCGGCGTGGCTGCCAGCAGGTTATACTTCATTGGTTGCTTCTCGAACTCGAGCGCGCCCATCGGCGTGGCGATCAGGCCCGGCGAAAGCGAGACGAGCCGCAGGCCCCGCAGCCCCCAGTCCTTCGCCCGGCGCTTGCACATGCGATTGAGCGAGGTCTTGGACAGCAGATAGGCGGTGGAGGAATCCGCGCCCTCGCCCACCAGCGCTTCCAGCTTGTCGATGACCCCGTCCTCGAGCGGCGCGTCGAGCAAATCCTGGATCTCGGGTGTCAGCGGCTTCATGTGCCCCGCCATCGAGGAAATGAATATCGCCGCGCCACCGCTCGCCATGATCGGGCGGAACGCCTCGGCGATGCGGGTGGCGCCGACGATGTTGACTCCGATCACCGCGCGAAAATCCCCCATGCTGGGCGACAGGCCGACGACGTTGCACAAGGTCCGTACC
Organism: Novosphingobium sp. BL-52-GroH; assembly: GCF_044813085.1. Taxonomy (NCBI): domain Bacteria; kingdom Pseudomonadati; phylum Pseudomonadota; class Alphaproteobacteria; order Sphingomonadales; family Sphingomonadaceae; genus Novosphingobium; species Novosphingobium sp. BL-52-GroH. Next base: position 1,137,968 of record NZ_CP171149.1, on the reverse strand, counting down.
GGCCCCGCGTCGCTCGCCGCCTCTGCCAGCGACGCGACGTGCGCCGGGTTGGTGACGTCGCACGAGAAGGCCACGGCATCGTACCCGTCGCCGCGCAGCGCCTGCGCCTTCTCCTCGGCGTGGTCGAGGTTGCGGTCGGCCAGCAGCAGCCGGTGATCCTGGCCGATCCGGCGGGCCACGGCCATGCCCATTCCGCCGGCGCCGACGATGACCGCCAGCGGCCAATCCGGGCGTTCGCTCGTTCCTACCTTGACCATTTCGGGCGCTCTCCTCGGATCGATTTTGGGTTGTCCGGCAGGTCATAACGGACGACCGCCCGCCAGACCTCACGGCGAAACCGGACAGTTCAGGCGGCTCGACGCATCCCTGGTGTCGCAGGTCGAGCCCGCATGTTACCTGTCGACAGACGGGAAGGACGATAAAATCGGTCCCTCACCCGTGCACCGGGGCTCTCTCCACCGCACGGGCGACGGCAGTAAAGACATCGAGGTTTTCCGGCTGCCTATCATGGTCGAGCTGTGGCCCGTAGCGCACTACGAGCCCGGTCGGGCCGCCGTTGAACCAGGCCTGCGCCGCTCGCTGATCCGCGCGACCGGCCCGACCAGCGATCCCTCGTCGATATAGTCGTCGGAAACGCCGGCCCGCGCGAAGCACCGCTGTAGGAGCGGAGTGAACGGCCCCATCAATCCGCGCGCCCAGTTGGCGGCATCCAACCGCCGATGTTCGCACCAGGCATGGCGGTGGCCGACGGGATCGGCCCCGCCATGGCCGCTGCTGGCGAGGCGCTGCACCGTGGCAACATGATGGTGGTGGCGCACAAGATCGTCTCCAAGAACGACGGCCACATGGTGGATATAGCCGCAATCGCACCGGGCGCGTCCTTAGCAATGCCGGGATCGAAGCCAGCAACTGGATAGGCGACCTATGCACTGGCCGGGCTCAAAGACACTGATCGCGGCTGGGGCCTGAAGGACTAGACCTGGCAGACTATGGCGATAGTGCGCCAACCCGCCCCTGACGGGCGCGCTGAGCATCGCACACCCGATCTTGCCGATGAGCAACTTGCCGGTGCGCACGCAGGTAAGGACCGAGGCGAGAATGTCGGCCGGGGTGACGGTCGCCCCGCGCTCGGCGAGGACCGTGGCGGTTTGACGGCCGATCCGCTGCCCCGCTCCTCGTCTATGTGCGTTTCAAGTGCGCCCACCGCCGAAACGATAAGGCACCGGAGCCGCGATCGCCCGCTGGTAGGCGGGCCGTTCATACAGCAGCCCCAGCCAGGCATTGATCCGCGGATAAGCCTGAAGCGAATGGAATTCCCGGCCCAGTTCGGCGATGAAGCTGACCTGGATATCCGCCGCAGTGAACCTCTCCCCCATTAGATAGGGCCCGGGCTCCAACCCCGCTTCCAGATAGCCCAGGACATGGTCCATTTCGGCGATCGCAGCGTGCATGAAGGCGGTGTCGTCGAGCTTGAAGGCCCTTCCCCAGGCGAGGAACATGATCGGCGCCGTACCGATCGAGACGGCGAAATGCATCCATTCTAGGAACCGCAGTAGGTCCGGTCCTTCGCGATCGGGCACCAGGCGGCCATCGTCGTATCGCGCCAGCAGGTAATCGGCGATTGCCCCGGATTCGACGATGCGGCGGCCCTCCGCCTCCAGTACCGGCGCCTTGCCGATGGGATGCGCGGCCTTGAGCGCAGGCGGCCCCTTGAGCGTGGCGGGATCGCGCAAATGCGGCACGACCTCGAATGGGCAGCCCAGTTCCTCGAGCAGCCATACCGTCTTCTGCGAGCGGGAATCGTTGAGATGATGGACGCGGGGCACCGTCATCGCGCTTACCCCGCCGCAGAAACGACGTGCGCCACGTCGGTACCCATCTGTCGGGCGATGTCGCTGGTATCCCAATACTCCCGCCAGGACACGATCAGTCCCTCGTCGTCGCATTCGAACACGGCGCAGACGCGCGAGGACACCTTGTGATCGCCCTTGTGCAGCGTGACGTGGTCCGAACGCTCGGTGAAGACGAAGCGTCCGTTCGCGGCGCTCGCATGAATTTCACACTGGCAATCGTAATACGTCAGATACTGCTTCTGCAGCGCCGCGATGATTGCTTCGCGCCCCTTGAAACTGGCGGTCGTGGGGACCAGCGGCTGATAGACGCCTTGCGGCGCGAAATAGGTTCCGAGCCGCGCGAAATCAGGCGCGTCGTGAAATTCTTCCAGAAACGCAAGGACCTTTTGATGAATATCCATGACACGCCTTTTCATTGCAATGTCCTCACCGCTTGGCACCCCGGCTGATGACTCGTACCTAAACAAGGATAGGGTCGGTTCGATCGACGCCCGTCAGTGCACCGCCAACTTGTCGAGCCCCTGCGTGCGCACGTCCTCGCCCATTCGCGCCCTCGCCCGCTCCTCTTCGCCAAGGCCGGCGGCCGTGGGATGCTGGACGTCATCCTTGGTGAGACGCGCGGTGGCGGGGTCCCATTGGGTGATGCGAATGCCGTCTGGCAACAGCAGGTGCCTGGCTCCCAGGATGGCATCCGCGCCCGACCACGCGTCTCGTGCGGCTGCTGCGTCGTTCGTGCGATAAATCGCCACGTAACGGTACTTAGGCTGGACGGGAATCATCTGGCCGAAATCGCGGTACACAAGGAATGCGGCGGACTTTACGCCCGGCCGCTCCGCAGCCTCGCCAAAATAGTGCTCAGCGTACCATTTGGCGAACTCTTTTCCGCGCCCTTCGACGCATGCGAATTCTTCGAGAACGACACCGCCCTCATGCCCGGTTTCGGGGTCGTTGTCCTGGAAACGCAGCGGGTAGTAATGAAAATCGTACAGTTCGCCGTCGTCGATCGCACTCGATACCTGCATGCGCGAGGTAAGCGCGTTATCGAGATGCTCCCTGCTGAACCGGACGGGATCGAAGACATCGTAAAGCGCAAGATACTGCCAGTCGAAATCTTCGGGAGCGCAAGGCTGGGCGTCGGCGAGGCGGAAGCGCTGCGCCGCGATCGACCCGCGAAACCGCAGGGCGTCCCGGACGTGGATATTGGTGTACCAGTCCTCCATGTCCGCTTCGCGGCCCGGTATCGCCTTCGTAAGCACCACGAGCACCGCATCGATCATCGCATCCTCCCTGTGATTGGCTTGGAACGTAGCCTTACGCGACCCCGAGGAACGAAAGCGGCGCGCCCATCGTCGCCCGGTAGGACGGAGGCTGCTTGCCGCCCTCGTCCGATACGCCATAGCGCTCGCCCAGTTCCGCACCGATCAGCGCCTTGCCTGACAGTGCCGGCAGCTCCGGATCGTCCGCGAGGCGATCGAGCACCAGCGCGGAAAATTCAGGCGTCTCCCAGGAAGGCAGCATGGCGCGCAATTCCTCGGGAATGTGCTCCGGCGGCATCGCCTTCACGGCGTCGGTAAGGATGAAGCCCGGCCATAGCGACACCGCGCTCACGCCATGAGGCGCGAGATCGACGGCCATGTCGGCGGTCATCTTGTCCGTTCCCGCCTTGGCAGCGCCATAGGCCGGTCCATGGAAATACGAGACCGCGCCGTAGAATGAAATGCTGGCGATCAGACCCTTGCCGTGCGGCACCATCAGCTTCGCGGCATGGTAAGCCGCGACGTAGCTGGAGCGCAGACCGACCTCGATCATGTCGACTAGCTTGAGCGGCTTTTCCCAGAACGGCCCGGGCGCAACCAGATCAGCAGGATAGACGGCAGCGGCATTGTTGACCAGCAGGTCCAGCCTTCCCCCCGTCTGCTCGGCGAGGCGGGCGAAGGCGCCTTCCACCGCGCCATCGTCGCGATGATCGCATTCGAGGGCGAAGCCTTGCCCTCCGGCTCGTTCGATCTCCTGGACGACTTGCGCGAGTTGGCGGGCGTCCCTGCCCGTCACCCCCACGGTATGGCCACGAGAGGCGAAGCCACGGGCCATGCCGCGTCCCAATCCCCGCGTCGCTCCCGTCACCAGCACGATACGCTCTCTCATGATGTCTCTCTTCCGTTTTTCAAAACATCCCGTTCGGCTATTCGGAAATCGCCGACACGGGTTCTTCGCGCGTCACAGGCAGCACCACATTGCGCGCCGCAAGGCCAAGCCTGGTCGGCCCGAACACCTGCAGCCGCCTGCCTTCGATGGCCGCGAGTACCGCAATGATAGCCGCATCCCGAGAGGCAGGCGCTTCCAGCACGTGGTCCTCCAGAGCCTGCTCCGCGTCGGCCCAGTGCGCGAATGCGGTGCCCAGCAGCGCAGAGACGTCCGCGATGTTGCGTTGTGTCATCCAGACGCCGTAATCGTCTGCGCGCTGGACCCATTCGACCAGTTCGGACACTTGCTCCCTGTGCGCGGCCGGGCCCTCGCCCGTCACAGGCAGCGATTGCAGCGTGTCCACCAGCTTGGCCAGCAGCGGCGCATTGCTCTGGGCCGGATCGGGCAGCGCGGGCAGCTCGGGCAAGGCGACGCCGCTCAGGCGCGACAGCGCGAGCAGGATGGATCGGCGCAGCGACAGATCGAACATCAGGTAGACCGAATGCGGATCGCCGGGACTTGGCTTGCCGACGGTCCCGGCGAACTGCATCGTTCCCAGCAGCGAGAACTGCAGTACATGGAAGACGACGGCGTCGTGATCGACCGGCTCTCCGATCGCCTCCTCGTAGTAGCGCACCAGTTCGGCCAGCGGCGCCCCGAGCGGCTCGTAGCTGTTGCGCATGCCCATGGTGGCGATATCCACCAGCGGATCGCCGATCATCGAGAACTCGAAGTCGTAGAGCTTGGTCATCTCCCCGCCATGGACGAGGTATTGCCCGGAATCGAACTGGATGAAGCTGCCCTTGGAGCGGTTGCCCGGAACGTTGCGGCGCAGCCACTGGATGACGAATTCCAGCAGTGGCTCGGGGCGGCTCTTGGTCCGCCGGTAATGGGGCATGTAGGCATCGAGCCCCGCCAGGGCGATCGCCTCCGCCCCTTGAGGCGCCGCGATGCCTGCCGCCACGAACGGTTCGAGCGGCAGGGCATGCATAGCCGCGACGGCGCGCATGTAGTCCCGCCCGATCGCGCTGCGCACCGGGTCATCGAGATCCGAAAAATCCCGGGTGCCCTCGATGGCTTCCATCACGATGCACGGCGGATCGGCGAGGTAGCCGTGGATTTCGGGTACCGGCAGACCGTGCCGGTGCAGGATTTCGATCACGTCGGCCTCGCGCTTGAGGTCGGGAAAGATCGAAACGTCGCCGCCGCGATCGCCACGCAGGTGAATGCGGCGGACGGAACCGTCGACCCGGACGTCAACGAACCACGAAGGCCGCCAGCGTATCAGTCTCTCGAGACCGACGACTTTGCCCCCCGTCAACTGTTCGACGAAATCGACGATGCGCGCGACGGCGGCCTCGTCGTAGTTGTTGAGGCCTGCCTCGGTCACTGCGCCTCACTCCCTTGCACCGCGAAAGCTTCCGCCACGGCCTTGGTATCCATGTACTCCTTGCCCGACACGATCCGGCCATCGCGCACGATCAGCAGGTTGTGGTATTCGTTGCGATAGACGCGGTCGGGGAAAACCATCTCGCCGCGCACCTCGATGGCGACGCGGTCGCCTTCCGCGGTGATGCCGACGACCTCGGCAGTGCGTCGCTGCGCCGTGAGCAGGCCACCTTCGACGCCGGCAATGAATTGCTCCCGGCTCATGTCGCCGTGGCCCAGGATCCACCAAGTGCATTCGGGATGCTGCAGCGCCTCGATCGTGGCGATGTCGCCTTCCTCGACCGCCCGCATGTAGCTGCGCGCAACGGCCTTGTTGGCCTCGATGTCGGTCATCATCCGTTCTCCGTTGCCGCCGGACGGTCCTGCCGCCTTCGTCGCCGCCGCTTCTCTTGACGTCATGTGCAGTGGGTGGCGCCCTTGCGAACCCTATCGGAAGGCGGGTGGTCTCGTACCCGGTCTTCCGCACGATGGCGCACGAACACCGGAAACGAACGGTCGTGGGGACGGAGATGGACGGCAAGGACACGACGATGAAACGGTGCACCTATATGGGGGCAGTCGCCGGTACGTCGATGTTCCTGGGCATATGGCCGGTGGCGCGCATGTTCCCGCCGCTGGGCCCGGCGATGCCGGCGGCCGCGGTAGCCGCCCATTACCGCGATCTACTACTCTATGTTCACCCGAATCCACCTGGTCCATGTGCTCGTCGGGCTTGGCGTGCTGTGTTTCATACTGTCGCATTTCGACCGGACTGGCCGTATGCCCAGCGTTGCGCTGATGGAGGGCAGCGGCGCCTTCTGGCATCTCGTCGACCTGCTGTGGATCGTCCTCTTCGCCCTTCTGTATCTGCTGGGAAGGAAGCTCCCGCAACGCTCCCGATCCTGCGCAGCCGGTTCCTGCTGGTCGGGCGCGAGTTCATGGAGCTGCGCCACGCCCCGCCTTTGCTGCTGTGGCTATTCCAGGGATGGGTCGTCGCGGTCTGCGCGATGCTCCTCTTACTGTTTCTGATCTGATTTTCACCGCGCCAAGGAGAGCAAGCGAAATGCGCGAATTGATCGTGTCGAACCACGCGCTGGGCGATCGCCAGGCGCTTGACCGGATATGGACCGAACACGGCTACTGGTTCTTCCGCGACGTTCTTGACCAGGATGCCCTGGCCGCCCTTCGCCGCGAATACGTGTCGCAACTCAAGGCGCTCGAACTCGTCGATTCCGAAGATGGCGAGCCGCTGTGGAACGGGCGCCCGATCGTCGATTTCCCCGCTACCTTCGATGCTCTGCACCAGCGCCGGGTATGGCAGTCCTTCGTCAAGGACCCCAGGATCAACGCCTTCTTCGAAGAAGCGCTGGGCGACGAAATCTACTGGATTCCCATCGATTACTACCGGCTGGTCGCGCCCACGCCCGGCGGTGACGACAAGGCCTATCTGGGCCTGCACCAGGATGGCATGTCCAATCCGGGCATAGATTTCGTCACCTGCTGGATTCCGCTCAACGACATCGACGAGAAAGTCGGCGGCCTCGTCATCGCCGAGGGCCAGCACGAGCGCGGGTACATGGACGTGGTGGACGGCAAGGTCGGGTTCACCGCCGGCCCGGTCATCCCCGAGGATAGCTGGAGCCGCGCGCACTATCGCCCCGGCGACGTGCTGATCTTCATCAAGTCCATGCCGCATTACGGCCTTGGCAACAGCTCCGACAGGTTCCGCCTTTCGCTGGATATTCGCGCGGTCCGCCGGTCGAGCAACCTGCCGGTGGTCGGAACGGTGAAGGCCAGCAGCGCGGACCAGGTTACGATCACGACCGACGAGAGCGGAGACGTCACCCTCTATATCGACGACGAGACGAACCTGCGCGGTCCGGCACCGGGCAGCCCGAATCCCCTGCCGATAGTCCGCGCCCAGGTGCCTGAACAATTGCCCCCCGGAACGGCCGTGATGGCGACCCGCGAAGGCGAACGCGCCTTGGTCCTGCGCCCGCACCTTTGAAATGCGATCACCCGCCGTGGAGCGGCCAATGTCGCCGCCACGACAGGGGCGGTCCCGTTCAGGTCAGGCGGGGACCGCGCTTCCACCGGCAGCCGCTTCGTCGATGCCCATCTTGCGCGTCAGGTCGGCCATGTCGAGATATTCGCGCCAGCGCGAGATGAGGCCCTGCTCGTCGAACTCGTAGATCGCGACCATCTGGTGGGGACAGGGGCGGCCCATGATGATTGCCGTATCCGAGCGCTCCTGCATCACCATCCGGTCGTTGGACACGATGTTGACCTCGTTGCACTTGTTGTTGGTGGCGAAGGCCATCTGGCGGACGATCTCTTCGCGCAGCGCCTCCTTGCCGCGCACGAGCGGGCCGCCCGGCACCCATAGCTGCCACTCGGCATCGGGAGCCATCATGCCCAGGATCGCCTCCACGTCCGGCCGGCTCTCGTCGCTGCCGTCGCCCCAGGCCGCGCAGAAGGCGCGAACCTTGGTTTCCAGTTCAATGCCCATGTCTCTCTCCTGTCGGTTCAGCCGTTGGCCAGTTTGCGGGTCACGCTGATGAACGGTACGGTGCAGCTCTGCCCGCCATCCACGGGATAGAGCATGCCGTTGACGTAGCGGGATTCGTCCGAGGCCAGGAAAAGCGCCATCGCCGCAATGTCCTCGGGCTCGCCGATGAAAGGGGTGTTGAGCACGTCGAGGAACAGCCGGTCCATCTCGGGCGTCGACCATTCCAGCTTAGCTGGGGTCTGCGTGGGGCCGGGCAGGATCGCGTTGCTGCGGATGCCCTGCTTGCCGTAGGTCGCCGCGATCGACTGCACGAACCAGTTGAGCGCCGCCTTGGACGAGCCATAGCTGTAGGCGGTGATGTCGCCGCCCATCGAACTGCCCGACGACGTCGAAATGATCGAGCCGGCCTTTCGCTCCAACATATGCGGGATTGCCAGTTTGCTGGCCAACACCGCCCCCAGAACGTTGACGCGCAGGTTCGCAAGGAAGATTTCCGGATCGAACGCCAGGAAATCCATGTCGCGCATCGCATGATCGCGGTTCACGTAGAGCGCATTGTTGAATAGCACGTCGATGCGCCCGAAATCGGCGACCGTCTGTCCGATCATGCGTTCCAGATCGCTTTCCTCGCCCACATCGACTGTCATCGCCCGGACGACGCCACCCGAATCGCGAACCGCCTGCGCAGTCGCCTCTGCAGCTTCCCCCCGGATATCGGCGACGATGACCGTCGCGTCCTCCCGCGCGAAGGCCAGAGCGCTGGCACGGCCGATGCCACTCCCCCCGCCGGTAACGATGCAGACCTTTGCGTTTAGTCTACCCATGGAAGCGATCTCCTCAGCCGTCTCGCACGGCCATCTTCGACGCTCGGAAGCGCCGTCCCAATCTCCACGGGGCGCGCGGATGCAGCAGTTGGCACCTGTCGACAGGCAGGAGAGCCGCCACCGACGGGAACTGACGGGTTTTGATGGTTGGTCTTGCGATCGCATCGGCGGGATAACGAACATTCGAATTTGAACGCCGGGAGAGAACGGATGGCGACCCAATTTGTCGAAAACGTGGAGGGGCTGGAGTTCTCCGATTTCGACCCCTTCAGCGCGGAATTTCGCGAGCAACCGGAAAAGTATCACCCACTGCTGCTGGCGGAATCCCCCGGCTTCATCACGATGGAAGGCGTGCCGTCCGCCTATGTCGCGGACTTTGCCCAGTGCCAGGCCGTCCTGCGCAACTTCAAGGCCTTCTCCAGCCTCAAGCCCAAGGGCCTTCCGGGGATGGAGCGCATCGACTTCTTCAACGGCCTGCCGGTGATGAACTATTCTGATCCGCCAGACCATACGCGCCGCCGCAAGGTCGTGAACCCCGCTTTCACGCCCAAGCGCACCCAGATGCTGAACGAGCAGGCGGCCATCCTCATCGACTCGCTGATCGACAAGATCCTGGCCGAGGGCGGCTCGTTCGAGGCGCTGGGCGACTTCACCAAGGTCATGTCGATCGATACCCTGCTGCGCCGCTTCATGGGGATCGAGGACAAGGATCAGCCGATCTTCATGAAGTACGTCATGACCCTGCCCCTGCTCGACAAGATGCGGCCGGGCGACCCCAAGCCCCAGGCCTATCTGGATGCCTGGGCCGAAGGCGCCGCGTTCTGCAAGGAGCAGCAGGAACTGGCGCGCCGGGGCGAATGCCACAACCTCGTGGGCGTCATCGCCGACGGCGCCGAGGACGGCGCCATCAACGACGACGAAATGATGGCGATGATGATCGTGCTCCTGATCGGCGGCGTGTCGACCGTCGCCGGCGCGGCGGCCGCTTCGCTGATGAACCTGGCCAAGCACCCCGAAATCGCCGAACGCGTGCGCCAGGACCCGTCGCTGGCAATCAACGTGCTGGAAGAAAGCATGCGTCTCGACCCGCCAGTCTCGCTGGTCATGCGGTTTTCCGCCGGAGACAACGAAGTGGGTGGAAAGGTCATTCCCAAGGGCATGCCAACCTACGTCATGCTGGGCGTCGCGTGCCATGACCCGAAAGTCTATCCCGACCCTTACACGTTCGACATCGACCGCCCGAACCTCAAGGATCACCTGGCCTTCGGCTATGGCATGCACACCTGCATCGGCAATGCGATCACCCGCAACGTCGTGCCCGTGCTGATCCAGAAGGTCGTCGAGCGCATGCCCGGCCTGCGACTGGCAGATCGCCCGGACGCCCTCGAATGGGATACTTCGACACCCCGCGCGCGTCATATCGGCAAGCTTTACCTGCAGGCGTAGCAACTCGCGCATCCCTGCGCACTTCTGGGCCGCAGGCAGTCTTTCACGGGTTGCCTGCGGCTGTTGCAACGATCGTTGATACAGCCCGTCTCGCGGCAGGCTCGCCTGCCCCCTTGCGACGTCAGTACGTTCCGCAGCGGCGCCAAGCGTAAATGCCCGCGGCGTTGGGCATCCTAGGGGCGGCTTCAAGCGAGTTTCTGGACAAAAGCCTGGATGGCGCGAACCTCCACGAGGTCGCAGCCGTGGCCGCATCGGACGGGCGACGATCTACACGACAAGTCCGACTTGTTCCTCCACCGCGTGTTACGGTCGGTCCCGTACGCGATGGAGCTCTGCGTGCGGTGCTCGATCCGGCCCTACCGGTAGAGAAAGTGCTGAAGCGGATTGCGACGATGCACCTCTTACGCATGACGAGCATCGTGAGAGGTGAATGACCGCTCTACGAAGTGGTCCCCAGACTGGTCGGCGCGTCGATCAACAGCGGCGGCCTTGCACGGCAGTGCAAGCATATTTTCCGCAAAGCCTTGGTATTTCCCCAGGCACCTATTTTGCGCTGTCGCAGATCATATTCTTCGCCAACCCGGTGATTCTGGCGTCCGAACCGCACCGAAACCCGATCAGATAAATGCGCTCGACACGCGGACCGTCAGCATTTCCTGAACGGCTGCCGCACCTGCCCATAGCCGTAGCCGCGGCATGAAAAAAAGGCCGGCGAGCGCTCCTCCTCGCTCGCCGGCCCGGCATACGCTCAGAACTGATAGCGCAGCCGCACACCATACTGGCGTGGCGCGCCAAGGATCACGGTCTTGAAGCCCGCCCCGGGACCGTCGAATGCACCGTTCTGTTCGTACACCTTGTCGAACACGTTGTTCATGTAGAGGCTGATTCCGGCATTGCTGCCGAATACGTTATTGTAGTCAAGTCGGGCATTGACCAGCGTATATCCTTCAAGCGACGAGTCGGTGAAAGATACGTCGCTGGTCTTGTAAAGGTCCGCATGGGCCGTGAATTCAGAGCCATCATCTCCCAGCGGTGTCGTGTAGTCCGCACCCAGGGTGAACGTGCGCTTGGCGACGAAATCGAAGGCGATCGCGGAATTGGGCGGAATATACGCGGCAAGCTCCGCCGGAATATCGAATCCGGTCGACTTGGGCTTCAGGAAGTTCGCGCCATAATTCAACGTGAAGTGGCCGATCTTCAGGAAGCCATCGATGTCGATGCCGCTGATGCGCGCCGTTCCCGCGGTAATCAAAAGCGTACCGGACTGCGGATCGTTGGCGACGTTGCAATCGCCGTCCGGCGAGACTGGCGGAGCCGCACCGGGGGTGCAGCTGGCGACGATCGTGCGCACGCCTGAAACCGAAGCCGCGATGTTCTTGTGCCAGCCAACGAACCCGGAGATGTTGAAGCGGAGGCGGACGTTGTCCGCGAGATCCCAGTCGCTACGCACGCCGAGCTCCACGTCGGTGACCTTCTGCGGCCCGTAGGTCTGGAAGCGTGCGAGCGTGCCACCCAACGTCGGGTTGTTGATCCCGCCTGCGCGATAGCCACGGTGGGTAGTCGCATAGGCGAACAGGTCGGGGCTGATCTGCCAGTCGAAACCGGCCTGCCAGGTGGGAGCCTTGAACTTGACCCCATTCGTTGCGGGGAGTTGGAGAAGGGGATTGCTGGCGTTGCAGTCATCGGGATCGACGGTCCCGCCGGTCACCGTGTCCGTCGCCGTGCAGGCAGTGATCTTGTCCCATGTATAGCGGAAGCCGCCACCAAAGCGCAGGCCCTCGACCAGGTTGTCGAGACGTACGTTGACGTTACCGAACAGCGCCTTGCTGCGCTCGTGGTAGAAACTGTAGTTGAAGACGTTCAGATACGAGGTCGATGTGCTCAGCGCATTGCTGCCTGTGCCGGTCGGACCGAACGGATCACTCTTCAGGTAGAACCCTCCGAGAAGCCAGTCGACCGCGCCGACGGTTCCCTTGAGCTGCACTTCGTTCGTGTACTGTTCGGTATTGTTGATGGCACCGGCATGAAAGACGGTAAACGCCGCCCCGCCAAGCGCCGGATTGCCCGAGACGAGCGGACCAAAACCGCCAACGTTTGCATGGTAGTCGACCTCCGTGCGGCGATAGCCGAAGATGTTTGTGAACGAGAGGTCGTCGGTGATGTCGATGTCGGTACGGTTGGTCACGCCGAGGCGACGGCTGCGATTGAGTGGTTCCCCGGTCACCGCCACGCTGCGAGGCCCGCGGGCCTGCTGGTCCGCCAGCGCCTGCAGCGCGGCCGGACGCAGCGCCAGTGCGTTGTCGAGCAGCGGGCTGAAGGAGCGGACGTTGCGGACGATAAACGAGTCGCCGTTGTAGTCGTTCTTGTAGTAGTCGAAGATCGTGACGTTCTTCACGCCGTCTACCGGCTCGATCAGCAGCGAGGCGCGAACAGCACGCGAATCGGTGTCGTCGAAGCGCTTCCCATTCAGGATGTTCTTGGTATAGCCGTCGTGCGTCTCCATCCGCCCGGCTACGCGAAGCGCAACCTTGCCGTCGATAATGGGCACGTTGAGCGCTCCCTCGAGCGATGCATTGTTGTAACGTCCATAGGACGCTTCCACGTAACCCTCGATATTATAGGTCGGCGCGGCGGGATAGAACAGTACTGCGCCGCCGATGGTATTGCGTCCGAACAGCGTGCCCTGGGGTCCCTTGAGGACCTGTACGGAGGCAAGGTCGTATGTCGCAACGCTGCTGCCAAAGGTCGGCTGGGGAACGTCAGCGAAATAGCTGACGACGGCGGGCGAGTTGAAGCCGCTGCGGGCCTTGGCCATGCCGCGAATCTGGAAAACCGAATTCTCGCGGCCGCCGGAACCGCCGAGGTAGACGCCGGGCGTCCTCATCATCAGGTCGGCCGTATCGGTAATGCCAGACTTGGCGATATCCGCGCCGCTCAGCGCCGTAACCGAAACCGGCGTCGACTGCACGCTTTCCTCGACGCGGCGCGCGGTAACGACGATGTCTTCCGAACTCGACACGGGACGGCGCGCTTCGGTCTGGGCCGCAGCCGTATCCTGTTCCTGCGCATGCACCGCGCCAGCGACCAGCATGGAGCCTATCGAGCATGTCGCGAATAGAAAATGCTTCATTGTGTTCCTCCCCGGGAATGTTGGGTCGCAGTTACGTTTGCGATCGCAGCCCGTTGAGCATACCGGTCGTGTGAAGGCCATCTGCCAAGACGCGCCAGTTTTTCAGAGTTTATTTCGATTTTGTGACCGAAAGTAGGACGTTCCAAGAGCGGCTACGCTGTGGCGCAGCCGCGATGCGCGCGGCGAGACGGTCGGTCAGCCGATCCAGAAGGGCGTTCCTGTCGCGCGAGACATCAAGTCCGGCTGCGAAGTTCGGCCCGTTGGCCGCCCGCATCATGCACGACCATTGTTCTCCAAGTCTTCGTGCATCGCCTGTGCCTTGATACTCGTCCCAGAAAGGATCGGGCGATTCGAAGAGCGACAGGTGATCGATTTCCAATCCCGGAACCTCACCCGACTGCAGCGGCGCGGCTACCTGGGCGAGCGATCGCCCTGCGGACGGGGCCGTCATGCGCTGCGTCTCGGCTTCGGTGAGGTGTCCCTCTTCCCGCAGTTCCACGATGCTTTGCCAGAACAGCCCTGCCATCCATTCGAAGCCCAGTTCGCTCTCTCCGCGTCCCATGAACTGACAGATCAAGCGGCCGCCAGGGCGCAGTTCGAGATTGCGCGCAGTCAGGAATTGGAGCCAATCGCGTGCCAGCACATCGTCCACCGCGTCGCGAGCCGCCTGTGATGCGCTGAAGACGGCCCAGGCGTGATCGTCCACCTCCACCGGGCTCTCGCTCATCCAGTGCAGGGCGTTCGACGACCATCCCAGATCGACGCTGGATGGCGGCAGGATCGCTTCGAAGTACGAGCGGCCGATCGCCGTCGGATATACCGCGGTGCGACCTGAAAGGTAGCTGGCCGGGTCGTCGGCCAGTAACGTGAACAACGAGGTGAAATCGTTCGACGGCAGATCGGCATGAAAGACCTGCACCGGCCGATCCTCATCCTGCTGGCGCATCAGATCGATGGCGCGTCCCATCGGCCCCATCGAATTGCGCCCCTGCGACGCGCCATAGTCCGCAATCACCGCGAGGCCGGCGCTTGACTGGCCGATCAGACGGGCCGCCTCCTCCAGCAGAGGCAGCGCCGTCTGCAGGTTGGCATGCTGCAGGCCCGAGTGGCGGTTGTAGAGCCCGCCGCCTTCCATGGCTGCGGTCTTCGAACCGAGGGGCTCATTCATAAAACACATCCGCTATGCGCTGGCCATAAGCCACCGCTTTTTCCTGCGACAGGCCGTGATGGGGGACGACGGGAGTGATGGCATCGGCGTGGCGGGCCCGTTGGGCCACACGTTCGCGCACGTAGTCGGGCGGGCCGGCTACAGCGATGCTCTCCACCATCGCATCGGGGCAGGCAGCGATCATGGCGGCGAGATCGCCCCGCGCGAAGGCGGCCTGTATCGTGGCGGCTTCCCGGCCAAAGCCGATGCCCTCGAAGTGGCGCAGATACTGCGGCGACTGGCTGTAATAGGCGACCGTTGCCCGGCAATCCTCGATCGCTTCGCGGCGATCGCCCGGATCATGCTGACGATCTCGGCCATGTGGGCCAGCGGCTTGCCGTAGGGCGAGCCGAACGACCCTTCGATCTGGCTCTGCGCGCTCGAACCGAGGCCCAGAACCACCCTGCCGCCGCTTATCAGGTCCAGGTCGATCGCATTGCACGCGGTCTCCAGCGGGCTGCGCACGAAGGCGAGCGCGATGCCGGTGCCCAGCTTGAGCGTCGATGTCGCCGGTGCGACCGCCGCAAGCGTGGCAAAGGGCGCGCCGAACATCTGCGGCGCCCATACGCCCTCCACCCCGGCCCGCTCGAAGGCGCGAGCCTGCGATGCCAGCGCTCCACCGGCGATCGGGATCAGTTGCGCCCACACCTTCCGGACAGCAGCCATGCCCCCGCGCCCTACCCGCCGAACCTGTAGCGCAGCGAAAGGCCGTACTGGCGGGGCGGGCCGTAGATCGCGCTGTCGAAACCGAGTGCCGCGCCCGATACCGCACCGATCGCAGCGTAGGACTTGTCGAACAGGTTCGTGGCATAGACGCTCAGGTCGATGGGCTTGCCGGCCACATCGCGCCATTCGATGCGGGCGTTGACGACGCCATAAGCCGGCAGCGACGTATTCACGAACTTGAGCGGGCTCGAATGGTAGTAATCAGCATTGGCCGATAGTTCTCCCAGGTTGCCGCCCAGTGGCAGCTGGTACTGCAGCCCCAGCGAATAGGTGGTCTTGGCGACCAGATCGAAGGGGATTTCCTGCTGCGTCAGGTAGGGCTGGATCGCGGCGGGCGCCTGCAACGACCGGGTCTTCGTGTCCAGGAAATTGGCAGCGTAAGTGAACGCGAAGCGATCGCCGATGGCAAGCCGACCGTCGAGGTCTATCCCCGCTACCCGCGACTTGCCGGCGTTGACCAGCAAGGTGCCCGACTGCGGATCGTTCGCGGCATCGCAATCGCCGTCCGGCGAGATCGGCGCCGGGTTGTCCGCTCCAGGCACGCAGGCACCGGCCTGGGTGATAAGGCCGGACAAGGCGATCTGTACCCCGCTATAATAGCCCGCGAACGCCGAGGCGTTGATGCGCAGCTTGACGCTTCCGCCAAGATCCCAGTCCGAGCGGATACCCAGTTCGACGTCCGTGACCTTTTCCGGCCCGAAGGACTGGAACGGAACAAGGCGTCCGCCGAAGTTGGGCGTGTTGATGCCTCCGGTACGATAGCCGCGCCGGGACGCGACGTAAGCGAAGAGATCGGAGGTGACCTGCCAGTCCAGCCCGATCGTCCATGTGGGGGCCTTGGACTTGGCGCTGCTGACAGTGGCGCCGACCAGGAGCGGGCTGGAAGGGCAGTCGTCGGGGCCGAGGTCTGGCGCCTGCGTGTTGGGGCTCGCCATCGTGCCTTGCGTGGCGATACAGGCGACCTGCTTGTCCCAGGTGTAGCGCACACCGGCGCTGAAGCGCAGGCCCTCGACGATCGAATCCAGCTTGACGTTGACGTTACCGAACAGCGCCTTGCTGGTTTCCTTGTAGAAGTTGTACTGGAACGTGGCGTAGGGGCTGCTTGTCAGGAAGCCCACGCCGTTGCCGGTCCCGGTGGTATCGTAAGGCTTGCTCTTGAGATAGAACCCGCCCAGCAACCAGTCCACCTTGTCGTCGAATGCCGATCCCTTGATCTGCACTTCCTCGGTATACTGCTCGACGTTGCTGATCGCGGCGGCGTTCAACAGCGGGAACGTCAGCCCGGGGGCCAGTGAACTGTCAAGGCGCGGCACGCCATCGGTGTTGATGGCGTAGTCCACGTACGTCTTGCGATACCCGAAGATGTTGACGAGATCGATCGAGCCCAGCGTGACGTCGGTGCGGTTGGTAATGCCCCAGCGGCGCGAGCGGTTCAACGCCGGCTCCACATCGCTGTCGATCACGCGCGAACCGCGCGCACGCTGGGCCGCCAGGGCAGCAAGCGCGGATTCGCGCACGCCCAGGGCATCGAGCAGGCTCGGGGTTTCGTTCACGCCGAGCAGCAACACGCCATCGCCGGTGTAGTAATTGCGATACCAGTCGAAGATGGTGAGATTGCGGATCGAATCCGTCGGTTCCGCAAGGACGGACACACGGAATGCGCGGGAGTTCACGTCGTCGAGATCGCCGCCCACGCCGATGTTGCGCGTATAGCCATCGCGCTTGTCGTAGCGGCCGGCCACACGCACCGAAAGGCGATCGGCGATGATGGGAAGGGTGAGCGCCCCTTCAAGCTGCTTGTGATCGTAGTTGCCGTAGTCGCCCTGAAGATAGCCTTCCAGCGTGTATCCGGGTGCAGTAGGATAATACAGCACCGCGCCGCCGGTCGTATTGCGACCGAACAGCGTTCCTTGCGGACCTTTGAGCACCTGCACCGAAGCCATGTCGTAAGTCGACACGCCGCTGCCGAAGGTGGGCTGCGGAACGTCGGCGAAATAGCTGACGACCGCTGGCGCATTGGAACCGCTCAGCGCCTTGGTCTGGCCGCGGATCTGGAAGACCGAATTCTCCCTGCCGCCCGACCCGCCCAGATACACCCCCGGGGTCTTGAACATGAGGTCTGACGTCGTCTGGATATTGGCGGAACGCAGCATGTCCTCGTTGAACGCCGCCACCGAAACCGGCGTCGCCTGGATGTTTTCCGAAGACCGGCGTGCAGTCACCACGATGTCGTCAGGGGCGGCCGCAGTTGGCTTGTCGGCTGTCTCGCTCTGCGCGAAGGCGTGCACCGGCAGGCCCACCGAAGCGACGACCGAACACAGCAACATGGCCCGACGAACGGCGGACGAGCGAGGGATACGATGGTTCATAACGGCTATTCTCTCCTCCCGACACAGCGCCGGCGTGCTTTCGACGCCCCAGCTTCGATCGCTGATCGACCGCGACGATGGAGACAGGCTCGCTGCCTACAGCCTGTCCTCCGGCAGGGTATCATCGGGTCGGCTCGCATAACGGTGACCGCGCACAACAACGCGTCGTGAGTACGAATGGAGGGGGACAGCATGACTGGAAGGCTGGACGGCAAAGTTGCGATCGTGACCGGCGGGGGCGGCGGCATCGGCTCGGCCGTGGCGCGGCGTTTCGTCGCGGAAGGCGCTCGGGTCGTGGTCGCCGACCTGATCGCGGAAGCGGCGGACCGCGCGGCGTCGTCCATCGGCGAAAACGCGCTGGCATTTCAGTTCGACGCCGCCGACCCGCAGTCCGTGCGCGACATGGTCGATGCGGCGGTAGACCATTTCGGCCGCCTAGACATCCTCCACAACAACGCGGCGATGACCGATCCGGTAAAGGCCGCGCAGGACACCACCGCGCCCGACATACCCATCGCCGTCTGGCGCGATATTCTCGACGTCAACCTGACCGGCTACCTGTTGGGCTGCAAGTACGCGATCCCGCGCATGATCGAGACCGGCGGTGGATCGATCATCAACACCGCCTCCAATTCGGGCAGCGCCGGCGACCTCGCGCGCGTGGCCTATGGATCGTCGAAGGCTGCGATCATCGGACTGACGAAATACGTCGCCACGCAGCACGGGCGGCAGAACATCCGCTGCAACAGCATAGCGCCCGGCGTCGTACTGACCCAGGCCCTCGAAGACACGGTGCCGGGCCTGAAGGAGATGATCCAGCGCCACATCCTGACGCCCGAATTCGGGACGCCGGACGACATCGCGGCACTGGTCGCCTTCCTTGCCTCCGATGAATCTCGCTACATCACAGGCGAGAACATATCGATTTCAGGCGGCGGGCTGGCGCATCAGCCCCATTACGCCGACCTGCTCGATTTCATGGAAGCGGCCGTCTAACCCCTGCAACCGGACGGCTCAATGCTTCGTCCGGTGGTAATAGCGCACCGTGAGTTTGCCGTCCGCGATGCGATAGGTCTCCAGGCTGGGCAGGATCGTCACGCCCTGCTCGGTCTGGAGATGGTTGGCCACGTAAGCCGCCCCTTCGGTGCCGTTGGCGATCACTTCCACCGCCTCGGTCGAGCACTTGCCGCCATATTCACGCCACATCGCCTCCATCGCGGCCGGGCCGTCGACGGCGGGCGAACCGACGTATTCGATGGAGAACCCGGCCGGTCCCATCCGCGCGAACAGAGCGTCCAGTTCCTCGCGCTTGCCTTCGTTCCACAACCGATAGGTGTCGCGGATGGCCTGTTCCAGATCGAGGGTTTCCACATCACTCATCGATCCATCTCCTCTTTGTAGTTGCCTGAGCGGGCGATAGACCCGGCGTTCGGGCCACCAACCTTCCTTCGGCTAGGTAATCCCATTCGAGCGATGGCGATTTTGGGCGCACCCCGTCTTTCGATAGGAGAATCAGGCCCCTGCCCGTGGTCGGCTGAGCGGAGCCCCGAACCAACAATGGTGGGCGACCCGGGAGCGCAGCGTCAATCGGCGGTCGCCCTGGTCTGGTGCAATCGTGTGGGAACTAGGAATGGCTGACGAAGGCAAGTGCGATGTCGACCCGGGCGACAAGGCGGTGACCATCCTGCAGACCCTGGTATGCTACCTGCGGGAAAAGAACATCCTGTCGCGCGCGGATATCGAGCGGCTGGCCGATCAAGTCTCGGCGCGGATTGCGCAGGGCGAGACTCATCTCCCGAGTGCGGTCACGGCAGCATCGGCGGCGGCGATGGAAATGCGCCGGCTCGACGATTTCTGCGGCCGGAAATACGGCGGAAAGCACAGCCGTCGCGTATCGTGAGCACGACATGGGCTGGACCCCGGTTCCACTTGACGATACATTGCGCTGACATGGAAATGCCGGGGCCATCATCGGCCTGGCACCCGTAGCAGTGCTTATGCCAGTTGCCGCTGGAGTTCGGCGTTTTCCTTGAACAGGCTCACCACGCGGTCGAGTGCGACGCGGCCGTAAGTCGCCAGGACCGGAAGATCGGCGGTATTCACGCCGGCCCGGTCCGCGAGCCGCGCGATGATGGCGTCGGAATCGCTGATCCACTCGTCCGGGGCGATCTGTGCGGCGGGCACGGTGACTTTCTCGAAATGGGTCGCCAGCATCTGCTTTATCGCCTGCTCTTCCTCCGAGCCCGGGGCGAATTCGACGATCTCGACCTGGTCCTGCAATCCCGCTTCGAGCAGGAATATCTTCACCTTCAGGCAGAACGGGCAGTCCTTGTTGAAATAGAGCGTGGGGCGAAACGAAGTCGAGTTCATCCTGTCGTCCTTGCTTGGCGGGGCATCCTATCGCGCGGGAGCTTCCATCAGTCACACGGGGAATCGAAGCCGCACGGGGCGCCTCGGGTTGCCGAAGCGTCCTCCCCCTGTTGCGGCCCATCGTCACGACGCATCCTTGCTCCGAGCGACGCGCGGTTCCCCTATCTTCGGGCCGGTGCGATGCCGGCTGTGGCTCAGAACCGGAACCGTGCGGACACACCGTAAGTGCGCGGCTCGCCCACGTAGCCCACGTTGACCGGGAATGAGGGCGAGAACTGGGCCGGCGAACGGAAATACTTCTCCTCGAAGATGTTGCGCACGAACACGCCAAGGTCCACCCCGGCCCCGCCGATGTCACGCAAGTCGATGCGCCCGTTGGCCAGTTCGTAGCTGGGCAGGTTCTTCCCGCTCGAGCCGCCGAACTTGTCGGTGTAGAAGTAGTCGGCGCTGACCGACAGTTCCGCGAAACCGAGCGGCGCGGTGTAGTTCACCGCCACCGAGCCGGCGAAGGCGGGCGTGGGCAGCGTGATCCCCTCTTCCGCGACGTTAAGGCCGGGCACCACCGGGGCGACGACCTTGTCGATCTCGGAGCTGGTCCAGGCCCCCGTCATCGTAAAGGTCAGGCCGTGTACGGGGCTGAAGACGAATTCGCTCTCGATGCCATAGATCGTCTCGTCGGCAACGTTGACACCGACCGAGGTGTTGGTCGGCTGGTCAGGCGCACTGGTCGGAATGCCCACGCCCGATACGTTGGCGAACTGCAGCGCGGCCTTGTACTTCGAATAAAACACCGCGACGTTGAGCCGCCCATGCGCCTCGCCCGAGCGGAACGCGAACTTGCCGCCCACTTCGACGTCGGTGATCTGCTCGGGCCCGGTGGTCTGGGCGGGCCGCAGGTCGGGGCACGGCCCGGTGCCGGCGGGCACGCCGCAGGCGGACGGGTCGCCGGTGGTGAAGGGCGATTCGAACAGCGGCGTGTTGATGTTCGCCCCGCGAATGCCGCGCCGGGTGACGGCGTAGAGGAAGACGTCGTCCGATGCCTGGTAGTCCAGCCCCAGCGTCCAGCTCGGCTTGTTGCTCTTGGTGCGGATGATACCGGTTCCGTCGATCAGATCGGCGGCAGCCTGCGTCTCGCATTCCGCGCTCGTGGCATATCGGCCCGCCGTGACCGACCCAGCGCAACCGCGGACCCTGTCCCAGGTATAGCGCGCGCCAGCATTCAGCTTCAGGCCGGGTGCGAACTCGTAACCGATCTGCGCGAAGACGGCGTAGGACTTCGAAGCCACATGCGCGGTCGTGAAGCTGCGCGGCGCCGCGGCCGGAACGAAGGCGCGGAACGACGAGCCCATGGGTCCGTCGGACTTCGCATCATAGTAGAAGCCGCCGAAGATCCAGTCGAAGGTCCCCGGGTCGTTGCTGCCCGAAATCTGCAGTTCGTTGGATATGTAGCGGCGATCGATGATCTGGCTGGCATCCAGCAGGATCAGCTCGAACGGATCGGCACCCGCCGGCAGGCCGAAGGCAGGCCGCAGGAAGTTGGGAAGATAGACTGGATTGAGGCCCGCGCTATCGATGCGCTGGTCGCTGAAGACCTTGCGG
Source organism: Novosphingobium sp. BL-52-GroH (assembly GCF_044813085.1). Classification (NCBI taxonomy): domain Bacteria; kingdom Pseudomonadati; phylum Pseudomonadota; class Alphaproteobacteria; order Sphingomonadales; family Sphingomonadaceae; genus Novosphingobium; species Novosphingobium sp. BL-52-GroH. The sequence goes on along the minus strand of NZ_CP171149.1, from coordinate 1,116,323 downwards.
TAGCCGAAAATGTTGCGCACCGTCACGCCGTCGAGGTCGACCGATGTGTTGTTGCTGATGCCCCACAGCTTGCGGTTCGCCGAGCGCGGGATCGAGGGTGTCGAATAGGCGGAGAAGAAGTCGTCCTGCTGCGCCGCATATTGCGCGGCGATCTGCGGGTCGAGGAACACCGACAGCCCGTTGGTGTTGGGGTTGGTTCCGAAGATGCGCGGGCCAGAGACTTGTTCGTTTGCCTTGAAATAGTCGAAGATGGTGAGGCTTCGGATCACGTCGCTGGGCTCCACCAGCAAAGATGCGCGGACCGAATCCTGGTGGATGTCGTCGAAGTCCTTGCCCTCGCTGAGGTTCTTGACCACACCGTCGCGGCGGCGCACCTGTCCTGCCGCGCGCAAGGCCACCTTGTCGGCGATGATCGGAACGTTGACCGCCCCTTCGAGCGTGCGATAGTCGTAGTTGCCATAATTGGCCTCTACGTAACCCTCGAATTCATACGTCGGCGCCTGCGGTGTTACCAGGATCGCGCCGCCGATGGTGTTCTGGCCGAATAGGGTGCCCTGCGGTCCCTTGAGGACCTGGATGCTTGCAAGGTCGTAAGTAGGCAGGTTGGAACCTTCGCCCGCCAGTGGGATATCCGCGAAATACGTGACGACTGCCGGCACACCTTCGCCGAGCGGAATGCGCGACAATCCTCGCAATGAGATGTTCGTTCCGTTTTTACCACCTTCAGAGCCGAAACGCAGGCCTGCAACGGTCGAGGACAGATCTTGAAGGTCCTGGACACCGCGTTGCTGCAGTTGCTGGGATGAGAACGCCTGGATGGCGACCGGAACGGTCTGCAACGATTCTTCACGGCGCCGCGCTGTCACCACGATTTCGTCTGGATCAATCGACGGTCGCGCCTGGGTGTTGCTCGTGCCCGACGGGACCGGCTGCGCGGTCTGCGCAAATGCGCTTCCTGCGGTTAGCGCAAGAACCGATGCGCTGAAAAGACGAGAAAATCCTCGCATATAACTCTCCCCTGTTTATTTCTTTTACTTGCCGCTGATTCATTTTTTTGTCCGGCGACGCTTTAACACCTCACAGATACCCCTTTGCGTAACCTATCTATGGTGAGGGTCCGTTCGTGACCGCCAGCGGATGTTTCAATGAAGGCACGGAAGACCGGAGAGATGCCGCGGTGTTTATGCCGGCGGGAGGGAAATTGCTTTGGCCCGCCGATGGAGGTCTTGCCCCGCCTACCAGACTTCGACGGGCCGCTCCGAAAGGATGCCGAGGCGATCGCGCGAGGCGCGCGTGGGAGGGCGGCGAAAGTTCGAGATTTACCCCGAGCCCGATGCCGCCCTGTGAGTGAGGAAAAGAAGCTTTCGGCCACCGCGTTGTCATGGCAGTTGCCGCGCCGGCTCATCGAATGCTCGAGATCGTAAGTTCGGATGAAAGCCGCCCAGTCCATGCTGGTGAACTGCGAACCTTGATTCGATGCGGTCGATGACCTTTAGATGTAGTCGGTGTATTCTCCATCATGGAGATGCCCGAACACGCGGAATCCGATGGAGGTTTCCTCGCCGGGTACGTGGACAGTATTTAGTTCTACCCTGACTATTTCCCGTTCGACGAGTGTTTCGACTTGGATGTCGACATGCAATCAGAAGAATCCATTGCTGAACACTCTGATTGGGCTTTGCCCCTAACTGCCATCCGTGATCAGGGTGCCCCCATCGACAACCAAATTGTGGCCCGTCACAAACGCGCCCGCCGGCGACGCGAGGAAGAGTGCGCTGCCTGCCACCTCGTCCATTTCGCCCGGTCGGCGCAACGGCGTCATCTGCATTCGCCGCGCCATGAATGCATCGTCGGCCAGCAACGGCGCGGATAGTTCGGTTCGGATGAGGCCCGGCGACAGGGCGTTGACCCGCACATTGCGTGGGCCCCACTCAACGGCGAGGTTGCGGGCAAGCTGCGCAACGCCCGCCTTGGCAAGCGCATAGGCGTTGATCGCACCATTGCCGCGTAGGCCCGACAGGCTGGCGATAAGGACTGCGGCCCCGCCGCCTGTCGCGGCGATATGGGGCAAGGCAAGATTGCACAGGCGCACTTGGCTGCGCAGGTTAATCGCCATCACCCGATCATAATCCGCCATGCCGATCGTAGCGAACGGCCCCGCACGCCCGGTGATCCCGGCGTTGCAGACGAGAATGTCGAGGCGGCCGAAATGGGCCATCGTGCCATCGACCAGTGCATCAAGTTGCGCGTCGTCTGCCACGTCCGCCGCAATTGCCAGCGTATTCAGTTGCTCCCCGACCCTCTGGCTGTCTACGGCATCTTCGCTGGAGATTACGACATTCGCGCCATGGCCCTGAAGCGCCCGCGCGATAGCAAGGCCAATGCCTCGCGTCGATCCGGTGACGATCGCGACCCTGCCGGTAAGATCGAACAACGGCGTCAATGCTTGTCTTCGGGCTTGTCTTCGGGGAGCGGCTGGCCGTTGTGCAGATAGGCGGGCGCCTCGATCAGGATGAAGGCGATGCGGCAGGGCCGGTCGGTGACGTTGCGCCAGAGATGATTGGTGCCGCGCTGGATGATGACGCCGCCCTCCCGCACCGTCGTCTTGCGGCCATCGTCCAGTTCCAGCTCGACCTCGCCCGACATGACGATGCCATAGTCGATGCTGTTGGTGCGGTGCATCGGCGACTCCTTGCCTGGCAGCATGTCGACGATGCGGATCACCGATCCCTGGTTGAGGGTCAGGCCGGCGTCGCGCAGGCGGCCATCGGTCTCGTCATTATTGTCGGCCGGCACGGTAGGCGTCGTCCACAGGAGCAGGAAGGAGGCATCGCCCGATGGGATCATCCGAGTCGGGGTGACATCTTCCGATTTGAAGATCGCCCGGCCGTCCGCGTCGTGGCCGGTGACCACGCGCTGGACCGGGGGAAGGCCGGAATCGCTGAGGTCGGTCATGATTGCTCTCCTGCATAGGCGATGACTTGCTGATCGATGATGCCGAAAGGCGCGCGCCCGTCTGCGAGGCGCCCTTCCATGCGGACGCGGTCGCCAAAGCGCATGAAGGCGGTGCGGGCCGCGCCTTCGTCCACGATCTCGATCCCGCGCCGTTCGGCGATGCAGGAGGACCCGACCTCGCGGAAATTGGCGTTGGAAACCGTGCCTGAGCCGATCACCGTGCCGGCCACCAGATGGCGGGTCCGCGCCGCGTGGGCGACCAGTTCATGGAAGCCGAACCCCATCGGTTCACCATTGGCGGCGCCAAAGCGCTGGCCATTCCAGTCGACCAGCAGGTCCATAGCAACCCGGCCATCGCGCCATTGGTCGCCCAGTTCGTCCGGCGTGACAGCGAAAGGCGCCATGGAGCAGGCGGGCTTGGCCTGAACCCAGCCGAAGCCGCTCTTCATTTCGGGACCGGCGAGCGCACGCAGCGACCAGTCGTTGATCTGAACGATCAGGCGGATATGCGCCATCGCCTCTTCGGGCGTGATGCCCATCGGCACGGCGTCGACGATGACGCCGAACTCGCCTTCAAAGTCTATGCCCAGCGCCTCGTCTGGCATCGGCACATCGTCGGTCGGGCCGTAAAAATGATCGGACACCCCCTGATACATCAGCGGTCGCCCGGTCTTTTCCGGGGTGATGCCCAGCACCTTGTCCATCAGCGCGCCGTGGCTTTCGAAGGCGGAGCCGTCGAGCCACTGCCAGGCGCGGGGCAAGGGGGCGCCGAGTGCGGTGGGGTCGATCGGATGCGGGAAGTCGCTGATCGCCGCCAGCGCGGGCTGTGCGGCATTCCACTGCTCGATCGCCTGCTGGAGCGTTGCGAAAGGCGCGTCGGCATAATGACCGCCATCGGGTGACAGGACGATCAATCGCCCGTCCCTGCCGCCATCCCTGCGCGTTGCAAGCCGCATCGTCTCTCCTTCTCTCTATCTGTACATGCTGGCGATGGAACGGGTGCGCATCGGGGTCAAAGCCAAAGCATGGATAGTGGGCTTCCACCTTTTCAATTTGATCCACGCCATCTGGCGGGGTCTGTGACGGGATGGATGAAGCTGCCCATGCCGGCGGCACGACAGTCGAGAGGATCTGCATGTTCGAGCCCTTCCCCGGAAATTATGTCTGGAACCTCGCCACCAATCTGGCGCTGGTGTGCGGCGGCAATCATGGCGAGATCGACGAGGCGAACCGGCCGATCCTGGAGGCCGCCAAGGCCGGAGCCGACGCCGGCAGCGCGCTGATGTTCGACAGTTGGCTGCGGGTGGCGGACCAGGTCGCGGCCAATGGCGCGGCGGACGAGGCGGCGGGCTATGCCTTGTCCGCGGGGACCAAATATCTGCGCGCTTCTGGCTATTATCTGGCGGCCGAACGGATGCAGAGCCGCGATTATGCGCCGCGCTGGGCCGCCTACGATCGCGGGCTGGAGCTGTACGCCAAGGGGGTGGCGCTGCGCGGGCTGCATGTCGACTTTGTCGAGATACCTTATGAGGACAGCGCCTACACGGCAATCTTCGTCCATGATGGATCGGGGACGCCGCGCCCCACTCTGGTGTCGGTCAATGGCCTCGATTCCATGAAGGAACAGGTCAATATGGCGGGGCACGGCGCGTCCAATCTGGAACGCGGGATCAACACCCTTTTCGTGGACCAGCCCGGCACCGGAGAAGCGCTGCGCAAGCGCGGACTCACGGCGGTATTCGATGCCGAACGCTGGGGGTCGCCCGCCTTCGACTATCTGCTGACGCGCGACGACGTAGTCCACGACCGGATCGGCATTTTCGGCCTGTCCTTTGGCGGCTATCATGCGCCGCGCATCGCCGCCAATGATCCGCGCTATGCACTGTGCGCGGTGATGGGCGCGAACCATGTCTGGGGACGGCGCCAGCGCGAGCGGGTCGCCAATGAAGGCGAGAACCCCGTGCCGCATTATTGGGACCATGTGATGTGGGTGTTCGGTTTCGACAATCAGGCCGATTTCCTGGCCTATGCCGACCAGATCACGCTGGACGGACAGGTCGAGAAGATCAGGGTGCCGTTTCTCATCACTCATGGCGAGAATGACAGGCAGATCCCCGCCTTCAACGCGCAACTGAGCTACGACCAGGCGATCAATTCACCCAAGCGCACGCTCCGCATGTTCACCAAGGCCGACTTCGAGGTCGAGCATTGCGGTGCCGACAATGGCACGGGGATGCGCGACTATATCGCCGACTGGTGCGCGCAGACCTTCGCCGAGATGGCCTGATGGCCGAGTTCAGCTTTCATCATGGCGGTGTGAGCGTGCCCAGCCTGGACGCGGCGATCGAATGGTATGGCCGGGTGCTGGGCTTCGTGGTCGAAAAGCGTTTCTACATCGAGGCGGCGCGGTCCCATGCGGCGATGGTGCGCAAGGGACCGTTGCGATTCGAACTGTTCGAGGTGGAGGGCGCCGCGCCCCTGCCCGACGATCGCCGCCATCCGCCGTCCGACCTCAAGACCCACGGTAACAAGCATGTCGCCTTCCGGGTCGATGACCTCGAAGAGTTTCTGGTCGAGATGGAGGCCAAGGGCGCGGACATCGCCTTTGTTGTGCGCGAGGCATTCGGCAAGGGCTGCTTCCTGCGCGATTGTGCCGGCAACCTCATCGAATTCGTCGAGGAGCCGATCCTCTGAAAATAGGATGTCGACCCTTTAGATGTTTGGTCCCGGCATCCAGATGACGACAAGACAATGGCAAACATCAAAGCGAGCAGGCAGAGACCTGATTTTAAATGTGATCTCTGCAATTTATCCCGTCCATCTTATCCCAAGATTCAGTTTGTACAGACTACTTGTTCTGCGCCCCTTCCACCAGGCGATGCTTGGCTGATCCTAGGTGTTTGATCCCACGGTTTGATGGTGCGATCCGTTCGTTGGAATGGAAGGAAGCCGTATGGTACAGGTACGTCACGGGAACGCCACGACCACGCACGCCGTCAGAGCAGCAATACGGCGATCGCAAGCTTCGCTCGCGACGCTGAGCAGGGAGTTGGGGATCAACCCCAAGGCGGTGGCGAAGTGGCGCAAGCGGGCAATAGTCGAGGATTTGAAGACCGGGCCGAAGGCTCCTCATTCCACGACCTTGACTGAGGCTGAAGAGGCGATGGTTGTGGCATTCCCTCGGCACACGTTGCTGCCACTGGATGACTGCCTCTATGCGTTGCAGCCGTCGATCCCTCATTTGACGCGTTCAGCGCTGCATCGATGCCTCCAGCGGCACGGGATCTCCCGCCTGCCGGACATCGAAGGTGAAGCCGAAGCGCCAGCGCTTCAAGCGTTATCCCATCGGCTTCTTCCACATGGACATCGCCGAGGTGCAGACTGCCGAAGGCAAGCTCTACCTGTTCGTTGGTATCGACCGCACCAGCAAGTTCGCCGTCACCCAGTTAGTCGACAAAGCTGATCGACGAACAGCGTGGGAGTTCTCGAATATCTGCTGAAGGCGGTACCCTACCGCATCCATACGATCCTGACGGACAACGTCCTGGGTAGGGAAGCAACGGCGAGATTTGGCCAGCAGGTCTCTATGCGCCGACAATGATCGGCACGGCATGCATTCTGAGCCAGATGGCTTCCACCGTCAACGGGATCGCTCTCTGCCATAGCAAACACAGGATCCAGCGGCGCCGAAGCAGCCGTGGTCCTCACCGTCCTTAGAATGAGATACGCACCCAGGTGGAAGGCCCGAACATTATCTACAGGGTCGCTTTCGCGCCCTCACGGCACTTGCAGAGAGGGGTCCTTCCACCTGGCATCCGGCCGTTCGAGAAACGGCCGGTACTCTGTCCCCGTCTTGATAACGGCGTGAGTCACGCGCGCCATCTTGGCGGTGAGCGCCGTCATCGCTTTGCGGCGACGATCGGCATCGTCCGCGTGCCCGGCGGTATATCGTCCGAGCTTGTCGCGGAAGCTGTTGTCGCGCTGACGGGCGGCGACCTGGGCGGCCATCCAGAATGTACGACGCAATCGCGCATTGCCGTACTTGGATAGCTTCGTGCGACCGCGAAACGTGCCGGACTGGCAGGTTGCAAGATCGAGGCCGCAGAACTTGAGGAACTGGCGGTGATGGTTGAAGCGGCGAAGGTCGCCTGCCTCAGCCAGGATCGTCAGTGCGTTGATCGGACCGATGCCAGGAATATTGCGCAGCAGCTGGTAATCCACATGCTCTGCAAGCTGGGCATGGGCGAGCCGTTCGATCTCGTCGCGCTGGTATATGAGGCTGCGACCTTGTGCGATGACCATGCGAAACATGGAGATTGCGATCGAGTCCTCGGGCACCGGCAACGCCGCAGAACTGCAGGCGGTCGCATACACATCGTTGATCAAACGGGCTTTGGAGACCTTGCGCCCGATCAGCGGCCCTACCTCAGCAGAGAATTCTTCCCGATCAAGCGAGGTGATGCTGGCTGGGGTCGGGAACCGTTCGATCATCGCCAGGAACCAATCCGACCGACTGTTGCCGGCGAAGCGCGCCATCTCGGGAAAATACAGGGGGAGGTAATGGGTCAAGATGCGATGCCAGGTTTGCGTCTTCATTCTGGAGACGACCTCGTGGGTCTTGGACAGCTCTTGAAGGTCGTTGATCCCAGCGGCGAGCGGATCGACGTAGCGCTGTGTGGCGCCGATCCGCAGCATGTGGAGGATCACCTGCGCGTCCTTGGAATCGTTCTTGTCCCAGCCATTATGGAGCGCTTCGCGGGTTCGAGCGAGCGCGACTGATGAGATGAGGCGCAGTTCGAACCCCGCGGTCAGCAGTCTGTGCGCCAGCGTGCGATGGTAATTTCCAGTCGCTTCAAATCCAACGACGATAGGACGACCGATGGCGGCGAGCTGTTCGGCAAAGCCGTCGTAGTCCTCCTTGGTCGCCATAACGGTCATACGTCGGCGCCGCCCGCCTTCCGGTCGCTCGATGAGAACCTCCTGCCGGTTCTTGGACATATCGATGGCTACCAGCACGGCATCGGCAGGCGTAGGGATGAGCTTGGTCATGGTCGGTTGGCCTCCAAAGTGTTGTCTCGACAACTTCACTTTAGACACATGCTGGCCGGCCATGGCTTGCCCTGATGAAGCCGGCGGCCGCTTCGCGACCTTGTCTTCATCAGGGCCATAGCGGCTCCCGATCCGGCGTTTCCCAATGTGCTACGGCATCCAGTTCGCTGACCAACCGCGCAACCGAAACACAGCCTGGTCGCGCCAGATGCGCTTCGACATGACCTGCGAGGCCAACGATATCGAACATCGGCTCACCAAGCCGAACCACCCCTGAACCAACGGTCAGGTCGAGCGGATGAACCGCACCATCAAGGAGGCAACCGTGAAGCGCTTCCATTACGACAGTCATGACCAGCTACGGACCCACCTCACCGACTTCATGGCTGCCTACAACTTTGCCCGTCGGCTCAAGACACTCGGCGGCCTCACGCCCTACGAATACATCGCAAAAATCTGGACTTCAGAGCCAGACCGATTCATCGTCAATCCGATCCACCGGATGCGGGACTGAATACCTAAAGGAGCGCCTGCCGACCGGCAGGAAATCTCCTTTGTCAGCGATGCGCCAAACCGAAGGCGACGGGCAGCTACCTGCCGATCTGAGCCGGAGCCGCCTTTCCGGAATCGGCCGTCCAAGGCCCCAAGAATGAGGAAGCCGCCGGTCCGCATCTGGGAGCGTAAAATCAGGTGCTGAACGACCGCGAAGAGTCGGTATGGATGGGCAAGGCTTGGGACTTTGCCGCCTTTCAAGATCGTCGCCACGAATGACCGCTCGCGCCCCAATGGCGGTCTTGCCCGAAATGGTGCACCAATGCGTTAATGAGGCTGGCAACGTTCATTCATTGCTATTACTTCTCCGAGGTTATGGAAGCGCTTTCGCGATCACCATCGAACTTCCTCAATGGGGCGGAAGCCACCCGCTTCAAACGCGCAGAACGCCCGGTGACGAAACAGCATTTGCCAATGGCGTCGCCGAAGCACAGTCTAGGTGCCGTCGTGGTGGGGAAAACTAAATGAAGTCGCTTTCTGTTGTGCTCGACCCGCAGATGCCATTGGTCATGCGCCTGATGGGCCGCTTCGGCACGACGCCGGAACGATCCGCGCAAAAAGCGATCCGTCTGCTTACGACACAATCAGCCGCCGATGCCAACGACGCCATTCTGCGCAAACCCAAGGCCTATGCGCCTGAACAGATTGCGCTCTATCCGGCCGAGGCGGCATGACTTTGGGAGATCACCAGCATGTTGACCCAGCAACGCAGCGTAGTGCTGCCATGAGCGCCATTACCTGCCCCCATGCCCGCTTCGCCGCCCTGCGTGCGCAGGCGCCGGTGTCGGAAGTCTACCCCGGCACCTGGGCGATCACCCGCCACGCGGATGTCCAGCGCGTGCTGCGCGACCCGGGGACCTTTTCCGCGCGCGTCACCGACGGCAATGATTTCGCGCTGTTCGGCCCCAGTCCCGTTCAGGACGAACTGGACGCGATCATGGCGAACTATCCAGAACGGCCGGCCCTGATGCGCACCGACCCGCCGGAGCATAAGCAGGTGCGCGACATCGTCGCGCGCGTGCTGACCCCGCAGGAGGTCGCCCGGTTCGAACCGGTCATCCAGACTATCGTCGATGACCTGATGGCGCGCTGGATCGACCGCGGCACCGTCGAATTCGTCAGTGAGTTCGCCATGCCCCTGCCCGGCGCGGTCACCACCGATTTTCTGTCGGGCGAACCAGATATGCGCGACAGCTTCCGCTTCTGGGCGGGGGAGATCATGTCCCGCGTCGCCGGCCCGCAAACGCCGAAACGCCAGCTCGAAGTGGCGCATAATATCGCTGCCATGGGACAGTATTTCCTCGACCGCATCGCCCGGCGCCGGGCGCAACCGTCGGGCGACCTCATTTCGCTGATCGCCAATGCTGCGGGGGAGGATGGCCTGCCGATCCCGGACGTGGCCATCGTGAACGTCCTGGAAACGTTCATGGTCGGCGGTAACGAAACCACGACGTTTCTGCTGGGCAATGCACTGCTGCGCCTCGCCGACGATCCGGCATTGGCCGACCGGCTTCGCGCGGACGCGGGGCAGATACCCGTCTTCATCGAAGAAATGCTGCGGCTCGAAGCACCGGCGCAATCGGTCGTGCGGCGCACGACGAAGGACGCGGCGTTCGACGACGTCACCATTCCTGCCGGCGCCCTCGTGATGGTCTTCCTCGTGTCCGCGAACCGCGATGAGATCGCCTTCGCCGATGCGGACGAGTTGCGTCTGGATCGTCCGGCAGCGCCTCGCCATCTGGCGTTCGGCTATGGCAATCATGCCTGCCTGGGGCTGCAACTGGCGCGGGCAGAGGCACGAATCGCGCTCGCGACCCTGCTGCCGCGCATGCACGACATCACAGTTATGGACGTCGATTGGATGGCCAACGACTTTCTGCGCGGCCCCATGCGTCTCGACCTGCGCTTTCGCGGCAGCGCCTGAGCGGCAGATGTAATAGCCTTACGCGCTATGCTGCAAAGCGGCTGATCTTCAGTCTTGCGGTCGCGGGATGAGCGCCAGGCCATCATCCTCGGTCGCCATCACCGCCGTGCCCGGTGCCACATCGGCTCGTTTGATCGGCAGCGGTGGTGACACGCCTCGAAGAGGAAACCTGGATCGGCAAGGGTGGGACCCTAACGGGACAGCTCCCGCGGCTCGACCTGGTAGTGCTCCATGGACTTGGACATCTGCCGTTCGCGCGCTCAGGCGGGCAGCATCTGTTCCACCTGATCAGCAAGCTATATTAACGCACCAGCGTCGTCATCACGACCAACTTCGCCTTCGGCGAGTGGCCTACGGTGTTCGGCGATCCCAAGAGGACCACGGTTCTGCGCGACCGTGTCACCCATCACTGCGATATCGTCGAGACCGGCAATGACAGCTGGCGCTTCAAAAACCGCAGTTGACCGCCACTCTCTCCCTCCTTCAGAACTGACTTGCGCTGGGTGCGCCTCCGGCCGGGCTATGCTCGGGCCTCCACCGTACCCAGCGCAGGGCGTCCCTGACAACTATCTCCACAATCTTGAAACGGGGATCCCCCCTCAACGCCGATAAGGAGTCCCGTTTGCGCGCCGTTTGACAGCAGTTGGGGACTGAAATTGGACGGCTGAACGACCGGCATGGTCGTCAATGCAACGGCCACGTCCAGAGAATGAGTGGTGTGCCGACCAGCACGACAAGGATCGAGAGCGGGGCGCCCAGTCTGGCATAGTCACCGAACCTGTATCCTCCCGGCCCCAGAACCAGCGTGTTGCACTGATGACCGATCGGGGTCAGGAAGTCGCATCCGGCTCCCATTGCGGTGGCGATCAGGAAGGGCTCTGGACGATATCCCAGGTCATGCGCGAACACGGCGGCGATCGGCGCCATGACGAGGACGGTGGCGGCGTTGTTAAGAAAGGGCGTGACCGCCATCGCGGCTACCAAGATCAGCGACACCGCGCCCCATGGCGGAAGTGTCGCTGCGATATGGGCGAGCCCCGTCGCCAATATATCCGAAGCGCCCGTCGTTTGCAGACTCTCGCTCACCGGTATCAGGGCTGCGAGCATGATGAGGATGGGCCATTCAACGGCGTTATAGGCTTCGCCGATGGGAAGCGCTCCGGCTATGACAATCAGCGCTGCTGCCGCGAAGAACGCGACTGCAACAGGCACAGCGCCCGTCGCGGTGACGATCATGGCCGCGGCAAGGATGAACAGGGGTAAGAAACTCCGGTTGGAGTTGCCCAGGCGAATTTCCCTGGTCGCTAGAGGAAGGGCGCCAAGTTGGTTTAACCGGTCGGGCAGCAGGCCCACGGGGCCTTGCATGACGATTACGTCGCCCGCCTGGAGAACAGTCTGCCCAATCTTGTTGGTCAGATGCTGACCCGCCCTGGACACCGCAATGAGGTTCACTCCGAGTCTTTCGCGCAATGACAGCCGACCGGCTGTCCGGCCGATCAGGGCAGAATCAGTTTTGACGACGGCTTCGATGACGCCGATTTCGTTTCCCTGATCAGCGTCCTGTTCCTCTTTCCCTTCGCCCGTCAAAGCGAGGCCATCGCGCGCGATCACGCGTTCCAGGGCATCCGGCTCGCCGGACAGGATGAGGATATCATCTTCGTGCAAATGGATATTGGGATGAATCGTGCCACGTATGTCGCCACGCAGCAGGCTCATGACCGCAATTTGATCGTCATGCCGCTCGATAAACTCTGCTATGGTTTCGCCAATGGCCTGCGATCCTTCGGTGACGGATGCTTCCGTGACATAGCCCGAGATGTTCAGCGCCTCTCCCATCGTAGGGGTCGCGCGGCGATTACGGGGCAACAGGCGGTAACCGAAACGCAGGAAGATTAGGCCGACGACCAACAGGCCAAAGCCGGTTGGGAAATAGTCGAACATGGCAAAGGGCCTGCCCGTCATCTCTTCGCGTACCCGGCTCACGATGATATTGGGCGAGGTGCCGACCAGCGTCATCAATCCGCCGAGCAGGGACGCGAAAGACATCGGCATCAGAAATACCGAAGCGCTGGTCTTGTTCTTCTTCGCCATCTGAAGGGCGGCGGGCATTAGCATGGCAAGTGCGCCGACATTTTTGACGAGAGCCGACGAGAAGCCAACGGATGCAGTCAGCACCAGAAGTTGAGAGCGGATGCTGGTCACGCGTCCTGCCAGGAAGCGCATGGCAATCTCGATAACGCCGGAGCGCTGAACCGCTGCCGAGATGACGAGTGCAGATCCAACGATGATGACAATGTCGTCGGCAAAACCTTTGAAAGCATTGGCCGGCTTGACGATGCCCAGAGCCAAAGCCGCAAGCAATGCGATGACAGCAGTCACATCATAGCGAAATCGTCCCCATAGGAAGAGCGCCATCATGCCAGCAAGCGTAGCGATCGAAAGCCATTGGGGAAGCGTCATCGAGCCTCGATATCAAAGGGGAAATCCTAAGGATGCTGGGAAAGGAAACGATCGAATCTGCGTTTTGCTTCACCTGCAAACACGGATCGCAGACGCAGCAACGATCGAGCGAGAGGCCCTCTGCCGATCTACTGCTGCAGAACGTTTAGATAACCGGTTTTGGCGTGAGCTGACATTCCACCGAAGCGACAGATCGGCCTGAGTTCGTCGGCACCTGTCGAGGTAGCGGACTGTCAGCACCTGGGAACAAAAAATCTGTGACTGAGCGTCCGGCATGGGTCAGTCCTCGCATTTCATAGTGCAGGCATTTATGGTGAGATCGCCAATCTGAAAGGATCATCGTGTTGCTCGACGGCCCCCGGCTCGCCCCACTCTCCGGCACTGCCCCCCACGCACTCGTGGTCCTGCTTCATGGATACGGCTCCAACGGCGAAGATCTGATCTCGCTGGCGCGCATGATCCAGCCCGCCTTGCCCGATGCGGCCTTTGTGGCGCCGAATGCCCCTTCGCAGATCCCTTACATGGCAGCCGCTTACCAGTGGTGGCCGATCGAGACCTTCTCGACGGCGGAACGTGCGGCCGGCGCGGCGGCGGCGGCGCCGGCTCTCGATGCCTTCCTTTCTGCAGAACTCGAAGCGGCCGCGTTGACCGCCGACCGCCTGCTACTCGTCGGGTTCAGTCAGGGGACGATGATGGCACTCCACGTCGGGTTGCGCCGGAAAGAAACCGTTGCCGGGATCGTCGGGATTTCGGGCATGCTGGTCGCACCGGATTTGCTGGAAGCGGATATCCGCGGCCGCCCTCCGGTCCTGCTGATCCACGGTACGGAAGACGAGGTGGTGCCGTTCCGTTCGATGGATCTGGCCAACGCTGCACTCACGGCAGCCGGCGTGCATGTCGAAATGCACGTCTCGCCGGGACTGGGCCACAGCGTCGGGCAGGATGGCCTTGAGGCAGCTGCGGCATTCGCACGGAAGGTCATCGGTTGAACAGCGCGCTTCTGCCCTCTGACGGCGGCAGATTTCAGGTGTCCGCCACGACGTCCAGCTCGCCGAGAACATCCTGCGACAACCGCAGGTTCTCGGCCGCCAGATTCTCGTTCAGATGCGCGACTCTCGAGGTGCCGGGGATCAGGAGCAGGCTGGGCGAACGCGCCAGCAGCCACGCCAGCGCAACCTGCAACGGACTGGCTTCGAGCCGCGCCGCGATCCGGGAGAGCGCATTCGACTGGATCGGGCTGAACCCGCCCAACGGGAAGAACGGGACATAGGCGATGCCCTGGGCAGCCAGGTCTTCCACCAGCGCATCGTCAGCACGGTGGACGAGATTGTACTGGTTCTGGACGCAGACCACCGGCGCAATCTTCTGCGCCTCGGCCACTTGCGAAGGGGTGACGTTGCTGAGGCCAAGATGCCGGATCAGTCCTTGCTCGCGCAATTGCCCAAGCGTGGAGAACTGTACTTCGAGCGATCCTTCGCTCGGCGCGTGGACATCGCCCATCAGCCTCAGGTTGACGACTTCGAGCTGCTCCAGTCCCAGATTGCGCAGGTTATCGTGCACCGCCTGCGTCAGTTCGGCGGGGCTCTGCGCCGGAAGCCACGAGGCATCGTCGCCGCGAACCGCGCCCACCTTGGTCACGACGACCAGATCATCAGCGTAGGGATGCAGCGCTTCGCGGATGATCTGGTTGGTGACGTGCGGTCCGTAGAAGTCGCTCGTGTCGATATGGTTGACCCCGGCCTCTACTGCGGCGCGCAGGACCGCAATCGCGGCAGCCCGATCGCGCGGCGGGCCGAACACGCCTGGTCCTGCAAGCTGCATGGCGCCGTAGCCCATCCGGTTGACGGTACGGTCGCCGAGTTGGAAGGTCTTCGCGGGGGCAAGATCGGTCATGTGCAAGTCTCCTGTGACGGTGTGGCAACGCATATGGAGCTGTTGCCATCGATCGATAAGCCGTGCAGTTCGGAACAGGCTGTACGAGAATCTGCACAATGGCGACTGAACTCGACGATCTATCGGCTTTCGTGGCCGTGGCCCGCGCAGGCGGCTTTCGCGAAGCCGCGCGGGTATCGGGCGTTTCCGCATCCGGTCTCAGCGAAGCGCTTCGCCGGCTGGAGACACGGCTGGGCGCCCGCCTGCTGCACCGCACGACCCGCAGCATCTCGACCACCGAAGCGGGCACCCGGCTGTTTGAGCGCCTTTCCCCAGCTCTTACCGAAATCGATGCCGCACTCGATGCGGTCCATGCCGACACCGACCGCCCGGCCGGCACCCTGCGGCTCAACGTCCCGGCGAACGTCGCCAGAACCGTCCTGCCCGGCATCCTGCCGTCATTCCTGAAAGCGCATCCCCAGATCCGGGTGGAAGTAACCGTGGAAGACAGCTTCGTCGATATCCTCGCCTCCGGCGCCGACGCCGGCATCCGCTACGAGGAACGGCTGGAGCAGGACATGATCGCCGTACCGATCGGGCCACGGTCGCAGCGGATAATCACGGCGGCGGCTCCGGCCTATCTCGATGTCCATGGCCGCCCCGCGCATCCCCGCGACCTTCTTCACCACGCGTGCCTGCGCCTGCGCTTCTCCAGCGGCGCGCTGGCCATCTGGGAATTCGAGCGCGGCGACGAAGTGATCCGTATCGACCCGCCCGGCCCTCTCCTTATCCAGCCCGGATCGGCTTGCGACCTGCTGGTCGAGGCCGCGATGGCGGGGCTTGGTGTCGTACGGCTGTTCGAGGACTGGCTTGCCCCGGCCATGCGGTCAGGCACCCTGGAACGGATACTCGACGAATGGGACGAGCCATTCTCCGGGCCGATGCTGTATTATTCCGGCCGCCGCCAGCTTCCGCCTCCACTCAGGGCCTTCATCGACTTCACCAGGAAGGAGCCAGTTGCGCTGCAAGCGCAAGGCTAACGATCATCCGCTTGCAGCACGATGTGCAATTAGGGCCTTCGCCCGCTCTGATCTGAACGACCTCGACTGGTGGGCACCTGCCCAGGATGGATGGGCCGGTATTGAGCAGTAACTGTCGGAATGGCAGAACATCCGCATCTTGGGAGTGGGAATCGGCAGCTGACCGTCCGGCATGGATCGGCTGTGCCGCGACCTCGTCGCCAAGTCGTTGAGCATCCAAGCCCTTTGTTTGAAGAAGGTTCAGAAACTCAGTCCCGTCGGTGGACACAGAGAAATGCGATCAAAAAAAGGGGCGCCATTAGAAGCGCCCCTTGCCAGGTACATCCGGCCGCGGGAGGTGCGAATCCGGACGGGAAATTCAAATCCCTAAGGCTTTCAGATGCCAGAGATAATCGACCTCAGTACTCAAATCCCAACGTCAAACCCCACGTCCGCGCAACCTCTCGACTGGCGAAGGCGAAGGGGCCGGTGATTACCTTGCGATACAGTCGGCCATCGCTGTGGAAGGCGTTCTGCACGAACGCCGAGAAGCTGATCTTCTTGCCTCCGTCCAATTCGTGTCGGTAGCCGATCGAAGCATCAACGGTGGCATAATCCTCAATGAAGTCGCGATCCAGCCCCGTCGTATCGCGGATGATCGAGGTCGCGAACTTGTCCGTCCACTTGTAGTTCGCATTCAGGAGCACTTCGCCTCCGGTTGCAGCCACCGGAATGGTCGCGTCGCCACCGAAGCTGACCGACCATTTGGGAGCGTAGCGCAAGTTGCGCATGTTCTTGATGTCCACGCCACTGGAGAAGAACGAGTCGTACTTCCCATCGATGTAACCCACCGCTGCACGCAGGTTCAACCAGCCGGTAGGCGCCAGCTGGAATTCACCTTCGACGCCCTGCAGCGTAGCCGAGGAAGCATTCTGGACCTGGGTCTGCGTGATCAGAGGATTGGTCGGCGAGGCGGTGATGACCTCCTCCTGTTTGTCCTTGTACTCCGCACGGAAGACTGTGACGTTGGCCCGAGCCCGATTACCCCAGAAGGTCGTGCGCAGGCCGCCTTCGTAGCTGTCGACAGTCTCTGGATCGTACGGTCCGATCGCGGTCGTAACCGTTGCGCGGCTGTTCCAACCGCCCGAGCGGTATCCGCGCGACCATCCCGCATAGACCATGATGTCCGGCGTAAAGCGGAAGTCCACGGTCACACGCGGGGTGAACTTTCGGAACGTGACCGAAGGGTCCGCGCAGTAGCCGTAAAGTGACGAGGCATCCGGACACTGGCCGGTAATCGCACCGGTCGTCGGATTGCGGAAGCGGATGTAGAAATCCTTCTTCTCATGGGTATACCGCCCACCGATGGTCAGGTGGAGACGGTCGACAGGCTCGATATAGGCTTCCGCGTAGGCGGCATAGGCGTCGAGGTTCTGTCCGGCATCGTACAGTTGCGAAGGGGTACCGGCGACCGTCGCCGAAGCGACGAGGTCAAACTTCGACTTCATGTAGAAGAGGCCCGCGACAAAATCGAAGCGACCACCCAAGTCGCTGATCGCCCGCAATTCCTGGCTGAACTGACTGGCGGTCTGACTGCGCCGCGCGATGTAGACCTGGGCTCCGCTAGCCAGTGGCGCACCGCCCGTATTCTCTACATTCAGCGAATCCCGCTGCTTGGTGTAGTTGGTGATCGACTCGATCGAAATTCCGTCGATGGCATCGAGCTTGGCGTTGAGGGTTCCCGACGTGTGGCGAAGGGTCGAGAAGAATGGATAGTCGCTGAGAGCGATCTTGTAGCCGCTGTCCCGGATTTCCTGGCCTTGCGTGCCGATGCACGCTCCGAAGGCGACGCAGAACGTCTGGTTGCTCGCGGACAGCGGCACAAGGCTGGGGTAGTGCGACTTGTCGTTGATGTGGTCGATGGAAAGGGTGGCATCGAAGGTATCGCTGGGTTTCACCCGCAATGCGCCGAAGAGCGAATAGCGGTCGATGCCGTCCTCGTGCTTTCCATCGCTGACTCGCCGGGTGAAGCTGTCGCTACGCTCGCGATAGCCGCCGATCTTGAGGCCAATCGCATCCTCGACGATCGGTACGTTGGCGATGGCCTTGTATTCGCGCACACCATAGCTTCCCACTGTGACCTGTCCCTTGACCCCCCAATCCATGGTCGGCTTGGTTCGCTTGATGCTGATCACACCTCCGATGGTATTGCGCCCGAACAGCGTGCCCTGGGGGCCGCGCAGCACTTCGACCGATGCCAGATCGAAGGTGTCCATCATCGCGCCGGTGTTCGAGGCCAGGAACACACCGTCGATCGACACGGCAACCGCCGGTTCGAACGCGCGGTCCAGATCGCCGAAACTGATCCCACGGATCGATGCCGACATGCCGCCGCCGGTGAACGGGTGACGCCCGAGTTCGACATTCGGCATGAACCGCTCGATCGAATCCACATCGGGAATGAAGCTGCGCTCGATCATCGCCGCATCCATGGCCGCCACTGCCACCGGAACAGACTGGAGCGACTCAGACCGCGCACGGGCGGTCACGATGATCTCGCCGATCCCGGCGCTCTCTTTCTTGTGATCGGTCTGGGTTGTCGATTGGGCCCAGGTCGGGGCAGCACTGATCGCAATCAGGCTGGCGGCGAATAGAAAACGCTTCTTCATTTCAGGCTATCTCCCCTCATTTTTTTCATTGGCCTGCAAGATGCCTTTTCCGAGGATCGCGCACGCCCGTATCCTATCGCGTCAGTTCGGGCCGACGCGGGTATCCATTCAGGTCTCCTGCGATATTTTTATGGGTTTGGTGTATTCACCGGCATGATCTCTTTATCGGCCGGTCCATCGCGGTGCGCGCTTTTCAACGAAGGCACGGGGTCCTTCGGCATAGTCTTCGGTCTGCGACAGGCGTTCAAAGCCTTCTCGTGTGGCAACGATGGATTCCTGCTCAGGAACATCAGCCGCCGCGCGCGCCACTTTCAGACTCTCGCGCACCGAGACAGGCGAGTTGACGCAGATCGCGCGCGCAAGATCCAGTGCGCTGTCGACAACCTCGTCGACGGCGACGACACGGTTGACCAGACCGAACGCGGCGGCCCTGGCGGCTTCCATCGGTTCGCCGGTTGCAATCATTTCGAGCGCGATCGCACGGGGCAGTTGCAACGGAAGACGGTAGATGCCGCCCGCGCCGGCGATGAGGCCGCGCTTCACTTCCGGCAGGCCCAGAACCGTCGTGTCCGCAACAACGCGCATGTCGCATGCGAGCGAGATCTCCAGGCCACCGCCCAAGGCGCTGCCCTTTACGGCCGCGATCCAGGGCTTGACCCGCCTGGATTCCACGAAGCCGGCAAAGCCGCCGTCCGGCGTGCTGAGTTCATGCCCGCGCCCGGCGGCCACCTCCGCCAGATCCGCACCGGCACAGAACGTCGGACCTTCCGCCGAGGTTATGACCACAGCCCAGATGTCCGGATCCGCTTCGGTCCGCTTGACGATCTCGTCGATCATACGGGCCACCGCGCCATTGATCGCGTTGCGCTTCGCAGGTCGGTTCAGCGTCACCAGACCGATATGCTGATCGACAACTTCGAACAGCACCACGTCATCAACCGCTTCAATCATTCATCGCTCCAACGCACATCGCATAAGGGGATCGAGCAAGTGCCGATCTCGATTGCAGTTCGACGGGAAGCCCCTTGAACAGATGGCGATCTATTGAATCCCCATCACTTGAATTGATGATTGCGCTCCTACGCAATACCAGGACATCCTCAACGTCATTTACAAGATGCCCTCTCTTGAGGGCTATCTTATATTTGTGAAGTTAGGTCGCCGCCGCCATTGCGTCTAATATGTATCACGGCGCGCTTGAGATCATATTCTTATCAACGGCGTGATCGACGAACGTCCTCGCCACGTCCCAAAGAGCGTTCACAGTGGGCCTTTCGTCGTCTACGCGGCACGCAAGATGCAGCCCGAAGTTAAAGTCCGGTTCGTCGATCGGAACCACTTTGAGGTTGGAAGCTGCAAACGAAGGCACGTGCCATTCACTGACCAGAACCGGCACATGTGCCTTTTCCACATGCTGGCGCATTCCGAATGTCGTTGTTTCGGACAACGGCACCAGTTCTATGTCATAGGCCGCCAGACGAAGCGCAAAACTGTCGAAAAACGCTGGATTGATCTTACGGCGGAAGCTGGCGATTTGTCGGCCGCGCATCGCGGCAAGAGGCACCTCATCCCCCCAATCGGCAGCCTGCTCCTCTTCGACCAGAAGCGCCCAGCGATATCGGGCTATGTCCAGTACCTTGCAGCCGCGACCGTCGATGGGCCCGACGGTGAACGCCATGTCGATCTCATGCTGCGCCAGTGCGTCCAGCAGTTGCGACGACCAGGCGTTGACGATCTCCACCTCCATTCGCGGATACCGGCTTTCGAAGCTGTCGATCAGCATGCTGCGAGCCGGGATTTCACCGGAAAAGTCGGGAGCGCCCAATTTAAGGAACCGCGCCTGTTGCCCCACAATCTCGCGGGCGGCTTCCGCCGCATCCTGAGCCGCTTCGACATAAAGACGTGCAGGCTCGAGGAACTCCTTGCCCTGTCGGGTCAGCACGACCCCGCGATTGCGATTGCGGAAGAACAGCTGAAAGCCGACCTGCTCTTCCAGCTTGCGGATCTGCACCGAAAGCCATGGCTGGGCGACGTGAAGCTTCTCCGCGGCTCGCGTAAAGGACAGAGCATCGGCGACCGCTACGAACATGCGGACCTGTCGGATATCAATAGTGCTCACCGTTGCGTTTCCTCTCTCAACGACGCCCGTTTATCCAGGCTTTGTCCTGTCTTCCTGCTTCACCGGGTTAGGCCATGCTCCAGATTGCGAGGCCATCTTCGCCCGTGGCTGCGACACCTTGCGCGCCGACCGGCTGGGTTTCTTCCGACATCAGGAATCCGATCGCGGCGACATCCGTCTGCGGCACGCGGGCGAGGAAGCGCTCACCTTTGGGGGAACGACCGACAATGGTCGCGTGGCGCGGATTGCCGTGGCGGTCGAAGGGGATCGTGAATGTCTCGATCGTGCCCGGCCCGTCATAGGTCTGGAGCAACTCCGGCTCATCGCTCCGCCGCGCATCCGCCTGCGCCTGAACGCTGTAGTCCTGCGGGAAGGTTCCGGCGACTACCGGCCTGCGGCTGAACACCATCGAGTGACTATGGGTGGCATATCCCCCATTCGCGACGATCAGTCCATGCTCGCCGCCTTCGCGAAGCTTGGCGACCATCCGCGCCGCGGCATGCATCATGCAGTTGCCGATGGGGCCACCGCCAAAAGTCAGGCCGCCATAGACCGAGCACGGCTTGTCCAGCGGCCAATCGAGAACCCTGCGCGCGAGCTTGGGCACGATGGGGAAGCAGGAGTATAGCTCGACGTGATCGATGTCGCTCGTCTTCAGCCCGTTGCGTTCGAGAGCCGACGTGACCGTGGTTTCGAGACTGGTCGCCCGCGAATAGCTGTCGCGCAACAGAAAATCGTGGTGTTCGTGTGCTGCGGCCCCAGCGCCCACGTAAACGATCCTGCTTTCGTCCACGCCCAATTCGCGGGCCTTGGCGAGGCTGGTGATGATCACCGCCGCACCCATGTTCACGCTTGAATTCGCCACCATCATCTTCGTGTAAGGGAAGCTGACCATGCGATTTTCAGGCGTAGCGCTTGCGATCGTTTCGGCACTGACCGGCTTGCGAAGCCACGCGTAGGGGTTCTCGGCAGCGACTTTGGCGAGACCTTCACCGATCGCCCCGCTTTCAGCCTGGCCTTCGGCAAGCGTCTGCCCCCACGCGGCCCGCGCAGCATTTTCGTACAGCGGGTAGACGTCGATCGGCGTGAACAGCCCGTACAGGCGCGCAAGCGGCTTGGCCCCGGCTTCCGCAACGTCGTTAATCGAAACCTTGGGGGGCTCGCGCCCGGCAGCGATCTCGGCCTGCGCCCGCTTGGCAGCGGTGCGCAGTGCTTCACCGCCAACCGTTGCCGCGATCTGGATTTCACCATTGCCGATCAGGTTCGCGGCGTCGTTGATCAGTTTAATCGGCCCGTCGCCACTGGCCTCGTAGGTCTTGACGCGCCGTGCTGGCGGGACTGCCATGCGCTCTGCCACGCGGTCCTGCGGAGCGGGGTTGGGGAAGGAAATCTGGTCTTCGACGCCTAGCCACTCCAGTGCATCGAGCACGGCCACCCCAGCGTCTGCTTCAGCGGCCTTGAGTGCCTGCAGCATCAGGTCGAATGAATCCATCCCATCGAGGTCATTCGACGGGCGATCAAGGACTTCGCCGATACCGATTAGAACCGGGATCCTTGTTTCATCAGCATTGGAACTCATGCATCTCTCCTTTTCAAGACTAGGCTTGTGGACGACGCAGATGTCCGAGACAGACCTTATCGATTCTCCGGTGACGCGTTAAACCGCAGCCCCGGCGGACGTTTGACCAAGCATCCTCATGTTTTATCACCGAAGGATGCTATCCGGCCAAAAAAGGAAGTCAAATCTGCGTTACGATCACATTCCTATAATTTGTGTTAGGTGTCAGGCCACGAGTTCGGCGCCGCGGCCCTCGCCTCGCGCCAGCATACTTTCGATGTCCGGTGCCACGCCCTGCAGCACATTTGCGCCAATGAGCTGCTCGATCTCGCCCTGTGACAGGCCTAGCCAGTCGCGTACGACATCGATGCTATGCTCGCCCATCAACGGGGCGGGAGTGCTGGGCAACTGGCCGAGGTTTTCCGACATCGCATGAAAGCTTTCCGCGATGACTTCTTCCGCAAGATGGGGGTGCTCTTCGACCCTCAGCAGCCCCCGCTCAGTGTAGTAACCGAACTCGGGCAGGTCCGCGATCCGCAGCATTCGAGCGGCCGGCACCCCTGCGGCCTGAAGTTTGCGCATCGCTTCATCCGCGGTGTGGCTCAGCATCCATGCGCGAAGGCGCTCATCGATGACGTCGCGGTGCTGCAGACGGGCATGGAAGTCGCCAAAGGCTGCTGACCAGGTCGGACCATCTGGCGCCATCACGTTGGCCAGGGCCTGCCAATCATTATCCCCGCGCACCGTGACGACGCACCATTCGTCGTCTCCCTGGGTCTGATAGACCCCCCAGGGCGCATCGCCCGGCACATCCCAATCACCTACATCAAGGTCCAGCGCCGCAATTTCTGCGGCAAAGTGATCGAGCATCACCTCCATCTGGGATAGGGAAGCAGTACCGCCATGATGCGTGCGCAGCCGGCGATACAGCAGCGCCAGAACGGCAATGATGCCGTAGCGTGCGGCCGCATGGTCGGGATAGATCGTGACAGCATCGCTGTAGGCCTGCGCATCGTCCGGATAGCACCATTTGCTCGTGAGCCCGGAAGCCGCCCTGACAAGAGGGCCATAGCCCATCCTTCCGGCCCATGGTCCATCGGCGCCGAAAGCGCTGCTATCCACCATGACGATGCCCGGATTGATCTGCCGGATGGTTTCATAATCGAACCCCAGCGATTCCATGGTCCCCGGCTTGAAATTGGAGAGGATGACGTCCGCTTCGCCAGCGAGCCGAAGAAAGATCGCCTTGCCTTCAGGGTGGCGCAAATCCAGCCCCAGACTGCGCTTGTTCCTGTGTCCGGCGGCAAATCCCACCGACAGGCCGGTCGGCAGATAGGTATGGCGTGTTCCATCCGGGAACGACGCACTTTCTATCTTGACGACGTCGGCCCCGAGATCGGCCAGGAGCCGGCTTTGCTCGCCTCCGACAACGATCACGCCTAGGTCAAGGACCTTTAAGCCAGCTAGCGGCTGTGACGGCGTAGCCTCCTTCAAACGAGGACTTGCCGCCGGCGTATTACCTCCACCATCAATACCATGATCGATAGCGATGACGCCGCGCGGCATGCGAACGGTACGTCCGTCCGGCAGCGCAACCGTCGCAATGATTCCGCGCGCCCGGACATGGTCCGTCGCCAGACACTCCTGCAGCGACAGTACGCCGGAGATCGGGACACCCTGCTGCGCGCCTTCACGTTCAAGGTCCTCCCAGCTTCGCGCGGCAAAGAACGCCTTGAGATACCGGCTGAGCTCTGCGGAGCTCTGACGGACATCGATCCGATTGAACTCCGGAGCGGAAAACTCCGCTGGCGAACCAAGCCATCGATGCATGTTCTGCCATTGCCGCGGAGCAAGTACGCACAAGCGCACGTGCCCATCGGCGCACGGGAAGATCGGATAGAGGGTTCCAGGCTCTGGTCGTCCGGGCGGCAGGTTCCTTGCAGAGCGCCCCAGTGTCGCGCTGCCAGCCAGGCCGAAGCCGGGATCTAGCCCTTGCACGGCGCCGTCCAGCATCGAAAAGTCGATGCGATCACCGTGACCCGTCACCTGTGCCGCATATAGCGCGGCCATGCCGACATACGCCGCTTGCGACATCGCGCAGTTGAAGGCCAGTTTTCCCGGCGGCAACAGCGGCTCACGCCCTGCAAGCCCCGAGCGGGACAATTCACTCGAAAGGGCATTCAGCACCGGGTCGGTGGCCTGCCAGCCGGAATAGCTGTTGCCTTGCCCGAACATGCTGACGGTCATCCAGACAGCCTTTTCCGAAAGATGTTCAGCGAGAACGTCCAGTATCGTCTGTACAGCCGGCGTTGCCGGATAGCTTGCCAGAATCAGGTCCGCCTGCGCTGCCAGGCGTCGCAGGTGCTCACCGCCCGCATACGTTTCGACTTCGATCTGAACCTGCTCTTTGCCCAGGTCCGCGACAAATTCGGCCAACGCCGCCCGGCTATCACGGGGGTCAGACGGCACCGATCCTGCCTGAATCCGGATCACCCTTGCTCCGAGTTGGGTATAGATGCTCGTGGTGCTACTTACGGATGGCTCCAGCAAATCGACGATGATCAATCCTGTGAGCGGTCCGGCAGTGTAGTCCCAGCCCCTGTGCAACATCACGGCTGGCACCATGCCGCAGCGAATGCAGTCATCCGAATTTCCCAAGACAGTTTTTAAAACGATCCGGGAACAATCAGAGACGCGCTAAATCCTGTCCAATACGCAAACGCCGAAAGTCGATAAGGATTTCATATCAAGATCGCGCGATCGCAACTTCGATATCAAAGCAGCGACTACGCTCCCTTTTTGATAAGAGATCGCAGATCAAAACATCTCGAAATCCTATTGGATGCGGCCCATGACACTGGGTAGCAACTTGCTCTGCAATCCGTGCAATGAGACGCGATCCTCGATACTCCGAGCGCAGAGAGATGTCCTGATGATTATAGCTCCCGGCGCCGATCGCCCCGTTGAGAATTCCAGCGGACGCATTGCCGCGTGGGTTGCCACAATCGCCGTATCGCTGGCTTTCACGCTGTCTTACGTCGACAGGCAGATACTGAGCCTGCTTGTCACGCCCATCAAGGCGTCGCTCGATATGAACGACACGCAGATCGGGCTCCTACAAGGCGTTAGTTTCTCCATCTTCAACGTGCTGGCCACCCTGCCCTTGGCCGCAATGGCGGATCGCGCCCACCGGCCACGATTGATGGCCATGTGCATGGTCGCCTGGAGCATCGCAACCTGTGTATCCGGAATGGCCACAAGCTTTTTGAGCCTGCTGCTCGCAAGGATCGGCGTTGCCATGAGCGAAGCCGGACTTCCCCCGGCCGCCCAATCGCTTCTCGCAGACCTGCACGACAAACGCGGTCTCGCACGGGCAACCTCCGTGTTCATGCTGGCGCCGTTCGTGGGCGGTGGTCTCGCGCTACTGCTCGGCGGTAAGCTGTACGCCGCCTCGGCCGCTTGGGACATCCCGGCGATCGGCGGCGTCTGGACCCCTGAGCGCTGGCAGGCGATCCTGCTGATCGCAGGCCTGCCGGGCCTCATCCTTGCACCGCTGCTGCTTCTGACAGTGCGCGAGCCAAGGACACATTCCGCTATCCGTCCGTCGCAAGCATCAGGCAAGGCCCTCTTCATATACCTGTCAAAGAACAGGGCGTTCTGCGTCCCCTATATGTTCGCGATCGCGCTGCTAATAACGCTCCTCAACGCTATCGTATCGTGGATGCCGACGGCTTTGATGCAGCAACACGATGTCGGCGAAGTCGAGATCGGCACGTTGTTCGGGCCAACCTTCATTCTCGCCGGCGCTGCGGGCACGATCATCGCCGGATGGGCCGTCGGACGGTTTGCCGGCGAGCAAATGCTGAAACGCACCATTCGCCTGATGGCTGGCGGCGTTATGGCCATGATCATTCCATCAATCCTGGCGCCTCTGGCGAGCAGTATTTCGATGGCGATCGCCTTGCTCATCCCGTCGATTTTCATCCTCAGTGCGGTCATAAGCATGAGCTCCATACCATTCCAGCTGATCGCGCCTGTTGAATTGCGGGCAAAGACCCTCGCGGTGCTCTCCATATTCGCCGCGTTCATCGGTACCGGGATGGGGCCATTGATCGTTGGGATGCTAAGCGATGGCCTTGCCTTCGCGGATATACGGACACCCCTTGCCATGGCCTTAGCCATCGTTGCAGGGACGTGCACGATACTCGCGTCAGGTCTTCTGATCGGTGGATTTCGTGCGCTTGCCGAAGGTAAGTCTGGCGACAAAAACGAGGCGATATAGCCGTGGTATGGGGCAATCCGTGTGGAGGCCCTGCCGAAAGCCCACTTGTAGCTCTATAGACGCATCTCGCCTCACTGGCCGCAGCCCAGACCGCCGCGAATTTTTCGAGGCAGTCCAATCCGTGATCTGTTCTATTTCAGCGATCGTTGACGTGACAGATCTCCATTTTTTTAAGAGGGATAGCATCTACTGCAGTGCTCAAGGCTACGAGGATCACTCGGCGCGCATGAACCACCTTGGTAGTGGAGTGAACTCGTCGATACCTGTTGAGATTGCGGACCCTCCGCATCTGGGGATCGAAAATTGACGGCTGAGCGGCCGCAAAGGGTCGGAGCCCGATGGCTCTGTGACCTCACAACAAAGGTCTTCAGCGGCCACATTTGCGACGTTGTTCACCCCGGTGCTAACGATGTCAGCTTCGTCTGCTCGTTGGTCTGGTGCCAAGCTGATCGAGCGCATCGGGATTGTCGCGCCCCCATGCATAAAGCAACTCGACTGGTTCAACGAAACGTGTGCCCAGCGCGGTCAGGCGGTATTCGACCGCCGGCGGAATATCGCTTTGGACATGCCGACTGATCAAGCCGATTTCTTCCATATCGCGCAGAGTCTGCGTCAGCATCTTCTTGGAAATGCCGGGAAGGCTTCTCTGCAGGGCACCAGTGCGGCAAGCGCCACCATGACGCGCATGCAAAGTGTGCAGCACCATACTGGTCCATTTGGTTGCGAAAAGCGACAGGACCCGGCGCGGGGCGCAGTCCTCGCGCCATTCTTCTTCAGCGGTTCCGGGGAGCATGACTGGTTACCTTTTGGTGCCTAGTGACCTATTTGGTGCCGTCTAGAACCAAACGCGCATCGTGCCTAGTTGAGTTGCTCTTGAACGAAACGAAGGTGATGATCATGGCGAAGACCGCGTTGGTAGTGGGCGCTAGCGGCATAGCGGGAAGCGCGACGGCTGCATTGTTGGTCGAGCAGGGGTGGACGGTTTATGGGCTGTCCCGGCGCCCGGTCGAGCAGCACGGCGTACTGCCCGTCCTAGCCGACCTGCAGGATGCGCAGGCTACCTCTGCGGCTCTCTCGCAGATCGACCCTGAGGCGGTCTTCATCACCACATGGTTACGCCAGGACAGCGAGGCGGAAAACATCCGGGTGAATGGCGCTATGGTTCGCAACCTGCTCGCCGGCTTGCCGCAGGCCTCCGGCTCCCGCCACGTCGCGCTGGTCACCGGGCTCAAACATTACCTGGGGCCGTTCGAGGCATACGGGAAAGGAACCTTGCCTCAGACGCCCTTCCGTGAGGAGCAAGGTCGGCTCGATGTCGAGAACTTCTACTATGCTCAGGAAGATGAACTCTTCGGGGCGGCGCAGCGCGATGGTTTTACCTGGAGTGTTCATCGTCCCCATACGGTTATCGGCAAGGCGGTTGGCAACGCCATGAACATGGGATCGACCTTGGCGGTCTACGCTTCCCTGTGCCGAGATGCCGGTCGGCCATTTATTTTCCCCGGTTCGGCTGCACAATGGAATGGTCTAACCGACATGACGGACGCCGGACAGCTGGCGCGCCATCTGCTATGGGCCACGGAGACTGAAGCTGCCCATAACGAAGACTTTAACGTAGTCGATGGCGATGTATTCCGTTGGCAGTGGATGTGGAGCCGGATAGCAGACTGGTTCGGCATCGTGGCAGAGCCCTTTGATGGAACAGTCCGCCCATTGGAAGAGCAGATGGCGGATGATGCTGATAACTGGCGGGCGATAGCGGAGCGTGAAGGTCTGACTGAGCCGGATTTGTCGCGTCTCGCATCTCCCTGGCACACCGATGCTGATCTTGGCCGGCCGATCGAGGTCGTTACGGACATGTCAAAAAGCCGGCGGCTCGGCTTTACGGGATATCAATCGACCAAGGAGGCCTTTTACGCGCTATTCGAACGGCTTCGCGCGGATCGTCTCATCCCATAACGCTGGCCATGTGCGGGGAATGAGCGGACGGTCCGCACTTGAGGAACCAAAATCGCTGGCGGAGCGGCAACAAAGGGTCGAAGAGATCACAACAATAATGGGGAGGTCGAGATATCTCGCCGTCTACGCTTTCTCCAGCCATCCGCAATAGTGGATCAGTCTTCCGATCAGCGGCAGCGCGATGGGGACGTCGAAATGGAAACGCCCATTTTCGGTCCATTCCTTTGCGATCGAACGCGGGGCCAGGAACTTCGGCAACGGCAGCGGACCGATCCACCAGCGCTGCATCACCATGCTTAACCCTTGCGCGTCGCTGGGAAGGTCGAAGGCAAATCGCAGGAGACCGAACCGCTCTACTAGCCAGGGGCCGCGCTGGCTGAGGTGGCTGTGGAAACGCCGCCCGCTGAAATCGCGCGTCCAGGTTTCCTGCCCGCCGCTCTCCCGAAAATGGACGTGCAGACGATGGTGGCCGGGCTTAGGGAACCCCACGATCCGCGCAACGAATGCGGCGATTGGGTTCGCGGCGCCGGTCACTTGCGCTTCTCCCGTAGCGCCGCCGTCGCGGTGGACATCGTGGATCGCGCGGAGTTCCGGCGGCAGTTGCGCGAAGCGGTCGCCCATCACGCGTGCGTACAAGGGGGGAGACGCGGCCAGTTCCTGCGTGGAGCAGTTGATGGCCAGCTTGCCGAAGGCATCGGCATAGTCGTCGAGCGTCAGCACCTCCCCGGCGTCGCGCGCGCCCGCAGCCTCCGTGCCCGACAGGATGCGCGCGACGATCGGCGCGACGGACAAGGTCGGTATTTCCGGCCCGTCCCCCCGCTCCGCAATCAGTGTCCATCGCCGCTCTACGCGTCGTCCGGACGCATCGCCGAACAGGCGCACGATCATGGCGGAGCGATCGCTGCCGAGCGAACGGGTCAACGCCTGAAGCGGATTGAGGATGCGCGCTAGCGGTGCGAGAGACGCGACCATGCGCGTGCGCACCAGCCAGCTCGCCAAGCAGAGCGCCCAATTCTGAAACCTAAGCTCGGTGCCCGCGCGGAAGGCGACGGCGGGGCGCCCTGCCAGCCTGTCGGGCAGAAGCGCAAGGTCGGGCACGTCGACGAGCGCAACGCTGCGCCGCGCGATCGCCTCGCCCCCCGCGCATTCGAACCGCGCGGAACGCATCTCCTGCCATCCGAATGCCTGCGCCCAGCGCCGCCCGCGCCACAGGCGCAGGGGCTGGCCGACTTGGCCCAATATGGCCGCCGACACAGCCGGACCTGCCGCCGCCTTGTTCGATGCGCTGATCGCCATTTCGACTGCGCGGACCCTTTCCATTCCCTTGGCAAGATGCCGCACGGCCGCGCCCGACAGCGCCGGCACGCTTGACGCGCCAGAGAGAACGACTACGCCTGCGTCTTTCGCCGCAGCATCGAGCGCGGCGATACCGCATACGAAATCGCGGCTGTCGGCGATGTCGAGATAATGCACGCCGGCGGCGATGCAGGCCTTGGGAATGGCGTGATCCATCGCCTGGAATGGACCGGAGGCATCCACCACCATGGCGGGCAACTGCTGCTCCAGTGCCTCGGCGATACGGCTTCGGTCCAGTGCCAGCGGGACGAAGCCGGGCGTTTCCAAGCAAAAGGCTTGCGCCTTGTCGAAGGACCTTCCTGCGACCAGCACCTCATATCCTGCCGCTGCAAGGCGCCGGGCGATGCGCCCACCGAAGCCGCCATAGCCACCGAGGAGTAGGAGGCGGGTCACAGGATCCGGCCGGCCTGCCCGGGCGTCGGTATCCAGCACGCTGACCTTTGTCCGAACAGCCGGTAGCGATGCCGTGCGACGCAGCGATAGACCGGATAGCGCAGCCAGCGCGGCACGATCCGCAGCATCGCCAGCGCGTTCCACGGACGATCGAGGCCTGCCCATATCGCCAGCACCGCATCGCTATCCCGCAAGACCCTGTCGCCTTCCACCACGATCAAGGTTTCCGGATTGGCAGGATCGATCCCGAACTCAGGGTAGAGCGCGGCCCCCGCCTCACCCTGCAGCGAAGCTAGCCGGAATCGGCCGCGCCGGTCGTGCCGCAGCACGAAGGCAGCATTGGCGGAGCAGAGCACGCACATCGCATCGAACACGAGTATTGGGCCCGAAAGGACGGTCACGCGGCTTCCATGGCGGGCTGAACCATCTGTAGATCGTCCTCCAGTCCCAGCGGCCGCAGGGGGTTGCTGACCAGTCCACTCACCATCGACGCCTGTATTGTGGTAGCCGGCCATAGCTTCGACAACGGGCCGACGAGACGGTCGCGGATCAACGGCAGCAGGCGGCTGTCGGATTGATAGACGGGGGTGAACAACGCAGTGAGCCATTGATAGGTCAAAACGTGGCGGCGACGCAGCCGGATGCCGTGCCGAACTCCCTCGTCGACGCTTTCGGCATGCTCAAGACCGCGGGCCAGCGCCCAGGCGTCGAGCAGCGCCATGTTGGCGCCCTGCCCGAGTTGAGGGCTCGCGGAATGCCACGCATCCCCGATATGGACCAGCGCCGGCTCGGCCGGCGAGGACAGAGTCCGATGCGCGTAGCGAGCGAAGGTCAACTGGCTCGGATCGGTGATCTGGTCGAGCAGCGCCGCGCAATCTGGCCAGAGCGCGGCGACCTGTGCTTTCCACGCAGGCAGCCCGGCCGCGCGCCATTCGTCCAGCCGATCCGCCCGGAGCGACCAGAAAAAAGCAGCCTTGGGCACAGTCGCGCCCGGTGGTGTCCCGATGGGCAGCACGCCCGCCATGATGCTCGCCCGCTTATAGCGCTGCGCAAGGGCATGGGGATCGAAGCCAACACCCTCGGGCCATTCTAGGCTGGCCCACAAAGCTCCATAAGCCAGTTCCCGGCCCGTCGGCGGGGCGAGCGGCGTGCGCGTGCCCAGTGCGTCCACGACCAGATCGTAGGGGCCGCTCGTTTGTCCGTCGGCAAAGCCCAACGCGCGTTTCGTCCCCAGCAGCGTACTCCCGGCCAACGTGCGCCCGGAGTAAAGGGGAATGCCCGATCGCAGCACAGCCTCGTGCAGGACCGCGAACAAGCTGGCGCGGTGTATTCCGATCCCGAAGGTGTCGGGACGGCGCAGCGCAGCGTAATGCACGTCGAGCACCACCCGCTTGCCCGCCATCCCGAACAACCGGTCGATGCGCGAGCCGCTTGCCAGGACCGCGTCCAGCAAGCCGAGCCTGGCGAGGACCTCCATCCCGGTGGGTTGGATCATCAGCCCGGAACCGATAGGCTGGGGCGTCTCGAACCGCTCGAACAGGGTAACATGGTGCCCTGCACGGTGCAGCAGCAGTGCCGCTGCCAGCCCGCACGGTCCACAGCCGGCAATCGCGATGTTCAGCCCCCGCATCCCTGTTGCCTAGCCCAGGATGCGGATCGGTCCAATAGGGCGGGCGTAAATGGCCGCGCTGAAGCTGGCGATGATCGGCGCCCCGCGGCGTGCGCCCGCGAACTGTCCGAGCGAGAAGATAGAGCGTCCGGAAGGCAACCGCCCCTATGCGGGTCGTTCTCCAGACCAACTCGCCTTACCGAAAGCGCCCTTTTGTTTCATTCAGGACGCCCGCCCTGCGCCTGCATCCTGGCGCTCTCGAGCACCCGACGGACATTCAAATGGAACGCGATGCGGGCAATCGGCTCCCAATAGGGGATGGGGTCGATGCGCAGCACGGTCTGCGCTTGTAACGTAAGCCTGGTGCCGCCGCTGCGCAGGGGTAAGATGACATACCTCGTGTCTCCGGTGACGACGTACCCCGTCAAGTGCGACGTGTGGAGATGGCGATAAGGGCTCATCTCTTCCATCGCCGGGGGCTGGGAAAGGACGGTGAAGGCCAGCACCCGATCAGGTTTCCATTCGGTCACCCGTTCCACGGCGGTCCCGGTCGAGAATACGCCGAGGCGCGTGGCGCCGACGCCCACGCCCTGAAGGCGACTGCGGACTGGGTAGGCCAGCCCCGCAAGTCCGGGAAGCCCCGGTGACAGGCCGATGGGAGCTTCGCTGGTGATCGCCTGCCACACCGCGTGCGGCGAGGCGGCGATGTCGATGCTCTCCACCGTGTCGATGGGCGTCGCGGGCGGCATGCCCGCTTCGATTGCGAACAGCGCCGGAAGCACCGCAACGGACATCAGGGGCCTGCTGCCATCATGTCCGAACAGGGCGATGGCCCGGCCGAAGGCACCACCGAGCGCCGCGGCGGCCAGACCGAGCGGTGCGACAAGGAGGATGCACATGAAGCCCTCCAGGGCGAACATGAGCAAAGCGAGCCCGCCCAGGGCACCGGCTGCAAGGACCTGCGCCGTGGTACGCGCCCCCCGGTCTGCGGGGCGCGGCGGTTCACGATATACCCGGTCGTCATTCCGACCACGAAGGGCGTCGCCACGAAGAGGCCCCAGCCATAGGCCCCAAGCGTCAATGCCGAGATCAGCACGGCGACGACGATGATCGCCACGCCGGCCAGCACGCCTTGCAAGACTTCGGCCGGATCCACTTCGTCGTCTCGTTGCCCATCCGGTTCGCCTTGCCGGCGTGGCATTGCGCAGAGCAGTATGACGACGATGACCTGGAGCGCAGGAAAAATGGCGAACAGGCTGATCCTTTGCCCGCGTCCGGACCAGTTCGCACGGCGAAACGAGAGGGCTGCTGTGCCGTCATGGTTCAGATGTGCGGCAGTCAGGTGATACCTGAAGCGGCAGGTTGCGGGCGCTATGTCGCTGCTACGGAATGACCAGAATGGGGGCGCACCCCACCGGCAGCGGTCAATCTTGCAAGTGGCGGGTTCCGGCGAAATCGGCCATTCGGTGGGCCGCTGTCAGACGACAACCTCTGGTCGACAGCTGCTTCCTTGCATCCCCGCAAATCCTGCTCCAACGCGTTTTCCAGACGGCCAATCTGGCCGTTGGAGAGTAGTCATGGAGATGCTTGAAGGCAGCTATTGCTGATGAGCTAGAGGTCAATGCGCCAAGGTCGATGACCGTACAGCAGTACCGTCACGACCGTCCGTAAAAGCCGATTTTTAGGTCGGCGGAGGACCGACGGCCTCCTACCGATCTCTACTGCGAACCGCACACAATGCGCCAGCATGAAGCCCGGTCACCTGTCGCTCACACCGTCGACCCGCAGATTTATGAGAATGCGGCCTCGGACGCGATCCGGGTGTTTGGGTTGAGATCACTGCTTTTTGATGGTCGGCGAAGCGCACGAGGGTTCAAATAGCCGATCCTCATGATGGCGCGAGAATTTCCAGGTGATCTGCCCCCCGCGAGCAAGCCTCGTAATCCGCCGGCCCGTCAGGTCTCTCCAAACAGGGCGCGCTGTGAGGCTTCGATCTCCTCGAAATAGCGCCGGCGTGCGTGCCGTTCCGTCACTACCCCGACGACCCGCCCGACGCCGTCCACGACCGCTAGTTCGTCCGCCGCGGCAAGGTCGAACGCCTTGAGGGTCGCACGGATGTCCGTTGTAGGTGCCAGCACGTTCGTGGTCAGAACTGCCAACGCGGCCACCGGGGTGTCGGGATCAAGCTGAGGGTCGTAAGCCTTTGCGGTCGCGACCACACCGGCGTAATGTCCCTGGCTGTCGAGCAGCACGGCTTTGGCAGTCGAGCCCAGAGGAATGCTGTGTCGAAACTCGCGCACGGAAGCGTCGGCCGATACGCTTGTCCAGTCCTTGCGCATAAGACGTCCTGCGGTCAGGCTGAGCATCCAACCGATATCTCGCGGGCTGCGGATGATCGAACCGCGGACGTGCAGCCGCCATGTGGAGAAGGAATAACCGAACGTCTCGCGCGTAAAAGTGCCAGAGACGAGTGACGCCGCCAGGACGACGCCCATCAGCGCGAAATCGTGGGTCGTCTCCAGCATCAGCATCGCCAGGGTCATCGGTCCGCCAACTACCGTCACGGCAAGCGCGCTCATTCCGACCAAAGCAGCATCGTTCAGATCGAGCGCAACACCGAACGGCAGCATCGCCAATCCGGTCGCATATATAAGCCCCACCAGCGATCCGAGGAAAAGTGATGCGAAGAACAGTCCGCCGCGAAATCCGAAGCTGATGGAAATCGCCGAGGCCGCTATCTTCAAAACGAGGACGATGAGCAGCACATGCAAGGCAGGGGGCAGCGCGAGGTTGAGGTGCATCGCGCCGTGCCCGGACGATAGCGTCTGCGGTGAAATCATCGCCAATGGCATCAAAAGCAAACCGCCGACCACCGGCTTCCACCGCACCAATCGTTTCATGCGCTGCGCCTGCCCTTCCGCGAAGGTGACTAGGCGCATCAGTCCGATGCCGACGAGGGCGCAAATAAGGCCGAGGACGATGTAAAGGACATAGTCGCCGACGCCCAGAACCCGGTCGGCGCTCGAAGCAATCAGATAGGGCTGGATGCCCAGAAGGCGGGTGACGAATGCCGCACCTAGTGCAGCGGCTACGACCGGGGCGACCGATGCCGGCGTGTAGGCGCCGATGACGATCTCGAATGCGTAGAATGCGCCGGCCAATGGTGCGCCGAATGCCGCTCCCACGGCCGCGCCGGCCCCCGCGCCGACCAGCGTGCGCATGTCGGCGCGGCGCAATTTGAACCATTTGCCCAGTTGAGAGGCGATCCCGCCCCCCATTTGCGCATAAGCCGCTTCCAGACCCACCGACGCTCCCGCACCGTTGGATATCAAGGTCTGCGCGCTGATCACAAGGTTGTCGAGAAAGGGGATACGTCCGCTGTGCAGCGCATTCGCCTCGACGACGTCGATCGGCGCACGCTGGCGTTTGCGCAACAACCGGTTGAACATCACCAGGCCTAGCCCGCCCAAGGGAAGTGCGAGGAGCCGCCAGGGGTGGTGAATTTCGCCAAGGGCGCTCAAGCGATTGGAACTCAGCCCGTAGAAAAGGCGCTGCATCGCGTGGGCGGCGTAGCCCAGAAGATTGGTGACCGACCCGGCTGCCAAACCCGCCGCTAACGCCAACAGGATGAAAGCGATCTCGCTTTCCCGGAGCCGCTGGCGCTGCCGGATAACGAAGGATCGCAGCGTCTGGGTCCCTAAGCGTCGCACGTCTCCGCATGCGAGGCGACGGCCGCTACTGTCAAGAGCGAGGTGGCGGCCGGGACGCAGATAATGGGCATTACGCTCCGAGAGCTTGGGTCAAGGTTATGACAACCATCGGCGCAGGATAACTGATAGCAATCCCAGCGCTGCAACGCTGGTGCCCAGATCCCGAAAAACCAGCCTAATCTGGCAAGGCTCTCGCGCATCAGTGATAGCCCTCGCTGCCGACCTTCCCGCGAAACACCCCAATAGGCCCAAGCGGTGTAAGCCAGGATTACCGGCACCAGCACACCGCGGCCGACAAGCATGAACAACTGGCTGCGATAGGGCACTGCCGCTTCCCAGATGGTGACCCGGGCCGGAGTCACGTAGGGCCAGATCGAGAAGCCGAGGCCGAGGAGGTACAGACCGAAAAGGGCAAGCGCCCAGAAGAACGGCTGTACATCCCTGCGGCGCGAAAGACTGCGATAGAGCAGGGCTGTGACGATGACCGTGACGAGTGGTAGCAGCGCGATGCCGAGGATGCCCGGCCAGCTCAGCCAGCGGGTCTGGTAACTGGCCTCCAGCGTTAGCGTAGCGAGACTGACCGCGCCGATCACCGCGAGCAGCGCGATGCCCAGGCGCCCGGCATAGGTAACGACCTGGTCCTGAGGGCGCCTTCGGTCTTCCAGTTCAGCCAGCAAGCCCCCAGCTCCTTGCCGGCATCGCGGGATCGCAGGGCTAGCGGTTCGTGAAACGGTGCAGCGCCATGCCGCCGAGCATGGCCAGCACGAAGGGCGCGACCTGCAAGGGGGCAAGCGCGAGACTGGCGATGGCAGGACCCGGGCACAGACCGCCCAGCCCCCACCCGATGCCGAACAATACCGCGCCGACCGCAAGCTTGCCGTCGAGACTGCGCGTTTCGGGCAGGTTGAAGGCCGCGTCCGCAAACGGCTTCCCGAGACGCCGCTGGACCAGCCATGCGAGTGCCATGGGAACGATCGCGCCTCCCATCACAAAGGCCAGGGTGGGATCCCAGTGTCCGAAAAGATCAAGGAACGCGCGAACCCGCGCCGGATCGGCCATACCGGAAATCGCAAGTCCGGCTCCGAACAGGACGCCCGACAACAAGGCGATGACGATCCGCATCACAGCGCTCCCGCAAAGCGCATCACGGCCACCGTCGCAAAGCCGCTCGCCATGAACAGGCCCGTCGCCAGGATGGAGCGTCGTGACAAGCGCGACACCCCGCATACGCCGTGCCCGCTGGTGCACCCCGAGCCCAGCCTCGTGCCGAACCCGACGATCACGCCGGCGACGACGAGCAGAGACGGCGCCGGGAAGGTCGCAGGGATGCCTCCTGCCAACGTGGCGACGATGAAAGCGCCGAGCGGCAGGCCCAGGACGAAGGCAGCTGCGATCCCGTACGCGCCGCTATGGGAGAGCCCGGCGGCGCGGGCGGCCAGCCCGCTGACCCCTGCGATCCGGCCTAGGCCGAGCAGCATGATGGCTGCAGCAAGACCGATCATGAGCCCGCCGATCAGGCCCGCGCCGGCCTGGGCATGGGGAAAAGTGCCGGCGATCATAGCTGGTTTACCGGGATTTTGAGGTAGACGACGCCGTTGCCCTCGGCGGGCGGCAGGTGTCCGGCGCGCATATTGACCTGGACGGAAGGCAGGATCAGGCGCGGCATGGGCAGTGTGCGATCGCGGGCTTCTCGCATGGCGGCGAATGCGTCCTCGCTGATCCCGTTGTGGGCATGAACATTCGCTCGGCGCTGCGCGGCTACAGTCGTCTCCCAGACGTAATGATCGCGGCCTTCAGGCAAATAATCGTGGCACATGAAGAGGCGTGTCTCGGGCGGCAGCTCGAGAAGACGGCGCAGCGAGCGGAATAGCGTGCGGGCATTGCCGCCCGGAAAGTCGGCGCGCGCCGTGCCGTAGTCGGGCATGAACATGGTATCGCCGACGAAGACCGCGTCGCCGATCACATAGGCGATGCAGGCCGGCGTGTGGCCTGGCACATGCAGCACGGTAACCGACAGGTTGCCGATCTGGAATGTGTCGCCATCGGCCCAGAGATGATCGAAATCGGAGCCGTCGCGCGCGAATTCGGTGCCGGCGTTGAAGAGCTTGCCGAAGGTCTGCTGGACCTCGCAGATATGTGCGCCGATGGCGATCTCGCCGCCGAGCTCTTGCTGAAGGTGCGGCGCTGCCGACAGATGGTCGGCATGGGCGTGGGTTTCCAGATGCCAATCAACGACCAACCCCTGCTCAGCCACATAGGCGATGACTGGGTCAACGGCGCTCAACGCGGTCCGCCCCGACGCCGGATCATATGTGAGCACGCTGTCGATGATGGCTGCCCGGCGAGTCTGCGGATCATGCACGACGTAGGTGATTGTAAAGGTCGGCACATCGAAAAACGCCTTTATGACAACCATGCCTTCACGCGCGGCGTTGACCTGCGCGGCGGCCCTGTCGAGTGCGGCGTCGAGCATGCGACTCTCCTTTGATTTCTAAATTACCGCCTTGCGCGGCCACTGGGTAATTTTTTTCTCCCATCCGGCAGATTCCACCCCGGTCTGCAGCAAGGAATTTGCCGAACTGGCCCGCGGTCCGGATCTGCTGGTCGGGACCCTGCCGTCTGAAGCCGCCAGCATTGCCGCTGAAATCGGCGTGGTTGGCGCCTTTTAGGGTGCGCTGCACGGCGTCGATAAGGACGCGATGACCTATAAGCGCTTCATAGAGCGCCATCTCGGCATCGCCGGCCGCTGGAACAGCCCCAAATTTTTGATCGGCGAATCATACAGCGGCATCCGCGACGCCATGCTCGCCAGCCTGCTGCAGCAGGACTTCATCGAATTGACCGGCGTGGTCGCCATGTCGACGATCATGGATACGTCGCGGCTTGCGCTCAACTTTCCGTCGAGCGGCAAGGGGCCTGACGAATGGTATATCGGCCCCCTGCCGACGTTCGCGATGAGCGCGCAGGCGCTGGGTAAGTCGGGCCAAGGCCAGGCGCCGGCGGCCTGGGCCGAGAAGGCTCGTACCTTCACCCGCAACAGCTATGCCGCCGCGCTGATGCAGGGCGACGCGCTGCCAGCTGGCGCGTGCTGAGATCGTCGCGCAGATGAGCACGCTGACCGGTCTACCGGCGGACTTCATTGAAGGCGAACCTGCGCGTCTCCCCCTTTCAGTTCCGCAAGGAGATCGTCCGCGATCAGGGTCTGATGACCGGCCGCTTCGATGCGACCACCAGGGGCGGGGAGTCGATGCCAATGGCAATGAGCCCAATTACGATCCGTCCTGGGCGAACGGCAACGGGGCCTACCGCGCAGCCTATCTCGACTATCTCTCCGCCGAACTGCACCTCAAGAGTACAGACGGCTTCCGGATAAGCGCCGATAACATCCCCGACGGCTCGTTCGACTGGAGCAATACCCCGCGCTTTAGCGGACCGGGCAATCTGCCGAGCATGAAATCTTCAATCGTCGGCGATCACTTGGGCGAAGCGGCGCGGGAAAATCCGCGGCTGCGGATCTTCTGGGCGGGCGGCTATTACGACCTCGCCACCCCTTTTTTGCGGCCCAGGTTGACGCGAGCCACTTTGGCCTAGCCGCGCGCTATCGCGATGTGGTGACCTACAAGAACTATCCCGGCGGCCATCTGTTCTATTATGACGGCACGCGGATGTATCGGGCAACCGCATCCGATCAGGCGGCGTGGGACCGTGCTTTGCGGCCCAAGCTCTGCAAGCTGGCTTGCTCGCCGCCACTGGCCCGGGCAGTATCGGCCAAGCTGCGCCGCAAATGGTCACCGGAACAGATCGCGGGGTGGCTCAGGCGCAGCTTTCCTGAGGAGCCGCATAGGCAGGTGTCGCACGAGACCATCTACAGGAGCCTGTACATACAGGCGCGGGGGTTCTGAAGAAGGAGCTGCTGGACCATCTGCGCGCCCGGCTCACCATCCGCCGGTCCCGGCACGCCAGCCTCAAGCGCAACGGACATGGCCAGATCAAGGATGTCGTGTCGATCAGCGAACGCCCCGCCTCGGTCGAGGACCGCGCCATTCCCGGCCATTGGGAAGGCGATCTGATCGGAGGCAAGAAGAACAGCTACATCGCGACGCTGGTCGAACGGCATTCGCGCTATGTGATGCTGGTCAAGGTCGCCAACAAGGACACAAGGAGCGTCGTGTCGGCACTGATCAGACAGACGCGGCGCCTGCCGCGCGAACTCTACAAGTCGCTTACGTGGGACCGCGGCAAGGAACTGGCCGATCATCCGCGCCTCTCGCTGGCTACTGATGTCGATGTCTATTTCTGCGATCCGCAATCGCCTTGGCAGCGAGGCTCTAACGAGAACACCAACCCTCTGCTGCGACAGTATTTTCCCAGAGGAACCGATCTGTCGCTATACAGCCAGGCCGAGCTGAGTGCCATTGCCCGGCAACTCAACGAACGACCAAGGAAAACGCTCGAATACCAAACGCCCGCCGAGCGTTTTCAAGCTTGTGTTGCCTCCACCCGTTGAACCCACCACCCCTTCCGGTCGTCAGGCGCCGGCAAGCCGGTCCTCAAAACCCGCCATTCGGACGCGGTGCTGTTCACAAATGTGTAAGCGAAGCCTGAGCCCCACCTTGCGGGTGTGAGGCGCATCGCCGAGTTTCACCGCCTTTGATCAGGCGGAGGTCTTTAGTGCTATGACGATGTCATGTGACGATGCTGGCACTAGCGAGGTTCAGCGGTTCGAGGTCTTCACCGGCGCGGGGAAGCGTCGGGACTGGCCACCCGAGCTCAAGGTCTCGATCGTCGCGGAGAGCTATTCCGGCCAAGAGTCCGTCAGCGCCGTTGCTCGGCGGCACGGCATGATCCCCTCGCAGCTTTTCACCTGGCGCCGCGAACTGCGCAAGCAGATGGAAGCCCAAGGGTTCGCGCTTCCTGTTGCCCCGGCGCCCGCATCTCTCTTCGTTCCCGCAGTGATAGAACCGTCGCCGCCAAGCGAGGTGCCTGCCGTTGCCAAGCGTCCGCGGCGTCAGCGCCGATCGTCTCCGAGCGCGGTGGAGCTGGAGATAGATGGTGTGGCGGTGAGGATTGCCCGCGGTACCGATAAAGGGCTGATCGCCGCGGTGATCGAAGCGCTCAAGGCTACGCGATGATCGGACCTGGTGTTGGCGCCCGCGTCATGATCGCAACGCGGCCAGTGGATTTTCGCAAAGGGCCGGATGCTCTGGCTGCACTCGTCGGGGCCGAGTACGGCGGCGACCCCTTTTCCGGGGTCATCTACGTCTTCCGGGCGAAGCGAAGCGACCGAATCAAGCTGATCTGGTGGGACGGCACTGGTCTGTGCCTGATGGCGAAGAAGCTCGAGCAGGGCGGCTTTCGTTGGCCTGGGATACAGGACGGCGTGATGCGTGTGACGGCGGCCCAACTCGGCGCTTTGCTGGAAGGTTTGGACTGGCGCCGCGTACATGGTGGGCGCCGGCCGCAGGCGCCGCAGATTGCCGGTTGACGGGGCTTTCGCCTACTGATTCACTGCCTTCATGCTCACCGAAGCCGACCTACCCGAGGACGTTGCCACGCTACGTGCGTTGGTCCTCGAGCAGTCCCGGATGCTTGCCGAGGTGCAGGTCGCCAAGGAGGCCCAGGTCGCTGAGCTGACCCTCGCCAAAGGTGAGGCCGATGCCGAGATCGAGCGGCTACAGGCGATTATCGACGCCTTCATGCGCCACCGTTTCGGCCCCCGTTCCGAGCAGCTCGATCCTGACCAGCTCCAGCTTGGCCTGGAGGATGTCGAGACGGCGCTAGGTCAAGCACGCGCGAGCCGCGATGCGGTCTCTCAGCTCGCTCAAAGCCATGAGCCG
>NZ_CP171149.1:810000-1067500 GCF_044813085.1 Novosphingobium sp. BL-52-GroH | reverse complement strand
AGGCTCTCCACGTTCCGCCTCGCCAGCCCCACCTATGCCGTGCTCCCCGGCCGACCACCGTCGATCGCGGCTTGCCCTTCCAACACCGACCGCACCCTGCAGACCAGCCTCTACGGAGCGGCGCCCCTCAATCCGTTCGAGGGGTCAGGTCATCTTCAGCGGCCGATAAACCGATGGCGACACCATCATGCGGACACCCGATACGACAACCAGCCCCGGCGCGCCGCGGCGGCAGACCAAGAGCGGAGACGGCGCGCCCCCCTCTACAAAGCGATCAGCGGCGTCGAGACCTGGAAGCGGGGCTGGAAATCGCCGGCTCGGTCGACCCTGACTGGCGCATTGCGGGAAGCATACTTATGTGCACAGCATGAACTCCGACGGCCCGCGCTTCTCGCCGGATACCCCGCTGGGACTGGCGAAACTCAGCACGACGTACAAGATCGGCGACCTGACCGTCGGCGGCACCCGGCAAAGCCGCATCTACCGCGCCATGCCTGTCCCGACCGGCGCGTTCCGGCACAACGGCCAGCCCGCCATGGCCACCGGCCACGTTTCCCAGGGCAGCTACGTCCTGATCGACCTGCTGGTCCGTCCCGAGCCTTCCCCGAATGTCGGCGCCAGGGTCGACGCCACGGACATTCTCATACAACCCGTACTTCCGTAACGTCGGCTTCTTCAACTCGGGCTGGTACGGCCAGCCTCTGATACCGGGGAGCCGTGGCACGGATGATCCGGCCGCCGCCCCAAGGGCGGCGGCCTTCCCGTCGATGCAGGGGCGTGAGGGCACCCCGGCAATCGTCAGAAGTTGTAGCCGACCGAGAAGATCGCCTGGCGTGGCGGGATGAAGGTATCGGAAATCTGTCCGCTGCCATAGGGGTCGGTGAAGCGTGAGTTGACGCCGTCCTTGTTGAACACGTTGGTGACCGTCACCGAGGCGTGGAAGCCGGTATCGGCGAAATCGTAGTTCGCGAAGAGATTCACCTGCGAGTAGTCCGGCGTATCGTCCTGTACCGGGCTTGCGAACACCCGCGAGTTGAACTTGCCGCGGTAGATGTACTGCGCGCGGGCGGTGAATTCGCCGGGGCCGACCTCGCCCGTCCACGTAACCGCCGCCGAGCCCTGCACCGACGGCATCTTGGGGATCTTGTTCCCGTTGATGTTCTCGCGGGCCGCCCGGCGGGCCAGCGCCGCGGAAAAGAAGTTCTGATAGAACCCGCCAACGCCTGCATAGCCTGCGGCGACTTGCGCTGCGTCCGCCGCAGTCGGATCGAGGGCCATGTAATCGCTGGTGAACTCGCCATGGAGAAGCGAGAGCGACCCTTCGAAGCGCAAGTGCGAGGTCGCCTTCCAGTCCATCTCCAGTTCGGCACCATAGACTTCCGCCTTGGGACCGTTGCTGATGCCATCGGCGAACAGGATCGGATCTTCCTCGAGGAATTGCAGGTTCTTGTAGAAGTAGTAGAAGGCCGAGGCGTTGATCTGCAGTGTGTCGCCGAAGAATCGGTTCTTCGAGCCGATTTCGATCGAATCGAGGGTTTCCGGCTTGAACGTCGGCTTGACGCCGTCCTCCCACCCGAGGAGCTTGAACGAGCCGTTCTGCGACGCCGAGCCGTTGATGCCGCCCGGCTTGAAGCCGCGCGTGAAGCTGGCATAGACCATGTTCTGCGGCGTCAGGTCGTAGTCCAGCGCGAAC
Source organism: Novosphingobium sp. BL-52-GroH (assembly GCF_044813085.1). Taxonomy (NCBI): domain Bacteria; kingdom Pseudomonadati; phylum Pseudomonadota; class Alphaproteobacteria; order Sphingomonadales; family Sphingomonadaceae; genus Novosphingobium; species Novosphingobium sp. BL-52-GroH. The sequence goes on along the minus strand of NZ_CP171149.1, from coordinate 1,065,807 downwards.
TTGCCGGTGACGCGTTTGGTGCTGGTGCCCACCGTCGGTGTAGGCTGGAGATAGGCGCCCGCATTGCTGCCGGTGCCGCCGTTCGACAGGCTGTCGCTGACCCCGCTGTACTTGTCGTGGTTGTAGCGCAGGCCGGCCGTGACCGTCAGTTTGTCGGTGAGGTCGAGACTGGCCTGCGCATAGCCGGCATAGGCTTCGCGCGTCACCGCAGAGAGTTCGGCATAGGTCAGGGCGGAGACGAGCGGATTGTCGTAGGCGGCGTCTACGGGGAGGGCCGGATCGAGCCCGGCACCTTCGTCGGACCGGTATTCGTTGATGTAGTTCTTGTTCTTGGAGCGCAGATACACGCCGCCGACAATCCAGCGGAACGGTCCTTCGTTGTCCGATGCCAGGTTGTATTCCTGGGTCCACGAAGTGGTGTTCTGCTCCCAGGTGGCGATGTGGTCGTAGCGCACGCCGGCACCGGGGCTAATGCCGTCGGTAAGCGCGAAGAACAGATCGGTGTTGAGCCCATCGCCGTCCCACGACAGCTTGCTGTGCAGCTTCTGGTAGCTGGTGATCGAGCTGAACGTCGCCCCGCCCATGTCGAACTTGACGACGCCGTAGTAAAGCTGGGTGCGGATATAGGTCTTGCCCGGATAGTCCTGGGTCAGGATGCGTGCATCGGGCTCGGGATCGAGGATGTTCTTCTGCGCGGAGGCGTTGTTGTCGCCCTTGTACTGGATCGTGCTCAGCAGCACCGAGACGCGGTCGTTGGGCTGCCACTTGACGGCGACCTTGCCGCCCCACTCGTTGGCGTCGTCCAGTTCATAGTCGGGATCACCGGCCACGCTGGTGGCCTTGGCATAGCCGTCGTGGCGGTAGCGCTGGACCGCGGCGCGTACCGCCAGGGTCTCTCCGATCGGCACGTTGAGCGCGGCATCGGCCTTGAGCAGGTCGTAGTTGCCGTAGCCCACGTTGGCCGATCCCGACAGCACGCCCGGCTCGGGCTGCTTGGACACGACGTTGATGGTGCCCCCGGTCGAACCCTGGCCGTACATGGTGCCTTGCGGACCGCGCAGGACTTCGACTTGCGCCACGTCGATGAAGGCGGCGTTGGCGGCGATCGAGTTGAAGATATAGACGCCGTCTACGTGGAACGAGACACCCGGCTGGGTATTCGGGTTCTCGGGCGTTTCGGAACCGATGCCGCGGATCGAGATCATGCGCTCGCCGCCACCGCTCTTGGCGACGACGAGCCCCGGCACGCTTCCGTTGAGGCCGGTGATCTCGGTGATGTTGGCTTTCGTGAGGGTGTCGTCGGTGACGGCGGAAACCGAAAGCGAGGCCTTCTGCAACGTGACGTTGGTGCGCTCGGCTGACACGACGATTTCTTCCAGCCCCGGGCCCGAACCACCCGCCGAAGCGTCCGCAGCGCTCCCCGGCGCCTCGTCGGCCGCCGTTTCAGCCGCAACCTCGGCCGCAACCTCGGCCCATGCCTGGACGGGAGAAGTCGCGGCGAGAAGCGCCAGGACGGAGACACCCGTGGATTTGATTAATCGAGCTCTCGTGATCACAATAACCCCCCATCGTTGGAGGCGCACCACAAGGGATGCGCGCGTTTCCCACCGCCCTTCAGATTCTGGAGATCCTCATCCCGGATGTATCACCCGGCATGGCACGGGCGCCTGCAAATCGGCGCCCCCGCTATCCCGTGCCGCAATGACGTTGTGCGCCATCGCGGCCGGCCTGCACTGCTTCCCTGTTTCTTATTACTTGAATCGCATGGTTATTTTCCATGTGGTCGATCTGTCATGTGCCCTGACGCCCTTGTCCGGGCAACGACGAAATTCCGGCCTCGTCGCACTGTGCATCGTTAGCTTCTGCGATTCCAGGCGCGACGCAAGCCTCAAGTTACCGCGTGCGCTCGCGATCAAGTGGCGGGGCATCATACGCAAAGAAACCGTCATGCCGACGCGCCGGCTCGGACCTTCGGTGCCCGCCGGGTGCCCAGCGCTTTCCGTGCATCGGCCCGATGCAAGCATCCCAGTTCTCGACGAAAATGCCGGCAGGGGGCCGGGACGATCGAGCCGTTCGCCGCGCAACCGGAACTCGCCATCCTGCCACCCGCACGCGGCGCCAAGAACCGGAGCAGCGGGCTCCACCGTCGATCGGGAGAAGGTGGCTTGTCCGGCCCGCTCGCTTCCGGCCGACTTGTCAATGAGCGCCCTGTCTTCGTTGCCCCGGCATCACGGCATTGCGGCTACATGGCGGGTATGGAAGCATAATCGGCAGACCGACATGACGGTGGGAAACCGGGTTTCGCGCCAGATCCGAATCTGACCATAATTTGCATTGCATATTGCATAATTTAATGCACGATTAAGTACGGCCTGAAACGGGCAGATCATCGCACGGTGAGGCGCTGTGCGCGGGATGAAGCAAGAAAAGAAACGACGGGAGCGGATCTCAACCAGACAACAGGGAGATCCTCATGCAAGCCAAGACATTCCCCAGCCGCGTGGCCCGGCTCGCCATCGCGACGTCGCTCTGGGCGATCGCGGCGACTGCCGTGCCGGCCAGCGCCGCAGAGGCGGATGCGGCCGACGGCGCGCAGCTGGGCGACATCATCGTCACCGGCGAGAAGCGCGACACGCGCCTGCAGGACATTCCGATCGCCATCACCGCGATCGATTCCACCGTGCTGCGTGAGCGCAACACCAACCGGCTCGACGACCTCGACGGCTACGTCCCGGGCCTCAGCATCGCGCGCAACCAGGGCGCCGAGCGCGTCGTGACGATCCGCGGGATCGGCTACGAGACCAGCTCGAATCCCAATTCGCAGCCGGGCGTCGCCTTCCACATCAACGGCGTCTACATCGCCCACACCATGTCGCTGGGGCAGGACCTGATCGACGTCGACCGGATCGAGGTCCTGCGCGGCCCCCAGGGCACCGTCTTCGGCGAGACATCCACCGGCGGCGCGATCAACGTCATCACAAAGAAGCCGGTGATCGGCGATTCCAGCGGCAATGCCTCGGCGTCCTACGGCAACTACAACTACGTCAAGGCCGACGGTGCGGTGAACGTGCCACTCGGGCCTACGCTCGCCGCACGCTTCGCCGGACAGTACCTGCGCCACGACGGCTACGGCTATTCGGTCAGCGTGCCCAACGTCGACAAGTACGAGCTGGAGGACGAGAACAATCTCGCCGGACGCGCCTCGCTGCTGTGGCAGCCCAATTCCACTTTCAGCGCGCTGCTCGAAGCCTCGGCCTTCCATGCCGACCATGCCGGCGCCGTGCAGAAGCTCATCACCGACACCACGCCCGGCAAGCGCCACGTCGACCAGGACTACCCGGCCACGTACGAACTCGACACCCGGATGGTCTCGCTCACGCTCTCGCAGGAGCTGAACGACACGATGGTGCTGAAGTCGGTCAGCGCCTACCAGTACATGAACAAGAACCAGCAGTCGGAATCCGACCGCACGTCGAACCCGGCGATCTTCGACCACCTCGTGCGCTGGCACGACCGCAGCAAGACCTTCACCGAGGAACTCACCCTCAGCTCGCAGAACACTTCGGCGCTGGAGTGGACGGTAGGCGGGTTCTATTTGCGCCAACGGGCGCTGCAGGACATCCTCGAACTGTCCGCGCCTTCGATCGCCGCGGTGGTCCTGCCCGACGGGACCGGGGTCAAATTCCAGACCGACAGCCCCTACCAGCACACCTCCTGGGCGGCCTATGGCCAGGCCACCTTCCACGCCTCCGAAGCGCTCGCGGTGACGGCGGGCCTGCGCTACAGCTGGGACAAGGTCTCGGCCCAGCCCTACCAGTTCTTCTACGTCGTGCCGCCGCGCTCGGCCAAGAGCGACGCCATCACCGGAAAGCTGAGCGCGGAGTACAAGCTGACCCCCGCCAACTCGGTCTACCTGACCGGCTCCACCGGCTACAAGCCGACCGGCGTCAGCTTCGTCTCCGACCTGCCCTTCGCCCCGGGCAGCTTCTCGTCCGGGCCGCAGTACGTGCCGCAGAGCTTCAAGAAGGAGACGGTGAAGGCGCTGGAGATCGGCTCCAAGAACGAATTCTTCGACAAGCGCGTGCGGCTGAACGTGGCGGGCTACTACTACTGGTACAAGAACTTCCAGTTCACCGCCGAGGACCCCGTGCCCTTCGCCGGCGGCACCGACAACATCCCCAAGGCCGAAGTCTGGGGCGCCGAGGCCGAAGGCACCTTCGTCGTCTCGCCCAGCCTGCGGTTCGACGGCACGTTCTCGTGGGGGAAGGGCAAGTTCACCTCGGACTTCCTGACCATCGACGCGCAGACCGCTGCGCAGGTCCGCGCCGCCACGTTCGCCGAACTGGGCTACCCCGCCGGATACTACTACGATGCCCGGATCGAGCAGGCCGTCGACGACGCGCGCGAGAACGTCAACGGCAAGCGCCTGCCCAAGATGCCCACCACGCAAGGATCGTTCTCGGCCACCTACACCGCCTTCCTGCCCGGCGCCGAACTGGCCGTTCGCGGCGAGATGGCCTACCGCGGCAGCTACAACTACCGCGTCTTCGCCGACAGCTTCCTCGACAAGGTGCCGTCGTACACGATCTTCAACGCCTCGATCAGCTACACGCCGGAAGACAAGCCCTGGCGCCTGGGCCTGCGCGCGCAGAACATCACCAACAAGGCCGGCATCGCCTCGCGCTTCTCCGACCCCTACGGTTCGGGCACCACCAGCGTCGAATACATCCCGCCGCGCCAGGTGATGGGTTCGGTCTCGGTCGACTTCTGACATGGTTCACTCGATCGAACTGCCCGACTGGGCCGTCGTCCGCGGGCGCATCCACAACGACTTCCCCGCCCTGGACGGCGCTCGCACCGCGCTCGTCGCAATCGACATGCAGACCGTCTTCATGGAACCGGGCGAAGTCTTCGGCAATCCGCAGGCGCTGGACATCGCCGACAAGGTCAACCGCGCCGCACACGTGGTGCGCGCGGCCGGCGGCAAGGTCTACTGGACCCGCCAGACGACCAGCGCGGAGCCGCCCCTGGCGATGCCGGCCTGGCAATACGACATGACCGACACCACGGTCCGCACCGCCGTCGAGGTCATGCGCGCGGGCACGCCTTCCCATGCGATCCATCCCGCGATGGACGTGCGGGACGGCGACCCGGTGGTCGACAAGTACCGCTACAGTGCGTTCATGTGCCCTGCCCAGGGGCTGAAATCGGCGCTGGAAGGCACCGGCATCGATACCCTGGTTATCGCGGGCACGCTCACCAACTGCTGCTGCGAAAGCACCGCGCGCGATGCCAACATGATGGGCTACAAGGTCGTGTTCCTGAGCGATGCAACCGCCACCGTGACCGACGAGGAGCATAACGCCGCGCTCCTCAACGTCTGCATCATGTTCGCCGACGTGCGCCGCACCGACGAACTCGAAGGCCTTTTCGAGGCGGCGCGGAAGGCAGGAGCGGCCGTATAGCCCTCCCCCTGCCTTCCTCGCGAACCCCGCGCTTCACGCGGGCTGCGGCACTGTCCTGTCCACCATCGGAGCATCGGCCTGCCCGGGATGCCCGTGCCGGCCATCGGGGCGGATGCGGAACCAGATGGCATAGAGCGCCGGCAGGAAGATCAGCGTCAGCACCGTCCCGCCCAGCGTGCCCCCGATCAGCGTGTAGGCCAGCGAACCCCAGAATACCGAGGTGGTGAGCGGGATGAAAGCCAGGATCGCCGCCAGCGCCGTCAGGATCACCGGCCTTGCGCGTTGCACGGTGGCTTCCACCACGGCGTTGTAGGGATCGAGGCCGTCCGCTTCGTTGCCGTGGATCTGCCCGATCAGGATCAGCGTGTTGCGCATCAGGATACCGGCGAGACCGATCAGTCCCAGGATCGAATTGAACCCGAACGGTTGGCCGAACAGCAGCAACGTCGGGACCACGCCCACCAGCCCCAGCGGCGCGGTCGCCACCACCATCGCCATCGCCGAGAAGCTGCGGACCTGGAAGATGATGACCGTCAGCATCAGCGCGATCATGATCGGAAAGACCGCCGCCAGCGCGGCATTGGCCTTGCCCGCCTCCTCGATCGCGCCTGCCGTGTCGATGTGATAGCCGGCGGGCAGTCCGGACCTGAGCGGGGCCAGCGCCTTGTCCATCGCCATCGACACTTCGGGCGGCTGCAGCCCTTCGGCGATGTCGCCGCGCACGGTTATCGTGGGAACGCGGTCGCGGCGGCGCAGGATCGGGTCTTCCATGCGCACTTCCATCCGGCCGAGTTGGGCGACCGGAACGTGCTGCCCTTGTTCGCCGATCAGCGTGAAGCCGCCGATGCGCGCGGGATCGAGCCGTTCGGCACCGCTGCTGCGGGCGACGACGTCGACGGTGCGGATATCCTCGCGCATCTGGCTGACGGTCGATCCGGTCAGCAGGAACTGCAATTGCTCCGCCGCCGCCTGCGACGTGAGGCCGATGGCGCGCAGCCGGTCCTGATCGAGGACGAAGTGCATCGTCGGTACCCGCTCGCCCCAGTCGCTGTTGACCTGTCGCATGTCGGGGCTGGCCAGCATGACCCGGCGCACGTCCTCGGCGATCCTGCGCACCTTCGCCTCGTCCGGGCCGTTGACGCGGAAGGCGACCGGGAACGGCGAATAGGGGCCGAACACCAGTTGCGTCGCGCGCACCCGCGCCTCGGGCGCCAGGCCATCGGCCACCACCCGCCGCACCCGCAGCTTGAGCGCCTCGCGCGCGGCCTCGTCGGGGGTGCGGATCACGATCTTGGCGAACGACGGGTCGGGAAGCTCGGGCGCCATCGCAAGGAAGAAGCGCGGCGCGCCCTGCCCGACATAGGCCGTGACGATCTGCGCCTCGGGCTGCTTCTTCAGCCACGCCTCGACCTTGGCGGTTGCGGCGCTGGTCTGCTCGATGCTGGTGCCCTCGGGCATCTGCACCTCCACGAGCACTTCGGGCCGGTCGGACGTCGGGAAGAACTGCTGCTTGACCGCGCCCATGGCGAACACGGCGATGACGAATGCCGCCACCACCGCGCCGGCGACCGTCCATTTTCGCCGGATCACGCCCGCCAGAATACGGCGCAGACGGTTGTAGCGCGGTGTATCGTAGATCGCCTCGTGACCGCCCTTCACCCGCTCGATCTCGGGCAGAAGCTTGACGCCGAGGTACGGCGTGAAGGCCACCGCGACGATCCACGAGGTGACCAGCGCAAAGCCGACGATCCAGAAGATGTTGCCGGCGTACTCCCCCGCGCTTGACTTGGCGAAGCCGACCGGCATGAGGCCGATCACCGTCACCAGCGTCCCGCTCAGCATCGGCGCGGCGGTGTGGCTCCAGGCATAGGTGGCCGCGGTCAGCCGGTCGAAACCCTCCTCCATCTTCACCACCATCATCTCGATGGCGATGATGGCATCGTCCACCAACAGCCCAAGCGCGAGAATCAGGGCACCCAGCGTGATGCGGTCGAACTCGCGCCCCGTCGCCATCATGATGACGAACACGGTGGCCAGCGTCAGCGGCACGGCGGCGGCCACGACGATGCCCACGCGCCAGCCCATCGAGATCAGGCACACCGCCATCACCACCGCGAGCGCGACGAAGAACTTGAGCATGAACTCGCCGACCGCCTCCTGAATGTTGACGGACTGGTCCGTGACCTTGGTGAGCGAAAGGCCCAGCGGCAGTTCCCCGCCGATCCGGCCGACTTCCGCATCGAGAGCCTTGCCCAGGTCCAGCCCGTTCCAGCGGTCGCGCTTGACGACGCCCAGCAGCAGGGCCGGCTCGCCCTCGTGCCGAACCAGGAACGTCGCCGGGTCCTCGTAGCCGCGCCTGACCTCCGCGATGTCCGATAGCCGCAGCGTGCGTCCCTGCGCAACGATCGGGATGGCGCGGATGGCGTCGAGCCCGTCGAACGCCCCGTCGAGGCGCACCACGACCTGCGGCCCCTTGGCCTCGATCGATCCGGCCGGCGTCACCAGGTTCTGCGCGGCGAGGGCCCCCAGGATATCGCGCGGGTTGATGCCCAGCGTGGCGAGGCGGTCTTGCGAGAACTCCACGAAGATGCGCTCCGGCCGCTCGCCGATGATATTGACCTTGCGCACGCCGGGAACGTGCAGCAGCCGTTGGCGCAACGTTTCCGCCTCGCGCGCGAGGACGTTGAGCGGTTCGCCCTTTGCCTTGAGCGCATAGAGCGCGAATGTGACGTCCGAATACTCGTCGTTCACGAAAGGCCCGACGACGCCGCGCGGCAGCTTGGAGGCTTCGTCCGAAAGCTTCTTGCGCGCCTGGTAGAACTCGTCGGGCACGGCCTCGGGCGGAGTCGTGTCCTTGAGGGTCAGGGTGGTGAAGGCGAGGCCCGGGCGGGTGAAAGTCTCCGACCGATCGTACCAGGCCAGTTCCTGGAGGCGCTTTTCGAGCGGCTCGGCGACCTGGTCCTGCATCTCCTGCGCGGTGGCACCAGGCCAGGCGGTGACGACCGTCAGAACCTTGACCGTGAAAGCCGGGTCCTCTGCGCGACCCAGGCTGAGGAAAGCCACGAGCCCCGCCAGCGAAAGCGTGACGATGAGGAACAGCGTGATCGCCCGCTCGCGCACCGCCAGCGCGGAAAGGTTGAAGCCGCTCATCGCGCGGCTACCGGAGTTGCGGTGCGCACCTGCTCGCCCTCGCGCAAGAGATGCGCGCCGAGCGAGACGAAGCGCTCGCCCGTGCGCAGGCCGCCGGCGAGGCGGGCGGTCTCGGCACCCAGTGCGACGACCTTCACGGTACGCCAGTGGACGCGATCCTTGCTATCGAGCACCCAGACGCCCGGCCCGCTGCCGGGGTCGTGCAGCGCCCCGAGCGGCACTTCCAGGGCCACCGGGGCATCGCCGCTCGCTGCCAGTTGCAGCGTCACGGTCGACCCCAGCGGCGCGCTTGCGGCCGCACCGTCGAGCACATAGCGCGCTTCGTACGTGCGGGTCTGCGGATCGGCGGCATCCGACAACTGGCGCAGCCGCGCCACGCTCGTCGTACCGCGAAACAGCCTGGCCTGTGCGGTGGAGCCAACCGCCGGGCGCTGTGTCTCGGGCAGTGCGACCACCGCCTCGCGCGCGCCTGCATGCGCCAGGCGCACGACGGGCTGCCCTGCGGCCACCACCTGCCCCGGTTCGGCCAGCGTCTCGACCACGGTGCCGTCGGCATCGGCCAGCAGCAGGGCATAGCCCGCCTCGTTGCGCGCCACCGAAGCCTGCGCCTGAAGGGCGCTTAATTGCCCGCGGGCCGCGTCGGCATCCGCCTTGACCTTGCCATAGGCGGATGCGGAAATCGCCCCGGCCGAGACGAGGTCGCGATAGCGCTTTTCGTCCGCGGCCGTCTGGATCGCGGTCGCCCGCGCCGCCGCCACGGCCCCTTGCGACTGCCTTGAGGCAAGGACATAGTCGGTAGCATCTATCCGCATCAGCGGCTGGCCCCGGCGCACCACCTGCCCGGTATCGACCAGCCGGGCCACGACCTTGCCGGCGACGCGAAAGCCGAGGTTGCTCTGCACGCGCGAGGAAATGACTCCCGTGAAACTCTCGCCATCCTCGTGCGCGGCGCCGGCGGTGGCGGTGCGCACCAGCGGCGGCTGGGTCCGCGGATCAGCATCGGCATGGCCGCAGGAGGCCAGCAGCAGCATCGGGGAAAGCACCAGAACTGATGGCGCGGCACGGGTCAGGAACGAGAGAGAAATGGTCGACATGGCGAGTCCTGCCTGAGGAAGTCAGGGGCGCCATTGTCGTTCATGTGACCATATTGTCAACTAGTCACAAACCGTGAATGATAGTTTTTATGGCGCCAGGCTGCGCAGGATGAGGCTCACGACTTCTGTCGGGCCATTGTCCAAGCTGTCCAGCTTGTACTGGAGCATGACCGGATTATGGAAGGATTCCATGGCCTTCATGATTGCCCGCGCGGTCTCGTCGAGCGGTGTCTTGCGCTCGAATTCTCCCGAGGCGCGCCCCTCCAGCACGATCTCGCGCACGATCTGCTCCAGGGCCGAACAATAGGCCATGCAGGACGGCCATTGTTCGACGACCGAGTGAGTCGCTATTTCGTAAAGCTTCTGATCGTCGAAGAAGAGTTCCGCGCTGGATGAGACTATGGCGCTGAAAAAGCTTCGCATTTTCTCGGTCGCAGTAGGGGCATCGGCTACCGCTTGCCGCGCCTGTCCGAGCAGGCCCTCCAGCGTCTTGGCGCAGATCGCCTGGCCTATCGCCTGCTTCGAATCGAAGAACTTGTAGACGTAGGCCTTCGAGAAACCGATCGCCTTGGCCAAGTCGGAAACCGTGGTCTTGCTGTAGCCGTAGCGCGAAAAGTGCGCTTCCGCGGCCTCGACGATCTGCTCCCGGATCGCATGCTCGCCGGGTCCGCGATGGCCGACGGCCAGGGTATCGAATGTATCTTCAGTCATGGCACACCAGATACCTCACCGTTGCCAAGTTGACAACGAGTGACCGATATGATTATTCGTCACTGAAGTTCAAATGCCAATTGCGGACCCCTGCCATGCGCTTTCGCCCCCTCGCCCTCGCCTGCGCACCGCTTGCCCTCGCCGCCTGCGCGGTCGGCCCCGACTATCAACGGCCGCAAGTGACGACACCTGCCTCTTTCATGGGCGCCCCCCCGAACCAGGGGACCCGGCAGGTCGACCTCGCGCGTTGGTGGGATGCGTTCGGCGATCCGCAAATGTCGTCGCTGATCGACAGGGCGCTGGCCCAGAACCTCGACCTCGCCCAGGCAACGGCCCGCGCGCAACAGTCTCGCGCGCAATTGGGCAGCGCCACGGCGGCGCTGCTTCCCTCCGGCCAGATCAGCGGACAGGCAGGCGTAGGCCACCAGTCCAACGAAACGCCGATCGGCCGGATCGCCAGCGCCCAGCCGGGCTACGACCGCGACGGCGAGCAATACGAGGCGAACCTGGGCGCGAGCTGGGAGGTCGACCTGTTCGGCAGCCTGCGCCGGCAGCGCGAAGCGGCGCTCGCCGACTACCAGGGTGCCCTCGCCGCTACTTATGCGGCCCGCCTGATCGTCGCGGCCGACACCGCCGACACCTACGTCCTGATCCGTGGCCTGCAGGCGCGGCTGGCGGTGGCGCGGGGCCAGGTCGATACGCAACAGCGCCTGCTCGACACCATCCGCCTGCAATACGCCAAGGGCGTCGCCGCCGAATTGCAGGTGCGGCAGGCGGAAGGCGCGCTGTCGCAGGTCGCGGCGACGGTGCCCGATCTCCAGAACGCACTGGACCAGGCCACCAACGGACTGGATGTCCTGCTCGGCACCATGCCGGGAACCTGTCGCGCGGAAATGGCGATGCTCAAGCCGGTCCCAGCCGGACCCGGCCTGGGCGGCGACATCGCCCCGGCCGACCTGCTGCGCCGACGGCCCGACGTGATCGTCGCCGAACGGCGGCTGGCCGCCAGCAACGCGCGCATCGGCGCCGCTCTGGCCGAATATTATCCCAAGCTGTCGCTCTCCGGCCTGCTGGGCACGGCGACGATGGGAACCGCAGGCCTGTTCACCGGCAACGCCCTCCAGGCGCAGGGCGCCGCAGGCCTGCGCTGGCGGCTTTTCGACTTCGGCCGGATCGACGCCGAGGTCGCCGCGGCGAAAGGCGGCAATGCGGAGGCCCTCGCCGCCTACCGCCTGTCGATCCTGCGCGCCACGCAGGACGTGGAAGACGCGTTTTCGGCGCTCGCCAACCGCGGTCGGCAGGAAGGCATCCTGGCCAACGGCGAAACCTCGCTGGCCAGGGCGCGGGCGGCCTCGTTCGCGGCGTACAGGGGCGGCGTCGTCAGCCTGATCGAGGTACTCGATTCCGACAGCCGCCTCCTCGCCACCCGTGACGCCCGCATCCGGGCTCAGGTAGCTGCGACCCAAGCCGCCATCGCCTCGTTCCGGGCGCTCGGCGGCGGATGGGAGCCTGCCGACTTCCCGCCGACCAAGAGCTGATCCTCAGGCGGCCGGGCCGGTACTGCCTCTCACGACCAGTTCGTGCGGCAGCATCAGGCGGACGGCAGGGCCGGCAGCCTGCCTGCGAAACGCCGGGTCCGTCAGTATATCCACCGCCGCTCCGGCCATTTCCGCCTTGGGCTGGCGGATGGTGGTGATCTGCGGCCACGCCGCACGCGATGACGCGACATCGTCGAAGCCGCAGATCGAAAGCTGGTCCGGGACGACGATCCCCCGCTTCATCGCCGTAATCAGCACGCCGAGCGCCATGTCGTCGTTGCACGCGAAGATCGCGCCAGGCGGCACCGGCGCGCTCAGCAGCGCCTCGCCCAGTTCCAGCCCGGAGCGGAAACTGAAATCGCCGCGCAGCACTGCGCATTCGTCCACTGCGACGCCCGCGTCGCCAAGGGCAGCGCGAAAGCCTTCTTCCCGGCGCAACGAGGCGCTGTGGCTGAGCGGTCCCTGGATGAAGCCGATGTGCCGATGGCCAAGGTCCAGCAGGTACTGCGTCATCTCGCGCGCCGCGCAGCGATCGTCCATCCACACCGCGCCCGAGCTTTCGGGCTCGCTAGAAGGAGCGATGAGCACGTGTGGCAGGCCGACTTCGGCGAAGATCGCCAGCAGTTCGCCATCGTCGCAGACGGGGGGCGCGATGATCGCCCCGTCGAGCCTGAGGCTGGAGATGCTGTCGCGGACCTGGTCCTGCCACCCGGCCCCCTGCAGGTCGACGGGCTCCACGACGAGGTGATAGCTGCGCTCGCGACAGCGCAGTAGCGCGCCGTGCTGGACTTCGGCGGCATAACCCGAAACCGGATCGTCGATGAACAGCCCGAGCAGGTAGGAACGCGAACTCGACAGGCTGCGGGCAAAGGCGTTCGGGCGGTAGTTCAGTTCGGCGACGACGCGCTGCACGGTCTCGCGGATCTCGGAGCGGACGTGGTCCTCGCCATTGATGACCCGCGACACCGTCTTGGGCGAGACACCCGCGCGGGCGGCGACGTCCTTGATCGTGACCATCTTCATGAACGGCGCTCCGGCTGCCGTGCGCACAGCGATGCGAAGCAGGCAATGATGAGGTAGCAGGCCGCGGGCACGGCCAGCGACGGCAGCAACGTGGCCCTGTCCGCCACGGCGCCGGTCAGCAGCGGTACGAGCGCGCCGCCGACGACCGCCATGCACAGCCACATCGAAGCCACGGGCGCCTGGCGCTCGTCCTCGGGGAAGGCCAGCGCGTAGATGGTGGGATACATGATGGCGTTGCACAGGCCGACCGCGATGAGCACGGTGGCACCCGGAACGCCCGGCAGCACGATCGCCGCCAGCGTCAGCGCGACCGCGCCGAAGGCAACGGCGGCAAGCAACCTGGCCTCGTCCACCCGCGTCATCACCCAGGCACCCACGAAGCGCCCCAGCATCGCTCCTCCCCAATAGAGGCTGACGAGCTGGCCGGCAGCGACAGGGCTGGCCGCCAGCCGGTCGGGCCGCATCAGCACGCTGGGCAGCAGGGCACCGATGGTGACTTCCGCTCCGACATAGACGAAGATCGCCAGCGTTCCCCAGCGCAGGCGACGGACTTGCCCGAAGATGCGAAACATCTGCCGCGTCGATACGAACCGCTGCGCTTCGTTCTGCCGCGAAAGCAGCCCGCGGTGCCGGAAATAGGCGAAGGCCAGCAGCGTCGTCACCGCTGCCGTTCCCGCGAAAGGCAGCGTGGTCGCAAAAGCGCCTGCCGGCGCCGCACCCCGGTCCGCCAGCAGCAGCGGGGCGCTGACCATCGGTCCCGCCACCGTGCCCAGCGAATTGAAACCCTGGAGCAGCGTCAAACGCCGCGCCGCACCGCGCGAGGGCCCGATCACCGTCACTACCGTGTTCGACGCCATCTGCAGGAACGTCTGCCCGGCCGAGAGCAGCAGCAGCGCCCCCAGCACCAGGGCAAAGGACAGCGCGTTCTGCGCGATCGCCAGCGACAGGCACCCGGCCGCCATGACCGCCAGCCCCGTCGTGATGGCCCGCATGTAGCCGACGGCGACGATGAACGCCGTGATCGGCAGGGCGAAAAGCAGGTAGCTGGCATGGAAGGCCAACTGCACCAGCAGCGCCTCGGCATAGTCGAGCGCCAGGATCAGCTTGAGCTGCGGGACCAGCAGGCTCACCGACGAAGTCAGGAAGCCACCGATGAAGAACACGCCGATCGACAGCCGAAAAAGGCGGTTCGCGACGCTTTCGGGATTCGCTTCCAGGCAGGGATTCTCGGCGTCGGCCATCAGGACAGTCATGTGTTGCGGCATCCTATCGCGCATTGCCATGGCGGGAAAGCGCCCGCTTGTCTTCTTTGACATCGATGTCAGAAACTGGATTGACATCGATGTCAAGCTCTGGTGTATGGCGCCCACGAAAGCAGTTTCCATGCTTCAGGGAGAGAGATGATGACGAGGTACGCGCTCGTCGCGGGCACTGCGCTCGCGACTGCAATTTGTGCGATGACCCCGGCGCTGGCGCAGGACGCCTCCGCCCCCAGACCTGCCGCAGCTGCCCCGCAGGCCTCCGACGGTGACATCATCGTCACTGCGACGCGCCGTGAAACCACCTTGCAGTCCACGCCGATCGCGGTGTCGGCCTTCGGCCAGGCGCAGCTCGACCGGCAGCAGGTCAAGGACGTCACCGACCTCGCCAAGTTCGTCCCCTCGCTCCAGTTCAACCAGCAGGGCGACCAGTCTGCGGTCCTGCTGACCCTGCGCGGTATCGGCAACGACAGCGCCTATACCGAAGTCGCCGACCCCGAAGTCGCGATCTACGTCGACGGCATCTATTCGCCGCGCTCGCAGGGCGCCTCCGTGCTGATGTACGACATGGAGCGGGTCGAGGTGCTGCGCGGACCTCAGGGCACGCTGTTCGGCCGCAACGCCACCGTCGGCGCGCTCAGCCTGATCTCCGCCAAGCCCAAGCTCGGCGAGTTCTCGGGCAACGTCGAGGTCACCGGCGGCAACTACGACCGCCTCGGCATTCGCGGCGCCATCAACATTCCGATCACCGAGACCCTGGCCGCGCGCGTCGCCTTCGTCACCGACCGGCACGACGGATACGCCGACTTCCAGCCCGCGCCCGACCTTGCCGGGATCAACAAGTCGGCCTTCGTAACCAGCGGCAAGAAGTACTATGCCGCCGACCAGAAGTCGGTCCGTGGCTCGCTGCTGTGGCAGCCCGGCGACAAGTTCAGCTGGAACCTCTCGGCCGAGGCGTTCTGGGACACCGGCGCCCCGGTGATCGGCCTGCTACAGACCCCACGCCCCGGGACCAAGCGCTGGTCCACCCTGTCCGACACCGCGCCCGATACCGACCGCTACTCGGTCGCGGTGCGCTCCTCGATGAACTACGACCTGACCGACGGCATCCAGTTGGGCTACATCGCCGGCTGGTCGCGCATCGGCGGCTCGACGCAGACCGACGCCGACGCGGGCGCTCTGCCGCCCACCGGCACCGTCGACGCGGCGGGCAACGACCTGCCGCTCGGCGCCTTCGGCGAGAACCGCACGCTGTCCTCGCGCTATGATTTCCAGAGCCACGAACTCCAGCTCAAGTCCTCGGGCGAGCAGGCGATCGACTGGATCCTGGGCGCCTACTACAGCCACGAGAAGAACCGCATCCGGTTCGACATCGACCAGCGCAACGGCTATCGCGACGGCACCTTCAGCTGGGCCGGCAGCTTCATCCAGGCCAACCGCCAGATCGACAGCCGCGCGGTGTTCGGCCAGGCGGTGTGGCACGTCACCGACGCCCTGCGCGTCACTGGCGGACTGCGCTACACCTCCGACAAGAAGGAGGACATCGGCGGCCGCAACGTGACCTATTCGGGCGAAGGCTGCACCCCGGCCGACCTCGCTCCCGGTGGCGCCTGCCAGCGCGGCATCTTCGGTGCCTATCCCGGTGCCACCGCGCAGGAACTGGTCGCCCTGCTGCCCGGCTTCTCGATCGCCAGCAACGACGTGAAGGGCAAGTGGGACAAGCTCACCTACCTCGCCCGCGTCGACGCGGACCTTGCCGAGGATACGCTGGGCTATGCCAGCATCAGCACCGGCTTCAAGTCAGGCAACATCCAGGACAATGCCGGACTGACCGACCCGGAAACGCTGACGAACTACGAAGTCGGCCTCAAGACACGCCTGTTCGACCGCCGCCTGACGCTGAACCTCGCCGCCTACTACAGCGACTTCAAGGGCTACCAGGTCAACCAGGCCGTCACCTTCCGCGACGATGCCGGCAACGTCATCCGCAGCCAGATCGTCACCCAGAACGCCAAGGGCGCCACCGCCTACGGGCTAGAGGCCGAACTGACCGCGAACCTCACCGACAACGACCGCCTGCAGTTCTCCGGCACCCTCCAGAAGACCAAGCTGGACGACCTCGAAAGCGTCGACGGCCGCCTCTACGATGGTGGCAAGGCCTCCTCGATCGTCCAGCTCAAGGGCAACGAGCTGGCCCACGCCCCGCGCTTCTCGGCGACGGCGAGCTACGAGCACGACTTCGTGCTGGCGAGCGGCGCGACGATCACCCCGCGCATCTCCACCCACTACGAGACGCGCAGCTGGCTGAGCTACTTCAACGGCGACGCCAACCCCTTCGTCAACGTCAACGATCCCGCCGACAACATGCCCGATCGCGGCACCAACGGCACCGACTGGGATCGCCAGAAGGCCTACTTCCGCTCCGACGCCTCGCTGCGCTACCAGTCGGCCGACCGCAACTACTCGGTCGAGGCGTTCGTCCAGAACATCGAGAACGGCAGGATCCGCACCGGCGCCGGCGCCTTCGGCACCCCGCGCTACGACCCGGTATTCCTCTCCAACCTGCAACCGCCCCGTACCTGGGGCATACGTGCCAAGGCCAACTTCTGAAGCGCGATCGCGGACCGCGCGGGAACGACGAGAAAGGGGTGGAGCAAAGCCGTCCACCTCGCCAATCCCCCCGGCGCCCCGGCCTCTTCTCCTCCTGAGGCCCGGGCGCCATCCCCGGGCGGCGGCTTGACCGCCGCCGCCCAAAAATCGGACCATAGAGGTTCGCCCGTCGACGCCAGCGCGATTGTGCTCCATCCGCGACGCTCGCCCCGAAGTCCGTTCTTTCAAAGGCATCCGATGACCTGCAAAGCCCTGGCTCCCCTTCTCCTCGTCAGTAGCGCCCTTGCCGCTCCCGTCGCCTCGCAATCGACGCTTCCACTGCCCGCCACCGCCGCCGGCAGCGACCGCGCTCTTTCCGCCGAGACGCGAAGCCGGGCGCTGGTCGCGGCGATGACGACCGAAGAGAAGCTGGCGATCGTCCACGGCTACTTCCCACCGCTGGCCAAGCCCGCGCAGCCGATCGCGATGGTCTCGTCCGCCGGCCACGTCCCGGGCGTGCCGCGCCTGGGCATCCCGATCCTGCGCGAAAGCGACGCGAGCCTTGGCGTCGCCAACCAGATCGAGCAGCGCAAGGGCGATACCGCCACCGCGCTTCCCGCCAGCATCGCCACCGCCGCCACTTTCAACCCCGCGCTCGCCTATGCCGGCGGCGCGATGATCGGCGCCGAGGCGCGTGCCAAGACCTTCAACGTCCTGCTGGCCGGCGGCGTCAACCTGACGCGCGACCCGTGGAACGGGCGCAACTTCGAATACCTGGGCGAAGACCCGCTGCTGTCGGGCGTGATGGCGGGCGAGCACATCCGCGGCGTCCAGAGCAACCACATCGTCTCAACCATCAAGCACTTCGCGCTCAATGCGCAGGAGACCGGCCGCACCGTGCTCGACGCACGGATCGACAAGGCGGCCTTGCGCGAAAGCGACCTGCTCGCCTTCGAGATCGCCAACGAGATCGGCCAGCCCGGCTCGGTCATGTGCGCCTACAACAAGGTCAACGGCGACTACGCCTGCGAGAACGACTGGTTGCTGAACACCGTCCTCAAGCAGGACTGGGGCTACAAGGGCTGGGTCATGTCCGACTGGGGCGCGGTCCATTCGACGGACAAGGCCGCGCTCGGCGGGCTCGACCAGGAATCGGGCCAGGAGCTGGACGACGCGATCCACTTCGGCAAGCCGTTCGAGGAGGCGGTGAAGGCG
Source organism: Novosphingobium sp. BL-52-GroH (assembly GCF_044813085.1). NCBI lineage: Bacteria > Pseudomonadati > Pseudomonadota > Alphaproteobacteria > Sphingomonadales > Sphingomonadaceae > Novosphingobium > Novosphingobium sp. BL-52-GroH. The sequence goes on along the minus strand of NZ_CP171149.1, from coordinate 1,047,763 downwards.
GGGCGCATCCCGATGGCGCGGCTCGACGACATGGTAGAGCGCATCCTTTACGGCATGATCGCCACGGGCCTGATGGACGATCCGGTGCCTGCAACCGCGCGCCAGATCGACTATGCCGCCAGCGCCGAGGTCGCCCAGCGCGCCGCCGAGGAGGGCATCGTCCTGCTCAAGAACGAAGGCGACTTGTTGCCGCTGGCCAAGACCGCGCGGCGCATCGTCCTGATCGGCGGCCATGCCGACGTCGGCGTGCTGTCGGGCGGCGGCTCGTCGCAGGTCCGCTCCGTCGGCGGCGTGCCGGTGGAGATCGCGCTGACCAAGGGCGCCGCCGCCTCCTTCGCGCGGATGACCTGGCACGCCTCCTCGCCGCTCAAGGCGATCCAGGCGCTCGTGCCCCAAGCCGAAGTCACCTACGTCGACGGCAGCGATGCCAGGGCGGCGGCGCAGGCGGCGAAGAGCGCCGACCTCGCGATCGTGTTCGGCTGGCAGTGGCAGACGGAGGCGCAGGACCCAGAGACGATGCGCCTGCCCGGCAACCAGGACGCGGTGATCGATGCGGTGGCCTCGGCCAACCGCAAGACCATCGTGGTGCTCGAAACCGGCGGTCCGGTCGAGATGCCGTGGCTCGCCAAGGTGCCGACGCTGCTCGAAGCGTGGTATCCCGGCCAGCGCGGCGGCGAGGCGATCGCGAACGTGTTGTTCGGCGACGTCGCGCCTTCGGGCCGCCTGCCGATCACTTTCCCCGCCAGCGCCGCGCAGGCCCCGCGTGCCCAGCCGGCGGGCCTTGCCGAACTCCACGCTGCCGATGCCCGGCGCGAAGCGGGCGATACCAGCAATTACGGGATGACCGGCGGCGTCGCGCCCTTCGCGGTCGACTACCCCGAGGGCGCCGAGGTCGGCTATCGCTGGTACGCGAAGACCGGCCGCAAGCCGCTGTTCCCGTTCGGCCATGGCCTGACCTACACTCGCTTCGTCTATGCCAACCTCAACGTACAGGACGGCGCCGCGCTGACCGTCAGCTTCGACGTGACGAACACCGGCGCGCGGGTCGGCGCGGCGGTTCCGCAGCTTTACGTCGAGGCCAAGGGCAGTGCCGGCATCGCCGCCTGGCGCCTCGCCGGGTTTGACAAGCTCTCGCTTTCGCCGGGCGAAACCCGCCGCGTCTCGATGACCGTCGACCCACGCGTGATCGCACGCTTCGACGAGGCGCGCCGCAAGTGGCAGCTCGACGGCGGCGCCTACGCGCTGGCGGTGGGCCGGTTCGCGGGAGACGCCGCGCTGCGCGGCTCGGCGATGCTCCGGCCGCAGACGATCAAGCCCTGAAGGAGTGACCCGATGAACGCGCTGCCCCGTATCTCGCTTTACGCCCTTAGCCTCGGCCTGCTGACAGGCCCGGTAGCAGCGCAGGCTCCCGCTGCTTCCTCTACCGCCCACCCCGAGATCTGGCCCAGGGTCGAGGCGATGCCCCGGCGCGACGCCAAAGTCGAAAAACGCATCGACGCGCTACTTGCGGCCATGTCGGTGGAGGACAAGGTCGGCCAGCTCATCCAGGTCGACATCGGCTCGATCACGCCGGCGGACGTGCGCGCGAGGCGGATCGGATCGGTGCTCAACGGCGGCAATTCGGGCCCTTATGGCGACGAATACGCCTCGCCCGCCAAGTGGCTGCAACTGGCGGACGAATACTACGACGCCTCGATGGCGGGCACGGGTCCGAAGATCCCGATCATCTGGGGCACCGATTCGGTCCACGGCAACAACAACATCGTCGGCGCCACCCTCTTCCCGCACAACATTGGGCTGGGCGCCGCGCGCGATCCGGCGCTGATCCGCGAGATCGGCCGGGTGACCGCGCTGGAAACGGCGGCGGCCGGGCTCGACTGGACTTTCGCGCCGACCCTCGCGGTGGTGCAGGACGATCGCTGGGGCCGCACCTACGAAAGCTATTCGGAAGAACCGCGGATCGCGGCCGACTATGCCGGCGCGATGATCCAGGGCGTGCAGGGCAAGGTCGGGACGAATAACTTTCTCGCCCCCGACCACCTGATCGCCACCACCAAGCATTTCCTCGGCGACGGCGGCACCGGCGGGCGCGACCAAGGCGACACCCGTGTGTCCGAAGAAGTGCTGCGCGACGTACACCTTGGCGGCTATCCGGCCGCGATCGAGGCGGGCACCCAGTCGGTGATGGCCAGCTTCTCGAGCTGGAACGGCGAGAAGATGAGCGGCAACCAATCGCTGCTCACCGGGGTGCTCAAGCAGCGCATGGGCTTCGACGGCTTCGTGGTGGGCGACTGGAACAGCCACGGCCAGGTCAGGGGCTGCACTAACGAGGATTGCCCGCAGGCGATCAACGCCGGGCTCGACATGTTCATGTATTCCGGCCCCGACTGGAAGCTGCTCTATACCAACACCTTGCGCGAGGCGAAGGACGGCACGATCCCCGCCGCGCGCCTCGACGACGCTGTGCGCCGCATCCTGCGCGTCAAGCTGCGCGCCGGGACGTTCGATCGCGGCCGCCCCTCCTCGCGCGCCTTCGCAGGCAAGTTCGAGGTGTTCGGCTCGGCCGGGCACAAGGCGATCGCCCGGCGCGCGGTGCGTGAATCGCTGGTGCTGCTCAAGAACGAAGGCGTGCTGCCCCTCAAGCCCGCCGCCGACATCCTCGTCGCGGGCGAGGCGGCCGACAGCATCAGCCAGCAGGCCGGCGGCTGGTCGATCACCTGGCAGGGCATCGACGTGCCCAACTCCGCCTTCCCCAATGCCCAGTCCATCTGGAAGGGCATCGAGGAGACGGTCAAGGCCGGCGGCGGCACGGCCACTTACGCTCCCGACGGCACGTTCACCAGGAAGCCCGACGCCGCGATCGTCGTTTTCGGCGAGAAACCCTATGCCGAATTCAAGGGCGACGTGGCCAATCTCGAATACAGCCCCGGCGACAAGCACGACCTGGAGATGCTCAAGCGGTTCCAGGCGGCGGGCGTGCCAGTGGTGGCGGTGTTCCTTTCGGGCCGCCCGCTCTGGGTCAATGCCGCGATCAACGCGTCCGACGCCTTCGTCGCCGCGTTCCTGCCCGGCAGCGAGGGCGGCGGCGTCGCCGACGTGCTGTTCGCACGGCCCGATGGCAAGCCGGCCCACGACTTCACCGGCAAGCTCAGCTTCTCGTGGCCCAAACGGCCCGACCAGTACGTGCTCAACCGGCGCGATCCGGGCTACGACCCGCTGTTCCCTTTCGGCTACGGCCTGACCTACGCCAAGCCCGGCAAGGTCCCCCGCCTCGACGAGACGCGCCCCGCCGGCATGGCCGAGGCCAATCCCAGCGTCTTCTACGGTCGCGGCCAGACGCCGCCGGGTTGGTCGATCGAGGCTCAAGGGGTGCGCCAGGCCGGCACCGACCGCCGCGCGCAGGAGGACGCCAAACGCCTCACCTGGCCCGGGCCCGGCAATCTCGCCTTCACCGCCCCGCGCCCCTTCGACCTCTCGCGCGAGAGCAACGGCGAGATCAGCCTGGTAATCGAATACCGCTTGGAGGCGAAGCCTGCCGGGGCCATCACGGCCGGACTCCAGAGCGGCGACAAACTGGCGCAAGTGCCGATCTCACGAACGCTGTCGTCGGTCCAGCCCGGCACCTGGGCCCGCCTTGCCATTCCCCTGCAGTGCTTCACCGCCCGCGGCGCGACCATTCAGGCCGTCACCGCGCCGCTGGTCCTGCAATCGACCGGCCCCGCGGACATCAGCATTTCGGACGTGAAGCTGGACTATGTCTCCATGCCGATGGACAAGTGCGGGGACGAGGGGTGATCGACGCGCCGCGCCTATCCCAACCGGAACAGCGCGCTGGCGTGAGGCGCCAGATGCGCCGACAGGCGCCCCTGCACCGGCCTCAGGTCTTCCCGCAGCCATAAGTCGCGCACCGCCACGGCGGAGCCGATCCCCAGAGTGGCGAGCGGGAACGAGACTTCGCGCGGCTGTTCGGTGAGGTTGAACAAGGCAAGGTACCGATGGCGTCCGTCCTCGCTAGAGGCCGTCCACGCCCTTTCGCCGTCGACGAAGTAATGCGGCATGTTGTCCCGGCTCGCCTGGTTGACGGCCAGTACGTCCGGATTGGTCAGGAGCGCCAGCGTCGCGGCATCCAGGTGGCGCAGGTCCCCACCCATGACCAGCGGCGAGCGCGCAATCGACCAGAGCGTCATCAGCGTGCGCTGCTCGTCCACGGTGAAGCGCGTATCGCGCGCGCCGAGCGCGAGGCGGCCGAGCGGCAGCATGTCCGCATCGGGCCAGGCTCCCGGCCGCCGGTGTGGCGCCCAGTTCTCCAGCCGCGTGAACTGGGCCGCCAGTTGCGCCCATTCGTCCCAGAAATCATCCGAGATCCGCCACATCTGCGCATGACGGCGGACGTGATCGGCGTGGACGATCGGCGTCTCGCCAGGCGACAGGCTCAGCACCATCGGGCGCCCGCAGCGGGCGATGGCCAGGGCGGCGGCCTCGATCTCGGGGGCATGGGCGTCATAGGGGCGGCTCATGTCGTCCATCTTGACGAAGTCCACGCCCCACGAAGCATAGAGGCGGAACAGTCCGTCGTAATAGTCCTGCGCACCCGGCTTGGCCATGTCCACGCCGTACATGTCGGGGTTCCACGAACAGGTGCTGGAGGTATCGGCGATGTCGCGCGCGCGATGGGAAGTACCCAGGATCGGCAAGTTCCGCTCCACGGCATGCCGGGCGATGCCGCGCATGACGTGGATGCCGAACTTCAGACCCATCGCATGGACTTTGGCCGCCAGTGGTGCGAATCCCTTGCCGCCCGCCGCGGACGGAAAGCGGTTGGGAGCCGGCACCAGCCGTCCGTTCGCATCGAGCGCGGGGACGGGGTTCGCGTTGTAGGTGTAACTGCGGGCCTCCGGTTCGTACCACTGGATATCGACCGTGAAGGTATCGTATCCGGCGGGCAGCAGCTTCTCGCGCATGATCGCGGCGATCTCCAGCGACTGTGCCTCGGTGATCGTGCCGGCAAAGCTGTTCCAGCTATTCCAACCCATCGGCGGCCGGGGCGCGAGCGCGGCCCTCGCAGGCGCTGCGGCGCTGGCGGCGGCCTGCTTTCCGGCAAGACCGGCAAGCGGCGCGACGGCGGCAGCGATCATCGCTGCGCGGCGAGAGATATCCATGATGCGTCCTCGATCCCGTTCCGATGGAATATTTTGTCGGAGTATTATTTGGAATGCAAGCGGCCGTCATTGCCTGCTCAACACCACCGCGACGCCGGCATACTGGCCTTTGAGCGGAACGACGCCGCCGCGAGACATCCACCAGGCGCCCGACGCTTTTGCGGGGATGCCTTCCGGCAAGGCGCCTCCGTCGATCATGGCCGCGGCATAGACGCCATCTGCGTCCAGCCCGCGCAGGAGGACCGGCCCGACATTGTCCCGCACGGCGACCGAATGCCCCATGTGGAACCATACCGCCTGAGCCCGGTCCGCCGCGACATAGAGCGTATCGCTGTAGGGCGTGGTCCCGTCCGGCGGGGCGAGGCGATAGAGTTCGCCGTGCTGGACGGTCGCTCGAACGCGCTTGTACGCCGCCACCATCGCCTTCGCCGTGCGGAAGTCCTGCGGGGTCCAGGCATTGAGGTCGTTGCCGATGCCCAGCCCGCCCTGCATGGCGGACAGGAAGCGATATTCCAAGCTTGCGCCGGGATCGCCCCACTCGGTGGTCCAGGCCATCATGACCGACGCCGGATAGGCGCTGGTGAAGTTCCCCTGCATCGCCAGCCGCTCGAAGGGGTCGGTGTTGTCCGAGGTCCAGACCTGGTCCGAATAGCGCAGGATGCCAAGGTCCACGCGCCCGCCCCCGCTGGAACACGCCTCGAACTCGACGCCGGGATGGCGTCGCCGCAACTCTGCCAGGATGAAATAAAGGTTGCGGACGTAGTCCACGTAGATCCGCTGCTGGTCGCCTGCCGCCCGCTCGGGCCAGCCCGGTTCCGACCAGGTCCGGTTGTAGTCCCACTTGATGAAGCGGATGTTGTTTTCGCTCAGCAATCGGTCGAGCGCGGCGAGGACATGGTCCCGCACATCGGTGCGTGCCAGGTTGAGGACGAGCTGGTTGCGCGCCTCGGTCCTCGGCCGGCCGGGGAAGTTCATCACCCAGTCGGGGTGCGCGCGGTACAGCGCGCTGTCCGCGTTGACCATCTCGGGCTCGACCCAGAGGCCGAACTCCATGCCGAGGCGAGCTACTTTGTCGATGAGAGGTTTGAGGCCGTTGGGAAACTTGGTCCTGCTGGGCGACCAGTCCCCCAGCCCCGCCCGATCGCTGTCGCGCGCGCCGAACCAGCCGTCGTCCATCACAAAACGCTCGACGCCAATGCTTGCGGCCTTTTCGGCAAGCGCCATCTGACCCGCTTCGGTCACGTCGAACCCGGTTGCTTCCCAGCTGTTGTAGAGGACCTTGCGCGGGCGGGTGCGGCTTCCCTCCGGAAGGATCGAGCCGTTCACGAAACGGTGCATGAGCCGCGCCGCGCCGCCGCGGCCATGGTCGCTGTAGCCGACATGGAACACCGGGCTTTCCAGCGTCTCGCCCGGCTTCAGGGTCCAGGCGAAGTCATAGGGGTTGAAGCCACCGGCCATCCTGACCCGGCCGAACAGGTCGCGCCCGACGCCGATGCGCCATGACCCGGACCAGCCGAGCGCACCAAACCAGACAGGGCCACTCTCTTCCGTGGTCAGCCCTTCCCGATCCAGCGAGAACCATGGGTTCGCGTGGTAGCTGGTGGAGCCCCGCCGGCTTTCCATGACGGTCGCCGCGCCGGTCACGGGCGTGCGGTTCATCGTCCACTCGCTGGCGTGGCGGCCGGTCATGTAGGACAGGCGATAGTCCGGCTGGTACGGCAGCGTGAAGGTGGCTGACAGGAACTGGTCGAGGCGAACCGACGCCTTACCGCCATTGCGCACCACGGCCGAGCGCGAGACGACGCCGGTGGCCGGATCGACATCGTAGCGCAGCGTCACCAGGAGCGGGCGCGCGATGTCTCTGAGTTCTAGGAACAGCGTGTTCCCGGCGATCCGGTGGCCGGCGTAGCGCAGGACGAGGTCGCGGTTGCCATCGGAAAAGGCTACCTTGATGCCTGGCTCCGGAACGAAGCCTTCGCCTTGCCCGGCAAATTCCTGCGGCAGGTTCTGATGCGGCGCGTCGGGACCCGCGGCCCCCGCACCCGGGCCTGCGGCCAAGGGTGCGGGGGCCCCCAAGGCCGCGCCCCAGTGTAGCGACTGGACATAGCCTTCCGGATCGATGCCAAGATCATATTCCGTCTCGCCGCCGACCAGCCGGAATACGCGCGTGGCGGGATCGTAAATGACCTCGGCCCGCGCCCCGGTCGCGCCGAGGACCGAAGCGACAAGGCACAGCGCGCCGAAATTGATGCCCCGTCGCATGATTCCCCCCGGTCCGAGCACCATGCCCGCATTCATTTGTCAGACTTATAATAGGATTTCGGTGCTTGCCTAGAGCTTGGCAACATTACACCGGCGTGTGTTTCGCCCCCAGCGAAGGCGCGGTCGCGATGGCGATCCCATGCAAACGATCTTGCGGCGGTGTTACACCATCGCCCCAAGCCGGTCGCGGAGCGCTTGCTCGGTCAGAATCGCGATTGGCCGGCCGGCATCGCGCAATGCCTCCGCCTTGCGATGCAGGGCATCGGCGGTCACCCAGCGACCGAAGGGCTGCTTCGCGCTGATGACCAGCATGGTCGTCCTGGGGCCGACCGTGGTGGCGATCCGTCCGCCGGCCTGGGCGATGAACTGCGCCAGCACGCCGTCGCGCGCCTCGCCCAGGATCGCGATGCGCTCCCCTTTGAGTGGGCCCTGGGCAGCGGGCTTGGGTGCCGAGACCTGGAACTTTGCCGGCTTTGCCAGCCACCCCTGCAAGTCGATACCGGTATGTTCGATCGCCTTCACGATCACCATGCCGGCCGCCCGCGCATCGCTCAGGGCGTCGTGGTGGCGGTGTTCGATCCCGAGAAAGCGCGACAGCACGTTCAGGCGATGGCTCGAAAGCTCGGGCCAGGCTCGCTTGGCTACCCGCACACTGTCCAGCCACGTCGTCTCGATCATGGCGAGGTCGCCGATCCGGCATGCCGCCGCGAGCGCCCCTTTGTCGAAACCGGAATGGGCGACGGTCAGCCGCCCCGTGATGTGGCCGGCGACGGTCGCATGGATGTCGCTGAACGTGGGACCGCCCTCGACATGCCCGGCCGTGATGCCGTGGATACCCACGTTGAACGGTGAAAATTCGTCGCGCGGATCGACCAGCGTCTCATAGGCTAGGATCTCGCGCCCGTCCCGGAAGCCGACGATACCGATCTGGCAGATGCTGCTGACGCGGGCGCAGGCGGTCTCGACGTCCACGACGACGAAATCGGGTTGTTCCTCAGCAGGCGGCGTCCTTGCGGCGACGCCGCTCTCGATCTGGTCGAAAAAGCTCATGGCCCATCGTAGCGAGAGTGGTGCGGCGACGCGAGGGCATGATCTCGCCGGAATCTCTCGATATGCCAAAAATGCTAATGACAACTATTCGCATTATCGGTAGTGGGCCGATCGTTCGTCACATGGTTCGTCAAGGGGGGCACCAATGAACCGGAAAACCGTGGCCGCATGCGGCCTGGCGCTTGCAGCACTTCACACCGGCACCGCGTGGGCGGCCGAGGACAAGGAAGGCGAAGACCCCATCATCGTCACAGGCGCTCTCGAACGCAGCTCGGCCGGGACCAAGACCGATTCGCCACTGCTCGAGACACCGCAGCCGATCACCATCATCGATGCCGAGACCTACATCTCGCAAGGCGCGATCTCGGTTGCGGACACGTTCCGCTACGTATCCGGCGTCCAGGCCAATACGTACGGCACCGACGGCCGCGTCGACAGCAACCGCATCCGCGGCACCAGCCCGCTGCAGTTCCGCGACGGCATGCGCGACGTCTACGACAGCTACGCCAGCATCCGCGCCGACCCGTACAACTTCTCGCGCATCGAAGTGGTTCGCGGTCCCGCCTCGGTGCTGTTCGGGCAAAGCTCTATCGGCGGCATCTTCAACCTCGTTTCCAAGGCACCCGAATTCGAGACCCACGGCGACGCCGCGATCGTCTACGGCTCGTTCGACCGCAAGGAGGCGATGGCCGATCTCACCGGACCGCTCACCGACACCATCGCCGCCCGTATCGTCGGCCGCGTCCGGGATTCGGGCACGCAGGTGACCAGCATCACCGACGACCGCGTGATGGTCGCGCCCTCGATCAAGTGGCGGCCCAGTGCGTCCACCGAGGTGACCCTGCTGGGCCTGTACCAGGAGGACGACGGCGGCTCGCAATCGACCTTCCTGCCGCTGATCGGCACGCTGTTCGACAACCCGGTCGCAGGGCACTTGTCCAACGACACCTTCCCCGGCACTCCCGGCTTCGACCGCTACGACGGCCGGCTGCTGCAGGGCACCGGCATCGTCAACCACAGCTTCAACGACGCGATCAAGCTCAGCCTGAAGGCGCGCTACATCGACAGCCACGTCGACTACGTCTCGCAGTACCCGAACAGCTACTCCAGCCCGCTGGCGCCCTATGGTGCCGACGGGCGGACCATCCGCCTGGCGGGCAGCGCGACGTATGCGCGGATGAAGATCTTCAGCACGGACAACAACGTGCAGGCGCGCTTCAATACCGGCGCCCAGGTCGAGCACCTGCTGCTGGCCGGCGTGGACTATAGCTGGAACAGGATCGACCGGCGATCGACCTCGCTGGCGACGGCCAGCTTTGCGACCGGGGTCAACGTGATCGACCTTTACGATACGACGGACCCGCGCCGGTTCGACACGCCGACGATGGCGAGCACCAGCACCGTCACCCGGCCCGAACAGAGCCAGCTCGGCTTCTACGGCCAGGATCAGGTCCGGTTCTGGGACCGCGTCTCGGTGGTCGTCGGGCTGCGTCATGACGACGTGACCACCAAGGCACTCGGCAAGGCCGACGTCAAGGCAAAGGCCACGACCATGCGCGCCGGCATCATCGGCGAGCTGGCCTGGGGCATCTCCCCCTTCTTCAGCTACACCGAAAGCTTCCTGCCGATCACCGGCAACGATCCCAAGGGCAATGCCTATCGCCCGCAGTCGGGACGCCAACTGGAAGCCGGCATCAAGTGGGCGCCGGACCGCTACACGCTGGTCAACGCCACCGCCTATCACATCAAGGACCGCAACCGGCTGGTCACCAACCCCAATCCCAACCCGTCCGATCCCTTCCCCACCGCCTCGATCCAAGCCGGCGAGGTGATCTCCAAGGGCTTCGAGCTGGAAGCCAGCCGCGTCCTGCCCGAGAACTTCGTGCTGCGGGCGAACTACAGCTACACCAAGGCGCGCAATGCCAACGGCACGCCGGTGGACAATCTTGCCAAGCACATGGCCTCGGCATGGATCGACAAGACCATCCAGGATGTGTCGGGCTGGCAGCTCCGGCTGGGCGGCGGCGTGCGCTACGTCGGCGAAAGCCTGTCCTACGGGGCCGCATGGGTCGGCAGCACCCAGGCGCCCTATGGCTTCATCGTCACGCCCGACGTGACCCTGGTGGACGCGCTCGTAGAGATCAGCCGCGACGACTGGTCCCTCTCGATCAACGCCAACAACCTGACGAACAAGAAGTTCTACGCGGCCTGCCTGGCTCGCGGCGACTGCTTCATCGGCGCCGAACGCAACGTCTTCGGCACCGTTCGCTACCACTTCTGAACGCCCGCCCGGCCGATCCCGTTCGGGGTCGGCCGGGCCAGATCAGCGTGATTCGGCGCTTACTAGTAGCCCGACGCCTGCAGGGTGAGGATCACGAGTAGGCCCGGGCCGTCCTGGCGGTCGTCAAGCCGGATCGTGCCGCCCGACAGAGTCATCGCCTTGGTGGCGATCGACAGGCCCAGGCCACTGCCGGAGGTCGGCTCCGCACCGCGTTCAAAGCGGCCGAGCAGGCGCTCGCGATCCGCCGCCTGCACCCCGCGCCCCCGGTCGCCGACGGTGATGGCCAGGCGGTCGGAACTGCGGACGATGGCGATGTCGAGCCGGCCGCCGTCGCGGGCATGGCGTATCGCATTGTCGATAACCGCCGACAGGGCGATCCGCAACGACGAGGGATCGCAGCGCCAGCGCACGATATGGTCGGGCGTGACGGTGAATTCCATCGCGTCGGCGGGCAGGCGCACCGCCGCCTCGGCGACGACGTCGCCTACCAGCGCGTGAATGTCGACCGACCGGCTCGATACTTGCGTCGCATCGAGGCGGGCCAGAGTCAGCATGCCGTCGATCAGGTCGTTGGCGCGGTCGACCATCGCGACCAGCCTGCCCACGTCCTCCACCAGAAGGACCGGCGCCATCTTGCGCACCAGTTGCGCCTGGGCGCGCATGGCCGCCAGCGGGGTGCGCAATTCATGAGCGACGTCGTCGGTGAACGCCTGCTCCAGCTCGTAGCCCTGACCCAGCCGCGCGAACAGCTTGTTGAGGGCCACGATCAACGGCCCGAGATCGCGCGACCATTCCGTCGGGACCAGTGGGGTGAGGTCGGACAGCGACCGGGCATTCAGCGTGGACGCCAGCCGCTCCACCTCCGACAGGCTCTTGCGCAGCGTCCACCACAGCACGACCATCCCCGCCGCGAGCAGCAGCAGCATCGGCACCGCGAGCTGGCGCAGCACGGGCACCAGCGAGAATTCGCGCATCGCGCCACGCTCGGCGACGACGACCAGCAGGCGCGGATCGCGTCCGCGCAGGCCATAGCTGCGCCATTCGTCCTTCACCGCCCTGAAATCGTGCAGCCCGGTCTGGCGCGGCACGAGGCCGACCGGAGCACCCCAGCCCGACTGGGCGATCGGCCGGCCGTTCCAGAACACCACGAACATGCACCAGTCGTAGGACGCCTGGAACGCCTTGCGCTCCTCGGCAGTCAGCAGCGGATCGTCGTCCGACGACCTGGGACCGTGCGCCGTCAACAGCGCCGGCGCGAGGTCGTCCTGCATCAGCATGTAGAGCATGCGCGAGGCGTTCACGAGCTGGGCATCCGCCGCACGGCCGATCTCGCGGTTCGCGACGGTATAAAGGATGGCCCCCATCCCGAGGCCCGTCAGTGCCAGCAGGATCAGCAGCCGCCGGTAGAGCCGCGTCGAGAGCGAGGAGCGCCTCACGGTTCCCGGCCGCCCACCATGTAGCCCAGCCCGCGCGCGGTGCGGATGAAGTCGCGCCCGAACTTGCGCCGCAGCGAGGAGATGGCGACCTCGATCGTGTTCGATTCGACCCACTGGTCCTGGTCGTATAGCTCGCCCTCGAGGTCGGCCTTGGAAACGAACCGGCGGGCTCGCCGCATGAGCAGCGCCAGCACGCGGTACTCCTTGGCGGTCAGCGAGACGGCCGCCCCGTCGAGCGTCGCGACGTGGCCCGTGAAGTCCAGCGTGACGTCGCCGACGCTCACGCTGTCGTCCTGCCTGCGGTCCTTGCGGCGCAGCTGGGAGCGGATCCGCGCCGCCAGTTCCTCGAGGTCGACGGGCTTGACCACGTAGTCGTCCGCGCCGGCGTCGAGGCCGGCGACCCGATGCGGGGTGCGATCGAAGGCAGTGATGATGATGACCGGCGTCGCGTCGCGCCCGGAGCGCAGTTGGCGCAACGCCTCGAGGCCCGACATGTGCGGCAGGCCGATGTCCAGCAGGATCACGTCGTAGCTGTTGACGCTGGCGGCGGCGAGCACCTCGTCGCCGCGATCGAGCAGGTCGACGACATAACCGTCGAACTCCAGTGCCCGCTTCATCGCGCGGCCGAGATCGGCATCGTCTTCCGCAACCAGCAGCCGGGGCAAGGCATGGCTCCACCTGAAATGGGACGGCCCCTGCGCGTTCCAGGGGCCCCTGAGCGCTGCCTACGCCAGCCCCGAAAGGCCGTCAAACCGCCGATTTTTCTTTTTCCGGCCATCAGCTTCGCATCAGCTTGAAGGCCTAGGACCCAGCTTCGGCCTGAATGCAGGCACCGCGCGCGAGCCCGCCGCGTATCGAAAAGCGACTGACCGAACATGACGATCCACCTGCCCGCGCGCGAGATCGCGTACCTTGCCCTTCCGGATATTTCCCTATTCCCCCCGGTTATCCGAACCCGCGCCGGCCTCGCGCCCTGCGTGGCCCTCGTCGGGTGCGACGGATCGGGCAAATCGACGCTTGCCCGCGATCTCGTGGCGCTGCTCGACCGCCAGGCGCCGACTCGTTCGATATATTTAGGGCTGGGCACCGGCGAACTGGGGCGCCGCATCGCGCAAGTGCCGGTGGTCGGCGCGTTGGTGGAGCGCTACCTCGCGGGCAAGGCGAGCAAGGCCCACGACCGCCCCGACAAGCGGTTGCCCGGCCTCGTCACGGCGCTGGCGATGTATGCCTTCTCGCTCGCCCGCCGCCGGCGCTTCCGCAAGGTGCTCGACTATCGCGGGACCGGCGTGCAGGTCATCACCGACCGCTATCCGCAGGCAGAGGTTCCAGGCAGCTTCGATGGCCCGGGGCTGTCGTGGACCCGCAAGGGCTCGGCCCTGGTGGAACGTCTCGCCGCGCACGAGCGCGTCCTTTACGCCGAGATGGCGGCCTGCCGGCCGACGTTGGTGATCCGGCTGAACGTCGACGCCGATACCGCCCTGGCGCGCAAGGCCGATCACCGGCGCGACCTGCTCGAAAGGAAGCTCGCCGTCGTGCCGGGCTTGCGTTTCGGCGGGGCGCAGATCGTCGATATCGACGCCACCCGGCCCTATCACGAAGTCCTCCAGACCGTGCTCGCGGTGCTGCGGCGCAACGGGCTGAACACCTGACAGCCCCGCTTCCTCTTCTCTTCCCGGTATCCTTTCCATGAACAGCTATCCCCTTGCGCCCCTGATCGCCGTCGTCGGCTGCGACGGCTCGGGCAAGTCGACCGTGACGCAGGCCCTCCAGGAATGGATGGACGCGCGCATGCCCACCCGGATCTGCCACCTCGGCAAGCAGTCGGGCAACATCGGGCGGCAGATCGCGCGCCTGCCGCTGCTGGGCGGCCGGCTCGACAAGTCGATCCACGCCAAGGCACAGAAGGCCCAGACGGAAAAGGGGCCCGGCCTACTTGCCGCCCTCGTGATCTACGCCTTCTCGATGCGCCGCGTCCGCCGCTTTCGCCGTATGATGCGGCTGCGGGCGGAGGGCAATGCCATCATCGCCGATCGTTTCCCGCAACTGGGCGTACCCGGCCCTATGGACGGGCCAGGTCTCGCCAATGCCCGGCAGACCGGGCTGGTGGGCATGCTCGCTCGCGCGGAACGACGGCGCTACGCGGCCATGGCCGCCTGCTCGCCGGACCTCGTGCTGCGCCTCAATGTGTCGCTGGAGGTCGCCGTCGTCCGCAAGCCCGACCACCGCATCTCCTCGCTCGCCCGCAAGATCGCCGACGTGCCGCTGCTCACGTTCGAAGACGCGCCGATCGTGGAAATCGACGCCGAACAGCCGCTCGAAGACGTGCTGGCGCAAGCCATGGCGGCGATAACCCTGCGCGTGGAATGCACAGAGCACAGGGTCGCCGCGTGAGCACGAGCCTGCCCATCAAGCACTGGTTCTCCGACAGCGTGTTCCGCACCATCGTGCGCAATGCCTCCTACCTGGGTTCGAGCAAGCTGGTCGGCGCCCTGCTGGGCCTCGTCGCGCTGGCCTGTGCCGGGCGGGGCATGACGCCGGCGCTGTTCGGCGTGCTCGTGCTGATCCATTCTTACGCCAACGGCGTCGGCGCGATCGTCAAGTTCCAGACCTGGCAGTTCATCGTGCGCTACGGCGCCCCCGCGCTCGGCCGCGGCGACGTCGACGAACTGCGCGACGTCACCGGCTTCGCCTTCGGGCTCGACCTCGCCAGCGGGTTTATCGGCATGGCCGCCGGCCTGATCGTCCTGCCGTTCGTCGCCGAACGCATCGGTATCGACGCGCGCGACGTGGGCATAGCCATGCTCTATTGTACGCTGATCCCGACGATGACCGCCGCCACCCCGACCGGCATCCTGCGCGTGCTCGACCGGTTCGACCAGATCGCCGTCCAGCAGATGGTCACCCCCCTGCTCCGCGCCGTGGGTGGGGCCATCTCCTACTTCGGGAACCTGGGCTTCCCGGGCTTCGTGCTGACCTGGTATCTCGCCGACCTGGCGGGCGACCTGTGCCTGTGGTTCATGGCCGTGCAGGAACTGCGACGCCAGGGTATCCGGCGCGCGCTTCGCCCGGGCCTGTTGGGTCCAGGCCGGCGGATCAGGGGCGCGTGGGACTTCGTGTGGACGACCAACATCGCGCACTCGATCTGGGCCGCCTGGGGGCCGATCAGCAATCTCATCGTCGGCGCCATGCTGGGGCCAGCCAGCGCCGGCCTCTTCAAGATCGCCGCGACCTTCTTCGATTCCGCCAGCAAGCCGGCGGACCTCATGGCCCGCAGCTTCTATCCCGAGATCATGCGCCTCGACCCGGCCAGCGGGCATCCCTGGCTGCTGGCCATCCGCAGCGCGCTGATCTCGGGCGCGATCGGGCTGCTGATCCTGCTGCTGGTGATCCTGGGTGGCGAGCCGGTGATCGGCTTCGTCTTCGGCAAGCGCTACCTCGAGGCCTACGACCTGCTGCAGCTCATGACGGCCTCGCTGATCGTCACCATGGCGAGCTTCCCGCTGGAATCGCTACTCTACATGGCCGGCCGGCAGCGGGCGGCAATGGTGGCAGAAGGCATCGCGGCGCTGGGCTATGCCGTGCTGCTGTTCGTGCTGATCCACCTGTTCGGGATCACCGGGGCCGGCCTTGCCTATGTGGCCGGCGTCTGCCTCAAGGCGCTGTTCATGCTGATGCCCACGCTTGGCGCCTATCGCGGACGACGGCACCTTTCGCACGTCATGGCGCAAGGGGCCCGCGCATGAGTGCTCGCGACACCTTTTCGCGCGAAACGCTGGGCGCGCTGTTCGAGGCGGTCGAGATGGACGATGTCGTCGATCCGGTCGTCAGCCTCCCCGACCCCATACCGGTCGCCTGCACGCGCGAGGAAATGCGCCGATGCCTCGACTTGTGCGTGCAGTTCTGGCGCGAGGGCGCCGCGCGGGCCGACATGGTCGAGCTTGTCGGCACCCTGCTGCTGACCGGCGACCTGCCGCAGGATTCGCGAATCCGCTACAAGCACGTCCGCGCCCGCTACAAGCACTTGCGCTTTGCCCTCGTGCTTTACGGATCGCGGCACCGCGCGCCGCTTCTGTTCCGCTCCACCGTGGCGGTGATGGGGCATTTGCAGGACGCGTTTCGCAACCGGCAGCGGGCCGCGGTCCTCGGCTATGCGCTGCTCCTGCGCCTGTTGCTGTCCTGGCCGGCCTGGCTAGCGGTGCGATGCGAGGTCCAGGCCGTCCGCCTCGACGATGCGGAGGGCTTTCTCGCGTTCCGCCAGGCCGAATTCGCCCGTCTGAGGCAGTGGTTCGAAAGCGGAGAACCCACGGGACACCGGTTCCACGCGATGCGCAAGATCGTCAGCCGGCAGGTCTCGTTCTACGATACCGTGCGCACCCTGGAACCCGACGACCGGATCTATCGGATGTCGCGCTTCCTCAGCGCCATCAACGGCCTGATGGGCAGCATGCACGACGACCTGGTCGAACAGGCCGTCGCCGGTCATCGCCACTATCACCGCGACGAGTTCCCGCTACCTGAGAACATCCGCCACCGCCTGGAAGCACTGACCCGGCGCTACCCGAAAGCTCCGCCCGCATAAGCGGCTCGACGACGGATGCGAGACGCCTCGCCACCTTCCGCCACCTCCGCGACGGTTGGAGGCCCGCTTCTTGCTACGGGAATGGCACCGGCCCCTAATCCGGGAGCTTCCCGAACGGCAGCAACTTGCGCGCCAGCAGGGCGGCGGCCTTGCCGTCGTTGGCGCGCAGGGCCGGGAGCATGGCGAGGGCCGCGCGCTTCATGATCGAATCGAGCGGCGTTGGGGTTTGCGCCGCCACAGCCGCTTCCGCCCAGCGCCGGGCACGCGGCACGTCGTCGGTGTCCTTGCGGATCTGCATCAGGGCCGCGAGCCCGGGATAGAACGCGCGATCCCCGCCCAGGGTGACGGCGCGCATGAGCGCGACCTCCCCCGCCTGGGTCCGCGCGCCCAGCGCCGCGCCGGCTACGAAGCCACCGAGCTGGTCGATCGCACCCAGATGCCAGCCTGCGATGACCATCTGCGCTTCGGCATCCCGCGGATTTTGCGTGGCCAATTGCTTGAACACCGTCAGCGATGCCCGCACGTCCGAGCGGCTACGCGTAAGTTTCCCACGATAGCCGATCGCGATGGCGCGCTGCAGCGTCGCTTCATGATCGCCGGGACGGGCCGCCAGTATCCTGTCGGACGCCGTGATCGCCTGCGCGACCAGCGCCAGCGCCCGCGACTTGTCCGCCGCCTGGAAAGCTGCGGTCGTCAGCAGGTCTCGCGGAGACTCCGCCATGGCCGCGCAGGGCGTGGCGGAAACGATTGCACTGACGGCGATCAACGTTGAGCGGTACACGCATACTCCTGCCAGGATGGGCATGCGCAAGGTGACCGATCATCGAGCCCTAGGCCAGCGATTATCGCTCCTGCCCGCACGGCCCGGGGCGCGCCCGGACCGGCCTGCCGACAGGGAGCGGATTTCAGCGCGCGGGCGAAGCACCCTGTCGCTTGAGCACGGTCTCCGCCCATAGCCCGAAGGCGATGCCGATCGTCGCCCACAGGAGGAATTGCGTGCCGATGGAGGCGACGCGGAAATTCCACAGCAGCGTCGCCGGAAAATCGGCCGGAACTTCGTCCACGGTGGGCAGCAGGAACTGCCCCAGGCCGACGATCGCGCAATAGCTGCCGACCGCCAGCAGCGTCGCATCGAACCCGCGCCCGGACCGCGCCGCAAGGACCGCGCGCACCTTGCCGGCGATCACCGCCGCGCCCAGCGAGAGGACGATCATCGCGAAGTAGGCCGCCGTGCGCAGGCCAACCGTCTCGTGCTTACCCACCGCGGGCGGCGTCTGCGGATACTTGATGGCCGGCACGACGACCACCAGCAGGAACACCAGCCCCGCCATCAGCAGCGCCAGGCTGCGCGGCCCGGCCGCGCCGAAGCGGCCATAGCCATAGGCGAAGACCAGCGCGAAGATGCCGCCTACCGCCGCACCGTAGAGCGCCATGGCGGTCAACAGCCCGGCGCCCTTCTGCGTCGAGCGGCTGACGAGTTCCTCCTCCGGCTCGGCAGCGGGCGCTGGCCCGCTCATATGATGTGCCGCGTGCGATTGCTCGACACCGATGGCAAGGTCGATCTGCGGTTCGGCGAAGGCGCGCGCGAAGAGCGTGGCGAGCAGGGCCGCGAGAATGCCGGCCAGCATTCCGCGCCACAACAGGTCCCTGGTCATCGCCGGATCAGTGGCAGGGGAAGCCGAGAAGATGGCGTCCGTCGTGGACGAACTCGTGCACGTACATGCCCTGGAACAGCGCGAAGGCGCCCTGCTCGGTGCTGACGAAGTAGAGGAAGATGAGCGCCAGCAACGTGCCGAGCACGGCCCAGGGGGCGATGTCCTCGACCGGGATGGCGGTGCCACCCTGTACGGGAATGAAACTGTCGTCGAACAGGGCTGCAGACTTGGACATGTCACGCTCCTTCAGGGGATTTCGCGTCCCGGGGATACAAATTCCAGGGTGAAGGTCTGGCTCTCGACGGCGAACGTCGATTACAGTGGCGCGACCGCGCCGGATTTTCACCGGCTTCCCCATCCTGAAAGTCCCGGCCACTTAGGGCCCGATCGGCCATCCGGTCAATGCCGAGTTGGCAACGCTTTTGGAGGTTTCCCTGGCGACGACCCTGCTGCTGCTCTGCGCGGCCACGACACCGCTAAGCCGCAGCGGCGGTTTTCCCGGCCCCGACGACGCGCTCGACGAGCCTGGCCGACGCGCCGCGGCGGCGTGCGTCCTGCCGGTGCGATTCGCAGGCGATGTGCTGCACGCGCCCTCCCGCGCAGCTGCGGAAACTGCCGCCACCATGGGCCTTGCCGCCCGGATCGATCCCGCGCTGGCAGACATCGACCACGGGACATGGTCCGGCAGGTCTTTCGACGCGATCGCGTCAGCAGACACGGCCGCTCTGCCTGCCTGGCTTGCCGATCCCGTGCAGGGCACGCCCGACGGCGAGACCATGGCGCAAGTGCAGGCGCGCATCGGCCGCTGGCTCAACGCCATAGCCGCGGCGCCGGCAACGTCCTGCGCGATCACCCATGCGATGCCGATCCGCGCCGCGCTGGCCCACGCGCTGGACATTCCCCTTCCCGCCACTCTCGCCATCGACGTGGCGCCGCTCTCGCGGACGGTGCTGTCCTTCAACGGCAGGTGGCGGTTGCAGTCGCTAGGGCTCGATTGACCCTCTTGCGAACTGTCGCAACTGTCGATATCCGCCGCTCCGTCCGGGCAGGCTACACGAGCGAGCCCGGGCGAAATGATCGCGCCGGTGCCTCGAAAGAGGCTTAAAACGGGAACACGGTGAGGGATATCCGCGCAAGCGGACCTTTCGAATCCGAGGCTGTCCCTGCAACTGTAAGCGGCGAGCGCGATGTACATGTGCGGACGGGAAGACCCGGGCCGCCAGCCACTGGGCCGGACGCTGCGACATGCGAGGCCTGGGAAGGCCGTGCATCAAGCCATGACCCGCGAGCCAGGAGACCTGCCGGCGTCTGGTCGCTCATGCCTTGGCCCAGGGGGTGGCCGTGGCACGGTGATTTTCCGTCTGAGCGACGAACGAGCGGCGGGGGCCGCACGGCAGCGCATGCCGGTCGCCACGACGAGGGGCGCCCGGCCGGTGTGCGCGCCGGCCGTTCGGAGCGATCGTCGTTCCCGGGCGGCACGCCCCTGCCTGATGTCGCCAGGCGCTCAGGGGAATGTTCATGTTCAATGCCACCATCTCGCGCGGCGCGCTTGCCGCATCGATCGCGCTCGCCTGCGTCACGCCCGCCCTTGCGGACGAGGATGCCGACGCGATCGTCGTCACCGGCCGCAGTCTCGAGGAGACCTTGCCGGAGGAACTCTCGCGCTACGGCAGCGACATCGCCACGCTCGACGAGAAGCGCGTCAAGGACAGCGGCGCGGTGGACCTCGCCCGCGCGCTGGAAGCGGTACCGGGGCTCTACATCCGCTCGCGCGGGGGGCCATTCACCTATGTCGACGTCTCGCTGCAGGGATCGCGCACGCAGGACGTGCTGTTCACGCTGGACGGCATCCGCCTCAACAACCGCCTCTACGGCGGCACGTCGCCCAACGACACCCTGCCCGCCAGCATGATCGAGCGGATCGAGGTGCTCAAGGGCGGCGAGAGCCTGTTCTACGGCACCCAGGCCTCCGCCGGGATCATCAACGTCGTCACCCGCGGCTTCACCGACGACTTCAACGGCCAGGTCAATGGCAGCGTCGACAGCCGCGCGGGCACCAGCGTCGACGGCTATGTCCGCGGCGGCATGGGCGGCCACAGGTTCGTCGCCTACGCCTCGCGCAACCAGTCGGACGGCTACATGCCCTACAGCGCGTACCAGCCGAGCCTGACCGACCGCAAGCTGGGCTATGACCTGTGGTCCGCCGGGCTCAAGTACCAGTACGACCTCGCCCCCGACCTCGCGTTGAACGCGCAATACCAGCACACCGAAGCGAAGCTCGACAACCTGTCCGCCACCCGCATCAAGGAAAGCCGCAACGACCGTAACGAGGAGATTGCCAGTGTTCGCGTCGACTACACCGCGGACGACGGCTTCCAGTTCTTCCTCAAGGGCTACTTCCACGAATGGAAGACCGCCTACGTGCGCATCCGCAATTCGCTGCCCCTCGGCACCCCGATCGTCGATTTCCCTCCCGGCACCTTCTGGGGCTATCGCGACTGGGGCGGCAGCGCCGTCGCCAAGCTGCACCTGCACCGGGGCCTGGAATACCTTGTCGGCTACGATTTCCAGAGCTTCAACGGCCGCGACGACGTGCTGCTGATCGGACCGACCAACGAGAAGGTCCACGCGGGCATTCTCCAGGTTCGCACCGACGACGAGCTGTCAAGCAAGGGCCGCATCGCGGCAGGCCTGCGCTACAACAGGACCGAAGGCGCCAGGAAGACGATCTGGAACGTCTCCGGCCGCTACGACTTCTCCGACGCGCTCTACATCGAGGCCAATGGGGGCACCTCGTTCATCCTGCCCGACGCCTCGCAACTCTACGGCAATGACCCGTGCTGCGAAGTCGGCAATCCCAACCTTGCACCGGAGGAGAGCCTCAACCTCAACGCCTCGGTCGGCGGCCTGATCCCTGCCGGCCTGGCCGAGCTGCGCTGGAAGGCGACCTACTTCAACCGTCGAATCACCAACCTCATCGACACGACATACGACGATCCGGCCTTCCCCGACGGCACGTACATCAACGTCGATGACAAGGTCCGCTCGCAAGGCGCGGAAGTCGAACTGAACGCGCGCCTTGCCGGTGGCTGGACCATCAATGCCAGCTACACTTATGCCCGCGTGCGCAACCAGGGCGCCTCGCTCCAGCGCGACCGCAACCCCGAACAGTACGCCAAGGGCACGGTCGCCTATGCACCGGAAGACCGTCCGTTCGGTGCCAGCGTATCGGTGAACTGGCTGGGCGATACCTGGTCGACGCTCTCGGGCTTCGGACGCCGCAACTACGGCAACTATGCGCTCGTCGACTTCGGCGCCTACCTCTATCCCGATGGCGAAACGCGCCAACATCGCTTCGGGATCAACGTCGAGAACGTGTTCGACCGGGAGTACGCAACGCGCGGCTGGTCCTCGGCCGTCACCGACCAGGGTGCGCTCGAGGGCACCAACACGCGCTTCACCTTCTTCAACCGGGGCGTCCCGCGCACGCTGCGGGTGAGCTACGGCGTGAGCTTCTAGCGTCCGGGAAGGCGTCCCCGCGAAAGCGGGGGCGTCGGCCGAAGAAACGCGCCTGCCGTCCCGCAACGCTACCCGACGGAAACCCCATCATGATGAAGCCCGTGCTTTTTCTCCATCGCTGGCTCGGCGTCCTCGTCGGGCTGCTCATGACGATCTGGTGCCTATCCGGGTTCGTGATGATGTACGTGGATTATCCGCGCCTCTCGCCGGCGGAGCAACTCGAGGGCCTGGCCCCCCTTCGAATGCCTGCCGCGCTCGGCCCAGTCGACCTGCCGGCGGACACCTCCCTCGCATCCGCCCGGATCGAGATGATGGCGGGCCGGCCGGTCCTGCGCGTCACCCCGGCGCTGGAGCGGGTCCGCCCCATCGCCCAGATGCGCGCCGCCCCCATTGCCTTCGATCTCGCCACCGGCCGGCCGATCCAAACGATCGCGCCAGCCGACCTGCAGGCCATCGCCCGCTCTTTCGGCCGGGGCCGCGGGATCGAAGGGCGAGCGCCCAGCCTCGCGGAAACGCCGATCGACCAGTGGACGGTCCAGGCCTACCGCCGCAATGCGCCGCTTTACCGTGCCGACTATGCCGACCCCGCCGGAACCCACGCCTACATTTCGGGCCAGTCCGGCGAGGTGGTGCAGCAGACCACGCTGTTCGAACGTTTCTGGGGCTGGCTGGGCGCAGTGCCGCACTGGCTCTACCCCACGATCCTGCGACAGGACGGGGAATTATGGACCCAGGTCGTGATATGGACCTCGCTTGCCGGCTGCTTCCTCGCCGCGACAGGGATGTGGGTGGGCATCGGCCGACTGCGCCGCCGCCGCGACGGCACGATCGGCTCGCCCTATCGCGGAATCTGGTGGTGGCATCACGTCTTCGGCCTGTTCTTCGGCGTGCTGACGCTCACCTGGCTCGCGAGCGGGCTGCTATCGATGAATCCGTGGGGTTTCCTCGACAACAGCGCAGGTCTTGCCGAAAGGAGCAAGCTGACCGGGGAGATGCAGTGGAGCGCCGTGCGCCGGGCCCTGCTCGCTCTGCCCCGTCTCCCTGGGGACACCGTCCGGATCGAAACCGCTCCGCTGGGCGGGGCCGTCCACCTCGTCGCGATCGACGGTGCAGGGCACGCCACGCGCTACGCCGCCGACGGACGCCCAGCCCCGCTCGCGCGGGCCGAACTGCGCGCGGTGCTCACAAGAACCCTCCCGGTAGCCCGGCTGGAGCGACTGACGCACGAGGACGCCTATTACTACGCCCGCCGCTTCCCTGCCCCGCTGCCCGTCTGGCGCGCGCAACTGTCGGATGCCGAACACACGCTGCTCTACCTCGATGCCACCTCGGGGCAGCTAATACGCGCGTTCGACCGCAACGGACGCGGTCATCGCTGGCTACAGGACGGGCTGCACAGCCTCGACCTGCCGGTCCTGCGGCGTCGTCCGCTGTGGGACATCGTCGTCTTGCCCCTCCTCGCCATGGTCACCCTGGTCTGCGCGACGGGGACCTGGATGGGATTGAGCAAGGTCCGGCGCGACGTGCGGCGCCTGCGCCGCAGAATGATCCGGCGCTGGCGTCGGGCAAGCTCTGCCTGAGTGTCTCTGAACCCGAATCTTCCGATTGGCAGGCCGGAGGAATCGCCCTAATGCGGTCCCCGGCAGGCGCTCACGCACCTGTCGAAAAGATCGCGCCGGTGCCTCGATACGAGGCTTAAAACGGGAAGGCGGTGAGGGTGGCGCCAGCCATCCGATTCCGCAGCTGTCCCTGCAACTGTAAGCGGCGAGCGCGATGTACATCGTTTCCCCCAAGCCGGGGGAAGCAGCCACTGGGCCGGACGCTAAGTCATGCGGGGCCTGGGAAGGCCGTGCATCGAGCGAAGACCCGCGAGCCAGGAGACCTGCCGGCGTCTGGTCGCTCATGCCTTGGCCCAGGGGGTGGCCGTGGCACGGTATTTTCCGTCTGAGCGACGACGAGTCATGCGGCCGGGGCCGCATCGGCACGCGTGCCGCGGGCGCTTGTCGCGCCTGCCCGCAGCGCGCGTGCCGACCGTCGTACCGCGCCTCACCGTGCGAAACGACGGCAGGCCCCGCCGTGCCAGTCGCTGCGCGAGGAGAAGACCATTGAGCAAAGTGCCCACCACCGTCATCACCGGCTTCCTCGGAGCGGGCAAGACCACGCTGATCCGCCACCTGCTGCAGAACGCGAAAGGTCGCCGCCTCGCCCTCGTCATCAACGAGTTCGGCGACGTCGGCGTCGACGGCGAACTGGTCAAGGGCTGCAACGACGACGCGTGCCCCGAAGACGACATCGTCGAGCTGGCCAACGGCTGCATCTGCTGCACGGTCGCCGACGACTTCCTGCCGACGATGATGAAGCTGCTCGACCGCCCCAACCCGCCAGAGCACATCATCATCGAGACGTCCGGCCTCGCCCTGCCCAAGCCGCTGGTGAAGGCCTTCCAATGGCCAGACATCCGCACCCGCGCGACGGTCGACGGGGTGGTCGCGCTGATCGACGCGGATGCCGTCGCGGCCGGGCGCTTCGCCACCGACGAAGTCGCGCTGGCTGCAGCCCGCGCGGCCGATCCCAACCTCGACCACGACAGCCCGCTGGAGGAATTGTTCGAGGAGCAACTGGGCTGCGCCGATATGGTCGTGCTCAACAAGACCGACCTCGTCGATGGGGCGACACTAGCCCGCGTCGAGAGGCTGGTGGCGGCAGAAACCCGCCCCGGCGTGAAGATCGTGCGCGCGGACCACGGCGCGGTCGACATCGCCGCGTTGCTCGGCATCACTGCGGCGGCCGAGGACGACCTCGACAGCCGCAAGTCGCATATCGACGGGCTCGAGGACGGCCACGACCACGACGATTTCGACAGCTTCGTCGCGCAGGGCGGCGAGGTCGCCGATCTCGATGCGCTGGTGGCACGGATGGCAGCGCTGATCGCCGAGCATGACGTGCTGCGGATCAAGGGCATGGTCGCAGTGGCGGGCAAGCCGAGCCGGTTGATCGTCCAGGCGGTCGGCCCGCGCATCCAGCATTTCTACGACCGCGCCTGGCTTGCGGGCGAGGCGCGCCGCACGCAACTGGTGGTGATCGGCCAGAAAGGTCTGGACCGCGTGGCCATCGAGGTTGGGCTGGCGGATGTGCTCGGCGTTGTAGCCGCGTGATGTTTTCCCACCGTCCTGGCGAGGCCCTGCGTGCGGCGGCCCGGAACGTCGGCGAGCCCGCCAAGCGGGTGCGGCAATCCAGAGTCGCGTGGCAACGACGGAACTTCGCGCCGCCCCCCTCCGCGCGAGGCATCGCCTGATGCACCTGCTGTCCGCCACTCCGGGGACCATTTCCAATGGCGACGAGGCGATCGACCTCGACCAGCCGCCGGGCGACATCGTCATCCTGACGGTGGCGGACAGCGAACTCGCGTGTTTCGCCAAGGCGGCGGCGCAGCTTCCCGCCGGCGCGCCGAGCGTGCGGCTTGCCAACCTGCTGCAGCTCAAGCACCCCTACTCGATCGACCTATACGTCGAGAAGGTCATCGCCCACGCCCGGTTCGTCTGCGTCGTGCTGCTCGGCGGCAAGAGCTATTGGCCCTACGGCATCGACGAGATCGCAGCCATCGCGCGCGAACGCGGTATCGCCTTCGCCGCCATCGCCGATGGAAGGGAAGCCGACCCGGCGCTCGACCGCGCCTGCACCCTGCCTGCCCCCCAGGTCGAGCACTTGCGCGATTACTTGCGCCAGGGCGGCACCGCCAATGCACTGGCGTTCCTGCGCACCGCCGCGCGAGCGATCGGCCACGATTGCGGGCAGCCCGACGATCCGGTGCCGGTCGCCGACGCGGGGCTCTACCTCCCCGGCGTCGACCGGCCGGGCCTGGCCGACCTGCATGCGCGCTGGCGACCCGACGCGCCGGTCGCGCTGCTGGTGTTCTACCGCGCGCTGATGATCGCCGGCACGCTCGACGCGGTCGATGCCATGGTCACGGCACTGGAAGCGCGCGGCTTCAACGTCGCCGCCGTCCACGTTCGCGCCCTGCGCGAGCCTTTCGCGATCGACTGGCTGGGCGGGCTGATGGGCGAGATCGCTCCCGACGTGATCGTCAACGCGACAAGCTTCGCGTCCTCCTCCTCGGGGGAGCCACGCAATCCCGGGGTGCTGGAACGCGCCGACTGCCCGATCCTCCAGGTCGCGTTCGCCGGGGTGGAGGAAGCCGACTGGCAGGCCGCCGCGCGCGGCCTCGGCCCGCGCGACCTGGCGATGAACGTGGCGCTGCCCGAAGTCGACGGGCGCATCTTCACCCGCGCCGTCGCCTTCAAGGCGGCCGAGCGCTTCGACGAGACGACCCAATGCGGCATCGTCGTGCCCCGCGTGGCGCCCGACCGTGTCGCCTTCGTCGCCGACCTCGCCGCCAACTGGGCGTACCTGCGCCGCACTCCCGCGCCCGAGCGACGGGTGGCGCTGGTCCTCGCCAACTACCCCAACCGCGACGGCCGGATCGGCAACGGCGTCGGCCTCGACACCCCGGCCAGCGCGGCCTCGATCCTCGCGTCACTGCGTGCGGCCGGCTACGATGTCGGCGATGCTCCACGCGATGGCGCGGCGCTGATGGCACTGATGACCGGCGGGGTGACTAACGACCTCGCCTCCCGCGATCGAGCCGGCGAGATCGCCCTGCCCTTGGCGGCCTACCACGCCGCTTTCGCCAAAGTTCCGCCCGCCGCCAGGTCCCGGATGCTCGACCGCTGGGGTGCGCCCGAAGCCGACCCCTTCGTGCGCGATGGCGCCTTCCGCCTGACCCTCCACCGGTTCGGCAATGTCGTGCTCGCGGTACAGCCGGCGCGGGGGTACAATATCGATCCCAAATCCAGCTACCACGACCCCGCGCTGCCGCCGACGCACGCCTACTTCGCCTTCCACGCCTGGCTGGCCGGGCCGTTCGGCGCGCAGGCCGTGGTCCATGTCGGCAAGCACGGCAATCTCGAATGGCTGCCGGGCAAGGCCGTCTCGCTCTCGGGGGACTGCTTCCCCGAGATCTGCGCCGGGCCCCTGCCCCAGCTCTACCCTTTCATCGTCAACGATCCGGGCGAAGGCACCCAAGCCAAGCGGCGCATCGGCGCGGTGGTGGTCGATCACCTGACGCCACCCCTCACCCGCGCCGAAAGCTATGGGCCGTTGAAGCAGCTCGAAGCGCTGGTCGACGAATACTACCTAGCCGCCGGCATGGACCCGCGCCGGCTCGAACGGCTGCGGCGCGACATCCTCGACCTCGCGCGCGGGCATGGGCTGGACCAGGACGCGGGCGCGACGGGGGACGGCGACGATGCGCTGTCCGCCATCGACAACTACCTGTGCGAATTGAAGGAACTGCAGATCCGCGACGGGCTGCACGTCTTCGGCCATTCGCCGCAAGGGCGTTTGCGCCGGGATCTGCTGGTGGCACTGGCGCGCACGCCGCGCGGGTATGAGCGAGCAGGGCAGGCCTCGCTGCTGCGGGCGATGGCGCAGGACTTCGGGTTCGGATTCGATCCGCTGGATTGCCGGATGGGCGATCGCTGGGACGAGGCGCGGCCCGAGGCGTTGGCGGCGATTTCGGACGAGCCCTGGCGCACCTTGGGCGATACGGTAGAGCGCTTGGAACTCTTGGCCGCGGCATGGGCGGAGCGGCGTCCCGGGCTTGATCCGGGCCCGTGGGCAGTCCTCGAGGAAGAACCTCGTGTCCGGGCGCTCTGGCGAGAGCTATCGCCTCAAGATCTGCCCACCCGGGACGAAGCCGCTTTCCCTTGCACCGCCGCCGTCCTGGCCGAAATTGCCGACAACCTCGCGCCGCGTATCGACGCTTGCGGATCGGCCGAAACCGCGGCGCTGTTGGCGGGACTCGACGGGCGCTTCGTCCTCCCCGGACCCTCCGGCGCGCCCACCCGGGGCCGACCGGACGTGCTTCCTACCGGCCGCAACTTCTACTCCGTCGACACCCGCGCGGTGCCCACAGCCGTCGCCTGGGACCTCGGCTTCAAGTCGGCGCAGTTGCTCGTCGAGGACTACCTCCAGCGCGAGGGCGAATACCCGCGCGCGATGGCGCTCTCGGCCTGGGGCACCGCCAACATGCGTACCGGCGGCGACGACATCGCGCAGGCCCTCGCCCTGATGGGCGTGCGGCCGCGCTGGGAGTGGACGTCACGCCGCGTCACCGGGTTCGAGATCATGACAGTCGCAGAACTGCGCCGGCCGCGCGTGGACGTGACCTTGCGCGTCTCGGGCTTCTTCCGCGATGCCTTCCCCGAACAGATGGACCTGATCGACAGCGCCGCCCGCGCGGTCATGGCGCTCGACGAACCCCAGGGGGACAACCCCGCCGCCGAGCGCCACCGCGCCGAAACCGCGCAGCTCGCAGCGCTGGGCCAAAGCCCGGAACTTGCCGCCCGCCGCGCCGGATCGCGCGTGTTCGGCTCGAAGCCCGGCGCTTACGGGGCCGGCCTGCAGGCGATGATCGACGAGAAGCTGTGGCACGACCGCGCCGACCTCGCACAGGTCTACCTCGACTGGGGCAGCTATGCCTATGGCGCCGGCGTCGAGGGCGAGGCCGAGCGCGCGCTGTTCGCCGCCCGCCTGACGCAGACCGATGCCGTGGTCCAGAACCAGGACAACCGCGAGCACGACCTGCTCGACAGCGACGACTACTACCAGTTCGAAGGCGGCATCGCCTCTGCGGTGGAGCACTTGAAGGGCCGCAAGGTCGTGTCCTACCACAACGACCACTCGCGCCCCGAACGCCCGGTCGTGCGCACGCTGGAGGACGAGATCGGCCGGGTTGTCCGCGCGCGCGTCACCAACCCCAAGTGGATCGCGGGCGTGATGCGCCACGGCTACAAGGGCGCGTTCGAGATTGCCGCCTCGGTCGACTACCTCTTCGCCTTCGCCGCCACGACCCATGCGGTGAAGGATCACCATTTCGACGCCGTCCACGCCGCCTTCATCGAGGACGAGGCGGTCCGCGCGTTCATGGGCGAGGCCAATCCGGCGGCGCTGCGCGAAACCGCGGCGCGCCTGGCCGAAGCGCTCGAACGCGGGCTGTGGAAGCCCAGATCCAACAGTGCGGGCGTACTGCTCGCCGAAATCGCAGGAGCCTGATCATGGTGGAACGTACCGACGAACGCCACGCCGAGAAGATGAAGAAGAAGCAGGCCGCCCACGACAAGATCATGGCGTCCAAGACGATCGAGAAGGGCCTGCTGATCGTCCATACCGGCAAGGGCAAGGGCAAGACCACTGCCGCGCTCGGCATGGTGGTCCGCGCGATCGGGCACGGCAAGAAGGTCGGCGTCGTGCAGTTCGTCAAAGGCGCGATGACCACGGGCGAGAAGGTGGTCTTCGATGCCTTCCCCGGTAACGTCGAGTTCAAGCCGATGGGCGAAGGCTTCACCTGGAACACCCAGGACCGCGCCCGCGACATCGCCCTCGCCCGCGAGGCCTGGGACGAGGTCAGGCGCATGGTCGAGGACCCGGCCTACGACATGGTGCTGGCCGACGAACTGAACATCGTCCTGCGCTACGACTACCTGCCGCTGGACGAGGTGCTGGACGTGCTCACCGCAAAGGCCGAGATGAAGCACGTCATCGTGACCGGCCGCAATGCTCCCGAGGCGCTGATGGAGAAGGCGGACCTCGTAACCGAGATGACGCTGGTGAAGCACCCCTTCCGCGAACAGGGCGTCAAGGCGCAGGCAGGCGTCGAGTTCTGACGATGGCCTGCGACGGCGCCGACACGGCACCGGGGCCATGAACGGTCCCGCCATCCCAGCACGGGCGACGGACGTCGTGGAGTACGGCGCTGTGGATTCGTCGAAATCACCTGCCGATGGGAGCCTTGCGAACGGCAATGCCTTGAAACCGGGGCCCCGTTTCGCTCCCGCCTTTCGCGACGACCTCGCAGCGCTTCTGACGTGGCGGCGCGACGTGCGGCACTTTCGGGTGGAGCCCATACCCGAGGACATCGTGGCGCAACTGCTCGCCACCGCCCAGTGCGCGCCATCTGTCGGCAATTCGCAGCCCTGGCGCTTCGTGCGCGTGCGCTCCGCCGCGTTGCGCGGGGAACTGGCCCGCCATGTCGATCGCGAAGCCGAGCGCGCCGGGCAGGCGATGGGTGAACGCCGCGAGGTCTATGCCGCCCTGAAACTCCATGGCCTCGACCGCGCTCCCGAAATCCTCGCGGTGTTCTGCGACGGGACCACCGAAGTCGGTGGCGGCCTCGGTGCGGCGACGATGCCGCAGACCCGCGAATGGTCGGTAGTGCTGGCCATTCACACCCTGTGGCTGGCGGCCCGGGCCCGGGGACTCGGGCTGGGCTGGGTCTCGATCGCCGAGCCTGACGTCGTGACCCGCCTGCTCGACGTGCCGCCAGGCTGGAGCTTCGTGGCCCTGCTGTGCCTGGGCGTGCCGGAACGCTGCGACGAGGTCCCCGAACTCGAACGGCGCGGCTGGCAGGCCCGCCTGGACTGGAGGCGCCACGTCAGCGAGCGATGACCTCCACCGCGGCGCCGGCCATCAGGATGCGGCGTAGCCGCCGTCGACATGGATGGCATCGCCATGCACGTAGCGCGAGGCGCTCGAAGCCAGGAAGGCGACCGCCTCGGCCACTTCGGCAGGCTCCACGAAGCGGCCCATCGGATTGCCAGCGGCGACGCCCTGCCGCAACGTCTCGACCGGGGTGCCGCCGGCGATGCGCGAGAAAGTGGCGAGGATATCGTCCATCATCGCCGACTCGACGACGCCGGGGTGGACCGAGTTCACGCGGATCGGCTTGCCCAGCGTGGCGAACTCCACGGCCGCAACGCGCGTGAGCATCCGCGCTGCCGCCTTGCTCGTGCAATAAGCGGCGCTGAACGCCGAAGGCTTGTCCGAGGCGCCCGAGCACAAGTTGACCACCGAGGCCCCGCCCGGCCGACGCGGGCCGCTGCGGGCAAGCAGGTCGCAGGCCACCTTGAGACCCAGGAACATGCCTTCGACATTGACCTGCTGGCAGCGGCGCCAGTCCTCCAGCGACATGGCGTCCAGCCGCGCCATCGGCGCGATGCCGGCATTGTTGACGAGGATGTCGAGCGCCCCGTGGCGCTGCTCGACCAGCGCGACCGCTTCGGCCCAGCTCGCCTCGCTGGTGACGTCAAGCGTCACGAAATCGTCCGCTGCCGCGCCCTTGGGCGGCCGGATGTCCGAACGCACTACCGTTGCACCCCGCGCTTCCAGCAGGGTAGCGACCGCGGACCCGATATCGCCGTTGGCGCCGGTCACGAGGGCGACGGTGTCGTCCAGACGGGTTGCATCCATGTATCGTTCCTCTTTCCTTGTGTTCGAACCGGAAGCTCAGCCGCGCAAGAACGCGTAGACCGGGTCGCCCTGCCCTCGTTCGCCGTGCAGGTCGAGCGCGGCATACATGCCGCCGGCCATGTCGCGCGTGCTCGGTTCGCTGCGCAGCCAGTCGAGCACGAAAGTGCGCTCGGCGATGGCCCAGCAACCGTCGCGGCGGACGAAGCGGTCGATATAGCGGCCGCCAGTGAGGGTATCCGTGCCGTCGCGGCCGGTGCTAGCGGCAATCACGTAAGTCTCGCCAACGGCGCCGTCGCCTTCGACCTCGATCCACTGGTTGGCGATCGAATGGAAGGTCTGCTCGTAAGTCTCCTCGACCAGCGCGCAGATGGCGGCGGCGAAATCGCGGCCCCTGCCGTTGAAGGCGCCGCTGACCACGGTGGAATCCTCGTGGAACACTTGGCTCAGCAGCCGCACGTCGGCGCGGTCGACGCCCCGGCAATAAGCCATCGTAAGGTCCGCGATCTGCTGGCGCGAGACGACGGCGTCGAGGGTCTGTTCGCTGTGCGTCATCGGCTGATATCCTTGTTCTTGCGTCTTTGCGGAAACCTGAGCGCGAGCCCGTGCCAGCAGGGCGATGCCGGCGTCGGCGGCGCCATGGCCGCCAACCGGCACCTGGCTTTCGAGCGGCCCGATGCCCGGCAATGCGCAGTCGACGTGCGGGCCGCCAGTCCAGTTCACATTGGTGTCGAGCACATACGTGCGATGGCTCATGCGCCATTCGCCACCGCGCAGTTCGTGCCGGTCGAGGTAGCGGCCGCAGATCAGATGCTGGGTGGCGGGACCGCCCTCTCCGGGACTGGAGGCGTAGGCCATGATGTAGCTCTCGGACGCCGCCCGGTCGCCATCGAGTTCGATCCACATCTGCGCGGTGCGGTGCAGCGTCACCGGACCCGACTTCTGTGCGCCGGCGAGGATCGCCGCGAACTCGGATGCCGCGCCGGTGTAGAAGCGGTAATCGACAGTGCCGTCGTCGTGGTAGCAGCTTGCCAGAAGGCCCGCGTCGGCGCGGTCGACGCCGCGGCTGTGGCAGGCCAGCACCTTGGCGATGGCCTGGATGTCGGCCACATGTCCGATGTTCATCCCACCGTCTCCCCGTTGTCGATGACGATGTGGGTACCGGTGATCTGGCGCGATTCTTCGGAGGCGAGGAACAGCACGAGGTTGGCGACGTCCTGCGGCGAGCCCTGACCGCGCGCGTTGACCTGGTCGAGCCCGGCGTTGTCCTGCGGCAACTGGTCGAGCGCCTGGCGCGTCATCGGCGTGTCGTGTGCGCCGGGCGCGATGGCGTTGACGCGTATCCTGTAGTCCTGTTCGAGGCAGTGGACCGCGACGCTGCGGGTCAGGGCGATGATCCCGGCTTTGGCGGCGCTGTAAGCCGGGATCGCGCTGATCCCCTTGAGCGCGGCGACCGACGCGACGTTGATGATCGAGCCGCCGCCGCCCTTGGTCATGTGCGGCAGGGCCGTGTGGCAGCCCAGGAAACAGCCTTCGACCATGACCTGCATCTGCAGGCGGAAGGTGGCGAGATCGCACTCCTCGACATTGCCAAACCGCACGAGGCCGGCATTGTTGACCAGCACGTCGAGGCTGCCGAACCGGGCGATGGTCTGCGCCACCACCTCGCGCCACTGCGCTTCGTCGCGCACGTCGTGTTCGAGGAACAGCGCACCGGGGATGGACGACGCGACTTCGCGGCCGAGATCGGCCTGGAGGTCGGTGATGACGACTTGCGCGCCCTCGGCCGCCAACGTCCGCGCGTCGGCGGCGCCGAGGCCGGAGGCTCCTCCAGTGACGAGAGCGACTTTGCCTGCGACACGGTTCATGGTTTTCTCCGTTCTGGTTGCTCTGCGCGCCATGCTTTAATCTCGTCATCCCCGCGCAGGCGGGGATGACGGGATCAGCGTCATCTTCGAGGCATCGTCGTCCCCGGTTCGGCCGGGGACGACGTCATAGGACGGGTTCAGAAGTCCATGCTCACCGAGCCGCCCCACTGGCGCGGCGGGGCGTAGCCGGCGAGGCCGGCATAGCCGGGGCTGTCATAGACCGTCGACAGGTAACGCGAATCCAGCAGGTTGGTGGCCCACAGCCCCAGCGACCACGCGGCGCCGTCCGGCTTGTAGGTCAGCGAGGCATCGACGAGGTGGGTCGGCTGGATCTTGGCGCGCGGCGTGTCGAGGATCGCGGTGTAGTACTTCGAGCTGGTGTAGGTGTAGTTGACGTCGCTCACCAGTTCCGCGCCGTTGCCAAGCGGGATCACGAAGTTGGCCCCGAAGCTGGCATTCCACTTCGGCGCGTTCTGCAGCCGGTAGCCTGCCAGGTCGATCACCGCGCCGGATAGCGGATCGCCGTAAAGGAAGGTCTTGTACTTGGCATCGAGGTAGGCAAGCGAAGCGCGCAGCGTCATGCCCTCGACCGGGACCGCGGTGGTCTCCAGCTCGAAGCCCTTGATCTCCGACTTGCCGGCGTTGAGGATGCGGTTGCCCTGGGTGGCGGTGTCGGTGTCGAAGTATATCTGCGCGACCTGCATGTCGCGGTAGTTGGTGTAGAAGCCCGCCAGGTTGACGCGCAGATGACGGTCGAGGAAGTCGGCCTTGATGCCGGCTTCGAACGTGTCGACCTTCTCGGGATTGAACGGGGTATCGCCGTCCGCCGGGACGCCGACGCGCGCGGTGAACCCGCCCGACTTGAAGCCGCGCGCCCAGCTTGCGTAGACCAGCGTGTCGTCGGCCACTTCGTAGTCGGCGCCCAGCTTCCAGCCGACGTTGTTCCAGCTCTTGCGACCGCCGGTGATGAAGCTGCCGATCACCAGGTTGCCCTCGCCCGTGTAGTTCGAACCGGCCGGATCGCCGATGCTGGTGGTGAGGCTGGGGGTGGAGACGGTGCGCTCGTGCGAATAGCGGATGCCGCCCTGCAGCTTGAGCCGGTCGGTGACCTGCCAATAGGCCTGCGCGAAGCCGGAGACCGAGTAGTTGTCCTGGTCCTGCAGGTTGGTCTGCAACAGGCCGGGCGCGGCGAACTGCAGGCGGTAGGCCTGGATGTGATCGTAGTGGTTCTTGAGATAGAAGCCGCCGACCAGCACGTTGAGCGTATCGGTCAGTTCCAGGTTGGTGCGCAGTTCCTGGCTGAACTGCCAGCCTTCGGTGCGGCGGTAGGTGTCGTTGAGGAACAGCGGGCTGCCGTCCTGGTCGGTGAATTCACGCAGCTTGAAGTGCTTGTAACCGGTGATCGAGGTCCAGTCGCCAAGTCCGGTGTTGCGCCAGTTCATCGTCAGGGTGCCCGAGTAGGTGTCCATGTTGGACGTATCGGGCACGGTGTTGTTGGCACTGTAGAACTTGTCGGGCGCGGTGCACTGTCCGCCGCCCGCGCAGGGGCTCACGTACATGCCCTGCGTACCCGGCGGGACGTAGAGCGCCTCGCCCGTGTACGAGCCGTTGACGATGATCGGCGAGCCGTTGCGCACGTTGACGTATTCGCCCTGCAGCGTCGCGTCGAAGTTGGAGCCGGGGGTGAACTTCAGGTAGGCGCGCAGCGCGTCGATGTTCTTGCGCCCCATGTCCGAACCGTCGACGACGTTGGTGACCCAGCCCTTGCGCTGGGTGTGGATGCCGGCGACCTTGACCGAGAGCAGGTCCTTGACCAGCGGCGCCTCGATCGATCCGGTGACGTCGAAGCGGTTGTAGTTGCCGTAGACCGCCTTGGCATGGCCGCCGAACTCTCCGGTCGGCTGGGCGGTGACCACGTTGATGACGCCGCCCGTGGTATTGGCCCCGAACAGCGTGCCCTGCGGCCCGCGCAGGACCTCGATGCGGTCGATATCGTAAAGGTCGAGCAGCGCGCCCATCGAGAAGAACTGCGGCACCCCGTCGACCACGATCGAGACGGTGTTGCCGGCATAGGGGTCGGGCTCGATCACGCCGATGCCGCGCACGGTGAAGACGGCGCTTTGCGGGGTGTTGGCGAAGTTGTCGATCTGGACGTTGGGGATCTGTCCCTGCAGCGCCTGCAACGAGGTGCCCTGGGTGGTCGCAAGCGCTTCGCCGCCGATCGCGGTGATCGAGATCGGCACGTCCTGGATGTTCTCGGACTTCTTCTGCGCGGTGACGACGATTTCCTGGATGCCGCCGACCTGTTGTTCGGCTTCCTGAGCCAGGACGGCCTGCGGTGCGATGAGGGCGGCAGCCCCAAGGGCGATGCGCGAACTTGCGTTGAACCAAGTCTTCATATCCGTTCTCCCCTACGTCTTGTCGTTATGGTTTTGCGGTCGCAGCCCCTCGTCCCGGGCTTGGTCCGGGACCGGTGGCTGTCTTTATTTGGAACTTGGCCGAAACATGGGCGCGGCCAGGCCCGCGATCCCGGGCCGACGTTCAGCGGCGCCCTTCGAGATAGTCGTTCAGCACCTCGTGGAAAAATCTCACCCGCGTTTCCTGCCCGGCGAGATAGGCGTCTTCATAGCCGCGCGAATGCATGCCCTTCTGCTGGCCCTCGGCCAGAAGCATGTCTTGGTAGACGATCTGGTCCTTGATCTCGGGAACGCCCCGGCCGTTGTCGAAGGCGCGGTGCTGGAACTCGGCCTCGCGCAGCGGCTGAGGGCCGGCCATGATCGATTCCACCACCGTCTGCCCGGCGACCGGGAAGGCCATGCACCACAAGTCGAACGTGCACTTGTCCGGGTCCGTCGGGTGCGGCTCGGTGCGGAAGAAGATCACGTTGTCGGGCAGGAAGCTGATGGTGACGTTGGGGAACATCACCGTATGCGGGCTGTCGGTGATCTCCTCGTCATCCATGTGCTCGTAGTGGAGATAGCCACGCTCCTTCCACAGCCGCTTCTTGGCCGCCTTGAGATCGAGCCAGCCCTGCATCGCCTTGGTCTCGAAGTCGGGATAGGCGTCGGGATCGATGTCCCACTGCCGCAGGATCATGTCGAAGGGATGGTCGACGCCTTCGGGCAGGCGGTCCGACAGCGAAGGGCGCATCGGCTGCACCGTGCGGCCGTGCCCGCCCGGCCACATCTCGTGGCGCGAGGTGTCGACGTCCTGGTCTATCCATGGCGGCACCTGCGGGTGCGCGGTGCGCGTGTGATAGCTTTCCGAGAAATTGTCGGTCGCGAACTTCCAGTTGGTGTTGAGGTCGATCTTCATCCAGAATACGCGGACCCCGGTTTCCATCGGGTAGTTGCGATAGAGATCGGGCATCGGCGCCAGGAAATCGAGCAGCTCGGGCGCCTCGTCGTCCATCGTGTACCACACGAAGCCGCCCCAGGTGGCGCAGCGCAGTTCCTTGAGCTTGAGCTTGCCGCAGGGATTGCCTTGCGGAAAGTCCTCGGGGTCCTGCGCCTTTTCCAGTACGCCGTCCTTGCCCCAGACCCAGCCGTGGTAGGGGCACTGGAAGCTGTCCTGCGAGCTGGCGTCCCACACCAGCCGCTGGCCCCGATGACGGCAGGTGTTGTAGAACGCCTTGATGGAACCGTCGTCCTGCTTCACGCAGAACACGGATTCGTTCATGAAGTCGTGGACGACGTAGTCGCCTGCCTCTTCCAGTTCGGCGGTGCGACCGGCGACATGCCAGATGCGGGTCCACATGCGATCCCATTCGCGCTGCATGAACTCGCGCGAGGTGTAGCGGTCGCCGGTTATCGGATCGCCGCGTAGATTGGCGGCGTTGCGACCGTCGATCATCAGCGCGTCGATGTCTTGCCTTGCCATCTCGTCTCCTTCCCGTGGAGCGCGCGTCCTGTCTCGGGTCGCGTCGTTGCGAGGGCAGGATATAGGAACTGGTCGATCGACCAACTATCCAAACGATCAGGCTTCGTGTCCAGGCGGCACCGCTCCGGTGCAAGCCGACAGGCTACAAATCAGGATGGTTCGCGCAGGCTTTCGAGGCCGCTGGCGAAGAAGCGCAGCGCCGGCTGGGCGATGTCCTCCAGCCGCGCGACCGAGTGGTGGTCGCGGCTGAGATCGTCCAGAAAGCCGGGGTCCTGCACCATGAAGATCAGCGCCGCCTCGATCAGGTAGACGCCGGCGAGCAGGTTGCCCTCGGATATTGCGGGTCCGTGCCTGCGCAGCCGGTCAGTCAGGATCTCCGACACCACGCTCAGCCTGGCAAGGCTCGGGCGCAGCTCGGGCATGCGGTACGAACTCATCAGGTGCGAGGTCATGACGATGTAGTTGCGCAAGGGCTCGTCCTCGCGCGACACCGCCTGCAGGAACGGCAGGATGAAGGCGGTGACGATCTCCTCGAGACCGAAAGGGCCCGGCCGGGCTTCGGCCTGTGCGAAACTATCGGAGATTCTCTGGCTCAGCAGGTCCAGCTTGCGCTCCAGCGCGGCATCCAGGATGAGGTGCTTGTTGCCGAAATGATAATGCACCAGCCCCATGCGCACGCCGGCCTCCTGCGCGATGTCGCGCAGGGAGGTGCCCTGGTAGCCGTTGCGGGCGAACAGGATCTCCGAAACGTCGAGAATCTGGTTGCGCGTCGCTTCCCCCTTGGCGGTGCTCGGTACGCGTGGCTTTCTCGTCGTCTCGGTCATGGCCCCTCTTGGAACGCGCGCGCCCCAGTGGCGACACGGGCCGTCATGGCCGCTGCCGCTGTCGGTGACAACCGCTTGTCCTGGAGAAACGGTTCAGGGGCCGCATCGATGACGGCTCCGGCAAGAGGCGGCTGCAGCCGGAACGGCACCGAGATCATCGGTCCCGTGCCGCCTCGCCTCGCGGACGGCGGGCCGGTTACCGCCCGCCTGGCATCGGGGTCCTTGTTGTTCCGAAGCCAGATTCCGCACTGATTCCGATCAGAACTTGGTCCGGACCGTAAGGCCATACGTCCGGGGATCGCCCAAGGTGCCCGTGATCGCGCCGGTGTTGGCGGCCGACAAGCTGAGGTAATAGGTCTTGTTGGTCAGGTTGCGCCCCCAGACCTGGATGTCGACGAGCCCGTCGAGCGCCCGCACGCCCAGGCGCGCATTGACCAGCGAATAGCCGGGAATCTGCGAATAGCGCGAAAGGCTGGCAGTGGTGTTGAAGGTCGAGCGATAGCTGTAGTCCGCACCGAAGTAGGCCTCGGCATCACGCCCGGCTACCGAGCCGACCGGCGCCCTCGCCTCGCCGCCGGCCGAGGCCGACCACTTGGAAACGCCCGGCAGGCTCCGTCCGCTCAGGTCGCAGGTGGTCTGGCCGGTGACCTCGATGGGGCAAGGCGCGTCGGCATAGCTGACGTAGTTCGCATCGGTATAGGCGCCCGAGGCGTAGAGCGAGAGCCACTGCGCCGGGCTGGCGCGCAGATCGCCTTCGAAGCCGCGCGTGCGCACCTTTCCGACATTGGTGAAGTACGAAAGGTTGTTGCGATCGACGTCGACGACCGTGGTCTGGTAGCCGCTGTCGTCGGTCCAGAAGGCGGCGAGGTTGGCGGTCAGCGTGTTGGCGAACCAGGCAGTCTTCACGCCAAGTTCGTAGCTGTCGATGGTCTCGGGCTTGATGACCGGATTGGCGGCA
This sequence comes from Novosphingobium sp. BL-52-GroH, assembly GCF_044813085.1. NCBI lineage: Bacteria > Pseudomonadati > Pseudomonadota > Alphaproteobacteria > Sphingomonadales > Sphingomonadaceae > Novosphingobium > Novosphingobium sp. BL-52-GroH. The sequence continues at coordinate 1,008,990 of NZ_CP171149.1, read as the reverse complement.
TACTGGCCCGTGGTGGTGATGTTGGCGAGGTTCAGGCCACCGAACTTGTGGCCCCGGGCATACGTTCCGTAGACCATCGCATCCGGCGTCACCTTCCACGAAAGGGTCGCGCCGCCCGAAAGTCGGCCTTCCTTGGTGCTGGCCGAATAGGAGTTGGCAGCCCCGTAGCGGGCGCGGATCGTCGTCGCGGCGGCCTGCTGTGCAGTGGTCAACCCGTCGAGGCTGGCGCCGCTGACGGTCTGCTCGAAATAGCCGGTCTTCGTCTCGTAGGTGTAGCGCAGCCCGCCGGTGAGGTCGATCGTGGGCGTGATGTGCCAGATCGCCTGGCCGAAAGCGGCGTAGCTGTTGGTCACCGGCTTGGAATGGCCGACGATGGTATAGCCGTTGAGCGCCGCCGCGCCGACCGCCGGGTCGACGCTGGGCGCCAGGAACCAGGACGCCGCCTGCGTACCATAGGCGTTGAGCGCCTCGGCATCGATCGACTGCCAAAGGTAATAGAGCCCGGCGACGTAGTCGATCTTGCGCGTGCCTTCCGAGGCGATGCGCAGTTCCTGGCTGAACTGGCGCTGCTCGTTGCTCTGGTGGAAATCGCTGCCGGCATCGAGGCTGGTGGAATCGCCGTCGTTGTGCGGATACCAGTTCCACGCACGGTAAGCGGTGACCGAGGTGATCGTGTTGCCGGGGATCGACAGCTCCGCGATCGAACTCAGGCCCCACTGGTTCATCTTGTAGCGCGGGTTGGCGTCGACATCGACGATACGCGCGCCGGGGTCGATGGCGGTCGGGGTATAGCCCAGGCGCGCGGCGCGATCGTTGTAGTTGTTCGCAAAATTGGTGCCGTTATCGTACTGGCGGATCACCCCGGTCAGCACCGCCGCCGCGGTCTTGGAATGCTGGCGGCCATAGTCGCCGATCACCCGCAGCTTGAAGTTGCTGCTCGGGGTGAACAGCAGTTGCCCGCGCAAGCCGAAATCATGGTAGTCCTGCGTGTCGCTGCCGTCGTAGCGGTTGGTGACGTAGCCGTCGCGGTCGGTCTTCGAGACGTAGATGCGCGCGGCCAGCAAGTCGTCCACCAGGGCACCGCTGGCATAGGCGTGGAATTGCCGGAAGTCGTAGTTGCCCACCGTGACGTCGCCGCCGGCCTCGGGCTCGAACGTGGGCGACTTGGTGGTGACGACGACGGCGCCGGCCGAGGTGTTCTTGCCGAACAGCGTGCCCTGCGGCCCGCGCAGCACTTCGATGCGCTCCACGTCGGACAAGTCGAACACCGCCTGGCCTGGCCGCGCGAGATAGACCTGGTCGACGTAGACACCCACCGCTGGCTCCAGCCCGTCGTTGTAGACCGAGACGTTGTTACCCAGACCGCGAATGTTGATGCTGGTGTTGCGCGGGTTGGTGTTGGTGACGACCAGGCTCGGCGTCAGTTGCTGCAGGTCGCGCAGGTTGTAGGTACGCGTCGCGGCGAGCTGCTCGCCGCCGAAAGCGTTCGCAGCGACCGGGACGTCCTGGATCCGCTCGTTGCGACGGCGTGCGGTGACCATGATGTCGGCGCCGGCATCGCGACCGGAGGCCGCCTCGGCAGCATCGTCGGCAAGGACAGGTGCGGCTTCATCGGCCGCGAAAACAGGCGCGGCGGCCAGGGCGGTCGACCCGATCAGGGCAAGCGTCGTGGCACGCAGAATTTTCTTCATCTCAAACCTTTTTTGCGAAAAGCGACCATCGGCCGGGCGGCCATTTGAAAATCTCAATCATTTGGGTAGAGAACTCATGGAACACGGCAAGAAAGATTCTCTACAGTTTCACTTGAGAAAACTTTCTTGGGTCGGCGCATGGTCCGGGGCTAGCTCCCGCTTCCTTCCAGCCACATACGGAACGCCCGTGAATCGTCCTACAACCGGCCGCAAAATCCGCCCTTTGACCCGCAGGGCCGCCGTCATCGCCGCCGCTCTGATGAGCACGCTCCTCACGCCGCCGCTGGCTGCCCAGACCACGCCCGCCCAGGCCAAGCCAGTCTCGTCGGTTCCCTCGGCCGCCCGTCCCGGCGACACGCGCGAGGCCAGGCGCCCCAACTTCCTGGTCATCGTCGCCGACGACCTGGGCTGGTCCGACCTTGGGGCCTTCGGCGGCGAGATCGCGACGCCCAACCTAGATGCCCTGGCCACCAGCGGCGTGCGCTTCACCGGCTTCCACACCGCGCCCACCTGCTCGCCCACCCGCTCGATGCTGCTGAGCGGGGTCGACAATCACGAGGCAGGCCTCGGCTCGATGGCGGAATCGCTGGGCCCGACGCAGATCGGCCACGCCGGCTACGAAGGCTATCTCAACGACCGGGTCGCATCGATCGCCGAACTGCTCCAGCAGGGCGGCTATCGCACGCTGATGTCGGGCAAGTGGCACCTCGGCCTCACCCCTGAGCGCGGGCCAGCCGCCCGCGGGTTCGAGCGCTCGTTCGCGCTGCTCCAGGGACTGGGCAACCACTTCGGCGAAGACCAGGACGGTGCCTGGAAGAAGGCCAAGGCCAACAGCGTCTATCGCGACGACGGCAAGGTCGTGCGGTTCCCGATAGGCCGCTATTCTGCCGACTACTTCGCGGACCGCCTGATCGGCTTCCTCGACGAAGGCGCTTCCGACGGTCGGCCGTTCTTCGCCTACCTGCCGTTCACCACGCCGCACTGGCCGATGCAGGCCCCGGCCGAGGTCATCGCCAAATACAAGGGGCGCTACGATGCGGGCTACGAGGTGCTGCGCGCAGACCGGCTCAAGCGGCAGAAGGAACTTGGCCTCGTCGCACTGGACCAGCAGCCGCACGCGCCCGACGGCGTCAAGGCATGGGACAGCCTCACGCCCGAGCAGAAAGCCATCGAATCGCGCAAGATGGAAGTCTACGCGGCGATGGTCGATCGCATGGACCAGAATGTCGGCCGCGTGATCGACGAACTCAAGCGCACGGGCCGTTACGAAGATACGGTGATCGTCTTCCTCGCCGACAACGGCCCGGAGGGCAGCGAGATCGATGCCCCCTTCCAGGTGCGCGGCGTCCCGGACGGCGCGAAGATGCTGGGCATCGACAACCGTCTGGAGAACATCGGCAAGGCCACGTCCTACGTCGGCTACGGCGCCGGGTGGGCCCAGGCGAACAGTTCGCCCTCATGGCTCGTCAAGGGCTACCCCACCGAGGGCGGCACGCGGGTGACCGCCTTCGCATCGGGCAAAGGCGTGGTCGGCAACCGCATCGCGCGCGGCTACCTGAGCGTTACCGACGTCGCGCCGACGTTGCTCGACCTTGCCGGCCTGTCGCAGCCGGCGTCGTTCAGGGGCCGGTCGATCCTCCCGTTCGAAGGCCACAGCCTGGTGCCGGTCCTGGAGGACAAGGCCGCCGAAGTGCGCAGCCCTTCGGAACCCGTGGGCACCGAACTGTTCTACCGCCGCGCCCTGCGCAAGGGTGACTGGAAGGCCGTCTACTTGCCCAAGACCGGGTCGGCCTATCCGCGCGACGGAGCCGGCGAAGGCAAGTGGCAACTCTTCAACCTCGCCACCGACCCGGCCGAATCCACCGATCTCGCATCGAACCATGCCGACAAGCTGGCCGAACTCGTCAGCGACTGGGACAGCTACGCCCGCACCAAGGGCGTGGTCCTGCCCGTACCTCCCGCAGAAGCAGCGACCAAGCCCGGCGCCTGAGCCATCAGGAAGCGCTCCGGCAGCCGCGATGCTGCCGGAGCGCGATCGTCACGGCGTGGGTGTCGGGGAAGGCGTGATCCGCGCCGCCGGCGGCGGCGAAGGCTCGCCCGAGCCGATCCGCAAGCCCTGCCCGTCGATCCGCAAGTCGAGCGGCACGCCCTCGAGCTTGGTGCTGATGACCGCCTGCCCGTCCTCGATGCGGATGTGGCTGTCATCGCCTACCGGGATGTCGCCGATCCCGGGAACGTCCAGCGGCTGGACCGGCCCATCCGGGTCCGCCGCCTTGGGCCGCGGTGCCGGTCGCTCACCCAAGGCATCGCGCATGAAGTCGCGCCAGATGCGCGCGGGGACAGTGCCGCCGGAGATACCCTTGAGCGGGGTATTGTCATCGTTGCCCACCCACACGCCGACGACGAGGTCACCCGAATAGCCCACGAACAGCGCGTCGCGGTTCTCCTGGCTGGTGCCCGTCTTGCCGAAATTGGGCGCGCGCAGCATTGCCGCATGGCCAGTGCCGCGGTTGATCGTCGCGCGTAGCATTTCCTCGATCGCCGCATGATCGCGCGATGACAGGCTGCGCTTGCCGTCGATCAGCCAGTCGAACCAGCCGGCCTCGGGCACCGGAAATGCCCTCGGTGCGACCGGGAAGCTGTTGGCGGCAACTCCGGCGTAGGCGGAAGTCAGTTCCAGCAATGTCATACTAGCGGTTCCGAGCGCGAGGCTGGGGTCGCCCGCAGGCAGCGGCGAGGTCACGCCCAGCCGCCGCGCCATGTCGATGACCGCCTCGTCACCCACTTTCGCGAACAAGCGCACAGCCGCAACGTTGCTGGAGCGCGCGAAGGCGTCCTCCAGGGTAATCGTCTGCGAATAGGCGCCGCCCGCGTTCTGCGGGCGATAGGAGCCTGCCTCGATCGGCGTGTTGGCAATCGTATCCTCGGGCGTCATGCCGGCCTTGAGCGCGGCGAGGTAGACGAACAGCTTGAAAGTCGATCCCGGCTGGCGGCGCGCCTGGGTGACGCGGTTGAACGGACTGGCGGAGTAATCGCGCCCGCCGACCATCGCGACGACTTCGCCGTTCTTGCGCATCGCCACCAGCGCAACCTGCGTCTTGCCTGCGCCCGCTTGGCGTATGGCGCGATGGGCAGCGGCCTGGAGCCGCGAATCGAGCGTGGTGCGATAGGTCTGGCCCGCATAGCCCGCCGCCTCGATCTGCCGCGCCTGTGGCAGCGCCCAGTCGGCAAAGTAGGTCCCGGTCGGCAGTTCGCTGCGATCACGCACGTCGAGCCGGGGCGTTGCAACTGCCTTGGCCTCGCGCTCGGTCATGTACCCGGCTTCGACCATGGTCTGGAGCACGACGCGCATGCGTTTTTGCGAGAGCGCAAAATTATTCGTCGGCGCGAGACGGGATGGCGCCTTCATGAGGCCCGCCAGAAGCGCCGCCTGGCCTTCGGTCAGCTTTTCGGGCTGGCGATGGAAATAGTGGAGGGAAGCAGCGCGCAGGCCATACGTATTATCACCGAAGTAGGCGTTGGAAAGGTAGCGCTCGAGAATCTCGTCCTTGGTCAGCCAGGCTTCGAGCCAGAAGGCGATCAGCAGCTCCCGCGCCTTGCGGGTGAGGCTGCGTTCTGCGGTCAGGAACGTGAACTTGGCGAGCTGTTGCGTAATCGTACTGCCGCCTTGCGTGCTCCCCCCGGTCACATTGCTCCAGGCGGCCCGCGCGATCCCGCGGGGATCGACACCCCAGTGGCTGTAGAAGCGCCGGTCCTCGATGGCGAGAAACGCGTGGACCACATGCGGCGGCAGGCTCGCCACCTTGACCGGCGCATCGGTGACGGCGCCGTTGCGCGCGATCGGCGTACCGTCGGCGGCGAGCAGCGTAATCTCCGGCGGCGCGATGGGCTGCAGCGATTTCGACAGCGGAGCGGTGACCGCAAGATAGCCGACCGTCGCGACGACAAGGCATGTCAGGCCCGCAAGCCCCACCTTGATGCGCTTCCAGCGCAACCATCGGGGCTTGGGCGGAGCGCCCGCGAGTTCCGGGGCGTCCGGCACCGGCGGTGCGGGCGGATCGGCAACGAGGTGTCCTGAAAGCTCCATCGCCCGGCACCGCTATACGATTTTTCGCCGCCATGCATCTGCCAAGCACGAACCGATCGTCGATGGACATATGGAAATAGACGAAGGGCTTCCTGGAGCCCAGGCCCCCCTCGGGACGGCGTATCGGTTCAGGCTTGTGCGGCGGCGCCAGCTTCCCTCGCCGGGTAGGGCATGATGAGCTTGCCGTCCGGCGCGGCGGTGAAGGCCGTTTGCGTGGGATAGGGGATCGAGATGCCTTCCTGCGCAAAGCGTCTGACGATGGCCACCATCAGCCTGTCGCGCAGCGGATGCGCGATGCTCCAATCCTTGCCCTGGACGTCGACCAGCAGCGCGAAGTCCAGCGAGCTGGCGCCGAAGCTCTCGAACCCGGCACGGGCCGCCTTGCCGCCTTCCGCCTCGACCAGTTCCTTCAGGATGTCGGGAATGCGTGCCAGCGTCTCGGGCGGGGTTTCGTAGGCGACGCCGATGGTGAACGGCAGCCGTATGTGATCGCGCCCGCTGACGTTGAGGATTTCCTTGTCGAGCAGGTTCTTGTTGGCGATGATCCGCAGCTCGCCGGTATAGGCCCGGATGCGCGTGGACTTGAGGCCGATCGCCTCGATCGTGCCCGAGCTGTTGTCGTAGGTGATCTGGTCGCCTTTGCTAAACGGGCGGTCGAAGATGATCGCCAACGCCGCGAACAAGTCCGCGAAGATGCCCTGCGCAGCAAGGCCTATGGCGATGCCACCCACGCCCAGGCCGGCGACGAGGCCGGTCACGTTGACGCCGAGGTTGTCGAGCAGCACGACGGCCGCGACCGCGAAGACCACCACGCTGACGAGCAGCCGGATCAGACCCATCGCATTGATGATGGCTTCGCCCTGGAAATGCTCGGCCGAAGTGCGGTGCTCGATCGCGCCGAGAATGAACTCGCGCGCCCAGATCGCACCTTGCACCACTGCAGCGAGAGTGAAGAAGAAGGTGATGAAGCGGTCCAGGGCCGGTGGGGTCTGCGCATATCCGTCCACCGCCCGGATCGCGACCATGATGATGAAATAGCTCGTCGTCCGGGAGACGACGCGTCCCACGACGACCAGCCAGTCGCCGCGCCCGCGCCCCGGTCCGCAGAGCTTGGTCCCGAGTCGCCGCAGCGCGTAAAGCGCCGAAACGATGGACACCGCGATCACGCCGGCGATTATGATCTGCAGCCAGTAGGCCTCAAACCAGGCCAACGAGGAAGTCCATATCTCCCGCAACTGGACCGAAACGTCCGGTGCGGCGTGGGTGGCTGGACTGGGGGCGGAACTCTGGGGGGTTTTGCCTACGCTCATCGCGTACTCGTCATCCTGCTCTGACGTCGGCAGGCGTCCGTGGCGGTTGGACCCGTGCCGACTGGTCGGTCGGCGACGCCTGAACCGGGTGGGGCCAGGCGTCGGCGCGGGTTAGTTCAATGGTCGAGCGGCCGAGTTTGTTCCCGCCGAAAGGCACGGAACGGGATTCATGAAGCGATTGCGATGGTCACGGGAATGGACTTGTACGCCGGCGTTCCGCTCTCCGGATCGAAATCGTCCAGTGGAACGAGGCAGTTGGCTTCGGGATAATAGGCGGCCAGCGAGCCGCGGGCGATGGCGTGCCGGATCACCGTGAACCCCTTGAGCGTCCGGCCGGCCGGCGTGGTCACATCCACCCGGTCGCCATGCGCCAGGCCCAGCATCGCAAGGTCGACCTCGTTGGCGAAGATCACGTCCCGCCGCCCGGTCACGCCCCTATAGCGGTCGTCGAGGCTGTAGATCGTGGTGTTGTACTGGTCATGGCTGCGGATCGTGGTGAGCAGGAGCGACTGGCCCGCACCATCTTCTTCGACGTGGGGATGGACGAAGAACTGCGCCTTGCCGCTCGGCGTCTTCCAGACGCGCTCGCTCGGCCCCACCGTCAGGCGGAAACCGCCGGGTTCGCGCACCCGCACGTTGAAGTCGCGGAAGTCGGGATAGACCGCCTCGATTTTGTCGCGAATGCGGTCGTAGTCGGCCACCATGGCATCCCAATCGACCGGGGATTGCGGCATCGCCGCCTTGGCGAGGCCTGCGACGATCGCCGGTTCGGAACGGACCATCGGTCCCGGTGCCTTCAGCTTCCCGCGCGAGGCATGGACCATCGACATGCTGTCCTCCACCGTGACCCATTGGGGGCCGGCCGCCTGCACGTCGAGTTCGGTGCGGCCCAGGCACGGCAGGACCAGCGTCTCCCGGGCGGTGAGCAGGCAAGTGCGGTTGAACTTGGTGAGGATGTTCACCGAAAGATCGAGCCCGCGCACCGCCGCGAAGCAGGCCTGGGGATCGGGCATGGCCACCGCCAGGTTGCCGCCCAGCGATATCAGCGCCCGGGAGCGCCCGTCGCGCATGGCCGCCAGGGCCTCCACCGCATTGTGGCCGTGCTTGCGCGGCGACACGATGCCGAAGGCCGCATCGAGGCGCTCCAGCATATCCTCTGTCGGCAGTTCGGTGATGCCGACGGTGCGGTCGCCTTGCACGTTGCTGTGTCCGCGCAGAGGGCATATCCCCGCCCCTTCCTTGCCGAAATTGCCGCGCAGCAGCAGCAGGTTGGCGATGGCCTGCACGTTCTGGGTGCCGTGCGTGTGCTGGGTGATGCCCATGCCGTAGCAAACGATCACCCGCTCGGCCCGGGCATAGACGTGCGCCATGCTCTCGATCGCCTCGCGCGTGAGGCGGGACTGGCCCTCGATCCAGGTCCACGAGGTATCGTCGATGTCCGCCCGCAGGCCCTCGATGCCCTGGGTATGCGCGGCGATGAAAGCATGGTCGAGAACGCCGCCTTGCGCATCCTCCATCGCAAAGAGCGCCTTCATCATGCCCTTGAGCATCGCCATGTCGCCGCCGATGCGGACCTGATGATAGGCCGAGGCGAGCGGCGTCGAAAGCGTGGATAGCATTTCGGCGGGATGCTGGGGCGACTTGAACCGTTCCAGTCCACGCTCGCGCATCGGGTTGGCGACGATGATCGGCACCCCGCGTTTGGATGCCTCCGCCAGCGTGCCGAGCATGCGCGGGTGGTTGGTGCCGGGGTTGTGCCCGATGCAGAAGATCGCATCGGCATGGTCGAAATCCTCGAGCGTCACCGTGCCCTTGCCGATTCCGATCGACTTGGGCAGGCCGGTGCTGGTGGCCTCGTGGCACATGTTCGAGCAGTCGGGGAAGTTGTTGGTCCCGAACGCGCGCGCGAAGAGCTGATAGAGGAAAGCCGCCTCGTTCGATGCCCGGCCCGAGCAGTAGAACTCAGCCTGGTCGGCGTGGTCGAGCGCCTGCAATGCCGCGCCGGTCCGCGCAAAGGCTTCGTCCCAACTGATGGGCACGTAATGATCGGTGACCGGATCATACCTCAGAGGCTCGGTCAGGCGGCCCGCGTCTTCGAGGGCATGGTCGCTCCAGGTCCACAGTTCGCTGGCGGTGTGGCGCGCGAAGAAGTCGGGATCGACGCGCTTGACGGTCGCCTCCCAGGTCACGGCCTTCGCGCCGTTCTCGCAGAATTCGAACGAGGACGTGTGCTTCGGGTCCGGCCACGCGCAGCCCGGGCAATCGAAACCGTCCGGCTGGTTCATCTGCAGGAGCGCACGTGTATCGGGGCTGGCCTTCATCTGTTCGCGCACGGTACGGGCGACAGCAGCCAGCGCCCCCCAGCCACCGGCGGGGCCCTTGTAGTCGCTGATGCCTTCGACTTTGGGCGCAACGGTTTTATCGTCAGACAAGATTTTTTTCCTTGGTGCTGGCCCTTCCCATCTAATGCGCCGCGCCACCGTTTTCGAGCAGATTCATAGCCTTTTCGAAGCCTATGCTGTTTCGTTTCGCCGATCCCCAGGCCGCCCGGGACTGGCACCGACGCCCTGCGCAGATGCAAAATATACCATAGGGGGTATAGTATGGGACATCTTAGCGAGAACAACCAGGCACTGGTCCTGCGCGTCAGGCGCATGATCGGACAATTGCAGGCCGTCGAACGTGCGCTCGTCGGTGGCGAAGACTGCGCCAAGACGCTGCTGCTCAGCGCGGCCGTCCGCGGGGCGGTCAACGGCTTCATCGACGAATTGATCGAGGATCACTTGCGTACCCACGTAGCCGCGCCCGACCTCAGCCCGCAGGAACGCGACGAAGGCGTGCAGGCGGTCATCACCGCCATCCGCCGCTACGCAAAATGACGGAACCGAACAGGACGGCCTACGCTGGTATCGAACACACCCACGATTTCCTGGGTGCCTCGCACGACGACAACGCCCGTCGGACCGGTTGGGTCGTGGCCCTCACGGCTGCCATGATGCTGGGTGAAATCGTCGCCGGCTATGCGACCGGATCGATGGCCCTGCTGGCGGACGGGTTCCACATGGCTACCCACGCCGGCGCACTGACCGTAGCGGCCATGGCCTATGCCTATGCCCGCCGTCACACCAACGATCCCGCCTTCAGCTTCGGGACTGGCAAAGTGGGCGACCTCGCGGGCTTCGCCTCCGCTCTCGTCCTGGCCGTCTTCGCCATCGGCATCGGGGTCGAATCGGTGAAACGGTTGCTCGAACCCGGAACCGTCGCCTTCGGGGAGGCGACGATCGTCGCCGTGGCCGGCCTCGCCGTGAACATCGTGAGCGCCCTGCTCCTCGCCGGTGACCATCACCATGGCCATCACGGGCACAGGCACGGGCACGATCATCACGATCACCACCACCATGCCCACGGGGACAACAACTTGCGCTCGGCCTACCTGCACGTTCTGGCCGATGCCCTGACCTCCGTACTGGCCATCGCCGCGTTGCTGTGCGGCCGTTATCTCGGGTGGACCTGGCTCGATCCGGCCATGGGAATAGTGGGTGCGGTCGTCATCGCGCGCTGGTCGTGGTCGCTGATGACGGATACCGCCGGCGTGCTGCTCGACCGCACCGACCGTCATGTCGCACAGGAAGTGCGCGAGGCGATCGAGGGACCGGGCGACGCGAAGATCACCGACCTGCACGTCTGGCGCGTCGGTCCCGACGCCCACGCCGCGATCATCGCCGCCGACACATCGCGCGACCAGGCCGAACTGCGCCACCGCCTTGCACCCGTCCACGAACTGCGCCACGTTTCCATCGAACGGCATTGACGAGAGCAGCGAAGCCTGCCCCCGCCCGTCCGTCGGTAGTCTACCCGCCATCGACCACGAGACCGGCGCCGGTCATCAACGCGGAAGCATCGGACGCCAGGAACAGGATCGCCCCCATGAGGTCTTCGACCTGACCGATGCGACCGAGCGTGATCTTCGCAAGCACGCTCGACGTGAACGCCTCATCCTCGAAATAGGGTTTCGTCAAAGGCGTCTCGATGAATGTCGGCGCAATCGTGTTCGAGCGGATGCCGTGGCCCGCGAGGTCGAGTGCCATTGCGCAACCGGCCGAGCGCATGGTCGCCGAAACGCAGGGGCTGATTCTCGCATTGGGCGGCGGTCCCGATGGTCACGAGCAGGTCGTGACCGAGGGCGGCTTGATCGTAAGGGGCAGCACTCGCCCCGTTGGGCCGCGCGGCCAGGCACGCTGTAGCACCGCGCGAAAAGCCCTTGTACGAGTGATTGTATATCTTTTTTGCATTAGCTATACAACTACGGCGGAATTGCTGAAAAAGAGGGGTTTTTCGACACAAAAATGGAAGAGCATGAACCCCATTCGGCGGCGTCGGAGGCGAATGCGATGCTCGCGATGGGTCGCGTCGACGGAGCCCTGGCGCACTGCACACCGGCCACAAGTCGCATCTTCGCCGCACAAATGCTGCGCCATACGCTGGTGTCCGCGTTGCGCCAGGAGGGCCATCTTTTCACGGCACAGCGGTTCCACGCCTGGTTTGCCGGTCTTGCTACATTGGCCGAAATTCCGCCGCGCCATGCGCGGTTGCCACGGGCGCTGTGCGAAGCGATACTGACCGAGCTTGCCCACAGCAACTGGGCTCCATTGGCCAACCTTGCGGCGCGGATGAAGCCCGCGCTACTCGCGCCGCAAGACCTCGACGATCCCGAAGCCCATGAACAGGCTCATGCGACGATCGCCGATGCGCGAAATTTGATCGAACGACATGGGCTCCCGCCATCGCCCCTCGCGTTCTCGTCACTCTCGCAACTCTATCGCGAAATCGGCGAAAACGTTCGCTTCGCACCAACGCAGCGCCTGCCTTCGCCGCTCCAGATGCAAGGCCGGTTCGTAACCTTCGAACGCGCCCCCCTCCCCTCGCCGTACTGGGCCATCGAACTGCTGTATGGCCAATGCCTGCGCTTGGCCGGTATCCTGTCCGACGCCCTGCCCTGCCCCGGCTTGATCCGACCTCACACGTTTGCCGTGCAAGAGCCGGAAACGGCGCGGACCATCCGTGCCAATGGCCTGCTCGATGTGGCACGGGACTGGGGCGAGAAGCTGAACAATGCGGCAGATGCGTCCCGCATGATGGAGCGGCCCATGCCCGGGCGCCGCGGCACGTCGCGCGCACCAGCCTTGTTCGAATTGCTGGCCGGCTTTGGCCCGATGCGCTCCATTCAGATCGAAGGCCTGCTTGGAGCGACCCGGCTCGGGGTGCGCGGCATGCTGACGACGCTCGACGAGATGGGCGTACTCGATCGCACCACGATCTCGGGGTCGCATCTCTATTCGGTGTCGAGCATCCACAGCCCTGCCCTTTGTCTACCTGCAGCGGAAGCTGGGTCCGCCTTTTCAACCGAAGCGCTGGGTGATTTCGAAGCCTCGCTTGCCCGCATCGACAGCCTCCTCGACCGCGGCTCAACGGATGCCGAAAGCGACTGAATCTGCGCATTCGGCCTGAATTTCGGGTCGAACCGGCCGATCCATCCGGCTGGATCGCCCAAGGTCTTGCTTTTCGGCCGTTATTTCGACTTCCTCAAAAAGGCCATCTAGAGCGCGAAAAGGACAACTCGCTGAACCAGAGTGCGCAGGAGCGACAGACGCGCTCTACGGGGCTCTCAGGCCATTTTACGAAAATTCCTTCGATTTTCGCGGCTGCGCGAGCCAAGAAAGCGCCCCATTGCCCGGCAAGCGATAGCTTTCGCTTCCGCAGATCGTCGTTGTCGCGAGCGTGGGGAAACATAGCCCAGCATCGCCGCAGGCCGGCCCTTGGATTGACCTTTCACCATTTGCGACGGCGCGCGACAATAGCTTGGCCCAACCAATCTCGCCCAAAGCGCGGCCCGGTCAGGACCGGGCCGCGTCCTTCATTCCCCTACCAAACCGCGAATCGCGGTCATGATTTCTTCAACCGACGCGCCGGACTTGGGCAGGACCCGCAGGGCCAGCCCGCTTCGCGCCGATCGCGTATAGCGCAGCATCGGCTTGCCGTTGCCAGCCTTGACCACCACTTCACCGACGCTCTCCTTTGCCTTGGCCACGGTTGCGCGGACGAGCCGCTTGGCTATTTCGGGACCGCTGAGCCGGGTGCCGAGGTCGGCCCGTTCTTCGGCGATCGCCCTTCCCTCCGCCACCATCAGCGCAAGCGCGCGAGGATCGCCGGCCAGGGGCTTGACGTCACGGGCGACGCGCACGGTGATATCGTGCGTATCGGCGAAGATGTCGACGATCTCCGTCGGCAGCCTGGCGACGTCCAGCAGTCGACTGAGCCAGGAACGAGAGATCTTGAGATGCTCGGCCATCTCGCTCTGCGATCCGTCGTAGAACTCCTCGAGCGCCTGCAGGTATTCCTTCGCACGCTCCCAGTCGGAGATGTCCTTGCGCGAACGGTTCTCGATATCCGAAACCCGGAACGCCTCTTCGTCGGAAACGTGCTGGATGGTGACCAGATATTCGAAATCGGGATGATGATGCGCGCGCAGCCACTGCACCGTCCACCAGCGGCGCACGCCGGCGATGATTTCGAAGTCATGGCTGGGATCGTTCTGGAGGCGGCGAACGATAGCCGGGATGCGCTGCTTCTTGGCTGATAAGAAGGCATCGATGAGGTCGCGGCAGGTTTCCTCGTCGAGGTGATCGAGGTCGCGATTGTGGAGCCGCCAAGGACGGCACCGAGCCGGGTCAACCCATTCGGTGCGGTCGGTAACTACCTTGCCGGCAGCCAGTCTCGCCAGGGTCTGACTGCGGCTCGCCATGATGCTTTCGGACGGAGCGGAGGCGTCGAGTTCTTCGTCGTCCAGACCTTCCGTGAGGCTGCTTCCGAAGCCGCGATTACCCTTGCTCATATCTCTGGTCCTTCCTGAAAGAGGCCTTGCGACTGCCATGTTGCCACGTGGCAACCGGACCGTCGAAAGCTCTTCCCTATCGTCTCGACAATCACGCCCGGAAATTCCGAAAAATGATTATCATTATGAAATTACGCGCTTTTCTTCATCGTTGCCACGTGGCAACGCTCAATCGACATCGCCTCTCCGGCTCGCCCAAGTGCGCAATACGTCCTGCTCGATGTCGTGGCAGACGTCATTGAGGAAACGCACGCAACGGTTGTGGACCTCATGCGAGGTTACCGGGCGATCAAGCTCGTAAACCGTCTTCATCCGCGAGCTGGCATTGTCGATTTCGGCACTGACCTTGAGCACCGAATTTATCATCGAGCCGCCGAAGACCTGCCGCATCATGGTGAGGATCTCGCGGTGCATGGACTTGCTGTCATCGACGCGGCTGCCGACGAGGCGGATGAAATTGTAGGCCGGCTTCACCCTGCCCCCAAGCTGTTCGAGCTGCTTCATCGTCGTGCGCGCCATGTCGATGAAGGAGACGGTCGAGGCGAAATCGATCACGCTCGGCGGTGCCGGAATGACCATCGCGTTGGCGGCCTGGAGCACCGCCATCGAGACCATGCCAAGCGCCGGCGGCGGGTCCATCACGACGATGTCGTAGTCGTCGACGACGGTATCGATGGCCTGCGCGATGAGATCGATGACATCGAAGCTCTGGTTCTGCGCAAGGTAGCCCGCGATCTCATACTCCAGGTTATAGAGTTTGAGGTTGGCCGGGATCAGGTCGAGTCCGTGGAAGTGGGTCTTGCGGATGATCGAGCGCACGCCGAGCAGTTCCGGATTGTGGAAATGTCCGTAGAGGGTGTCGTCCTCTCCCAGGTCGACGTCGGGCCGATAGCCGAACATCATTGTCGAACTGGCCTGGCTGTCGCAGTCGATGAACAGCACGCGGTAGCCGCGGATCGCAAAGTGCTGCGCCAGGTGCAGCGCCAGGGTCGACTTGCCGACTCCGCCCTTGAAGTTCGAGATCGAGATGATCGCGGGAACATCGTCCGGAGCGCGCCAGGGGCGCGTGCCGAAGACGGCGCGCATGTGGTCGAGTTCTTCCAGAGTATATTGCACGCGATGGCCCGACGCCGTCCGGTCCCGCTCGGGGAGGCGACCGTCGCGTTCGGCTTCGCGGATCGCCGAAGCGGTCCGGCCGACGAGCGATGCGGCTTTGGAGATCGCGAAGGAGGGTCCGACCTTGTGGCCGGTTTCGGGATCGAGCGCCCCGTCGCGAATCCGCTTGAGGATGGTGAGGGCCTTGCGATGGAGGAGGTCAAGGCTATCCTCCAGCAGTTCTTCGCCGGGGACGTCGGAGCGGGCATCGGATGCAGGATGGGTCGCCATGATTACCAGTCTTGTGGGTTTGAGCGCCGACAGTACCCGTGTTGGAAGTTTCGAGCAACGATCGTCCACCAGTGTTACAATCAAGCCGATGATCTCCGAGCCGTTTTGCCGTGCAGGGACGGGTAGGCCGGTCCATCATGATGCAAACGACCGATGATCTCGGTGCCGTTTCTCCGCCAGCAGCGGAAGGCCGCGGGCGACGCGACTCGGATTTACGCCCTGCCGAAGCCGATTGCCGGCAAGACCGATGATCTCGGTGCAAGCAGATGATTCCGGTGCGTTTTTGCGATGATCTCGGAGCCATTTCGACCGATGATCTCGGAGCGCAAACCTAATACAAGAATCCCTAATCAAAACCGATTCGCGAATCGGCTGTTTTCAGAAAAAGAGGGGCAGGGCGGCTGAAATCCAGGAAGGGCTCCGAGATCATCGGTGCCTTTGTAGGTTTCAACCGCCAAATCCCGTCGAAACTGCCAACCTGCTTGCGTTTCGAGGCCAAACCTGTTGTCTAAACCCACATCACAGCCCGATGAGTCGGGGCAGAGCAGGGTCATATGAACAACGGGGACAGCAACAAGCCGATCGGACACCAGTATGCCCTGGCCATGCTCGATGGCGGGGAAGCACAGGTCCGTTCGCTTGCCCGGCATGCCGGCTCGCAGATCACCATGGATGCCTTCCTGCGTGTCCAGGATGAAGAGCCGGTGCCGGCCTTCCTGCATTCCGCGTTGTGCGCCATGTCGCTGCCGACCAAGCGGCCCAAGGACGAAACCCAGCCGATCCTACGCGAAGATGGCAAGTATGCCCTCGCGATCAATCCCCGGCCCGTCCTGCTGAACGTCGATGGCAAGCCGGTGCTGCGCAGCCTTGGCGTGCCTTACGGGGCCTATCCGCGCGTCGCCCTTATATACCTGCTATCGCAGGCGGTGACCAAGCGATCGCGCGACGTCTATCTCGGGCGCAACTTCACGGAGTGGATGCGACGCCTCGGCTACCAGACGGTATCGTACGGACCGCGCGGGACGGCGAACCGGATGCGTGAGCAAGTCGATCGGTTGCTTGCGTGCGAATGGCAGATTCGATGGGACGGGACCGAGGCCGACGACAACGCCTTTGCCGTGCGCGACGTCAAGATTTCCAACGAATATGCCGGTTCCCTCGAGAAGAACGGAGCCTTCGCACGCGAAATCCGCATGTCGGAGGCTTTCTATAGCCATCTGATCGAGCATGCGGTGCCGCTCAACGAAGTTGCGATCCGGGAACTCAAGGGCACGCCGACGGCGCTCGATCTCTATACTTACCTTGCCTATCGCCTGCCGCGTATAACCAGCGACAAGGGCCAGACGATCTCGTGGGATCAACTGGCCCGCCACCTGGGCAACGAGGCCGACAGCAAGCGCTTCCGCCAGACCGTGCGCGAGACCATGCAACTCGTCTCGGCGGTCTATCCCAACGCCAACGTCGACTTGTCCGGACGCAAGGTCGTGCTCAATCCCTCGCCTGCGCCGCTTGAACGCAAGCTGGTTGGCCCGCATCTGAGGTTGCTGGGAGCCCCCGCCGCCGAAACGGCACCGAGATCATCGGTCCTGGCGAAACTGTCGGACTCGAAGAAGGCGCCAGGCAGCGAACCGAAGAATGGCGAACCGTTGCTTTCGTTTCCCGTCGGCAGCTTGAGCTTCGGGACGCGGGAGGGAGCCTTCCGCAAGATTGGCGTGGACAAGGGCCACCCATGGTCGGTCGACCAGATGGCCGATGCCTTCCGCGCCGGCTTCCCCGGAATCGCCCGGCAGCGCAGCGAGGCGGAGTGGCTGCGCGTATGGGAATCGTTCGTGGTCAGCTACGCCAAGCGGAGGGCGAATACCGAAGCCGAATGACCGATGATGTCCGAGCCGTTTTCGGCGAAGGGCTGGGCGGACGACGTCAGGAGCGGTACGAGGCGCCCCAATTGACGCGCTGATCGACCAGCTTGCGGAAATTGAGCGTCGCAGGCGAAGCATCGCGCAAGTGAAACATCACCAGCTGGCTCGAGAACGGCATTTCGATGTGCCGGAAGACCAGCGTATCGACGTTGAAGCGGGCCAGCGAGCGGGACAGGATCGTCACGCCAAGTCCTGCTGCCGTCAGGCCGACCAGTGTGCCGAAGCTGCCGGCTTCCAGCGTCACATTCGGCTTGAAGCCCTGGATTTCGCAATGGGCCATCAGCATGTCGTTGAAGCCCGCACCGTTCATCGAACCGAACAGGACCAGCGGTTCACCCTCCAGGTCGGCGAGGAACAGCGCCCGCTCCAGGCTTGCCAGGGGGTGATCGCGTCGCATTGCCAGGACCATGCCTTCGCGCTGCAGGTTGAGAGACCGGATCTGGGACGGCATCTCCAGCGACGAGAACGCGCGCACGATACCGATATCGAGGGTGCCGCGCTCGACGCCGGCGATCTGATCGTCCCGGGGAAGCTCGTTGAGTTCCACGCTGACTTGCGGAAACGACTGCCTGTAGCGCGCAAGGGTGTCCATCACTTGCGCAATGAACGGTACGGAGGGTGAAAGCCCGAGGCTCAGGCGTCCGACCTCGCCGCTATGGGCGAGGCGGGCGACCCGTGCGGCGCGATCGGCCTGGGCCAGCGTCTCCTGGGCGTGGGGCAGGAACTGCCGGCCGGCCTCCGTCAACTGGACACGCCGGCTGGTGCGGTCGAGCAGGCGCACGCCCAGTTCCTCCTCAAGCGCGCGGATCTGCTGGCTGAGCGGTGGTTGCGAGATTCCGAGGCGCTGTGCGGCATTGCCGAAATGCAGTTCCTCGGCGACGCAGACGAAATAGCGCAGGTGCCGTAGTTCCATGGTCTCGGTGCTCGTCAATCAAGAGGTTTGGCATATGGATTGAGCCTCTTTATATATTGGACAGGAAAGATTGAAGCGCCCATCGGCCCCGAACGGGGATTCCCCCGCGGCGCGACCGGCCAGAACCGACTCATCAAGAAGCGGGCGACCGGGGCGTCATTCAGTTTTCCCGTATCCGGGCACGTCAGCCCGGCCTCCTCGATGGCCACTACGATGCGGCCGGGCAGGGGCGGGGATCATGAGAGGATTGCGATAAAGGGGTCGTTCGGCGCGGGCAGGTCCGTCTCGTTCGGCGAACGGAGAAGTCGATGATCGGTATCGTCAAAGTCGCCCTCAACCGCCCGCTGACGTTCATCGTCATGGCCATCCTGATCGGTGTGGGTGGCATCCTTGCGGCGTTCCGGACCCCCGTGGACATCTTCCCGGAGATCAAGGTTCCGGTCATCGCGGTCGCCTGGCAATATGCCGGTCTGCCGCCGCAGGATATGACGGACCGCATGGTCACGCCCTTCGAACGCGTGCTGACGACGACCGTGAACGATATCGAGCATATCGAAAGCCAGTCGTACCAGGGCTTCGGCATCGTCAAGATCTACTTCCAGCCCAGCGTCGACATCCGTACCGCCACCGCGCAGGTAACCTCGATCTCGCAGACGATCCTGCGGCAGCTCCCTCCCGGCGCCTCGCCGCCGCTCATCATAAACTACTCCGCTTCGACCGTGCCGATCCTGCAGCTGGCGATGTCCGGCAAGGGATTGTCCGAAAAGCAGCTCTTCGACCTCGGCCAGAACCAGATCCGGCCCAAGCTCGTCACCGTCCCGGGCCTCGCCATGCCTTACCCCTCGGGCGGCAAGCAGCGGCAGGTTCAGATCGACCTGAATCCACAGGCATTGCAGGCGAGGGGGCTCTCGGCGCAGGACGTGGGCAATGCGATCGCGGCGCAGAACCAGATCAATCCGGCCGGCTTCGTGAAGATCGGTGCCACGCAGTACAGCGTGCGACTGAACAACTCGCCCGCTTCCATCGAGGCGCTCAACGAACTGCCGGTCAAGGTCGTCAACGGCGCTACGATCTACATGCGCGATGTCGCCTACGTACGCGACGGCAACGCCCAGCAGCAAAACGTCGTCCACGTCGACGGAGGGCGCTCGGTGTTGCTGACCGTCTTCAAGAACGGCGCCGCGTCCACGCTGGCCGTCGTCAACGGGGTGAAGGACGCGCTTCCGGGCATCCAGGAAACACTGCCGGAATCGCTCAAGATCCTCAGGGTGGGCGACCAGTCGCTGTTCGTTAAGGCGGCTGTCAGCGGCGTCATCCACGAAGGCGCGATTGCCGCGGCGCTGACCTCGCTGATGATCCTGCTGTTCCTCGGTTCCTGGCGTTCGACGGTCATCATCGCGCTGTCGATCCCTCTGGCGGTGCTCGCGGCCATCGCTGCGCTGGCACTGTTCGGGCAGACGCTCAACGTCATGACGCTGGGCGGCCTCGCGCTCGCAGTCGGCATCCTGGTCGACGACGCGACGGTGACGATAGAGAACATCAACTGGCACCTCGAGCAAGGCAAGGGCGTGGTCGAATCGATCCTCGACGGCGCCGCCCAGATTGTGACGCCGGCCTTCGTGTCGCTGCTGTGCATCTGCATCGTCTTCGTGCCGATGTTCTTCCTGCCCGGTGTCGCCGGCTATCTCTTCGTGCCCATGGCGCTGTCGGTGGTCTTCGCGATGATCGCCTCGTTCATCCTGTCGCGCACCCTGGTGCCGACCATGGCGATGTACCTGTTGCGGCCGCATCAGCCGCATGGCGAGAACGGCCACAATGCCGGCACGCCCGCCTCGCGCAACCCGCTCGTCCGCTTCCAGCGGGGCTTCGAGACGCGGTTCGAGAAGCTGCGCGCAGGCTACATCGGCATGCTCCGGCGCGCGCTCGATGCACGGCGTGGCTTCATGATCGGCTTCATGGCCGTGGTCGTGGTGTCGTTCGGGCTGCTGCCGTTCCTGGGAAGCAACTTCTTCCCTTCGGTCGATTCCGGACAGATCGCGATGCATGTGCGCATGCCTTCGGGCACGCGCATCGAAAGTTCGGCAGCGGGCTTCGAGAAGATCACCGCGGCGGTGCACGAGATCATCCCTGCCGAACAGCTCGAGACGATCACCGACAACATCGGCCTGCCGGTCAGCGCGATCAACACGATCTACAACAACAGCGGGACCATCGGCCCGCAGGACGGCGACGTGCTGATCTCCCTCAAGGAAGGCCACGAGCCCACGGAAGCCTACGTCGCCGCGCTGCGCGAGCAGTTGCCGCGGCGTTTCCCCGGGGTGACCTTCGCCTTCCTCCCGGCCGACATCACCAGCCAGATCCTGAACTTCGGCTCCCCTTCTCCGATCGACGTGCAGATCGCGGGCCGGGACGTCGTCGCCTCGCGCGTCTACGCCCACAAGCTCATGGCGAAGCTGGCGAAGATCCCGGGCCTTGCCGACTTGCGCCTACAGCAGCCTGCCCATGCCCCGCAGCTCGACGTGGAAGTCGACCGCTCGCGTATCGGCCAGTACGGCCTGAGCGAAAAGGACGTGACGACCAGCCTCGCCAGTTCGCTGGCCGGCACTGCGCAGACTGCGCCGGTGTTCTTCGTGAACCCCGACAACGGCGTGTCCTACCCGGTCGTGGCGCAGGCGCCCGAATACCAGGTCGGATCGATGAACGCGCTGTCGGACATTCCCGTCTCGGGTGCGGCGGGCATCCCGACCCAGCCGCTGGGCGCGCTGGCTTCGCTGACGCGATCGAGCACGACGCCGGTTTCCTCGCACTACAACATCCAGCCGGTGATAGACGTCTATGCGACCACCCAGGGGCGTGATCTCGGAGGAGTCGCGGCGGACGTCCAGAAGGCGATCCAGTCGCTCGAGAAGGAGCAGCCCAAGGGCGCGAGCGTGACGATCCGCGGCCAGTACCAGACCATGACGACAGCTTTCTCGGGCCTCGGGTTCGGTCTGCTGGGTGCGATCTTCCTGATCTACCTGCTGATCGTCGTGAACTTCCAGAGCTGGGTCGATCCCTTCGTCATCATCACCGCACTGCCTGCTGCACTCGCCGGCATCGTGTGGATGCTGTTCGCCACGGGCACCACCCTGTCGGTGCCCGCGCTGACCGGCGCGATCATGTGCATGGGCGTGGCGACGGCGAACTCGATCCTCGTCGTCAACTTCGCGCGCGAACAGTTGGCCGAGAGCGGGGATGCGATCCATGCCGCGATCCAGGCCGGGCTCGTCCGCTTCCGCCCGGTGCTGATGACCGCGCTGGCCATGATTATCGGCATGGCGCCGATGGCCTTCGGGCTGGGCGAGGGCGGCGAGCAGAACGCACCGCTCGGCCGTGCGGTGATCGGCGGCCTCATCTGCGCGACCATCGCCACCTTGTTCTTCGTCCCCGTCGTGTTCAGCTTCGTCCATCGCCGCCGCACCCGCGGTGCCGAGCAGACCTCTCCTGTGGAAATGCAGCCCAGCCATGCTTGAACCTGAAATCACCCAGAACACCGGCCCCGACGGCCGTACCCTCAAGCGGGTCGGCATCGGCGCCGCCGTCGTCGCCGTGGCCCTTGTCGGGTTCGGCATCGCTTCCCGGATCAATGCCACCAGCGACCTCGAGCAAGTCGCGGCGAAGGCCTCGGTGCCGACCGTGACGGTCGTGTCCCCGACCAGTGGCGAGGGCGGGGAAGGGCTGGTGCTTCCCGGCTCCATCCAGGCCTATAACAGCGCGGCGATCAACGCGCGGACCAACGGCTATGTGCGCCGCTGGCTCGCCGACATCGGCGACCGCGTGCAGGCCGGGCAGACGCTCGCGATCCTCGATGCGCCGGAAATCGACCAGCAGCTCGCGCAGGCACGGGCGGACTACCAGACCGCGCTCGCCAACCAGCGGCTTGCCGCGACGACGTCGCGCCGCTGGCAGTCGATGCTTGCGCAGGATGCCGTCTCGCAGCAGGAAGCGGACGAGAAGGCCGGCGATCTCGCTGCCAAGACCGCGCTTGCCAATGCCTCGCTCGCCAGTGTGCGCGAGCTCAATGCCAAGCAGGGCTTCACCCGGCTGGCGGCGCCGTTCAGCGGTGTCGTGACCAGCCGGTCGGCGCAGATCGGCGCTCTCGTCGTCGCCGGCAACGCGGCTACGCAGCCCCTGTTCACGGTGTCCGACGTGCACCGCATGCGGATCTACGTGCGGGTGCCGCAGGTCTATTCCTCGCAAGTGCGGCCCGGCATGCAGGCGACCCTGAGCCTGCCCGAGTTTCCCGGCCGCAGCTTCACCGCCTCCCTGACGCGCAGCGCCAACTCGGTCGACGCGCAGTCCGGCGCGATGCTGGTCGAACTCCAGGCCGACAATGGCGAGGGCGCGCTCAAGCCCGGCGCCTATGCCCACGTCAAATTCCCGATCGACGGTGCAGGGACGGGCCTGCGCCTGCCCGGAAGTGCGATCCTTTCCGCCGAGGACGGGCCGAGCGTTGCGGTGGTCGGTGGCGATGGCCGCGTGACGCTGCGTCGCGTCACCATCGCCCGCGACGAGGGCAAGAGCGTGCTCGTCTCGGTCGGCGTCAAGCCCGGTGACAAGGTGATCGACTCCCCGCCGGATTCGATCGCGACCGGCGATCGGGTACAGATCGCCGCGCCCGAAAAGGGAGCCAAGCCCAATGGCTAGGCACATCGCCGCGTTGTCGGCGGCGGCGGCGGCCTTGTCGCTCGCTGCCTGTTCGATGGCCCCCGACTACAAGCCGCCGCAGACGGCGGCCCCGGCGCAGTTCAAGGAAGTGGCCGGCTGGACCGGGGCGACCCCGCGCGACGATGAGGCCCGCGGTGCGTGGTGGTCGGCTTTCGACGATCCGGTGCTGGCCGACCTCGAGCAGCGCGCCGCCGCCGCCAGCCCGACGCTTGCCGCGGCGCTGGCCCGCTACGATGCGGCCCGTGCGGCGGCCCGGGTTAACGAGGCTGATCTCTATCCCGAAGTGGGCGTGAGCGGCGACGTCTCGCGCGAGCGTCTCTCCCGCGGCCGGCCGCTGAGCACCGGCACTGCCCGCAAGTACGACGATTATGTCGTCGGTGGCTCGATCGCCTATGAACTCGACCTGTGGGGACGCATCCGCAATCAGGTCAAGGCATCGCAGGCCGAGGCCCAGGCCAGCAGGGCCGACCTCGCCTCGGCGCAGCTCAGCCTGCAGGCCTCGGTGGCCGATGCCTATTTCCGCCTGCGTGGCTTCGATGCGCAGGCGCAATTGCTCGACAGGTCCGTCGATGCGTTCGCGCGGGCCTACGACCTCACGGCCAAGCGGCGCAGCGGCGGCATCGCCTCCGGCATCGACGTCAACCGCGCGCGGACGGTGCTCGGCAATGCCCGCGCGCAAGTCGCCACCGTCGCCAACCAGCGCGCGGCGACCGAGCACGAGATCGCCGCACTGGTCGGCGAACTGGCGACCGACTTCTCGTTGCCCGCCGACGTCAGGCCGCTCGATCCGCCGGCGGTGCCGGCCTCGACACCGTCCGAACTGCTGCAGCGCCGGCCCGACATCGCCGCGGCCGAGCGCCGTGTCTTCGCCGCCAACGCGGGCATCGGGGTGGCGCGTGCGGCGTTCTTCCCCTCGCTCACGCTGGGCGCGACGGGGGGGTGGGAGACCACCGGCGGCAGCTTGTTGACCACGCCCAACACGTTCTGGGCCCTGGGCCCGCTCACCAGCCTGCTGACGATCTTCGACGGCGGCCGGCGCGCCGCGCAAGTGAAGATCTCACGCGCGCAGTACGAGGAAGTCGCGGCCGACTATCGCGGTACGGTGCTGGGAGCGTTCCGCCAGGTCGAGGATTCGATCGCGGCGATCCATCACCTGTCCGACGCTTCGGTGGCGCAGAAGGAAGCGGCCGATGCCGCGCAGCGCACAAGCGAGATCGCGATGTCGCGCTACCGCGACGGCGCTTCGGGCTATCTCGACGTGGTGACGGCACAGACCGACGCGCTTGAAGCGCAGCGCGCCTATCTTTCGGTACAGACCCAGCGGATGCAAGCGAGCGTGGAACTCGTGCGGGCGCTTGGCGGAGGTTTGCCGACGGTCCCGGTGGCGCGCACGCGGTAGGGCTGTTGTTGCCCGTGGCAGGGAGGACTTAGCCGGTCAATTCAGGCGCAATTCGCCCTGCCGTCGGTCAGTCGCTACCGGCAGGAGAGGGGAGGGCGACGATCGCCCCATCAGGCAGCGCGCCCGGCCCACCAGCGCATAGACGACATGGCGGCCTGCCCCGCGATTTTGGTGGTCTACCCGGAATCCTTGATAATGGCGGCGGATGAGGCCCGCATGGACAAGCTCGGACACCGCGCGGCTCAGGTTCGTCTTGCCCGACTTGCGGATGCGTTCGTGTACTTCTGCGGCGATCGCCGCTTCCACCGCCTGCGGTTCCGCCGGTGCCTCGCTCGAGACGAGCACTTCGGCACGGACCTTTTCCGCCAGCATGAGCCGCTTGGGATCGCGCGCGCCCATCGGCGCCAGCGCATCGCACAGCCAGTCGCGCAGCAACGTGGCGCGCCCGTTCCGCATCACGAAAGGCCCGGCGCTCCCGTCCGGACGGGCGATCTCGGCGATCAGGCTGAGTACCATGAAGGCATAGCGCGGGCGCGTGCTGGTGTGGGCGACCCGGTCGAGAAGCTCCGCCATGTCGCTGGCCTGGCCGCTGGGCGGGATAGGGGGCGTGTCGTGGAACATAGCGAGAGAAAATAGAGCACATAAACGGAATCGTGAGAATCCCCCTTCCGGGCGGCCTTTCGCTTTGTCAGCAATGACACTTAACCGGCGGCAAAGTGTCATGGGTGAGACTCTGCCGCGAAGGTGGTGGCGCCTATCGAGCCCGTTGATGGGGAGGGACCTCGTCTGGCCGGCCAAACGGAGCGATTCGAGATCCTTTGTCTTGTAGCCAATATTGGTAAAACCAATCGGGATCATTTTTTGCCTCGTGCGACTGACGCTGTCGGGAGCGCAAAAACCCCTGATTTCCGGGCCCCGGCAAAGTGTCACGGGTGCCATGTCCGTTGGGCAATGAAATCCGAAAGGCCGACAAATCGCCACGGCGAAGGCAGCGTGTACCATTGATCGCCATAGGGATGTTGGCGCGTGCCGCTTCATTCCCCGCGTCCCCGCCCGTATGGTCCGCCGGTCGATTGCAAGGCTGACGATCGTCGCAATTGGCCGGACAGGTGTGGGACACAAGGCCCCGTTCGCATCGTTTCGGCCGGCCGGCGAGGAAAATCTTCGGTCGCGGCGCTACCGAGGATGCCGGCTCCGAGCCGGTTCGCGGCAGTGTTTCAACCGGAGCGGTAAGACCAATGAATAGGGAAGAGATGTTATGAGGCTATTTTCGTCCGTTTTGCTGTGCTCGGCCAGCCTGGCCGGTCTTTCGGCGCCCGCGCTGGCGCAAGGCACGGCACCCGCTGCGGAAGAGGAAGCCGCCGTCGGCAACGTCATCATCGTCCAGGCCCGCCGCCGCGACGAGGCGGTGCAGGACGTGCCCGCCGTAATCGACACCGTGACCGCGGACGACGTCGCCAAGCTCAACTTGCGGGACTTCAAGGAAGTCTCGACCGTCGTTCCCGGTCTGCAGTTGACCACGGAGGCCAACGGCACCGGCGGTAACGCACGCCTGCGCGGCGTCAACTTCGACATCACCGCCAGCGGCAGCAACCCGACGGTCGAATTCTACTTCAACGATGCGCCGATCACGGCGGGTGCCATCCTCCAGCAGATGTATGACATCGGCCAGATCGAAGTGCAGCGGGGGCCGCAGGGCACTCTGCGCGGCCGCGCGGCGCCGTCGGGTTCGATCACGATCGGTGCCAAGAAGCCCAATCTCTACGAGATCGGCGGCTTCGCCGACATGACCGCCAACGACATTGGCACGCTCAACTTCAAGGGCGGCCTCAACCTGCCCGTGATCGAGGGCGTGGCTGCAATCCGCGTCGCCGGCGTCTGGGACGAGAACGAGGGCGACCGCGTGCGTCCGATCACTGCCGGCCGCGATCCCTTCTCGCGCACCAAGAGCGGCCGCGTGTCTGCGCTGGTCCAGCCGACCGACTGGCTGAAGCTGGAAGGTCTCTACCAGTACATGGACCGCCGGGCCTTCACGTACGACCAGGTCGCCTCGTTCAGCGAAGGCAATCCGGATGCCGCCGCAAGCCCTGTCACCATCGACACGTCCGACCGTCGCTCGATCCAGGAATCGGCGCGTGAGATCCACCAGGTCTACGAAATCTTCAACTGGCGTGCCGAAGCATCGGCGATGGGCCAGGTGTTGATCTATCAGGGCCAGCACAATACCCAGAAGATCAGCGCGCCCGAGAACCAGGACTTCGGCAACTTCTTCCCGGGCGACGTCAACCAGTTCACGTATTCGCACCCGAGCTGGTGGTCGCACGAAATCCGCCTGCAGAACGATGCGAGGATCGCCGACATCTTCGACTATGTGGTCGGATACTTCGACTACAAGACCAGCCAGCCGACCGAACTCACGCGCCCCACGATCATCGGCTTCCCGACGAGCGCGAACACCGGCCAGATCGCCACGGTCGTACAGACGGCGGTGGATCGCGTCGGCAGCAGCCGCGAGAAATCCATGTTCGGCAACCTCACGGCCCATCTCGGCGACAGCACCGAAGTCTCGGGCGGCGTGCGGCACATTTCCTACAAGTCGGTGAATGCGCTCTACGTCAACGGTGCGCTGACCGATACGCAGGGACAGGATGCCAAGAAGTGGATCTATTCGGCATCGGTGAAGCACAACTTCACGCCCGATTTCATGGTCTATGCCAGCACCGGCAGTTCGTGGCGGCCCGGCATCAACGTCGTCGGTGACTTCAGCCAGAACCAGTCGGCACTGGAGAGCAGCTTCATCAACCTGCCGGCGGAAACCTCGAAGTCCTACGAGATCGGTCTCAAGAGCACGCTGCTGGGGGGCAAGCTTCGCGCCAACCTCACCGGCTATCACCAGAAGTTCAAGAACTATCCGTACCGCACCGGCGGCCGCGGCGTATACTTCGTGGACTACACCAATCTGGCCAACCCGGTCGTCTCGCAGTTCAATTTCGTCGGTGCCGTGCCGGTCGAGGTGAACGGCATCGAGGGTGACGTTTCCTTCGACGTGATGCAGGGCTGGAGCGTCAGCGCGGTCGCCAGCTACTCGATGGGCAAGATCAAGAACGGCATCATTCCGTGCAACGATCTCAACGGCGACGGCATCCCCGACGCCACCACCAATGCGCCGACGCTCGCCCAGCTTCAGGCGGCGACAGGGACCGACAACCTGGCCGCCTGCGCCGTCTCGCAACGTTCGGGTTTCCAGTCGCCGTTCAGCGCCACGCTGACCAGCGAATACAGGTTCGCACTGAGCGACCATACCGATGCCTATGTGCGCGGCCTGTTCAACTTCGCGGGAACTTCGCGCGTCGATCCGAACAACATCTACGACAACATCGGCTCCTACGGTCTGGTCAACCTCTACACCGGCATTCGCGATCCCAAGGGCGCGTGGGAAGTCTCGCTTTTCGCCAAGAACCTGTTCGACACGACCAAGACGCTGACCCGCAGCGATCCGCTGTTCACGTCGTACCGCAACGCCGCCGCCGGCTTCGCGGCGACGACCTACACCAGCACCTACACTGCCGTCACGAGTTCGGCTCCGCGCGAGTTCGGCATCAACGTGCGCTACGCATTCGGCTCGCGCTGAATGCGAAAGTGACCGGGGGGCGCCGCCGCCGGTCACGGCGCCTGGAACGTGCGGCGGGATCGCCCGGGCCTGGCTTTGCCGGGCTACCAGTCGGTCGCGGCCGGGCTTGCAGCCTGGTCGCGCCACTCCTCGAAATGAGGGAGCAGTTCGCCCGGCATCTGGTGCGCGAATGCATCGTCGAGCGGATAGTGGGGCATGGCCTGCGCCACGGCGTCGAGCAGCGCCATGCCCTGCAGCCGGTCCTTGGGCCGCTTGAGCGGATTGCGCTTGGCCTGCGCCGCCATCCACAACTTGTGAAGCGCGAACCAGCGCGGGTCCGGCGCGACGATGCGCGCGGGCGACCCGTCGCGGCAGCCGATGACGTGGTCCACCGCCCGGCCCAGCAGCAGCCATTCCTGCTCGGGTAGCGGCACCGGGCGCGGCTGGTCGCGACCGCCCAGCGTTGCCGCGCGCGAGGGAGCGACCAGCAGCTCGACCTCGTAGGCCCGTGCGTTGCGCGCCTGGAAATCACGCTCGGCGTTGATCGTGAACGTGGCGTCGACCGCCTTGAGCATGTCCCACACGTGGCGCCCGTCGTCGTCGGCTTCCTGTGCGATCCAGGCAAGATCGAAGTCCTCGGTTTCGTCCGGCAGGTCGATCCGCCCGTTCGCCTCGGCCATGTAGGCGGCGATGGCATTGGTGCCGATCACCAGCAGGTGCGAGCCCAGCAGCGCGCGCCGGTCGCATTCGCGCAGGATCGGCCCTGCGTCCGCCGAGAGCAACGGCAGGCGCAGCGCGCGATAGAGCGCGGCGCTCTCGGCCAGTGCCGGGCGCAGGCCCCTGATCCGTTCCTTCAGTGCTTCCTTGTCCGCGCGGTAGGTTAAGAGCTGGAGTTCCAGTTCCGGCGTCATCGGGCCGAGACTGCGACCGTTGCCGCCCCGGTCGAAGATGCGGTAGAGGTACTCGTGCCCATTCACGGCCTTGCGCCGCAAGTCGTAGGGCAGGGCTGCCAGCTCGCGTTCGGCGTCTATCCAGACTTCGTAGCGCTGGCGCAAGTTGACGAGCAGCCGGGATTGTTCGTCGCTGAAGGGCCGGATGCGGGTCATGGCCCCTTATCCCACATTCATCGATAATCGTAAATATGTGGGATAAACCCCGTTTTTGTCGACAACCCCATTAACGCCGCGCAGCCTTGCCGTTAGAACGACCGGCGTAGACAGGAGACATCCGCATGAAGACCCGCGCCGCCGTTGCCTTCGAAGCCAAGAAGCCGCTCGAGATCGTCGAAGTCGACCTCGAAGGGCCGAAGGCAGGTGAAGTCCTGGTCGAGATCATGGCTACCGGCATCTGCCACACCGACGCCTACACGCTCGACGGCCTCGACAGCGAAGGTCTGTTCCCCTCCATCCTCGGCCACGAAGGTGCGGGCATCGTGCGCGAGGTCGGGCCCGGCGTCACCAGCGTGGCGCCCGACGACCACGTCATTCCGCTCTACACGCCGGAATGCCGCCAGTGTAAGTCGTGCCTTTCGGGCAAGACCAACTTGTGCACCGCGATCCGCGCGACGCAAGGCCAGGGTCTGATGCCCGACGGCACCAGCCGCTTCAGCTACAAGGGCAAGCAGATCTTCCATTACATGGGCTGCTCGACCTTCTCGAACTTCATCGTCCTGCCCGAGATCGCCGTCGCGAAGATCCGCAGCGACGCACCGTTCCAGACTTCGTGCTACGTGGGCTGCGGCGTCACCACGGGCGTGGGCGCGGTGGTGAACACCGCAAAGGTCCAGGTAGGCGACAACGTCGTTGTCTTCGGGCTGGGCGGGATTGGCCTCAACGTCATCCAGGGCGCGAAGCTGGCGGGTGCCGGCCTGATCGTCGGCGTCGACCTCAACCCCGACCGCGAGGAGTGGGGCCGCCGCTTCGGCATGAATGCCTTCATCGACGCCAAGGGCAAGAGCCGGGAGGAGGTGATCGCCGAAATCCTCGCCCTGACCGACGGCGGCGCCGACTACACCTTCGACTGCACCGGCAACACCGAAGTGATGCGTACGGCGCTCGAAGCCTGCCACCGCGGCTGGGGCACTTCGATCGTGATCGGCGTGGCCGAGGCGGGCAAGGAAATCTCCACCCGGCCGTTCCAGCTCGTCACAGGACGCAACTGGCGCGGTACGGCCTTTGGCGGCGCCAAGGGCCGCACCGACGTGCCCAAGATCGTCGATTGGTACATGAACGGCAAGATCCAGATCGATCCGATGATTACCCACGTCCTCACGCTGGAGGAGATCAACAAGGGCTTCGACCTGATGCACTCGGGCGAATCGATCCGCTCGGTCGTAGTGTTCTGACCTGACCTGACCTGACCTCTCCCGTTCGTGTCGAGCCAAGTCGAGACACGGCCCCAGGATGTGTCTCGACCGAACGGAGCCAGTATGGAAATTGTAAGCACCAACCACAGCCACGGTGGCACCCAAGGCGTCTATCGCCACCACAGTGCCGAAACGGGGACGGAGATGACCTTCTCCGTCTTCGTGCCGCCTCACCGACCGGGCGCGAAGCTGCCGGTGCTGTGGTATCTTTCGGGCCTGACCTGCACGCACGCGAACGTCACGGAAAAGGGCGAGTTTCGCCAGGCCTGTGCGCAGCATGGCGTGATCCTGATCGCGCCGGACACTTCCCCGCGCGGCGACGACGTACCGGACGACGAAGCCTTCGACTTCGGCAAGGGCGCGGGCTTCTACGTCGATGCGACGCAGGCTCCCTGGGCGCAGCATTTCCGCATGCGCTCCTACATCGAGACCGAACTGCCGGCGCTGATCGCGGCACAGTTCCCCGCCGACATGGCGCGGCAGGGGATCACCGGACACTCGATGGGCGGGCATGGAGCGCTCACGATCGCCTTGCGCAATCCGGACCGTTTCCGTTCGGCCAGCGCGTTCTCGCCGATCGTCTCGCCGTTGAACTGCGCCTGGGGTGAAAAGGCGCTGACCGGTTACATCGGCGCTGACCGTTCGACCTGGCGCGAATACGACGCTTGCGCGCTGATCGACGACGGCGCGCGCCTGCCCGACCTACTGGTCGACCAAGGTACGGCGGATGGTTTCCTCGAAAGCCAGCTCAAGACTTCGCTGCTGGTCGATGCCTGCACGCGGGCAGGCCAGCCGGCGACGATCCGCATGCAGGAGGGCTACGACCACTCCTACTACTTCATCTCCACTTTCATGCCCGAGCACATCGCCTGGCATGCCGAGCGGCTCGGGGACTGACCCGGACTATGGATTGCGCCGCAGCCCTCGCTGCTGGCTACGCGCTATTACGCCTTCAATGCCGGTGATGGCGAAGCGATGCTCGCCTGTCTGTCCGAGGACGTCGTTCGCGCCGTCAACCTGGGCGGTTGGCAGGAGGGCAGGATCGTTGGGCATATGGACCGCTGCTATGGCAAGCGCTTCGGCCAAGTCGTGCTGATGCGCAACGCCGACGGCACGGGCCTTGCCGCGACGTTCATGGTGCATGGCGAATATCTCGCCACCGCCGCCGGGATCACCCGCTCTCCGTCCACTATAACCTCCCCGACTGGATCGCGCAGGTTTTCCGCGACCTGGATCGGCGCAGGATCGCAGCCGATCCGAGTGGATCGCAGGTCGCTACGGCCCGGAAATGCGGTTTCCCTGGCAGTAGCGAAACGGCCGTAAACCGTCGCATTCCCGGTTGAAACCCTGTCCTTTGCGCGGGAAAGGACCCCCCGTCCCGCGCTCTGAACTGTCCTTTGCGGTCGCCCAGACCCGATAGGGTCGGAGCGGCTGCAATTGCGCGTGATCCCCCGCAGCGCATCCGTAGTCTGGATGAAGGAGGCATTCCGCCGCCGTTGATGGATGAGGGTCGGGCAGTCAGCCGCGCATCATGAGGGCAATTTCGGACAACAGCGATCGGACAACGGCAGGGCGCCGGGCGTTGCGTGGCGCCCTGCTGGGCATGGGCGCGCTGATGGCGCTGACCGGCACCGGCGCGCTGGCGCAAGGCAGCCCGCCTGCTGTCAGCCAGTCACCGACGATCGACCGCGACCGCCTCGATCGCGCGGACCCTGCGATCCCGCGCGCAGGGGCGCCTGTACGATTGCCGTCCGCACCGGCGAACGTCGAAGCAGCGGCCCCGGTCCAGGTGGCACTGACGCAAGTGCGCTATGAAGGTGCGACGCTGGCTAGCGAAGTGCTTGACGAAGCGACCCACCCCTTCCTCGGCTCCCCACTCGACCGCGATACTCTCCAGAAGCTCGCGAATGCGGTCAGCGGCGCCTACGCGAAAAGCGACATCGCCTTCTACGCGGTGAGCATTCCGGCCCAGTCAGGCGCGGGCGGCGTCCTTGTCGTGCGTGTAGTCGAAGGTCGGATCGTCGAGTACAAGCTGGCGAGCGAAACCAGCAGCACGCCCAAGCGGCTCATCGACGCGCACGTCCGGCGCCTGATGCGCGAGACGCCCACCCACAAGTCGACGATCGAGCGCACGCTTTCGCTGCTGCGCGACATTCCTGGCCAGACGGTGCAGGCGAACTTGCGCGCCACCACGCGGCCAGGCGAACTGGTGCTCGATCTCGACGTGAAGCGCAAGCAGGTCGAAGTGGCGGTCAACCTCAACAACCGCGGCGTCGTCAACGTCACCTCGGGCGCCCAGGCGCAAGTGGCGGTCTCCTTCAATGGGCTGCTGCGCGAAGGCGACACCACGCGGCTGTCCGGCTACGTGCCCCTCGAGCCGAGCCGCTATCAGTTCTACACGGCCAGTCATGCGACGCCGATCGGTTCGAGCGGGACAACGATCGGCGTGAGCGGTGCTTATGTGCGCACCCGGACGCGCGACCTCGGCATTCGTGGCGAGGCCAGGCAGGCGGGCATCGTGCTCGCCCATCCGCTCATTCGTTCGTACAAGCGCAACCTGACGCTGACCGTCTCGCTCGACGGCACCAACAGCAGCAACTACTATCTGGACACGGCCTTCGGAGGTTTCCGAACCCGGGCGTTGCGACTTGGCGCCAGTTGGTCGTCGATCGGCAAGAGCAGCGGCTATGGCCTTTCGGTGAGCTTCAGCCAGGGCTTCGACGGCCTGGGCGCGCGTGAGATCGAGGGCTATTCCAAGGCCGCTTACCGCAAGGCCAACCTGCAACTGACCGCAGTAAAGGAAGTAAGTCCTGCCATCGCCGCGAAAGCGACCATACGCGGGCAATACAGCGGCGACCGCCTGCCTACGACCGAACGCTTCGTATTGGGCGGCGACGGCGCAGGCCTCGCCTTTCGCGACGGTTTCCTCACGGCCGACAAGGCAGTCGCCGGCGGCGCCGAGCTTTCGTGGCGGGTTGCGGGTGGCAAGGCGACGGACCGCCGGGGCTTGACGGTCTTCGCCTATGCCGACGGTGCGCTTGCCGGCTCTCTTGCTCGACCGGCCTATGGCTTGTCGGACCGGAACTATTCCCTAGCCTCGGCAGGGGGTGGCGTGCGAATTACGCCACTGAAGGGATGGATTGCCACTGCACAAATTGCAGTTCCTGTCAAGAAACCATTCCCAAATATCAACGAGAAGACTCGCTTTTTCTTCAGCGTCTCTCGGGCGCTCTGATCGCTCGATTTTGCGTGTACGCAAAATCCACTCCGGGCGAAAAACAGGAAGCTACCATGCAGAACATTTGGGAAGTTTGGCCGGACGCTCTTACGGGCGCAGAGTGCGATGCGATCGTCGCGCGCGCAGAACACTACGCACCTGCCGAGGCTACGATAGGGTTTTCCGATACGCTGCGAAGCGACGCCGGCTATCGGACCTCGACTATCCGCTGGTTCGATGTCTCGCGCGAGAAGGACATCGTTGCGCGCGTGATGGATTTCGTGCGCTGCTCCAACCGAACCAACTTCGGTGTTGACGTCGATGCGCCATTCGAGGTGCAGTTCACCGAATACCGCGCGACCAATAAGGGTCACTACGATTGGCATCAGGATGTATGGCTGGAATCGCCTCGTCCTTATGCCCGCAAACTATCGGTAGTAGTCCAGCTGTCCGCTCCGGATGAGTACAAAGGGGGCGAGTTCGAGTTCTTCGGGATACAGAACCCAGGGCCAAATTTTGCCGGGCGGGGAAGCATGCTCATTTTTCCATCATTTCTCCAGCACCGGGTATTGCCCGTTACCGAGGGCTTGCGGCGCAGCTTGGTGACGTGGATCGAAGGCCCGAACTGGCGCTGAGGCTTCGGCCGACGCAGTCGCGGTAGCTATGCAGACCTTTATCACTTCCGGGCCTGCGGTGCCTTGGCTTGCTGCATTTGCAGCTTTCGGATTGCTGCTGCTTTCGGGCGCTGCCATTCACGCCGACCTGGGTCGCCGATGCATTCCCAATTCCTTGTGTGGCGCAATCGCCGTTCTGGCACTGGTCTATGCAGTGGGCGAGGGCGGGTGGTCGGGATTGCCCAATTTCGCTTGGCGCCTTGTAGCCGTGGCGGTTTTTGCGCTTCCCTTGGCTCTCCTCTTTGTCGTGCGCGCGATGGGAGGGGGCGACATCAAGCTCCTTGCCGCCCTCATGCTATGGGTTCCGGCCACCGACATGCCCGTCATGTTCGCGGTTACCGTCGCGAGCGGGGCCCTGATCGCCATCGTTCTCAAGCTGCTGAGCCGGGTATTCTGCTTCGTTCGAGCAGACACGGTGCCCTACGGCCCGGCGATCCTGGCAGGAGCCTTGTGCGTATTGCTTCCCCGCTTCGATGGCCTCGCCACAGCGGTCTGCATGCCGCTCGCCTGAACGGAACGGCCTTCGTCTTCGGCGCATGCACCAATGGCAAGGTCGTCTCGCCCAAGGCATCTGCAACCACATCGGGCGCAAACTGCAATCGGGACGAAAAGCGGCGGCGGATGGGCCGAAGTCGATGCGGGTGAAGGGCCTCGTCGCCTCAAAACACGCGAAAATCGGGGAAATGGAACAGCAATTCCGCGCAAACCACTGCGAGCGGAAGTCCATGAGGAAACCTTCGAAACGATGCCAGTTCGACTGGTCAGGAAGGCTTCGCCTCGTCACCCTTTAGGGAATTCGGAGGCGGCACAAGGCCTCTAGTTGAATCAGTGGAGGAAGTGAACTTGCGGCAGACCCTGTCCGTTTCGGCAGTCCGGCTTTCGGTCGGTATCTTGGCATCTCTTTCTGCCTTGAGCGCCCCGTCCGCATTTGCGCAAACGTATGGACCCGATGCGACCACGCCCGGCCAGGCTGCGGTTGCCGGCGCGCTCGATACGATCGCAAGCCCGACCACGGGCCCTTATGCGACGATGCTGGCTGCGATCGACGCGCTTCCTGTTACCTCTCGCGGCGATGCGCTGGGCCAGCTTAGCCCACGCAACTACCGGTTGATGCCAAGGCTCTCGATCCAGTCGATGGACGCGACGGATCGCGAGATCCGCGGCTACCTGCAGCAGCGCCGTGAAATGGCACTCGATGCTTCCGCGTCCGTGCCGGTCAGTGGCGATCAGACCATCTCGGTCATGGGCAGCTATGACCTGAGGCAGGGCAAGTACAAGAAGCGGGTCGATCGGCCGGCTGCCAATTCCGACAGCCGCTCGGTCCGCGTCGGCTTCGACATTGCGCCGATCCCTGGCCTGATCGTTGGCGCGTCGATCGGAATCGACGGTATCGATTCCGCGCTCGATCGCACCCAGCGGCCGCGCAGCACTTTGTTCAACGCCGGCGTCACGCCGTACGCCAGCTATACCAAGGGCAGCTTCTATGTAGACGCTACGGCCGGCTACACGCGCAGCTGGTATCAATTGCGCCGGCAAGTGTCCTACGCCGGTTTCAACGACCGGCTCCAGGCCGGAGCGGACGGCGATAACGCCGCCGCGTCGGTAGAGGCTGGCGGCATCCTGCAGCTCGGCGTCCTTCGGGCGCAACCTTTCGTCGGGCTGAACTACCGCTATGCCGACTTGGGCGGGATAGTCGAGAGCGGCGGCGCGGCATCGCTGGCCGTCGCCAAATTCAAGAGCCAGTCGGTGCGCAGCAGTCTGGGTGGGAGGGTTTCCGCAACCATGCGCAAGGGTGACTGGACGCTGCGCCCGAGCGTGGAAGCGCAATGGCAGCGCGAACTGCGCTCGCGCCCCGAAAGCCGCATCGAGGCGATCTTCCTCAATGGCGGGACGCCGATCTTCACGCTGCCGTCCTGGCGCTATGATCGGGATACCGCGATCGTCGGTGCCGGGCTTACGGCGGTGCATGGCGAGCGAACGGCAGTTCGTTTCTCGTACTCGGGCGAATTTGCCAACGATAGGCACGTGCATGGCGTCGCCGTCACGGCAAGCCGGCGATTCTGATCCATCCCGGAGGGAACAGGCGCGCGATAGAGCCGATCCGAACATAGTCGGCACGGCGCTCCGATTCAGCTTCCGCTATGCATTTGCGTAGGGACCATGAAAACAGGGGGCGCGTTCAATGGGTGGCTTTGTACGGGATATTCTCACCACGCTTTCCTACGAACCCGATCCGGCGGAAGCCTCACGGGTCGAAGGGGCGGAGTTGTCCCGGCTCGATCAGCGGCTCGCTGGTTTCGTCCAAGGCAACGGGCGCCGCACGGCGATATCGATCCGGCCGGGTGATTGCTCGGTCTGGGATGGCAACCCGCGCGACGTGCCCGGCCTGTCGGCGGATAGCTGCCGCTCACTGATCGAATCGATCGCGCAGGAGGACGGCAATCGCATTCCCGTCCTGGTGCGCAACAACCCTCCGGGCTCGGAGCTTCCTTACGAACTGCTCGTCGGCAGCCGGCGTCGTTTTGCGGTCAATTGGTTGAATCACAACGGCCGGCCCGAGATTCGCCTCAACGCGATGGTCGTGGAACTGAGCGACGAGGAAGCCTTCCGCCTCGCGGATATCGAGAATCGCGAACGGCAGGACATTACCGAACTGGACCGCGCGCGCAGCTATCAGAGTGCGGTCGACCGCTTCTACGGCGGGGTGCAATCGCGCATGGCCGAAGCGCTCAACTTGTCCAATAGCCAACTCAGCCGACTGCTTTCGCTGGCACAGATGCCGGACGAGGTGGTCGACGCTTTCGCTACGCGCGAAGAATTGCGCGTACGCCATTCCGAAGTGCTGACGCCTTTGCTGCGCCGTCCCGAGCAGCGCGATCGGCTACTCGCCGCCGCGCGCGTGATCGGCCAGGAACAGCAGCGCCTGGCCGCTGCCGGTGATCGCATGACGCCCGCAGCAACCGTTCTCACGCGCCTCAAGCAGGCTGCGATTGAGGGTGGCGGGTCACGTTCGCAGGACATGCAGGTCTTGGTGGGTGACGATCGGGTCGGCCGTATCAAGCTATCGCGCGACGGTTTGGCTGTCGAACTCGCAATTGCCGAGGATGCGGATCTCGACGTCATACTCACAGCGCTTCGGGTGGCCATTGTGGACGGACGTGCGCGGTTTGCCACCGACGCCGATTCGGCACTCGACTGACGATCGCACAGCGCTGCGCCGTCAATGGGCGCGACCCGGCGATAAATCACTTTCAATTCGGCTCCATCGTCCGGCCCGCCTGCAAGCTCCACCTTGCTCGCGGGCCGTATGCGTTTTCGCCCGTGGCGCCATTGTCGTGGCCCGGTTGCGTGGAACTTGCGTTCGGGATCGCCGATTTTCCGGCTGATTTCCTTACTTTCCTGAAACGCGCGTCGGGGCTTCATGCGGCTGTGGAGCTGTCCGGCCGCAGCGGCTTCTTCTGGAAGCGATCTCCTCCCGGACTGTGCCTAACCATCTGCGGACTGGGCATTTCATGGAGGACAACACAATGCCGCGTAAGACACCGCGCCGCACGACGAGGCACATCCTGCTTTGTGCGACGGCCATACCCCTTCTTCTTCTTGGCGCTTGCGCCGATGGCGTCGGTTTCCGCGTCGGAGCCGGCGGCGGCGGCACGCCGTCGGGTCCAAGCGGTCCTTCCGGCCCGAGTGGACCGTCAGGTCCGAGCGGTCCCACTGGCCCGACTGATCCATCGGGTCCGAGCGGTCCGTCGGGTCCTTCCGGCCCATCCGGTCCGAGCGATCCTTCCGGACCGACTGGTCCAACCGGCCCCGGCGGTCCGACCGGCCCTGGTGGTCCGACTGGCCCGGGTGGTCCGACTGGCCCTGGCGGTCCGACTGGCCCTGGCGGTCCGACTGGCCCTGGCGGTCCGACCGGCCCTGGTGGTCCGACCGGCCCTGGCGGTCCGACTGGCCCTGGCGGTCCGACTGGCCCTGGCGGTCCGACTGGCCCTGGCGGTCCGACTGGCCCTGGCGGTCCGACTGGCCCTGGCGGTCCGACCGGCCCTGGCGGTCCGACCGGCCCTGGCGGTCCGACTGGCCCGGGTGGTCCGACTGGACCTACGGGCCCTACGGGCCCTACCGGTCCTGCAGGCCCGACGAACATCACCGGCCCGGTTGCGGGCGTGACCATCGGTGGGACGCCGATCCTGGGTCCGAGCGGCTCGGGTACGCTGATCGACGTCAACGTCGCACCGGGCA
This sequence comes from Novosphingobium sp. BL-52-GroH, assembly GCF_044813085.1. Lineage (NCBI taxonomy): Bacteria > Pseudomonadati > Pseudomonadota > Alphaproteobacteria > Sphingomonadales > Sphingomonadaceae > Novosphingobium > Novosphingobium sp. BL-52-GroH. Next base: position 970,581 of record NZ_CP171149.1, on the reverse strand, counting down.
CGACCACGGCCAATGGCGGCGGCATCGCGGTCGACGTCCTGACCGGCGACGTCCATGTGGTGAACGTCGCCCTGCCGACCACGACGGCGCAGACGCAGGAAGCGCTTGCTCCGGTGGGCTCGCTCGCCGGTGCCCTGCTCGGCAGCCAGGTCGGCGGGACCGTCACCCAGGTCACCAACGGGCTGGCTCCCACGGTGGCCGGGGTGACCTCCACCGTCAGCCAGGTGACGACGCCGCTGCTGGCCACGGTGGATGCCGTGCTGGCCCCGGTGGTCGGGCAAGGCGGACTGCTCGCCCCGGTCACCGGCCAGCTCGGCGGTCTCGTCGACGGGATCACCGGCAGCCTGCCGGGGACCGGCGCCGGACCGGCGCCGACCTACACCGGCCCGCTCCTGGGAGTGGACCTGGGCAACAATGTCCTGACCGGTCCCAGCACCAGCGGGACTCTCGCCGGGGTCAACGTGCTGTCGAACAATCCGGGCCTCGTCTCGGGACAGTTGGTGACGGCCGACGTGCTTGCCGACGGCAACGTGCTCGACGTGACGCTGCCGACGACGGCGGCAGGCGTTGCGCAAGGGCTGGCACCCGTGGGCAACCTTGCCGGAGCGCTGCTCGGCCAGCAGGTCGGGGCGGGCGTCACGCAAGTGACGAACGGTCTGGCGCCGGTGGTGGCCCCGGTGACGGGTGCGGTCGACGCGGTCGTCTCGCCGGTTCTCGATGCGGTGAACGGCACGCTCGGCCAGGTGGTCGGCGGCGTCGGCTCGGGCGGGACCGCGGGATCGGTGCTCGCGCCGGTGACAGGCGTGGTCGGCGGCCTGCTCGGCGGCGTGTCGGGCGGCGGTGCGGGTGCGGGTAACGTGCTGGCACCGGTGACCGGCGTCGTCGGTGGTCTGCTCGGCGGGGTGTCGGGTGGCGATGCGGGTGCGGGGACGATCCTCGCACCGGTGACGGGCGTGGTCGGTGGCCTGCTCGGCGGGGTGTCGGGTGGCGATGCGGGTGCGGGGACGATCCTCGCACCGGTGACAGGCGTCGTCGGTGGCCTGCTCGGCGGGGTGTCGGGTGGCGATGCGGGTGCGGGGACGATCCTCGCACCGGTGACGGGCGTCGTCGGTGGTCTGCTCGGCGGCGTTTCGGGTGGCGATGCCGGTTCAGGGACGATCCTTGCACCAGTGACCGGCGTTGTCGGCGGACTGCTTTCCGGCACCGGCGGATCGGGCGCGGGAACTGTTCTCGCCCCGGTGACAGGGGTCGTCGGCGGACTGCTAGGCGGAACGGGGTCATCCGGCACCGGCTCGCTGTTGTCGCCACTGACGGGCCTGCTGGGAGGCTCGGGCAACTAAAACGGAGGCTGGCGTGTCCGCCGCTCTGTTGCCCTCCCCCTGGCTGGACACGCTGTAGCCCGACCTCGGATGACGAGGTGGGGGAAGGGGGTGGCCCTTGCCGTGGGCCACCCCCTTTTATTTCGAGGGACCACTTTCCTGCGGGAACGAACAAAGGAGATACCCATGTCGAACGAAGCTTCCCGTTACGCCCGCGATCTTCTGCGCATCGCGATCGACCTGCTCGACGACGAGGAGTCGCTCACCGCGGTGGCCATGATCTCTGGCGCCATCGACGTGCTGGAGCGGCGGGCCGAACCGGTGATCCTGGGGCGGAACGTCAATTGGCAGCACAACGCCCACCGACGCGGAGGTTTGTCCAATTGTCGCAGCTGCGCGTGAATTTCCCCAATCGGCTGTGGAAATACTGAAAACCTGTTATGGATTTGGAAACGGAAAAGAACCTAAGTGATACTAACTAGCACCGGACAGAATGAAGCCGGGCGCGGGAGACATAAGAGAGACAGTCGCATGCGCGATCAACAAGCGCTGGTTCTGCTCATCGACGATGTCAGGGCAATCGTCGAAGAGTTGCTTACGTTCATGGACCTGCACGGCATTCCCGCGGTCGGAGTGTCCGATCTCGACGAGGCGATGGCCGCTCTGGAGGCAAACCCTGCTATCCGGGTTCTGGCCTGCGACGTCCGCCTCGGTCGGGAATCGGGTCTGTCGATCGTTTCGCGCATCCGCGACCATGCGCAACTGCAGGCGAGGCCTTTCAGCTATCTCTTCATCACCGGCGACCAGCTTCGCCACGACCCGTCGTTGGAACTGCCGGAACATATGGTCCTGACCAAGCCCGTGCAGCCCCGGGTCCTGATCGACGTACTTCGGGACCTGCTCGGCCAGCTTGAAGAATCGACGCAGCAGGGGGACGGTTGACGATGAAACCGAACGAGATCACGCAGCGCGATATCGAGAAATGGACGCGGTGCAGTCCGACGAACCAGATGTGCCGCCCGGCTGATCCGGCTCCCAGTTCCTGCGGCGAGATCGAGCTTGGCGACGCGCGCCAGTTGTTCGATACGCTCGCTGCGAAATCGCGCCTCGCCGACCTTGGCGAGCAGTCTTCGGCTCTCGCGCACGAACTGCGCCAGCCGCTGTTCTCGATATCGGTAGCGAACGAGAACCTGCGCATGATGCTCGGCCGGTCCGACATGACCCGGGCGCAACTGGACAAGGCGATCGGACGGATTGCCGAACAGGTGGAGCGGGCACAGACGATCATCGACCGCACGCTCGCCTATGCCTCGGGCAACGGTCCCGGCGCAGTGATTGCCGACATCGGCCTCGCGGCGAGCAATGCCGTCGAGTTCCTGCGGCCCCTGTTCGAAACTGCGGATATCGAGATCGACGATCGCGGGGCCCACGTCCATGCCCACATCGGCCTGTGCCAGGTCGAGACCGAGCAGGTTTTCGTCAACATCTTGCGCAACGCGGCCGAGAGCATCGAATCGCGGCGCGAGGCGGGGTGGCGTGGCGCCGGTCGCGTCGCCATCCGCATCACGATGCAGGGCACGGGTATCCACGTCGTCGTCACGGACAACGGCGCGGGCCTCTCGGGCGACACGGCGCGCGCCGTGTTCCAGCCGTTCTTCACGACCAAGCCCCGGATCGGAACCGGGCTCGGCCTGCACATCTGCAGGCAAGTGCTCGGCAAGGTGGGCGGTGTCGTCAGGTTGCTGCCGGGAGAAAGCGAAGGCGCGCAGGTCGAGATCCAGCTACCGCTGCCCCAAGGGGCATGAGCCCGCGCGGCTGAGCGGGGTTCTCAGATGTCGTCGCGGCCCAGCCGGATGATGAAACGTACCGGCTGACGATCGCGCACCAGGCAGCGGAAGTCGCTGGAAGCCTCCTGCGCCACTTGTTCGACCAGCCAGAGCGTGGCTTCGTCGATACGCCGGCTGGGCAAGGGCCGCCCATCATCGTCGGTGCATTCCACCGTGATGACGATATGCGCCGGGGTCATCGCCGCGTGCAGCAGCACGTCGCCGCGCAGCTTCTTTCCATCCAGCGACAGGAAGCTGCCAAAGGCGCTGAGCAGCGCCGCCACACCCATCATCTCGAGTGCACCGTGCTGCTCCGGCACCAGGTGATCCAGGGCATTGCCGCGCAGTTGTACCGCCACGCCGTGATGGCGCACGTTCGACTTCGTGGCCGCGATCGCACATTCCAGCGCGCTGCGCACCGTCAGGTCGGCCCCGCCGTCGAGGCCGTTGCGGCCGAACCAGCGGAACAGGCTGAGAATGACGGCTGCGCCTTCGGTGTGCGCGGCGATGCGCTTCACCCGCTCCTGCAGTTGCCGGCGATGATCGTCGTCGATGTCGAGATGGCCGATGATGTAGTCCATGTTGGCGTTCGCCATGGAGATGACGTTGAGCGGCTGTGCCAGGTCGTGCAGCATGCCGCTGGTGATGCGCCCCAGCAGCAGGTCGCGCGTGACTTCCACGAGACCGCCGTCGCCCCAGGCCAGCAGGCGGGCGTCCACCACGGCCAAGTGGCGGGCGATGCCGGCCCCGACGAATGCGGCGCACAAGGATGCGACTATCACGGCCACGCTCGCGGCGAGGCCGGGAAGGATGAAATACAGCGACAGGCTCAGGCTGCCCATCACCATCGCGAGCAGCCAGGACCAGCGGGATGCCTGCAGCAATGCAGGCGCCCACCGACGCGGAAACAGCGCGGCTGCCGCAACCAGGACGATATCGGCCCAGAAAGCGGGCGACGCCAGGGCGCCGGGCACCACCAATAGTCCCGCCGCAAGGATCGCGGTCACGCCGAGCGCCAATGCCGTGCGGTGCAGTACGAAGAGTCCGCCGGCCGCGGCCGCGCTGAGGACTCCGGCGCCCGGGGCCAGGGGAGAGGTCAGGCCGAGGACGAGTGCGCACAAGGCGATCGCCGCCGGGTACATCCGGGTTCCGTCCTCCCATACCCGCGCCGGCCGGGTACGTTGTGAGAACGGGATTATGAGCTTGCACTCCTGCGGTTCGCTGCAGGCGCGGAGTCGTCCATCCTTGTGTCATTGCCAGTCATCGTCATCTTCTTACGCTTTCTCCAGTTCGGCTCGACAAAGGGCAACCGCGACAAGTCGCGAGTGGCCCTTTGGCTCCCGACGGCGATGCGCAAACCTTGGCCGAGTCGAGGAAAAGAGACTGCGAATTCACGGAAAACACAGGCTTAAATCCGGTAGGCCCATTCCAGACGACGGTGTTGCACAAGCACTTCTTCTTATTGCCCCGGCACTCTAGGCAAGTCACGAAAAGAACCAATGCGAAGGTGACTGCCAGGCCTGCCAAGTGCCTGAACGCCAAGGCTCGCGGGGGCATTGGACCGGCGACCTGCAAGGCGCCGCCAGCCGCAGCCCCTGGGTAAAAACCCGTTGGTCCGATGATGCCTTCGCATCGGCTTCTTCTCGATGACCGGCTGAATCGGCGACGCGCTATCATTCACGAATGAAGTCGAACCTGTCCCGGCAAGGAACGGTTCGGCGAATTTCGGATCGCGGGGGCATGCGGTCCGGTTTGCGTAAGCGCAATGGCAAAGGGGAATTGCATGCGCCTGGGTTCGAAAGCGAAACTGACGATCGGAGTCGGACTTGTGGCAGCCGTCACGTTCGGTTTCCTCGGGGTTCGCGAACTTGGCAGATCAGCGAAGTCGAAGGCCGCGCCGCTTACCATGGTTGCTGGCAAGGCGGAGCCGGTTGCCGGTATCGTCCTGGCCACCACTACGCGCGACGTCCAGATCGGCGAGACGATCACCGCCGACATGATCCGCAATACTGCCTTCGATCCGGCGCGGTTCCCGGCGGCAGCGACGCCGGCCGAAGTCATCGGCCGCGTGGCGACGCGGGCCATCGCCGCCAACACGCTCATTCCGCGCGAGGCACTGCAACAAGAAAGCAAGCTGGCGATCCGGGTGCCCGTGGGCATGCGCGCGATCAGCATCGACACGACCGCCGAGATCGCCGTCGCCGGGATGGTGCGTCCGGGCGACAAGGTCGACGTGCAGGTCGTCTATCCCGGCGAAGACGCGATCAACGGCGCGAGGGGCAACGGCCGCAGCCGGGCCAAGACCCTGTTGCAACTGGTTTCGGTCCTGGCGGTCGGCGACCTAGTTCTCGGTACGCCCCAGAAGGAAGGTGTCGCGGATGCTGTCGCCGCACCGCCGGTGCCGGCCCGCACAGTGACGCTGGCGCTTTCGCCGCAACAGGTTTCGGAACTCTCGCTCGCGAAGAGCACGGGAGCGCTCTACCTTTCGCTTCGCAATCCCGAGGATGCGCAGGAGGTGGACTCCGCGCAGATCGCCTCCTCGCCCGAGCCCGCGCCACGGGCCATGGCGGTCACCGCGCCGCCCGTGGCGTTGCCGCAGCGCCTTGCCCCGCAACCGGCAGCACAAGCTCCGCGCCGGGCACCCGCGCCGCATGCCATCGAACTCGTCGTGGGCGGCAACCGCGAAGTCATCTATTCGGGGAGTGGTTCGCGTTGAAAGCCCTTATCGCAACAGCATTGCTGGCTTCGTGCGCACCGCTGCTGCTGGTGCCGGCCGTCGCCGCCGCGCAGGAACAGCGCTCGCTCCAGGTCGACGAAGCGCGCACGCTTTCCTTCTCGCGCTCGATCGGGCGGGTCGAGGTCAGCCGCGACAACGTCATCGCGGTCGCCTCGCCTTCGGCCAAGTCGCTTCGCGTGACCGGGATCGGCGCGGGACAGGCGACGCTGAGCGTCTATGCACCGGATGGCTCGCTACTGGGCGAGACGCTGATGCAGGTGCAACCGGCCGCGCGCAGCTATGCCAGTTCCGGCGGCGGCATGCCCCGTAGCGGAAGCAGCCTGGAGGGGAACCAGTGCTCGCTCCAGTCGGGATATTCGTCCAACGAACCGCTGCGCCCCGGGGAAAAGGTCGTGGCCGTGGACGTGCAGTTCGCCGCCGTCTCATCCTCGACTCTCAAGCAGCTCGGTTTCAACTTCTCCAAGCTTTCGGGCGACATCACGGGCGCCATCGTCGCGCCTAGCGCGCTGACGGGCTATACCACCAGCCCGGGGCTGGGGATCAATGCGACGGCGCCGTTCCAGAGCGCCTTCAACCTCTTCCTGTCCGCGCCCAACCGCAACATCAATGCGGTGTTGAGCATGCTGTCGTCGAACGGTCTTTCGCAGATGCTGGCCCAGCCCACCCTGCTGGTGCGCTCGGGCGAACAGGCGAGCTTTCTCGCCGGTGGGGAGTTCCCGGTCCCCGTCCCGCAGTCGGGAGGCATCGGCAACTCGATCACCATCGAATACAAGAAGTTCGGTGTCTGCCTTTCTGTGGCCCCCGTCGTGCTGGCGGACGACGCGATCGTCCTGAGGCTCGCGCCGGAAGTCAGCGAACTGGACTACGCCAACGGCGTCCAGCTCCAGGGCTATACCGTACCGGGCATCCGCCGTCGCTCGGCCGAGACTACGGTGGAACTGGGCAGCGGGCAGAGCTTCGTGATCGCCGGCCTCAACTACACCAATTCCTCGGTGAGCAAGGACAAGGTTCCGCTGCTCGGCGACCTGCCGGTGCTGGGCGCTTTCTTCAAGCGCCAACAGAACCAGAAGGAACGCCAGGAACTCATCATCGTCGCAACTCCGCGACTGGTCGAACCCGAGGCGGTGCAGCCGATGCTGGCGAAGAACATGACGACGCTCGATCCGGGCGTGGGACAGATGATCCTGGGCAACGACGGTGTCGAGCAGGCGGTCAAGTCCTTTGGCGTGGTGAGGCGCTGACATGGTGCGTATTCATCTTCTCTCGATCGACCGCGCCCTCGCGCAGCGCATCACCGATGCGATGGGCGCGCATGTCTCGGTCGACATGGCGCAGTCGCTCGACGACGCCACGTTCGAAGGACCCGGGATCGTCGTGATCGACCACGCCTCGATCCCGGCGGAACGCTCGATGGCCTCGGTCATCGGCGAAGTCTCGCAGGCAGCGCCCGGTCGCGCGATCGTGCTCGCTACCGAGGACATGTACGCGGTGCAGGTGCTACAGGCGATCCGCTCGGGTGCGACCGACGTCATGCCCCGCGGCGCCGTCGCCGCCGAAGTGAGCGAGATCCTCTCGCGTGTGCTCAACTCCTCGCTGGCCAGCCAGGGCCGCCTCGGGCGCCTGACCCTGGTGCTCGGCACCGACCGCGACGCGACAGCGATGCTCGCGACCGACATGGCGCTGGCGCACAGCCTCGACGGCCCGCCGACTCTGCTGATCGACTGCACGCTGCCCTCCAGCACGGCGGAAGCCTATCTCGACCTCAAGGTCGACTACGGCCTCGCCGCGGCGATCACCGACATCGACCGCATGGACGCCAGCCTGCTCAGCGACGCGCTGGCGCATCACGAACGCAGCGGGCTGACGCTGCTGACGCTCGATGGCGGCACCGGCGCGGAGCCGGTCGGCATCGGTCCGGCCGACATCGTCGGGCTGGTGCAGTTGCTGCGCGCAAGCTGCGCCCATGTCGTGCTGTGCGGCGGTTCGCTGCGCAACGGCGGATTGCTGCGCGAACTCGCCTCGCAGGCGCAGAGCATCGAGGTGGTCTGCAGCCAGTCGATCCGTGAACTGGACGCCTGCCGCCGCCTGCTCGACCGTGTCGCCCTCGACACCGCCAGCGCTCAGCGCCTGCGCCTGCTGGTCTGGGACCACGACCCGCGCATCCTGCTCGATGGCCGCCGCATGGCAGACGCGCTCGACATCGATACCGTGCTCGGCGTCCCGACCGACCGGGTGCGGCTACGCAACGCGCTCAATGCCGGCCGACCGATGATGACGGAGCGGGACGGCGGGGCCTACGTGCAGGCGGTCCGCCGCGCGGCCGGTATCGCCACCCAGCCCAAGAGCAACAATTTCGGCATCGACAAGATGCGCAAGGCTATCCTGCGATCGGTGGAGCGCACCGCATGAGCCTGCTGACCAACGAGTTCGAGCCCGAGGGTCGCAACCCGGGAGATGCCGAGGGCAAGCGCAAGTCGCCGATCGCCCAGCCCGCCGCGCAGCGGATGAGCGACAGCTACCAGGCGGTAAAGGCACAGACCTGCCGTCAGGTGATCGAGCAGCTGGAGGTGCAGGGCGTTACGGCGGACGTGCTCGACCGGCGTGCCTTGCGCGCCGAGATCGAGCAGGTCATCAACAGCCGCAGCCGACGCGGCCAGCTTGCCCTCAACAGCGCCGAACGGCTGCTCCTGGTCGAGGACGTCGAGGACGAAGTCGTCGGCCTCGGCCCACTGGCCCCGCTGCTGCGCGATCCCACCATCGACGACATCATCGTCAACGGTGCCAACACCATCTACGCCGAACGCGCCGGCATCCTCGAGCGGGTCGAGACGCGCTTTCGCGACGATGCGCACCTGATGAATATCATCCAGCGCATCGTCGGTCCGATCGGGCGCCGCGTCGACGAGGCCACACCGTTCGTCGACGCGCGCCTTGCCGACGGCTCGCGCGTCAACATCGTCATCCCGCCGATCGCGCTGGACGGCCCGCTGGTCTCGATCCGCAAGTTCCGCCTCCAGGCGCTCAGCGTCGAAGACTGCGTCAACGGCGGTTCGATGAGCCAGGCTATGGCTGCATTCCTTACCGCTGCGGTGCGCTCGCGCCTCAACATTCTGATCTGCGGCGGCACGGGCGCGGGCAAGTCGACCCTGCTCAACGTGCTGTCGAGCTGCATCAGCAATGCCGAACGCCTCGTCACCATCGAGGATGCGGCCGAACTGCAGCTCCGCCAGGACCACGTCGTCCGCCTGGAAACCCGCCCCCCCAATGTCGATGGCAGCCGCGAAGTCAGCGCCCGCGATCTCGTGCGCAACGCGCTGCGCATGCGGCCCGACCGCATCATCCTGGGCGAGGTCCGCGGCGTCGAAGCCGTGGAAATGCTGCAGGCGATGTCTACCGGCCACGACGGCTCGATGGCCACGCTGCATGCGAACACTCCGCGCGACGCGCTCTCGCGCCTCGAGATGCTGCTCGGCTTCGCGGGTGCGCAGAACGACGTGCGCGCGGTGCGCCGCTTCGTCGCCAACTCCATCCACGTCATCGTCAACATCCAGCGCCTGTCGAACGGCTCGCGTCGCGTGACCTCGGTGGCCGAAGTCACCGGCGTGGAGGGAGAGGCCTATACCCTGAACGAGCTGTTCCACTTCGACGAACAGCCGCCGATGTCGGGCGAAGGCCTGTTCCGGACGATGTCGCCGCGGCCGTACCACGTCGCGCGCATGCGCGACTACGCTCCGCCGTCGGCCACGGCCGCAGGGAAGGAAACGGCAGCATGGTGAAAGGCGCCGCCTATCTCCTGCTGGCCCTGCTGATCCTGGGGGTCATGGCCTATGGCTGGTTCTCCGAGCGCGCGGGCGGCCGGGTCGCGCTGGACCGCAGGCTGGAGGCGATTTCCTCTCCGGGCACGGCGCCGGTCCGCTCGATCAACGCCGTCACTGTCCCCGAACGCATCGCGCCGCTGCTGGCCCAAGCGCAAGTCGAACTGACCGTCCAGGCGCTGCAGACGATCATCGGCGCCGGTCTCGTGCTGGCGTTGGTCCTGTTGCTGCTGACGGGACCCGCGGTCGCGCTGGTGCTGCTTGTCGGCCTGCCGATGGCGGCGCTGTCGTGGCTCCAGGCCCGGGCGCGCAAGCGGGTGGAGGCGCTGACCGATGCCCTGCCGCTCTATCTGGACGGGGTGCGCCAGCTCCAGTCGATCGGTAATTCGCTGTCGCAGGCGCTCGAGCGCGCGCTGGCCGATGCGCCGGACTCGATCAAGAGCTACTTCGGCCAGACCGCGCGCAAGCTGGCGATGGGCGCTCCGGTAGCCGAAACGATGCAGCAACTGGCCGACCGGCTGCAGATCCCCGAAGTCTCGATGCTCGCCGCCGCCATCCGCACCAACTTGCGCTACGGCGGTTCGATCTCCACGGTCTTCGGCAACCTTGCCAATATCCTGCGCGAACGCGTTCGCATCCGCCGCGAGCTGAACGCCGCGACCTCTGAGGCCAAGGTCAGCTCGCGCGTGCTGATCGGCATGCCGCTGCTGTGCATGGTCATGCTGGTGGCGATGAACCGAGCCTACATCGACTTCTTCATCTCGGACCCGCGCGGCCGCACGATGTCGCTGGTCGCGGTCGTCCTGGAGGTCCTGGGCATCGTGGTTATCCGCCGCATGATGAGGCTGGCCTTCTGATGGGCGAACTGTTCGCCTTCCTGTCGTTCGCCGTCGCGGTCGGCGGCGTGGTGCTGGCGGGTACGGGCCTGCGCTGGCTCCAGGTCGACACGCGCCTGCGTGCGCGGATCGACGGGCAGGCGGTGCGCAGCAACGGTGCAGCATCGCGCGGCTGGCTCGGACTGCGTGCGCCGCGGATTCCCCTCGGGCAGGGACGCGATCGCAACGAGATCGAGAAACGCCTGCGCAGCGCGGGCTACTTCGAGGCGGGTGCCCTGGAAGTCTTCGTGTTCCTGCGCATCGCGGCTGCCCTGACCGTCGCGGCGGCCTGCATGCTGACGTGCTGGACGCTCACCGGCAATCCCTTCAAGCCGATCTTCCCGACGTTTGCCCTTACCGGCCTCACCTACATCGGCGCAAAGTACGTCCTGCAGATGCTGGCGAACGGGCGTGAGCGGGTGCTGATGACCGAGTTTCCCTTCCTTCTCGACCTCATGATGATGATGCTGGAGAGCGGCGTTTCGCTCGACCAGTGCTTCCGCGGCATCGCGCGAGACGAGCGGGTGGCTGTGCCCAACCATGCGAAGCTGGTGGCGATGCTGGTGGACGACCTCGACCGCGGGCAGGACTACCAGGTCGCTTTCGACCGCTGGGCCACGCGCGTGGGCGTCAGCGGCTCGCGCGAACTGGCGGCACTGTTCCGCCAGTCGCTGTTCCAGGGCATGGAACTGGTTCCGGCCCTGCGCGAATTCATCCGCGAGTTCTCGCAGCGACGGGTTGCGCGCGCGCGCGAGCAGATCGGCAAGATCACCGTGCGCATGGTCGTGCTGATGCTGGTCTTCTTCATGCCGGCATTGTTCATCGTCCTGGCCGGCCCGCCGGTGGCCGCCATCTTCGACACCTTGCGGAGCACGGGCCAATGACCAAACGCTACCTTTTGCTTGCGGCGGTCCTCGCACTGCCCGGCGCCGGTCCGGCCATCGCCGCCGATACCGCCACTGCGGCGGCGCCCGAAGGCTCGACGCGCAGCCTCTACATGTCGCTCATCCGACAGGCCCGTACCGATGGCAGGGCGCGCGCCGCGATCGCCTATCTTGACGATTTCGACCGCCAGCATCCCGATGATCGCGAGGCGCAATTGCTGCGTGTCAACTGCCTCCTCGATCTCGACCAGGTCGCTGCCGCACGCACGGCCCTGGCACGCATTCCTGTCAGCGACCGCAACGGACAGGTGCAGGCGATGCGCGGGCATGTCCTCGCCGCCGAGGGCAAGTGGCCGCAGGCCGCGGCGCAATATGCTGCAGCGCTGCAGGCCAGCCCGGCCGATCCCTTCATCGGCAATGCGCTGGGCTATGCACAGTTGCGCGCCGGCCATTCGGCGCAGGCGATCGAGACTCTGCGCGGTGCCCGCGACCTCGCGCCCGACGATGCCGTCGTACGCAACAACCTGATCCTTGCGCTTACCGTAACCGGCCGTGTCGGCGAGGCCGAGGGGCTGCTCGCGCGGGTGCCGGACGTGAAGGAAAAGGCTCGCCTGCGACAGCAGGTGGCGAGCGAGGCGGCGCGGCTTGCCGCTGCAGGGAGCGGCGCGATGCCGCAGGGCTCGTGAGCCGCGCGGAGGCCAGGGTGCGGCGCTTTCGCCCCTTGCGCGACCTCGCGCGGGACGAAAGCGGCATGGTCGCACCGATGATCGCGGTGCTCGGCGTCTCGCTCCTGGCGGCGGCAGGCGTGGCGCTCGATGTCGGACTCTATTACTCGGGCGACCGCGACTTGCGCGCCGCGACCGAGGCGGCGGCGCTGGCGGCGGCGATGAACCCGGCGCAGGCCCAGGCCCGCGCGCAAAGCTACCTGTCGAAGAACGGCTACGACGCGTCGGTGCTGCGATCGGTCGAGGTCGGGTACTACTGCGCCAACAAGGACAGCCTGGCGTCCAGCAATTCCGGATCGCGGTTCTTCGCGGCGGCCGCCCGGCCGGCGGACTGCACCGGCAGTTCGCTCGGTATCCCCAATGCGGTCCGCCTGACCACCGGCAAGGCCAGCCGTCAGTTCCTGTCGGGCGTTCTGGGCGGCGCGAGCCCGATCCCCGAACTCGGCGCGACGGCCAGCTCCGCGCGCGTGGACGAGGCGGGCGTCGCCACCACCTCCGATGTGCTGAGCCTCACGACGGGCCGGATCACCGATACGCTGGTGCGATCGGTGAACAGCCTGCTGGGCGCGCTCATCGGCCTGCAACTGAACCTGTCCGGGCCCGACATCGATTCGCTGATGCGGCATGACGTCGATGCGGGGAAGTTCTTCGACGCCCTTGCCAGGCGTACCAACAAGACCGGCTCCTACTACCAGCTCACCCAGGGCACCTACAGCCTGAAGGACATCGCGTTCGCTGCGGCGGAAGCGACGTCCGATGCCTCGACCGCCACGGTGCTGAAAACCATCGGCGGAGTCGGTTCGGGCTATATGGTCCCGATGTCGGGACTGTTCGGGCTCGGCGTGTGGAAGAACATGCCGGTGGGCGGATCGGACGTGAAGCCGGCACTGCGCGCGGGCCTCAATGCCTATCAGTTGATCGCCTTCGCGGCGCAAGCAGGGCCGGGCGCGATCGATCTTTCCGACGCGGTCAGCCTGGTCGTGCCGGGTAGCACGGTCCGCCTCGCGGGCGTCTACAACGGCCCGCGAGCGCGTCCCCGGTTCGCCTTCGGGCCAGCCGGAAACGAGACCGAGATCGGCAATTCGGCGCTGCGCCTGCAGCTCGAACTCGGGCTGGGCACGATCAACCTGCCGCTCCTTGGAACCGCGATCAACGTCAATTCGGTGCCGGTCCTGGTCGACGTGGCGGCGGCCGAAGCGAAGATCACCAACATCAACTGCGATGGCAGCTCGGAACAGGGGCGCGATACCCGGGTGACCGTCCAGGCATCCAGCGGCCTCGTGAACGCCTATATCGGCACCGCGCCCGCCAACGTGCTGACCAAGGCGATCGTCTCGCCCACCGACATCCAGCAGGCGAACCTCGTCAACGTCCTGGGGCTCATCACCATCGATGCCCGCGCCGAGGCCGGGCCGGTGTTCGGCAAGTCGGGTTCGCTGGTGTTCGGACCTGGCGGGCAGGGGACCATCGGGTCGCCGACGACTCCGGGCAAGTCCGCGCACATGGCCAACGGATCGCAACTGGGCCCGCTGCTGACCTCGCTGCCCAATTCGCTGGTCGCCCAGAACGGGCTCAAGATCAAGCTGCTGGGCCTGTGCGTCTGGCCGCTGTGCGATGCCAATGCGCGCGAGGCACAAGTGACGCAACAGGTCGTCGGCGCCCTGACCACGCCGATCTCCGGGCTGGTCGGGAACACCGTCGATCCGCTGCTGGACACGGTCCTGGCGGCCCTGGGGATCCAGTTGGGGGATACGACGGTGTGGGTCACCGGTGCGCGGTGCGGCGTTCCAGTCCTGATTTAAGCGATTTCAGTTATATTACATCCATAACGACTGTGTTAACTGAATATATACTTGGATTACCGTAATTTAAATGAGCGATCGGATCGAATGTGTAATTAATCTCTTTCGATCAATTGGCGTTGTATTTATGAGTCGGCAGTAATGGGCCTCCTCTTTGCCCGACTGTCGTTTTTCAAAGAGAGGAAATGGGGAGTGCCAACTATGATGACTTCGATTCGTAATCTCGTGATCCGTCTCCGCAGCGACGAGCGCGGCCTGACTGCCGTCGAATACGCCGTTCTGGGCGGTATCATCGTGGGTGCCCTGGGTATCATCGGCGCCGCCTTCACGACCGAACTCGGCACTGCTTTCGGAAACCTCATTCCCTGACGGAAGGACCGACGATGCGCATATCAGCTAGGACGACGCTCCGACTGCTGAAGTGCGAGCGGGGGATCGCAGCGCTGGAGTTCGTATTTCTGGCTCCGGCGCTGCTGGCCCTCGTGTTCTCGATTATCGTCTATTCCATCTACTTCACCGCCTCCATCGGGGTAGGTCAAGCCGCCGCCGAAGGGGCCCGCGCTGCTGTCGCGGGCCTTTCCGGGACGGAGCGCATCGCCTTGGCCCAGGCCCGGGCGGGCGAGGTGATCGAGAATTATCGTGGCGTGCTGGGAAGCACTGCCCAGCCCGTCATCACCGCCGGCGCGGGCACCACCACGGGTACGTTCCGCGTGCAGGTGAGCTACGACATGAGCGGAAGCCCGATCATGCGTTACGGTAATTTCATTCCGCTGCCGTCGAGCAACGTGCAAGCAAGTGTCACGGTGACCAACGGAGGCTACTGACGATGGAAGCTGCGGGTTATTTCTATCTCGCCTTGCTGATCCTGGTACTGATGCCGGTCGTGGTGCTGCCCTGGGAAGGACGCACCACGCCGGACTGGCTCTATCTCGTACTGGCCGGCTGCGGACTGGCCGGCGCGCTGGCGCTTGGCGGGCTGCCGGGCCTGGCGCGGGCCTGTGCGGCAGGCATGGGCAGCCTCATCGTGGCGAGCGGCGCGGTCACCCTTTTGCGCTCGCGCACACGCCTGCGGGTCCTGACCGGGGGGCAGATCAAGCTGCTGGCTGCAGGTGCGACATGGCTTGGCGTGGATGGCGCCCTGGCCATGGTGCTGGTAGCGGTGTTCACCCTTTTCCTGATAGCGGCATTCCAGCGGGCTGGGGCCGTGAGGCGCCGTCCCGATGCTTCCGCGATCGTGGCGGTGGCCATCGTGTCCGTCGCCATGCAACAACATCTGCCCGGAATGTGATAAAGGCATTCGCAAACGAAATGGCGGGACGACGCGATGCCTAAGAACTGGCGAACAAGGCTTGGGTCGATTCTTGGTCCCAATGCTTCGGAAGACGACGATTTCAAACCCGGACACGAAGGTGAGCGCTCGGCCATGGCGGAAATACCCAAGGCGATAGAAGCGGGTGTCTTCCAGGCGGTCGAGCCCGTGCTGGTCGTCGACGACGATGCCGACTGGGGCAAGGAATGCGCCTTCAGCCTGCGCCAGATGGGCTACGAGCCGTTCGTGGCGACCAGTTCCGACGAGGCGCTGGCGCTGTTCGTGGACCACGACATCTCGATCGCCATCGTCGACTACAACCTGCCGGGCCTCGACGGCATCACCCTGATCCAGGAGATGGCGCAGCAGGCCGAGGCGGAAGGGCGCCAACTGCGCTTCATCATGGCCACCGGCTATGCCACCAAGGACGTCGCGATCGACGCCATGCGCGCCTCGGCGATCGACTTTCTGGAAAAGCCGATCAGCCAGTCGGACTTGCGCCGCGCGCTGCAGCGCATCCGCGGCCTCACGCCCGCGCCGGGTGCGCGCAAGGTCCTGCTCGACAAGATCTCCAACCTCAGCACCGAACTGCAGCGCCTCTCCCACCTGATGGACGAGCCTGGCCGTCCGGCCGCCGCGGAGCCGGCACCGCGGGCCGAAGCACCGGCACCGCCCGCCGCCCCCGGAGACCCCGTGGCGCCCGACCAGCTCACCGCCTTCATCCGCGACCAGTTGCGGCGCGAGACCAAGCGCCGCGCGATCGGCGGGGGCGAACTGTTCGGCGATCCGGCCTGGGCCATGCTGCTCGACCTGCTGCTGGCCAAGATCGAGGGCCGCCGCGTCTCGGTTTCGAGTGCTTGCATCGCCTCGGGCGCACCGATGAGCACGGCGCTGCGACTGGTACGCCGCCTCGTCGACGAAAACGTGCTTTGCCGCCTGCCCGACGAGCACGACAGGCGCCGCCATTTCCTGGCGATCAACGCCAAGTTCGAACAGCCTCTCGTGGACTATCTCTCGGAGCAGGTGCGCCAGCGGGGGTGACGGCACGCGGGGACGCCGTCACCGGCGATTCCGATAGGCCCCGGTGTCAGGCGGCGATGGCTTCCGAGCGGGCGTCGAGCAGCACGCGATTGCGGCCCTCCCGCTTGGCGCGGTAGAGCGCGGCATCGGCGGCTTTGATAAGGGTCGAGCCGTCGCGTTCCATGGCTTCCTCCCAGGTGGCGATGCCGAAGGACATCGTCGTCGAACCCAGCGTGCGGCCGCCCTGCTGGACCAGCAGTTCGCTGATGCCCTGGCGTACGGCCTCGACGCGATGGGCGAGGGTGGCGGCCGAAGTTCCCGGTGCGATGATGGTGAATTCCTCGCCGCCGAAACGGCAGACGACGTCGCCGTCGCGGAAGCGGCTGCGCATCTCGGCAGACACCGCTTGGAGTACCGCGTCACCGGCCTCGTGGCCGAATTCGTCGTTGAAGCGCTTGAAGTGGTCGACGTCGCACATCACCAGGCTGAGCGGGCTGCCCGAACGTGAGGCCCGCGCGATCTCGAGCGCCAGCGCCTCTTCCATGTAGCGGCGGTTGAACAGGCCGGTCAGGGGATCGCGGATGGTCTGTTCGCGCAGGCCCCGCTGGAGGCGGTGGTTGACGAGGGCGGAGGCGATGTTCTCGGTCAGCACGGTCAGGCGGAAGCGATTCTCGGTGCCGACCACGCCCTTGAGGTAGAGCACGCCGATCACCTCGCCGCCCGCCAGCAGCGGCTCGCAATGGTAGTGATGGGCTTCCTCGCCCCCCTGCGAGGCGGCATGCGCGCAGACGATGTCCGAGCCGGGTTCGACCACGAAGTGGCTCTGCCCGCGCCGCAGCGCCCAGCACTGGTCCGGTGCGAAGCCGGTGGAGGACACGTCGAGCCCGCCCCAGGCGGCGATCGGCACCAGCAGGTTGCGCGAATTGTTGTGGGCATAGAGCGCGCCCGGGATTTCGGGCAGCACGCGCGGCACGAAGACGCGGATGATCGATGCCAGTTCCTCGTCGGTGCGCGCTGCCTGCATCCGGTGGGCCATGCCGCCGAGCAGTTCGATCACCTCGCCGCGCTCGCGCAGGACCTCGGTGTTCTTGCTCAGCTCGAAATTGGCGATGCGCAAGCGCTCCTGGCTGTCGACCTGGTCGGCGACGGCATGCTCGAGTTCGTCGGCCATGGCGTTGTAGCCATTGGCCAGCCGCTCGAACTCGCTCGAATGCATCGCCGCGACGACCCGGGCGCTGCGGTCGCCGGCACCGAGCTGGCCCATCACCGTCATCATCTCGTCGACCGGCTGGCGGATACGGCGGATCAGCGCCGCGGCCATCAGCGCGATGGTAACCACCGTCAGCGGGATGCCGATCATGACCAGCCAGCGGATGGAATTGAGCCGGCGCTCGACCGTCGCCATGCGCGATATCGAAAGCGCGCGTTCCTCGTTCAGCAGGTCGCCGATGCGGGCATCGACCAGTTGCATGAGGTAGCGGCCGCGGCCGGTAGCGGTCGCGGCCTGCGCGCCCGTGAAGTCACCGGCGCGCGCCTTGTCCGCGATCTCCTCGAGCGATTGCGAGCGCTCTGCGACGAGCACGCGGATCTGCCTGGCGCGGGCGTTCTGTACCGGATTGTCGGCGGTGAGGGCGACGAGGTCGCTCGCGGCGCGCCGGGCCGAGATGATCTCGGCCTCGACCGCTTCGGCGAACTCAGGGTTGCGCGTCAGGGTGAAGCCGCGCTGTCCCGATTCCGCCTGCTGCAGATGCTGGAGCGAACGGTTGGCGGTCTTGAGCACTTGTGCGGAATGAGTCACCCAGGCAAGGCTGCCGCGCATCTGCGACGAGCCTTCGAGCAGAAGGCCGGCCAGCAGCGCCATCAGCAAGCACAGGATGCTGCACAGGACTACGATACGCCTGGATAATGACCCGACCAAGGGAATCTCCGTAGAACGGGAAGGCCAAGCCCTCGGTCAATTCGCGCCGCGTTGCAATCGAAATCCTGTCCTGGCGGGCAACGTCGTCCCGGGGCAGCCCCGGGACGGCGGACGCCAAATTTAGGCGATGGTGGGAATGATGCCCCCTTCCACGCGGATCGCGGCGCCATTGGTGATCGCACCGAGCGGGCTTGCCAGAAGGGCGACCTGTGCGGCGATCTCGTCGGCCTCGATCAGGCGGCGGATCAGCGAGAGGGGGCGCAGCTTGGTGAAGAACTCGGCCTCGCGCTCGGCTTCGGGCGCGTCCTTGTTCTCGACCACCGAGCGGATGAACTCGACGATGCCCTCCGAGCGGGTCGGCCCGGGCAGTACCGAGTTCACGGTGACGCCGGTGCCGCGCGTCTGCTCGGCAAGGCCGCGTGCGATGGCGAGCTGGGCGGTCTTGGTCATGCCGTAGTGGATCATCTCCCCGGGGATCACGAGTGCGCTTTCGCTCGCGATGAAGATCACCCGGCCCCAGTCCTTCGCCAGCATCCTGGGGAAGTAGTGCCGGGCGAGCCGGGCGCCGCTCACCACGTTGACCTCGAAGAAGTGGTGCCAATCCTCGTCGGTGATCTCGGTGAAGGGCTTGGCCTCGTAGATGCCCAGGTTGTTGACGAGGATGTCGACCTCGGGCGCGGCGGTGATGAGCGTCGCCGCGCCTTCGGCGGTGGCAGGATCGGCGAGCACGGCTCGCACCTTTCCCAGGGCGGCGACCTTGGCGGCGGCTTCGTCGAGCTTGGCCTGGTTGCGGCCGGAGATGACGACCTCGACGCCTTCGGCGGCAAGCCGCTCGGCGATGGCGAGGCCTATACCGGCGGTCGAGCCGGTGACGAGGGCGGTCTTTCCGGTGAGATTGAGATCCATGGCGTACACTTCCTTTTGCGATTGAACGCGAATGTAGGGGGTGGGCCTATTGATGAACAGGGCGTCGCACTGCATCTTAGAAGTGACTGAAAATCACGGATCGTTCATGGATAACCGCTTCGGGGAAATGCAGATATTCCTGGCCGTCGCGCAAAGCGGCAGCTTTGCCGGCGCGGCCCAGGCCCTGCGCCTGACGCCGTCGGCGGTGAGCCGCGGCATGGCGCGGCTCGAAGCGCGGCTGGGCGCGCAACTGGTCTCGCGCACGACGCGCGCCCTCGCGCTGACGGCCGAGGGAGAGTTGTACCGCGACCGGGTGGCGGGCCTCGTCGCCGAGATCGACGAGGTCGAGCGCGGCCTCGGCGCTGCCGACGATACCCCTCGCGGTCCCTTGCGGGTCAACTCATCGGTGCCTTTCGGAACCCAGTGCCTGCTGCCGATCCTGCCGCGCTTCGGCGCGCTGCATCCCGGCGTGACACTGCACCTGGCGCTGTCGGACACGCTGGTCGACCTCGTCGAGGAGCGCGCCGACATCGCCATCCGCATCGGTCCGCTGCGCGATACCGGGCTCAAGGCCAAGAAGCTGGGCCGCAGCGCCATGGCGCTCGTGGCGAGCCCGGACTATCTGCGCAGGCAAGGCGCGCCCACGCATCCGCGCGACCTCGCGGGCCATGCCTGCCTGCGCTTCAGCTTTCGTCGCTCGGTCGACACCTGGCCGTTCCTGATCGACGGTGCGGTGGTGCAGCGGCCCATCGACGGCGCCTTCCTCGGCAACTCGGGCGAGGTTGTGCGGATGATGGCGGCGGCCGGCGGCGGCATCGCGCGGCTCGGCCGTTTCCATGTGGCTGCGGACCTGGAGGCTGGCAGGCTGGTCGAAGTGCTGCCCGGTTACAACCCCGGCGACCATGAGGACATCCACGCCCTCTACGTCGGCCATCAGCGGCTGGCCTCGCGCATCAGGGCCTTCCTGGATTTCCTTGACGCCCACTTGCGGCTGCCGGGGGCCGCCTGAGGAGCACTGCCGGCGGAGCACTCAGCGGGAGGATCGGCCCGAGCGCCAGTTGATAGTCGCGATCGTCAGCCATGCGCCAAGGCTGGTCTCGCCGATCCAGGCGAGCGTGCCGACGGCCGGGCCGACCGTCATGGCCTCCAGTCCCCAGGAGGCGGCGAGCAGCACCCAGCCGGCTATTCGAGCGAGCCTTGCCTGGGGCGCGGGCAGCATGCGTCCGACGAGGTCGCGCTGGTGCCGTTTCATCGCGGCGGCCAGTGCCAGGAAGGCGGTGCAGATCATCGCGATGGCAAGGGCATGAGCAGGCACGTCGATCACTGGGTCACCGCCTCTCGCGTCGCCCGGCGAGGCAGGGTAACGCCCGTCGCGCGGCGCTGCACGATCTTGTTGGCGGCCTGGAAGAAGCAGGCGGCGAGCAGGACCATCATCAGGTCGAAGCTCACGAACAGCCAGTCGCCCCCGATGACGCTGGCGGCCAGCCCGCGCGATGTCGTCAGCGCGTTGACCACCGGCACTGCCGCGAAGCAGGCCCCGGCGAGGACGAGCGCCTCGGTCCAGGCGCGGGCGGCGGGCCGGACAATCGCCCAGATTCCGACGCCGAGCCAGGCTAGGAAAAGGCTGTCGATCTCCCGGTCGGCGCGCTCGGCCAGTCCGGCGGGGAGCAGGCGGTTGGCGAGGAAGTAGACGGCGATGCCGGTCGGCAGGCCGGCGATGGTGGCTATGTTCAGCCGCTCGACCAAGCGGAAGCCGAAGTGCGGGCGGGCCGGGTCGGGCAGGCGGGTGCGGCGCTTGACGGTCCACAGGACCAGCCCGCTGCCGACCATGATGGTACCGCCGAGGCCGCTCAGGAAATAGAGCCAGCGCAAGCCCCATTGCGCGAAGCGGCCGGTATGGAGGCCGATCATCACGCTTTCGGTGGCGAGGGCGGCTCCCCTGGCCGTATGCGCGTCGAGCGGACGGCCGGTGGCGCCGGCGAACGCTGCCATCTCGCCGCGCGCGCCGATCGCGCTGGCCGGAGAGCGGGTGAGCACGATCCGGGCATTGGCGTCGTTGGGGTCGGTCACGCTGATGTAGCCTACCGCCTTGCCGTCCCACCCAGCCGATGCGGCGCGGATCAGCGGGGCGAGGTCGACAAGGGCCGCGCGTGTCCCGCTGGGTCCCGCGGGCGGTTCGCGGCCGAAGACCTGTTCCTGGAAGGCCGCGCGCGATGCGTAGTTGGCGGCGATGCCCCAGGGCATGTACATCGAGGCGAGAGTCACCAGGCCAGTGAAGGTAATCATCAGGTGGAACGGCAGGGCGACCACGGCGGTCACGTTGTGCGCGTCCAGCCAGCTCCTCTGGCCCTTGCCGAAGCGGAGCATGAAGAAGTCGGCGAAGATCTTTTTGTGCGTCACGATGCCGGACAGGATCGCCACCAGCATGAACATCGCCGCTACGCCGACGAGGTAGCGCGCCCAGTACACGGGCATGTAGTGCAGGTCGAAGTGGAAGCGATAGAGGAAGAAGCCGCCGCGCGTCTCGCGCACGGTGATTGCGTGTCCTTCGCGGTCGAGCACGGCGGACGTTTCGCCGCGCTTGGCAGGCCGGCCGCCGGCGGGTTGCCAGTAGACCTGGGTCGTGGCGCTGCGGCTGTCGGGAAGCGAGATGTACCAGCTGCTGGCGTTGGGGGAGACCTTGTCCAGGAATCGCACGGCACCTTGCGCGGACGCGACGGGATCGGCCTCGCCGATCACTTCGGGCTGCATCCAGCGGGTGATTTCCTCCTGGAAGTAGGCGGCCGTGCCGGTGGCGAACATCGCGAACAGCAGCCAGCCAAGCAGCAGTCCGCTCCAGGTGTGCAGCAGGGCCATCGACTGGCGCAGGCTCTCCTTCACAGTCGTCCTCCCGATGCCAGCGAGAACCACAGGCCCGCGCCCAGGACCAGTCCCGCTCCGACCATCCAGAGCCACAGGCGGGCGATCGAGCGGACGCCGAATGCGATCAGTGCAAGCACGGCGAACAGTGCGAAGGATGCCAGCGTCGCCGTCACGCTGGCATTGGCGGGGTCGACCCCGAGACCGCGCCACAGCAGGCGGGCGAGCGCTGCCGTGGCCAGCGAGGTCAGTAAGTAGTTCGCCGGGATCGCCGCCGCCAGCCGCGCCCCTACGTTCCCTCGTCCGATTCCTTTGTCGCGCGCGGCCATCCCTCGCCGACCGTTCAGGATGCGGTGTCGGGCGCGCGGGCGCCGGACATGCCGCGAGGCTGGGAAACGGACAAAAGGCTCAAGTCGATATCACTCCCGGCGAATTTAAGAGGCGCTATTGCGAAGCAATTGCATCTCATGGCGCTAAGGTCGCCCGCTGGAAATGTCAACTTTCGCGATGACGGAACGGAAAGGCGCGGCGTACCTTGCGGGCTTTAATCGCAGGAAAATAATGATTTATCCGGTCGGCGGCGTAGCTGCGAGGGGCTCGGCCGCCATGGGTTTGAGGTGATCGGCGCGCGCTTCCCTTGGTAACGATTACATATTGTCTTTGTAGTCGCCTTCGAGCCGCGTGTCCGATCGCTGTCTGATCCCGGGTTCTGGGGGTTCTGCGCCCGAAGTGGTGATGTCGTCGGCGATGATCTCTTTCGGATGATTCTAAAGGAATGGGGGCGTGCGATCATGCCATCACCGGATGTGGCCTCGTCGCGGTTTGAGTGGATGTTACCCTCCCCAGGCACGGATATCCCGGAAAACCGCGCGTTTCGACATTATCCGGATGCCGAAAGTGGTGATTGGAGGCGAACCTTTAACGGAATTGCTTTGACCGAAAATGAAAACGTTACCCTCACGGAATTTGATAAAATATGATTTATTATCAAAATCATATGCAGGATAACGAGAGTTAGCCTCGATGACCTGCTTGCAATCGCTCGCGAATCGGTCATTGTAATGAAAACGACACTCATTCAGAACGGTCACAGGGAGTTCTCATGTTGCTCAAGCGTCTTTGGCTCACCACCAGCGCGTTCTCGTTCGCTGCCATTCTCGCTCAGCCCGCCGTCGCGCAGGATGTTGCCGATACGGCTGCTGCTCCAGCCCAGGAAGGCCTCGGCGAAATCGTCGTGACGGCGCAAAAGCGCCTGTCCAACGCGCAAAGCACCCCGATCGCCATGACCGTCGCCAGCGGCGAGGAACTGAGCAAGGCCGGTGTTGCCGACGTCAACGCGCTGTCCAACATCGCGCCCAGCGTCAACATCGCGCAGAACAATGCCAATACCATGATTACCATTCGCGGCGTGTCCAGCCGCGATTATTCTGAAACGGGTGATCCGGCGGTTGCCGTCAGCGTCGACAATTTCTACCTGCAGCGCGCCTTCGCGCTCAACGCGGCGATGTTCGACGTCGAGCGCATCGAAGTGCTGCGTGGTCCGCAGGGTACGCTCTACGGCCGCAATGCCACCGCCGGCGCGGTGAACATCTCCTCGGTCAAGCCGACCGACGACTGGAAGCTCGATGCCGCGGCCGAGATCGGCAACTACGGCACGCTCAACCTCGATGTCGGCGCTACCATTCCGGTCAGCGACACGCTGTCCTTCCGCGTCGCCGCCACGCGCAAGACCCACGAAGGCTACCGCAACAACCCCGGCCTCAAGGATGGCGACGACGCCAATGTCACTGGCGGGCGCGTCCATGCGCTGTGGACCCCGACCGACCGCCTGTCGGTGCTCGTTACCGGCGAGATGACCCGCGTCGACGGCGTCGGCTCGGTCATCAAGGGCGTCCCCTATTCCGACGTGCGCGACGACGGTTCGCTCGACATCGGTTCGGCCAAGAACTTCGCGTTGAACAACCAGGGCTACACCGACATCCGCACCAAGGCGGTGCGCACCGCGATCTCCTACGACATGGATTTCGCGACGTTGAGCTTCTTCGGCGGGTTCCAGAAGTCCACCCTGCATCGTGACAACGACCAGGACGGCGGCCTCGACTACAGCTACGGCTTCCAGCAGAATGAGGACGTCAAGGACCAGAACTACGAACTGCGCCTCAGCTCGAACAACAAGACCGGCTTCACCTGGCAGTTGGGCGGATACTTCTTCAAGGAGACCGACGCGCTCAACACCTTCTTCCAGGTGCATGGCGATGCCGGCACGACGCCGTTCAACTTCTACACCTTCGACTACGACGTCGGCAGCAAGTCCAAGGCCGCCTTCGCCCAGGTCGGCTATGACCTGACCGACCAACTCAAGGTCGAGGCAGGCGTGCGCTACACCAAGGACAACAAGTACCAGGTCGGCTACAACATCATCGCCGGCGCCTATGCCGACCTCGACAACCACTACTCGGGCGACCAGATCACCTGGCACGCGGGCCTCAACTACCAGGCAACCGGCAGCAGCCTGCTGTACGCCAAGGTCGACAAGGGCTACAAGGCGGGCGGCTACACCACCAACAGCTCGTTCGGTCCGGAAACGATCGTCGCCTATGAAATCGGCGCGAAGAACCGCTTCCTCGGCAATGCCCTGCAGGTCAACCTCTCGGGCTTCTACTACGACTACTCGGACTTGCAGACCCAGCAGGAAGACCCGGCCACCGCGCTGGTCTACACCCTCAACGCGGGCAAGGCGCGCGTCTGGGGCGCCGAGTTGGAGACGGTGTGGCTGGTCACTCCCGACACCCGCATCGACGCCAACGTCGCCTGGCTCGACGCGAAGTATTCGGACTTCTGCACCGTCACCGCCGCCACTTGCCCGGCTGCGTCGGACCTTGCGGGCAATCGACTGACACAGGCCCCCGAATGGACGCTCTCGGGTGGAATTCAGCACGACTTCCACCTGCTGGGCGGCACCCTGACCCCGCGCGTGCAGACCCGGTACCAGTCGAAGAGCTACTTCACCTTCTACAATACGGCGGCCGAGCAGCAGCCCGGCTACTGGAAGAGCGACGCGCAGATCACTTACGCGCCGGACGACGGCCCGTTCTCGATCACCGCATACGTGCGCAACATCGAGGACAAGACGATCCTCACCGCGAACAGCAATGCCGGATACGCTGGCGCGTACCTGGTGCAGTTCGCGGCACCGCGGACTTACGGCGCGCGGCTCTCCTACTCGTTCTGACAGACGGCGGCGTGGCTTTCTCCTCCTCCGAGCCACGCCGCCTCAACCCCCGCCCCTCGCGAGCGCAAGCGCGAGGGGCGGAGGCATGACCCCTTCCCATGCCTCGATCGATGCGACCGACGTGAGTGAGTCTGCCATGCCGAACGACTTGATCGAAATCGCCGAGGCCATCGCCAGCGGCAGGCTGACCGCGGAAGCTGCGGTCACCGCAGCGCTCGAACGGGAGCAGGCCTGGGGCGGGCTCAACGCCTTCGTCGCCCTCGAGGCCGAGGCCGCGCTCGAACAGGCCCGCGCCTGCGACCGCGAGAGGGGGCAGGGCAGGCTCCGGGGATCGCTCCATGGCGTCCCGATGGCTCACAAGGACATGTTCTTCCGCGCCGGCATACCGACCGAGGCGGGTTCTCTGATCTGGCGCGGTCATGTGCCGCGCGAAACCTCGCCGCTGGTCGCCCGCCTGGAGGCGGCAGGCGCGATCACCATCGGCCGCCTGCACATGGCCGAGTTCGCGATGGGACCCACCGGCCACAACGCGCACCTCGGCCGCTGCGCCAATCCGTGGAATGCCGAGGCGATCTCGGGAGGCTCCTCGTCCGGTTCGGGCGCGGCGGTCGGCGCGCGTATCGTAACCGGGGCGCTGGGTTCGGACACCGGCGGCTCGGTGCGCCTGCCGGCCGCGTTCTGCGGCGTGGCGGGGCTCAAGCCGACCAACGGCCTGCTGCCCGACACGGCTATGATGCCGCTATCGCACACGCTCGACACCGCTGGACCGCTGGCGACCTCGAGCCGTTCGCTCGCCCGGCTGATGACGGTGCTGACGGCCTCGGGCGAGGACTACGAAGCAGGGCTCGATCGCGGCATCGCCGGCCTCACCATCGGCGTCCCGACGAGCTACTTCACCGAGGATCTTCACCCCGAAGTGGCCCTAGCCTTCGCGGCCGCGCGGCAGGTCTTCGAGCAACTGGGCGCACGGGTGATCGACGTCGCCATTCCCGACCATTCGAGCTACCCCGGGATCGCCGCCCGGATCTGGGCGCCCGAGGCCGCGGCCTTCCATGCCCGCCACCTTGCCGAGCGGTCGCAGGACTTCGGCGAACAGGTGCGCAACCGCCTGGAGGCCGGCGCCGCGGTGACGCCGCGGGATTATCTTGCGGCACTGGGCGCCCGCAAGTCGGCGCAGTCGGACATGCTGGCAGGACCTTTCGCGCAAGTCGATCTGCTGCTCACGCCCGCCGCGCGGATGCCCGTGCCGCTGGCCGACGAGGTCGGTGCGACCGGCGGCGCGGCCATGGAGGCGATGGTCGCCGAACTTTCCGCCCTGACCCGCACGATCTCGATGCTGGGTTTTCCCGCGCTGGTGACGCCGATGGGCTTCGACGCGCGCGGCCTGCCGGTTGCGCTGCAACTGATCGGTCAACCGCATAGCGAGCGATCTCTACTCCGCGGAGGTTTTTCGTTCGAAAAGGCGACACAGTGGCTCTCGCGTGTACCCTCTTCTTCCTCTTCTCTCCCTTGACCCTCTCTTCCCAGGAGTAAGCCCATGGATATCGGTCTGTTCATTCCCATCGGCAACAACGGCTGGCTGATTTCCGCCAATGCGCCGCAGTACAAGCCCAGCTTCGAAATGAACAAGAAGCTGGTGCAGACCGCGGAAGCCTACGGCTTCGATTTCGCGCTCTCGATGATAAAGTTGCGCGGTTTCGGCGGCAAGACCGAGTTCTGGGACTACAACCTGGAAAGCTTCACGCTGATGAGCGCGCTCGCCGCGGTCACCACCAGGATCAAGCTCTTCGCCTCGACCGCGATCCTCACCCTGCCGCCCGCGATCGTCGCGCGCATGGCGGTGACGATCGATTCCGTCGCACCGGGCCGTTTCGGCGTCAACGTCGTCACCGGCTGGGCCAAGGGCGAGTACGAGCAGATGGGCGTGTGGCCGGGCGACGAATATTTCGGCCACCGCTACGACTATGCCAGCGAATACGTGAAGGTCATGCAGGACCTGTGGAGCGAGGGTAAGTCCGACTTCAAGGGCGAGCACTTCCAGATGGATGACTGCCAGCTCCTGCCCAAGCCCTCGCAGGGCAAGATCGAGATCGTCGGCGCCGGCCAGTCGGCGCGCGGCATGGAATTCGTCTCCAACTACGGCGACTACAATTTCGTCACCGCCGGTGGCGTCAACAAGCCGACCAAGCACGCTCCTACCGTGGAAGCACTGGTCGAGGCCGCCGCCAAGACCGGTCGCGACGTGGGTGCCTACATCCTGTGCATGGTCATCGCCGACGAGACCGACGAGGCCGCCATGGCCAAGTGGCAGTCCTACCGCGACGGCGCCGACGTCGACGCGCTGGCCTGGATGAGCGACCAGGGCGCCGCCGACAAGACCGCCGGCGAAGGTTCGACCGCGCGCCACATCAACCTGCCCGAGGGCGCCGTGAACCTGGGCATCGGCACGTTCGTCGGCTCGTGGGAAACCGTCGCCGGCCTGCTCGACGAAGCGGCCGCCGTTCCCGGCACCAAGGGCATCATGCTGACCTTCGACGACTTCGAGAAGGGCCTCGTCGACTTCGGCGACAAGATCCAGCCACTCATGGCCTGCCGCGCAGATCGCATGGCCGACGCCTGATCCTGAAACCCTGGCGGTTCGAAGTCTCGTTCTCTCCTTTCGGACCGTCCTCTACTGGCCGTCGGCGCAAAACGCCGACGGCCTTTTCATTTCTCCGCCCTGGGGGAGGCGAGCCGCCGCGAAGCGGGGGTGAAGGGGGAGGCTCGCAGACCTGTGGTCTTTCGCGAATAAGCGAACGCGCAAGGCGCAGTCCGGCAGCCTCCCGTCCTCCGCAAGTGCTCCACCACCATCCTTGGGCTGTCCCTCTTCCGACGCCGGGCAGGACCAGCCGCCCTTGGTGCGCGGCGCGCAGTTGCCGCAATGCAACAAAAACCTTCGCAGTCGTTTAGAAGGGCAGGTGCGCAGCCCTTTCAGAGTGATATCCCTTCCTTCATGACCATCGACCGCCGCAGCCTTCTTTCCGGCATTCTCGGAAGCGCCGTTGCCCTTGGATTCAGCCGTGTCGCCCTCGCCGCCAGCGAGGTGGAGCGCGTCGACGACCTTATCTCGCGCATGACGATCGAGGAGAAGGCGGGGCAGATGACTTGCCTTGCCGACGCCTTCCGTCCCTTCAACCCGCCCAACCCCGACGCCGGCATCCAGGACGTCAAGCGCCTCGCGCAGGAGATCCGAAAAGGCCGCGTGGGTTGTCTGTTCAACGGCATCGGCGTCGCCGGCGCGCGCAAGGCGCAGGAGATGGCGGTCAACGACAGCCGCCTGGGCATTCCGCTGATCTTCGCAGGCGACGTAATCCACGGCCTCAAGACGATCTTTCCGGTGCCGCTGGGCGAAGCCTCGTGCTTCGACCCCGCCTTCGTCCAGCGCACCGCGCGTGCTATGGCGGTCGAGGCGACGGCGGCCGGGCTGCACCTGACGTTCGCGCCGATGGCCGACGTCGCCCGCGACCAGCGCTGGGGTCGCGTCGTCGAAGGCGCGGGCGAGGACGTGGTGCTGACCTCGCTGCTCTCGGCCGCCCGGGTGCGCGGGTTCCAGACCGGCGACCTGCGGCGCAACGATTCGCTGGTCGCCTGCCCCAAGCACTTTGCCGCCTATGGGGCGGTGGCGGCGGGCCTCGAATACGGCAGCGTCGACATCAGTGACGAGACCTTGCGCGAAACCCACCTGCCGCCCTTCGGCGCCTCGTTCGCGGCCGGCGCTCTGACCACCATGGCCGCGTTCAGCGAGATCAACGGCGTGCCTGCCACTGCCGACCGCTCGCTGCTGACCGATATCCTGCGCGGCGAGATGGGCTTTCGCGGCTTCGTCTTCTCCGACTACACCGCCGACGAGGAACTGGTCGCCCACGGTTTCGCCGAGGACGATCGCGACGCCGCGCGCCTGGCGGTGCTGGCCGGCGTCGACATGTCGATGCAGAGTGGGCTCTACATCCGCTACCTGCCCGAACTGGTGAAGAGCGGCGCGGTGCCGATGGCCACGATCGACGTCGCGGTGCGCCGCATTCTCTACGTCAAGGCGGCGATGGGATTGTTCGACAATCCGTGGCGCTCGCTCGACGAAAAGGTGGAGGCTACCCAGATCGCTACCCCGGCACACCGGGCGCTGGCGCGCGAGGCGGCGGCTCGCTCGGTTGTCCTTTTGCAGAACGACGGAGTACTGCCGATCGACCCCGACCGGGGCAGGAAAATCGCCCTGATCGGCCCCTTCGGCGAGGACAGGGACAACGTCTATGGTCCCTGGGCCTTCTACGGCGATCCCGGCAAGGGCGTGGATATCGCCAGTGGTCTGCGTGCCGCGATGCCTGATTCCTCGTTGCTGACGGTGGTGCGCGGCAGCGACATCCGCACGGGCATTCCCGGCGGCATCGATGCGGCGGTGAAGGCGGCCGGCGCGGCGGACGTCGTCCTGCTTGCCGTCGGCGAATCGCAGGACATGACCGGCGAGGCGCAGTCGCGCACCACGATCGAGATTCCCGCCGCCCAGCAGGCCCTCGTCGATGCGGTCGCCGCCGCCGGAAAGCCCATCGTCGTGCTGCTCCGGCACGGTCGCGCCCTGGCGCTGCACGATGGCGTGGCGAATGCCAATGCCGTGCTGGCGACGTGGTTCCTGGGCTCGGAAAGCGGCCATGCTATTGCCGATGTCGTGTTGGGCAAGGTCGATCCGTCGGGCAAGCTGCCGGTCAGCTTCCCTTGGGAATCAGGGCAGGAGCCGTTCTTCTACGATCGCAAGTCCACCGGGCGCCCGGTCCTCGACAACGGCAGCACCGAATACAAGGCCCGCTACGCGACCACCGACAACAGTGCGCGCTATCCCTTCGGCCATGGCCTGAGCTACACCCAGTTCGCGCTCGACCAGCTCAAGGTCGCCGACCCCGCCCTGCGCTGGGACGGTACCATCGAGATCAGCGCTCGGCTCACCAACAAGGGTTCGCGAAAAGGCGCCGAAGTGGTGCAGCTCTACATCCGCGACCGCGTCGCCAGCCGGACCCGCCCGATCCGTGAACTCAAGCGCATGGAGCGCGTGACGCTCGATCCCGGGCGGAGCCGCACCGTGCGGTTCACGCTGTCGCGCACCGACCTCGAGTTCGTCGGCGCCGATAACCAGCGTCTGGCGGAGCCCGGGCTGTTCGACGTATGGGTGGGGCAGTCGTCCACCGGCGGGTTGCATACGCAGATCACGCTATACGCAGCGGTTTGAGGGTCGTGCTCAGGTAGATTGGTCGTATAGCGCAAGCGTGCGCCAGCGCCCCTTACTATCCTTCCCGTCCGGCCCCCTTGCGCAGCGTCGACAGGTCGATGCCGTGCTTGTGCACCTTGTAGTAGAACGTCTTGCGCGGGATGCCGAGGCGCGCGATGGCCGCGCCGATCTCCCCGTTCGAGGCGACGACGGCGGAAACGATCGCCTCTCGCTCGAAGGCATCGAGCCGCTGGGGCAACGTATCGCCCGACTCGTCCAGCATCGGCCGCGGCGCATTGTCGGTCAGCCCCAGCACGAAACGCTCGGCATAGTGGGCCAGTTCGCGCACGTTGCCCGGCCAGTCGTGGCGGGCGAGGTGATCGCGTACCGGGCCCGGCATCTCGGGCAGGGGCCGCCGCAGCCGCGCTGCCGACACTCCGGCGAGGTGGGCGAACAGCGCCGGAATGTCCTCGCGCCGCTCGCGCAAGGGCGGCATCCGCAGGCGCAGCGCGGCGAGGCGGTAGAACAGGCCCGGCGCGACGTTTTCCGACAGATCGCCGTCCTCGGCCCCGCCGGTCGCGATGACCCGCAAATCCAGCGGCAGCGGCTCGCGCGCGCCGGGGCTGCGCAGGGCGCGCTCCTCTACCAGCGGCACCAGCCTCGCCTGCAAGCGGCGCGAGGCCTGGTCGATGTCGTCGAGGAACAGGGTGCCGCGATTGGCCGCGGCGATGCTGGCCTCGCCGCCGGGTGCGAAGAGTTCGTCCTCGAGCGGATCGGGCATGGCGGCGCAGGCGACCGCCAGGAAGCGGTGGCGCGACCGTTTGCCGGCGCGATGGATCAGGCGGGCGAGCAGTTCCTTGCCGGTGCCCGTCTCACCCTCGATGAAAAGGTCGATATCGGCATTGGCGAGAGTCGGGATCATCTCGCGCAGCCGCCGGATCGCGGGCGACTGGCCGACGAGGCCCGAAGGTTCGTCCCCGGCAGCCTCGGCCCGCAGCCGCCGGTTGTCGAGCGCCAGCGCGCGGGCGGTGGCGGCGCGGTCGGCAGCGGCGACAAGGGCTTGCGGGTCGAACGGCTTGGTCAGGAAATCCCAGGCCCCGGCCTTGAGCGTGTCCACCGCCATGGCGACGTCGCCATGGCCGGTGACGAGGATCACCGGCAATTCCGGGTCGCGTTCGTGCAGGGCGCGGAACAGTTCGACGCCCGACATGTGCGGCATCCGGACGTCGGTGACGACGAGCCCCGGCCAGTCCGCGTCGATGGCGGCAAGGGCCGGCGCGGCGGCGGCGAAGGCCTCCACAGTGAAGCCGGCGAGCGTGAGCACTTGCGCGGTGGACAGGCGTAAGTCCTCGTCGTCCTCCACCAGTGCGACGCGGCGCGATGCGTCCATCACGCGCTGCGCCTCAGGGTGATCGCGAAGCAGGCTCCGCGCTCCGATGACACGAGTTGCAGGCTGCCGCCGAAGTCCTCGGCGATGTCCTTGGCGATGACGAGACCAAGGCCGAGCCCGGACGGTCGGCTGGTGGCGAAGGGGGTGAACAGGCGGTCGGCGACGTTGGGCGCGATGCCAGGGCCGTTGTCGGTCACCAAGAGGCTCACCGTGGCTTCGTGGACGTCGAGCGTCATCCTAAGGCACGGTTCGGGGCAGCCTTCGAGCGCTTCGAGGGCGTTCTGGAGGAGGTTCACCAGCACTTGCTCCAGCCGGACCCGTCCGCCGAAGACCATGAGATCCGACGCGATCCGGGGCCGTTCGAACGCCACCCGCGAGAGGCGCTCCTTGAGCAGCAGGCAAGCGCCCTCGACCACTTCCTCCAGCGCGATCGGCCCGCCCGTGCGGCTGCCCTTGCGCGCGAAACCGCGCAATTCTGCCGTTACCGTGCCGATCCGCTCGGCCAGGCGGTCGATCGCGAGGAGGTTGGTGCGCACGTCGTCCCGTGCGCCCATGTCGAGCAACTGGCGCGAGGTCGCTGCGTAGTTGCGTATGGCGGCGACGGGTTGCGCCGTTTCGTGCGCGACGCTGGCAGTGACCTGGCCCAGCGTCGCCAGCCGGTTCGCCTGTCGCAGTCCTTCGCGCAACTGCGCGGCGTGCTCCTCGGCGGCGGCGCGTTCCTCGATCTCGCGGCGCAAGTCGACGGTGCGCTCGGCGACGGCGGCTTCCAGCCGCGCCGTGCGCTCCGCGCGGCGGCGGCCCCGTTCGCGCAGGAACCGGGCGAGGGCGAACAGCGCCAGCGTTGCCAGCGCCGCGCCGGCTTGCGCGGCTCGCACGGTGGCGTCGACCTCGCGCAGCGGCAGGGCAAGGTTCACCCGCCAGCCCGCTGCATCGGGTGCTGTAGTGGTCAGCAGGAAGTCGCCCCTGGCGCCGGGGATCGCCACTCGCCCGCCACCGCGCAGGACGAAGGGCGGCGGGCCGAGGTCGCCCACGCCGATGATCTCGCGCTCGGCACGCCTGCGGTTGGGCGTCAGGGCGCGTGTCGCGGAATAGCGCCAGTCGGGGCGGCTGGTGACGAGGACCACGCCGTCGCGGTCGGTCACGAACGTCAGGCCGCTGGCCTCGCGCCATTGCGCCTCGACCCGGTCGAACTCCATCTTCATCACCACCACGCTGCCGCCGGCGGCACGCCGGGCGAAGAACAGGCCGGGCCGATGGCTGACCGTGCCCAGCGCGAACTGTTCGCCGGTGCCGGTTTCCAGCGCCGCGCGGAAATAGGGTCGGAAGCCGTAGTCCTTGCCCAGGAAACTGCGCGGATCGCGCCAGTTGCTGGCCGCCAGCGTCAGCCCGTCGCGGCGGATGACGTAGATGATCGGTGAGCCGAGCTGTCGCGAGAGGCGCTCCAGCTTGGCGTTCATCACTGCCTGCGCGCCGCTCCGGCCGGACACCAGCGCAACCAGGTCCTCGTCGTCGCCCAGCGCGAGGGGGAGCAGGCGGAAGCGTTCGACCTCGCTGGCGAGCAGGGCCTGGCGCAGCCGCGCATCGGCGGCGGCCCGTTCGGCAAAGCGCGCGGTGGCGGCGGTGCGCACGGCCAGCCCGGCCGCGAAGGCCACCAGCAGGGCGCAGGCGAGCGCGGCGGCGAGCCAAGCGAGGTTGGCTCGCCGGGCCACCCGAAGCCCATGGAGCGGCCCGTGCTCAGGCCGAACCATCACAGCCGTCGGGTCGGCGGAGCTTGGGGATTCGGAAAACTGATCCGTGACGCTTCATCAGCTTAGCCTAATCGAAGGGGTAATGATGTGCAACTTTCTGCACTTCGGTAACGACCGGCGTGCAGGAACTTGGACATCATTCCCCGATGTGATGACCTAACCATCTGAAAAATAGCAATTCGACAATTTTCTCAATTCCCTTTGCGCGCAACGCACGGGCGGGCACATTCGCATAGCTCGAGCATCGCCCAAGGCGTTGCCAGCCCGAGAGGATGAGTAGGCCGCCATGAACACCATTCAGTCCGTCAGCACCGCTCCCACCGGCCCTCGCCGCTGGTACACCCACCTGTATGTCCAGGTCCTCGTCGCCATCACTGCGGGCGTGTTGCTGGGACACTTCAATCCCGCCCTGGGCGAGGCGTTGAAGCCGGTGGGCGACATGTTCATCAAGCTGGTGAAGATGGTGATCGCGCCGGTCATCTTCCTCACCATCGTCACAGGGATCGCCGGGATGCGCGATCTCGGCTCGGTCGGGCGCGTGGCGGCCAAGGCCTTTGCCTATTTCCTGTTCTTCTCGACGCTGGCGCTGGTCGTCGGCCTGATCGTCGCCAACGTGGTGCGACCGGGCGAGGGGCTTAACATCGACCCCGCCACGCTCGACGCCGGCAAGGTCGCACAATATTCGGCCAAGGCGCACGAGACCTCGCTGGTCGGCTTCCTCAATGCGATGATTCCCGACACGCTGGTATCGGCGCTGGCCCAGGACAACATCCTCCAGGTTCTCGTCGTCGCGATTCTGTTCGGCATCTCGCTGGCCTCGATCGGCGAGCGCGGCGAGCGCGTCTTCGCGATCCTCGACGACGTCTCGATCGTCGTCTTCAAGCTGGTGTCGATCGTCATGAAGGTGGCGCCGATCGGTGCGTTCGGTGCGATGGCCTTCACCATCGGCAAGTACGGTGTGGGCAGCCTGGCCAACCTCGCACAGCTCGTCGCGACGTTCTACCTCACCTCGGCGCTGTTCGTGATCGTGGTGCTGGGTGCGGTCGCCCGCCTGTGCGGCTTCTCGATCTTTCGCCTGATCGCCTACCTCAAGGGCGAGCTGCTGCTGGTGCTGGGCACCTCGTCCTCGGAAAGCGCGCTGCCTGCGCTGATCGAGAAGATGGAGCGGGCGGGCTGCCCCAAGGCGGTCGTCGGCCTCGTCGTTCCCACCGGCTACAGCTTCAACCTCGACGGCACCAACATCTACATGACGCTGGCTGCCCTGTTCATCGCGCAGGCCTGCAACGTCGACCTGACGCTGGGCCAGCAACTGCTGCTGCTGGGCGTCGCGATGCTGTCGTCCAAGGGCGCTGCGGGCGTGACCGGCGCGGGCTTCATCACCCTGGCCGCGACGCTGTCGATCGTGCCTGCGGTGCCGGTCGCGGGCATGGCGCTGATCCTGGGCGTCGATCGCTTCATGTCGGAGTGCCGCAGCCTCACCAACTTCATCGGCAATGCCGTGGCGACGATCGTCGTCTCGCGCTGGGAAGGGCGCCTCGACCGCGGTGCGCTCGACGCCGCGCTGAGCGGCAGAGAGCTGGTCCTGCCGGGCCACGCCGTCCCGGCCGAGTAGAGACCGGGCCTGATTGCGGGCGCGCACCGATAAGCGCGCCGTAGGGAGAGAGTTCAATGACCAGGTTCGACCCGCGGCTTCGCGCCGCCACCCTTTCGCTCGTCCTTGTGGCGGCCCCTTCCCCGGCCCGGGCGGAGGCGACTTCTTACCCGCTCGCGTCGAATGGCGACGC
Source organism: Novosphingobium sp. BL-52-GroH (assembly GCF_044813085.1). Taxonomy (NCBI): domain Bacteria; kingdom Pseudomonadati; phylum Pseudomonadota; class Alphaproteobacteria; order Sphingomonadales; family Sphingomonadaceae; genus Novosphingobium; species Novosphingobium sp. BL-52-GroH. The sequence goes on along the minus strand of NZ_CP171149.1, from coordinate 935,199 downwards.
GGCGGTGAAGGACGGCTACAACCTATCGCGCTGGGCCGAGGACTGGACGTCGAAGCGCGACGCCGAAAAGCGCGGCGACCCGCTCGACCGCCTCAAGTTCCTGCCCCTCGACGGCGCCTGGGGCGGCGACGGGGACGTCTACGTCACCCTGTCGGGCGAACTGCGGCTGCGGGTGAACGAGACCACCAACCCGAACTTGCGCGAAGCCGACGCCCAGCGGCAGGACATCACCCGCGTGGTCGCCGGAGCCGACCTGCACATCGGAACGCACTTGCGTGCCTATGGCGAGCTGGCGCACGGCGGCATCTCGGGCCGCAACCTCGGCGCGCCGGCCGCGACCTTGCGCAACGACCTCGTCATCCAGCAGTCCTTCGTCGAGGCGAGCGCGGAGGTGGGCGGCGTCGACGTCGGCGTGCGCTACGGCCGGCAGGAGTTCACTGACGGGCCGAACCTGCTGGTCTCCCAGCGTGACAACAACACCATCCGCTACACCCTCAACGGCTGGCGGGCCTGGGCGCGGGGATCGAAGCTGCGAGTAGGCGTGTTCGACTTCCGGCCCACCGCCTACGGGGACCTGGGCACCGACGACGACGTGAACGATCCGGCGCGGCGCTTTTCGGGCGCCAACGTGGGCTTCGTTCTGCCCAAGGCTTTCCTGGGCGGTTCCAGCCTCGTGCTCGATGCCTTCGCATGGCGGCGGCGCAATCTCGTCGGTGCCTGGGGCGGGCGGATCGGTCCGGCGACGCGCTATTACCTGGGGGCGCAGTTGCGTGGCGATGTCGGGCCGGTCAACCTGGACTGGTCGGTGAATCGCCAGTGGGGGCATTACATCAACCAGGACATCGACGCCTGGCAGGCCTTCATCGCCCAGACCTACCGGCTGGGGCAAGGCAAGGCGGCGCCGCGCGTCGGCGTCCATTTCGATTATGCGAGCGGCGGTGGCGGCTACGGCGACGGCAAGCTGCGCAACGCCTATTCGCCCTTCGGCAACAACATCTACTTCAGCTACCAGCTCTACCTGACGCCCTCGAACCTCGTCGCGCTGACGCCCAACGTCAGTTTCGCGCCATTCCGCAACGCACGGGTCACCGGCGAATACGAGCTTGCCTGGCGCGACGACGTGCGCGACGCGGTCTATCGCGCCAACGGCCAGCCTTTCGCAGGGACGCAGAACGGACGGGCGCGTAAGATCGGCAACCTCACCCGCGTGCAACTGGTGTGGGCGATCACCCCGCGCGTCTCGTTCACCGGGCGCTACGAGCATCTCGACGCGGGACCGGCCCTGACCGATGCAGGCTATCGCAGTTCCGATTTCCTCGCCGGATGGCTGAGCTTTCGCTTCTGAAGCGAACGCCTGAACCGACGTCGTCCCGGGCTCGCGGGGTACTCTCTGGGCGATAGCTTGCCGTCGACCGTTGCGGCTGGAACTCGCATGGCCTTGACCACGGTCCCGGATCAAGTCCGGGCCGAGGGATCAGCCGCGCAGCGCTGCCCTCGCAGCGATCACCGCCCCCAAACCAGCAACCCAACTGACCAGCAGGAAGCTGGTGCCGTAATCGCCGCAGGCCATGTAGATCGTCGCCATCGCGGCAGGGCCAATCATGACGCCGATGAAGGTATAGACCAGCGCGCCGCCGATCACTCGGCCGGCGTCCTCGGGCGCGCAGTGATGGGTGCATTCGGCCATGACGACGCCGTTCCAGCCACTCATGCAGAAGCCGAACAGGCACAGTACCGCTACCTGCACGAAAACCGGCAGCGCATCGAGCTGCCACAGCGCGATCATGCAGCCCATCGAGACCGCGCCGATCAGCGCGAGCACCTGGAAGCCGCCGAAGCGGTCTCCCAGGCCTCCCCACGAGACGCGGCCCAACGCTCCGCAGGCCTGGATCGCACCGGCGACGAGGCCTGCTTGGACCAGCGACCAGCCGTGATCGACCAGCATGATGACTGCGAAGGCCGACAGCGAGAGCTGCAACGAGGAATAGAGAAACCCCAGCAGCGCCAGCGCGCGCAGCGGGGCACTGCGCCACACGAGGCGCTGCTCGTAGCGGAAGTTCGGCCACAGGGCGACGCTGGCGGGGCGCTCGGGCCGGGGCGGTCCGCCCTTCAGCGCCAGCACGCCGATCATCGCGAAGCACGGCACCGCCATGACCGCCAGCGCGACCTTCCAGCCGAGCGAGGCGGCCATCGCGGGCAGCAGCAGGCTCGCCAGAACGCCGCCGACGGGAACGCCCGCCTGTTTGATCGAGAAGATTAGCGAGCGGCGGTGCGGCGGCGTCACCGCCCCCAGGATCTGCGCCGAGGCGGGGTTCTGCACGCCGTAGCCAATGCCGATGACCATCGATGCCAGGACCGCCACTCCCGGGCTCGCGCTCGTCAGCAGGAGCAGGGCCACGCCGAAGCAGGCCAGCGCGAGCTGCTCGACCTGCACTGGCCCGCGATGCTGGATCAGCGTGCCGGCGACGGCCGAGGCGAAGGTGCCGGCGGCGTAGATCACGCTGATCTGGTAGCCGACGTAATGCGAAGCCAGCCCGAAGTCGGGGGCGACCAGTGGCGCGATGCCGGTCAGCGCCAGCGCCGTCACCGTCGACAGGACCTGGATCGTCGACGTCGTCGCCAGGGCAGAGGCGATCGACGGGGCGGGGTCAGGGACCGCCTTGAAGTTGGCAGACTGGGTCATTGCTGCAGTGCGTAATGTAATGCTTTACACAAGCCAAGCCGGAAGTCACAGTGCACTATCGCGCCAAGGCCCGGCCTCGTGCCTGGCCGGCGCGTAGGACCCGATTTTTCACGTGGGAGCTGCTGATTCATGACCCGGAGCGCTTACCCCCAGGCAATCGCCAATGTCCATGTTGCATTGCAACAGATAGCATTGCGCGACGCGCAAGTGCGGGCGTGGCTGCATGTGGACGACACGGGGGCATTGGCGGCAGCGGCCATGTCGGACGGGACGGGGCTGCTGGATGGGATCTGCGTCGGCGTGAAGGACGTGATCGCCGTGGCAGGGATGCCGTTGACCCACAATTCGCCGCTGTTCTCAGGCTTCGTGCCGGCCGACGATGCGCCTTGCGTGGGGACGCTGCGCGCGGCCGGAGCGGTGATCCTGGGCAAGACCGACACCACAGAGTTCGCCGCAGCCGGCCGCAACGCCGCCAGCGCCAATCCGCACGACCTCGCACGCACGCCAGGAGGCTCCTCGGCAGGCTCGGCGGCGGCGGTGGCGGACGGGCACGTGCCGCTGGCGCTGGCCACGCAGACCGGCGGCTCGACGATCCGCCCCGCCAGCTTCTGCGGCATCCACGGCTTCAAGCCGAGCTGGGGCCTGGTCAGCCGCGAGGGCGTGAAGACCTATGCCAACAGCCTCGACACGGTCGGCTGGTACACGCGCGACCTCGCCTTGTGCGACCGCGTCTGCGAGGTCTTCGGTTTCGCTCAGCCCACGCAGCCGGGGCCGGGCCCCTTGCGCATCGGCGTATTCCGCACGCCGTGGTGGGATGAAGTGACGCCGGATGGCCGGGCGGCGTTCGAAGGCGTCGCCGCCGCCATGGCGCAGGCCGGGCTCGCGATGGTCGACATCGCCACCCTGCCCGAGTTCGAGCATCTCAACGACGATCACCGCGCGATCCTGTTCCGCGAAGGGGCGGCGGCATTCCTCAACCTTGCCCGGTCGCGGCCGGACCTGCTCCATGCCGACTTCCACCTGCGCGTCGATGCGCTCGCCAGCTATCCCGATGCGCGGCTGCGTGAGGCGCACGACCGGGCGGCGGCGGCGCGGGTCGGGTTCGAGCGCGCGATTGGCGGGCTCGACGCCGTGCTGGCCCCCAGCGCGCCGGGCATCGCGCCGCTGGGGCGTTCGCCCGGGGAGCCGAAGTTCAACCAGCCCTGGACGCTGCTGCATGCGCCGGTCGTCAACCTGCCGCTGGCACGCGGCGAAGGCGGCATGCCGATCGGCGTTTCGCTAGTGGCGGCCCGTTATGCCGACCGGCAACTCGTGGCCGTCGCGCGGGAGGTCGAGGAGCGGCTGGCGCGCGTGGGCATGATCCCGACGGACGCCTGAGCCTTTCGCGTTCGTCGTCCCCGGTCGAGCCGGGGAGACCTTACTTGCGCTTGCGTTTGCGGGGTGCGGCGGTGGACTGGCGCACGATCAGGCGGTGCGGCAGGATCACTTCGCGCGAGGGTTGGCCATCGTCCTGCTGGAGCAACGAGTCCAGCATCAGCCGCATCGCCGCCTCGCCGATCTCGACAGTCGGGATGTGGACGGTAGTCAGCGGCGGGCTGGCGAAGGCGCCGAAGCGCAAGTCGTCGAAACCGGCGACCGACATCTCGTCGGGCACGCCGATGCCGCGCTGCTGCAGCGCGCTCAGCGCACCCAGTGCCATCTCGTCGTTGGCGCAGGCGACCGCGGTGAACTCCGCATCGCCGTCGAGCAGGCGGATCATCGCATCGTAGCCCGACTGCAGCGAGAAATCGCCCAGCGCCACCAGTGTCTCGTCGAATTCCAGGCGCGCGCGCAGCAGGCCCAGCTTGTAGCCGGACAGACGGTCCTTCGACATGAACTGGTCGAGCGGTCCGGTGATTGCGGCGATGCGCTGATGACCCAGTTCCACAAGGTGGCCGACGATCAGAGCGCTGGCCTCGTGGTTGTCGGTCCGCACGCGCGGCAGGGTGATGTCGGGCGGGTATTCGCAGGCTGCCACGAGGGGGGGCATCTTGCTTTTCGAGGGCGGGTTGCGGACGATGTCCGGCAGGTTCTTTTCCAGCAGGATCATGCCGTCGGCCTGCTTGCCCGCGATCATCGAGACGTACTTGTTGAGGGTGTCGATGTCGCCTTCGGTGATGCCCAGCAGAACGCGCATTTTGTTGGCGCGCGCGACGTTCTCGATGCCTTCCACGAAGGCCGAGGTGAACGGATTGTAGATGCTGGGCACGGCGACGATGACGTTGTCGCTGCGCTGCCGGCGCAGGCCAGCGGCCAGGTGGTTGGGTTCGTAGTTGAGGTCGGCGATGGCCGCCTCGATCCGTTCGATCGTGGCCGGGCGCACCAGCCCGGGCTGGCTGAGCGCTCGCGAAACCGTTGCCACCGATACGCCCGCGACGCGGGCAATGTCCTTGATGTTCGCCATTGGATGTAAACGTTACATTTGCGAGCCGCTTGCGGCAAGCGCCGGTGTTGCATGGGGTGCAATTCGTCGTGGCGTTGCCCCGAGGGCCCGAGGGATCGCTTCAAGCCTCGCTTGAAATCACTTCCGCCGCGCGCCAGGCGAAGGCGATCGCCGGACCGTTGGTATTGCCCGAAATCGCCGTGGGCATGGCCGAGCAGTCGGCCACGTAGAGCCCGCGTACGCCATGTACGCGAAGCCCGCCGTCGACGACGCTGTCGGCGGCGTCGGGGCCCATGCGGCAGGTGCCGGTGCCGTGGAGGCCCGTGGAGACCAGCCAGTTCGCCGCCTTCTGGATTTCCTCGTCGCTCTGGACCGAGGGGCCGGGCACGGTCTCTTCGCCCACGTAAGCCGCGAGGGCGGGCTGGGCCATGACCTCGCGGACCTTGCGCATGGCGCGCTGGATGGTCACGCGGTCCTCGGGCGCGGAGAACCACTGCGGCACCAGGCGCGGCGGCGCGGCCGGGTCGGTGGAGGCGATCTCGACATAGCCGTGGCTGTTGGGGCGCAGGCAGAAGGCGGTGGCGGTGATGCCGGGCCGCTTCTCCGTCTCGCCCCGCCCCGCCTCGGGCTTGTCGTCCTCGGACTGGGCCATCGAGTAGGGCGAGATGCCGATCTGCAGGTCGGGCCAGTCGGGGTCGGATTCGACCGAGGCCATCACCGAGACCTCGGGCAGCAGCGAGGCCATCAGCCCCTTGCCGCCCAGGATGTAGCGCAGCCCGTGCATGTAGGCGCGCCAACCCCGGAACTGGTGATTGAGCCCGCGCGCCTTGTTCAGCCGCCACGAGAGCGCGACCATCATGTGCTCGTTCATGTTGCGGCCGACGTGCGGATTCTCGTGGACCACCTCGATGCCGTGGCGGGCCAGCACGGCCGCCGGGCCGATGCCCGAAAGCTGGAGCAGCTTGGGCGTCTGGAGCACGCCGGCCGTCAGGATCGTGCGGGTTGCGGTAAAGGCGACCTCGCGTCCGTCCACTTGCGCAAGGATGCCGGTGGCCTGCTTGCCTTCGAACGTCACGCGGCGCACCAGCGCGCCGGTGAGGATCGTCAGGTTCGCCCGGTTGCGGGCATGCCCGAGGAAGGCGGTATAGGCGGTGACGCGGTTGCCGCGTGCGTCCACCGTCTGCTGGGTGCGCCCGGCCACTTGCGTGCCCGGCGTGTTGACGTCCGCATGGACGGGAATGCCGGCCTGACGCGCCGCCTCGAGGAGGGCGCCGGTCAGCGCGGCGTCGCCTCGCGGCACTTCGGTCACCTGCATCGGGCCACGCCGGCCGCGCTGGCTGTACCCGCCGGGCGTGCCGCGATAGTCCTCGAGTTCGCGGTAGCAGCGCTCGATCTGGGCCCAGTTCCAGCCCTTGTTGCCCTGCGCTTCCCAGGCGTCGAAATCGCGCGGCTGGCCACGGAAGTACCAGGTTCCGTTGACCGCGCTCGAACCGCCCAGGCCCTTGCCGTAGTACCAGGTCTCGCCGGCGGGGCGCTCACCCTGCCGTTCGGCGGGGAAAGGCCAGTACCACGTCGGCTTGGCCCAGATCTTGACCATGCCGCGCGGCATGCGGACCATCAGTTCCTCGTTGCGGCCGCCCGCCTCGAGGAGGAGGACCTGGCTGGCGCCGTCCGCGCTCAGGCGGTCGGCGAGGACGCAGCCGGCCGATCCGGCGCCGACGATGATGTAATCGAAATGGGTGCGCATGGGCGTGTCTTTCTAACGCGACAGCATCAGGTGAGTGGAATTGCGAGCCCCGGCGTCATGCTGCCGTGGCCGCCTCGCCGCGCCCATAGGCGGGCGCGAAGCGGAACAGCAGCAGCGACAGTCCCATCGCGGCATAGCTGGCGGCCGGCAGCCAGACGTGCCCGGCGATCACCGCGGTGATCACTTGCGGCGTGGCTGCCGCCTTGGCGTCGTAGGCGGCGAGGCTGAGGAACCAGGCGCCGCCGGCACCGCCCACGCTCATGCCCAGCTTCACGCCGAAGCTGGAGGCGGCGAACAGGAAGCCCTGCGCCCGGAAGCCCGAGCGCCAGGCGCCATAGTCCACCGCGTCCGCCATCAGCGAGAACAGCAGGCCGCCGATCAGTCCCTGCCCCACGTAGGCCACGACGTTGGTGGCGATCAGCCAGGCATGGTCGTCCGACAGCGGCATGATCGCAGTGAAAACGGTGGCCACGATCGCACCGATGGCGCCGGTCATGCGCTTGCCGATGGCGTTGGCGCACACCCCCGCGAAGGCCGTGCCGACCAGCACTGCCAGCATCGTCAGCATCAGTGTGGACGTGAAGGCAGCGTCGCCCAGCACGTTCCCGGCGAAGTAGACGAACGACTGGATGTGGCCGGTGAAGCCGACCCAGAAGAAAAAGTTCACCAGCATCGTGGCGATCCACGGCAGGTTGCCGCGGGTCGCCTTGAGCGACTGCGCGGTGGTGAGCCGGGCGACGCTGGCGTCCACTTCAACCCGCTCGCGCGTGTTGGCGAAGGCGTTGAGCATGCAGGCCAGGGTGATGACCCCGGTAATCGCGGCGAGGACGAGGAAACCGTGCGCCTCGTCGCCGTTGCTGAACGCCTTGATGAGTGGCAGCGCGGCATAACCGATGCCTACGGTGGCGGACGATCCGATCACTTCGCGCAGGGCGTTGATGGTGTTGCGCTGGCGCGGGTCGCGGGTGAGCGTCGGCAGCATCGAGTTCAGCGGCAGGCTGACGGCCGAATAGAGGATGCCCATCAGCGTGTAGCTGGCGAAGATGAAGGCGATCTTCTGCCAGCCCTCCAGCGGCGGGGCCCAGAACACGATGGCGCCGCAGATCGCGAAGGGCAGCGCCAGCCACAGCAGGAACGGCCTGTGCTTGCCCCAGCGCGTGTCGGTGCGGTCGATCAGCAGGCCCATCAGGGGGTCGAACACCGCATCGACGCAGCGGGCGATCAGGAACAGCGAGGCGACCGTGCCGGCGCCGACGCCGTAGATGTCGGTGTAGAAGTAGAGCAGGTAGGCGTTGGTCATGCCGAACGGCAGGTTGATGCCGAAGTTGCCCAGCGCGTAGCTGAGCTTCTCGCGCCAGCTAAGGACCCCGCCGCCGCTCATGCGGGAACGCCGAGGCGGGCGAGGCGGGCGAGCACGTCGCCGGCGAATTGCAGCGACTTGCGGGTCTCGGTCAGCGGGTCCGGCACGGCGTCGATCTCCAGGATGGCCCATTTCTGGATGGTCCGGGCCGACAGGAGCCCGACCCAGGCGTCGAAGTCCACCATGCCGTCGCCGATCGCGCAGAAATAGGCGCGGTGGGCATGGTGGATGCCGCCGTCTATGGGGACGTTGATCGGCATCGGGCCGGTGGCGTCCTTCCAGTGGGCGATGACGACGCGCTCGGCATGGCGCGCGACGATCGCCGCCGGGTCGCCGCCCGAGAGCAGGATATGCGCACTGTCGGGGCAAAAGCCGACGAATACCGGGTCGGTCAGCAGCAGCAGCAGGTCGATGTCGCGCGGTTGGCAGAACATCGAGTGGGCTTCGGTGTGCAGCGCCAGGCGCACGCCATGGCGCAGCGTCAGCGCGCCGAGACGGTTGGCGAAGTCGGCTGCCTTGCGAGCCAGTTCGAAGTCGACGAAGACCGGCGGCTCTGCGTCCCAGCTCGTGCGCATCGGCAGGCCGATGACCATCACCTCGGCGCCCCAGCCGGCCAATGCCTTCGCCAGTTCATCGCCCTTCGCAAGCCAGCGGGCCTCGACTGCGGCGTCACCGATCCCGCCCTCGATGGCGATGTCGGCGAAGAAGCCGCTGGCGATGGCGAGGCCACGGCGGGCCAGTTCGGCCCCGGCCGCCGCGTGCGAGCCGTAGGCAGCGATCAGGCCGTCGGCGCCGAAGGGCGCGAAAGTCAGTTCGATGCCGGTGACGCCGCTGGCCTGCAGCGTGTCGAGCATCCGGTCCCAGAACGGACGCGGTTCGGCGTTGCCGTAAGCGACGACGTCCTCTTCATTCGCCATCCCCCAGAAACCGGGATGGAAGAATGTGATGAGATCGACGCCGAACGAAAGCATTTGGGATATCCTGCTTGAGGTGGGGCCCCGAGTTGTCGGCGCACCGCCAATGTAAACCTTTTCTTTTTGAAAAAGCCTCAATCCTCGGGGCTTGTCAAGACGTGGCGGGTCAAGACTTGCTCGAATCCCGGTTTTCCGTCTAAAGCTTCTCTGTTATCGTTTTCATTCGGACTGGCGGAATGGCGCGCAGCCCGGGCAGAAGGGAAGGAAATCCATGGGCAATCGCATCCGCATGGGCCTCGTCGGCGGCGGTCCGGGCTCTTTCATCGGGCCGGTCCACCGAATCGCCGCCGAACTGGACGGCGAGATCGCGCTCGTCGCAGGCGCCTTCAGCCGCGATGCGCAGCGCAGCACAGAGGCCGTGCACGGCTACGGTATCGACCCGGCGCGAGCCTATCCCTCCATCGAGGCCATGCTGCAGGCCGAGGCGGCGCGCGAGGACGGCATCCAGTTCGTCACCATCGCCACGCCCAACTTCCATCACCTCCCCGCCGCGCGCGCCGCGATTCGCGCCGGCATCGCGGTGATGAGCGACAAGCCGATGACCGCCACGCTGACCGAAGCGCGCGAACTGGCCGGGTTGCTCGCGACGAATCCGGTGCCTTATGGCCTGACTTATACGTATTCCGGCTATCCGCTGGTGCGTGAGATGCGCGCGCGCATCGCCGCGGGGGCACTCGGCGCGGTACGCAAGGTCGTGGTCGAGTACAACCAGGGCTGGCTCGCCGGGGCGGGAGAGGGCAAGCAGGCCGAATGGCGCCTCGATCCGGCGCGCTCGGGTGAGGGCGGTTGCATCGCCGACATCGGCGTCCACGCCTTCCACCTCGCCGAATTCGTCACCGGCCTGCGGGTCGAGCGCATCAACGCGGACCTCGGGACTGTGGTGCCGGGCCGCGCGCTAGACGACGACTGCCAGATGTTCCTGCGCTTCGAAGGCGGTGCGCGGGGGCTGCTGATGGCCTCGCAGGTGATGACCGGCGAGGGCAACGACCTGGCCTTGCGCATCTACGGCGAGAAGGGCGGCCTGCGCTGGAGCCAGGAGAACCCCAACCGCCTGGAATGGCTGCGCGCCGACGGAGGCATGGAGGTCGTGCGCGCCGGGGACGCCGGTCTGTCGCCCGTCGCGATGCGCGGCACGCGGCTGCCGGGCGGGCATCCCGAAGGGCTGCTGGAAGCGCTCGCCAACCTCTACCGCGATTTCGCGGGAACCTTGCGTGGCGAGGCGGGCTCGCTGGTGCCCGGCGTCGATGAGGGCCTTCGCGGCATGGCGCTGGTCGCCACCGCGGTTGTCGCCAGCCGCGACGGGCGCGGTTGGGTCGATTTCGAGGTTTGAATGCTTCGCCTTGCGTCATCCTGCGGCAGCGGGACGACGGCATGAGGGTAAAATTTGCCGGCCGCCCCGGTCGAACCCGGGATGACGTGGAATTTTGAGAGAAAGGGTTGCCACAATGAAGACGATCAAGGGCCCGGGCATCTTCCTTGCCCAGTTCGCGAGTGACGAAGCGCCGTTCGATTCGCTCGATTCGATCGCGGAATGGGCGGCGGGCCTCGGCTACAAAGGTGTGCAGATCCCCAGCAACGTCACGCGCCTGTTCGACCTCGAAAAGGCCGCCGACAGCCAGGACTACTGCGACGAAGTGCTCGGCACTTTGGGTCAGCACGGCCTCGCGCTGACCGAGCTGTCGACCCATATCCAAGGCCAGCTCGTGGCCGTTCACCCGGCCTACGATGCCGCATTCGATGCTTTCGCGCCCGTCGAGTTGCGTGGCAATCCGGCGGGCCGTCAGCAGTGGGCGGTGAACCAGATGGGCCTTGCCGCGCGGGCCAGCGAACGGCTGGGGCTGACCGCCCATGCCAGCTTCTCCGGTGCGTTGGCTTGGCCGTATTTCTACGCCTGGCCGCAGCGCCCGGCCGGGCTGGTGGAGGAAGCCTTTGCCGAATTGGCGCGTCGCTGGCAGCCGATCCTCGACCAGTTCGACGCCTGCGGCGTCGACGTCGGCTTCGAACTGCACCCCGGCGAAGACCTGCACGACGGCGTCACCTTCGAGCGCTTCCTGGAAGCGACCGGCAACCACCCGCGCGCCAATATCCTCTATGATCCCAGCCATTTCGTGCTGCAGCAGCTCGATTACCTCGGCTTCCTCGACATCTACCACGAACGCGTGAAGTGCTTCCACGTCAAGGACGCTGAGTTCCGCATGTCCCCGAAGTCGGGCGTCTACGGTGGCTACCAGGGCTGGGTCGACCGGCCGGGCCGCTTCCGCTCGCTGGGCGACGGGCAGGTGGACTTCAAGGCGATCTTCTCGAAGATGGCGCAGTACGATTTCGACGGCTGGGCCGTGCTCGAGTGGGAATGTGCGCTCAAGCATCCGCAAGTCGGAGCGGCCGAAGGCGCGCCTTTCATCGACCAGCACATCATCCGCGTGACCGAACATGCCTTCGACGACTTCGCCGGTGGTGGGGACAATGCCCTCCCCGATTTCCGCCGCATGGGTCTGGCCTGACGCAGGAAAGGCCAACGCTGCAAATATCGAAACCCCGGGAGCACGCGGTCCCGGGGTTTCGTTTGTCCATCTGCGGTGCGACCCGAGAAGGCTCGACGTCGTGGCGACTGCGGGCAGAGGGAGGAGAATGCCCGCATCGCCATCGACGCGTTAGACGAGGCTATAGATGTAAACGATACCACAGGCAAGCTATGCAAAATGCCGGGGCGTCCCGGAACGAGTCTCAACAGCAAAGCGCTTATCGCCCGGGCTATTTGCCGCCCGGTCATTGAACTGCAGCGGGGTTGGGCCTAAACCGGGACCGGTTTTCATTCGATTTTGCAATGCACAATACATCAAGGAAGGCGAGAGCGATGGCCGGCGGCAATCAAGGGGACGAGCGCAACCTGCCGCTCCAGTCGCACCTTTCGCAGGACGAGGCCGAAGTCGAGTTCCACGAATTCGAATTCGCGCTTCATCACATTTCCGAAGCCTTCGGGCGCTGGTCCTCGGCGGTGCACGAATTCGTGAGTGGCGAGTTCCTGGCCCAGCCCGACGTTTCGGTGCTGCAGCTCATCCGCATGAACGAGGAACCCAAGAGTGCGGCCGACATCGGCCGCTACCTCAACCGGGACGACAGCTCCAACATCCTCTACGCACTGCGCAAGCTGGAGAAGGCCGGACTGATCGAGAAGGGTGACGGGCCCCTGCGCCAGACCACCTATCGGGTGACCGAGCGCGGCGTGGACCTGACCGACCGCTATGCCAAAGTGCGCAAGGAGGTGCTGCTCAGCACGCTCGGCGCGACGTTCCAGGGCGAGCAGGAACTGTCCTCCGCGATCAAGGCGATGTGGCGGATTTGCGGTCTCTACGAGCAGGGCGCGCGGTCGATCTCGGTGATGCGCGTGTTGCAGGGCGACCGCCAGGCCGAACTGCGCGAACCGACTCCGGCATCGCCCGCGCCGCGCAAGCGCGCAGCCGCAGGGGCGAAGGCGAAAGGCACCGCGCCCTCGCGCAAGGCGGGGTAAGGCCGAACACGCGACCCGCGCTGGCCGGCCGGCGTAAACTGCCCTGGGGTGCTTCCCCCTGCCTTCGCCGGGAAATGGCGATTGCATAGGGGGTAAATCGCTTCCCCAGATGTAGGCTCGCTACCTTCCCGAACGGCGCCGGACCTACCGGATGCAGAGCGAGGAGAAGATGTTCTCGCGCAGGTTCCAGACACTTCGGTCGTCCCTGTACCAACTGCGCGCGCCCTGGCCGCTCACCGAATATTGCTCGATGTCCTTGCGGCGCGCCTCACGGTCCCGGGCGAGGGGGGCGCAGGACGACAGCCGGCCTTCGCTGCCGAAGATCAGGCAGGCCCCTTGGCTCGACATGAAGCCGCTGCGATCCCGCCCTCCGAACGTGCGGCCGACGATCTCCACCACGGTTCCGAATTCGGTCAGACCGTTGGGGCCGGGCCGCGCGAAGCTGCGGATGCCCAGGATCTCGGTCGTCGTGCGGGTACCCGGCTCGCGCGGGACGAGCAGGCCGAGATGGGCTTGCCATGCCTCGGAGGCGTTGATCGCCGCGGCCACGGCGCTCGCCTGCAGCACCGCCGTCTCCAGCGGCAGCAGGTCGCCGGGATTGCCGGCGAAGACGGTCTCGGCAAAGCTCAGGGCGGGGATCGCCAGGCCTGCGTCGTCCGCGATATGCTCCCAGGCGATCTGCTCCTCGGCGTAGTAGAGGCCGTCGGTCGGGAAGATGCGGTGATAGCGGAAGGCTTCCATCCAGGCGTCCCGGATGCCGTCCTCATCCACCGGCACGAGCCGGATGTCGGCCGAGATCACCGCGCGCAGGAACGTGAAGAAGGTGATGTCGAATGGCGGGCAATAATCGAGCGCGCGGATCAGCATGGTCTGGAAGATGCGCGCGGTCTTGCTCACCCGCTGGGCGATCTCGTCGGCCAGCGCAGCGGAGAGGGCGCCGGGGGGCAGTATTCCGGTGCCGCTGGTGGCGATGTCGATGAGGCGGCCGATGCGGTGGTTGGCGACGACGCGGAAGGCCCGGTATACCGCCTGGACCAGGACGTTGCCCAACTGGTGCGGTTCCTCGCCGACCGTGTCGTACATCAGGTCGCCCGACAGCGGGCGCAGCGAGTCGCCCATGCCCGAGGTCTTGGCGAAAGTCCTCGCCAGTGAACTGAGGATGTCGAACGATTCCAGATTGCCGCGCGAACTGCGGATCTGCTCGGCGACGAGGTCGCTGTAGCGAAAGCGCTGGAAGATCGCGATGAGGTCGGCGAAGGCCTCGTGGAAGGCCAGGACGTCGCGGCTGGTGGGGGTGACGAAATGCGGCTTCACCGCGTCGAGCAGGGCATGGGTCATCTCGTGGACGATCACGTCGTGCGAAAGGGCGGTGAACACCCGGCTTCCGGGCGCATAGCCCACCGCGTCCTGCTTGGCGTTGAAGTAGCCGAAGGCGATGCGCGCCTCGTCGCGGTCGTACCAGGCCTGCGCTTCCTCCGTGGCCCAGGGATGGAGTTCGAAGCGCTCGCACAGTTGCCACTGCTCGGCACCGTCGGCGTCCGTCCCGATGGGGCGCAGGCCCAGCGCGATCTCGCGGCCGAGTCCGCGCCGGAACGTGGTGTAGAGGTCGGAAGCGACGGCATAGACCATCTGGACGATGAAGCGCGGGTCCGACAGCGAGGGGGCATAGCCGGCGTCGGCGAGGACGGAAGGGCTGTCGGGCCGCATGTCGAACTGCGCACGCTGCGGCTCCCAGGCCGGGCCATCGGGAAAGACGACCGCGAAGCGCTCGCCGCGCAGCACCGTGCGCCCCGAAAGCTTGGGCAGCGGCTCGAACGGCAGGGTGACGGTGACGATCCCGCCGCGCTGGTTGCGGATCGAGGTGTCGGCAGCATAGACCCGCAGCGATCGCATGGCCGGGTAATCGCGCAGCGACGGCGCCTTTTCCGCCGCCGCTAGTGCGTCGCCGGCCTCGCGGCCGCCAGGGCCCCCGGACGCGGCGACCGGGGGCTGGCGCACCTCGTGCAGCACTCGCGGCGAGACAGTGACGAGGGCGGCTGGGCTGCTCACGAAGGCGCGCCGAACAGGGGAGCCCCGGCGAACAGGGCGGAGCCTTCGAGCAGCGGCTTCTGAGGATCGTCGCGCATTTCCCTGGCGATCGCGGCGAAGGCGTCCTGCGCGCTGAGGGTCGCACCTTGGCCGCGCAGCACGCGCGTGGCGGCGCGGGTGAACAGGCCCGAGCCATTGTCCTCCATCGCCGATTCGTGCGGCAGGCAGGCGCAGAAGGTGAGGTACGGCAGTTCCGCGCCGAACGCTGCGGCCCGCGCCGCGGGGCCTGCACGCATGGGAGCGGCGGCATAGGCCTTGCGCGCGATCTCGTCGGGCAGGGACACGCTGCGGCGGCGCATCCGCGTCGGCTCGGCGAGGGCCATGCGACTGGAGCGGCCGGAATGGCAGAAGTCGTGGAAGCGGATCAGCTTCACGCCGGGAGGCGCGGTGAGCAGCACCGGCCATTCGTCGTCGACGATGAGGCCGCCTTCGCGCCAGTCGATTGCGACGAGGGCTTCGTCCTTGGTGTCGGCGAACTGGTTGTCGGCCATTTCGTCGCCGTCGACGTCGAGGATCTGTGACCCGTGCGAGGAGATGTGGATCACCACGCTGTCGCCGGCTCGGCTGCGCTGGAGGGTATTGCGGATGGCGTCGCGGATCTCCTGGGCGCGGGCATCGGTGACGATTTGGGGGTCGAAGCCCTGGCCGCGGAACGTCTCGGCCCAGGTCTGCGCATCGTTGATGCAGCCGTACAGTTCCATGCCGTCCGGGAAGGCATTGTTGCCGATGCACAGCGCGATCTTCTGCGCGCCGAGGCGGACGGTGCCGCCGGGAACTTGGGCTGCGGCGACCGGGACCTCGGCTGCCGGGGCAGGCGCGGGTTCGGGCTGGAAGACGGCGCCCTGCCGGAACAGGTCCTGCGGTACGCCGTAGTAGTTCGGCTCCGAGATGGCACGGGCCAGGCGTGGCTCGCCGGCAGGGAAGGCGGGGACGACGGGCAGTGCGGGGGGAAGCCGGAGCATCCGCCGCAGCACGCTTTCCATGGTCGGCGCATCGTTGTCGAACCCGCCGTGGCTGCGCGAGGTGGATGCCGCGTCGGCCGGGGCGGAAGGCTGGGTAGGCGCCAGGACGATGCGATTGCCGAAGGCCCTGCGCACTTCGGTGGTGCGCTGGAAATCCTCCATGCCCAGGATTGCGGTGCCCTTCTCGCCCTCGAACGCCCGCGAGACGAGGTAGAGCAGCGACTTGCGGTAGGCCCCGGCACAGTTGTCGGCGCGCTCCGCCTCGCGCGAGAGGGCGAAGATCGTGGCTTCGTCGATCCCCTTGCCTATCAGCGGCAGGAGCTGCGCGGCGAAGAGGGCATTGGTAACGGCGGGGGCAAGGAAGTGCATTTGTTCCACGCCGAGATTGTGGCCGCAGAGGAGCGGCAGAAGATGGGCATGGAAGATCGAGCCGGCACTGTGGCCGACGGCGAAGATCTCGGAGCGGTCGGTCCACTTCGCGGCGAGCTTGTCGGCGAACAGCCGGGCGCCGCCGCCGGGCTCGCTGGCTTGCCGGGCGCTGTCCTTCATGGCCTGCCACAGCAGGGTGCCGACCCGGCGGCCGAGGGTTTCGACGACGAGGTCGGTGGTGTGGTCCCAGATGTCGCGCGAGATCGCCCGGCCGCGCCGCTGGTCGCCGTCGAGGATCTGCCAGAAGGTTTCAAGGCCGCCGGTCTCCCACACGAAGAACACCGGATAGATGCCGTGGGCCAGCCACCAGCGGTGGTAGGCCCAGGCCATCGCCAGGCCGTACTTCTCCTCGGTCAGCCCGCCGTGGGCATAGAGCATGAGCTTGTAGCCGCCCTCCTCGCACCTGGCGGCGATGGTCTCGACGATGTCGTCGAGGTCGTCCTCGGAAGTGGTGGCGAGGCCGTCGTCCGAAAGCCGGCCCTTGCGCAAGTTGATGACGTGCGGGGCCAGCGCGCGCAGTTGCTCGGGCGAGCCGCTGAAGGCGCCGGGATCGCGGTAGGGTGGCCAGGGCGAGATCGCCGGCGTCGCTGCGCGCGGGGCGATGGGCGCAGGCCGGCTGCCCGGGGTGAAACGGTCGGGGCTGCCTTCCACCTGGGCGAGGAACGAGGGCAGCGGCGTGGCGGGGTCCTTGTTCCACGCTGTCAGGAAGGCGTCGAGTTCGTCGAGCACCTTGCGTTGGCCGGGATTTGCTTCCGTATCGCCGGTGGTCAACAGGAGCAGGTCGACGGGGGCATTGCCCGGGATCGGCCGACGGCTGGCGATCAGGGTCGCGTCGCCGGTGAGCAGGTAGTGGCTCAGGGCGTGGTCGGCCTGCCCTGCATACTGGCGGACGAACTCGGCCGCGGGAATGGTGCCCTCGACAGCCTTTGCTGCGATCCAGACGGGGCCTTCGATTGCCTTCTTGGTCATGGCATTCTCCTATGCAGGGACCGGCTGCCGCCCGCCGAAGCGCGACAGGAGCAGGGGCATGGTGGCGGCCGCGCCGGGCAGCAGGGTGAGGATCGACGCGGACGAATCGTGGTTGAGGTAGGTGATGAGCAGCGAGCCGGCGGCGACCAACAGCAGCAGCGGCAGGCGCAGCAGGCTCCAGGTCCCCCCGGCCTCGGCCTGGAGGCGGAACTGGTCGAACCATTCCGGGTGCTCCAGCGTGCGGACCCAGTGCCCGAAGCTCTCGTTCATCAGCCGGAAGTTCGGGTCGGTCCGCACCAGCCGCCGGGCCAGCAGGCCGTTGATGACCGAGAAGTTGCTGGTGTTGACGAATTTGTCGTGGGCGAGGTGGTACATGACCAAATGCTCCTCCTTGGAGCAGCGCACCCATTGGCCCTGGTAGAAGTCACCCAGGAAGTTGGCCATGTATTCGTGGACCTGCTCGACGTAGACGCAGGAGAGGTCCTCGGGCGGCTTTTCGTCGGCCGTGATGCTGAAAGACTTGATCTGTTCCTGGATGCGGTCGGAGGGGATGCGGATCATCTCGTCCGCCACCACTTTGGCGACCCCGGGATTGGCGCGCGCCCAGCGATCGACGTCGGCCGTCACTTCCGCAGAGCCGACCTGTTCGAGGAGGCGGGCGAGGTTGCCGTCGATCGGCGCCAGGGTCTCGGTCTCGGAGACCACTCCTGCCGGGGCTGCCGGGACTTGCGCCACCGTCGATCCGTCGGCCCGGGCGGGTTGCGTTTCGGCCGGGGGCGCCGTGCACCGGCCCTTGCCTTGCACTGCTGCCGCGGTCGGCTCGTTCCAGGTATACGTGATGAACTCCGAGAACAGCTCGGCCCACCGGTAGGATTCGCTCTCGTTCATGATGCCCGCGATGCCGGCCGCCTCGGCCTCGCGCTTCTCGCGCTCACGCGTCTGGCGCAGGCGGACCAGCGGCAGGGTCTGCGCGAAGAAGTAGATGTTCGCCTCGGGCCGGGCGGCGAGCTGTTCCAGCAGGCCCAGCGTCTTGAGACGCAACTCGCGGTTGGCCACGATGCTTTCGAAGCCGGTCACGATCCACGACTTGACGGTGAGCAGGGCCATCGTCTTGTCGCCCAGCCGATCGCGCTCGATGGCGAGGTCGAACATCTCGAAGCCGCGGTCCTTGGCGAGGTCGGTCTGCAGCGTCTTGAACTGCCGGTGGGGGTAGTCGATGAAGACCGCCTTGATCGGCTCCGTGGCCGATGGGCGCGTCCACATCCGGCGGATCTCGCTGGGCGAATGCGGCGGATGCAGTGCGCGGAAGGCGAAATGCTGGAGTCCGAACAGACTGTGCGCGAGCAACAGCAGCAGGCGGTAGACGGCATAGAGTGCCGCCATCGCCGCGCCGAGGACGAACAGGACGTCGCCGAGGAAGATCGGCCAGCTTCCTGGCAGCCTGGACTCAATCCGCACCCCGGTCCGCTCGCTCGCCGCGCGCACGTCCGCCATCACCGCTTCGGCCTCGGCATCGGGGTCCGCGGGAGGTCTTGCGGCCACCTGCTGGCGCGGGCTCCACAAGTATAGGATCGGGGCCGCGAGCGTGGACAGCGCCCCCCGATCGCTGCGGTAGTGCTCCAGCAGCACCCGTTCGACGAGGAGGTGCGGCGAGAAGCGCGGGGGACGGTGCGGGCACAGGTTCTCGTCCGGATTGGGCGTTACCGCCGTCGCCGTGGGCAGCCTGCCGGGGCAAGGGTAGAGGCTGCGCTGCAGTGCCTCGATGGCCTTGCCGCCCGTCTCCCGGGCGTCGAGCAGGCGCAGCATGTTCTGCGGCGCCCGGTTGGCGCGGATCACGCCCGAGCCGGCGTAGTAGGCGGCGATCGGCGGGATCACGGCCAGCAGGTAGAGCGTGATCCCCTGGAGCCGCAGCACCCGCCGCAACCTGTGTGCGACGGAAGGCTGGGCGCGCAGGGGGGCGTCGGCCGCCTCGCCCGTCGACCGCCCCAGCAGCGCGTGCAGGTAGTGCCGCTGGCGCCAGCCGTCGGTGGCCAGCGCGCCGATGGCGATGACCACCAGCACGTAGAGCGCGATCCGCCACGGCGGCTCGTGGATCGAGGCGAGGGACAGGATCGCGGCGCAGGCTACCGCAACGAAGCCGGCGAGGGCGGCGGCGGCGAGGAACCCCATGCCGGCCTGCCAGGTCCCGTCGGCGCGGGGCTTGGCGAACAGCATCGTCAGCACGAAGCTGCCGAGCAGCCCATGCAGCATCAGCCCGTCGCCCGAGGCGAGGAAGATGCCGCCCAGCATCGCTACCGCGATCAGGACATGGGGCAGCAAGGTCCGGTCCAGCCACTGCCGCCGGGCGGGATCGAGGGCCGGGTCGGGATCGGGCCAAAGCCGCCGGACCAGCGCGTCGCGGTCGATCATCGCGCCCAGCGTCATCGCGACGGCGAGAAGGATGCCGACGACGAGCATCATCGTCCCGGCAAGGTAGGCGGGCTCCAGAGCGAAGTTCTCCACCCGGGTCTGGTCGTACCAGACGGCGACCAGCCAGCGCGGCGAGCAAGAGGCGGCGAAGGTCATGCGCACCTTGCGGCCGCCGTACAGGGCGCCGAAGGCAAGGTCCGGCGCGGGTGTCTCGGCATTCGCGGAGGCCGCGTCGCAGCGCGCGGCCAGGGCCTTGGCGGAGCGCTGCAGTTCGGCCTTCGTGTCCAGTTGCTGGTCGAAGCTCTCGCTGTGCTCGCGCGCCGGGTCGGAGTGGTGCAGCACTTCCAGGCTCGAAGGGTCGAGCACCGAGAACCCGAAGTCGGCGGGCATCGGCACGTCGAGCGCCGCGGCCAGAGGCTTGCCTGCCATCAGGAAGCCGCCGCGCGAAAGCGGGTCGGCGAGCAGAGCGACCATGCGCGAATTGCCGTTGTTGGCGGCGGACACCTGGTCGATGACGTAGACCCAGCCGGGCCTGCACGTCGGCGCGCGGGGCTTCGCCTGTGTGGTGCCGGGCGCCGGCTTGGGGCTGCACGGCAAAGTGTCGCCGCTACGCAGGCGCACGAAGTAGCGGCGCTTGCTGATGTCGGCCTGCGGGGGATGGTATGTGCCGCCCACCGAATCCAGCAGTCTGCCGTCGGACAGACCGCGCAATTGCGCGACCAGCAACGGTAGCGGGCGCGGCTCGCGCAAGGCGGGCTGGAGCGCGGGGTCTACCGCAGGGCGGCCGGGCCGCAGTTCGTCGGCATGGCTCTGCAGTTCGGTCAGGCTGTCGTTCACCTCCCGGTCGAGGTCCTGCGCCATCGCGACCGCGAGCGAGCGCGCCATCAGGTCGTTCTCGCGCCGCAGGTCGGTCCACGCCAGCACGACCATGCACGCGGTCACCAGCGTCGCCACGACGAGCGGGAGGGCAGCCATGATGCCGATCACGTCGATCCAGCTCAGCGACCCGTTGGGATCGATCGAGGCCAGCTTGATGAGCGGGATGAGCAGCAGCAGCAGCACGACCGCGAAGCCGAACACCGCCTTGGTGAAAGGGCTCAGGCTGCCGAGCGCGGCATTGAGGCCGGGCGCCTCGCCCAGCGCGTCGATGCGGCACTGGCGCGGCAGGCAGACCACGTCGGGCTGGCCCTCGCGGGTGATGACGACGGGCCGGCCGAGGTCGAGCGGCCAGGTGTAGAGCAGCCGTTCGCTGCCGGCGAACAGGATCGGGATCGCCCCGTCGCGCCGCGTGGCCTCGGCCAGCTTCGATGCCGTTCCGTCCTTGCCGTCGTCCGCCCCCTGGCCGACCAGGGCGGCGGCGACCGGCTTGTCCGGCCAGTCGCCGTCGCCGCGCAGGACCATGAGCACGGTGCCGTCCGCATCCTCTATCGCCAGGTCGCGGGGGATGTCGTCGTTGGCCTTGTCGCCGAGGATCGAGCCGAAGGAGGCGCGAGCGCACAGCGGCGGCGGCCCCTGCCCCGCGGCCATCAGCCGCAGCTTGCGGTCGCGGGCCTGGGTGCCCTCGGCGACGAGGCGCAACTCGGTATCCTGCCCGGGCCGGCTTTCGCACCAGCTTCCGGCGGCGGGGGCGGGATCTGTGGCGGGGGTGGCGACTTCGATCTGGAACCGCTCGGTCGCGCTCTCGGCGATATCCTGCCGGCCTTCGGCGGAAACCCGCTCGGTGACGACGTCGCCCAGGTCGTGAAGCTGGTGCGCGATCCGCTGCACCGCGCCGAAGTCCGCCTGCTGACGCCGGACGGACAGGTCGGCGCGGGCCTGGACGAAGAGCAATCCGAACACCAGCGCGACGGCAAGGCACGTCGACAGCACGAGTGCGACGGTTCTCGTCGCCGGTGCCCGGGTGATCCCCTCCAGCATCGGTTCAGGCCCCGACCCCGAGCGGCTCGGCGGGCGATCTTGCACGGATCGAAAACGGTTGCACCGACACTTTCACTCTCCCGGAAAAGGACAGTTCATTCCGTGCGACACGAAGGCGGTGTTTCGACGCCCGGCTGCTACCGGTTCGTCACAGCTATGCGTTCATCCGCGGAACCCTGGCGATTCCGTCTGCGAATAGAGGGCGATAGTCACAAGATGCGGGAACATGGGCAAGCCCGGATTCGATTAAAAATAGTGTCACCGGAGCGTTCTCCCGTGCGTCGAGACAAGGTAAACAAGACTCCAAGTAAGTTATGTGCTTTACTTGGATCGAGAGAGGCATGACAGGTCGTGTGAAGTCAACGATTTTCGATCTTGCTTGACCTTTGTCGGGAAATTTCGTTCTATTGAACCGCCTCGACGAGAGCAGCGAATATAACCCTCGGGGTAGCGTCGCCAAAACCATAACAGCTTGTTTTCGGGAGGTTGCGGCCGGCCGTGTACCCGGCCCAGGGAGGATGTCATGACGCTTGGGAGAGGCATGGCCGCGGGGTTCGCGTTCCTCGCGGTCGCGGCGTGCGGCAGCGCGAACGGGGAGAAGGACGAGGCTGTCCAGGCCGGGCTTTCCGACGACCATTTCACCCAGGCCGGCGAAGACTATTTCAAGGACATGGACAACGGCGTGCGGCTCACCCCGGCCGAAGCGCGGGGGCGCAACATGTGGCTGGTGTGGTCCGGAGGCAACGACCGCTTCTGGGACACCATGAGTAAGCCGACCCTGGGCGGCTTCGACCTGCTCAAGATCGTCGCGCCCGATCCGCGCGGGCCCAACCGGCGCGGCAACCGCTGGTATCAGCTCGGGCTGGTCAACGAGCCGTGCTTCTCGGCGCCGCGCAAGGCAGACGGCTACGGCCTGTGGCGCGACGAGCGCGATCCCTCCTGCCCGCCCGATCCCTTCGCCGATGCCGGCAAATATCCCGGCGTGGCTATCGGCGCGCGTGGCAAGACGGTGCCGGTGGGCTCGTTCTACGGGGAGCCGAGCGGCATCCTGGGCCTGCGATTGTTCCCCAATCCCGATTTCGACGACAAGGCGAAGGCGCGCTGGAACGCCGTGCGCTATTACACCGATCCGCGCTACTACACGGACCCGAAGCTGGTCCGGCCCTATCGCGTAGGCATGAGCTGCGGCTTCTGCCATGTCGGCCCGAGCCCGGTACATCCGCCCAAGGACCCCGAGAACCCGACTTTCGCCGATCTCAATTCCACCGTCGGCGCGCAATACATGTGGGTGGATCGGCTGTTCTTCTGGAAGCCGGACGAGCGCAACTACATGTACCAGCTGGTCAAGACCTACCGACCGGGCGCGATGGACACCTCGCTGGTCTCGACCGACAACATCAACAACCCGCGCACCATGAACGCGGTCTACAGCTTGGGCGACCGGCTGGCGGCAGCCCGCCAGATCGGCCACGAGACGCTTGCGGGCGGCGAACGCGACAACATGCAGTTCAACATGTTCGCCGCCTCTGGCCCGCTGGCGCAATATTTCGAGGCCCCCGACCAGGTCTGGACGCCGCGCGTGCTCAAGGACGGGTCGGATTCGGTGGGCGCGCTGGGGGCGCTGAACCGGGTCTACCTCAACATCGGCCTCTACAGCGAGGAATGGCTCACCCACTTCAATCCGGTCGTCGGCGGCAAGCCAATCACGCCGATGCGCATCGCCGTGGCACGCAAGAACTCGGCCTACTGGCGGGCGACGGAGAAGGGCACGCTCGACACCGCGCTGTTCTTCCTCAAGGCGGCGCGGCCCGATCGGTTGGCGGATGCGCCGGGCGGCAGGGCCTTCCTCGGCACCGACGGCGAGGTCGCGAAGGGGCGCGATGTCTTCGCGGTGACTTGCGCGCGCTGCCATTCGAGCAAGCAGCCGCAGGCGCCGGCCGCCGCCAGCCTCGCGAACAGCGCCGGACCGGGCTATCTGACGCGCTTCAAGGCGTGGTGGGGCTGGACCCAGACCGACGACTTCCGCCAGAAGATGAAGGCGCTCGCCGCGCGGCCGGATTTTGCGCAGGGCAACTACTTCAGCAGCGACGCGCGTATCCCGGTCACCTTGCTGCGCACCAACCTGTGCAGTCCGCTGGCGACCAATGCGCTGGCAGGCAACATCTGGAACGACTTCTCCTCCAGCTCGTACAAGGCGCTCCCCTCGGTCGGCAGTTCGAGCTACCAGGACCCGTTCTCGGGCGTACCGCTGGCCCGTCGCATGCCGGCGGGAGGTCGCGGCTATACGCGGGTGCCTTCGCTGGTCTCGCTGTGGTCGACGGCGCCCTACCTGCTCAACAATTCGGTCGGGCCGTTCAATGGCGATCCCTCGGTCGGCGGGCGTATGGCGATGTTCGATGCCTCAATCGAGGCGATGCTCTGGCCCGAGAAGCGGCCGCGCGATGCCGGCCTGCCCAATGCCGGGGGGGTGATCGATCGCACCACCACGCGCAGCTACCTGTTCATCCCGGCCAGCTTCGTACCCAAGCTGCCGGGCAAGCTGGACGAGCGGGCGCAGAAGGCGCTGGCCCAGTTGACCAACCGCAACGGCGACATCGAGGTCGGCCCGATCCCCGCCGGAATGCCGGTCAACCTCCTCGCCTCGCTGCAGCCGCTGGCGGAGAACCGCTCCCCGGTCGAGATCGCGCGGCACTATGGCGACGTCCTGGTGCTGCTGGCGAAGCTCAAGGTCTCGCTTCTTTCGGTCCCCAAGGGAGCGGACGACGCGGCCCTGCGCGAGCATTTCGCGAACTTGCGTGGGCCGCTGATGGCGCTCAACAAGTGCCCGGACTTCGTTGTCAATCGCGGCCACTATTTCGGTAGCGCGCTGTTCAACGACCCGCGCGGCCTGACGACCGACGAAAAGGCGTTCGTCGGCCGCGAGCCGGTCCTGAGCGACGGAGAAAAGCGGGCCCTGATCGCCTACCTCAAGTCGCTTTAGGGACATGATCGAGGCCACCTACGATTACGTGGTGATAGGCTCGGGCGCGGGTGGCGGCACTGTGGCGGCGCGGCTTGCGGAAGCGGGGATGCGGGTGCTCGTGCTCGAGGCCGGTCCCGATCCGGGGGAGGAGGCGAGCTACGAGGTCCCCGCCTTCCACCCGCTCGCGACGGAGGACCCGCAGTTCTGCTGGAACCAGCCGGTGCGGCACTTCGATGCTCCGGACGAAGCGCGCGCCGACGACAAGGCCGATGCCGAAGGCAACATCCTCTACCCGCGCGCCGGGGCGCTGGGGGGCTGTACCGCGCACAACGCGATGATCTTCCTGGTGCCTCCGGACGAGGACTGGGACTGGCTGGCGCGGCACACCGGCGACGCGGGCTGGTCGGCCAAGGCGATGCGCCGGCACCGCCGCAGCGTGGAACAGTGCCGGCACCGGCCGCTTTGGCGCATCCTTGCGTTCCTCGGGATCAATCCCACGGGGCATGGCTGGCGCGGTTGGCTCCCGGTCGAGAAGTCGATGCCGCTGCAGGCACTCGCGGATGCCGGCATGATCCGGACGCTGTTCCTTTCGGCCCTCGTCGAACTGGGCCGGGGCAAGGGACTGCGGGCGCGGCTGCGCGCGTTCTTCCAGAACTGGGGCGATCCCAACGACGTGCGCCGGGGCGGCTGCGAGCAGCTTTGCTACCTGCCGCTTTCGACCGACCGCCATGCACGGTCGGGCACGCGCGAGAGGCTGCGCGCGGTCGCCGCGCGCCATCCCGGCCGCCTCGACATCCAGACCGACGCGCTGGCCACGCGCATCATCTTCGACGAGGCTGGCCGCGCCGCCGGGGTGGACTGGCTGAAGGGGCGCCACTTGCACCGCGCCTCGCCGGTGCCCTCGCTCGACGGGGGAAGGCCGATGCGGGCGCTGGCGACGTGCGAGGTCATCGTCGCTGCCGGGGCTTTCGCGACGCCGCAGATCCTGATGCTGTCAGGCATCGGCGATCCGGCGCGGATGGCTCCGCACGGCATCGCTTCGCGCGCGGTCCTGCCCGAGGTCGGGCGCAACCTGCAGGACCGCTACGAGATTTCGCTGGTCAACCGCATGGCCGGGGCCTGGTCCTCGATGCGCGGGGCGGATTTCTCCGTGGGCGACGGGCTCTACCGCCGCTGGCAGGGCCGTCGCCGGGGTATGTACGTCTCCAACGGCGCCGCGCTGACGGCGCTGCGCCGCTCGTCGCGGGCGACAGGAGACGATCCCGACCTCGTGCTGATGGGACTGATCGGTCGGTTCCGGGGGTATTATCCGGGCTATTCCCGCCAGGTCTGGCCGGGCCACGACGGATTCTCCTGGGTGGTGCTGAAAGGTCGGACGGGGAACCGCGCGGGGTCGGTGTCCCTGGCCTCCGCAGACCCGCGCGACCGGCCGGTCGTCAGCCTGCGCAACTTCGCGCAGAACGGCGATGCCGATCTCGACGCCCTGGTCGAAGGCCTTGGCATGGCGCGCGACATGACGCGGCCGCTGGTGGAATGCGGTGCCATCGCCGAGGAGGAGGTCCCCGGCCGCGATCTCCAGGGGGCGGCGCTGCGGCAATGGGTACGCTCGAACGCCTGGGGTCACCACGCCTGCGGCACTGCGGCGATCGGCCCGGTGCTCGATCCTCAGGGGCGGGTCCATGGCGTCGCCGGGCTGCGGGTGGTCGACGCCTCGATCTTCCCGCGCATCCCGGGGCTATTCCTGGTCGCCGCGATCTATCTCGCCGCGGAGAAGCTGGCTGCCGACATCCTGGCGGATGGCGCCAAGGGGAAGGATTGACCGATGCTCACGCCGCTCCACCGCCTGCTGGAATTCGGCCTCCATGCCGAGCGCCGGATCGATCCCTTCGTGCGCCCCACGCTTGATGCGGTGCTGCGCTGGCCGCTGACGCGCCTGGTCAATTGGACGATCGACCTCACCCGCAGCCGCGACGTGCCCCCGCTTGGCGAGGAGCGCTTCTGGCCCGACGAGGACCAGAGCCTGGATACCATGGTCGCGGAAATGAAGCGCCAGCTCGACATCGACTTCACGCCGGGAAACTACGAGCGTGCCGGCAATACCAAGACCCACGGCCTCGTTCGTGGCGAGTTGACCGTCCTGCCCGGCCTGCCCGAGCATCTGCGCCGCGGCATCTTCGGCGAGGAGCGCAGCTATCCCGCCTGGGTGCGCTTCTCCAATCCCGGGCCGCATGTGGAGCCGGACATCCTCGACGTCGGCTTCGGCAGCATCGGGCTCAAGGTCATGGACGTCCCCGGTCCCAAGCTGATGGATGACGAACACCATACGCAGGACTTCACCGCCGTCACCACCGTCACGTTCGTCACGCCGACGACGCGCGAGAACGCCTTTCTCCAGTACTGGAGCCGGCGGCACCTGCCGGTCTGGTATTTCCTGAACCCGAAGCGCACCCACATCCGCGATTTCCTGATGCAGGCGCTGTGGAACCGCACGCTGGCCAATCCGCTGGCGAACGAATACTTCAGCTGCGTGCCGTACCTGCTGGGGCCGGGGCAGGCGATGCAGTACAGCTTCCACCCGCTGACCGCGGTATCGACGCGTATTCCCCGCCTGCCACGGCGCCCGCCCGACAACTACATCCGCGACAACCTCGCGGAGACGCTGCGCGCCGGGGAAGCCCGCTTCGAGATGCGCGTGATCCTCCAGCGCGATCCGTTCCGGCAGCCGATCGAGCAGAACGGCGTACTTTGGGACCCGCGCCTTTCGCCGCGCATCCCTGTCGCGATCCTCACCATCCCGCAGCAGGAATTCCAGTCGCCCGAGCAGTTCGCCTTTGCCCGGCGGCTCACCATCAATCCTTGGCACTGCCTTGCCGACCACCGCCCGCTCGGCAACCAGAACCGGGCGCGGCGGCGCATGTACTACGAGATGTCGCGCTATCGCCAGGCCATGAACGGCGAAACCCACGTCGAGCCGACGGGGGACGAGCGGTTTCCTTGAGTGCGGGGCCGTGCCGGGTCGAAAATGACGAACCAGCGTCAACTCCGCTTCAACCGCGCAGAATTACCTCTAGTCCCTTCATCCCCGGGAGGAAGAAGTAGGCGCCGCCCCTGACGGTGACGAAACGGGGCACGCCGCTCAGAAGTCGCGGGCACCCTGCGGTGTCGACGTGGCTGAATGCGTCCGTTGCGATGCCGCCGCCCGCCGGCCTGCGATGGCCCAGCAGCGGGTCCGCCTCGCCGCTGAGGCCGGCGAAAGCGGGGCTGGCGATCCAGGCCCCCTGCACGAATTCGAACTGGCGGGCGAGATTCGCGTTGAGGCAGATGAAGTGCAGGCCAGCCGGTTCGACCGGGCTTGCGGAAGCGGGCGCCATCGCTTCGGCGGGCGTGACCACGGGGCCGTAGGGGCGGCCGCGCCGGACGATGCGGTGGAAGCGGGCGGCGGCGACCGCATCGTGCATCGCGGTGCCCTTGAAGCCGAGCGAGGACAACAGGTCGCGCACGAAGCCGCGTCGTCCTTGCGGATCGTCGCTGCTGCGTGGGTTCGCGCGCCGGACATGAGCACCGACCGGGCAGACCATGCCGTCGGGATCGCTGGCGAACGTGAAGGCGTTGTCCGGGGCCTGCGTCCCTTCGACTTGCAAGGCCGGCAGTCCCGCGAGCGGGGCGCCGTCGATCGTGCGCCCGACCATGCTTTCCGCCAGCGCCGTCGCACCTTGCGGCCCCGCGACTTGCGCCAGCCATTGCCAGAAGCCGCGCACGTCCTGCTCGAGCTGGCGGTAGACGAGGTAGCTGCCGTTGCGCCCGACCTCGCCGGCCACCGGATGGTCGGTGACGAAGCCGTACTCGTTGGGATAGCCCAGCAGGACTTCGCCCATCGCCAGCCGGTTGCGATAGATGCGATCGCGCGCGCCGCCCGGCCGCAGCGTCCCCTCCCAGTCGAGCGCAGGTTGCGAAACGCCGTCGACGAAGCCGAACGGTTCGTGGCCGACATGCCCATTGCTGCGATTGACGGCGAGCAGCGCGCAGCCGGAGGCGGGCAGGGCGGAAAGGAGATCGGCCTCCATGGCCTCGATCGCATCGTCCGCCGCCAGGAGGACCAGCAGGACATGCGGCTCGCGCGTCCCGGCGCCCCAGTCCCAAAGCTGCGGTGCGCTCTCGCCTTCGTCGCCCAGCCGGTGCGAGCGGCGTTCGTCCCCGGCCATGCCGTCGAGGAATTCCGGGGCGAAACCGGGGGCGGCGTCGAGGTCGAAGTCCAGTGCGCGCAGTCCCGCGGCAGTGAACGCGACCTGCTCGACGCGCGGCAGCCGTTGCGAGCGGGCGGCGCCCAGCGACGTCACGTTCCATTGCCGCAGCCACGCCCGGGCGGGCGCGGGGTCGACGATCCTCAGCAGCACGTAGCGTGCCGCTCGCAGGGACCCGAACCCGCGGTCGACGAGGGCCTGGATATCGTCGATCTCGGCAGCGGCCCCGGTCATATCTCGGCAATCCAGCGGCGCAGCGCCGCGCCCGCAGGCGGGTCGTCGAACCCGCGGCGGATGCGGGCGTTGCGGGCCATGTCGTAAGTGCTCAGGCCGGGCATGGCCTTGTACCAGACTTGCGTGGGGATCTGGTGGTGGAACAGGTAGCGTTTGAAATCCTGCTCGTGGCGCGCCCCGCCCACAATCAGCCATCGTGTGCGCGGGTAGCCCAGGCCGTTGGAGAACGAGAGGTTGAGCCCGAAGGCGACCTTGTTGATGAAGTCGTCGTTGTAGGCCTCGCGGCTGCCGTCGTAGTTGCTGGCGAAGAAGACGCGGCGCCGATCGTCGAGGAAGGTCCACGAGGCGAAGTGGATCGTGTTGACCCGAGCGAGACGGCCCTTGCGGTAGACATGCCGTCCGCCCCAGCCGATCACCCACAGGATCGCCACCGTCAACCAGCGCCGGAACAGTCCCGGCTTGAGCGATCCGATGGCGCTGTACTGGTTGGCGATGTCGTGGTCCTCGATGGCGGACAGCATGCGGTTGCGCGCGCGCGAAGGCCTTGGCGCGATGACCGGATCGCGGCGTTCGCGCCAACGCAGCAGCACGACGAGGAAGGGCAGCAGCGGCAGGAGGAGCGGCGCCAGCAGCAGCGCGAGGGCAGGCAACGACAGGAAGTGCGCGGCTTCGCGCAGGCGCCAGCCGATCGACGGCCGCGCCAGGGGGCTGAGCGGCACGGCGGCCCCCGCTGCGCGCAGGATAGGCAGCAGGTGTTCGGGCGACATCTGGGAGTGGGCGATGCGTGCGCTCCGCAGGGCGTGGTGTAGGGCGGCTTCCTCCCGCACCTGCCGAGCGCTCCGGCCGCGCCAGTTGACGTACGTGGCGGCGGAGCGGATGCGATGCGCCTGCAGCCATTGCAGCAGGTCGCCATCGCCGTCGAAATCGCAGCAATGGCCGAAGATGCGGCGCAGACCCGCCGGGGCGGTAGTGACGAGGTCGGCGAGGAGGGTGTCCGCATCGCCATCGAAGTCGGCGATGAACGCCAGCCGGGTGGGTTCGTGGACGGGCAGCGTGGGGGCGATCAGGCGGTCGGGCAGCGAGGGGTCCTCGAGCACCACGAAGCGCGCGACATGAAGTTGTGCGATCCGGCCGAACGGCACCAGATCGTTGGCGGGGTCGGCCTGGCCGGGTGCGGCGTTCATTGTCGCCAGCAGGTCCATGAGAGCGGGCATCGCATCGTGGCGCAACACCGCCGCCACGAACACTTGCCCTTGCGGTACCACCTTACGTCCTAACCGCCGAACTCCAGCGCGAAATCGATCAGCCGCTTCTTGCCCCAGTAGACTTTGCCGAGATAGATGCCCGGCTCGATCAGCCGGATCTCGTCCCGCACCCGCGACGCCAGCAGCGAGGTGTCCGAGTAGTCGAGGACGATGCATTCCTTCCCGTCGAGCCAGCTTTCGCCCTTGTAGACCTTGGCGACGATGGCCTTCAGCCCGAGGGGCAGGATATGGTTGCGCAGAAATCCATGCTCCGCATCGAAGACCTTGCCCTGCCACGCGAAGAAATTGATGATCGCCGCGATCTCGTCGGAAAAGCCGTTTCCCGGAGCTATGATCGCGGTGCCCTTGGCCTCGCCATCCGGGATGGGCCCGGCATCATGGGCCGAAAAAAGTGCGTCCAGTTCGGCTTGCGGCATCTTGAGCCACTGTGAAACGACGGTGCCCGCCATGATTTCCCTCCCGACTCCACCACCGGGACATGCTCTGCCAGAGAAGTCCCGATGTATTGTAAGAACCGCTGCCGCCATGTGCGCATGAATTGAAGGGCGATCTTCGGATCTTTAGGGCGGCAAGTGTCTCACCGTTCAGGTCGCTTTACAAGTTGATCGGCGGAGTGGGGAAATCGGTGTCCCTGCCCCGCCTTCGGGTTCAGTAATGGATCGTGCGGGGACAAGCGCGCCGCTATCGCCACGCCGGATAGAGGGCTATTGGTGCGGTTCGGCACGCGGCAACGTCATGGTGCGATATGATCGAGACCGAACTCTGTATCGTCGGCGGAGGCCCTGCGGGAATGGTGGCGGGGCTGCTGTTCGCGCGGGCGGGAGTGAAGACGCTGGTGCTTGAGAAGCATGCCGACTTCCTGCGCGATTTTCGCGGCGATACGGTGCACCCCTCGACGCTCGACCTGTTCGACGAACTCGGGATGCTCGATGCGTTGCTGGCCCGGCCGCACGACAAGGTGACCGAGATCGGGGCGGTGCTCGGCGGCAAGACCTATCGCATCGCCGATTTCACCCACCTGCCGGGGCGCGGCAAGTTCGTCGCGATGATGCCGCAATGGGAGTTCCTCGATTTCGTCGTGCAGCAGGCACGCCGATATCCCGCGTTCGCGCTGCGGATGGAATGCGAGGGGGTCGCCCTGATCGAGCAGGAGGGGCGTGTGAGCGGGGTGCAAACCGTCAATGGCGAGAAGATCGCCGCGCGGCTGGTCATCGCCGCCGACGGCCGCGCCTCGAGGCTGCGCGCGGCGGCGGGCCTGCCGCTCCACGATCTCGGCGCGCCGATCGACGTGCTTTGGTTCCGGGTGCCCAAGCCGCGCACCGGAGACAACCAGACCCAGGGCTACATAGCCGGTGGCGAAATGGTCGTGGCGATCGATCGCGGCGACTATTTCCAGTGTGCGCGCGTGATCGAGAAGGGCAGCGCCGCCGGGATACTGGCGCGCGGCATCAAGGCATTCCGCACCGAGGTCGAAGCCGTGGTGCCGCCGGTCACCGGGCTGATGCGGCAGCTTGGCGGTCTCGACGACGTCAAACTGCTCAGCGTCTCGCTCGATCGCCTGACCCGGTGGTCGCGGCCCGGCCTGCTGGCGATCGGCGACGCTGCCCACGCCATGTCCCCGGTCGGCGGGGTCGGTATCAACCTCGCGGTGCAGGATGCCGTGGCTGCCGCCAACCTGCTCGCCGCTCCGATGGCGCGGGGCGAGGACGTCGATCGCGTGCTGCCCGGGGTACAGGCCCGTCGCGAGTTCCCGGTGCGCGTGATTCAGGCGATCCAGCGCACCATACACCAGACGGTGCTGCGCGCGGCGCTGGCCGGGACGGTCACGCAGGCGCCGTGGCCGGTGCGGATGCTCGGCGCGACACCGCTGCTCCAGCGCATCCCGGCACGGGTGCTGGGGCTGGGCGTGCGGCGCGAGCATATCCGCTCGCCCGGCCCAAGTGACGACGAAGCCCGCACTGCCTTCGGCAACGCCTGAGCCTGGGCTTCGCATCATCCGCATGGTATCGGCGCCGGCACCGGTGCCACAAGCCGCAAGGTGAACTCGGATCATCTTCTCGTGGGATCAGGGCTGCTGGCAGGTGCGATGAATGCGCTGGCGGGCGGCGGGTCCTTCGACACGCTGCCGGCGCTGATCGCGGCGGGCGTCCCCCCGGTCGCGGCCAATGCATCGAGCAGTCTCGCGCTCTATCCGGGCGGAGCCGTCAGCGCGTGGGTCTACCGCAAGGACCTCGGCTCCGTGGCCGGGGTGTCGCTGGGATGGCTTTTCCTGGCCTCCCTTTCCGGCGGGTTGATCGGGGGCGTGCTGCTGCTGTCGACGCCATCGTCGCTGTTCGACCGCGTGCTGCCGTGGCTGCTGCTCGTTGCCGCGCTGGCGCTGGCTTTCGGCAAGAACATCGCACCGCGATTTCATGGCGAGGCGGGAGCCGGCAGCGTGACGATGCTGTCCGGCCAGTTCCTGCTCGGCGTCTACGGGGGCTACTTCGGGGGCGCCGTGGGGATCATGATGATGGCCTTCTGGAGCTTGACGACCCGGGTCGATTTCATGCGTCTCCAGGCCGCTCGGACCATTCTGGTGACGGCGGCGAACACCGCTGCGGTGGTCATCTTCGCGGTCATGCATGCCGTAGGCTGGCGCGAGGTGCTGCTGCTCGCGCCTTCGGCTGCCGTCGGCGGCTTCCTGGGAGCGCATCTAGGCCGGCGGCTGCCGCAGCCTTTGGTGCGGGTGGCCACGGTGTCTCTCACCATGCTGGTTACCGTAGCCTTTTTCGTGCGGGCCTATAGCTAGAGCGGTCGGGATTCAGGTCTGACGCGGTCGTCCCATCCTCCCTGCCGCGAAGCCACGGGGAGGGAGCGTCCAATCGGTGGTAGAGGGGAAAGACCC
Organism: Novosphingobium sp. BL-52-GroH; assembly: GCF_044813085.1. Classification (NCBI taxonomy): domain Bacteria; kingdom Pseudomonadati; phylum Pseudomonadota; class Alphaproteobacteria; order Sphingomonadales; family Sphingomonadaceae; genus Novosphingobium; species Novosphingobium sp. BL-52-GroH. The sequence goes on along the minus strand of NZ_CP171149.1, from coordinate 902,145 downwards.
CTTCGTCAGCCGTTGCGCGACTGCCACCTCCCCATCCCTTCGGGACAGGGAGGAGTAGAGGCGATTGCTTCCCCTTTCTTCGCCTCGACATGTCCCGATGCAGCCTAGCAGGCCTCGAGTTCGAACGTGCCGATCTGGATGGTGAAGCTGCCGTCGTCGGCAATGTCGAAGGCCCGGCGAACAGCGCTGGACGCGCCCGACTGGAGCGATCGGATGGCGACGACGTGGGCCGGAGGTGTGCGCATGCGTGCGACCCAGGAGGCGAACTCCATCGGCAATGCGTGGATGGCCGTGCGCCGCATGGCGAAGCCGGCGCGCGTCAGGGCCGCGGACCATTCCTCGAATCGGTAATCGCGAACGTGGCTGGGGTCGCGCAGCAGTTCGACGGCCTGCAGGTGCGTGTCCAGCGCCGGGTCGCCATGCGAGATCACGTCGATGAAGACCGCAGGTGCTCCGCGTTTGAGCACCCGCCTCGCTTCCCGCAGGCCCGCGTCCAGGTCCTGCCAGTGATGTGCGCTCATGCGGCATGCCAGCATGTCGAACGCACCGTCCGTGAAGGGCAGGTGCTCGGCGGCCGCCTGTCGCGTGGCGATGTTGGCGATGTTCCGCCTGGCCGCTTCGGCCGCGACTGCGGCGAGCATCTCGCCCGACAGATCGCACGCGACAACTTTGGCGACGTGCGGCGCGAGTGCGTAGGAGGCGTGCCCGCCGCCGCAGCCCAGGTCGAGCACCATCGCGGCGGGATGCGCGATCGCGATGGTCGCCAGGCGCTCCAGATCCGGGCCGCTCGAATGGATGGCACTCGCCACGTAGGCTTGCGCCTGGGGGCCGAACTGGTGGTCTACGATGGTATTGTGGGCACGTTGCATGGTTGTCTCCTGTGGCTTGCCGCCGGGTTTCCCCTGCTCCGGGCGCATGCGGGCCACAATGCGGGATAGGCGGCATGAGCCTTCGGTGATAACGAAGGCTCATGCGATTTGACCTCGTCGACCTGCGTCTTTTCATCGCCGTAGTGGAAGCGGGAAGCATTTCCCGGGGCGCCGATGTCGCGCACATGGCGCTGGCCTCGGCGAGCGCGCGGATCGGCGGGATGGAGGCCTTGCTGGGCGCGTCGCTGCTCGATCGCGGGAGGCGCGGGGTGGTGCCGACGCCGGCCGGACGCACGCTCCTGCGGCATGCCCGCATCGTGACCGCGCAGATCGAGCGGATGCGCGGCGACCTGAGTGCCTTCGCCTCGGGGCTCAAGGGTCATGTCCGCATGCTTTCTAACACCGCGTCGCTGGTCGACCTGCTGCCCGCCGCCGTTCGCGTCTTTCTGACCGCGCATCCCGACGTCGACGTCGAGATCGAGGAAAGAACCAGCGCCGACATCGTCGCCGCCGTCGCCGAGGGTCGGGCCGAGTTCGGGCTGATCGCGGATTCCGCCGATCCCGGCGACCTCCAGACCATTGCGGTGGCCGACGACCGGCTCGTCCTCCTGGTGCCGGCAGGCCATGTCCTTGCCGGCGATCGCTCGGTGGCCTTCGTCGACCTGCTGGACGAACCCTTCGTCGGTCTGAGCGCGGGCGCGCTTCACTCGCATCTGGCCGACCAGGCGGCGCGGCTGGGCCGGCGCATCGGCTATCGCGTCCGCCTGCGCAGCTTCGAAACGGTGGCGCGGCTGGTAGAGGCGGGCATCGGCATCGGCATCCTGCCGTTTTCCGCCGCAGAGCGTTTCCGCTCCGGCGCACTGGCGATCGTGCCGCTCGCCGATCCGTGGGCGCATCGCCGCCTCACTATCTGTGCCAGGCGCTTCGAGGATCTCAGCCGTCATGCCCGCGCGCTCGTGGACGAGATCGTGCGCCAGGGTGCCGAGTTGCCGCAGGCGGCGCCTTGAAAGGCGGTCTTCCGCCAAGCGGCGTCAGATCACGCCCAAGCCGTCGCCCAGTGACGGGGGCAAGCCGGACTGGCGTGCGTATTCGCGACTGAACCGCGAGGCGCTGTTATAGCCCACGGAAAAGGCGGTCTTGGCCGCGAGCAGCCTGCCGGCGCCAGGCGTGATCGGCGACGATGCCCAGGGCCGCCATCGCACCGCCCGTCAGGCCGGCGGTCCCCATCGCGACGATCACCGGCTGTGCGATCCCGGCAAGAGCGCGGGCCGTTTCGTTCAGCGGTTCGATGATGCGGCTCATGTCGTGGCTCCTGCGTCGGGCTGGTTATGGCGGCGCAGCGGCGCCGTGGCTGGTGGATGGGCCCATTTTTCATTCCAAAGAACTGGGATAAAGTTGCGGGTTTCGTTCAAGTTATTCAAAAGGCGTGGATCGGTTGTTTGCAGGGCGTGAAAATGCATGGCGTATTGAAATGCGTCATGCATGGTATAATGCGATTATCCTGATCGCGGCCGGGCGACGACGATCATGTGCCTTCCTGGCCGCGGTCGGGAAACGCATTCCAAGGCCCTCCGGAGTTTGACCGCAGCCATGCCCTTGCGCGATCCCCTGATCTCCTCCCTGTCCGGTGCCGCGGCGGCGCTGCTCGTCATCGACGTGCAGGTCGATTTCGTCGCGCCGGAAGGTTTTTGTGCAGGCCGGGGAGCGGATGTCTCGGCAGTGCCGGCGGCGATCGCGCAGATGCGTCGGGCAGTTGCGGCCGCGCGCGCAGCGGGCATGACGATCGTCTTCATACGCCTGGAAACGTCCCCGGAAACCGACTCTCCCGCTATGCTTGCTCATATGGAGCGGCTGGGTATGCCGGGCGGTGCGGCGTTGTGCCGGGTCGGAACGCCAGGCTGCGGATATTGGGGCATAGCGCCCGAAGCCGGTGATCTCGAGGTGGTGAAGTCGCGCTATGACGCGTTTCTCGAAACACCGCTCGACGCACGCCTGCGCCAGCGTGGCATTGGGTTACTGGTGATGACCGGCGTGAGCACCGACTGCTGCGTCGATTCGACGACGCGAGCGGCCTTCATGCGGGACTACGACGTCGTCGTCCTTGCCGACGCGTGCGCCGCCGGCAGTACCGAGGATCACGCCGCGGCGCTCGGCGCGCTGGGGCGCTATGCGGCGACGATCGCGGATACCGGGTCGTTCGTCGCCGCCCTGGAGGCGGGCGGCGGCGCGGCGGTTCAGTCCGGCACGTCGGCGTAGATACCCGCATCCCGGACTTCGACACGGTAGACTGCCAGCGGTTCGTCGCATGGCAGGTCCACCGGCGCACCGCTGAGCAGGTCGAAGCTGCCGGAATGCAGCGGGCATACGATCCTGCCCGCCGTGACTTTCCCGCGAGAAAGCAGCGCGGTTCCATGCGTGCACTGGTCCGCCGTCGCATGGAACGTGCCGTCCACGTCGAAAACCGCGACTGCCGGCTTGCGGCCGCGGGCGATGCGCTTGGAGCGGCCTGCGGGTACGTCGGACACCTTGCACAGAAAGATCATGGGCGCTCCCGGGAAAGAATGTCGATTGCCTGTCGTGTATGATTGCGTATTATGTAATGCAATATGCATAGCATTTTATATGTAAATCGCCGGTTGCGATTCTCGAAAGGTGATCCGGGATGACTCAGTTCTTGCGGGCCGGTTTGCCCGATATCGCACTGGAACCCGAAGTCCTGGCGCTGCTGGACCGGCTCGAGGCCAGCCAGGGCGACGTATCGCAGGCGATGAGCCTGCCGCCCGAATGCTACACCTCGCCCGCCTGGTTCGAGTTCGAGAAGCGTGCCGTCTACGATCGCGAATGGGTGGCGGTGGGCCACGTCGGCGCGATTCCGGACGTGGGTGACTACTTCACGCTCGAAGTCGTCGGCGAACCGTTGCTGGTGGTGCGCGGCAAGGATCACGAAGTGCGCGTGTTGTCCTCCGTCTGCCGCCATCGCGGGCATCTGCTCGGCGAGGCGAGCGGCAACGCCAGGAACTTCACCTGCCCGTTCCACGGCTGGTCCTACGACCTCGAAGGCACGCTGACCGGCGCCCCCGAGATGGAGGGGACGCTGCCCTTCGCAGAGTTGCGGCACACCGCATGCCTGCCGGCATTCCGCTCGGAGATCTGGAACGGCTTCGTCTTCGTGAACTTCGACGGCGAGGCGGAGGCGTTGGCGCCCCGGCTGAAAGGGCTGTCCGCACTGCTGGAAAACCACCGCATGGACGACCTCGCCTCGATCCGGCCGGTCGAGTGGGCGTCGAACAAGTGGAACTGGAAGTTCATGCAGGAAAACGCGCTGGAGCCGTACCATACGCATTACCTGCATACCGGCATCCACGACTTCGCCCCGTCCAGCAACACCCGCTTCACCGAGTGGGACGAGTCGGACGACGGCGCCATCTATCGCGAGGTGCAGTTCACCCATGTCGACGGCGGTTTCAACATCGCCGGCAAGGCGCTGTTCCCGCCGCTGCCCGCCCTCACCGAGGCGGAGCGCAGCCGCGTGGTCTTCGCCGGCGTCATGCCCAACCTGTTCCTCGGCGCGCAGGCGGACGTGGTGTTCTACTACGTGATCCTGCCGCAGGCCGCCGGTGACATCACCTTGCGCGTCGGCGTGCTGACCAGTTGGGACAACCTTTCGCTGCCTACCGCCGACCTCCTCATGAAAGGCACGATCGACGGCGTCGCGGTGTTCAACGAACAGGACACCGTCGCCAACATCCGCACGCACAAGGGCCTGTCCTCGCGCGTGGCGCCGCGCACGCGCTGGTCGCCCAACGAGAAGACGCTGGCGCAGATCAACAACTGGCTGGTCAAGCGCTACAAGCGCTACGCCGCCTCGCTGGACGCTTGTGCGGAAGCCGCCGAATGAGCGTCGACACGCCCGGCGACATGGCCGACATCGCCGCCGAACTCGCGGCCCTGCGCGCGCAAGTCGAGCGGCTGACCGCCAAGGACGCGATCGCCGACCTCGTGACGACCTACGCCCGCTCGTGCGACGTCGGCAACGACCCGGTACTGCTGCGCCCGCTGTTCACCGACGACGCGACCTGGACCTGCAAGGGCTTCGGTACGTTCGTCGGGGGGGACGGCTGCGCGCTCGGCCTCAAGGCGGTGGCAGGCGAGAAGATCTGGTGGTCGCTCCACAACATGATCTCGGTGCAGATCACTTTCGACGAGGGCGGCGAGGAGGCCACCGGCTTCTGGTACTTGTGGGAAGCCGCGACCCTGCCCAACGAGCACAGCGGCGAGGCCGAGGCCTACTGGATCGGCGGCACCTACGACGCGCGGTTCCGCCGGGAAGGCGGCAAGTGGCTGTTCAGCAAAGTCGAACTCAAGCTCAACATGGCAAGCCCCATCGCCCAGGGCTGGGTCAAGAAGCGCTGGCCCGACGGCACGCGCAAGCAGCCCCACTTCGTCGAACTGCAATCGGGCGAAACCTACCACTGGTGCAAGTGCGGCAAGGCCGAAACCCAACCCTGCGACCCCGCCCACATGTGCGGCAAGTCGCCCGCGGTGCCTTTCTCGGTCGAGGAGGGCGGTCTCCAGGCGATCTGCGGATGCGGCTATTCCAGGACCAAGCCGCTGTGTGACGGCTCGCACCTCAATCTCCGGTACGACTGGTCGTTGCTCGGCAAGAGCCCACCCGAGCAGGCCGGCCCGGAGACGGTGGCGTGAGCACCACCGGGCTGGAGGGCAAGCCGCTCAAGCCGGGTTTCGGCACCGAGATCATCGGTCTCGATCTCGCCGGCTCCGACGATGCGACATTTGCACAAGTGGTCGCCGAGTTCCATCGTACCGGGGCAATCGTGCTGCGCGGCCAGGCGCTGGACCCCGCCGGGTTCCGGCGCTTCGGCCAGGCCTTCGGCGCGCTCGAAGGGCATACCCTGCAGGACTTCACGCTGCCCGGAACGCCGGAAATCTATGTCCTGTCCAACCGGGTCGAGGATGGCAGGCCAGTGGGTGCCCACAACGACGGCATCGGCTGGCACACCGACCTCAACTATACCGCCGAGCCCGTGATGTGCACCATGCTCCACGCCATCGCGGTGCCGCCCGAGGGCAGCGACACCTTGCTCGCCGACCAGTGCGCAGCCTTCGCCGCGCTGCCGCCGGAGCGACAGGAGGACCTCTCGAAGCTCAAGCAGATCCACAGCTTCGAATATCTCGCGACGATGCGCAGCGCCGGCCGCAAGGCCATCCCGCCCGAGATCCTGCGCGCCAATCCCGACGTCATCCACCCGCTCGTTCGCACGCACCCGGCAGATGGACGCAAAGCACTGTGGGTCTCGAGCCTGACGCCCGGCTTCGTTGGCTGGTCCACCGCCGAGAGCGCCGTGCTGATCGACGAGTTGATCGAATGGGTTACGCAGGATCGCTTCGTCTATCGCCACAAGTGGCAGGTCGGCGACGTGCTGGTGTGGGACAACCGGTGTACCTTGCACACCGGCACCCTTTTCGACGACACTCGGTATATCCGGGAAATGCATCGCATGTGGGTCAAGGGCGACCGGCCATACTGAGGCGGGCCTGCCGGCCCGGACTGGGGAAAATTTCATGAGCGTGAGTGTCTTCGGTTCCCTCAATCTCGACATCGCCCTGCGCCTTCCGGCCCGCGCCGCCTGGGGGCAGACGCTGCTGGTCGAAGAGAGCGAGCAGGCGGTCGGGGGCAAGGGCCTCAACCAGGCGGTTGCCGCCGCGCGCTTCGGTTCGGCCACGCGCATGGCAGGCGCGGTCGGCGCGGACGCGGCGGGAGCGATGTTGCGCGCGGCGCTGGCCGCCGAGGGGGTCGATACCGGCCACGTCGAGGTGCTCGAAGGGCAGGGCAGCGGCCGCGCCACGATCCTGATCGAACCGGCGGGCGACAACATGATTATGGTGGAGGCGGCCGCAAACCTCGCTGCGCGCGCGGAACGGGTGATCCGTGCAATCGATGCCGAAACCCGCGTGTTGCTGGTCCAGCTGGAAACCGACATCGACCAGATCGCAGCGCTGTTCGCCAGCCACGCCGCGGTCCCCGTCCGCAAGATCCTCAATGCGGCGCCGGCGATCCCGGCCGGATCGAAGCTGTTCGATCTCTCCGACATGCTGATCTTCAACCAGACCGAGTTTGCCGACTACCTCCAACTCGACCGCGAACCCCAGGGACTCGACGACCTCCTTCCCGCGCGGCGCCTGTTGACCCGCCCCAACCAGGCGGTCGTCGTGACGCTGGGTGCGATCGGATCGGCGGCGGTCTGGGCCGACCGCGCGATCTTCGCGCCGGCCATCCCGGCCGAGGCGGTGGTCGATACCAGTGGCGCGGGTGACTGTTTCTGCGGGGTCGTGGCGGCCTGTGTCGACCAGGGGATCGGGCCCGAGCAGGCTCTGCGATTGGCCAATGCGGCAGCGTCGCTGTCGGTCGGGCGACGGGGCGCGGCGCCTTCGATGCCGGTCCGCGCCGAAGTCGACGCCCTGGTGGCGGCGCTGGCGTAGCGCGTGATCTGGTTCTTGCACGAACGAAAATGGCGCTCACGCTCAAGAGCGCAGCGATCGGACCGGTAGATTGTGTCGCCAGTGAACAGGAGGTCAGGATGGACGTCGCGATAGAGGACAAGCCGCAAGCCACGGGCGGCTATCGGTTTCTGAAGGTCGAGAAGCTCAATCCGACCATCGGCGCCTATGTGAGCGGTGTCGACCTGACACAGCCCTATGGTGAAGACGTGGCCGACGAATTGCGGCGTGCGCTCGCCGAGAACCTGGCGATCTTTCTTCGCGACCAACCGATCGATTTCGCGGCGCATCGCCGGCTCGCGGAAGTCTTCGGCGAAGCGCACGTCGCGCCCAGCACCAAGCCCTGGCGGGTGCCCGGCTTCGACGAGATCACACGGATGCACGCGGACGAAAACTCCACGTATGTGGCGGGCGAGGACTGGCATTCGGACATGAGCGCCGATCCCGAGCCGCCGATGGGCTCGATCCTCTACCTGCACACGATCCCGCCTTTGGGCGGGGATACGGTGTTTTCCAGCATGTATGCGGCATGGGATGCACTGTCGGAGCGGATGAAGGCGCAGCTCGAAGGGCTCACTGCCGTTCACGATGCGGTCAAGGCGTTCGGCGGGCTGGTGCCCAAGGGGCAGGAACTGCCGTGCACCTCGCATCCGGTAGTGCGTACGCATCCGGTGACGGGTCGCAAGGCGCTTTACGTCAACCGGGGCTACACCACCCGGATCGAAGGCGTCACCGCGCGGGAAAGCGAGGCGCTGCTCGCGTTCCTGTTCGAGCACGTCCAGAACCCGATGTTCCAGTGCCGCTTCACCTGGAGTCCACACGCGATCGCGATCTGGGACAACCGCTGCAGCCAGCACATGGCGATCTGGGACTACTTCCCGGCGGTTCGATCGGGCTATCGCATCCAGGTCAAGGGCGAACGCCCGGTGTGAACTGGCCTTCGTCCCGGCTCGAACCGGGGCGAACATCTTCCACTCTTCGTCACCCTCGCGAAGGCGGGAAATGACGAAGAGTGGTTCTGGTTCAGCCTTCTACCTTGGCGGTCACCAGCGCGCCCTCGAACGCGGCCCGCGCCGCGGGCTTGCGCAGGACCGCCACCACGCAGAACAGCACTGCGCTCACTGCAGCCAGCCCGAAGAAGACTCCGGAGAAGCTCCCGGTCTGGTCCTTGATCGCTCCGCCCAGCGCCGGGCCGAGCGCCGCCGAGGTCGAGACCGCCATCATGATGGAGTACAGCTCCAGCGAGGCCTTCTGGCCGAAGTATTCCTGCAGCAGCATCACCGTGCTGACGTAGCTGAAGCCGAGCCCGCCACCGAAGGCGATCATCCACAGGATCAGTACCAGCGGCCCGTCGGCGACTGCGAGCAGCGCGGCGGAGAAGCCCAGGCACCCCAGCGAGAACATCGTCAGCGCGCGGGGCGAGGTCTTCTCGCCGACGACGCCTGCCAGTGCCGAACCGACCGCGCAGACCAGCGCCGAAAGGCTGAGGAGCTGCGATGCGCGGTCCTGCGTGATGCCGTGCTCGAGGAGGTGCTGATAGGCGAAGCCGTGGGTCGTGGTGTTGATCGCTAGGCAGGCGGTGTAGGCGAAGACGACGATCCAGAACTGCACCGTGCCCAGCGCCGCGCGGACCGTCCATTCGGCCGGTGCATCGACGGCGGTCGCCTGCTCTTCCGGCCGGTCGAGCCGCAGGCGGCTGGCGACGAGGGTACTGAAACCGCCGATCACCACCGACGCGATCGCGAACATCAGCCAGTAGGCGCGCCAGTCCATGCCCGCCGACTGCGAACCGTAGTAGAGCATGGGCCCGGCGACGGCGCCGAGGTTGCCGATCGTGAAGTAGAGGCCCAGCACCGTCGACCGGCGCCTGAAGGTGCTGGACAGCACGTGCACCGCCGGGACGGTGCCGCAGAAGCAGTAGCCGATGCCCAGCAGCGTCGTGCCCAGATAATAGGTCGGGACGCCCGTGGATGTGTAGAGCAGCCCGAACCCGGCGAAGAGGATCACCGTCCCGGTCAGCAGCGTGCGCCCGACGCCCAGCTTGCGAATGGTCCACGCCGGGGCCAGGCTGATGATGCCGCAGGCTGTGCCCAGCAGGGTGAAGCCGAAGCCCGCCTGCGCCCAGGTCATCCCGAACTCCTGCACCATCGAGGGGATCACCATCCCCAGCGAGTTGAAGGTCCCGGCGGACAGCAGGAAATACATCAGGCACAGCGCCTGCAGCACGATGTAGACGAGCAGCCGGGTGTTCATGGGCTTGGTCATGGCATTGTCCCTAGATCGAGCGGGCATGGGATCGAACCACCTTCGCCATTGCGAGCGGAGCGGGCGTAAAGAGAGGCGGCAGACGTCACAGCACCGGCCACCGGCAGGGAACGGTCTTTCCGGCGCGCGCGAGGAGCGCCGGGGCGGCGGCTTCCACTTCGGCGAAGATGCGTTCCTCGTCGATCGTGGTCGCCCGGTAGTCGTCGACCAGGCGGCGTCCGTCCACCCAGACCGAGTGCACCCCGCGCCCGTCCGCCGACCAGACGAGCTGGTTGACGACGTTGAGCAGCGGCGTCCATTCCGGGCGCTGGCGGTCATGCGCGACGAAGTCGGCCTTCTTGCCCGGTTCGAGGCTACCGATCAGGTGCTCCATCCGCGCGCCGGAAGCGCCGTTCAAGGTGGCGCATTCCAGGACGTCGTAGGCCGAGAACAGGCTGGAATCGCGCCGGGCATCCTTGAACAGCCCGGCGGTCACGTACATCGCGCGCATGATGTCGGCGGCGTTGCCGTTGTTGTTGCCGTCGGTGCCGAACTGGATGCGCACGCCCGCCGCCTGCATCTCCGGGAACAGGCCGGAATGGCTGGCTCCGTAGGCGCCTTTCATGGCCGTCATCGGGCAATGGGTGACGTGGGTGCCGGTGGCGGCGAGGAGGTCCACTTCGGTGCGGTCGAGGAAGATCGCGTGGGTCAGCGACAGATGATCTCCGAGCGCTCCGATCTCGGCGAGGTGCTCGATCGGCCGGTTGCCGGTGGTGGCGAGGTAGAAATCCGGGTCCTGAGGGTCCGGGCTCATGTGCGCGGTGACGCCGGCGCCGTGCTCCCTGGCGAGGGTCGTCGCGGCGCGCCACAAGTCGTCGGTGGCGGTGACGTGGCCGACCAGCGCGGGCCAGGCCGCCAGCAGCGGGTCGCCGGCGCAGGAGTAACGCTCGACCTCGCGCTGGAGCGTGTCGATGGCGCGGGCGGTGAGCGCGGCCTGGTCCTCGGACGGATCGAAGGCGCGGTCCTGCGCCCACTGGCCGATACGGCCGCGGATGCCGGTTTCGGCGAGGCCGTCGTACACTGCCTCGAGATCGAGGATGGTGCCGGCCTCGATGAAGGTGGTGATGCCGTTGCGCAGCATCTCCAGTGCCGAGAAGCGGGCGGAAAGGCGCTCCTCCTCGGGCGTCTGGGCCTGATAGGTGGGGATCAGCCAGCCCATCACGTTGGCTTCCCAGTCGGTATCGTCGGGCACCGCCCCACGGGTGATCGGCTCGCCGGTGATGTGGACATGGCAGTTCACGAAGCCGGGCGTGAGCACGAAGCGCGAGCCGTCGATCACTTCTCGGGCAGAGACCATGGCCTCCACCTCGGCGCTGGGGCCGACGGCGTGGATGCGATCGCCGATCACCGCGAGGGCGCCGTCGCGCCAGATGCGCCGCTCGGTGTCCATGGTGACGATCCAGGCACCCCGGATCAGCAGGTCGACGGGTGTGGGGCCGTTCATGCCGCGTAGCTCGCGCGGGCCATGTCTTCGAGGTGTTCGCCGATGGTGCGGGCAGCGATGATCTGGGTGCCGGTGGCGCAAGTCGGCGCGATGTCCATGCGGTAGAGCGGCTCCAGCTCGAAGAACGTCGCGACCGAATGGCGCGCGCGGGCTGCGTGGTTGTTGCGCACGCGGTGGAGGTTAGCCTGGTAGAGCCCGCCGGTGAAGCGCTCCATCATCTGGCCCACGTTGATGACGAAGCTGCCGGGAATCGGCGCGGCCAGGATCCACTCGCCATCGGTGTTGCGCACTTCGAGGCCGGCCATGTCGTCCTGCAGCAGGATCGTGATCGAGCCCCAATCGGTATGTGCGCCAGCGCCAAGCAGGTTGCCGGCGGCCTCCTGCGGCTGCGGCGGATAGGACAGCAGCCGCACCCCGACCTGCGGATCGCGCAGCCCTTGCGCGAACCAGTCGGGGTCGAGGTCCACCGAGAGCGCCAGGCAGGCCATCAGGTGCCGGCCGATGCGAATCATCTCGCGCTGGTAGGCCTCCATCTGCGCGCGAAAGCCGGGCAGGTTTTCGGGCCACTGGTTCGGCCCCTGCATCGGCAGGCCCGCGACGACCCACGGATGGTCGGCCGGCAGGTCGCGGGCGAGCATGAAGCTCTCCTTGAAGTCGGGCGCTGACCCGGCATCGAGCACTTGCCGCCCGGTCGCCTCGTAGCCGCGCCGGCAGGGCGAGCGTTCGACCGACACCGCCGCCTTGGCTGCTTCGCCTTGCGCGAAGAAGGCGCGGGTCTGGGCGAGCTGTTCGTCCAGCAGCGCCTGCGGGACCCCGTGGCCGGTGACGTAGAAGAACCCGGTCTCGCGCAGCGCGCGGTGAATTTCGCGGGCGACGCGGGCCTGCTGGCCAGGATCGTCGAAACTGCCAGCAAGGTCGACTTGCGCGATGTGCGTCGCCGCGTGAGGAGGCTCGTAGACGATCATGATCCGACGGTCGCGCTCAGGCGGAAGACGTTGCCTTCCGGGTCGCTCAGGACCGCCTGGTGCTGGCCGAAGAACGTGTCCTGCCCTTTGCGCACCAGCGCCGCGCCGCAGGACACCGCATGGTCGGCGGTGCTCGCCACGGCGGCCACCGTGCGGACGTCGAACGTCAGGATCGAGCGCGTGCCGACCGGCTCGATCTCCGGCAGGTTGACGAAGGAGCGCACGGTTTCGGTCGCAAAGCCGATCATGCAGCCGCCGCCACGTACTTCGCGGTAGCGGTGGTCGCGTGATTCCAGCACTTCGGTCAGCCCCAGTCCGTCGACGTAGAACTGCGCCAGCGCCGCGACGTCGCGTGCGAGGAACGTGACGTAGGCGAGACTCACGCCGACCATGCCGTCACCACTGCGTCGGTGGTCACCAGCAGCGAGGTATGTTCGTTGAGCGCGGCCAGAGTATGCCTGTGCAGCGCCTCGTCGAAGCTGGCGCAGGCGTCGGACACCACGAAGGTATGGAAATCGCGGTGGAAAGCGTCGCGCGTGGTCGAATCGACGCAGCAGTCGGTGGTCAGGCCGGTCATCACCAGCGTATCGATCCCGCGCGCGCGCAACTGCATCTCGAAATCGGTGCCGTGGAAGCTGGAATAGGCCAGCTTGGAGACTTCGATGTCGCCCGGCTCGGGGGCGACGCGGTAGTAATCCTCGCCGCCGCTGCCGATGCGGCAGATGCCTTCGCTGCCCGGCGTGCCGCGCCGCGCCATCCAGGTCCTGAGGGCATTGGAGTCGGTCTCGGGCCGCGTCATCACGCGCATGAAGCCCACGGTCACGCCGGCCTTCCGGGCGGCGGCGATCAGCGTGTCGATCTGGTCGATCGCGGCCTCGGCGGGGCTCATGTCGGTGCCGTAGCGGCCGATCAGGCCTTCGGGCGAGGCGAAGTCGACCTGCACGTCGACGACGATGAGCGCGGTGCGGCCGGGGGCAATCATTTCGCCGGGATCGGCGACGTGCGGAAGCGTTTCGTCAGGCATTGGTGGCCTCCGTCATTTGCGCGGGGAACCGCTCCCGCAAGACGGGCAGGACCTTCTCACCGAAGATCGGGAGCGAGGCCAGATAGTCGGGGAAGATCAGCATCAACCCGTCGAGCGAAGTCTTCTCGAAGATCGTGCTGAGCCGCTCGATCACTGTGTCCGGCGTGCCCAGCACATGCGGGGTCATGAAGGTGGAGCGGGCCTTCTGGGTGAAGGCGTTCTCCTTGCCGATCTCGCTATCGAGGAAACCGTAGGCGCGCATCATGCCGTGCAGGGCGCCTTCGTCGAACCCGGCGCGGAAGTGCGCGGCGATCTCCTCGGCGGCGGCATCGGTCTCGCCGAATACCACCGTCATCATCGAGTAAGTACGAATCTTCGCGCCGAGCGCCGCCGCACCCGCCTTGGCGTCGGCGCTGGCCCTGGCCAGTTCGTCGACGTCGCCGCCCGAAAGGAAAAGCGCGTCCATCTCGTTGGCGGTAAACTCGATGCCGACCTTGGAAGTGCCCGCGCAGACCAGGAACGGTGGCGACGAAGGCTTGGGATCGGACATGCAGTCGTCGAGGGTGAAGTACTTGCCGTGACTCGTTACGGAGTCCTGCGTCCACAGCGCCTTGATGGCCCGGATCCACTCGGTCGCCAGCACGTAGCGCTCGTCGTGGTCGACGCCCTCGGGCCAGGCGCCCATCTGCGCGAACTCGCCCTTGTAGGCTCCGGTGACGACGTTGAGCCCGGCGCGGCCGTGGCTGATTTGGTCGAGCGTGGCGATCATCTTGGCGGTGACCGCCGGGTTCTGCAGGATGGTGTGGACCGTGGCCCAGACCTTCACGCGCGACGTGGCCTGGGCGAGCCCGGCCATCATCATCGGCGAATCGAGCGAGGCGCGCCAGTGCTCGGTCTCGCCGCCGTAGCCGCGGTACTTGGCCATCGCCATGATGAAGTCGAGGCCGATGTCCTCGGCCAGCTTCGCCGCCTTCAGGTTGTAGTCGTAGGAGCCGTCGAGCGTTGGGGCGTTCTTGGACAGGATCCAGCCGCCGTTCGCCATCGGCATGAAGATGCCGAGGTCGCGCCCTCCGGTGTCGGAGGGAAGGCCGAATCCCGCCGGCCGGGCTTGGGCAGGTCTCGGTTGGCTCTGGCTCATGTGGCTCCCCTGGTGGCCGTTGCGTTGTAGGGTGAAGGCTAGGATGGGGTTTCGCCGCGATCTTGTCACCTGGCGCCCGCGCTCTTGTCGTCGATCAAGGCATCGGGCGTGAGTTGCAAAGATGATGGCGGCAAAGGGCCTATAGCTAAGGCGTTCCCCCCTTAGGATAGGGGCGCTTCCGAGGGAGATCGAAATGAGCAACTGGTTCATCACCGGCGTCAGCACCGGACTGGGCAGGGCCCTGGCCCTGGCCGCGCTCGAGGCCGGCGATACGGTCGTCGGCACGGTGCGCAGTGCCGAAGCGGCGAGCGCGTTCGAGGCGCTGGGCGACAAGGCGATCGGCATGGTGCTCGACGTGACCGACGCGGCTGCCGTCGCTGCCGTCGTCGATGCGGCCGAGGCGCGGACCGGCGGGCTCGACTTCGTCGTCAACAACGCGGGGCTCGGCTATACCGGCGCGGTGGAGGAGACTCCGATCGCCGACGCCAGGGCGCTGTTCGATGTCAACGTATGGGGCGCGCTGGCGGTGATTCAGGCGGCGCTGCCACACTTGCGCGCGCGCCGCGCCGGGCACATCGTCAACGTCGGCTCGATCAGCGGCATGGCCTGCTGGAACGGTACGGCGATCTACGGTGCATCGAAGTTCGCGCTCGACTGCATCGGGCGCACGCTCGCGCAGGAGGTGAACCCGCTGGGCATCAAGGTCACCAACGTGGCGCCCGGCGGCATGCGCACCGAATTCGCCGCCGCGCGCCTGCTGGGGGCCGAGCCGACGATTTCGGACTACGCGGAGACGGCGCACACGGCGCGCGCGGTCCTGACCGGCCACCACGGCGAGGAGCCGAGCGACCCGGACCTCATAGCGCAGGCGATCGTGGCGGCGGTGACATCGTCCGAACCGCCGCTGGTGCTGCTGCTGGGCAACGATGCGCTGGGCTATGCGACGCGCGAGTTCGAAATGCTGGGCGGGCAGTTCGAAGCGTGGAAGCACCTGACGACGAGCGTGGGAGCGGCATAGTCCGCCCCGAAACGGGGAGGGGTGTTGGAGGGTCAGCCGCGTAGTCCGTGACGTCTCGTTCTACGATGGTGCCTCGCCACCCCCGCTTCGGGGCGGCCCCCCAAGGGAGTGGATCATGACGAGAACAGACTTTTCCTGATGACTGCGTGCACGCCCCAGTTGCCGTTCGCGACCTGGCTGATCCCGAAGTCCACCCCCACCGACAGCAGCGAGATCGCCTCGTCCTCGGTCAGGTCGCGGATGGTCATCAGGAAGCGGCGGGCCTTGCGGAAGGCGTCGCGCATGGCGGCGTCGATGGAGCTTTGCTTGTAGACCTCGCTCTGCGCGTTGGCGCCCAGTTCCTTGAGGTAGTCGGGGTGCGAGAAGCCCAGGATCACCCATTCGTCGGGCGTCTCGATCATGGGATAGTCGATGTCGCGAATGTACTTGCGGCTGGTCTTGGCGGGGTGGAGTATCACCTGGATCACCGCCGTCATCGCGCATTCGATGGCGGTGCCACACAGTTCGCTATCGCCCTGGCTCGCGTGGGGATCGCCCATCGACAGCAGCCCGCCGGGCACGCCCACCGGCAGGAAGCAGCTTGCGCCCTTGCCCAGCCGCCAGTTGTCGATGTTGCCGCCGAAGTTGGCGGGCGGGACCGAATCGATCAGTTCCGAATGCGCCGGCGCCAGTGCGATCACGCCGAAGTGCGGACGCACCGGGATCGTCACGTCGCGCAGGACGTCGAAGTTGCGGGTGATCGTCTCGGGATCGACGGGCACGCCGGGATAGTCGTAGCGCTCGTGGACTACGCCCGAGGGGTCGGTCTGCGGGGTCCAGCGATAGGAGTAGACCGCCTGCGCGGTGGCGCGGCCGGGTTCGTCGTCCATCTCGTAGATGGTGATGACTTCGCGGCCCTTGGGCTCGGTCAGCAGGTCGTTGTAGTGGAAGCCCCAATAGGCGGCGACGTTGCTGCCGAAAGACCGCCCGGCAAAGCGCGGATTCTGGCTGGGGCGGGCTTCCATGTCGAGGATGCGGACCTCGATCACGTCGCCGGGGCGGGCGCCCTCGATGGCGATGGGGCCGGTGCAGATGTGGACGCCGAAGCCCTCGCCGGGGCCGCGTCCCAAGGCCGAGGCGTCGAACGGGCCGGCGCCGCGCCGTTCGACCGCTTTGCCCTCGGCGGTCCAGTGGAACACAGCTTCGGCGCCCGCGTCGCCTTCGATCATGCGCTCGGCGTCGTCGTTGGCGTGGTGGGTGAGCGTCTCGATCGTCACGTAGTCGCCCGAGCGCACTTCCAGCGCCGGCGTGAGCGAGCGGCTGAAATAGCCCCAGTGGATGGTGTCGGGGCGGGCCGGCAGGAAATGATGACGGCGGGTTCGCGCGGCATCGTCCAGCGCGGGCAGGGCATCGCCGCCGGGAGCGACCAGCTCGCTCGCCGGTTCGCGGTTTTCCAGCCGCACGTCGCGCGCCTTTTCCGGGCGGCCGCGCCGGGGCGCCTCGGCCGAGGCGCCGACGCTCTCGGGCGACTTGCGGTATTCGCGCGGGCTCATCCCGTACTGCTCGCGGAAGGCGCGGGAGAACGAGGCGCTGTCGTTGAAGCCCCACTGGAACAGGATTTCCGAGATCGAGCGCTGGGCGTGCAGCGGACTGCCAAGGTCCAGCCGGCAGCGTTCGAGGCGGCGGAGCTTGACGTAGTGGCCGAAGCTCTCGCCGTGCGATTCGAACAGCTTCTGCAGGTAGCGGGGCGAGATGTTGTGCTCGCTGGCGATTTGGTGGGTGTTGAGATTGGGATCGGACAGCCGCATCTCGATCGACTGGAACACTCGCTCGAGGATCGCAGCGCGCCCGCCCGCAGCCCCGCCCAGCGCCTTGGCGGGCGCACGGTCAAGCAGGGTGGCGGCGATCATCTCGGGCAGAGCCAGCTCGACCGGGCGGATCTGGTCGTCCGAGATGTCGAGGATGGTGTCGGCCACGGTGCGCAGCAGGCTCGACATCATGCGGCCGACGGCGGTGTCGGCGATGAGGTCGCTGATCTCGGTTGGGAGTTGCGAGCGCGACTTGAGCGCGGGGAGGCTGTGTGGGACCTTGACGATCAACAGGCGGAAATCGCCGGCCGTGCCGATCCGGCAGCGGGTGTCGCCACCGCCGTAGACCATGTCGCCTTCCCCGATCTCGACGATCGTCTCGCCGCTGCCCCCCGTGCTGGTCGCGACGAGGCGGCCTTCGAGCAGAAGTACCAGCCAGAAGCAGCGTGCTTCCTGCCGGAAATCGAGGTTCATCGACTGGGCGGTGCCGGTGCAGCGGATGAACTGGATCTTCTGGCCGCTGGTGAAGCTGACGAGGTCTCCATAGATGTCTTCGTTGTCGGAATCGAGTTCGAGGCTGACGCGCTGCAGCGCAAAACGCCACGCCTCCAGCCGCTGGTCGTGCGGATAGGCATTGGTCGTCAATCGCACGCCGGTCATGCCGGATTTATCCTCAATTGTTGCGCTGGTACAAAGCGCTCTCCTGTGCCCCATACGCCATCATTGCTAGCGAAACGAAGCAGCCCAGGGCGGTTTGCGCTGCCCTGGGCTGCTTCGGGCCTGTGGCCCTCGCAAGGACGGAACGATATGGGCAAGCTCAGCCTAGTCGATCGCCGCAGTGCCCGCCAGACGCTTGTGTGCATTGCGGTAACGGTGGACCAGCCACTTGTTGAACTGCCCTTGCGCGCCTTCCTGCCACGAATATCGGCCGCGCGGCGCGAAGCGGGAGCGCAGGCCTTCCTGCACCAGTCCATCGACATGCATGTCCTGCGCGATGATCTTGCCCGAGGCGGACAGGTTCATGTCAAGCAGGTTCTCGAAGTTGGGTTCCGCCATGGCGCCCGGCGCGAACAGGAAGCCGGTTTCCAGCTCGTGCGATTCAGGACCGTCGGGGCGCAGGATGAGGTAGATCACCATGTCGCTCATCATCACCAGGCTTAGCGAGGGCGGCACATTGGCGAAAGTCATGCGGCTGCGGCCCTCGTCGGTAAGGCCGGGGAACACCGGCAGGACCGCGCGTTGGGTGGCGTTGAAGCTGGCGTCGGGGTGCAGGGTGCCGTTGAAGCGCAGGAAGCCGGCATCCTCGGGCTCGGAATGCGGGAACTCGGCGCGGCCCGATGGCACGAAATCGTGCAGTGGCCCGGCGTGCAGGCGGCTGGCGTGGTAGCCGTCGTTGTTGTTCTCGAACATCACCTTCCAGTTCCACGGCAGCTTGGCCGCCGGGTCGGGCCTGGGGCCTTCCGCGTTGGCGAGGTCGTAGCCGGAGATCGCCTCGGCCACTTTGGCGAGGCGGGGCCCGAGCGGGGCGGCATTCACGTCGAAGTTGACGAAGATGAAGCCGTTCCAGATTTCGACGGCGAAACGCGGCAGGCCGTTTTCCTTGCGGTCGAAATTGCAGGTCTTGTTCATCGCGGGCGCCGCCACCAGCGCGCCGTCGAGCGAGTAGCTCCAGTGGTGATAGGGGCACAGGAAGCCGCGTGCCTTGCCCGCGCCCTCGGCCACCAGCATCGCGCGGTGCTGGCACACCGCCGACATCGCGTTGATCTCGCCGGTGAGGTTGCGTGCGACGATGATCGGCTCGTTGACGGTGCGGGTGGTGAAGAACTCGCCAGGCTCCGCGATCCAGGATTCGCGGCCGACGCACTGCCACTCGTTGAAGTAGAGCGCTTCCTTCTCGAACTCGTAGAAGTCGGTGCCGGTGTAGCACTCGGGCGGCAGCGTGACCGCCTCGCTGAGATCGACCGCGGAGGCAGTGAGGGACTCGATGAAGGCGTCGGACATCGTGCGGGCGGACATGGTGAACTTCCCTGAAGCTGTTGCATCGTATGCAGGTGCGGCCTGCGGCGATGTCTGCATACCGCACCTGCGAAGGCAAGAGTGCATTTGCGAACCCGTGGTCCGCGCGAGCGCCATCGCGAACGGGCCGTTCGACTTTACTCGCGTGTATAGTCGTCCGGAATCTTCGGCGGGTCGCCGGCCTTGCCCCACAGAAGGATCTCATTGCCCCAGGGGTCCCGGAAGCAGTGGTTGAGGCCGTTGAAGGTGCTCCAGAAGTGGTTGCGCCACAGCACCGTGGCGCCGCGTTCCTCGGCGGCCGAGAGGATGCGTTCGGGCGTGTCGTCGTCGCTGATGAGGACCCAGATGCGCGGCTTGCGGCCCTCCGTGGCGATGGCGCGGGGGGCGATGCCCTCGGCGTCGGGGTGTGGGCGGGCGTTGGCGGGATCGAAGATGCCGACGTGCAAATTGCCGATCTCACTGTCGGTGCCGTCGGGATTGGGGAACATGCCTCCGGGCACCATGCGGTGATAGACGCCTTCCGGCTTGTGGTCATCGCGCCAGCCGAAGACTTCGGCGTAGAACCGGCCGGCGGCGGCGGGATCGTCGGCGGGCAGGTCCACGAAGATGAGCGTATTGGGCATGGGTCTGTTCCTTGCGGTCTCGATGGCGAGGGTGTGCGCCAATCGGGCGCGAGGCTCTTGGCGGCAGGCGTCCGGTTTGTTGACGGGGCCCCTGCGCCGTCCCGGACTTGATCCGGGACCATGGAATATCCTTTAGGTGCGCTCGCCATGGCCCACCGCAGCGTTACGCCCGGTTTCGAGGCGGGCGCGGCTGCTTGCGGTGCCGGGTCGAGCCCGGGCCGACGAGGAGGTTCAACTCGGAGGGCGCGCAGGGCCAAGACCCTTTTGCCCATCCCCGCGAAGTTGAGGGCCTGGAAACCTCACAGCAGCAAAAGGGGCAATGCATGGCTTCGGTCACCACTCTGGGTTCGCCAAAGGCGCAGGTTCGCCCCTCGGCGATCTGGCATCTCAAGGCCACGCCGGAGACCATACACTGGGGATACTTCTCACCCGACATCAAGCCGGCCCTCACGATCAAGAGCGGCGACCTCGTCCATGCCGAGGCGATCACCCACCATGCGGGCGACGCCCCCGACCTGATGTTCGACGAAGGCGTCGAGCGCATCTTCCGCGAGGTCGACCCGGCCAGCCGCGCGCCGGGCGTCCACATCATGACCGGGCCGATCTACATCGAGGGCGCGGAACCGGGCGACATGATCGAGGTGCGCTATCTCCAGATGGTGCCGCGCAACAACTACGGCTCGAACCTCGCCGCCAATTGGGGCCATCTCTACGAGGAATTCGGCAAGCAGGAACGTGTGACGATCTACGAGCTGGACCCTATCGCCAACACCGCGCACGCGCTTTATGCCTATGATTTCAAAGGCGAATACCTCGTCCCCGGCACGATCACCAACTGCCCTGTGTGCGACCGCCAGCCAGCGCTGCCCGGCATCACCATCCCCGCGCGCCCGCACCTGGGCACAGCAGGCGTGGCACCGGCGGTCAACGAGCCGGTCTCGACCATCCCGCCGGGGCTCCATGGCGGCAACATCGACAACTGGCGCATCGGCGCGGGCTCGACGATGTTCTACAAGTGCCAGGTCAAGGGCGGGCTGTTCTCCATCGGCGACCCCCACGTCAGCCAGGGCGACGGCGAGATTTCCGGCACCGCGATCGAGGCTTCGCTCGACTGCCTGTTCCAGATCATCCTGCGCAAGGACTTCGACTTCCCCTCGCCGTTGCTCGAGACCCCGGATAACTGGATCGTCCACGGCTTCGGCGAAGACCTCGACCAGGCGATGAAGAACTGCTCGATGGACATGCTCCACCTGCTCCACGAACAGCAGGGACTGAGCAAGAACGACGCCTATTCGCTGATGAGCGTAGCGGCGGACTTCGGGATCACCCAGGTCGTCGACGGCACCCTGGGCGTCCACGCCCGGATCGAGCGGCGCATCTTCCCGGCCAAGGGCACCGTGATCGATCCGGGCAAGTTCCAGCCCGAGTAAAGGACGACCCCACTCCTGACGGGGAACACTGGGAGCCCGCCCTGCAAAGGTTGGGCTCCTTTTTTCGCGTCGAGGTCAAGTTTCGTACAAGTTGCGGTAGAGTAATCGCGCCATTTCTGCCTATCATGTCCGATGCTACCGGAGGGTGCGGCATGACGGGGACGCAATTCGAGGTCGAGTATCTCGCCGGGGTCGACCGGAACATCAGGCGCATGAAGTGGCTGGCGGACAGGGCCATGGTCGTTTTCGTGGCGCTGCGGCTGGGTCTCGTCGTCGGCAGCGCTTCGCTGCCCGCTCTCACCATAGGCTCCGATCGATCGTGGTCGACGGTCGTGGCGGTGGGAGTAGCGATCCTGGCGGCGCTCGATACGCAATTCCGCTGGGGCGAGGAGTGGCATCATTTCCGATCCGCGCAACTCACGCTCGAGCGTTTCCGCCGCGATTACGAGTATGGCGTGATGGCGGTCGGGCAGGGGCGGACGGCTCCCGGCCTCCAGACCAGCGGCGACGTGTTCGAACGGCTGTACCAGAACGTCACCGGATTCCTGCAGGCCGAAGCGGAGAGCTTCTTCAAGTTCCGCATCGTCGAATGGAAGCAGGCGCAGGGATAGCGGTGCTTTCGCGCGCCGTGCCTGGGTGCTGGCGATCGGGGCGGCGATACAACGGAATTGTTTCGTTGCGAAGGGTTCTCATCTCGGTATTCGGCGGGAGCGACCCGAAGGCCGGATGCAAATCCGCCTTTCTCCTTGGCTCAGCGGCTCTCCGGCTGCTGGGCCATTTTTCATGCCCGCATCTCGAGGGAAAAATGGCGTAATTTCATTGCCATAACTTCACGTAGATGGTTAACGAAAGTTTGTGCGTGGCCAATGCGGTTGCGACGGGTCGGCATGGGGTCAGATGCAGCAGGACTGGAGAGCCGAGAACGCCGACGCCGATCACATTTCGGTGGGCGGGGTGGGCGCTCATCCGCGTTTCCACGAGGCCAAGGCGATGCTGATCGATGGACTCGCCGGGCTTTACCTTGGTGACCGGCGGCTGCGGGGGCTGATCGAATACGAGCGCGGCGTTTCGTTCATGCTCATCGTGTCCCTCGATGCGATGCACGACCCCGAAAGTCGCGAGAGCGGGGTCTCGATGCAGGTCCTCAACGAGGTGCTGCCAAAGATGGGCATCGCGCCGGGACGGCGGATCGCCGATCTCGTCGCCAACCTGCGCCGCGACGACCTGCTGGACAGTCTCCCGGCTCCGCATGACCGTCGCGTCCGGTTGCTGCGTGCGAGCCCCCGCGCGATCCTGGCCGACAGCGAATGGATCGCGGTCTTCCACGCACCGTTGACGGTTTTGCGGCCCGAAGTGGACTATCGGCCGGCGCTGAATCGCGACCGTGCCTACCAGCGCGCCTTCCGCCTCTCGGGCCTCAGGACGCTGGCCATCGCCAACGAGATCATGAGCGCCAACCCGCCAATGGACTATTTCGTGCAGGAGGCGGTGGGCTTCCGGCTGCTGATGATCCTGATGCAGTCCGTGCGTGGCGGCGCCGGGAACCGCACCGCGCCCGGGTTCTACTCCCATGCGGCCGAACAGGGCGGTGTATCGCGCACTTACGTCAAGAACGTGCTCAAAGGCGCGGCGGAGCGCGGTTTCGTGGCGCTGTCGGCCCGGCCCGGGGACTATGTCGAAATCCGTCCGGTCCTGCACGAGGCCTTCGACCGCTGGGTCGCCG
Organism: Novosphingobium sp. BL-52-GroH; assembly: GCF_044813085.1. Lineage (NCBI taxonomy): Bacteria > Pseudomonadati > Pseudomonadota > Alphaproteobacteria > Sphingomonadales > Sphingomonadaceae > Novosphingobium > Novosphingobium sp. BL-52-GroH. The sequence continues at coordinate 879,285 of NZ_CP171149.1, read as the reverse complement.
AAAGCCTCTCGTCGATCGACCGGGTGCGGGTGCAGGCCGAATTTCCGTGACTGGCGTTAGGGAGCGCGCCGCCTTTGCATTGGATCGTCGTTGCGAGCGTCAGCGTAATGTCATCCGGCTTTAGCCTGGGGTGAGCGCGAGATCTCCGGCCGGTTCCGCGGCCCCCGCCCGCCGCACCCGGGTGCGCCCGTCGGCACCGATCCCGGGAAGCAGGAACAGCAGCGCCGTGCCTACCCCCAGCGTCCCGATGATCGCCAGAGCCGCCTGGTCGTAGGAGCCGGTGCGGCCGTAGCTCAGGTCCATCACCGCTGGCGTCAGGCCCTGGGCCAGGATCACGGCGGCGTAGAGGACCGAATTGATCGAGCCGAAGTGCTTGAGCCCGAAGTAGCGCGAGCAGAAGTAGGACAGCGCCCCGTATTCCGCGCCCATGCCCACGCCCAGAAGCACGCCGGCGGCGACCATTGCCAGGCTGCCGTGCCCGAACTGGAGGAGGCCGAGGCCGGCTATCGCGGCGCCGTACATCGGCACCACCAGCAGCGGCGTGCGCAGGCGGTCGAGCAGGCCACCGGTCACCACCTGCCAGGCAGCGGTGACGAGCGCGAAGATAGCGATCGTGCCGGTCGCCTCGCCCAGGCCGAAACCGCGGTCGGTCATCATCGGCACGACGTGGGTGAACACCGCGGTCATGCCGCCGCCGCCGCTCGCCACCGCGATCAGCAGGACCCAGAAGTGACGGGTGGCCGCCGCCTCGCGCAGGGTCATGCCCTCGATCACCGGCTTGGACGCGGGCGGAGTGCGTGCGGCGCTGGCCGGCGTGTCGTGCAGCCACAGCCACATGACGGGAAACCCCACGAGGATGACGATGAGCCCGATCGCGCCATACGTCGCGCGCCAACCGATCGCCGGCAGCAGCAGGCCGGCGACGATCGGCATCACCGTCGCGCCGACGCCGTTGCCGACGCCCGCGGTCATGCCCAGCATGAGCCCACGCCGCTTGTCGAACCAGTTGGAGACGACCTTCGCGATCATCGGCGCCGCGCAGACTGCGCCGGCCAGGCCGATTGCGCCGAACTGGAGATAGAACAGCCAGATATTGTCCGTGGTCTGCGACAGGCTCGCGACCAGCAGCCCGAGCGCGAAGTTGCCGCCCAGGATCAGCGGGCGCGCTCCCACCCGGTCCATCGTCCGCCCGATCACCGGGTAGCTGATCGCAGAGAGGATCGCGATGAGCCCCAGCACGCCGGATACCGCCGCGCGCGACCAGCCCAGCTCCTGCGTGATCGGCACCAGGAACGTTCCGAAAGTCGCGCTGATGGCTGCGGTGATACACACCAGATTGCCGGTCGTGGCGGCGATGGCGAGATGGGTGGCGGCACGGTCCCGGGAAGCGTCGGGCATAAACGGGTCTCCAGTTTTCCGAATGTGCCCGAGTAAATCCCCGCGCGGGCGCGATCCCAAGCGTTTATCGCCGCGCCGCAACAAATCCTTCGCGCGCCGTCAACTATGTGCCCTTGCGCGGAAGCCCGGCCGACACGAACTTGCAATCGACACCGGAAAGGCTCCCTATGCAGGGGCCGGCCGGTAAATTCAGCAAGGGACGATTCGCTGCGATGAATGTTCAGACGGCCGGGATCACTGCCTCCGATACCCGGATGCCCACTTTCTTCATTCCCCACGGCGGCGGACCCTGCTTCTTCATGGACTGGTCCGTGATGGGTGGCCCGGCCGACACCTGGGACAAGACCGAAGCCTGGCTGCGCGCGCTCGTCTCGACGCTGCCGGAGAAGCCCAAGGGGATCGTCGTGATCTCGGGCCATTGGGAAGAGTCGGCCTTCACTGCCTCGGCCGCGGTCGAGCCGGGGATGATCTACGACTACTATGGTTTCCCACCGCATACCTACGAGTTGAAGTACCCGGCTCCCGGTGCCCCGCAACTGGCGGAACGCATCGTCTCGCTGCTGACCGAGGCCGGCCTGCCGGCGCGCACCGACCCTGCCCGCGGGTTCGACCACGGCGTCTTCGTGCCGTTCCTGCTGATCGACCCCGAAGCCTCGATCCCGGTCGTGCCACTTTCGCTCAAGGCGGACCTCGACCCGGCCGAGCACATCGCCGCCGGCCGCGCGCTGGCGCCGCTGCGCGACGAGGGCATCCTGATCGTCGGCTCGGGCATGAGCTACCACAACATGCGTGGCTTCCGCACGCCCTCGGCCACGCGGCCTTCGGCAGTGTTCGACCAGTGGCTGACGAGTGCCGTCGAGGCTGCTCCGGGCGAACGCGACGTGAACCTGGCGCACTGGGCCGAGGCGCCGGCGGGGCGCCTTTCCCACCCGCGCGAGGAACACCTGTTGCCGCTGATGGTCGCGGCGGGCGCAGGCGGGGACTCGCCGGGCGCGAAGGTGTTCGGCGACAACGTGATGATGGCGGACATCTCGGCCTTCCGCTTCGGGTGAGTGCCCGTCGCCGGCGGCCCGGTGGGGGACGCCGGCGCCTCGATGCTGCCGACCCTCCCCGGCCCGGCCGGAAGACGTATGCTCGCGAACGGCCTTGCCGCCGGTAGGCAAGGCTGTAAGGGTGCCGCAAGGTATTTCGGCGCGAGAAGGAGGATGGCGGTGACCCAGGCGAGCGGGAAGGCGGCCCCATCGAGCGCCAGGCGGCCGAGCGAGGACAGCGTGCGCACGCGCATGGCCGAAGCCGGCATCTCCGCGCCGGAAGAATGCGTGCCCGGCGTACTTTCGAACCTCGTCGTCCTGCAGGACCACGTCGCCACCTTGCGCGCCTTCGCGCTCGATCCGCGCAGTGCCAGCGCCATGCGCTTCGAGGCCTGAGCATGGTTTTTCCTACCGCGATCGCCATGGCCGCACAGGTGCGCAAGGGCGAGGCCACGGCCGTCGACTTGTGCCTCCGGGCGCTCGATCATGCCGAGGCGCTCGGCACCGATCGCAGCGGCTTCACGCGGCTCCTGCGCAAGCGCGCGCTGCTGCGCGCCGCCTCGGTCGACAAGCTGGTCGAGGCGGGTCTCGATCCGGGGCCGCTGGCAGGCGTTCCCTTCGGTGTCGCCGACTTGTTCGACGTTGCCGGCGAAATCACCACCGCCGGGTCGCGCACTCGCCGCCATGCCGCCTTCGCCAGCCGCGACGCCAGGGCCATCGTCCTGCTCGAAGCGGCGGGGGCGGTGCTCATCGGCACTCAGAACATGGACGAGTTCGGCTACGGCTTCGTCACCATGAACACCCACTACGGCACTACTCGCAACCCCCACGACGAGAGCCGTGTCGCCGGCGGCGCGGCGGGTGGTTCGGCGGTGGCTGTGGCGACGGGGACAGTGCCGATCAGCCTCGCGTTTGATACTAACGGATCGCTGCGTGTCCCTGCCGGACTGTGCGGTGTGATCGGCCTCAAGCCCACGTATGGCGACCTGCCGCGAGAGGGCGTCTACCCCTTCGTCGAAAGCCTCGACGTCGTCGGCGCGCTGGGCCGTGATCTTGACGACGTGGCGCTGGTCCGCACGATCCTGCGCGAAGGCGCCCCCGAACGCTCCGACGCGCTGCGCGGCGAAATTTCCTTCGGCCGCCTGATGAGCTGGTTTGACGACAACATCTCCGAGGAGATGCGCGGGCCCCTCGACGCATTCTGGAACCGCCTCGGCCGTGTCAGCTTCGAGCTGCCGCATTCCGAGATCGCCCGCGCCGCCGCCTCGGTCATCATCGCGGCGGAAGGCGCCAGCCTGCACCGTCCCGCGCTGGAAGCCGATCCTATGCAGTTCGAGCCGCCGGTGCGCGACCGCATGCTGGCGGGCCTCCTGCTGCCGAGCGACGACTATCTGGCCGCCCAGCGCTTCCGAAGCTGGATCCAGGCACGCCTGCGCCGCCAGTTCGAGCTGGCCGACGTCCTGTTCACACCGGCCGCGCCCGGCTTCGCGCCAACGATCGCCGATCCGGTGATGACGTTCGAGGGAAAGTCGATCCCGGCGCGCAGCCACCTGGGTATCTACACCCAGCCGATCAGCCTGATGGGCTTGCCCGCGCTGGTCCTGCCGCTGGCGGGCGACTTCGCGATGCCGCTGGGCATCCAGCTCGTCAGCGCGGCAGGGAACGAGCCGCTGCTGTTCCGCGCGGCGCGGCAACTGATCGACAAGGGCCTTTGCGCGGTGCCGGCGCCGCCAGCGGGTTGAGCAGCGCATCGTCGTCCCGGACTTGATCCGGGACCGCTGGCAAGGCCGCGTCACCTTGCAGCACGGCGGGACGCTGCGTTGGCCCATGGCTGGCTATCGCCTCAAGAGTATCCAGCGGTCCCGGAACAGGGTCGGGACGAGGAAGTGCGTCAACAATTGCGCCGCGCTCGGACAAGCCCGAAGGCGGTCCTGCGTTAAAGTGGCAGCGCAAGGACGGCGGGGACGAATGCAGGCAGATACTCTTATCACCGGCGCGACGGTCATCACGATGGATGCCGGGCGCCGTGTTATCCGCGACGGCGCGGTGGCCTTCGCGGGCGACACCATCGTCGCGGTCGGCCCCAGCGCCGAGCTTGCCGGCATCGCCGCGCGAGACGTGATCGACGGTCGCCGCTTCGTGCTGACGCCGGGCTTCGTCAACTGCCACGTCCACGTCACCGAGACCCTGATCCGTGGCTTCATCCCCGAAGCGCTGCCCTTCGACGAGGAACTGGGCGAATGGGTGATCCCGCTCTACAAGGGCCACACCGCCGCTGAGCAGGCGGTCAGCGCGAAGCTCGCCATCGCCGCGATGCTGCGCTCGGGGACGACGACATTCCTCGAAGCCGGCACCATCATCGCCTTCGACGAAGTCATGGCCGCTATCGAGAGCACCGGCATCCGCGCCCGCACCGGCCGCTGGACCGAGGACCGCGCCTGGGACCCCTCGGCCGACGCGCAAGTCCTCACCCGCGAGGCATATGCAGCGCTGGAACGGGACCTCGAAGCCTATCCGCAGGACGGCCGGCGCATCGCCGCCTGGCCCAATCTCATCGGCCACATGACCGCGACGGACGAACTGTGGCGGCAGGTCGCGGCGCTGGCGAAGCGGACGGGCACGGGGATTTCTGCGCACATGAGCCCGGTTGCGGGCGATTCCGAATGGTATCTCGCCAATACCGGCAAGCGACCGGTGGTGCACCTGGGCGACCTGGGCGTGCTCGGCCCGCATCTCAACCTCGTCCACATGGTCCACATCGATGCCGAGGAAGCGGCGCTGGTGGCGGCGAGCGGCACCAGCGTCACGCATTGCCCCGGCGCTTCGATCCGCTGCGGCTACGGCGTGGGGAAGCACGGCCTGTTCCCCGAGATGGCGCAGGCGGGCGTCAACATCGCGCTTGGCACCGATGGCGCCGACAATCACGACATGATGAAAGTGGTCACGCTGATGGCCGCGCTGTTCAAGGACGCGCGGCAGGACCGTTCGTTGTTCCCGGCCCACGAGGTCCTGGAAATGGCGACGCTCAACGGGGCGAAAGTGCTGGGCCTTGGCGGCTTGATCGGCAGTCTGGAGGCCGGCAGAAAGGCCGACATCGTCGCCCACGACACTCGTCGCCCGTTCTGGCAACCGATCAACAACGCGGTGGACCAGCTCGTTTGGTCGGCGGACGGCAGCGGCGTGCATTCGGTGTGGGTCGACGGCCTTCGCGTGGTCGACGATTTTCGCTGCACCACCATCGACGAGGACGCGCTCTACGCGCAAGGGCAGGCGATGGCCGACGCGGTGCTGGCGCGCTCGGGCCTGCCGTTGCTTTCCGCATGGCCGATCGCGTGACGCGTCCCACCCCCGATACCAAGCAAGGAACGATTTCAGTGGAATATTCGGCAATCACGGTGACGCCGGTCACCCCCGGCATGGGCGGGATCGTCTCGGGCGTGGACCTGACCCGGCCCCTGTCGGACATCCAGGTAAAGGAACTGCACCGCGCGCTGGACGACAGGCTGGTGATCTTCTTCCGCGACCAGCCGATCGACCACGAGGCGCACAAGCGATTTGCCAACTACTTCGGCGGAATCCATATCGCGCCCAGCACCAAGCCGTGGCAGGCGCCGGGCCATCCCGAAGTTACGATCATCCACGCCGACGCGAACTCCACCTTCGTCGCCGGCGAGGACTGGCACTCGGACATGAGCTGCGACACCGAGCCGCCGCTGGGTTCTGTGCTCTACCTGCACACCGTACCGCCCGTCGGCGGCGACACCGCGTTCTCTAACATGTACGCCGCCTACGATGCGCTCTCCGACCGGATGAAGGCGTACCTCGAAGGCTTGACCGCCATGCACGACGCGGTCGTCGGCTTCGGTGGCATCACGCCCGATGGCATGACCCTGCCGCGCACGAGCCATCCGGTGATCCGAACCCACCCCTCGACCGGGCGCAAGGCGATCTACGTCAACAAGGGCTTCACCACCTACATCGAAGGCATCCCGCGTCCCGAGAGCGATGCGTTGCTGGCGTTCCTGTTCGACCATGTGAAACATCCGCTGTTCCAGTGCCGCTTCCCGTGGGCGCAGCATTCTATCGCGTTCTGGGACAACCGCTGCGCGCAGCACTCGGCGATCTGGGACTATTTCCCGCAAGTCCGCTCGGGCTTCCGGGTGCAGATCCTGGGCGACGTGCCGCGTTGAGCGCAGGCGTTCCGGACCGCCGCCGCGAACTGGCGGTGGTGACGGCGGTGTCGAGCGCGCTGGTGCTGGCGCAGGCAGTGGTCTTCGCCGCCTTCGGGCTGGCGCTCTTCGCGATGGGGCGGGATCTCGGCTGGTCGGCCGCCGATACCGGCATGGCGTACATGCTCGTCGTGCTTGGCGCCTGTGCCGGCGCGCCGATGCCGGTGGTGCTGATCCGCCGGATCGGCGCGAGCCGCACGATCGTCCTGGGCCAGGTCGTGCTCGGCTGCGCCTTTGTGGTGCTGTGGAGCACGGCGAGCCTGGCGCAGCTCTACGTAGGCGCGGGACTGGCCGGGATCGGCTTTTCGCTCAGTGGCAACACGCCCGGCGTCTACCTCGTTTCGGGCTGGGCGGGCGATCGCGCGCCGAGGCTGATCGGGCTTTACCTGATGGTGGCGATGCTCGGCAATGCACTGGGCCCCCCGGCGGCGCAGGCGCTCATCGCGCAGAGCGGCTGGCGGGCGTACAGCGCTGTAGTCGTCCTGCTCTGCACCGCGAATGCCATATTCTGCGCCTTGTGCCTGCGCGAGCCGCCCGTGGCCGAGCTGCCTGCCGGGGAGAGCGGCGGCCTTGGGCGGGTCTTGCGCTCGCCGATCTTTGTCCTGCTCGCGACCAGCGTGGTCGCCAGCCAACTCTGCCTGGTCACTGTGTCGAGCGTCGCGCCGGCGCATCTGGCGGCCCAGGGGCTCACCAGCGATTTCGCTGCCCGCCTGCTCGGCATCGAGGGTATCGCGAGCGCTTTGGCCACCGGGCTGCTCGGCCACTTCTCCGTGCGCCTTGGCCCGCGCCGGATGTTGCCGGCCCTGCTCGCCGCCTGCGCTGGGGGCATGGTCATCCTGGCCGGGAGCCGGGAGCCGATGGCGCTTCATGCCTTCGCGCTGCTGCTGGGCGCTGGGGTCGGCGGTGCGACGCTGGCGGTGACGCTGCTGCTGGTACGCTACTTCGGGCCGGCCGGCGGTTCGGCCAGCCTCGGTGCGATCTGGACTCTGGCGGGACTGGCAGCGATCGGGCCGTGGGTGGCGGGAATGGTGGCGGACGCGACCGGCGGTTATGGCCCAGCCCTGCTCGGCATCGGCATTGCGATGGTTCCGATCGCCATGGCCAGCCTCGCTCTCCCACGGCCGGCCGGAGAGACTAGCTCGCTGGCCTGACAAGGGGACTCCGGCACGTGCCCGTTCAGGCCTCGGGCGGCTGGCGTTCCGCGATGAGGCCGAGCACGTCGCCGATGATCGTGCGCATGGCTGCACGGGCGGCCTGGGGATCGCGCGCAGCGATGGCGTCGCGTACCTTGGCGTGTTCGGCGACGTCGGCGGTGCGCCCCTTGATGTGGTTGGTGAATCGGATCGAGGTGCGCAACGCGGTGCCGACGACGTCGCGCAACTGGATGTAGAATGGGTTTTTCGAGGCGCGCAGCACGGCCACGTGGAAGGCGATGTCCGCCTCCAGCGGGTCGTCCAGTCCGCGCTCCGCCGCCTGCATGCGCTCGAGGCCGCCGTCGATCCGTCGCAGGTCTTCCTCGTCCGCGACACGGGCGGCGAGCGCGGCGGCCTCGGGTTCCACCGAGACGCGCAGCTCGTTGAACTGGCGCAACAGGTCCACCGATAGCTGGCGCTCGAGCATCCAGCGCAGCACGTCGGTGTCGAACAGGTTCCACGAGGACGTCGGCTGAACCGTGGTGCCCTGGCGGGGCCGGGCGCTCAACAGCCCTTTTGCGGTCAGCATCTTGACCGCCTCGCGCGTGACCGACCGGCTGACCCCGTGCTGCCGGGCAAGGTCGGCTTCGGTCGGGAACACCGCATTCTCGAACTGGCCGGTGACGATGGCGCGGCCGATGGTGTTCAGCAGGCCATAAGTCAGATTACGGCCGAGTTGGGCCGCGGGCTCGTCGACGACGAGATGGGGAGAGCCTGTCACGAACCTGTCCTTGCCGGTCTGGCCCACACACGGGGTTCGATCCTGTCGCACTGCCTATGGTAATGGCCTGAACGAACCAGACAAGGTGCTTTGATATGATAAGTCAAATAACATGATAAATAGGATAATTTGTCGCTGAGGGCCTCATGGCAATGGAATGGCGGACTGGCAGGGCCGTTGGTGCTACGTGGCAACAAACGCCACGATCGCTCTTGCGAAGCAATAAAGATTATTTATAGGATAAATTGCGACGCTGGTGCCGGTCGACGCCCGTTGGCGTAGTCTGGCCCGCAAGGAAGCGTTTTCGGCCAGGCACCTGCGTCATTCCACGTCGGCCCGGTTCAAGGCAGGAGCGATTGCAGTGGTGCTTGTCCCTTGCGTTCTTTACGCGGCGTTTCGATGAGCGGCACGTCCTTCATCGCAGTGGACTGGGGCACGACCAACCGGCGCGCCTACCGGATCGAGAACGGCGAAGTCGTCGCCACCGAACGCGACGACAGGGGCATCCTCTCGGTCCCCGCCGGTGACTTCCCTTCGCTGGTCGCCGAACTGCGCGGGCGGTTCGACGGGCTGCCGGTGGTCATGGCGGGCATGGTCGGATCGAACCGGGGCTGGCACGATGCCGGCTACGTCCCCTGCCCGGCGACGATCGAGACGGTCGTTGCCGGTCTCGTTCATCCCTGTGACGGCGTCGCCATCGTGCCGGGCGTTTGCGTCGATGCGATGGGCATGAACGGCAGGACGAGGGCCGACGTCATGCGTGGCGAGGAAGTGCAGCTTCTCGGCGCCGCGGCGTCCGGGCTGGCGCCGGCCGACGCGCTGTTGTGCCAGCCGGGCACTCACAACAAGTGGGCGGTCATGAAGGGCGGCGCCATCGCCGATTTCACCACCGCCATGACCGGCGAGATGTTCGCCATCCTCAAGGCCCATGCGCTGATCGGCAGCGAAATGGCGGGCGAGGTCGATGCCGGCGATGCCTTCCGCGAGGGCGTCGTGGCCAGTGCCGACGCCGACTTGCTCGCAGCGCTGTTCGGCGTGCGCGCCGCCGCGGTCCTCGGCAGGCGCCAGCCGGGCACGGCGGCGGCCTATGTCAGCGGGCTGCTGATCGGCGCCGATTGCCGGGCGCGCATCGCGCCGGGGCAGAGCGTGTACCTGCTCGCGGACGGACTGCTCGGACGGCTCTACTCCGCTGCCATCACCATCGCCGGGGGACAGGCCGTGCTGGTCGACAGCCACGCCTCGTTCGTCGCCGGCATCACCCGCATCAGGAACGCATCATCATGACCGACTTCGCCTCCGCTCTGGCTGCCCTGCCGCTGATCGCCATCCTGCGCGGCATCCGCCCCGACGAGGTCGAGGCCGCCGGCGATGCGCTCGTCGAGGCGGGGTTCACGCTGATCGAAGTGCCGCTCAACTCGCCTGATCCGCTGGCCAGCATCGAGCGCCTCGCGCGCAGGGTGGGCGAGCGGGCGATCGTCGGTGCCGGCACGGTGCTGACGCCCGCGCAAGTCGCGCAAGTTCAGGAAGCCGGCGGCGCGATGATCGTCTCGCCCAACACCGACGTCGCGGTGATCGCGGAGAGCGCGGCGCGCGGCATGGTCTCGCTGCCCGGGTACTTCACCCCGAGCGAGGCCTTTGCCGCCCTGGCGGCGGGCGCCAGCGGCCTCAAACTGTTCCCGGCCGAGGCAGCGACCCCCGCCGTCGTCAAGGCCCAGCGCGCGGTGTTGCCCAGGGAGACCCCACTGTTCGCCGTGGGAGGCATCGGCCCCGACAACATGGCGCCCTGGCTCACGGCAGGCGCAAACGGCTTCGGGCTCGGGTCTGCGCTCTACAAGGCCGGCGCCACCACCCGGGAAATCGCCGCCAACGCGCACGCCTTCGCGCGAAGCTGGGCGGCATTGCAGGGCGAGGCGTAACCCGTCAGGCCCGATGCCCGGGCCCCGCGCGGGACAAAGCCCGCGCAGCAGGCAATCACCCCTTAGGCGCCAGCAGCGACAAGTCCACGGCGTCGCCCATGGCGCGAAGGCCGGCGTCGTTGGGATGCAGGTGGTCGCCGGGATCGAAGTCGGGGCGCAAGTCGGCGGGGGCGGCGGGATTGCGTACCGCTGCGTCGAAATCGACCACGCCGTCGAACAGCCTGCCGGTTCGGATCGCCGTGTTCACCGCCGTGCGCGTGGCCTCCTTGGCGGGCGACATGTATCCCGCGTGCAACGCCGGCGTGATAGTGCCGCCGATCACCTTGATCCCCAGCGCATGGGCGCGGGCCACGAACTGGCGGTAACCGCGGATCAGGTCTTCGGGCGTGACTGCATCGGCACCGCTGCCGCTCGCACCGATGTCGTTGATGCCTTCGAGGAAGATCACGTGGGTGACGTTGGGCACGCTCGCCACGTCGCGCCAGAAGCGGTCGAGCGCGGATGTGGCTCGGCCCGGGCGCAGCACTCGGTTGCCGCTGATGCCCATGTTGACCACGCCGCAGCGCCGGCTTGCGGGCAACTGCGCCATGCGCTCGGCGAGGCGTCCGGGCCAGCCGCGTGTCTGGGGGGAGAGGCCGAGGAAACCGTCGGTGATCGAATCCCCGAAGGCGACCACCGTGCATGGGGCCACCGGTGCGCGGACCGAGACGAGCGAGAGGAACGTGCGAGCCTTGACGGGCGTGAAGGGTGCGTTCGGCGTGGCGGGAGCAAAGGCCATCTCGAGGCCGAGGTTGGTCCAGGCAAGCCGCGTCGGGGTGGAAAACGTGACGCTGACGATCAGGTCTTGGCCGTTCGCCACCGGCACCACCAGCGGATCGCTGATCGCCGCATGGCCCTTGGGCAGAGCGACCGCGTGGTTACCCGAGAACGTGAGCGGATGCACCGTGTGGGGCAGGGGGTCGGTGCCGACCGCCCCGGCCGGACTTGCGATGCTTGCCGAAGCGATGGCGAGGGGGGAGGCGCCTTCGGCATTGCTGAAGGTGAGCTGCAGGGCATCGCCCGCCTGGGTCAGGCGAACGCGGTAGCGATACGTGCCCGGCGGCGTCTCGGGCTCGCTGGCCGAGGCGTCGGCCGGGGCATAGCCCCATGCCCCGGCCCAGACGCCGGAGCGGGCAGGGGACGGGGCTGGAGCGGCATAGGCGGGGAGGCCCGCAAGGGTGAGGCCGCAGGCGGCGGCCAGGATCATCGCAGAACGCATCTCGCCTTAATCCCGGCCGCCCCTTTGAAAGTCCAGCCTTCAATTCTGCAGGAATTCGTCCCTACGAAATCAGCCGCGGCACCGACATCGTGCGGATGCTGAATCGCGCCTCGGGATGTTCCGTACCTTCGCGATGCTCGGAGCGGTGCTGGACGACGCCGTTCTTGCCGAAGCCCGGCACCACCGGCCGATCGGTCTTGCTCGACAGCCACAGCCGTAGGAGGTGGCGCTTGCGCTGGGGTTCGGGCCAGTCCTCGAATATGGTGCGCGAATGAAGCGCGGCGTAGTTCGATAGCCACTGGATGTCGCCCGGGCGGAAGTCCATCGCGATGGCCATGCCGGGCTCGTAGGTGATCTCGTCGAAGAGGCGCAGCACTTCGATCTGGTCCTCGGTCAGCTTGGGCACGCCGGGATATTCCTGGGCGGTCAGGATGTAGAGCGAGCCTGCGTACATCGAGAACACGCCGTCCTCCACGCTCACCACCGGGGAGGTGTAGGTGTCCGCCGGCGCGTTGTGGTCCTGCCGGCGCCAGTCCCAGTTGAACGGTTCGAGCAGCAGGTGTGCCAGGTCCGGGCGGCGGCGCAGGATCTCGTTGTAGATTTCCGCCCCCGAGACGAGGCAGGACAGCCCGCCTTCCTTCGCTCCGCGCAGGCACATCAGCGCGACGATGTCCGAGCTGTCGGAGTGGTAGACCAGCTTGTCGCGGACTTTGGACGAGAGCGCGGTGGGATCGTCCATGGTCTTGTCCGACGTGGCGTAGACGTGGTCGAGCAGGTCGCCCATCTCGTTCTGGCGGATGGCATCGCCCATGTGCAGGCCCAGCACGTAGTAGATCGCCGAGGACAGAGCGTCCGAATAGTAATCGGACCGAAGGCCCCGGACCAGCACGAAGCCGCGCCCGAAATCGACGTCCTCGCGCCACGATTGCACGGCATCGGCGCAGGCGTCGAGCGGGTATTCCTCGGCCTGGACGAAGCGCAAGTCGGGATCGGCATCGAGGAAGCGCTTGCCCAGTTCCTCCAGTTCGGCGATCTGGGCCGCGTCGAGTTCATAGACCCAGTCCTGCCCCTCCATCAGCTTGTCGCCGCGCCAGGCGGCCACGGTCAGGACGGGGGACGGGATTTCGGCGACACTCATGCAGGACCTCCTTGGGGCATCGCCGGCACCCTAGCCGCATCGGGGTCGCGCGTCTTGATGCTGGACGCACGGGAACGTGCGCGGGACGATCAGTGCGCCGCCAAGGCGCGGCGGGCGGAGCGGACCGCGCGTGCGACGGCGGCTGCATCCGCCTTCGCCAGTTCGCACGGGGCAAGCTCGGCGGCAGGGTCGATCACCTCGATCCGGTGGCCGCGCTGGGCGCGGCCTGGAGCACCGTCGATCAGGCTCGTGGCGAGGGGGAGGTCCATCCGGTCCTTTCGGGCATGTTGCGCGAAATCGTGGATGGGAAGGCACCATGATGTTGTTCCGCAAGCAACGGGGCAATGCGACAATCACTGCGTCGTGGAGGTGTCGCGAGGCTGTTTCGTTATGCGGATATTTTGTAGGTTATCCGAATAATTTGCATACCAATATGGATTTGCGCGGTTTCCCGAGGAAACGGCCGACCTCTTGCTCTTTCGCGGAGCATATATGCGCCTTTGAACGAGGGAGGCTGACCAGCACGGTTGACGGCTCCCGAATTTGTATACTAAAGTGAGCCCATAATGCGGGCGATCATGCCGGGATTCGGTGGGGTCACTGCCTTCGCGGGCAGACGGCCCGCAACGTTCGATGGGAGCCGGGACGGGCAATGAGTGACGATGCGCTGAAAGAGAACTATGCTGTCGCGTTCGGCGGCAAAGCCGGCTTCGGGCGCTCGCCCGCGCTGATCCTCATCGATTTCGTGGAAGCCTACTTCGCGCCCGAAAGCCCGCTCTACGCCGGTGTCGAGGAAGCGCTGGCATCCGCGTTGCGCGTGCGCGAAGCGGCGCGCGCAGCCGGCGTGCCGGTGATCCTGACCAACGTGGTCTATCATTCCGGCGGTGTCGACGGGGGGCGCTTCTTCGAGAAGGTGCCGGCCCTGCGCGCGTTCGAGGCGGGCAGCCCGATGGGCGCCTGGCCGCAAGGGCTCGTGCCCCACGCGGACGAAATCGTCCTGTCCAAGCAGTACCCCAGCGCCTTCTTCGGCACGTCGCTCGCCTCCACGCTGACCGCGCGCGGGATCGACCAGGTGATCCTCACCGGACTGTCGACCAGCGGCTGCGTGCGCGCGAGCTGCATCGACTCGGTCTCGCACGGCTTCCGCACCGCCGTCGTCGCCGAGGGTTGCGGCGACCGGCATCCCGGGCCGCACGAGGCCAACCTCTTCGACATGAACGCCAAGTACGCCGACGTCGTCTCCGAAGACGCTATCATCGCCTATCTCGGCTCGCTGGAGCAAGGCCGGTGAGCGGCATCGAGATCGTCGAGGTCGCCCCGCGCGACGGGTTGCAGAACGAGAAGGTCCTCGTCTCGCTGGAGGACAAGGCGGAACTGATCGCCCGTTCGATCGCCTTCGGTGCGCGGCGGATCGAGGTCGGCAGCTTCGTAAACCCGAAGAAAGTGCCGCAGATGGCGGGCACCGACGAACTGGTGGCGATGCTGCCCCGGCGCGACGACGTCACCTATATCGGCCTGGTCATGAACCAGCGGGGGCTCGACCGGGCGCTAGCCGCCGGGATCGACGAGGCTGGCGCGGTCTGCGTCGCCACCGATACGTTCGCGATGCGCAACCAAGGCCAGACCAGCGCGGAATCGGTCGCTATCGCCGCGGAGATCGTGCGCAACGCCATCGCCGCCGGCAAGGGCGGTCAGGCGACCATCGGCGCCGCCTTCGGCTGCCCGTTCGAGGGCGAGGTTTCGGCAGCGCACGTCGTGGCCATGGCCCGCACGCTGGCCGAGGCCGGCCCCCGCGAGATCGCGCTGGCCGACACCATCGGCGTTGCCTCCCCGGGACAGGTCGATGCGCTGGTACGCGCGGTCGTCGCCGAAGTCGGCCCGATCCCGGTGCGCGTGCACTTCCACAACACCCGCAACACCGGCCTTGCCAACGCGTGGATCGCGGTGGCGGCGGGCGCCAGTGTGGTCGATACTTCCCTCGGTGGCCTCGGCGGCTGCCCCTTCGCGCCCAAGGCCACCGGCAACGTGCCGACCGAGGACGTGGTCTACATGTTCGAACGTTCGGGGATCGCCACCGGCCTCGACCTCGACCGCATCATCGAGGCTTCGCGGTGGATGGAAGGGGTCATGGGCGGCCCGCTTCGCGGCATGGTTTCGATCGCCGGCAACTTTCCGGCCGTAGCGCTCCAGGAGTCAATCTGATGGGTTATCGTCTGGGTGTCGACGTGGGCGGCACCTTCACCGACTTCCTCCTGTTCGACGAGGACAGCGGCCGGTTCTGGCGCCACAAGACGCCCTCGACCCCGCAGGACAGCTCGATCGGCATCCTCACCGGGACCGAGGCAGTCTGCGCGCTGGCCGGGATCGCGGCTTCGGACATCGACTTGTTCCTCCACGGCACCACCGTCGCGACCAACGCGGTGCTGGAAGGCAAGGGCGCACGGGTCGGGCTCGTCGTCACCGAGGGCTATCGCCACATCATGCAGATCGCCCGCAGCTTCGTGCCGGGCGGGCTGGCCGGCTGGATCGTCTGGCCCAAGCCCGAACCGCTGGCGAAGCTGGAGGACACCGTCGAGATCAAGGGCCGGATGAGCGCGCACGGGCAGGAAATCCGCCCGATCGACGACGCCGACATCCGCGCCGCGCTCGAAACGCTCAAGGACCAGGGCGTCGAGGCGCTGACCGTCAGCCTGATGAACGGCTACCTCAACGGTGCCCACGAGCTGCGCGTGGGCGAGCTGGCGGCCGAGATCCTGCCCGGCATTCCAGTCTCGCTCAGCCATCAGGTCCTGCCCGAGATGCAGGAATACGAGCGCACTCTCACCACCGTCGCCAATGCCGCGGTGCGCCCGGTGGTGAGCCGCTACGTCTCCAACTTGCGCACCAAACTGCGCGCGCTCGGCATGGCGGGCCGGCTGTCGCTGCTGCGTTCCGACGGCGGGCTGATGACCTCGGAGAAGTCCGAGGAGCACCCCGTTTCGCTGCTGATGTCGGGTCCGGCGGGCGGCGTCACCGGGGCGCTGTGGGTGGCGCGCAACGCGGGGCTCAGGAACATCCTGACGCTCGACGTAGGCGGCACCTCCACCGACGTCGCGCTGATCGAGAACCTCGACGCGCGGCGGGTGCGCACCACCGAAGTCGGCCACCTCTCGGTCCGCGCCTCGGCGCTCGACGTCAAGACGGTGGGCGCGGGCGGCGGCTCGATCGCGTACGTCCCCGAATTGACCGGCGCACTGCGCGTCGGCCCGCAGTCGGCCGGCGCGGTGCCCGGGCCGGTGGCCTACGGCAAGGGCGGCACCCTGCCGACCGTGACCGACGCCAACGTGGTGCTGGGGTATCTCCCCGAAGCACTGCTGGGCGGCACTTTCAAGCTCGACCGCGAAGGCTCGATCCAGGCGGTGCAGACGATCGCCGACCGCCTCGGCATCGGCCTGATGGAAGCCGCGCGCGGAATCATCGACATCGTCAACGAGAACATGTTCGGCGCGCTGCGGATGATCTCCGTGCAGCAGGGCTACGATCCGCGCGAGTTCGCGCTGATGGGCTTCGGTGGCGCCGGGCCGCTCCACGTCAACTCGGTGGCGCGCCTGATGGGATCGTGGCCCGCTGTCTCGCCGGTCGGTCCGGGCGTGCTGTGCGCGTTGGGCGACGCGACCACGCGCATGCGCACCGAGACCGCGCGCTCGTTCTCCAAGCGCATGGTCGATACCGACGAGGCGGAAGTCCTCGCGATCCTCGAACAGATGGCGACACAGATCAGGGACGAACTGATCGCCGAAGGCGTGCCCGAGGCCGAGATCGCCAGCCAGTTCGAGATCGACGTGCGCTACCAGGGCCAGGCGTTCGAAGTGCCGCTCTCGATCGATCCGGCGCGCCTTTCGGCCGAAGGCCTCGAAGGCATTCGCGCTCGTTTCGACGAGGAGCACCGCCGTCTCTTCACCTTCAACATGGATACCCTGCACGAAATCGTGAACCTGCGCGCCGTGGCGCTGGGCATCGAGACCAGCCTGCCTGCCGCCGAGCTGCCGGTAGGCACCGGCGATCCCTCGGCCGCGAAGATCGCTGACCATCAGATGTGGATGGACGGGGAGATGAAGCAGGGCGCCATCTACGACCGCGCCAAGCTGCTGCAGGGCGACCGGATTCCGGGCCCTGCGATCGTCGTCGAGATGGATTCCACCACGCTGATCGAGGCCGACTGCATCGCCACCGTCGATGCCCTCGGCAACATCCTCATCAACCTGGCCTGAAGGAGCGAGTGCCATGCCTGCCAGGATCATAGAGACCACGCCTGCGGCTTACGCCGCCAGGGAGATCGACCCGGTCACGCTCGAAGTGATCGAGAACGCGCTGCGCAATACCCGCATCGAGATGGACGCGACACTTGTGCGCACCGCCATGTCGCCGGGCATCCGCGAGCAGGGCGACGCCTTCCCGATGATCGCCGACCACGAAGGCCGCATGATCGTCGGCCAGTTCGGAAGCTTCATCGACGGCTTCCTCAAGGGTTACGACGGCACCGTGGAGGAGGGCGACGTGTTCCTCCTGTCCGATCCCTATTCGGTCGAGGGCGCGATCAGCCATTCGAACGACTGGATGGTGCTGATGCCGGTCTACCGAGACGGCCGGCTGCTCGCCTACACGTCGATGTTCGGGCACCAGTCCGACATCGGCGGCAAAGTCCCCGGCTCGATGCCGATCGACGCCCACTCGATCTTCGAGGAAGGTGTGCGCATCCCGCCGGTGAAGATCTACCGCAAGGGCGAGTACAACGACGACCTCGTCAAGCTGGTGCTTCACCAGTCGCGCAAGCCGGACTGGTGCGCGGCCGACCTCAACGCGCTGATCGCATCGTGCCGTGTCGCCTCGCGCCGCATCCTGGAGATGGCGACGCGCTTCGGGGTAGATACGTACGTGTCCGCCACGAATGAGCTGCTGGCGCGCAACTACCGCGCGATGAAGCATCTGCTCTCGAGTGCGGTCAGCGAGGAGAAGGTCGGCTTCACCGACTACATCTGCGACGACGGCATGGGCTTCGGCCCCTACCGCATCGAATGCACGATGTGGCGCGAGGGCGACAAGGTGATCCTCGATTTCCAGGGGACCGATCCGCAGAGCCCTGCCTCGATCAATTTCTACCTCAACGAGAACATGTTCAAGATGTTCTTCGGCATCTACATGATCATGGTCTTCGACCCCCAGATCCTGTTCAACGACGGGTTCTACGACCTGATCGAGGTGCGCATTCCGCAAGGTTCGCTCCTCAAGCCGAACTATCCCGCCGCGCTCTCGGGTCGCACCCATGCGCTGGGCCGCATCTTCGACATCCTGGGCGGGTTGCTTGGCCAGAAGACGCCGGAATTCCTCAACGCCGCCGGCTTCTCGTCGAGCCCGCACTTGTTCTATGCCGGCACCGACAAGGCGGGCGAGTGGTTCCAGCTCTTCCAGATCGGCTTCGGCGGCATTCCGGGTCGGCCGCTGGGCGACGGACCCGACGGGCATTCGCTGTGGCCGGGCTTCACCAACGTCCCCAACGAGTTCCTCGAACGCTACTTCCCGCTGGTGATCGAGCGCTACGAGACCGAGCCCGACAGCGGCGGCGCTGGCCTCCATCGCGGCGGCAACGGCATCCGCATGAGCTACCGGTTCCTCGAACCGGGCACCATCGCCATCCACGACGACCGCTGGTTCACCAAGCCCTGGGGTGTCAACGGTGGCGATCCGGGCGGCCGGGCGCGCAAGATCCTGGAAAAGGCCGACGGCACCCAGGTCATCGTCGCCAACAAGCTGGAGCAACTCGCGGTCGAAGCCGACGACATCCTTCACTTCATCACCTGGGGTGGCGGCGGCTGGGGCGACCCGCTGGAGCGCGATCCGGCGCTTGTCGCCAAGGAGATCGGCCAGGGCCTCGTCACGGTGGAAGGTGCGCGCGCCTATGGCGTGGTGATCGACGGCGCGGGCGGGGTCGATGCCGATGGCACCCAGGCACTGCGCGCAGAGATGACTGCTGCGCGCACCGGTCCACTGCCGACCTTCAACCATGGCGGGACGATCGAGGACCTGCGGGCCTCGTGCCTCGCCGAAACGGGCCTGGACGCGCCGCGCCAGCCCAAATGGTAATTTGAGCCGGAATGGCAAATCTGCAGGAAGACTATCGAATGACGAATGAAGGAGCGCTGGCTGGAATCCGCGTGCTCGAACTGGGCCAGCTCATCGCGGGGCCGTTCTGCGGCCAGTTGCTGGGCGACATGGGCGCCGAAGTCATCAAGGTCGAACCGCCGCAGGTCGACGGCAAAGGCGGCGGCGATCCGATGCGCAACTGGGGCCACGGCGAGGCCAAGCTGTGGTGGGAAGTCGTCGCGCGCAACAAGAAGTCGGTCAGCGTCAATCTGCGCATCGCCGAGGGCCAGGAGATCGTGCGCAAGCTCGTCGCCCATGCCGACATCCTGATCGAGAACTTCAAGCCCGGCACGATGGAGAAGTGGGGCCTGGGTCCCGACGTCCTGCACGAGATCAACCCGCGCCTCATCATCGTGCGCGTGTCCGGCTACGGGCAGACCGGGCCTTACTCCACCCGCGCCGGCTTCGGCGGCATCGGCGAGGCGATGGGCGGCTGGCGCTACATCGTCGGCGATCCCGACCGCGCGCCTTCGCGCATGGGCGTCTCGATCGGCGACAGCCTGGCCGCGACCTACGGCTGCATGGGCGCGCTTGCCGCGCTCCACGCCCGCGAGCGCACCGGCAAGGGCCAGGTCGTCGACAGCGCGCTCTACGAGGCCGTGCTGCAGGTGATGGAGAGCCTGGTGCCCGAGTACATGGTCTCCGAGCACATCCGCCAGCGCACCGGCTCGATCCTCGAAGGCGTCTCGCCCTCGAACGTCTATCCCACCAGCGACGGCGAATACCTCATCGGCGCCAACCAAGACGCGGTGTTCCGTCGCCTGTGCGATGCGATGGGCCGCCCCGACCTCGCAACCGACGAACGCTATGCCACCCACGTCGCGCGCGGCAACAACTTGCGCGAACTGGACGAGATCATCGCCCAGTGGACTCGCACGCTGACGGTCGAGGAACTCGAAGCGAAGATGATCGAGTTCTCGGTCCCCGCCGGCAAGATCTTCCGGGCGCCCGAAATGCTTGCCGATCCGCATTTTGCCGCCCGCGAGGCGCTGGTCGAGGTCGACCATCCGCGCTGGGGCAAGTTCCAGATGCAGAACGCCTTCCCCAAGCTGTCCGACACGCCCTCGTCGGTCCGTCGCCGCGCTCCACTGGAGATCGGGCAGGACAACGCCGAAGTCTACGGCGACCTGCTCGGCCTGTCGGCGGAGGACATAGCCGATTTGTGCTCGCGCCAGGCGATCTGAAGCCCACCGTGATCCCGGGCTCGACCCGGGACCACGGGGTATACTTGAGTCGATGGCTTGCCGTGGGCCACCGAGGCGCGGCGGCCCGACCCGCTCTCTCAGCCTTCCGCCGGCTTGAGCCGGGCGTGGAGGGCGCGGCGGATGTGGGCGATCATCAGGGCTTCGGCCCAGTCGGGATCGCCCTGCGCCAGTGCGGCAGTGATCTCGGTATGCTCGCTGTAGCTGCGGCCCAGCTGCTCGCGGCTGTAGGCCATCGCGGTCTGCTGGACGACCGGCTGCATCACCAGCCGGCCAAGCAGCGCCGCCAGGCGGTCGGAGGCGGCGATCTCGAGGATCAGCGAGTGGAATCGGGCGTTGCAGGCGAGATAGGCCTGGACGTCGAGCGTGGCGGCAGCAAGCACCTCGCGCAAGTCCTCGTTGATGGCCTTCAGCCTTGCAACTTGCGCCTTGTCGGCGCGCAGCGCGGCGCGGCGCACGGCATAGCCTTCCAGCATCCCGCGCAAGGTGAAGACTTCCTCGATGTCTTCCAGCGTCCATTCGGCGACGAACGAGCGCTGGCTGTCGGTGCGGCGCACGAACAGTTCGGTCTCCAGCCGGCGGATCGCGTCGCGCACCGGGGTTCTAGAGACGCCGCAGATCGTCGCCAGCTCCTCTTCCTTGAGCTGGGTGCCGGGCGCGAGGTCGCCTGAAAGGATGCGCCCGCGCAGCTCGAGATAGGCCTGGTCGCTGGCTTTCGACAAAACTGCCTCCCTGTTCGTGCCACCTGCTCCATCGTTATCGCACTTCGAGCCCGAGAGCATCCGGCGAAGTATACAAATATCGACAGTTTTCCGCCTTGGGGGCAGAGTGATGGGCAATCGGGCGCGAAAGCTATGACACACCCCGCCACCCTGCAACGAGTCCAGGGTAACGGGGTGGTTGGGTGGACTTTACGTCACTCCCACGTCCCGCCCAGCGCGCGGAACAGGTCGACTTGCGCGAAGGCCACGTCGCGGGTGGCGGCAGCGGAATCGGCTTCGGCCTGCGCCAGCGTGCGCTGTGCATCCAGTACCGCCAGCGAATCGATCTCGCCCCGGTTCTGCCGGGCAAGGCCGACGTTGGCGGCGCGGTTGGCGGCATCGCGCGAGGCGGCGAGGCGGTCCTTGCGCAGCAGGGCGTTGCGGTAGGCCGAAAGCGCGGTTTCAGTCTCGCCCAGCGCGCGCAGGACCGTGCCGTCGAACGTCGCGAGGTCGGCCTTGGCGTCGGCTCGTGCGCCCCCGATGCGGGCGCGGATCGCTTCCTGGTTGGGGAAGGCCCAGGAGATCATCGGCCCCAGCAGCCAGCGCAAGGGGCCGCCGCCGAACACCTCGGTGGCGCCGACCGCTGTAGTGCCGATCGAGCCACCCAGCGTGATCTTCGGATAGAGGTCCGCCGTCGCCACGCCGATGCGCGCGGTGTCGGCGGCAAGGCGGCGCTCGGCCGCCTTCACGTCGGGGCGGCGGGCGAGCAGGGTGGCGCCGTCGCCCACCGGGATCGGCCGGCCGACGTCGGGGGTCGTAGTGCGCGCGATCACCGCCTCGGGCAGGTCCTGCGGCGTGCGGCCGGTGAGCACGGCGAGGCGGAACAGCGCGGCATCGCGGCGGGCCTCCAGCGTCGGGATCGCGGCCGCCTGCGCCTCGCGAAGCTGGGTCACGCGCAGCACGTCGAGCTTCTGGTTGAGGCCGCGCTCGAAGCGGGCATTGGTGATCCGCTCGGAGGTGGAGAGCAGGTCGACGGTGTGTTCGGCGACCTCGATCTGCTCGCCCGCGCTGGTCGCGTCGACATAGGCGCGCACGGTGTCGGCCACCACCGTCACGCGGACGGCGTCGGCATCCTCGCGCGCGGCGTCGAGGTCGGCGCGCGAGGCTTCGATGCCACGCTTCACCCGGCCGAACAGGTCCAGTTCGTAACCCACCGAAAGGCCGCCGTCGACGCGGCGCCCTTCGCGGTCGTAGCCCGGCAGGACCTGGCTTTCGGAGACCCGGCCATAGGTCCCGGAAGCCGAGAACGAGGTCTGCGGCAACGCGTCCGACTTCGATCCGCGCAGCGAGGGCCGGGCCCGCTCGATCCGCGCGAGGGCCACGCGCACGTCGGTGTTGGCGGCCAGCGCATCGGCGACGAGGCTGTCGAGCACCGGGTCGTGATACAGGCGCCACCAGTGGTCGTCGGGAGCGGCGGTGGTGACTTCGGCCGACTGCACGCCGACGAAGGGCGCCATCGCCGAGGCCGGCGGGGCGGGGGCGACATGGTCGGGCCCGACCGCACAGGCGGAGAGGGCGGTGGCGGCGAGGAGGGCCGCGCCGAAGGTGAAGGCGGGGGTATGCTTCATCATCTCGAATTGTCCTTTGCTTCCGCCGCTACGGACGGAGTGGACGGGGGCTTGCTTCGACAGGCTCATTCCGCCGGCTGCAGTGCGTGGCCATGGCCGTGATCCGGGGTGGGCTTGCCCCGGCGGCGGGCCAGCTTGTCGCCCAGGTTGCGGCACACGACGTAGAAGGTCGGCGTGAACAGCAGCCCGAAGCCGGTGACGCCGGTCATCCCGAAGAACACTGCCGTTCCCAGCGCCTGGCGCAGTTCGGCGCCGGCGCCCTGCGCGATCACCAGCGGCACGGCGCCGAGGATGAACGCGAAGCTGGTCATCAGGATCGGGCGCAAGCGGGTGCGCGCGGCGTAGATCGCTGCCTCCACCGGCGACATGCCGCGTTCCTCCTCGGCCTGCTTGGCGAACTCGACCACGAGGATCGCGTTCTTGGCCGCCAGCGCGATCAGCACGACGAGGCCGATCTGGGTGAGGATATTATTGTCCATGCCCCGGAAGTTCACGCCCAGCATGGCGGCGAACAGGCACATCGGCACGATCAGGACGATCGCCAGCGGCAGCGTCAGGCTTTCGTACTGCGCGGCCAGCACGAGGAAGACGAACAGCACCGCCATGCCGAAGACGACGCCCGCAGTGTTGCCGGCGGTGGTCTGCTGGTAGGCGATACCCGTCCATTCGTGGCTGTAGCCGGCGGGCAGGTTGGCTTCGGCGACGTTTTCCATGGTCGAGAGCGCCTGTCCGGTCGAGTAGCCGGGGGCGACGTTGCCGTCGACCTCGATCGCCGGGTGCAGGTTGTAGCGCACCACGCGGTAGGGTCCGGTCTTGTCCTGGAAGGTGGCGACCGAGCCGATCGGCACCATCGCGCCGGAGTTGGAGCGGGTCTTGAGGTTGGCGATGTCCGAGATGGAGCCGCGGCTGCCCTGGTCGGCCTGCGCGGTGACCCGGTAGGTGCGGCCCAGCAGGTTGAAGTCGTTGACGAACGATGAGCCGAGATAGACCTGCAGGGCCTCGAAGACGCGCTCGGGCGGCACGCCGAGCAGGTCGGCCTTGCGGCGGTCGACGTCGGCGAAGACGCGCGGCACGTTCTGGTCGAACAGGGTGTAGACCTGTGCCAGACCCTTCGCCTCGTTGGCCTTGGCGATCATGCCGCCGGTGGCCTTGGCAAGCTCGCCATAGCCGCGGCCTTCGTTGTCCTCCACCATCATGCGGTAGCCGCCGGCGGGGACGATGCCGTTGATGGTCGGCGGCGGCAGCAGGTAGATCGTCGCCTTGTCGTAGCCTTTGATCGCCTCACCCGCCTTGGCCATGATGTCGGCATAGGTGACACCCAGCTTCTTGCGCTCCTCGAAGCTCTTGAACGGGAAGTAGATGGCGGCCGAATCCGGTGATGCGGTGCGTGACGGGCCGTGGAGACCGGCGAACATCACCGCGCCGCGAATGCCGGTGATCGGAAGCAGCTTCCTGGCGACTTCCTGTGTCACCTTGTCCGTCCGCTCGAGCGAGGCGCCCGAGGGCAGGAAGATGGCGGCGAGGAAGTAGCCCTGGTCCTGCTGCGGAACGAAGCCGGTCGGCGTCGCCCAGAACAGGCCCACGGTGGCGGCGATGAGCGCTCCGTAGATCGCCATCATGCGTGCAGGCAGGACGACGAGGCGGCCGGTGAGGCGGGCATAGCCGTCGCTCATGCGGTCGAAGCCGCGATTGAAGCGGTCGCTCGCCGATTGCAGCACGCGGCGCCAGCGCGGGGCGTCGTCGGCCACGCGTTCGCGGTGGCGCAGCAGGATCGCGGCCATCGCGGGCGAGAGGGTTAGCGAAAGGATCAGCGAGAGGACCGTCGCGGTCGAGATGGTGACGGCGAACTGCTGGTAGAAGGCGCCCGAGATCCCGTCGATGAACAGCGTCGGCACGAATACCGCACAGAGCACCAGGACGATGGCGACGAGCGCGCCCGAGACCTCGTCCATCGAGCGGCGGGCGGCTTCGAGCGGGGTCAGCCCCTCCTCGATGTAGCGTTCCACGTTCTCGACCACGACGATCGCATCGTCGACGACGATGCCGATCGCCAGCACGAGGCCGAACAGCGAGAGGTTGTTGAGCGAGTAGCCGACCGCGGCCAGCATCACGGCGGTGCCGATCAGCGAGACGGGGATGGCGATGATCGGGATTATCGCGGCGCGCCAGTTCTGGAGGAACACCAGGATGACCAGGACGACGAGGATCACCGCCTCGAACAGCGTGTGGTAGACCGCGTCGATCGACTGGCCGATGAACTCGGTGGGATTGTAGATCACCGAGTATTCCAGGCCCTTGGGGAACTTGGCCTGGAGCATGTCCATCTCGGAGCGGATCAGCTTGGCGGTGCCTAGCGCGTTGGAGCCGGGGCGCTGCATCACCGCCATGACGACGGTGGGCTTGCCCGAAAGGTAGGTGTTGGTGTTGTAGTCCTGCGCGCCCAGTTCCACGCGGGCGACGTCGCGCACGCGGACCTGATGGCCGTCGGCATCAGTGCGGATCACGACGTCCGAGAACTGCTGCGGATCGGCGAGACGGCCCTGCAGCTCGACGCCGACCTGGTACGCGTTGCCCTTGTCGAACGGCGGCGCGCCGATGGCGCCAGCCGAGACTTGGACATTCTGGGCGCGCAGCGCCGCGACGATCTCGCCGGCGGTGAGGTTCATCTGCGCGGCGCGGCCCGGGTCGATCCAGATACGCATGCCGTAATCGCGCGCGCCGTAGAGCACCACGTCGCCCACGCCTTCGATGCGTGCCAGCCGGTCCTTGACCTGGGTGAGCGCGTAGTTCGACAGGTAGTCGCGGTCATAGGTGCCGTCGGGCGACTGGAGGTTGACCACCATCAGGAAGTCGGGCGAGGCTTTCTTGGTGACCACGCCCATGCGCTGCACTTCTTCGGGCAGGCGCGGGGTGGCGACCGCGACGCGGTTCTGCACCAGCACTTGCGCGGCATCGAGGTCGGTGCCGATCTTGAAGGTGACGGTGATCGTGACCTTGCCGTCGCCGGTGGACTGCGAGTCCATGTAGAGCATATCGTCGACGCCGTTGATCTCCTGTTCGATCGGAGAGGCGACGGTGTCGGCTACGGTCTCGGCCGAGGCGCCCGGGTACTGGGCGGTCACGGAGACGGTGGGCGGTACGACGTCGGGATACTGGCTGATCGGCAGGCCGATGAAGGCGAAGGCGCCGATCACGGTGATGATGACGGCGATGACGCCCGCGAAGATCGGGCGGTCGATGAAGAAGCGGGATAGTCGCATGGAAGTGGCCCTTGAAGGCGCGCGTCGGGGCGGGCGTGCGGCAGGGCCACGCGCAGGCGTTCCGGCGCGCCGGTTGGCGCGGGGGGAGATTGGATTGTTGCGTCGTCCCGGACCTGATCCGGGACCGTGGCCAGCGCCGCGCCCTGCTTTCGGCTGGGGCCGCGCTGTGCGGCGGTGGCTCAACCCGAGCTATCGCCCGACGTATCGCCCACGGCCCCGGCCTTCGCCGGGACGACGATCTTTATCAGTTCGCCAGTGTCGCCTGAGCCGCCGACTGCTCGACCGGTGCCTGTGCCTGGCCCACCTTGGCGTCGGCCGTGATCCTGCCTGGCTTGGTCTGGACGTGGCTGCCGGCGATCGCCGCCTGGTAGTTCGAGACAACGACCGCGTCGCCTGGTCGCAAGCCGTTGCGCACCACACGCAAGTCGCCCACCAGCGGGCCCAGTTCGACCGGGCGGCTGGCGACGGTGCCGTCCTTGCCCACGATCATCACGACCTTGCGAGTCTGGTCCGACCGCACGGCCGCGTCGGGCACCAGCATGGCCTTGGTCGTACCGCCGCTGGCAAGACGCATGTTGCCGAACATGCCCGGCGTCAGGAACCCGTTCGGATTGGCAAGGCTGGCGCGCACCCGGATCGTGCCCGACCGCGGGTCGAGCCCGTTGTCGGTGAAGTCCAGGCGGCCCTTCCAGCGATAGTCCGCCTCGTCCTGCAGGCGCACTTCGATGGCTCCTGCCGCGGCATTGTCGG
Source organism: Novosphingobium sp. BL-52-GroH (assembly GCF_044813085.1). Lineage (NCBI taxonomy): Bacteria > Pseudomonadati > Pseudomonadota > Alphaproteobacteria > Sphingomonadales > Sphingomonadaceae > Novosphingobium > Novosphingobium sp. BL-52-GroH. Next base: position 852,680 of record NZ_CP171149.1, on the reverse strand, counting down.
CGCGATCGCGCTGGGTCTTGAGGAACAGCGATTCCGACGCGTCGAAGGTGAAGTAGATCGGATCGACGGAGTTGATCGTCGTCAGCAGCGTCGCATTGGCGCCGTTGTCGCCCGAGACGAGGTTGCCCGCATCGACGCGGCGGTCGGACACGCGGCCCGAGATCGGCGCGCGCACGGTGGCGAACTCGACGTCCAGCGCGCGGGTGCGCACGCGCGCCTGCGCGGCGGCGAGCGCCGCTTCGGCGGCGCGCACCCGCGAGCGGCGCTGGTCGACCTCGCTGGCGGCCATCGCCTCGTCCCCGGAGAGCCCGGCGACGCGGCTGTAGTCGGAGCGGGCGAGCGACAGGGCGGCACTGGCCGATGCCGCGTCGGCCTGCGCTTCGGCGAGCGCGGCGCGGTACGGGCGCTGGTCGACCACGAACAGCGCCTGTCCGGCTTGCACGTAGTCGCCGTCCTTGAACAGGATCTGCGTGATCGCGCCCGAGACGCGCGGGCGTACCTCGACCGTCTTGCTGGGAGCGAAGCGGCCGACGTAGTCGTCCCACTGGTTGACTTCTCGCACCAGCGGCTGGGCGACCTGCACTACCGCCGCGGGCGGCAGCGCGCTGGCGGGTTCGGGTGCGGCGAGGAACTTCCAGCCGAGCCCGGCGACGGCGACCAGCGCCAGCGCACCGATCGCCATGGGCATCCGGCGCGAGGGTCGCGTGGCGTCCACGGTGCGGACCTGGGTGTCGCGAGCGTACTCGGACGGGATTTCGAGGGAGGTGGCGAGATTCATGCGGCAAGCCTTCGGAAAGGGGTGCGGGACTGGTTGATGGTGTCGATGACGGCACCGATCTTGGTTTCGCTGTAGCCGGCCGCGCGGGCCTCCTTCAGCGCCGAGACGGGAAGAGTGTAGCCCTGCTGCCAGGCGCGCACCGCGAGACGGCGCAGCGCTTCGAGCTGCTCGTTGGCAAGCATGGCGGAAGGCGGCGTCGGGCCCAGAATCAGCCGGGCCAGCCAGCCCCGCTTGCGCCGGGGGCGCAGCGTATCGAGGCCGTCGTGACGGGCGAGGGCGACGATGCGCCGTTCGAGCGCGGAAAGGGGAGCCGCGGCGCTGGGCGCGGCGGTCTTGCTGACGGCGGGGACCATCTGGTGCGCGGCATCGGCGAAGTCGATGAAGGCCATGTCTCGTGCTCCTTCCTGAGTGTATGCCCCGGCGCACGCCCGGGACGGGGGGGGGGGGGGCGCACGCCGGGGCGACTTCCGGCTCGGGGCAGCCGGAAGGATTCGGATGCAGTCGACCGACGCCGGACACGCATGTCCGGACGGGCGACAGCCAGTTGCTTTCATGGTGCCGCTACCTGCTAAGGTGTGCGGCTGCGATCGCCGGCCGGTAAGGGTCGTCGGTCGCGGGAGACCATCCGATGCCGTTTTGGCGGCGAGTCAGGTGGCTTCTTTCTATACCAAGCGGTATATATTCAGCGTGGGTTTAGGTCAAGCGGCTTTCTGTACCGACCGGTAAATTAGGTCTGGGAAGCGCTTTTCAAGGGCTGAACGCCAGTTGAACGAAAAATTTTCCGCAAGTGCGAAGATGCCGCCGATGGCATATCGTCGCCCCGGGTCAGGTCCGGGAAGACGGAGCCGTCACTTGCTGGGCCAGATTGCGAGGAAGGCGTCGACAGTGCCCTGAAGCTCGGTCGGGCAGGCGCAGCCCTGCGCCTTGACTGACAGGCCCTGAAGCACGGTGGTCAGGCAACTGGCGAGGGACTTGGGATCGACACCGCCGGGAAGGTCGCCCTCCGCCGTCGCGCGCTCGAAGCGTTCGACGAGCGCGGCCTCGGATGAGACGCGCCGGGCGATGACATGTTCGCGGATCGAATCCACTTCGTTGGTGCAGGCGACCGAACTGATGACGCCGAGGCATCCGTGGGGGTCGTTCGATCCGCAGTGAGTCGCCAAGGCTCCATTGAGCAAACGCTCCGCCACGCCACGCGCGGTGGGAGCCTCGAGCGCCTTGCCGATATAGTCGAGCTTGTCGCGCTCGTAGAGGTCGAGCGCCTTGCGGAACAAGGCCTCCTTGTTGCCGAAACAGGCGTAGAGGCTGGGTTTGGTGATGCCCATGGCCTCGGTCAGCTCGGCCATTGAGGCGCCCTCATAGCCGCGAGTCCAGAATACCCGAAGCGCGGCCGCAAGGGCTTCGTCGGGATCGAATTCGCGGGGGCGGCCGCGGGTCGCGGTCGCGACCTCAGAGGGTGCCGAGCATTTCATACCGACCGGTATATAGGTTCGGCCATGCGTTGAGTCCAGTGTGACGGGGCCGTCATTTGCGGCAGGTGTAGTCTCGTCGTCCCTGACTTGATGCGGGACCTGGGGGATGTACTTCAGGCGTTGCCTCGCAATGGGCGCCGTCAACGCTGCGCCCCGGGGGCGACCCCGGGACAAGGCTGCCCGGCGTCACCCCGGCAGCATCGTGCCCGTGTCGATAAACCGCTGGTGCCACGACAGCGCCTCGCTGGGCAGCGAGGGAGCATGCTTGCCGTAGGACCCGTGATAGGCGCGGTCGTAATAGTCCCGCAGTGCATCGCGGTAGAGCGGGTGCGCGCAATTCTCGATCACCAGCGCGGCGCGCTTGCGCGGGGGCAGGCCGCGCAGATCGGCGAGGCCCCGTTCGGTGACGAGCACCGCCACGTCCTGCATGATGTGATCGACGTGTGCCGCCTGCGGGACGATCGCCGAGATCGCGCCGCCCTTGGCGATCGAGGGGGTCATGAAGATCGAGACGTAGGCGTTGCGCGCGAAATCGCCCGAGCCGCCGATGCCGTTCTGGATGCGGCTGCCCATCACGCAGGTCGAGTTGACGTTGCCGTAGATGTCGGCTTCGATCAGCCCGTTCATGGCGATGCAGCCAAGGCGCCGGATCAGTTCGGGGTGGTTGCTGATCTCCTGCGGGCGCAGGATCATGCGGCTGGCGTAGCGGTGCATCTCGGCATTGATCCGCTCCGCCGCCTCGGGGCTCAGCGAAAACGCAGTGGCCGAGGCCATGCGCAGGCGGCCCGCGTCGATCAGGTCGAGCATGCCGTCCTGGATCACTTCGGTATAGGCGGTCAGGTCGTGGAATGGGCCGTCGACAAGCCCGGTCAGCACGGCGTTGGCGATATTGCCCACGCCCGACTGCAGCGGCAGCAGCGACGCGGGCAACCGGCCCTGGGCGACCTCGTGGCTGAGGAACTCGATGATGTTCCCCGCGATCGCCAGCGCGCTGGCGTCGGGTGCGGTGAAGGGCAGGTTGCGGTCGGGCGCGTCGGTCTCGACGATGGCGACGATCTTGGCGGGATCGCAGCGCAGCGTCGCCTGGCCGATGCGGTCGTCGGGTCGGACCAGCGGGATCGGCACGCGATGCGGCGGAAGCGCGGTGCCGTAGTAGATGTCGTGCATGCCCTCCAGCGCGGGGTTCTGCCACGAATTGACCTCGAGGATGACCGCGTCGGCGCGATCGAGCCAGGTCTTGTTGTTGCCGACCGACGAGGAGGGCACCAGCGAACCGTCGGGCCGGATCGCGGTCACTTCGACCACCGCGACGTCGAGCGCTCCCAGGAACCCCTGCCAGGCCATCGGCGCCACCTGGCTCAGGTGCATGTCGAGATAGTCCATCTCGCCCTTGTTGATCCGTTCGCGTGCGATGGGGTCGGAATTGTAGGGCAGGCGCAGTTCGATGCCGTCCGCCTTGGCCAGCGCGCCGTCCAGTTCGGGGCCGGTCGAGGCGCCGGTCCACACCTTGACGCGCATCGGCCGCCCGGCGGCGTGCTCCGCCTCGATCCGCTCCGCCAGCGCCATCGGCACGGCCTTGGGATAGCCGGAGCCGGTGAAGCCGCTCATGCCCACGGTCTGGCCGTGGCCGATCAGGGCGGCGGCATCCTGCGCCGACATCACCTTGGAGCGCAGGTCTGCACGGGCGATACGATCTGTCATGGGGGTCCTCTCGATCTTCGGGCCTTCTGGGAGCCGCGCCGCATCCATCGAACCGTGCGGGAATGAAGACAATAGGCCAAATGAGTGCATCACTTGTGCTACATGCGTTCAGATGACCGACTTCGTCCGATCCCTGCGGCTGTTCGTACGCCTGAGCGAGGAGGGCAGCTTTTCCGCCCTCGCACGCCGGCAGAACCTGAGTCACACCACCATAGCGCGCGCGATCGACGAACTGGAGGCGCACTTCGGGGTTCGGCTGTTCCAGCGCTCGACGCGTCGACTCACCTTGACCCGCGACGGCGAGCGGCTGGTCGAGCACGCGCTCGCGATCCTCGACCAGGTCGGCCAAGCGGAGGCGGAGCTTGCCGGAACGGTGGCGGCGCGCGGGCTGGTGCGCATCGGCGTGACGACGGCGCTCGGCCTGCATTATGCGCAGCGGCTGGAGCGCCTGCGCCAGCAGCATCCCGATCTGCTGGTGGAACTGCTGTTCGCCGACTGGCGCGACGTGGCGGACGACCGCGGGCTGGACTTGTGGCTGACCGTCGGGGCAACCGAGGGGCGCGCGCCTGCGGTCGTGCTGGGCGAAATTCCCCGCATCCTCGTCGCCGCACCCGCATATGTGGAGGCTCATGGCGTACCGGCGACCACCGATGATCTCGGTGCGCACCAGTGCCTGACTTACGGCTATGCAGCGCGCGCCGAGCCGTGGCCGATCGACGGGCGCGAAATGCGCGTAACCGGTTTCCTGCGTGCCAATACCAGCGAGGCGGTGTTGCGGGCCATGCGCGGGGGGCTGGGAATCGCCCTTTTGCCGCGCATCCAGGTGGAGGAAGACCTGTCGCGCGGGCTGGCCGTACAGGTGCTTCCCCAGGTCCGCGTAGCGCCGCTCACGATCATGGCCACGCATGGATTTCGCGGCATGCGCCTGCCCATGCGCGCAAGGGTGGCGATGGATTTCCTGGTCGAGAACTTTCCGTCGGAACCGGCCTAGAGCCGGGCCGGCACCGCGTCCGCAAGCGGACGGACCCTAGCCGGAAGCAACGTCGCGGCGTCGCTGGGCGGCGACGACCACGCGGTCGCGGCCGCCTTCCTTTGCGCGCAACAGCGCGGCGTCTGCGGTCGTAATCAGGGCCGGAATCGGTCCGTGATGGGGATAGACAGCCAGCCCCAGTGAAACCGTGATCTGGCCGAGCGGCACCCCTTCGTGCAGCAGTTCGAGACCGGAGACGCGCTCGCGGATGCGCTCGGCGCGTTCGAGCGCCAGCGCCTCGTCGGCTCCGGGCATCAGCATGAGGAATTCCTCGCCGCCGTAGCGCAGCGCCACGTCGTCCTCGCGCGCGCCGCCAGCGAAAACGGCGGCAACCGTGCGGATGACGAGGTCGCCCGCATCGTGGCCGAAGCAATCGTTGAGGCGTTTGAAGTGATCGATGTCCATCATGAGGCAAGCGATCGGTGCGCCGCCCGCATCGGCGGTAGCGACCAGCCGGCGCAGCGTATCGTCGAGTTCGTGACGATTACGCAGGCCGGTCAGGGGATCGAACAAGGCCTTCTCGTGCAGCGCGTCGCGCAGATTGAGGTTGGCGAGCGCGAGCCCGACGGTCTCCGACATCAGTTCGATGTAGACGCTGGCGGATTCGTCCGGGCCATGGTCGACTTCGAGGTTCTCGAGCACCAGCAGGCCGATCGTCTCGCCTTGCGCGGTCAGCGGCACGCAGATCGTCGCCTGCGCCGCCGGCGGGGCGACGTGGCGGCAGGGCACGTCGACCATCTCGCCTCCCGGCGCATGGACCTGCCCGCGCCGCAGCGCCCAGCAGTCGTCCGGGCCGAAGGCGGCGTCGGTGCCCTGCGGGCCGCGTCCCTGCGCTCCCGGCCATTCGGCCGCGCAGACCATCAGCTTCATGCGGTTGTCGAGCGTGTAGAGCCGCCCCGCCAGGTTAGGCGCGATTTCGGGGGCGAACAGGCGCACGACTGCGAACAGGTCGCTCACGCTCTCGCAGCCTTGCAGGCGCTGGGTCATGCGCGCCAGCAGGTCGCGGACTGCCCAGTCGGCGTCGCGCTCGCGTTCCAGGCGCTGGCGTTCCAGCCCGTTCTCGCGGAAGATGCGAATCGCCTGGGCCATGTCGCCGATCTCGTCGACTTGCGAGAAGGATGGCGTCTCTACCGTGTAGTCCTGGTCGGCGAGGCGGTTGACGACATCGCTCAGGGTCATGACGGGGCGCAGGATCCGCCGCTTGAGGATGAAGCCGAGGACCAGAAGGAACAGGAGCGCGGTGATCCCGACCATGACCTCGGACACCGAGCGCAACCGCTGCGAAGCCTGGCTGGCGCGCTCGATGGCGTCGTCGGACCGCTGGTCGAGCATGTAGCGGAAGCGGCCGATCAGGAAGCGTACTCGTTCCACCTCGCGCTCGTATTCCGGCCCGAATACGATGGCCCGGGCAGTCGCGTCGTCTCCGCGCCGAGTCGCCGCGATGGCGGCCTGCTGCTCGTCCTCCAGCGTCTTTGCCCAGCGCAGCCCCTCTTCCAGCGAGCGCAATTCCAGGCGGCCGGCGCCAGCGTCCTTCAGTTTCGCAATGCGATGCTCCACCGAGCCGAGCGTCGACAGCGTCCGCTGATAGGCGATGGCGTGGCTGGGATCGTCGGTCACCGCCGCCAGCCGCGCCTGGTCGGTGAGTTCCGCCAGGTCGTTCTCGACCTCGAAGGTCAACTGGTCGAACAAGTCGCGCTGGTGCACCGCCGCGCGCTCCACTCCGTCGGCGTTGGAGGCAAGCACCATGGTCACGCCGGCTGCGATGGTGAGGCACACGGTTGCGCCGTAGGCCCAGTTGGTAATGGTGGCGATACGCATGGCGGGACGCTAGGCCATCATGGTTACTTTTTGGTGCATCCTGCCATCACGGTCCCATGCCGTCCGTTCAGCCTTGGAGACAGGCCGTAGCTCTCTCCAGGATTGCGGCTGCCGTCTGTCCAGCCGAAATCGGCGAGACCATTTCGTCACCCGAATACGCCGACGTCGGGACGGAAACATGTTTTCGTGGTCTGGCCGACGCATAGGTCAAATATAAATTGTCTGAATGACCGTATTCGACAATCTTTTATCGAAAGATTTCGGGCGAGATCGGCATTTTCCGGTCAATTTCGGATCGGGTGTCGGCGTAGACATCGCGATGTATCCGGGCCGACATGCTCGCAGGAATGGATTATCCCGCTCTTCGCAATTGGAAGGTGCGAAATGCCGGCCCGCTCGTCACGTGACGGTGCGGTAACGGTCATTTTTGTGTCATCGCCGTCTGCCAGTGGCGCTCGCACCTTCACCGGAGTGTTACGAATGATTGCTCTTTCCCTGCGACGCCAGCTTCTGGCGGCGACGGCGCTTGCCCTCGGCCTGCCCTGTTTCCCCGCTTTGGCAGCAGAAGCCGATGCGGCTGCTCCCGCCGATGCAGATGCCGAGGCCGGCGCCGGTCTCAACGACATCGTCGTAACCGCCCAGAAGCGCCCCGAGAGCCTGCAGACGACGCCGATCTCGATCAGCGTGATGGACGACAAGGGCCTGCAGGACCGCCACGTCGTTTCGCTTCTCGACCTTGGCGACGGCAGCATTCCGGGCCTCAAGATCGCGCCCTTCTATGCGCGCAACTCCGCGCTCATCGTGAACATCCGCGGCGTCGGCGTGCTGTCGGACGGCAACCAGCCGGCGCGTGACCAGGGCGCCGGCGTCTATGTCGACGGCGTCTACATGGGCCGCGCGCAGGGTCTCGGGACCGCGATGTTCGACGTCCAGAGCATCGAGGTTCTCAAGGGACCGCAAGGGACGCTCTTCGGCCGCAACACCGAGGGCGGCGCGGTCAGCATCACCACCAAGAAGCCCACCGGCGAGTTCCACATGAACACGATCGCGGGCGTGGGCAACTACGGCAGCTACAAGGGCGAGGTCCACCTCGACCTGCCGAGCTGGAACAACATCGCGGTCAAGCTCGACGGTGTCGTGGCCCACCGCGACGCGTTCGTGAAGAACCCGCTCGACGGTGCCGACGGGTTCAACGCCTACGATCGGCGCGGGGTCCACGCAGAAGCGCTGTGGACGGCGGCGCCCAACTTCACTGCCGACTATTCCTACGACTATTCCTACGATTCCACGACCTCGCAATACCTGCAGCTGATCTCGACCGGGACCAATATCCAGTCCGTCCTGGGTACCGTCCAGTCCGAACGCGCGAAGACCGCGAATGTCGGCGTGCCCCAGCAACCCAGCATCGGCAAGGTTCAGGGCCATCGCCTGACGCTTTCCTGGGATGTCGCCAGCGACCTGACGATCAAGTCGATCTCGTCCTACCGCACGCTGACGCAGAGCCAGTACGACAACGGCTCGGCGGCAAACGGCATGTCCAACGCGTCGGGCAACTTCACCGGCGTCAGCTTCAGCCGCGACAGCCTGGCGCACACCAAGCAGAACCAGCAAAGCCAGGAACTGCAGATCATCGGCCAGTTGCCGCGCCTGAAGTTCGCCGGCGGGGCCCTGTATTACCGCGAGCACGCGGGCGACGATGCCCAGGCCTTCTACACCAACAAGTTTACCAATGCATCGGGTTCGACCTATACGCTGATCGACACCGGCCCCTACGACGCCATCGCGCGGGACCGCGCCAGCAAGGTCACCACCCAGAGCGTCGGCGCATTCGGGCAGGCGACCTACGATCCCCCGATCCTCAACGATATCCTGCACCTCACCGGCGGCCTGCGCTGGACCCGCGATGCGAAGCACGGTGAACTCGACATCGTCAACGGCGCCCTGCCGGTCAATCGCGACGGCGTTTCGGGCGCGATCCATCTCGACGAAGCCTGGTCGCGCGTCGATCCGATGGTCAATCTGATGGTCGACGTCACGGACGACATCCACGTCTACGCAAAGTGGAGCACCGGCTACAAGTCCGGCGGCGCCAATTCGCGCGCGCAGGAATACGACTCCTTCAATCCGGAAACCGTCTCGATGTTCGAGATCGGCGCGAAGACCGAGTTCTTCGACAACCACGCCCGCTTCAACATCGCGGCCTACGCTGGCGACTACAAGGACATCCAGGTCGACTTCAGCCGTCCTTACGAAAGCGGCGGCGTGCGCACCACGCGCACTACGACTTCGACGATCAACGCACCGGGCAAGGGCGGCCTGCATGGTATCGAGGCCGAACTGACGGTTCTCCCGCTGACGGGCCTGACGCTGTCGGGTTCGTTCGCCTACCAGTACGTGCACATCCCGGCGACGGTGAACCCCTATCCCAACGCCAGCGGAGTGACGAGCACGCTGGCCGTCCCGATCTATGCCACTTACACCCCCAAGTACACGGCGAGCGGCTCGATCGACTACGAACTGCCGCTGAACGGCATGACGCTGCGCGCCCATCTCGATGGCAACTACGATTCAGGTTACTACGTCGCCTCTGTCGATCCGGTATACACCGGCGCGAACGCTGCAGGGAACATCTACAATCCGAAGACAGACGCGGCGTTCATCGTCAACGGCAACCTGGCGCTGGCCGACATCGCGTTGCGCGGCGACGCCATGCTGACCGTCTCGGTATGGTCGCGCAACCTGCTCAACGAGCAGCACCTGTTCTACAAGTCGGTCAGCGCCACCTCGGGCGTTTCCGGCCTCTTCAACGAACCGCGGACCTTCGGCGTCCAGGGCCAGGTCAAGTTCTGATGCCGGCCTTCATGCACAAAGGAAAGACAATGGGCGCCATGTCCCGCTTTGCCCTGCTACCGCTGGTAGCGATCCAGTTGGCCTCCCCGGTGGCCTTCGCACAGGGGGCCCAGGCTCCCGCCCCGGTGCCCGTCGCGGCGCCGGGGGCCCACCAGCGGCTGTTGCCGCTGCAGGGCGGGCGCAACTTCCGCGACCTCGGGGGCTATCGCACCGCAGATGGGCGCACCGTGAAGTGGGGCACGCTGTTTCGCTCGGGCTCGATGCACGGGCTTACCGACGCCGATTACCGTTACCTCGAAAAGCTGGGCATTGCCGTGGTGTGCGATCTTCGCGACCGCCGCGAGCGGGCGGCGGAACAGGTGAACTGGCCGGCGGCGCATGCCCCCCGCGTGCTGTCCGACGACTACGACCTCGATACGCGGTTCCTGCCCGCCGGTGATCCCAAGGGCTGGACCGAGGCCCAGGCACGGGCATCGATGGCGGCCTCCTATCCCAGCATGCTCAAAAGCTTCAACAGCCAGTACCGGCGCATGTTCGCCGAATTGCTGGCCGGCCATGCGCCGCTCGCCTTCAACTGCTCGGCAGGCAAGGATCGCACGGGCATCGCCGCGGCATTGCTGCTGACGGCCTTGGGAGTGCCACGTGCTACGGTCATCGAGGACTACCTTCTGACCAACCGCTACCTCGACGCCAAGGCCCTGCTGGCGAAGCCCTCGGCTTCCACCCTGATGGCGGGTCTGCCACCCCAGGTCGCCAAGGCGATGATGGCCGCCGACCGCAGCTACATCGAAGCGGCCCTGCAGGTCGTGGATCGCCACCGCGGCGGTGCGGAGGGCTATATGCGCGACGAACTCGGGCTCTCCCAAGCCGATCTGGTACGCTTGCGCAATCTCTATCTCGCACCTCGCGGCACCCGTTAACGGTGCCGCACGATGGCGAGGGGCCGGGACAAACCCGGCCCCTCGTTGCCTGGCGCAAGTCTGAATTCTACCTTGGCGGGTCTCTCGCTTACGCGCTGCATGCCTGTCCAAATGCTTGGAAGGCCCCGTTACCCAAGGCGTCGGGACACGGACGCTCCCCCAGCGACAGCGTTCGCGGGTATGCGATCAGTCCGGGCATGTCGAACCGACCTGCGTGCCGGACTTTGCGAACGATCCGTACACGATCAAGGCTTTCGCAAAAAACCTCTTCAAGGATCGAAACTACGTCGGCGGATCGATTGCCCCCGATTACGGCACGGGGACATGAAATCCGGCCTTCGGCTTGGCCGCGGAGCCCCCCAGGCGGGCGGGTGCGCGAGCACGACTCTCCGTCTGGCCGGTCGACAGACGGTCAAACGCGCGGAGGACATGATGACAATGCGGTCTTTGCGCTCCGGGATTACCGCCGTGGGCGTGGCCTTTTTCAAGGGTATCCCCCAATGCGCCGCCGCCGACCGGGGAACTGCGCTGGCAGGCATCGCAGCCTCGAGGAGTCAGTCGCCCGGGATGCGATGATAACTCCGGGCCGCATCCGCGTCTTGAATTTCGTAGGCGAACCAAGCGCTCAGGCCATGATCGTATACCTGCACGAGACCGTCGGTCACCTGGGCTGCATAAGAGGTTGAGGAGCCCCTGTCGTAGCCTTGCACTTTGGTGCCGTCGATCTCGAGTGATACGAAAGTCTTGTCCCCGGCGTCGTAGAGTTCCGGAAGGGTGCCGCCAAAATTCGCCCGACGATCACCGTCGAAACCCTGCAACTGGTTGCCTCGGCATTCCGCAGCGATTTGCAGATCCCGTCCTGCCGAATGATCGTACAGGCCTGCAACCTTCTTGCCGGTGACAAAGGCAAAGGTTGCTGCGGCAACCATCGCGCGCGTATGTGGATACATGGCCTCGTCTGGCGCTCCGGATGAACAAGAGATCAGGTTTTCCCTGAAGCGGGGCGGACCCCGCTTCAATCGTGCGTGGCTAGCTGGCGAGGTGCCATCGTAGCGTCTCGCCGGCATGGTAAGGAACCACGTTAATCGCTCCTTCGGCGATCACTTCAGGTACGAGCACGTCCTCGCGCTTCAGGGTCACCGTCCCCTCGTTCAAGGGCAGGCCATAGAAATTGGGGCCGTGTTCGGACGCGAACCCTTCCAGCCGGTCGAGAGCACCTTCCTCGTCGAACACCTGGGCGTAGCTTTCCAAGGCGAACGGCGCATTGAAGATGCCAGCACATCCACACCCCGATTCCTTGCGGCCGATCTCGTGCGGTGCGCTGTCGGTGCCGAGAAAGAACTTCGGGGATCCGGACACTGCCGCCTTGCGAACCGCGAGTCGGTGCCGTTCCCGCTTGGCGACTGGCAGGCAATAGGCATGGGGACGGATGCCACCGTCAAAGATCGCGTTACGGTTGATGATGAGGTGCTGCGGGGTGATCGTCGCGCCGATCAGGGGGCCGCTCCCCGTGACGAATTCGGCCGCTTCGGCCGTCGTGATGTGTTCGAGCACGATCTTGAGCGCGGGGTAATCGCGAACCAGGGGCGTAAGGATGCGCTCGATGAACACGGCCTCGCGATCGAAAATGTCGACGTCGCGGTCCGTCACTTCGCCGTGGATCAGCAGCGGCATGCCGATCCGTTGCATGGTTTCCAGCAGGGCGGTGAGCTTGCGGATGTCGGTGACGCCGTGGGCGGAGTTGGTCGTGGCGTGGGCGGGATACATCTTGCAGGCAGCGAACACGCCCTGCTCGTAGCCTCGCGCGATTTCCGCAGGGTCGGCACCATCGGTAAGGTAGCAGGTCATCAGCGGCGTGAAGTCCGCATCGGCCGGCAGGGCGGCCAATATCCGCTCCCGATAGGCCTCGGCGGCGGCGACGCTGACGACGGGGGGCGTCAGGTTCGGCATGACTATGGCGCGCGCGAACTGGCTGGCGGTGTAGGGGACGACGGCTTTCAGCATCTCGCCATCGCGAAGATGCACATGCCAGTCGTCGGGGCGGCGGATCGTTATCTGCGAAGTCATGCCTGTGCTCTACTCGTCTGGATGCACGTCGTCGATGCCGGTTTTCTAGCGAGCGCAGTCTTTCGCGCCTGCCCCAATCGACACCGTCGGCCTTTCGCCGGTGCATGGGCTGGATGGATGGCGATGGTTTTCAAGATGGTGCGAGTCGACCCCGGCGATAAATTCGGCCGGGGCAGGATGCCGTGCGGTCAGCGTTTCTTCTTGGCCGTGGTCGCCGTGAAATCGGGGTCCTTGTTCGCAACCCAGTCCACGAATTTGCGCACGGTGGGGTTGGCGAGGAGTCCTTCTACGTCGGTCCCGTGGCGCTGCAGTTCTGAATTGGTGAAGTTGGCGATCAGCGTCTGCTGGCAGATCGGATGCATGGGCACCACGTCGCGCCCGCCCCGGCTCTTGGGCACGGGATGGTGCCAGACGATGGTGCTGCCGGTGGGTCGGCCGCAGAGCCAGCAGGAGACGACCACGGCAGGAGCCTCCTCCTCACGCAACTCGTCATGAGGGCCATGCTTGGAATGTTTGCGGGCCATGCGTCTGCCTGTCTTGCCTGATCTTGCGCTGCCGCCCCCTATAGCGGACGGGGCCGGCATTACCACACCGGCATGGCGCAAGGGCGGCCTGGTCGATCAATCCCGGACGGCGAGGCGGCGCGAAAGCGCTATGAGCCCAGCAGGCTCTTCTTGAACAGGGTCTTGACCAGCCTGCCTTCGAGAATGCGCCCTACGGCATAGAGAACGGCGAAGATCGCCGCGAAGACATAGGCTGACGTGGGCGAGTGCTTCTTGTCCTGATCCTTGGCCTTGTCGGGGTCTTTCTTTTCCGGTTCGGGTGCGCCAAGGGCTTTGTCTATCGCGTTCATCGGGACGTCTGCTTCTTTCTTGGCGTCCTTTTTCGAAGCGTCCGACCCTTTCACGGCCTCGGTCGACGGCTTTTCGAGCTTGCCCATGGCTATGGTAAGCTGGGCGAAACCCAGAAACAGCAGCGGCGCCAGGAAACAGAGGAGCAGGGCCCGGCTGGTCAGATGATAATGCAGCACGGACCCGGCCGCGCCCTTTTCGATCTGCAGCACGCCGCCATCGAAAACGGACATCTTGTCTTGCGCCGCCTGATCCTTCTTGCGGAAGGTCAGCGTGTCGTTCGTCCGCTCGTGGCTGGTGCCGGCCTGGCGGAACAGAGGGTGGAGCCTGGCAAAGACATCATCGCTCGATTGCTCGGGAGCCAGCGTCAGGCTGCCCCTGATGTGCCATATCCAGTCGATGAAACGCGAGGTCATGTGGACTCCATTCGGAAGAGCTTTTCGATGCCGCTTTCGGGCCAAGGCTGGAGCCGGGCCATGCGGGTGAAAGACAGGTCCCCTCACTCGGCCGGAACTGCCACCTGCCGGCCGAATCGTTCCTTGAGCGTCTTCCAGCCCTCGGTGAAGGGAAAGGTCATCTGTTCGCGGATCGACATGCGGCGACCGCCTTCCATTCCGAGCAGTTCTGCCTCGCCGTCGACGCAAGTGCCGAAAATGCGGTCGATGAAAATGTAGTTGTTGGTGAAATTGCTGCGGCTGGCCTCGAAGTCCTGCGAATGATGCAGGCTGTGATGCTCGGTGGTGTGGAACAGGAACCGCCACCACTTGGGTGAATTGAAGCGGACATTGATATGCTGGTAGGTTCCGATCGCCATGCCGAAGGCGCCGGCGAGCAGGGCGGCGCGCGGGAGGAAGTCGAAGAACCCCCCGATGCCGAGCCCGATCAGGAACAGTTCTACCGGGTTCCCCACGGCGCCCTTGTTGATGTTCAACTGGGTGATGTAGTGATGTACCGAATGGGGCAGCCACAGCGGATACCAGTTGTGCATCCCGCGATGCATCCAATATTGCCCGAAATCGAATAGGAACGAGATCAGGAAGGCCTGCACCAGCAACGGCAAACCGGTGAACCAGGTGAACTTGTCCCAGTCGAAAGAGTGCTGGATCGCCTCGATCATGGCTCCGTCGCCGATGTAGCCGTCGATCATGCGCAGGATCGTATATCCGAGCCCGACGTAGAACAGGTCGGTCGTCAGTTCCTTCCAGGTCAGGCGCCAGCTTTCGTGGCGCGGATAAGCCCATTCCAGCGCCAGCAGCAGCACCTTGAAGCCGATGCCGATGCCGATCGCGGTCGACGCCTTGGCGATGGAGTTGGGCGCGTAGTACCAGAACGCGATCAAAGCGAACAACACCGTGGGCTGGAACCAGGTAAAGACGAACTGCTTCACCGGACCGCCTTCGACCCGCGGTATGTTTTCCCACCCCACAGTGACCGGCGCCTGCGTTCCTATGAGCCTTTTACCTACGCGAACTCCGTCCATACGCCTGCCCTCGTAATATTTGGCTACCCGGTTCAGTAATACTAATGTTGAACATGGTAATACGAACGGGCTTCCCCGTCTACATCATATCGTAGATACGGCTCATCGCCTTCCGCGGCAGATACGACGGATTTCCGATGCGGCCGCAGGACATGGGAGGGCTCCCTCTCAAGGCAGGCAAGACGCGCTGTTCGGGCAGAGCCGGCCAATGCCCTGCTGGGACGCGCTTCGACAGGCACCGGAATTGTCCAAGCCGCCTCACCATCCCGACTATGCTGTATATCGGCACTGGAACCTTACACTGCCGATATACCCGGTTCAGATCGTTCCGTGGACCCTTAGGTTACGTATCAGGACCTAAGGTACTGTTAGCCAATAAAACGTGTTTTGGCGCGAATGTCAGGCTCGATCATGGTTGATTGTACGTGACTCTTCCAGGGAGAAGCACACGCGCGCACGAAAGTAGCATGTTATTCAGTTCAATATGAGCCAGCCCGCAACGGCGCCTGACTGGGGCGCCGTGGCCTCCGGCATTCCGAAAGCCCCCGCATGACGCCTGCGCCGCCAAGGGAAAACCTTTTCGCCCATCATGCCACGGCGATTGCCATTAGCGTGATAACCATCGTTTTTCTGGTCGCAGGCCTCATGTTCGTGAGCCAGGATGTCGCGCTCGTCCGGGCCCGCGGCTGGGTCGATCATACATATGCGGTCCGTCGCCACATTTCGCTCCTGCGCGATCTGTATGAAAGAGCGGAGACCGGGCAGCCCGGTTATCTTCTGACCGGTAATCCGGATTTCCTTCAGACGTATCATGATGCCTTGCGAGATGGCAGGAGCGTGTCGCTGGACGATGCCCGAACGTCCGCGCACCGCTCCATCAGGCAGGAACTGGCGCTGCTGCGCAAGCTGACTGCGGACAACCCTTCCCAGCAAGCCAACCTCGACGAGATGGAGGTGAGAAGCCAGGCTCTGCTCGACTACCTGGCTGCGACCATAAAGGCGCGCGGGTCCCCGGGGGGGGAGCATGCGGGTGCCCCGGATGTGGCGGAATCGACGCTGATCCACGGCAAGTCACTAATGGAGCGGATCCGCGAGCAACTCACCATCATGACCGCTGAAGAAGAACATCTGCTCAGGCAGCGCCAGGAGGTCGACAGCGCCAACGTTCGGCACAACAAGTGGCTGATGGGGATCATCACGCTGGTTTCCTACTTCGGCATCGTCCTGGGAGTATGGCTCTACCAGCGCAGCCGGGCCCGTTCGGCGGCCCAGCAACTGCTCTACACGCAGGAACTGGAAAGGCGCGAGGAAGAGCTCAAGATGCAGCAGGAAGAACTCAAGGCCTCGAACGAGGAAATCGAGGCTTCCAACGAGGAACTCGAGGAAAAGACCAGCGCCCTGGAAGAGCAGAACGAACGTATCCGGGCCCAGTCCAGCGATTTGCAAGAAGCGAAACGCCTGATCGAGGAAAAGGTGCGCGAAGTCGAGCAATCGTCGAAGTACAAGTCCGAATTCCTCGCCAACATGAGCCACGAGCTGCGCACGCCGCTTAACTCCCTGCTGATCCTGTCCCGCGGTCTGGCCGCCAACGAAACCGGGAACCTGACAGCCGAACAGGTCGAGGAGGCGCGTGTCATCCACAATGGCGGGCTGGAGTTGTTGAACCTCATCAACGACATCCTCGATCTTTCCAAGGTCGAGGCCGGCAAGATTCACGTCGTCGTCGAGGACACCCCCATCGATGCCATCATCAGTAGTCTGCGCCAGAGCTTCGAGCCCGTCGCACGGGACAAGGGCGTGACTTTGCGCATCGAGACAGATCCGGACCTGCCGGCGCGGATTCGTACTGATTCGCAGCGTTGCGAGCAGATCATGAAGAACCTGCTGTCCAACGCCTTCAAGTTCACGGAACACGGTTCGGTGACCCTGACCTTGCGGCGTCCCGCGCAAGGCGAGGCATTGCAGCGGGCCGATCTCGACCCTGCGGGCGCCATCGCGCTTGCCGTAACGGATACGGGCATTGGCATAGGCGAGGACAAGCTCAAGGATATTTTCGAGGCGTTTCAGCAGGAAGACGGCTCCATCGACCGCCATTACGGCGGCACCGGACTGGGCCTGACCATCGCCCGCAAGTTCGCGCAGGTTCTTGGCGGGGAAATCCATGTGCAGAGCCTGAAAGGTCGGGGATCGACGTTCACTCTCTTCCTTCCGCTCGACGATGCGAACGTGTCAGTTCCCGCCGCCGCCGCCAGGTCTTCGCCGCCGGCAGTGCCCGAATCCGTCACGCCGCCGGTTGCTGGACGCATGCCTGCGATGCGCTTCATCGACGATGACCGTCAGGCGATAGTGCCCGGGGACCGCGTCCTTCTGGTTGTCGAGGATGATCGCGGCTTTGCCACGACTCTCGCGAGAATGGCGCGCAGGCGCGGCTACAAGGTTCTCGCCGCGGGAGATGGCAAGAGCGGTCTCATCCTTGCCGCCGAATATCCCGTCACCGCCATTCTCCTCGATCTGCTCCTGCCTGACATCGATGGGTTGAACGTCCTGGACCAGTTGAAGCACGCGCTGAACACGCGCCATATCCCTGTGCACGTCATTTCCGGTGTCGAAGGCGTCGAGGCGCTGGCGCCCATGCGCAAGGGCGCCGTGGGCTTTCTTGCCAAGCCCGTGGCCGAGGAGGATCTCGACACGGCCTTTACCCGCATCGAGATGCTGCTGCGTGCCGAGATAAAGCGCGTCCTGCTGATCGAGGACGACCGCGTGATCCAGACTGCCATTCGCGGTCTGCTGAGCCAGAAGAATATCGAAATCACCGTCGCGGAAACCGGTGCCGGCGCGTTCGAGCAGATCAAGTTGCAGGCTTTCGACTGTGTCATCCTCGACCTCAGCCTGCCGGACATGACCGGGTTCGAATGGCTTGAGATGGCAGAGGGATTGATCGGCGAGGACGGACATCCGCCGGTCATCGTGCATACGGCCCGAGACCTTACCGAGGATGAAAGCCGCAATCTCGCAAACTACACGCAAAGCATCGTCATCAAGGGTGCGTCTTCATCGGAACGCCTGCTCGACGAGGTGACCCTGTTCCTGCACAGCGTCGAATCGAGTTTGTCTCGGGACCAGCAGGCGCTGATCCGCATGCATCACGATCCCGACCAGACACTGAAAAATCGCACCGTGCTGCTGGTCGACGACGACATGCGCAATACGTTCGCGCTGTCGAAAGTCCTCAAGAAGCACGGCCTCACTCTCATCATTGCCGACAATGGTCGGATGGCATTGGAAAAGCTCAGGGAAAACAAGCAGATCGAACTGGTCATCATGGACATCATGATGCCTGTGATGGACGGCTATCAAGCCATGCAGGAAATCCGGCGCAACCGCGACTGGGCTGGACTGCCGATCATCGCGCTGACCGCCCGCGCCATGCCGGACGAGGTCGATCGCTGCATGGAAGCCGGTGCCAACGACTACATGATGAAGCCGGTGGATATCGACAGGCTGCTGACGCTTCTGCGGGTCTGGCTGTTCCGCCAGGAGAAGGCGGCGTGAAACCGGCCCAGGCCTCCAGCGACCCTCACGCCGATGCCGCTTTAGCGGCAAGCCGCGAAGGGCGCGGATTCTTGCAGGTTCCCCGCGAGGATGTGGAATCCATCGAGATTTCCCTTCTGCTCGAAGCCATCCGCCGTCGCTGGAGCTATGACTTCACTCACTATTCGCATGCATCGATCCGTCGTCGCCTCGATCAGGCGCGGCGCGCGGCTGGCCTTGCGCATTTCAGCGAACTTCTCACCCGCGTCTTGCACGACGAGGCCTTCTTCGACCGGCTGCTGCGCTACATGTCGGTCACGGTAACCGAAATGTTCCGTGACCCCCAATGCTACCGCACCATGCGCGACCATTTGATTCCGGTATTCAAGACCTTTCCATTCATCAAGATCTGGTGTGCAGGATGTGCGACCGGCGAGGAAGTCTATTCGCTGGCTATCCTGCTGCACGAAGAGGGCTATCTCGAACGAGCACGCCTCTATGCCACCGATTTCAACAAGGATTCCCTCGATATAGCGGAGAAGGGCATCTACCCCACGCGGGTCATGTCGGCCTATGGTGCCAATTACCGTCAATCGGGCGGCCACGGCGATCTCTCGGACTATTACCATTCGAGCTACGACTTCGCACGGATGAAAGGATTCCTGCGCGAACGGATCACCTTCTCCTATCATAACCTGGTGACCGACGGTGTATTCGGCGAGATGAATCTCATCACCTGCCGCAACGTCCTGATCTATTTCGACAAGACGTTGCAGGAACAGGTGCTGCGCCTGTTCACCGACTCCCTGCGCCATGGTGCCTATCTGTGCCTGGGAGCCAAGGAAAGCCTCAATTTCTCGGCGGTCAAACCGCTTTATGAAGCGCTGGATGGTCGCCAGAAGATCTACAAGAAGCGGGGGATGGTCGGGCATGGTTGAGCCTCGCTACGAAGCCGTGGTCATGGGGGCTTCGGCCGGCGGCCTTCAGGCACTGAGATCACTGCTGTCCGCCTTGCCGGGACATCTCGGCCTGCGAATGGCGGTGGTCCAGCACATCGACGCCGCCTCCAATGGCTATTTCGTTGACATGCTGGCCAGAGATTGCCGGCTCGCCGTAACCGAGGCCGAGGACAAGGCGGATTTCCTGCAAGGCACCGTCTATCTGGCGCCGGCAGGTTATCACTTGCTGGTCGAACCCGATCGCAGCTTGAGCCTCTCGGTCGATGAAAAGGTCAATTACTGCCGGCCCGCCATCGATCCGCTGTTCCAAAGCGCGGCCGATACCTTCGGGCCGACGCTGATCGGCGTCGTGCTCACGGGCGCCAACAGCGACGGGGCTCGCGGCTTGCAGTATATCCGTTCCAGGGGGGGGCGTGCCATCGTCCAGGACCCGGCGACCGCCGAGTCTCCGTTCATGCCACGCGCGGCGCTGGATGCCGGCCCCGTGGATCACATCGCCTCCCTTTCCCATATCGCCGCCCTGCTGAGCGGGCTCGACGGTCGAGCCATAACCGCCCCCCGCGGCAGAACGGCCGTGCCGAAGGGACGCCTGACATGACGACCGCAGTCCTCAAGAACGCGGTGGTGGCCGGTGCTTCCGCCGCCAAGGAATGCCGTCCGAAGATTCTGCTGGTCGATGATCGCTGGGAAAACCTTCTGGCGACGGAAAAGGTGCTCAAGCCGCTGCAGGCCGACATCTTCAAGGCGGCCTCCGGCAACGAGGCGCTTTCCTTGGTGCTGCGGCATGACTTCGCCATCGTCCTTCTCGATGTGCAGATGCCCGAGATGGACGGGTTCGAAACCGCCATGTTGATGCAGGAGCACGAAAGTATGGCCGGAGTCCCGATCATCTTCGTGACGGCCATATCCAAGGAGGACAAGTACGCCTCGAAGGCTGCGGAGATCGGCGCGGTCGACTACATCTTCAAGCCGATCAACCCCGATATCCTTAAAAGCAAGGTCAAGGTCTACCTCGACCTCTACGTGCAGCGCGAAGAGATCATGCACCTGAACGCTACGCTGTCGCAGTCGAACGAGGAACTGGAGCGCTTTGCCTACATCTGCTCGCACGATATGCAGGAACCGGTGCGCATGATGAACGCCTTTGCCGGCCTGCTCGTCGATATGTCGGGGCAAGCCCTTGACGACGACGGAAGGCGATACCTCAACTTCATCGTCGACAATGCCCGGCGCATGCAGAAGATGATCAGCGACATCCTGACGTTTTCGCGCGTGGGGCGCGAGGATATCGTTCTGGAAATGGTTGATTGTGAAGACATACTGCAAGAAACCCTGTCCGAGTTCGGGGATGTCATCCAAGGAAGCCATGCCGAAGTGACATATGGTCCCTTGCCCCGGATGGAAGCGAGTTCGACCCTGATCCGGGTCTTGTTTCAGAACCTTGTCGGCAATGCGCTGAAGTTCCAGAACGGAAGCGATCCGCCCGTGATTTCCGTCACCGCCGCAAGGGAGGGGGGCTTTTGGCGCTTCTCGGTCAAGGACAATGGCATCGGCATCGACGAAAGTTTTCGCGCGCGCATCTTCACCATCTTCCAGCGGTTGCACCGAAAGGAAGATTATCCCGGTACGGGCATTGGCCTGTCGACGTGCCGCAAGTTCATCCAGCTCTGCGGCGGCGACATCGACTTCACCTCGACACCCGGCCAGGGCAGCAACTTTCACTTCACGCTCCCATGCAAGGAAGCCCCGCAGTCATGAAGTCGTTTGATATCCTGATCGTCGAGGACAACGAGGGCGACGTGGAAATGACGCAGCGTGCGCTGAGAACCGCGCAGCCACCCTGTTCCCTGACCGTCGCCCACGACGGCGTACATGCCCTCGACATTCTTCGTCACGAACCCGGCAAGGAGGCTCCTGCGATCCCTCAACTCATTCTGCTTGATATCAACATGCCCAGGATGGATGGCAAGGAACTGCTCGCCGTTGTCAAATCGGACTCCCGCCTGCGTCATATTCCGGTCGTGATGTTCACCTCTTCGGAATCGCCCTCGGATATCCGCGAGTGCTATGAGCGCCATGCAAGTTGCTACGTGGTCAAGCCTTTCAGCAGTCGCAAATATACAGAAGCTCTCCACGACGTTGTGGCTTTCTGGAGCACCACCAGTCGTCTGCCGAATTGAGCGGGAATGAACCGCCTCCGGATTGCCGGGGCCGCTCCATCAGTGGCCGGTCTCCCGCTGCGGTGATGGTTTGACGCGGTGTCGCCCCGGCTCTATCGCCCGGGTCATGATCGCTCTGCTCTCTCCCGCCAAGACGCTCGACTTCGATCGCGTGCTGCCGCCGTTTGCCGCCACGAGGCCGCATTTCGCGGACGAAGCGGGCAGCCTTGCACGGTCCGCGGCCAATCTGACGCAGAAGCGGCTGAGCGAACTGATGCATATCTCGCCGCGGCTCGCCAAGCTCAACGCCGATCGCTTCCGCGACTTCGTCGACCTGCCCGAACGGCCGGCGCTGTTCGCCTTTGCGGGGGATGTCTACACGGGTTTCGACGCGCATTCGCTCGATGAAGCGGGCGTCGCCTTCGCCCAGGACCATGTCCGCATGTTGTCGGGGCTCTATGGCCTGTTGCGGCCCCTCGATGCGATTCGGCCCTACCGGCTGGAAATGGGCACGCGCTGGGCACCGCGGCAGAAGAAGCTGACGGATTGGTGGGGCGATCGCATCGCCGCCCTGTTGCGTGCCCAGGCCGAGGAGGAGGGATCGGGCGTCGTGCTCAACCTCGCCAGCCAGGAATATTACGCCGCCGTCGACGGCAAGCTGCCCGGCATGCGGATCATCGAAGTCGAATTTCGCGAACCCGGTCCCAACGGACCTCGCTTCGTGAGCTTCAACGCCAAGCGCGCGCGCGGCATGATGGCGCGCTGGCTGTGCGAGCATCACATCACCGACGTGGACGCCATGCGGGGCTTCGACAGCGACGGATACCGCTTCGATGCGGCGGAGAGCGAGCCCGACCGCTGGCGCTTCATGCGCGCATGAGCGCGGCAGGCAAGACGTCCGCCGTAGTCATCGGGGCATCCGGCGGGATCGGCGGGGCGTTCGAGGCCGCGTTGATCGAGGAGGGCGTATTCGACGTGGTCCACGGTTTCGCGCGATCGCGGACCGGGGCGCAGCATCTCGACCTGCTCGACGAGGCCAGCATTGCCGTTGCGGCCGCGCGTGTGGCCGAAGGGCCGGCGCCGAGCCTCGTGATAGTGGCGACGGGACTGTTGCACGAGGGCGACCGCGGGCCTGAAAAGAGCCTCGGCGATCTCGATCCGCAGTGGCTGGCGAAAGTCCATGCCGTCAACGCGATCGGGCCCGTGCTCGTCGCAAAGCATTTCCTGCCGATCATGCCGCGTGGCGGGCGAGCGGTCTTCGCCGCACTTTCGGCGCGGGTCGGCTCGATCGCCGACAATCGGCTGGGCGGTTGGTACGGTTACCGCGCGTCGAAGGCGGCACTGAACATGATGGTGCGCAATCTGGCAATCGAAGAGCACCGACGCAACAGCCGGGCGATCGTCGTGGCGCTCCACCCCGGCACTGTCGACACCGGGCTGTCGGGGCCGTTCCAGGGCAACGTGCCGCCGGGAAGACTGTTCGATCGCGACCGTGCCGCGTTGCAACTGCTCGACGTCATCGAAGGCCTGAAGGTGACCGACAGCGGCGGCCTTTTCGACTTCGAGGGCAAGGAAATCCCGTTCTAGTCGCAACGGGCGCACCCACTTCGCCAGGCAGGATAGGGCGATGGGGCGCTCTTGCGTCACATGTTCATGTCGTGGTGATGGTGCATTCCCTGCTGCTCGGAGGGCGCTGGAGCCGGAGTAGCGGCCAGCATCTCGCGCATGTAGGAAATCTCGGCTTCCTGCGCGGCGATGATCTTGCGCGACAGTTCCTTAAGGCGGGGGTTGGCGCCATACCGAATCTGCGCGCGCGCCATGTCGACGGCGCCTTGATGATGGGGAATCATCATCACGAGGAAATCGCGGTCCGCATCGCCCGTCGGCGGAACATGCATGTCCTTCATCATCTTCGCCATGGCCGCATCGTTGTCCGACGTGAAGCTGCCGCCGGCAGGTTCAGCCTCGTGTGTCGGTTCGGTCCCCATGGTTCCGTCCTCGCTACGGGCAGGGGCGGCCAAGAGCATCAGGGCCGGGGGTGCTCCGAGCGCGATCAACGGTAACCTCGCCAGTATCCTGTTCATAATAGCTCCTTGCGGGTGATGTGGTGGACAGGGGCAGTCCGTCTTGCCTGCAGTGCTGCCAGCATGACGTCCGGTCGCTCGGCAAAACGGCGCAGCCCCGGCCACCCCGACCCGCAATCCAGGGCCAGACCGGCCTTCACCTCGTTGCGGGCAACCGTGTATCCGGTGGCGTAGGCACCGAAGCGGTCGGTATAGTCAAGCATCGCTTCCGGGCTGGACAGCAGGGCATCCTCGCGCAGCGCCAGCGACGCTTCATGGCGGCTGATCTTCTCGTCGCGATACCGCGCAAGGATCGGGAGTGCCGCGCCTGACAGGCGGCGTACCAGGCCCTCTATCCGCGCGTAGCGGGCGGCCTCCGCCGGATCGAAGCCAGCGGCCGGAAAAAGTACGTTACGCAGAAAGGCGATACGATCCTGCGGCGGGAAGGCGATGTCTACTCCAGCGTCGGCCGCGCCTTCACGGATCGCCGTCTCCGGTGATCGAAGCATGACGAGCCGGTCTTCGATGGCAGGCCCCGCCGGGCCCGCTGCCGCTTCCATCGCGACGAACTGGGCATGATGTCCCGGGTAGCCTTCATGGCAGGCGACATCGATCGCCTGTCCAGGCAGGGCCACGGCATCGGGATTGATCTGTATCGTGCTTCGCATCTTTCCGCGATAACGATGCCAGGCTGCGGGGACGGCCATGGTCCATTGAACGTCCACCGTCTCGTTTCCAGGCAACGGCCATTGCGCGAGGGTGCGCCTGCGGCATTCCGCCAAGGCCAGCGTAAACACCCGTTCCCGGCGCGCGGTAGGGACGATGAATCGCTTGAAGTAGCGTTCGGCCCGTTCGGCCGGCGGTCCCTCACCCGGCAGCACGCCGTCCAGTTCCGTGCGGACGCGGCGCCAGTCCGCTTTCCGCTCCGTCCTAGCCAGGTCGATGGCGTAGAGGCGCTGTGCTTCCTGGGCGAAGGGCATCGGCCGGCCGGTCGCGCGGACCAGGTCGACCGACGTGCGCAACCGCTCGAGGCGTGCGCGCAGCCTGGTTCGACGCCGCTCGTCCGCCCCCTCTCCCCGCTCCGCCAGATCGGCGGATAGCGTGCCGAGGGCCACGGCCAGTTCGTCCGCATCCTTCGGATCCGTGGTGGCCGGGAGGCTCAATCGCTGCGGCCCGAACCAGGCGTCGACCTCTCCCGGCCTGATCCGGTCGAAGGCGAGCGCCAGGCGTACGAAACGCTGCGCTTCGGCCTCGGTCCGGGCAGGTGCGGCTACGCGCGGGAGCGAGACCATGCCCATTGCGCCTGCCGCCAGCAGGGCCATGCCTGCCCGCAGCGGCCAGCGTTGCCTGAAAACCGGGACGCGCGTGCTCATTCCGACCGCAGCGCGTCGATCGGATCGAGCAGCGAGGCCCGCCGTGCCGGATAGATGCCGAAGACCAGCCCGACGATCAGGGAGATTCCGATCGCCGCTGCCATTGCCCCGAAGGAGACCACCGCCGGCCAACCCAGCGACCAGCCGATCAGCCGCGACGAAGCCAACCCCAGCAGCAACCCGATCAAGCCGCCGATCAAGCCGAGCATCACGGCTTCGATCAGGAACTGCATGGCGACGTCGCCGGGCCGTGCGCCGATCGCCATGCGCAGGCCGATCTCTCGCGTCCGCTCCGTCACCGATACCAGCATGATGTTCATGATGCCGATCCCGCCGACAATCAGCGACACACCCGCGATGCTGGCAAGCAGCGCCGTCATCGTGTCGCTGGCCCGGTCGAGGGTGGACGCCATCTCCTCGAGCGTGACCTGATCGAGCTTGGGCATGTTGGCGAGGGCAAAGGCTGCCGCCGGCGTGTACAGTCCCTTGGTGAGTGCCTGCGCCGCCTGGGTTTCCACCGTGAAGTCGTCGGGGTGGCCCATGGCGCCACCCTGCGCGCCCAGGTAGCTCGGGTTCGTACCGGCGTCCGCCAGTCCGTGCCGGCTGCGGATGAGCTTCTTGACGTCCTCGGCGATGCGGGTCGCCTCGCCCGCCTTGTTTGCGGCGATGACGATGCTGTCGACATGGTTGATGCCGAGATTGGCCTGGAGCGCCCGCCAGGGGACGAACAGCTCTGCGCCCTGATCCTCGGACTCGCCCTGGATCACGCCGGCGATGCGATAGGTGGCTCCGTTGAACTCCACCGTTTCCCCCACGGCCTTCGCACCTGTCCCGAACAGGCGGTCGGCGAGTACCCTGCCGATCACCGCCTGGTCTGCGTCCATCATCTCCCCTTCCGAAAAGGACCAGGAATAGGCCTTGGCGAAACCCGTATCAACACCCTGCACCCTGGCGAAAGCGCGGGTTTCGCCGTGGCTGATGGTCGTACGGGTGGAAAGGGCCACGCTTGTCGCGCGAATCCCGGAGACCTTTTCGGTGATCGCTTCGGCATCCGCTGGGACGAGCGTCCTGGCGGAACCCAGCCCTGCGGCGATCCCGACGCTTTCGCCGCCCCGAGTGTAGTTGCCGGCCTTGACGAAGATCAGCTTGGTGCCCGCCGACCCGACTTCATCCTCCACCGATCCACGCGCACCGGTGCCGAGCGCGACCATCGCCAACACGGCCGCGACGCCGATAATCATGCCCAGCATTGTCAGCAGGCTGCGCATCCGGTTGCGGTTGAGCGACTGGATCGCAAGTCGGATATTCATGGGCAGCAAGGCAAGCATCTTCATTCCCCTAGCGGCTATTCGGCCTTGAGAGCGACGACAGGGTCCAGCGCGGCGGCGCGGCGTGCGGGACCGTATCCGAACACGACGCCGGTGAGGGTCGCCATCGCCAGGGCCAGGCCGAGCATTCCCGGCGAGAGGCTGGCGGCCCAGTCGAACCCGAACCGCGCGACCGCCAGGCCCGCCGCGCCCAGCAGCAGACCGAGCAGTCCGCCGATGGTGGCGAGCAGCATGGCCTCGACCAGAAATTGCGTCGTCACGTCCCGCGCCCGCGCGCCAACGGCCATGCGCAGGCCGATCTCGCGCGTGCGCGCCGTGATCGACACCAACATGATGTTCATCACCCCGATACCGCCGACCAGCAGCGATACTGCGGCCGCTGCGGCGAGCAGGAGCGTGAAAGTGCGGTTCGCTTCGCGCAGGCTCTTGGCCATTTCCTCCCAGGCCGCCTGTTCGAAACCGACCACGTTGGAATGGACCGCGCGCGACAGGCGCGGGTCCGTTCCCATGCCGGGCATGGCGGCCACGCTCTGCGTTTCGATGCGGAAGTCGTCGAGCGTGTCCTCGGGTAGTCGATGAAGCTTGCGTAGCCCGTCCTTGATGGTCTGGGCGACTTTCGTGGTGACGCCGACCGAATTGCTGCGCACCATGATGCTGTCGTAATCCCGTCTCCCCAGAAGCGTTCCCGCCAGGCCCAGCGGGACGTAAATGGTCGGCACCACTACCATGGACTGCGCAGGCTGGCCGGAAATGATGCCGACGAGCTTCACGACGCGCCCGCCGATCGTCACGCTCTGCCCCAGGGGATCGGCAAGGCCCGGCCACAGCTTTGCGGCAATCGCAGGAGTCACGAGCATGACGGAGGCGCCATCGCGATGCTCGGTTTTGTCGATCAGTCGGCCCGATACGATCGTCCAGCCCATCATGTCCGGATGCGCCGGTTCGAACCCTTCGACCCGCACGCTCCGCCTGCCGCCGGCACTGCCTTCGTCGGTCGAGACATTGCCGCCGAGCGTCGCGGCGACGGCACGAACATCCGGTATTCGTGCTAGGAAATTGCGATGCGCATCGTCCAGCGAGGTCGGCGGCGTGCGCAGGTTGGTGCGGCGGGGGGCTGCCATGCGACGCCGCGCGGCGACTACTGCATCCGCCAACGCGGTGTCGCCCATATCCGCCTGGCTTAGCGGACTGACGTTCACCTGCCCTTCTGCCTGTTCGCCGCCGCCGGTGTCCTGCTCGCCGGTCATGTCCACCGCGGCAGGACGGAAATTGCCCGAACGCACGGTGATGCGCGTAGGCCCGGCGCTTTCGATCTGCTGTTCGACCCGCAGTTGCGCGCCGCGACCCAGTCCGGACACGATCACGACCATCGCTATCCCGACGCTCATCCCGAACAAGGTGAGCCAGGTCTGCAGGCGGTTCTGCATCAGGGTGCGCACTGCCGAAGCAAGGTTGACGTTCATGTTTCCATCATCCCTCTGGCGCTCGCAGCTTCATTCATGGCGAAGCGCATCGATAGGCAGCAGTCGAGCGGCACGCCGTGCCGGGTAGACTCCGAACACGATGCCCAGCATCACCGCCACGAGCACCGCTGCCACGGCGATCAGCGGCGACATCACTGCCGTCCATTGGAAGAAGTGCTGCAAGCCGTTTGCCGCCAGCGCTCCCATGACAATGCCGAGCAGGCCACCCGCCATGCAAAGGAACATCGCCTCGAGCAGAAACTGGAAGGCGATATCCCGTTGCCGAGCGCCGAGCGCCATTCGCAGCCCGATCTCCCGGGTCCGCTGCGTGACCGACAGCAGCAACAGGTTCATGACGCCGATGCCTCCGACCAGCAGCGATACCCCGGCCACGCTCGCCAACAGGATGAGCATGGTACGGTTCGCCCGGGTGAGGGAGGCGGAAAGCTGTTCCACTGTGACCTGGTCCATGCTGCGGATATTGCCCGAGACCACGTGCGCAACTTCCGGTGGCAGGCCCTTGCCCAGCAATTGCTCCGCCTGGGTGCGAACGGCGAAGTCGTCCGCCGCATGCTCGGGAATGTGATGGCGGCCGCGCAGCAGCTTGCCGACCTCCCCGGCGATGCGGCCGGTATCTCCCACCGATTTCGTGGTGATGGCGATCGTGTTCAGCTTCGCGACGTTGAGGAGCCGCGCGATCGTGGTAACCGGAACATAGACTGCATCGAACTGGTCGTCGCCCGCCGCAGGCGGGGTCGCCCAGGATTGGCTGTCGATCACGCCGATGACCTTGAAAGGCTGGTTCCACAGGATCGTGGTGCGGCCTACAGGATCGGTGTCGGCCCCGAACAGGCTGTCGGCGGCGATCCGCCCCAGCACCATCACTTGCGCCCTGTCTTCCACTTCCGCAGGGGACAGGAAACGCCCCTGGCGCAACACCCATCCGGATCGGATTTTCGGCAGATCCGCTTCGGTTCCATGCAGGCGGCTGAACCATTGCCGGCCATGGGCGGAATCGGCGAAGATGCGCGCATTCTCGTGCACGCCGGACACCACGTATTCGATGCCCGCTATCTGCTGTCCGATGGCTTTTGCATCCTCCCGGGTCAGCGTTGCGGCCGCCCCCAGTCCCGCTTCCGCATCGCCCAGTCGCTCGGCGGCGGTCGGATGGTCGTGGTGCGCCATGGGGTCGCTCTCGTCGTGAACCCGGAAGAAGCGGCCGGGCGACACTTCGTCGGATTGCTGCGACAAATGCCAGAAATCGACAGGACCGCCTCCTTCGACCCGCAAGGTCGCCGAGATCAGCCGCGGCCTGTCCGGTTGCCAGGGGGGCGAGCGAGGAAACGGGTCGGCCGCGCCATGCGCCTCCCCGCCATCCATGCGCAGTTCCCGTTTCACGTTGTAGTTCCCCGAAGTGACGAGGATCATGTTGACGCCTGCCGCCCGCAGTTGCGCATTGAGCGCATCCTGCGCACCTTGTCCCAGCGCCAGGCCCGTGACGAGCGCGCCAACCCCTATCATCACGCCGAGCATGGCCAGCCCGCCCTGCAGCGGATGGCGTGCCAGGGCGCGCGAGGTGATGTGGAGATAGTGGGGCAAGGGAAAGCTCATGACCTCCCGCCCTCAAGCCATCGCCACTCGCGCCTCGGCATCATCGGTCCGGGCATCATTGCCCCGGTCGCTGGTGATGATGCCGTCGCGCATGGCGATGATACGCGAACTGTAGGCCGCGATGTCCGGCTCGTGCGTGATGAGGACGATGGTGATCGCGTTCTTTTCGCGCAAGTCCTGCAGGATGCGCATGACCTCGACACTGGTTTTCGTGTCGAGGTTTCCCGTCGGCTCGTCAGCCAGGATTAATGACGGCTCGTTGACCAGGGCCCGGGCGATCGCCACGCGTTGCTGCTGCCCGCCGGAAAGCTGATTGGGATGATGATCGAACCGATCCGCCAGCCCCACGGCCGCCAGCGCCTTCATCGCCCGTTCCCGTCGTTGGGCTGCAGGCACCACCGGCCGGGCATAGAGCAATGGCACCTCGACGTTCTCGACGGCGGTGGTGCGTGGAAGAAGATTGAAGCCCTGGAAGACAAAGCCAATCTGCTTGTTGCGGATGGCGGCCAGTTCACCGTGGGGCAGGGTGGAAACGTCCCTGCCGTCCAGCAGATAACGCCCCTCGGTGGGCTGATCGAGGCAGCCCAGTATATGCATCAGGGTCGACTTTCCCGATCCCGACGACCCGGTAATCGCCACGAACTCTCCCGCCGCGATGTCCAATGAAACGCCTGCCAAGGCCTGCACGATATTGTCGCCGGGCTTGTAGGTCTTCTTGAGATCGCGAAGGGAGATCAGAGGCATGTTTCAATCCTTTCGGTACTATCGTCGAAGGCGGTATCTTACTTGGGCTTCGCTGGTCGCGATCCGGGGATCGGCCCGTTCTTTCCGGCGAAATTGTAAAGCACCATCGCGACCGATTTTTCCGCGCCGGCCATACCGTAGACCTTGCCCGCGCCTTCGATCACATAATATTCGTTCGCCGCATGGGCATTGCCGCCGAGACCCGCCATGCCGCCCGCGATCGGTATGTTCATGGTATCGCCCGAGAAGAGATAGGCGGGCCAATAGCCACCCATGATGCTTTCTTCGGGGTTGATCGGGGCATGCGGGATGCCAAACGCATCATAGGCGGCCATCAGCGCCCGGCCGATCTCCGTGTCGGTGCTGCGCTTCGCCCAGGGCACGTCACCCACCACGTTGATCTCGACGTCCGAGAACCCGTGCTTGTCGAGGTGACGGCGCAGTTTCTTCACGATGTCCATGCCGTTCATGTTCGGAATGTAGCGGAAGTTGTGCTTCGACGTGATCTTGTTGGGCAGAATCGCCCCGGAGCCGCCGGGAAACATATTGCCGCCCCAGATGCCGTCGATATTGATCGACGTGCCATATCCCGACATCTTGAGGACTTCATAAGGATCATCGGAAATGAAGCGCTCGACGCCGAGATTTTCCGAAGCCTTCTTGAGGTCGTAGCCTTTGGCCGCGCCCTTGAGCACCGCCTCGTTGCGCTTGGAAAGGGGCTCCATGTTGTCGTAGAAGCCATCGATCATCACCCGATTGCCGGTCTCGTCGGTCAGCGTCGAGAGCATCTTGATGTGCCGCCAGGCAGGGGCATCGACCGAACGCTTGAAGCCGCCGTGAATGTCGGAATAATTGGGGCCGCGTCCCCATTTCTTGCCGCTGGTGGTCAGCTCGACGAAGACGCAACCTTCCGAACCGGACAGCACGAAGGCGCCCCCTGCGGGCGACTGCCCTCCGAAAGTGTACATCGCATCCCCGTCCTTCACCAGTTCGGGATGCTCGCGGATGAATTTGCGATAACCGATCGACATGCGTTCCTCGTCGCCCTCGGCGACGAAGATGAGGTTCACGGGAAGCTTGCCCGTCACCGCCTTGATCGACATCAGCGCATTCCACATGGCCATCTGCGGGCCCTTGGAATTGACCGCGCCGCGCCCGATCAGGACCTTCTTGTAGGGAGCCTGCTCGACCAGTCGTCCTTCGAACGGCGGCGCCTTCCACAGGTCCGGTTGGGTGACCGGCATGGTGTCGTACATCCAGTAGACGACGAGGGTCTTTTCCGCGCCTTCATCGCAGTGTGCATAGACCACCGGATTGCCCTGTTGGCCGAATTCGGTCTTTCCGACATCGTAGACCTGGGTTTTCTGGCAACCGAGCTGGTCGAAGAAGCCTTTCACCATTTCTGCGGATTCGGGAATGCCTTCACCCGTGTTGGAAATGCTGGGCTGCTGGATCCATTTCTGGAGATTGTAGACGTGGCTGTCGATATTTTCGTCGATATAGGAAAATATCTTCTTCAGGTCCGGCGACTTGGCAGCGCTCATGTCGATCTTGGCTTCGGTATCGCCCGCGGGACGAATACCGAGCTTGGGGCCCTGCGGCACGGCGCTCTTCTTGTCGTTCGCGGCTTCCGGCGGCTTGTCGCAACTTACCAGCGCAAGGGCGCTCCCCGCCAGCAATGCAGTGGCTACCAGTTTGCGCATCGGGCTCATGACCATCACTGACTCCTGCTTATGAATTTCTGAACGATTCCGTATCGAGATACCCGGCGGCGATTTCCGCGGTGATCGCCGAAAGGGTCCAGCCGAGGTGGCCGTGTCCGGTGTTGTAGAAGACGCGGGGGTGCCGGCCGGGACCGACGACGGGCATCATCGTAGGCGTCATCGGGCGCAGGCCTGCCCAGGGCACGACCTGCCGGGTCGACATGCCGGGGAAGTGGCGTTCGCTCCACGCGACCAGCGGTTGCACGCGGTCGGCGCGGATGTCGCGGTTGATGCCGTTGAACTCGGCCGTGCCGGCGACGCGGAAGCGGTCGTCGCCGAGGCGGCTGGTGACGATCTTGGCATCCTCGTCGAGCAGGCTGACGCGCGGCGCGGCGGCCTGGCTGGCCTCGTCGCCCAGCATCACGGTGATCGAGTAGCCCTTGACGGGATAGATGTTGACGCGGTCGCCCAGCATGGCCGCCAGCGCGCGGCTTGCAACTCCCGCGCAGACCATCACCGCATCGCCCTCCAGTATTTCCTCGTCCTGCAGGCGGCGGGCATCGGACCCATCGGCCCGTCCTTCCCCAAGGCTGTCCGCCGCCTGCAGTCGCACCGACACGCCGTCGGGGCGAAGCGCGATGTTGCTCACCTCGCTGCCCAGCACGAAACGCGCGCCCTTTCGGGTGCAGGCTTCGGCCAGGCCGGACGTGAACTTGTGGATGTCCCCGGTCGAATCCGAAGGGGTGAAGAAGCCGCCGCAAAATTCCCCGGAAAGCGATGGCTCGATCCTGGCGATCTCGGCCGGCGAGACTTCGTGGCGATCGAGGCCACCTTCGACCAGCAACGGGTTGCTGCGCCGGGCCTGGGCGAAAGTCTCGGGGTTGCGGTAGAAGTGCAGGATGCCGCAGCGCGAGACGTCGAAGTCGATCGCCTCGCGTTCGGCGATCTCGAATAGGTGGTGGCGCGCGGCGATGGCGAGGCGGGTGGTCTCGACGGTGTTGGCGCGGTGTTTGCCGATGGCGGCGACGAATTCGGCCAGCCAGGAATACTTGTGCAACGACGGACGCATGTTGAACAGCAGCGGCGCGTCGGCGCGGAATATCCAGCGCATGCCCTTGAGGATCGTCGCCATCGAGTTCCACACTTCGGCATTGCTGGCCGAAAGCTGGCCGCCATTGGCGAACGAGGTCTCCATCGCCGGGTAGCGGTGGCGCTCGACGATGGTGACGTCGTGGCCGCGCGACAGCAAGGCGTAGGCGGAGGTGACGCCGGTGATGCCGGCGCCGATGATGATGATCCGGGCCATCGAGTTTGGTTCCTGTTGGTCCCCTCGTCGCATGAGGGGACGGGATGCGAAGGAAAAGCCGGCCGGGGCAGTCTCGTCGGGTGGGGGCCCCGGCCGGTCGGCACGGGAGCCTAGCTCCCTGCGCCCGAGGTTTCGCGACCCGAAGCCTCGTAGTCTACGCCGAGCTGCTGCAGGTAGGTGTCGTACTTGTCCGGCTGGTAATACTGCTTCGCCATCGCCGGCCTGATCTGTTCCATCGTCCTTTCGTTGCGGTCGATGGCGGGCATGTCGGTCGGCGCGATCAGCGGATCGTAAGTCTGTTCT
This sequence comes from Novosphingobium sp. BL-52-GroH, assembly GCF_044813085.1. Classification (NCBI taxonomy): domain Bacteria; kingdom Pseudomonadati; phylum Pseudomonadota; class Alphaproteobacteria; order Sphingomonadales; family Sphingomonadaceae; genus Novosphingobium; species Novosphingobium sp. BL-52-GroH. Next base: position 819,170 of record NZ_CP171149.1, on the reverse strand, counting down.
TTCTGCTGGACGTCCCGGAACCAGGCCTTGGCGTCGGTCACGAGCTGGGGCGTGGTGGCGATATCGAGGATGGTCATGGCGACGGCCTTGGCGCCGGCCAGTGTGCCCTTGTGCGCGATGGGCGTCGCCATAGCCATGGCGGCGGTGGAGTGGTGGAAGATCACGTTGGGGATGTTGGCGGGATAGCCGATGGTGACGGTGGGCACCGTCCACATGACGTCGCCGATGTCGTCCGAGCCGCCGAAGCTGGCGTCGCCGCGCAGTTCGGGCGTGGAGAGCGGAGCGACCTTGTCGGGCAGGGGCTCCACCTTGAGGTGGTTCCTGGTCTGCACCGCCTTGGCGAAGGCCTGGTCGGCCGGAGTCCACTGCGGCACGCCGACTGCCTCGATATTGGCGTAGAGCGCTTCGGCCAGCGGCTTGTTGCCGTAGTTGGGCGCGGCGAACCCCAGCACCTTGCGGGTGACGGTGGTTCCGGTTGCCAGCGCGGCGGCGTCCGCCACGGTGTTGCCGGTCTGGTAGAGATCGCGCAGCGAGGCGAAGTCCTTCTGGCGGAAGTAGTACCAACTGCTCGCCTTGTCGGGCACGACGTTCGGCTGGCCGCCGCCGTTAGTGATGACGTTGTGCGAGCGCTGGGCGAGTGGCAGGTGCTCGCGCCTGAAGTTCCACATGACGTCCATCAGCTCCACGCCGTCGAGCGCGCTGCGGCCCTCCCAGGGCATAGCGGCCGAATGAGCCGTCTTGCCCTTGAACGAGTATTCCACCGAGATCATGCCGGTCAGGCCCAGGTCGCCCCAGCCGGTGCCGAACCCGGTGTTCACGTGCGCGAAAATCGATGCGTCGACGTCCTTGAACACGCCCGCGCGTACGTAGTACGCCTTGGTTGCCAGCAGTTCCTCGGCGACGCCCGGCCAAAGCATCAGGCGGCCCTGGATGCCGTGTTTGGTCATCACCTGCTTGGCGGCGATTGCCGCGGCGACCATCAACGGCATGCCCGAGTTGTGCCCTTCGCCATGTCCGGAACCGCCTTCGGTCAGCGCCTTGACGTCGGCGACGCCGGGCACCTGCGAGACGCCGACAAGCCCGTCGATGTCGCTGCCCAGCGCGATCTTGGGTCCGCCGTTGCCCCAAGACGCAGTAAAGGCGGTGGGCACGCCGGCAATGCCGCGCTCGATCTTGAAGCCGTTCTTTTCGAGGATGGAGATGAGGTAATTGCTGGTTTTCGTCTCCTGGAAGCCAGGCTCGCCGAAGCTGAAGATCTCGTCGACCATGACCTGAATCTGCTTGCGCTGGGCTTCGACCCCGGCAAGGACTTCCTGCTTGAGCGCGGGATCGGCGGCGGCGAAAGCCGGGGCCGGAACGACGCTGGCCAGCAGCGGCGCGAAAGTAGAGGCGAGGAAGCGCATCCTGGGTTTTGCGATCATCGGGGAACTCACTTCGCAGGACCTTCAAGCATCGGGTACTTGACGCCCAGCTGGTCGAGATAGGTGGGGTACTTTGCGGGGTTATAGTAGTATTTCTCCATCTGCGGGCGATAGAGTTGCATGTTCCGTTCGTTGAGCCAGATCGCCGGCACGTCCTTGTCGGTCAGGACCGGGGCATAGGTGTCGGTCTTTAGCTGGACGTCGGTAAAATAGGCCTTGGCATCGGCGATGAGCTTGGGCGTGGTTACGAGGTCGAGCACGGTCATCGCCACGGCCTTGGCGCCCGCCTCCACGCCTTTGTGCGCGATCGGCGTGGCCATCGCGATCGCCGAGGTCGAATTGTGGCCGATCATGTTGGGGATGTTCGAGGGGAAGCGGATAGTGATGGTAGGCACCGCCCACATGATGTCGCCGATGTCGTCCGAGCCGCCACCCATCGATGTCTTGCGGTTCTCCGGAGTGGAGAGTTCAGAGACTTCGCTCTTGAGGGGTTCGATCTTGCGTTCGTTGTAGGTCTGTGCGGCCTTGGCGAAGGCCTGGTCGTCGGCGCTCCACTTGGGCATGCCGACGGCCTTGATGTTGGCATAGGCCGCTTCGGCCAGCGGTTTGTTGCCGAAGTTTGGTGCGGCGTAGCCGAGGGTCTGCTGGCTAACGGTGGTGCCGGTGGCGAGCGCGGCGGCCTTGGCGATGTCGTTGCCGGTCTCGTAGAGCTTGCGGATGTCGGCGAAGGTCCGCTCGCGGAAGAAGTACCAGATGCTGGCCTTGTCCGGCACGACGTTGGGCTGGCCACCGCCATTGGTGATAATCATGTGCGAGCGCTGGGTCAGCGGCAGATGCTCGCGCCGGAAGTTCCAGGCGACGTCCATCAGTTCAACCGCATCGAGCGCGCTGCGCCCTTCCCAGGGCATCCCGGCCGAATGCGCGGTCTTGCCCTTGAAGGAATATTCGACCGAGACCATGCCGTTCCCGCCCATCTCGCCGTAGCCGGTCGAGAAATCGGAACTGACGTGGGTAAAGATCGAGGCATCGACATCCTTGAACAGGCCCGCGCGCACGTAATAGGCCTTGGTCGCAAGGAGTTCTTCGGCCACGCCCGGCCACAGCATCAGCCGGCCTTCGAGCCCGTGCTTGAGCATCACCTTCTTGGTCGCGATCGCCGCCGCGACCATCAGCGGCATGCCCGAGTTATGGCCTTCGCCATGCCCCGGCGCCCCCTCGACGATCGGCTTGAGGTAAGGCACGCCGGGCATTTGCGACACGCCCAGCACATCGTCGATGTCGCTGCCCAACGCGATCTTGGGGCCGCCCTTGCCCCAGGTCGCAGTGAAGGCGGTGGGGATGCCGGCCACGCCCTTGGTCACGGTGAAGCCATTCTTGGCAAGGATGCCGGTCAGGTATTCGGAGGTCTTGATTTCCTGGAAGCCGGGCTCGGCGTAGCTGAAGATCTGGTCGACCATGACCTGGATCTGCTTGCGCTGGGCCTCGACCTCGGTTGCGACCTCGTCCTTGAGCGCTTGCGGCGCCTCGGCATGGGCCGGGGCGGCCACGATCGCGCTCGAACCCAGGGCCGTGGCGATCGCGACGCGGATGAAGGTTCTCATCGTGCGGATATCCCTTTTCTGCATGCTCAGAATTCGACTTTGGCCGAAACGCGGAAGGTACGGCCGACGACGTCGTAGAGGTTGCGGTAGGTCTGGGCATAGGCAGGTACGTTGTTACCGTCGGGCCCGTTGCCGATCAGGACAGGGTCCTTGTTCAGCAGGTTGGTGACGACGAAGGTCAGGTGTCCGGTACCGCCCATCGAGGGGAACTTGAAGTCCACCGAGGCGTCGAAGTAAGTGACTCCGTTGATGTCGTTGTCGTTGATCGTGCGGTACTGCGGCGTGCTGGTTGGGCAGTTGCTGGTGCATTCGATCCAGTCGTTGCCGTAGACGCCGTCGGTGAAGCCGCGCGCCACGAGGTTGAAGGTGACGGGGTCGACCTCGTAGAACGCGCTCAGGCGATAGACCCAGTTGGGCGACGCATACGTGCCGCCTGCGAGGACGCCGGCATAGTCGACCGGGTAGCTGATGCCGTCGTCTAGGACGTTCTCGATGTAGTGCGTGGCCTGCCCGTGCAGGCGCAGGGTGCCGGGTCCGACGGGCAGGGAATAGCTCGCCTCGATGTCGAAGCCGCGGGTCTTCTGGGTGGCGAAGTTGATGGGCGACAGGTCGATCGTGCTGAGCGCACCATCGACGAAGTGGATGTTGGGGCAATAGGCGGTGACGCCCTGATCGTAACACAGGTCGACCGTCTGCTGAGCGGTGATCGAGCCGATCGCGTCCTTGATCTTGATCTCGTAGTAGTCGAACGAAGCGCTGAAGCCAGGCAGGAAGGAAGGGGTGAAGACGCCGCCCACGGTCCAGGCGTCCGCGACTTCGGGCTTGAGGTTGCGGTTGCCGAAAGCGTTCTGAACGAACTGCTGCGAGCCGGTGACGGGTGCATCGGCGCCGGTCGGGATGATGACCGAGTTCGTGCGCGCAGTGCCGGCCGCGAACAACTCGTCCAGGTTGGGCGCGCGGATGTCGTGGCTGATGTTACCGCGCAGGCGGAAGTCGTCGATCACCTGATAGCCCGCGCCCAGTTTCCAAGTGCCGACCCAGCCCGAAGTCGAGTAATGCGTGCCGCGTGCGGCGGCATTCACATTCATACCATCGATGATCGGGATATCGACTTCCAGGAAGCCCTCGTAGACGTCGTACTTGCCCTTGTTGACGCGGAAGTTGCCGTAGAGCCAGCCGGAGTTGTGGATCGGGTCCACTTCGCCGTTGATCTGCTCGCGGCGCCACTCCACGCCGGTGGCGAAGGCGATGTCGCCGGCCGGGAGCGCGAAGGCGCTGCCCGAAATGGTGGCGGCGGCGACGTCCTGCTTGATGGTCTGGTGACGGATCGGCTGGTAGCCGTCGTAATAGATGTAGTCGAGCGCCTCCTGCGAGGGGCCGTCGGTGCCGAGGCGATCGATCGGCACGCAGCCGTTGGTCGGGTCAGTGAGGGTGGAGCGGCACACGATGCTGCCATCCGCGGCGTAGACCGCGTCCTGGGCCAGCGCCATGCGGGCATTGTTCCAGGTGTTGACCAGTTCCTCGCGCGTCTTGGTTACGCCCTTCTGGTAGTAGACGTCCCAGTTCATCGGCTTGCTGAACAGGTCGAGGCTGCCCTTGGCGCCCAGTACGCCGCGATAGACCTGACGCTTGATGTTGCTGCCCGGAATCGGGAAACCGGCGTTCGAGGTACCCACTGTGATGGTGGACAGGCCCTGCGCCGCCATCGCCGCCGCAACGGCGGGATACTGGCTTAGCAGATAGGCGTTGTCCGAGCGGATCGTAACGCCCGTGCTCGGCGTCTGCTGGTACGAGCTGGCGCTTTGGGAACGGTTGTAGGAGAACTGGCCGAAGACCTCAATATCGGGCGTGATCTCGAAGCCGATGCGCTGGAACACGCTCAGGCGCTCGTCCTCTGGCACCAGGGTATTGGTGCCGACGTGGCCGGCAAGGGTGGTCTGCCAGTCTCCGCCGACCATCCACGGACTGGAGACGGTGCCGTAATTGAGTTGCCCGGTCTGGCCTTCGCCAAGGAAATAGGTCCCCTTCAGCGGACCGCTGGTGATGAGGCCGCCTGCCGTATAGCCCGAGGGACCGACGCCGCTGCCGACCAGACGCTGGGGCTGGCCGTTGGTGGCGGTGTAGGCAGGGTTGTTGATCTGGAAGTAGCCGCTGTTGTTCCAGTCGCGATTGATCCCTTCCACGCGGTCCTGGTGGAACCAGGAAACGTTCGTCAGCAGGTGCAGGCGGTCGTCGAGCAGCGAAAAGCCGGCGGTGGCCGACAGCCGGTAGTTGAAGGCGTCGCCATAATCCGAAATGCCGGTGTCGGCGGCAAGCTTCACGCCCTTGTACCCGGTGTCGAGGATGAAGTTGACGACGCCGCCTACCGCGTCCGATCCGTAGGCAGCCGAGGCGCCCCCGGTGACGACCTCGACCCGCTTTACCAGGTCCTGCGGGATCGTGTTGATGTCCACCGTGCCTGACACGCTCGAGGCAACCGAACGCTGGCCGTCGACGAGGACCAGCGTTCGGCCGACGCCCAGGCCACGAAGGCCGATCGAGTTGATGCCTGCCGTTGCACCCGACAGTCCGCCCGAATTGGTGCCCGATGTACCGCTGCCGGCGATGGCTGGAAGCTGGTTGACGAAATCGGATATGTTGGCCGGCGCCTGCGCGGCGATGTCGGCCTCGCCCAGCACGGCGACGGGAGTGGGCGCGCTGTAGCCATCGCGAACGATGCGCGAGCCGGTCACGACGATGTCGCCGGTCGGCGTTTCCGCGACTTCGTCCGCAGGAGTGGGCGCGCTCTGCGCCATGGCCGGCGCGATCGAAAGGAGCGGTGCGGCCGAAGCCAGCAACAGCGTGCGTGCTGCGATCCTGCTCAAGCTGTCTCGTGCGGTCGAATTGCGACCATTGTCCGTGGCGCTTTTGTCTGCGGCGCTGTACATAGCGATAACTCCCTCCGGCCTGAACCATGTCTGCCGCAGGCATCCGTCCCATGAGAATGGAAGGTACGTGCCCGATCGCTCCGGCAGACTGCCGGTAGGCGGATTCTCGTCCGCTGCCTTGCGATCGTATCGTCCCCGCCTCGCGGCAATCGCGAGGGCCCATCCGCCGGGAGGGCTCGTTGGTGCCGTTGGCCCTCCGATGCTCTTCCCGAACTCCGGTGATCTTAGCTGGAAGCGGGCGGGCGATCTCATGAAAGATGGCACGATTGCAGCAAGGCGGTGAAAGATTCCGTCTCGAAAAGGCGATGTCGCGCAGAAATGGTGCACGACATCTCGCCGCTACGCATTTTCCAGTCACGGAAAGGTGATGTGATTCGGGAATGCAGTGCAACATCCCGATCTCCGGTTAGAAGCTTTCGAGAGCAATGCGACAGATGGATCGAAATCCTGCGTCATCTGTGCATTTCACGCAGGATTTTATCGCGGGAAGGGGTTGACGATACGATAAGTTCGGGGATGCTGCACTGCGATATCTGTTAGTCTCGCCAGGCCTTCAGGTACTGCCCGGCGCACCACCGCATCGGCGCAGTTCAGCAACAGGGAAACTCGTCCGATGTTGAATGCCATGCGTAACAAACATTTGGGCAGGCACCTGCTTGTCGCGGTATCTGCGCTGGCATTGGTTCCGGGCGGGGGAGCGCTTGCCGCGCCGGTCCGGGTCGCCGCTTCGCCCGATGGAGCGCTCTTGCCGGTGGAAGCCGATGCCCAGAAGGGCCAGGTCCTGCTGGTCCTGCCCGCGCCGGATGCGGACGGCGTTGCGGGGCGTTACCTCTTCACACAGGCGATCAAGACCGGGCTGGGCTCTGCCGGCATCCGCATCGATCGGGGCATGCAGGGCGATACCAAGGTCCTCGCCTTCCGGCGCCTGGGCGGCAAGGTCGCCGTGGTGTTCGAGAACCCGCGCTACCGGGCGACCGGGGACGTGGGCGTAGCCAAGGGCGCGCGCGCCAGCTTTCCGTTCAGCACCGTGGCCATGCTGGAGATCGTGGGCGAGGCCGCCGATGCCGGCCCGGTCAAGGTCGACCTTACCCCGCTGCTCCTGACCGATGTCATGGACCTTACCGGTGCCCTGGGCGCCGGAGCCAAGGGATACAAGCTGTCGGCCAAGCTGAGCGCGGTCGATACCGGGTCGATCAGGGTCTTCCCTCGCAACATCGAACTGGAAACGGTGCAGACCTTCGCCGCCGACACCGCAGGCCGCGAACTTGAAACCCTGGCGCCCGATGGCCGCGCGGTCAGCTTCACGGTCCATTCCTCGCTGGTGGCGCTTCCCGAGCCCGGTTTCGTGCCGCGCAAGTTCGACATCCGTTCCGGCACCCATGCCACCCAGGTCTACGACTTCGGCACGCCGCTCGGCACGCCGATGCTGGTGGAATACGCCAATCGCTTCCGGCTCGAGAAGACCGATCCTGCCGCAGCGCGCTCGCCGGTGAAGAAGCCTATAGTCTTCTACATAGACAGCGCCGCGCCGGAGCCGATCCGTTCGGCGCTGGCGGACGGGGTGCGCTGGTGGGCCGATGCCTTCGATGCGGCTGGGTTCGTCGATGCGTTCAAGGTGGAGATCCTGCCCCCCGGCGTCGATCCGCAGGACGTACGCTACAACATGGTCAACTGGACCGACCGACAGAACCGTAGCTGGTCCTACGGCGGCGGCGTGATCGATCCGCGCACCGGGGAGATCATCAAGGGCAACGTGGTCCTCGGCGCGCTGCGTGTGCGCCAGGACATCACGATCTTCGAAGGGCTGGTCGGTACCGGGCAGAACGGCAGCGGCGGCCGGAACGATCCGGTGCGCGCGGCGCTGGCGCGCATCAGCCAGCTCGGCGCGCACGAAGTGGGGCACTCGATCGGCTTCGTGCACAACTTCAAGGCCAGCCTGCAGGACCGCGCCTCGGTGATGGATTACCCGGGCCCCAAGATCGGCATCGCCGACGGCGCCCTCGATCTGGGCGATGCCTACGCGTCCGGGATCGGCAAGTGGGACAAGTTTACCATCGACTGGCTCTACGGCCAGCCCGCCCCCGGCGTCGACCCGGATGCCGCTGCCGCCGCCAAGGCCGAAGCGGTACAGAAGGCGGGCCTGATCTATGGCACCGACATCGACGGCCGCGCGGCCGATCTCGCGGTTCCCGGCGTCAATATGTGGACGGAGGGACAGGACACGCCCGCGGACCTGGCCCATACCCTGGAAGTGCGCCGGATCGCTCTGCGGAATTTCGGCCCGCGCGTCCTCCTGGCGGGAGAGCCGCTTGCCAACCTGCGGCGCAAGTTCGTGCCGATCTGGCTGTTCCATCGCTATTCGATCGACGCCACCGGCAAGCTGGTCGGCGGCGTCCGCTACGAATATGCCGTAGCCGGGCAGGCAGGGGCTGCGCCTAGCCCGGTCCCGGCGCGGGAACAGCTTGCCGCGATCGACGCAATGGTGGCGACGCTGTCGACGGGTGAACTGACGGTGCCGGCCGACCTCGCGATGATGCTTTCCAGCGGCACGAGCGCCCGCACCGATGCCGAGGCCGCACCGGAAGTGCTGCTGGGTGCCGGTTCTGCCGTCTTCGATCCGCTGGTGGCGGCGCAAGTCGCAGCCCAGGTCACGCTCGACAGCCTTCTTGCGCCTGCCCGCCTGACGCGCCTGCACATCCAGCACGGCTACGATCCCGCTCAGCCCGGCGTCATCACCCTGCTCGACAAGCTGCAGCCGACCATCGCGGCGCACGACCAGGCCATCGCCCGGCGCGTCGCGCAGACGACGCTGCTGGCGATCGCTTCGGCTGCGCGCGATCCGGCCACCCCCGCCGATGTCGCGGCGATACTCGACGGCTTCCTCAAGGGCGTCGCAAGCAGCTTCGCAAAGGCCCGGGCCAATTCCGAAGATGGTCTCTGGCAGGTGTCGATGGCGAGCACGCTCGCCGATCCCGAGCGTCTGGAGGCGGAAATCGACAAGCAGCGCCGCCCCAGACCAGACATCCCGGCCGGCATGCCGATAGGCGATACCGGATGGTTCGACGACGTCCTGTCGGATTGATTGATCCTTTCGCCCTCTTTCGTTTGAAAATGCGGAGACTTTCGGCACTATGGTCGTGAAAACCAAAAAGGGGGCGCAAAGCAACATGGACATGCCGTCCGGCAGACTGAACTGGCTGGACCCGACGCGAAGTCGTCCG
>NZ_CP171149.1:0-802500 GCF_044813085.1 Novosphingobium sp. BL-52-GroH | reverse complement strand
GGCCGATGTGCCCCGTACTTCATCCTCGACGGCATAGAGAATGGCGATGCGACGCAGAAGCTCGGTCGCAACCGGCGACTTATCCGCGAGCTCAAAGAATTTACGCCGGACGTGCGACCAACAGAAAGCGAGGCTGACCTGCTGGCGACGCTTGGCAAGCGCCGTATACCCGCCATAGCCATCCACCTGCAGGATGCCTGCGAAGTCTCCGAGATGGGCGTCGGACCGTTCGGCTTTGCGGTCGGGGGCGTAGACGTAGGCGACCATCGGCGGATCGCTGCCACCCCATGGTCGATCATCGCGGGCGTAGGCCCAGATCTGGCCGGTCTTGGTGCGCCCACGTCCGGGTTCTAGCACCGGCGCCGTCGTCTCGTCGGCAAAGAGGCGCTGCGATCTTCGTAGCTCTTCGAGCGTGCAATCCCGCAGGGGTCTCAGGTACCAGGCTGCTCGGCCGACCCAGTCCGCCAAGGTGGAACGGTCGAGCTTGATGTCTTGGCGGGCGTAGATCTGCGCCTGCCGGTACAGGGGAACATGGTCGGCGTACTTCGACACCAGAACCTGGGCTATCAGTGCCTCGGTCGGAATGCCGCCCTCGACTATCCGGGCCGGTGCCGGCGCCTGGACGACCGCCCCTTCGCAAGAACGGCAGCCGTAGCGTGGACGACGCGTCACGAGGACGCGGAATGTGGTCGGCACGACGTCGAGGCGTTCGGAGACGTCCTCGCCGATCGCATGCAGCGCGCCGCCGCAGCAGGGGCAGGCCTTGTCCTCTACATCTACCACCTGCTCGACCCGCTCGAGGTGGCCAGGAAGCGAGCCGCGGTTGGTCTTGCGCGGCTCATGGCTTTGAGCGAGCTGAGAGACCGCATCGCGGCTCGCGCGTGCTTGACCTAGCGCCGTCTCGACATCCTCCAGGCCAAGCTGGAGCTGGTCAGGATCGAGCTGCTCGGAACGGGGGCCGAAACGGTGGCGCATGAAGGCGTCGATAATCGCCTGTAGCCGCTCGATCTCGGCATCGGCCTCACCTTTGGCGAGGGTCAGCTCAGCGACCTGGGCCTCCTTGGCGACCTGCACCTCGGCAAGCATCCGGGACTGCTCGAGGACCAACGCACGTAGCGTGGCAACGTCCTCGGGTAGGTCGGCTTCGGTGAGCATGAAGGCAGTGAATCAGTAGGCGAAAGCCCCGTCAACCGGCAATCTGCGGCGCCTGCGGCCGGCGCCCACCATGTACGCGGCGCCAGTCCAAACCTTCCAGCAAAGCGCCGAGTTGGGCCGCCGTCACACGCATCACGCCGTCCTGTATCCCAGGCCAACGAAAGCCGCCCTGCTCGAGCTTCTTCGCCATCAGGCACAGACCAGTGCCGTCCCACCAGATCAGCTTGATTCGGTCGCTTCGCTTCGCCCGGAAGACGTAGATGACCCCGGAAAAGGGGTCGCCGCCGTACTCGGCCCCGACGAGTGCAGCCAGAGCATCCGGCCCTTTGCGAAAATCCACTGGCCGCGTTGCGATCATGACGCGGGCGCCAACACCAGGTCCGATCATCGCGTAGCCTTGAGCGCTTCGATCACCGCGGCGATCAGCCCTTTATCGGTACCGCGGGCAATCCTCACCGCCACACCATCTATCTCCAGCTCCACCGCGCTCGGAGACGATCGGCGCTGACGCCGCGGACGCTTGGCAACGGCAGGCACCTCGCTTGGCGGCGACGGTTCTATCACTGCGGGAACGAAGAGAGATGCGGGCGCCGGGGCAACAGGAAGCGCGAACCCTTGGGCTTCCATCTGCTTGCGCAGTTCGCGGCGCCAGGTGAAAAGCTGCGAGGGGATCATGCCGTGCCGCCGAGCAACGGCGCTGACGGACTCTTGGCCGGAATAGCTCTCCGCGACGATCGAGACCTTGAGCTCGGGTGGCCAGTCCCGACGCTTCCCCGCGCCGGTGAAGACCTCGAACCGCTGAACCTCGCTAGTGCCAGCATCGTCACATGACATCGTCATAGCACTAAAGACCTCCGCCTGATCAAAGGCGGTGAAACTCGGCGATGCGCCTCACACCCGCAAGGTGGGGCTCAGGCTTCGCTTACCAAGCGCTGGCGGTTTGTCATGCAAAGGCGCGAGATCCTAGGCGGAAAGGTCCAGCTTTACCGGCGCATAAACGGCGGCAACTGGCACTGCTCCGCATCCGTCGGTGCAAAGCAGCATCGGGCCACACCAAGACCGACAGCCTGTTGCTTGCCAAGCAGGCTGCCGAAGATTGGTACCTTGGCCTGCGCGGCAAACTGCATGCCGGCATCCTCAAGACCGAGAAGACCTTCAAGGAGGCTGCTGCCCAGTTCCTCCGCGAATACGAGATCATCACCGAGGGACATGGCATTCGCCTTCGCGTGCATCTCCTGCCGTTCTTTGGGGAGCTTGGTGTCTCCGAGATCACGGGAGGCAAGGTGCAGGATTACCGGGTGCACCGGATGTCCTCACGGGGTATCGTCAATCCGCATTCGAAGAGCAATCGTCCGGTCTCGGACAAGGCACCCGCCGGAAAAACCCTTCACAACGAAATCGTGATGCTGCGCCAGGTGCTGCGCACAGCCGTGAGCCATGGCTGGTTGTCGCACTTGCCCGACATCTCCAGCCCCTACCGCGCTTCGGGCAAGATTGAGCATCGGCCTTGGTTCAGTCCTGCGGAGTACAAACAACTCTACAAGGCAGCCGGATTCTATGCCAAGGAGGCGCTACACGCGCACTTTGCGTGGAACGCGCAGCAGGTGCATGACTACGTCCTGTTCATGGCGAACACGGGCCTGAGGCCCGATGAAGCCTCCAACCTCGAGCACCGCGACGTTGAGATCGTCATCGATGACGAGACGGGGCAGCAGATTCTGGAAATCGAGGTCCGCGGTAAGCGAGGCGTGGGCTTCTGCAAAAGTATGCCCAATGCCGTGCGGCCCTATGAGCGGCTGCTCAATCGTCCCAAGCCTGTTCAGGCGGAAAGCCGTGGCGCAGCGCAGCAACGGCGCCGGGCCGGAATTGAAGAGGCCCCTGAAGTGCCTGTGGCGGAGCTGCCGAAGCCGACCGGCAAGGTCTTTCCTGGCAATCACGTGAAGTTATTCGACGGCGTGCTTGCCAGGGCGGAGCTCAAGCTCGACCGGGATGGCAAGGCCCGAACCGCGTACTCGCTACGCCACACATATATCCGCTTGCGGCTCATGGAAGGCGCGGATGTGTACGCGGTCGCGCGAAACTGACGGACCAGCGTCGAGATGATCCCGAAGCATTATGCCGCGCACATCAAGAACCTGATCAGCGCGGCGTCGGTGAATGTGCGCAAGGTCAAGCCTAAGCGGCGGCAGCAGCCCGCACCTGTCCAATTTGAAGATGATAATCTGATCGACGCCTAGTCGATGGTCTGCGCGGCGTTCGCGACGCGCCAGCGCATCCCCTTGCGGGTGCGCCTCGCATCAGCGCCCTTGCGGCGCTGGTGCGTGCACGAACGTGCTCTTCGGCTTCATCAGCCAACCTTGATCTTCCGGCGGCGGAAAAATGCGATTGTCGTCGCCCCGCCGGCAGTTGTACCGATGACGCCGCCTGTGAGAAAGGAGCATCAATCGTGACGCCACGTGCCGCCATTCAACAGATCGCGCGCATGGTTCGCGACGATATCCGCTCGGGAGCAATGTCGCCCCTGACCGAACCCCTATCAAGATTGCCGTAACGGTAACGCCGGACTTGGCCAACTCGCTTGCCGACTACGTTGCCGTATACAACCGAACTTATAGGGATAAGGATGACTTGGCTGACCTCATCCCTGCCATGCTCGAGGCGTTCCTGACCAGCGACCGTGCCTTTGCCAAGGCACGCAAGGATGCGGAGACTGCGTAGTGAGGCGCGGGCTTGTGCTTGCGCTTCAAGCTCTCGCGCCACGGCGGCTGGGAAGGGGAGGTCAACTCGCTCACCATCCAGCGTCAAATCCCCTTGGTGCCGAATGATGATCGGGTCAGCGACAACGCGCCTGCGTTCCGGGTCATGCTGGGACGGCAGCACATCGGTAATGCCTAGGAGTGGCATTCGCGTAGCGAACCGTTGCGCACTATCTGCGTATCAGTATCGACGATCCTGTCTGCCAGTTGAGCGCCATGCTCTTTACTGATGCGGACGGCGCAACCGCTCGGCTGGTATCGCCGCCCAGCCAACTGCCGATCAGGCATGTATCTATCTAGGAAGGTGGGGCGGGCGTCCGACCTCTATCCCCGCCGCGTTAGGTTGCTGGCTGCTCGCCCTGCCATTGCTCGAAGACTGGGCGGGTCATCTGGAACAGGTCGGTAGTCCGCGCATACCACCCCGCACCGTGCACGCGTGCGACGAGATTCATCGCCAGCGTATCCACGTGCAGCCGTTCGGGCTCGATGAAGGCGTCGTCGATGTGAAAGCGCAGCACCTCGCCGATCGCGATGGTCGTCAGGCCTGCCTCGACGATTTCGAACAGGCGGCACTCCATCGACACCGGTGCAGTTGCGATGCGCGGCGCGCCGACCACGCTGGAGGGCAGTGTCTGCAGGCCGGCCGCAGCTAATTCGTCGAAATTCGGCGGGCCGTCTATGCACGTGAAGTTCATCGCCGCGCTGTCCGCCTCGGAGACGAGGTTCACCACGAATTCGCCGGTCTCGATAATGTTCGCGGCGCTGTCCTTATGGGTGCCATCCGCGCGCCGCATCATCCCCAGCGCCACCAGCGGCGGCTCTGCGCCCATCATGTTGAAGAAGCTGTAGGGAGCGGCATTGCGCAATCCCGTGCCGGCGACAGTCGTCACCCAGGCGATCGGGCGCGGGGTTATCGACGAACCCATGAGCTTGTAGCGATCGGCCGCGGCGACCTTGGAGAAATCAAATTCCACGCATCACTCTCCGCCAGACCGCGTCACCGCGCGGCGAGGCGCCACGTTGACCGACAGTTCGAAAACGTCAGGGCGGGCGTAGTGGCCCACGACATCGAAATCGTACTTGCCCCGTACGACCTGGGCAGGGTCGATTTCCGCATACAGGATCGTCTCGCCCGAATAGTCGGGGCCCGCGAGAACCTGACCGAGGGGATCGACGATCATCGAGCCACCGCGCATCAGTACGGTGTCAGGGTCATCGCCCAATGCGCAGTCGTAGTCCGCGGGATAGGCGCCGCGCGTGACGTGCTGGCACGCGGAAAGTACGAAACAGCGGCCTTCGAGCGCGACGTGCTGCATCGTCGATGCCCAGCTGTCGCGATCGTCTGCGGTAGGGGCGCAGTAGAGGGTGATGCCCTGGTCGTACATCGCCATGCGCATCATCGGCATGTAGTTTTCCCAGCAGATCACCGCACCGATGCGTCCCAGCGGAGTGTCGATGACGGGAAGGGTGGACCCGTCGCCGAAGCCCCAGATCAGGCGTTCGGCACCGGTCGGCATCAGCTTGCGGTGCTTGGCCACGAGACCGTTCTTGCCGTCGAAGAACAGCGCGGTGCAATAGACGGTGCCGCCGTCACGCTCGATCACGCCGATGACAAGGAAGGCTCCGGTCTGCGCGGTAGCCTCGGCGAGCAGCGCCACTTCGGGACCGTCCAGGTCGATCGCCGCATCGTGGTAGAGCCGGAAATCCTCGCGGCCCTGGGGCTTGCGCATGCCGACCGGCGTGCCGAACGACGCGCCCTTGGGGTAGCCACCCAGGAACGCCTCGGGGAACACGACGAGGCTGGCTCCACCCGCTGCGGCCTTGTGCAGGAGTGCCGCGGCCTTCTCGGCCGCGGCCAGGGAATCGGTCGGGATCGACGCGGCCTGGACGACGGCGGCCTTGAAGGCGGAAGGCTGGGTCATGGTACGCTCCTTGTTTGGGAAACCACAGGGAATCTGCCTGCTGCGGCACCAGTATTAGTTGCATTTGACAGTTTATTCAAATTGTTTTAGGCCTGCAATATCTCGATATGGAGGCAGCCATGGCGATCGAAAGCTACGACCAGTACCGCGAGGAAATGATCGGCCGAGCGAACGTGGCGGATACCCCTGAGCTTGTCGCCTACTACGAGCGGCTCAAGCAACTCGGCACGGGCGCGCTGTGGACGGTGGCCAACAAGATCGAGCCTTGGGAGCCGGCGTCCACTTCCGTTCCTTATCTCTGGCGCTACAAGGACTTGCGTGACGACGTGATGAAGGCGTTGGACCTCGTCACTCCCGAACAGGCGGGCCGCCGGGTCGTCTATCTGGAAAATCCCGGTCGGGCCGACGTGGTTGCCGCCGTCGGCTGGCTCTATTCCGGGTTGCAGGTGATGGGACCGGGCGAGCTGGCATCGAGCCACCGCCATTCGGCGTCGGCGCTGCGTTTCATCATGGAGGGCGAGGGCGCCTTCACGAACGTCGACGGTCATAAAATGACCTTGGGTGCCAACGACTTCGTGCTGACGCCCAACGGCACCTGGCACGAACACGGGGTCGCCGACGGGGGCACGCCGTGCATCTGGCAGGACGGGCTCGACATTCCGTTGATGAACGCGCTGGAGGCGAACTTCTACGAGGTCCACCCGGACCTTCAGCAGGCCGTGTCCTACGCGGTTGACGATTCCACCGCGACCTGGGCGGGAACTGGGCTGCGACCCGCCGGAATGGCGTGGTCCAAACCTTATTCTCCTTTGTTCAAATACGAATGGGCCCCCACGTACGAGGCGCTGACGAAGTATGGGCGAGTCACCGACGGGTCGCCTTTCGACGGCGTGATGATGGAGTACGTCAACCCGCATACCGGCGGACCGGTGATGCAGACCATCGGCGCATCGATGCAGCTGCTGCGGCCGGGTGAGCATACGCGGGCGCACCGGCAGACCGGCAGCTTCGTGTACCAGTGCGCCAAGGGCAAGGGCTGGTCGATCATCAACGGACAGCGCTTCGATTGGCAGGAGCGCGACATTTTCGTAGTCCCTGCATGGGCTTATCACGAACACGCCAATGGCTCCGACAGCGAAGATGCGTGCCTGTTCACGTTCAACGACCTGCCCGTGATGCGCGCGCTGGGCCTCTATCGCGAAGAAGCCCTGGGCGAAAACGGCGGTCACCAGCCGGTGCTCAGCGGCACCAAGGCATAATTCAAAGACACCTAGACCTAATAACAGGGGGATCACCCATGCGTCTCGTTACATACCGCGCCAATGTCGAAGCCGAAGCACGCCTGGGCGCGATCGTCTCCGTGAATGGCCTCGACCTCGTGCTCGACCTCGAAACCTTCGGCGAGGAAATGGGCGTCCCGTTCCCCGCCACGATGCTCGAGTTCATCGATCTCGGCCCGCAGGCCGTTACGATCGCGACTAAGCTGATCGAGGATGCCGACGGGCTGTTCCCGCTGGGCACCGCGTTCCCGCTCGCCAACGTCACGCTGCTCGCGCCGATCCCGCGTCCGCGCAAGAACATCTTCGGCATCGGTCTCAACTACACCGAGCACGTCGCCGAAAGTGCCAAGTCGCTCGACACCTCGCCCGAACTGCCGCGTCAGCCCGTGATCTTCTCCAAGCCGCCAACCAGCGTGATCGCGCCGGGTGAGCCGATCCGCCACAATGCAGCGATCACGCAACAACTCGACTGGGAAGTCGAACTCGCAGCGATCATCGGCACCAAGGCCAAGGGCGTCGCGCGCGAGGACGCGCTGGCCTACGTCTTCGGCTACACCGTGTGCATCGACATGAGCGCGCGCGACTGCCGCCGGGCCGGGCAGTGGATCTATTCGAAGGGCCAGGACACGTTCGCGCCGATGGGCCCGGTGATCGTCACCGCCGACGAGCTTCCCGATCCGCAGACCCTTGACCTCAGCCTCACCGTGAACGGCGTGACCAAGCAGTCGAGCAACACCGCGTTCATGCTGTTCAAGGTCGACGAACTCGTCGCCGACATCTCGCAGGGGATCACGCTGGAGCCGGGCGACATCATCGCCACCGGAACTCCCGCGGGCGTGGGCGCGGGCATGGACCCGCAGGAGTGGGTCTGGCCCGGCGACACCATCGTTGCGACGGTCCAGGGCATCGGGACGCTGACGCACCCGATCGTAAAGGCCTGAGCTTCCTTTAAGGAACCACCCTGACTCGGGGGCCGCAAGGCCCCCTTTTTTATGCGCGAGGGCACGCGCATCGGGTCGCCCCACGAGAGGGTCGACGATTTCGGCACATGAAGGCCGGCAGGGTCGATGTTCCCGTGCCCGCCCCGGCGTCCTGTCAGAGCGTCGCGGCGGGGTCGGGAACGGGGAGGCCGGCTTCGATCGCGGCGCGCACGCCTTCTGGCCACTCGACCGGGCGATGGACGTTAAGGTCCATGCACACCAGCACCACCTGCGCGCGCAGCCGCTCGCGGCCCTCACCGGAGAAGACCACGGTGATGGCGCAGCTGGTGCGGCCGAGGCGCACCGGCGTCAGGGTGATCTCCAGCCGGTCGCCCAGCCGGCTTGGCGAGACGAATTCGGTCTCCAGCTTCACGGTGGGTACGCCCAAGTGGTGATCGAGGTGCATCGTGCCGAAATCGAGGCCGAGATCCTGCTCGAACCAGTCCTCGACCGCGCCGTTGAGCATTTCGAAGTAGCGGGGGTAGAAAACGATGCCGGCGGGGTCGACGTCGGCGAAGCGTACCTGGGCGCGGGTGATGAAGGGCATCGGTGGTCCTAAGCGATGGATGACTTGAGCTGGGCGAGCAGGTCGAGCAGCTGGCGTTGGCTGTCTTCAGGAAAATCGGCGAGCGCTTCGCGCACCCAGCCGTGATGTGCCTTGGCAAGCGCTGCGAACTGCAAGCGGCCCGCCGGGGTCAGCGACACGATCGCCGAACGTCCATCGTCGGGGTCGGTGCGCGCGTTGACGAGGCCCTGGTCCTGCAACTGGCGCACGATCGCGGTGACGTTGCCGTTGGAAACCAGCAGCGCGCGAGACAGTTCGCCCATACGCAGGCCGTCGGGCGCGCGGTCCAGCGTCGCCAGGATGTCGAAGCGGGGCAACGTCGTGGCAAACTGGTCTTCGAAATTGCGGCGCAGACGCTTCTCGATGATCTTCGCGCATTCGAGCAGGCGCACCCACACGCGTAAGTCCAGCGTGGTCGCCACACTTGGTCCGTCGGTCTCGGTCATCGCCGTGCAAGCTCCTCTTTCACGAGGTTCCATAACGTGCGGCGTGCGCATGTCTATTCCCGCGCCGCGATCGCAGCGCCGGGCGGCGGCGGATTCGCCGCCTCCGCGCAGGTTGGGTGCTGCGCGGAGGCGACGAAACGGGTGCGACGTGCCGGCAGTCAACGCTGCTCGTCCATGCTGCTCAGGCGCGGGCGCCGTTCGCCCGCTGACGCCCGACGCGCAGGGCCATCGCCTGGCCGGCAACGTAAGGCGCGGGGACGGGCTGCTCCTCGTAGCCTGCGGACGCGGCGGCGCGCAGTGTCCACACCGGATCGAACAGGTGCGTGCGGCCCAGCGCGACGAGATCGGCGCGGCCGGCGGTCAGGATCGAATTGACTTGGTCCGCATCTGCGATGTTGCCAACCGCGATTGTCGGCACTTGCGCTTCGTTGCGGATCTGGTCGGCGAACGGCGTCTGGAACATGCGGCCATAGACCGGTCGCGCCTCGGGCGTGGTCTCGCCTGCCGACACGTCGATGATGTCTACCCCGGCGGCGTGCAGCGCCCGGGCGATCTCCACTGCTTCGGCTGGCGTCACGCCCGCATCGCCCACCCAGTCGTTGGCGGAGATGCGCACCGCCAGCGGCTTGTCCTGCGGCCAGGCGTCGCGCACGGCGGCGATGACGCGCAAGGGGAAGCGCAGGCGGTTTTCCAGGCTGCCGCCGAACGCGTCGTCACGCAGGTTCATCACCGGGGTGATGAAGCTGGACAGCAGGTTGCCGTGGCCGGCCTGCACTTCGAGCATGTCGAAGCCGGCCGCTTCCGCGCGCAGCGCCGCGGCGACGAACTGCCTGGTGATCGTGTCCATCCCGTCGGCATCGAGCGCCTGCGGCATCACGCCGCCCTGGCGCCAGGGCCGGGCGCTGGCCGAAACCGTGGGCCACGGTGTATCGAGCGGCATGTCGTAGCCGACGCCCTCGCCGGGCACCTGGCAGGCGGCGCGGGGCCCCGAATGGCCGATCTGCGCGCAAGTCCTGGCGCGAGAATGGGCGTGGGCGAATGCGTTGAACGCCCGCCAGCGCTCCACCTGTCCGTCATTCCACAGGCCGGGGCAGGCTGGGGTGGCGCGGCCTTCGGGCGCGACGGCAAGCAGTTCGGTGACGATCAGCCCCGCCCCGCCCAGCGCGCGCGCGCCGTAGTGGACGGTATGGAAGTCGGTCGCACCGCCTTGCGCGTCCGCGCTGTAAGTCAGCATCGCCGGCATCACCACCCGGTTGGGCACTGTCAGGCCGCGCAGGGTATAAGGCGTGAACATCGGTTGCACCGGCGTGTTGCGGTCTTCGTTGCCGTTCCAGAACCAGCGCTCCATGCCCTCCAGCCAGGCGCGGTCGCGCAGCCGCAGGTTCTCGTGGCTGACGCGCTGCGAGCGTGTCATCAGCGAGTAGGCGAACTGTGGCAGGTCGAACCCGAGATACCTGTCGAGCGTCTCGAACCATTCAGTCGAATTGCGCGCAGAGTTCTGGATCTTGAGCACTTCGACGTGGCGCTCCGCCTGGTATTCGGCAAGCGCGGCGGCCAGTTCCTCGCGTCCGGTGATGCCCGGGCGGTCAAGCACCTGTGCCAGTTTGATCGCGTCTTCCAGCGCCAGCTTGGTGCCCGATCCGATCGAGAAGTGTGCGGTGTGGGCGGCATCGCCCAGCAGGACCACGTTGTCGAACGACCACTGGCGGCAGATCACCCGGCGGAAGTTGATCCACGCCGCTGAACCGCGCAAGTGCGTGGCGTTCGAGATCAGAGGATGGCCGCCCAGATGGCGCGCGAAAATCTTCTCGCAAAGCGCGATCGAATCGGTCTGTTCCATCACGTCGAGGCCGAGGCCTTCCCACGTCTCGGGCGAGCATTCGATGATGAAGGTCGAATGGGTGTCGTCGAAGCGATAGGCGTGCGCCCAGATCCAGCCGGCGTGCGTCTTCTCGAAGATGAAGGCGAAGGCGTCGAACAGCTTGGTGGTGCCGAGCCATGAGAACTTGTTGCGCTTGGTGTCGATGTCGACGTCGAACTTCTCGGCGTTGGCGGTGCGCACCAACGAATTGATGCCGTCGGCCGCGACGATCAGGTCGAAGTCGGCGTAGGCGGACACGTCGTCGCCGAACTGCGTCTGGAAGTGCATGACGACGCCGAGGTCGCGGGCGCGGGATTGAAGGATCTGCAGCAGGTGCTTGCGGCCGATGCCGATGAAGCCGTGTCCTGCGGAGGTCACCGTGTTCTCGCCCACGCTGACGTCGATCGCGTCCCAATGCGCGAAGCTCTCGACGATGGTGGCGGCGCTGACCGGATCGTTGGCGCTCAGGTTCTCCAGCGTTTGGTCGGAGAACACCACGCCCCATCCGAACGTATCACCCGAACGGTTGCGCTCGAACACGTGGATGTCGTGCGCCGAGTCGCGCAGCTTCATCGAGATCGCGAAGTAGATGCCGGCAGGTCCGCCGCCGAGACAGGCAATGCGCATAATGATCCCTCCTGATTTGCTTCAGGCTTAAACTAAGATGCTTGCATATGCAAGTGTCTCCATCCCGCCCCGCGGGAGAGGCCTTCAGTCTAGGTTGTCGTGGAGCCGGCCGAGCAGATCCAGCATGCGCGTGAAGTCCGTGGCGGAGAACCCGCGAATGATTTTTTCGTAGAGCGGGGCCGTGACCGACCTTGCGGCGGCCAGCTTTTCGCGGCCCTGCGCGGTCAGCGCGATTTCGGTCACGCGCCCGTCGGTTTCGCTGGGCGCGGTCTCGACCAGCGCCGCCTTGGTCATCCGCTCGACGATGCGCATCATCGTCGACAGGTTGATGACGGCGGACTTGGCCACCTGGCCGATGGCGAGCGGGGCGTGTTCGCCCAGGATCATCAACACGCGCCAAGTCGGGATGTCGATGCCGATGCCGCGCAATTCCGATTCGATCACCACGTTGTACCGGCTGGCTGCGCGGTTCAGCAGATAGAACGGGTAGGCGTCGAGGCGGAAATCTTCAGAACCGGGGTTCCCGAAAGGGCGCAAATCCTCGCTCATCCTCTACTCCAACCGGCGTGAATGCCCAGCATGACATTTTAGTTGCATATGCAACTGTATTCGATACTCTTCGCGTAATGGTCCGAAAAGGAGCCCAAGTCCATGACAGACGTTCTCGCCTCGCTCGCCCAGGCCCTTGCTGCCGGTGACATCACCGTCGTCGACCTGACGCAGACCCTTTCCGAAGACACCCCGCTGCTTGTGCTGCCCGAGCCCTTCGGGCAGACGGCCGCATTCTCGCGCGAGGAAATCTCGCGCTACGACGAGCGGGGCGTCGCCTGGCATTGGCACAACTTTACGGTGGGCGAACACACCGGCACGCACTTCGATGCGCCGATCCACTGGGTTTCGGGCAAGGACCTGCCCGACAACACGATCGACAAGGTGCCGCCGCAGAAGCTGGTCGCCCCCGCCGTGGTACTCGACTTCTCGGCAGAGTGCGCTGCGGATCCCGACTTCCTGCTCAAGGCCGAGCACATCAAGGCCTGGGAAGCGAAGCACGGCGAGATACCCGCCGGTTGCTGGGTGCTGTTCCGCACAGACTGGTCGAAGCTCGATGTCGGCAGCTACACCAACCGCCGCGAGGACGGGGCTCATACGCCCGGCCCCGATGCCGACGCGATCCAGTACATACTCGACCGCGACGTGCTCGGCTTAGGGGTGGAGACGATCGGGACCGACGCTGGCCAGGCGCATCTGCTTTCGCCGATGTACCCGGCGCACACGCTGCTCCACGGCGCCGGGAAATACGGCCTGCAGTGTCTGGAAAACCTCGACAAGCTGCCCGCAACCGGCGCGATCGTGATCGCCTCGCCGCTCAAGATCCGCGATGGCTCGGGCAGCCCCTTGCGCGTCCTCGCGCTCGTTTCGGAGTAAGGCGGGATGGCGGAGCGTTCTTTCAAGAAGGAAGTCGTCAAGCTCACTGCGGGCGAGGGTGAGACCTTCACCGGCGAGGGTATCCTGGCGGTCACCAAGGCGCTGCTGCAGTCGGGCGTCGCATACGTCGGCGGTTACCAAGGCTCGCCGATCAGCCACTTGATGGACGTCTTCGCCGATGCCAACGATCTGCTTGCAAGCCTCGGCGTCCATTTCGAGGCCAGCGCCTCGGAGGCGACGGCGGCGGCGATGCTGGCGGCTTCGGTCAACTACCCATTGCGCGGGGCGGTGGCGTGGAAGTCGGTGGTGGGTACCAACGTTGCCTCGGACGCGCTCTCGAACGTCTCTTCGGGCGGCGTCACCGGCGGCGCCCTTGTCATCGTCGGCGAAGACTACGGCGAAGGCTCGTCGATCATGCAGGAGCGCACGCACGCGTTCGCGATGAAGTCCCAGATGTGGCTGCTCGATCCGCGCCCCAACCTGCCCAGCATCGTCGACGCCGTCGAGCAAGCCTTCCGTCTGTCCGAAGCCTCGAACACCCCGGTCATGCTGCAGCTGCGCGTGCGCTCTTGCCACATGACCGGCTCGTTCGTCGCCAAAGACAACAAGCGCCCGCCGCTGACCGTGGGGGAGGCGGCGGCCAACCCGGTGCGCGATACCGAGCGCATCGTTCTGCCGCCGGCCAACTTCCTCCACGAAGTGGAGAAGATCGAGAAGCGGTGGCCAGCCGGCATCGCCTACGTGCGCGACCACAAGCTCAACGAATGGTTCGGCCCGGAAGGGAGCGAGGAAGGCATCGGCCTGATCGTCCAGGGCGGGCTCTACAACAACCTCAACCGGGCAATGGAACTGATCGGCCTTGCCGATGCCTACGGCGTCAGCAAGCTGCCACTCTACTGCCTCAACGTCGCCTACCCGCTGATCCCCGAAGAAGTCGCCGATTTCTGCCGGGGCAAGCGCGCCGTTCTCATACTTGAAGAAGGCCAGCCTGAGTTCATCGAGCACGAACTCAACACGCTTGTGCGCCGCGCCGGGCTCGACACCCGCGTGGTCGGCAAGGAGGTGCTGCCGCGCGCCGGCGACTACACCGCCGATGCGATCCGCACGGGCCTTGCCAGGTTCCTTGAGGAACACGCGCCGAGGCTTGCGCCCGTGCTCGACGCGGTGGAACCGCTGCCAAAGCCGGTCGCTGCGCAAATCCCGCAGCGCCCCGCAGGCTTCTGCACGGGTTGCCCCGAACGTCCGATCTTCACTGCCATGAAGCTGGTGGAGCGCGAACTGGGGCCCACGCACGTCTCGGCCGACATAGGCTGCCACCTTTTCTCCATTCTGCCGCCGTTCGACATCGGCAACACGACGATGGGCTATGGTCTGGGAAGTGCGGGCGCGTCTGCTTTCAAGCCCAAGGAAGGCGCCAAGGGAACGGGAGAGTCCAAACGCTCGATCGCGATCATGGGCGACGGTGGTTTCTGGCACAACGGCCTTACCTCTGGCATCGGCAACGCGGTGTTCAACAAGGACGACACCGTCACGATGATCATCGACAACGGGTATTCGGCGGCCACCGGAGGCCAGGATATCCTGTCGTCGCGGGCCGAGAACGCCAACCGCGTGACCAACAACCCTATCACCAAGGCCGTGCGCGGCGTAGGCGCGAAGTGGGTGCGCGAGACGCACCGCACTTATGATCTCAAGGGCATGATCTCGATGCTTCGCGAGGCGCTGACGACCGAGGAGAAAGGCCCCAAGGTCATCGTCGCGCAGTCCGAATGCATGCTCAACAAGCAACGGCGAGAGAAGAAGGTGACTTCGGCGAGGCTCAAGGCGGGCGAGCGGGTCGTGCGCGAACGCTTCGGCGTGGATGCCGACACCTGCACCGGGGATCATAGCTGCATCCGCCTGTCGGGCTGCCCTTCGCTCACGATCAAGCCGAACCCCGATCCGCTGCGGCAGGATCCGGTGGCGCACGTCGAGAATTCCTGCGTGGGTTGCGGCCTGTGCGGCGAGGTGAGCCACGCGGCGGTGTTGTGCCCGAGCTTCTACCGTGCGCAGATCGTCGCCAATCCGGGCAGGTTTGAACGGTTCAAGGCAAAGGTCAGCGGTGCCATAATCAACCGCTGGCAAGCCGGCGCCGAGCGCGAGCGCGTCGCGCGGGCGTTCTGAGGTCGTAACCCTCCCGGGCATGATCCGGGACCGTGGGGCGGACGTCGCCAGTCCTCCGCGTGGTGCCCGGTCGAGCCCAGCCTCGCGAACTGCTTCCAAAAGATACGCCAGCGGTCCCCGATGACGTCCGGGACGACGGCCAACTCGAAAGAGACACGATCATGACCGTCAATCCTACCCAAGACCGCCTCACAATCGCCATCCTTGCCCTGGGCGGACAGGGCGGCGGCGTGCTGGCGGACTGGATCCAGGAAGTCGCCCGCGCCGAGGGCTGGGTTGCGCAAGGCACATCGGTGCCCGGCGTCGCGCAGCGTACCGGATCGACCGTGTACTACGTCGAGTTGGCGAGGTCGGATGGCTCGGGCCGGTTGCCGGTCATGGCGCAGATGCCGATGCCGGGCGACGTCGACGTGGTGGTCGCCTCCGAACTCATGGAAACGGGCCGCGCGCTGCTGCGCGGATTCTCGACCGTCCAGCGCACGACGCTGATCGGCTCCACGCACCGCATCTACGCCATCGGCGAGAAGAAGGCGATGGGCGACGGCCGCGGCAACGGCGACAAGATCGTCGAGGCGGCACATGCGCGCTCGAAGCGTTTCATCGGCTTCGACATGGACGCGGCGACCGAGCGTTCGGGCAGCGTCATCAGCGCGATCATGTTCGGCGCGCTGGCGGGAAGCGGCGCACTGCCGTTCCCGACCGAAACCTTCCGCAAGGCGATCGAACACAGCGGCATCGCTGTCACGAGCAACCTCAAGGGCTTTGCCGAAGGCTTCGACCAGGCGCAGGCGCCGGTTGCCATGCCGGTGGAGGAAGTCCACGCGGTCCCGGTACCCACCACCGATCGAGGCCGCGCGCTGGCCAGCCGCATCGCCGCCTCGTTACCCGAGGCCGCGCACGTCCACGCGCTGCACGGCGTGGCGAAGCTGATGGACTACCAGGACGGCGATTACGCCGCACTCTACCTCGACCGGCTCGAAACGGTAGCCGCACGCGATGCCGCGCCTTTCGTGCTGACCGCCGAAACCGCCCGACATCTGGCGTTGTGGATGGGTTACGAGGACACTATCCGCGTCGCTGATCTCAAGACGCGCGGTAGCCGTGTTGCGCGCGTGCGTGGCGAGGTGAAGGCGCAGGACGACCAGATCCTCTCTATCACCGAATTCATGCACCCGCGCCTGCAGGAAGTGTGCGAGACGCTGCCTGCCGCCCTCGGTCGCCGCATTCTTGCCAGCAAGGGGCTGACGAACCTGCTCGGCCGCTTCTTCACCGAGGGGCGCCATGTCGAGACCACCGGCCTGCGCTGGTTCCTGGCGCTGCGTCTTGTCGCCAGGATGCGCGGCCTGCGCAGGCGTTCACTGCGCTACATCGAGGAGCAGGGGCGGATCGAGGAGTGGCTCGAACTGGTCCGCACCGAAACTGCCCGCGATCGTGAGGCGGCACTCGAACTGGTCAAGTGCCAGCGCCTCATCAAGGGCTACGGAGACACGTTCGAGCGCGGCCTGCGCAATTACCAGCGCATCGTCGCCCGCCACCGCAGCGCCCCGCGCGACGCGGCCACGATCCGCTCGCTGTGCGCCTTGGCGCTGGCGGACGACAAGTCGGCCGCGCTCGACTTCGCGCTCGCGAGCTGAGCCGACGGTGTGAACTGGCAATACTGGAGGATGATCGGGCTCGTCGGAAGCACGATCCGGAAGGCAAAGACCCGCGCGAGGTTGGGTCGCCAGCCCTAGGTTACTGGCACATGCCAACGGGCTCGTCCTCCAGCAGATGGCCGGCCAGTTCACCAATCCGGGCATGCCGCACACGACCGGAAACGGCACGCTCAGCCGAGCGCATTATTGCGCTGGCGGTCGCACAACCGCCATCTGCGCCAACGTCGATCTCACGCGGATCCGACACGTGGGCGCCGCCGGGCCAAACGCTCGAGATGCGTGGCGGATTTTGTCCACGGGCGCACGAAGCCTCGCGTTGGAGCCGAACCACGGCATCGCCCCGGGGCACAAATCCCGCGACTTCGTCGCGTTCGACCCGGGCAGCTATTTACTTCAAGCATAAATCATGGTTCATATGAAAACGGATATAAAATGAGTCGCATGGGGGAGCGTTCAATCGCTCGAAAACAGGGATCTAACATATGCGTAAAGCTCTTTTCCTGGTTAGTGCCGCCTTCGTCGCGTTCGTGCCGATGGCTGTCCAGGCCGCAGACGAGCCCGATAACGGCGGCGACATCGTCGTCACCGCACGAAAGCGCGGCGAGGAACGGCTTCAGGACATTCCCGCGTCGATCACTGCCTTGGGCGGCGACGATCTGCAGAAGGCGGGCAACACGAAATTCACCGACATTGCCTACAAGGTGCCGGGCCTGACCTTCACCGATCAGGGGCCGGGGCTCAAGCGCTATACCCTGCGCGGTGTGCGCTCGGCGGGGCAAGAGCAGGTGGCGGTCTATTACGACGAGGTCCCGGTGCCCGGCATCCAGAGCTCGACCGGCGACAGCGGCTCGCAGATCGGCGATTTCCAGCTTTACGACCTTGACCGCATCGAAGTCCTCAAGGGACCCCAGAGCACGACCTTCGGTGCCAACGCCCAAACCGGTGCCGTGCGCTTCATCCTCAAGAAGCCCGTGCTCGATGCGGTCGAAGGCTCGATGCAGGTCGACGGTAATTCCATGGCGCACGGCGGGCTGGGTGGCAGCTTCTACGGCATGGTGAACGTGCCCGTGATCAGCGATACCCTCGGCGTGCGCGTGGTTGGTTATTACGACCACACCGCCGGCTACATCGACAACGTTCGCTTGAACGACAAGAACATCAACTCCGACGATACCGCAGGCATCCGCGCATTGGTGCGCTGGAAGCCGTCGCCGACCACCACGGTCGACTTGATGGCGTGGTATCAGAAGCGCAACACCCACGGTGCCAGCGAGTACCATCCCTTCGATACCTTCAAGACCAGCGGCGATACCAGCAATCCTGGCTACAAGGACAACGTGCCGTCGTTCGCCTACTTCGATACAGGGGAATACAAGTCGGGCTTCTACGTGAAGACCCCGCGCCCGGATCGCCAGGCGATGTATGCGGCTACGCTTTCCCAGGATATCGGCGACTTTGCGGCTCTTACCGCTACCGGGTCGATCTATACCCGCAAGTACCAGTACTATCGCGACAACACCTACTCGATCATCTCGCTGAACAGCGGCCCTGCCGGTGCCACCTGCATCAAGGGCACCACCTGCCTGCGGCCGGACCTGTTCAAGGAATTGACCGACCAGACGCAGACCATGAATCAGAAGACCGCAGAAATCCGCCTGAACTCGGTCGGCACCGGTCCCTTCCAGTGGCTTGTCGGTGGGTTCTATCGTAACCGCAACTCGGACTTCCGCAGCTATTCCCCGCTCGTCGACAACGATGGCGAGATCATCCACGCCTCCAACCCGCCCACTGGCTTCTCCACTGCGGTCGGCGCCGGTATCGAGGATTGCAACCCGTGCGGCTTCGCGCGCGTCAACAACCGCAAGATCGAGGAAGAAGCGTTCTTCGGCGAAGCGACCTATGACATCATTCCGTCGATCGAAGTCATGGGTGGCCTGCGCTGGTTCCGTGCCACGCAGTCCGACTTCGGGGCAACGCTGTTCCAGTCGCCCCTGCTGGGCAGCACGCTGCCCACGCCGTATGATCGTGACTTTACCGAGAGCAAGCTCATCAAGAAGGGGCAGATCTCGTGGAAGCCGGCCGATGACGTCACCATCTACGTGCTGGCATCGCAGGGGTTCCGCCTGGGCGGCACCAACCAGGCGGCGACCATCAATGTGCCCGATGGCTATGAATCGGACTCTTTGTGGAACTACGA
The DNA here is from genome assembly GCF_044813085.1 of Novosphingobium sp. BL-52-GroH. Taxonomy (NCBI): domain Bacteria; kingdom Pseudomonadati; phylum Pseudomonadota; class Alphaproteobacteria; order Sphingomonadales; family Sphingomonadaceae; genus Novosphingobium; species Novosphingobium sp. BL-52-GroH. The sequence continues at coordinate 783,468 of NZ_CP171149.1, read as the reverse complement.
GGCCGGCCTCAAGTCGTCCTGGTTCGACCGCAAGCTGATCGTCAACATCTCGGCCTACCGCGTGGACTGGAGCAACATCCAGGTATCGGGTCGCGACATCACCGGCGCCTTCGCGTTCATCGGCAACGCCGGTGCCGCGCGCTTCGAGGGCATGGAGTTCGAGGTCAATACCCGTCCGCTCCACGGGCTGGAACTGTCCGGCGGTTTCAACTGGCTGCCCAAGCACGAACTGACCGAGGACCAGATCACGACCACCTTCGCCGCCGCCGGCCGCAAGGGTGACAAGATCCCCTACGTTCCCACGTTCACCGGCAACTTCACCGCACAGTATTCCACCGACCTCGGAATCGAGGGATGGTCGGGCTACTTCCGCGGCGACTACAGCTATCGCGGGAAGTCGGGCACCGAATTGCGTCCGACCGCCACGACCTACCGCACGATGCGCCCTTACAGCCTCGTCAACCTGCGCGTCGGAGCGGACAGCGAAAACGGCCTGGGCTTCGCGTTTTACGTCAACAACCTCTTCGACAAGGCGGGCGACGTGTACATCACCGCTTCCACCGGCGCGCCGACCTCGAAGATCACCAACCAGCCGCGCACCGTGGGTGTCACGGTCAGCAAGACGTTCTAAGATGGGTGACGGGGCGGCGCTGGCCGTCCCGTCCCACTTTCCAGAGTGAAACATGGACAACGACCAACCGATCATCGCGAGCCGCAAGCCGTTCTACAAGGAACTCAAGGCGGGGCAGCGCGTACTGTGGTGCAGCTGCGGCAGGTCGAAACGCCAGCCTTTCTGTGATGGCCGATCACACGTCGGCACCGGATTCGAGCCGGTCCAGTATCAGGCCCAGCAGGACGAGGAAGTCCTGTTTTGCGGTTGCAAGCACACCTGCACTGCCCCCTTTTGCGATGGTGCCCACAGCAACCTGCCCGGCGGTTACGGCTCCTTCACGCCCGACACGATTAGCGAACTTCTCCTCGTGGAAAGTGACGAGGCCGGTTTTGCGCGGCTGGACGGCGAATGCTACGTCGTGACGCCGCAGATTTCGGACGACCTCGACTATGCGCTCACCACGCTGGTTTCACCCGCGTTGGGTGCGAGGCACCAGGCCCAGTTCCATATGCGCCTCGCCGCGGGAAAAAGCCCCGTCCTCACCTCGGATGCGGGCGATGTCGTGCTCTGGGTACGTGTGGGGCAGGGCAAAGTCGTCATCGGCGGTCGGTCGTTCGCCTGCGACGCCGATACCGGCGTGTCGATCCGCAAGGGTGAGACGTTCCAGATCGAATGCACCGGTGCCGCGCTGGATGTCTACGTTTCGGTATGCCCCGGCACCGATTCTCTCGATGTGCGCGAGGCGATGGCGGATGCGTTCGACGAAGACTGGCCGGTACGCACCGTGGCGATCGACCAGGATGGTCGTCAGGCAATGGGGCCGCGCTGGTTCCAGACCCTGGTGGACGAACGCCACGGTCTGCGGAACACCGCGCAGTTCGTCGGGCACATCCCGCTGTCCCATGCCGAGATGCACCGTCATCTCTACGAAGAGGCACTGATCATCCTGTCGGGGCGCGGCAAGATCTGGAACGAGACGCGCCAGGCGCACGTCAAGGCGGGTGACGTCATCTTCTTTCCGCGCAAGCATGTTCACTCGCTGCAATGCGTGGCGCAGGAGGGCATGGACGTGGTCGGCCTGATCCATCCGGGGACCAATCCCGGCATCAACTACTGAGGAGCGGAGTATCGCCCCTTGGTGTCGTTCGAGCCAGGGCGAACACCGCGTCGCTTCATCATGGTCCTCTTCGTCATCCCTACCGTTGCGGGATGACGAAGAGACTACAGGTCCGCTAGTTCGAGCGCGGGCCCGCATACCGCCTGGGTTGGGCGCCGCCTGCCAGGGCCAGCTTGCTTTCGTCGACGATCACGCCGCCTTTCATGACCCAGGTGATACGCCTGGCATTGTCGATATCCGTCAAGGGATCTGCGTCCAGCAGCAGCAGGTCGGCCAGCTTGCCGGCTTCCACCGAACCCAGCTGGTCCTCCTTGCCGAGGAAGATGGCGCCGTTGAGTGTGGCGATGCGGATGACCTGCGCGGCAGGAATGCCGGATTTGACGAGCAGCTCCATCTCGCGGTGGACGGCCGGGCCGCTCGACTGGTCCGTGCCGAGCGCCGCGACACCTCCACCGGCCACGACCTTGCGGATGTTCTCCATGCAGATGGGCGTCATCAGCTTCATCCACCATGTCCAGCTGCGCGCCTGATATTCAGCGCGCGTGGTGGTCTGCAGGTATTCGCGCTCCCTGGCGCTGAACGAGGCGACATAATCTGGCTGGTCGAGATATTCGGGATGCTCGGCGAGCCGCGCATAGTTTTCACCGATGGTCAGGGTCGTGGCGAAAGGCGTTTTCTTGGCGCCCATCAGGCGGACGAAATCGTCACTGACCGGGCCCTGGATCACCGGATGGGCAAGCGTATCGACGCCCACCGACATCGCTTCTTCGGCGCGCTTCTCGTTGGAGACGTGAACGGTCGTACGGATGCCGTGCTGGTTGTAGTACTGTGTAAGCTTTTGTAGTTCGGCAAGAGGCATGAGCGTTATCATCGGGCGCGCACCCCAGCCTTCCTCGTCGTAAGTAAACTTCACCAGGTCCGGCTTCTGGTCGGCGATGTGTGCATCGACGAGCGCCTTGTCCTTTTCGAAGTCGCTGATCCTCACGGCCAGTGCGTCGCCATGGCTGCCGGGATAGGTGATGAGGTTGCCGGTCGCGAAAATGCGTGGCGAGGCCAGCGTACCGGCGCGCTCCTCATTGCGCAGCGGCAGGATCACGTCGGCCTTGTTCCCCGCATCGAAGACGGTGGTGACGCCATCGAAAAGATAGCTCGCCAATGCCTGCCTGGCCACGGTCATGTCGGGCTTGCCGCCGGTGTCCAGGATCGATCCGGTCAGCCTTGATCGCAAGTGGATGTGGACGTCCATCAGGCCCGGCATCAGGTACTTGCCGCGGGCGTCTATGCGTACGCCGGCAAGGTCCGTGCCGGCGATGCCGCTTGGGATCACGGCGGTGATCCTGTCGCCATCCACCGCAACCGTCATGTCCGGGCGGGCGGGAGCACCGGTGCCGTCGATCAGCGTGACGTGCTCGATGACATACTGCCCGGCCAGGGCGGGCAGGGGCAGCGTGGCCGCCAGGGCGGCAATGGAAAGCGCCGGAAGACGAAGCGTGCGTCGCATTAGGTTCACTCCTTGGCGGTCTTGGGAGAAGGCTTGATCGCCCAGGCCGGGATCGGCGCGGGGGAGGCCATGGGATAGCGCTCGATGCCGTCGGCCTTGTAGATCACGCCGCCCTTCATCACGAAGGGCACGTCCAGCACCGCGTCGATATCGTCCAGAGGGCTGGTCGGGAGGGCGACGAGATCGGCGTACATTCCTGGCTTGAGGCTGCCCACTCCCTTGATCCCGCCAGCCAGAGCGGCATCGATGGTGCCCGCGACGATCGCCTGCATCGGCGTCATCCCGGCCTCGACGTACTCGGCGAATTCGTGCGCGTTCTGGCCGTGCGGGTAAACCCCCGCGTCGGTTCCCAGCGCGATCTTCACGCCGAGGCGCTGCGCCATGCGGGCCAGCCTCTTTGGCTGGTCGCCCAGCGCGATGACCTTGTTCAGCGAAACCGGCGGCAGCTTGCCCATGGGCCCCACGCGCACCTGTTCGGGCGTGGTGCCGACATAGTCGATCGGCCAGACCGTGGGAATCAGCCACACGCCCGTGGCCTTCATCATGCGCAGGATTGGCTCGTCCGCCCACATGCCGTGCTCGATGGAATCGAAGCCCGCCTCGATGCAGGCAATGATCGATTGCTTGCCGTGCGCGTGGGCGGTGACCTTGCGGCCCAGCGCGTGCGCGGTTTCAGCGATGGCCCGCAGTTCCTCGGGGCTGAACTGGAGGTCGGTGGGAGCATCGGATTCGTCCAGGGTGCCGCCGCTGGCCATGACCTTGATGACGTCGGCGCCCCGGCGCACCGCCTCGCGCACCGCCCGTCGGCAGCCATCGGCCCCGTCGCACACGCCGCGCCGGGGCAGGGCGTGCATCACTTCCTCGCGCATGCCGTGGTTGTCGGCGTGGCCGTTGGTGGGACTGATCGGATCACCTGACGCGACGATACGCGGCCCGGGCACCAGTCCGTTGCCGATCGCATCGCGCAGCGCGATGATCGAATAGCCGATGGAGCCGAGATCGCGTACCGTGGTGAAGCCCGCCATCAGCGTGGTATTGGCGTTCCGCGCGCCGATGAGGCTGGCATATTCGTCAGGACGGCGCAGCAATTCGTTCCGGTCGCCGAAGCTGCTGAGGTGGACGTGCAGGTCGATGAAGCCGGGCATCACGAACTGGCGTGAAAGGTCGACGACCGGGGTTTCGGCAGGCAGGCCCAACTGCTCCGGCGACAGGAAACCGGGTCGTGCCTCGCGCACCTTGTCTTCATCGATGATGAGCGTGGCCTGGTTAAGCGGTGCGATGCCCGGTTCCACCAGCAGCGTACCGGCGTGGACGATCTGCGGCGCCGCCTGCGCAGTGGAAGCCGCCAGGCATGTTGCCAGCGCGATCAAACTCCAGACAGTGCTTCGCATATTCGCGTCCCCTGATGCGGTTTTAAAGTATCCTTGCGGTCACGGCCTTCGCGACAGCAGTGCGTGCAGCGACTTCACTCCGTCGAAGAAATTGCCCAGGCGCAGGTTCTCGTTGGCGGCGTGCTGATTATTGTCGGCGTTCACCAGCGGCAGCAGGATCAGCGGCACCTTCAGTTGCCGCGCCAGCGGACCGCTGGGGACCGACCCGCCCATGATCGGAATCTCTACCGGAGCGGTGCCGAAGGCATCGCCCAGCGCCGCGCGCACCCATTGCCCCGCGGTAGAGCGCGGATCAGTGAACAGCGCATCGGACAGGGGGCGCCCCGAAACCGAGGCGAGCAGGGGGTAAGTGGCACGATCCTGCTGGGTCGGCTCACCGTCGACGAGGTGGTAGCCTTGCAAGGCTACGAACGCGCGGATGCGGGCGAGTTCGGCCTCGAAGGTGATGCCCGGCACCGTGCGCAAGTCGAACGCGGCAGTGGCGTCGACCGGGATGATCGAACGGTCGAGCGCGCGCCCGGTGCCGGCATCGAGGCCGATCAGGTTGAGCGAGGGCCGTGAAACCGCGTCGCGGTAGCTGGCCACGAAGCGTTCCGCCTTCGCCACCCCCGCGCCGTGGAGTAACCCCGCCTCGTCATCCGGCGCGTGCATGGTCCCGATGGCGGCGGTGAAGGCGGGGTCGGCGCCTTCGTAATAACCTGGGATCGCCACGCGTCCTTGTTCGTCCTTCAACGATGCGAGCAGCCGGGCGAGGTTCTGCGCCGGGTTGGGCACGAAGTTGCCGTAATGCCCGCTGTGCAACGCGTGCGAGGGGCCGTGGACGACAATGCTCAGGACGCCGCCGCCACGGTGGCCATATACTACGGTGGGCCTGTTCGAAGGATGCATCGGGCCATCGAGTATGACCACGGTATCGGCGGCGAGGTCGGCGGCATTGGCGCGGATCACGTCGCCCAGGGTGTCGGGACCGCCTTCCTCGTGCGAGTCCACGATCAGGCGGATATTGACTGCGGGCCTGCGGCCTTCCTTGCGCAAGGCGTCGACGGCCGCGACAAGCATCATGATCGGCCCCTTGTCGTCCGACGACGACCGGGCGAACAGGCGCAAGTCGGGATCGACATGCCCGTTCAGGCGATCGGTCGGTACGTCCGCGCAGGCAGTACCGGCCTTGCATTCGCGCAGGACCGGGATGAAGGGATCGGGCTGATCCCATTCGGCGTTGTTCACCGGCTGCCCATCCATGTGCGCGTAGAACAGCACGGTCGGTGCCTTGGGTCCGGCCTTTTCGTAAGATGCCCAGACCATCGGCGTCTGGCCATCGGGCAACAGCCGCGAAGCCCAGCCATGGGTCTTCAGCCGCGCCTCGAGCCACGTAGCGTTGTTCCTGATTTCCGCCGAAGACCGTGCGGTGACGTTGGGTATCGCCAGGAATTCGAGGAATTGGGGCAGCACCGCCCGCGCCGCATCGTTTACGCCATCGGGTTCCGTCGCCGCCGACGCCGGGACGCTCGCCGCCAGAAGTGCGGCCAGCGTCAGCAGCGGGAAGCGGCGGGACAATTCGATCACCCTTCGATCATCGCGCGGTTCTGGACCAGGGCGCCGACGAGGCGATCGGCATCGTCGCGATCATTATAGGCGTGGAAGCCGGCGCGCAGTCGTCCGTCGCGGCAGGAGGTGACGATATCGCGCGCCATGAGTGCGTCGACCAACGCATTGTCGTGCGCGGCAGGAATGGTCAGCAAGGGCCCCCGTCGCTCAGCCACTATGGGACTGCCGATGGCGATGCCATGTTCCGCCAGACGTTCCAGCGCATACGTGGTCGTAGCGGCGACCTGGGCGTCGATCGCCTCAAGCCCGGTCGCAAGGATCACCTCGAGTCCCGCCAGCGCGGTAATGCAACTGGGCACCGGCGGGGTTCCGCCCTCGAACCGGCGGGCCGTGGGGCTGGGGGTGTGTGCGAATATGTCCATGGCGTCGATGTCGGCCTGCGCGAACCAGCCCGTCGTACGCGGGATGACATGGGCGGTGGTGGCGGCATTGGCGTAGAGGAAGCCGACGCCGGCCGTGCCCAGCAGGTACTTGAGCATGCCACCTGCGCAAAAATCGACGCCCAGTTCCCGGGCCTTGATCGGCGTCGTGCCGACGATCTGATAAGTGTCGAGCAGGACCAGCGCGCCCTTGGCGTGCGCGATCTCGCAGATCGCGCGGATGTCGGAATCGGGGATGCGGCCGCCGTTGCGATAGCATACCTGGGACAAGGCCACGAGCGACGTGCGCTCGTCGATGGCAGCGGCGAAAGCTTCCAGCGGGATCAGGCCATCCTCGCTTTCGGCGACATGGACCACCTGCGCACCCGCCTTTTCCTGCGCGTGCCAGATCTGGGCGCTGGTGGGAAATTCAAAGTTGGAGACGACGATGCGCGGACGTGCCGCAAGGTCCAGCGCGCTCGCCAGCGCGTTCATTCCGGCCGACGCGCTGGAGGTTATCGCCACTTCGTCGGGCGAGACCAACAGCACCTGGGCCATCTTGGCACGCAGCGTCTCCAGCGTGCCGACCCAGCTGCCCCAGTCCGCGCCCACTTGCTCGCGCTGGTTGAGATAACCCTCCATGGCGCCACGTACGGAGGCGGCCAGCAGGCCGTAAGAGCCGCTGTTGAGATACGTGAGGCGCGGCAGCGAAGCGAACTGCGCACGGAAAGCGGTGATATCGAAGATGTCGGACACGTAGGGTTCTCCAAGGCCGCACGAAGGCGGCGCAAGCGAAGGAAATCAGTGCGAGAGCAGGTCGATCATCAGGATCGTGATAGCCGCTGGCGCGACGACGCCGGCGAGGAAGCGCCATACCCGGTTGAGCGCCGGCGACAGGTCGTTCGCGGCAGGCGTCAGCACCCGCCGCAGTGCCCATCCCGCGAACAGGGCGATCAGCAGGGCGTTGATCGGCAACAGAGTTTCCGCGATCCCGAAATCGAGCAGGTCGAAGAACGTCTTGTGCGCGAAGGCGGGAATGGCGGCCAGGGGATGGACGTCCTTGAGCACGCTGAACGAAAGCAGCGACGGCAAGCCGACCAGCCAGATCGCGAAAGCCGCGCCATAGGCCAGGACCGGGCGAGCCAGGCCGGTGCGTTCTATCAGATACGCGGTGACCGGTTCCAGCATGCCGATCGCGGTGGTGAACGCGCCCAGCGAAATCAGGCCGAAAAACACGATGCTGGCCAGGGTGCCGCCCGGCATCGAACTGAACGCCACCGGCAGCGTGACGAAAATGAGATTGGGTCCTTCTGACGGGACCAGGCCGTTGGCGAACACGATCGGGAAGATCGCCAGGCCTGCCATCAGCGAGATCAGCACCACGCACCCCGCGATCAGGCCCGCCGACTTGGGAATGGACACGCCCTTGGGCAGATAGGCGCTGTAGGTCATCAGCACGCCAGCCCCGATCGCGGTGGAGAACAGCGCCTGCCCCATCGCCGTCAGCACGCTGGCGGTGGTGAGGGCAGAGAAGTTCGGCGCCAGCAGAAAAGTGATGCTGCTCGACAAGCCGACGGTCACCGCATTGTAGAGCACGAGGCAGATGAGCACCGAGAACATCGCCGCCATCTTGATCTTGGACACGACCTCGATGCCGCGCTGGATACCCAGCGCGACGACCGTCGCGGTGCCCATGATGAAAGCGAACTGGAACGCGGCCTGCCGAACGGGCGATCCGATCAGGCGGGCGAACAGGTCGCGCGCCAGATTACCGTTCAGCCCGGAAAAGCCGGTGAAGGCGGCTTCGCGCGTATAGTCCACCGCCCACCCGGCGACGACGCTGTAATAGCTCAGCCCGAAGAACGGGATCGTCAGGCTGAGCCAGCCGATCACCTTCCAGCTGCGGGACAGGCCGTGATCCTCGACCAGGCGGTTTATCGACCCCACCACGCTGCCGTGGCCGAGCCGGCCCATGCTCATCTCGCCGATCATCAGCGGCACGCAGAACAGCGCGACGAAGGCGATATAGACGATCACGAAAGCACCGCCCCCATTGGCGCCTGCCACGTAGGGAAAGCGCCAGAGGCTGCCCAGCCCGATCGCCGCAGCGGCCGTCGCGTACAGAAAACCCAGGCGCGAGGTCCAGGTTTCGGCCTCGCCGCTCGTGGTCGAATCAGTGCTCAACATGTCCCCCTGCGTAGCATATGCATGACATTTCATATTTATAGACATATGAATGGACGATTGCAATCGGGAGCTTGATTGGCGATGGTGGCGCGAGGGAATTCACGAGACAAGGGCCAGATGGCAGCCAAAAGCGCAGGCACGAAGGCGGGAGCGAACGAATGGCTCGACACCTTCGTTCCCTATCAGATCTACCGTGTCAGTACGCTGATGAACATGCGCCTTCAGGGGCGGTTGAAGGCGGTCGGCATCAACCTCTCGCAGTGGCGGGTGCTTTCCGTTCTGCGGTCGCATGGGTGTCTCAGCCTGACTCATATCGTCGAGCGCACCGTCATGGAGCAGCCGACGATCAGCCGGGTTATCGGCCAGCTCGAGGACGAGGGGCTCGTCGAGCGCGCGGGGTCGCCGGACGACTCGCGCATTTCGCTGGTCTCGCTGTCGCCCAAGGGTGAAGCGATGTTCGACGCGATTTCTCCCGACGCGGTACGGCATCAGCGCACCGCGCTGGAGGGCCTGACACCCGAAGACCTCGCATCGCTGCGCCGCATTCTCGGACATATCGAAAACAACGTCTCGCGAGACCGCTGAACGATGACCGACGGCGCCGGGAGCCCGGCAGGCAAACATCTGTCGCGCCCCAGGATCAGGGGCGTCCTGACCATGTTCTATTACGAGAACCTGGCCGAGGCTACGCGCTGGTATACGGACGTGATGGGGTTCGAGCACGTCCTGCGGCTGGACGGAGCCGAGATATTCCGGGTCGAGGACAACGCCCATCTTGCGCTGGTCGCGGAAGGCAAGGGCAGCCAGCCGGTCATACCGGGACGGGGCAAGGGTGTGCTGCTGTCGATCCAGACCGACGATCTCGAGGCCTGGCACGAACGCCTGTTCGCCTTGGGCGTGGAAGGGACGGGCAAAGGTGCCCACGTCGGCGCCGGAGGCACCACCATCGAATTCAAGGTCTACGATCCGGGCGGTTACACGATCGAATTCTTCGAATGGATCGAATAAAACCAATCCGATTTCATATAAAAACGGATGGACATCGTGCGGGTGCGGCGCTAGGCCTCGGCTCCTTGCTCGCGCCGGCCGGCCTGGATTGAAGCCGGCATGGCGCGGGCTCCCCAAAGGAGATTGCCGTGAGCTTGGTTGCCCGCCGGATCCGCGAAGGTTCAAAGAAGTCGTTCGGCATGTTCGAGAAGGCCATGGCACTCGCCGCGGGCGGTGCCGACCTTATCCATCTCGAGGTCGGCCGGCCCAGCCACGACACTCCCGGGCACATCGTCGAGGCGACCGTCGAGGCTTTGCGTGCGGGGCATCACCACTACTCCGACATGCGTGGCCTTGCAGAATTGCGCAGTGCCTTCGCCGCCAAGCTGGCAGCCGAAAATGCGATGGACGTAACGGCAGAGCAGGTGCTGGTGACCAATGGGCTCACTCACGGCTCCTACGCCGCGATCATGGCCACGGTCGATCCGGGCGACGAGGTCATCCTGCTCGAACCTTATTACCCGCAGCACGTTGGAAAGATCGAACTGGCAGGCGGCAAGGTCGTGATGGCTCCGCTCGATGCAAACGCGGACTTCGCGATCCGCGCCGATCTCATCGAGGCGGCCATCACGCCTGCGACCAAGGCGATCGTCCTCATCAATCCCTGCAACCCCACCGGCCGCGTGTTCACCCGCGCGGAACTGGAGGCGCTGGCCGAACTGGCGATCCGCCACGACCTCCTGGTTATCTCGGACGAAGTTTACGAGGCGATCACCTTCGGCGCGAAGCACATCAGCATCGCCAGCCTGCCCGGCATGGCGGAGCGAACAATCACCTTGTTCGCGTATACCAAGGCTTTCGCCATGGACGGCTGGCGTCTCGGCTGCGCGATCGCCTCGCCCGAACTGGTGGCGGCGATGATGAAGATCACCATGAACGATGTCACTCACGTCAACAGCTTCATCCAGTACGGTGCCCTGGAGGCCACACTCAACGGGTCCGCCAGCTTGGCCGAAATGGTCGCCGAGGACCGCGCGAAGCGCGACCTCGTGGTCCGCGCCCTCAACCAGATGCCAGGCGTGGTTTGCCCCGAACCCGAAGGCACGATCTACGCCTTCGCCGATGTGCGGGCCATCGGCATGCCATCGCAGGTGCTGGCGGAAAGGATTCTCGAAGAAGCGCACGTCGTGGTGGAAGCCGGCAGCTTCTATGGCCCCGCCGGTGAAGGCTTCCTTCGCGTATGCTTCGGGTCCGAAAGCCGTGAACGCATCGAAGAGGCGATGGTGCGTCTCGGCACGTTCCTGGGTCGGCTCTGAGGGGCCTTCGGTGCCGCTTGTTCGCGGCGGCACCAGTCCGGCTGTCAGGTCGCGAGCCGCTGCTTCAGCGAGGCGACGAGCAGCGCCGCAGCCGGGTGCATCTGCCGGTCGGCCCGCCGCAGCACGCCCGAAGGCCGGTCCATCGAAGGGTTGAGCAAAGGGCGCCACAGCAAATCCGGATGCTGAAAATCAAGCGCGGCGAGGCGGGGCAGCGCCGTTACGCCCGCCTCGCTGAGCACCAACGCGCCCACGGTCGCCAGGAAGCGCGGCTCGTAGAGCGGGCGGATCGTCACTCCGGCCTGGGCAAAGGCCGCGTCCACCAGCGTTCGCACGCTGGACCCCTGCGACATAGCGATGAAGGGGCGGTTCTCGAAGACCGTCCAGTCCAAAACGGCGCGCGCGGCGAGGGTATCATCCTTGCGACAGACAAGGCCGAGCTGATCCCGTATCAGTTCCTCGAAGATCATCGTATCGTCAGGCGCTGGGCGGTCCACCAGCGCGATGTCGACCTCGCCGCGCAGAACGAGGCCGGTGACGGCTTCGGAAAGGCCGTCATATATCTGCATCTCGACGTCCGGAGCGGCGAGCCTCAGCTCCGCGACCGCCGGGGCGAGCAGCGCGGTGGCCAGCGACGGCAGCGCGCCGATCCGGATGAGGCCCGAGCGGCCCGACGCCTGGTTCTGGACGCGGTGCAGCGCCTGGACATAATCGCCCACGGCAGCCCGCATGGTCGCAAGTATCTGTTCCCCGATCAACGTCGGGCGAAGATTGCGCGTGTCGCGGTCGAACAGCTTGCAGCCGATTTCCGTTTCCACATCCTGGACGATGCGACTGAGCGCAGGTTGCGAAATGCCCAGGCTGGCGGCCGCGGCCGTGAAACTGCCGACTTCTGCGACCGCGAGCACGCATTGCAGGTGATGGGGTGACGGGGACATTCTCATTTCACATCAATCCATCAGAATTATGTATTTTTCTATATAATAATTCTTGGTTACGCTTGGTTTGTGCGGCGGGGACCGCGAGGGGGACGTTTTGCTGGCACTCGTAGCAGCCGTGACGATCGTGGTCTTGTTGGCGTCGATCATGTCGTCCCGCATCAGCCCGATGGTGGCGCTCATCGTAGTGCCGATCATTGCGGCGGTCGTTGCCGGCTTCGGGCTGGAAACGTCCAAGTTCATCACCGACGGCGTGACCAAGATCGCTCCTATCGCCGGTATGTTCGTCTTCGCCATCCTGTTCTTCGGCATCATGACCGACGCGGGAATGCTCGATCCGCTGATCTCGCGGATCGTACGCCTCGTCCATGGCCGGCCGAGCTGGATCACGATGGGCACTGCCCTGCTGGCGCTTGTCATCCATCTCGACGGGTCGGGGGCAGTGTGCTTCCTGGTTACGATTCCGGCCATGCGGCCGCTTTACGACCGGATGGGGATGGATCGCAGGATCCTCGCCTGTACCGCCTCTTTGGCCGCAGGCGTGAATTTCCTGCCGTGGACCGGGCCCACGCTACGCGCCTCCGCGGCGCTGAACATCCCCGTCGCCGACCTGTTCACGCCGATGATTCCGGTCCAGTTGGTAGGGCTCGTGTTCGTCTTCGCAGTCTCCTGGTGGCTCGGGCACCGCGAGGGACTGCGCATTGCGGCGGAACCGAGCTTCCAAGGCGAATATGCCGCCTCCGTCGATGCTGCGGACGGTGCGCTCGAACGACTTCGGCGGCCGCATCTGCTGTGGCTCAACGTTGCGATCACTATTGCGGTGATGGCAACGATCGTGAGCGCCGTAGTGGAGCCGGTAGTCGCCTTCATGTGCGGCACGGCTCTTGCGCTCATGCTTAACTATCCGGGCGCACAGGCGCAGCGGGACCGGGTCGAGGCGCATGCCCGTGCCGCGTTGCTGATGGCAAGCATCTTGTTCGCGGCCGGGGTCTTCACCGGCATCCTGAACGGGTCGGGGATGATCGCGGCACTGGCATCGGTTGCCGCCGGCAACTTCCCCGCGAGCATGGCCTCGCACGTTCCGGTGATCGTGGCCGCGCTGTCGATGCCCATGAGCCTCCTGTTCGATCCCGATTCCTTCTACTTCGGGGTTCTGCCGGTGCTGGCACACGTCAACGTCCAGCTTGGCGGGACGTCCATCGAGGTGGCGCAGGCAGCCTTGCTGGGACAGATGACCACGGGCTTTCCCGTAAGCCCCCTGACGCCTGCCACCTTCCTGGTCGCAGGCCTGGCGGGGGTCGAGCTCGGGGCGCACCAACGCTTCTCGATCCCCTACCTCTTCGCCGCTTCGCTGACGATGACGCTGGCGGCCGTACTGCTGGGACTATTCTGAAATGGCGCTTCCTTCCATTCGCATCGGCTGCGGTGCCGGGTTTGCCGGAGACAGGATCGATCCCGCGATCGAACTCGTCGAAAGCGGCAATCTCGACTTCCTGGTGTTCGAATGCCTTGCCGAACGAACGATTGCCATGGCTCAACTTCGGCGCGCTGACGATCCGGACAGCGGCTATGACCTGCTCCTTCGCGAACGGATCGGTGCGGTCCTGGATCAGAGCGTGCGCGGCAACGTCCGCATCATCACCAATATGGGGGCTGCGAACCCCGTGGCCGCGGCCGGGCAGATCGCGCTTCTGGCCCAGGAACGCGGCCACTTCGGCCTGAAGATCGCCGCAGTGGTGGGCGATGACGTCACCGTGCTGACGAGCAGCAGCGCCGTCGCCACCGAAGAGGGACGCACCACGTCGGAGATGGGGAGCGCGCTGGTGTCCGCGAATGCCTATCTCGGATCCGCCGAGATCGCGCGGGCGCTGGACGAAGGCGCGCATGTGGTGATCACCGGGCGCGTGGGCGATCCTGCGCTCTTCGTCGGTGCCATGCGGCACGCCTTCGGCTGGGCGGAGGACGACTGGCATCTGCTCGGCTGCGGGACCGCGATCGGGCACATGCTCGAATGCGCGGGCCAGCTGACCGGGGGATACTTCGCGGACCCGGGCTTCAAGGATGTCGAAGGGCTGGCTCGACTGGGATTTCCCATTGCCGAGGTTACCCCCGACGGCATCGCGACGTTCTCCAAAGTAGCAGGATCGGGAGGGGAAATCACCGTCCGAACCTGCACCGAGCAGCTTCTCTACGAGATATTCGACCCCGAAACCTACGAACAGCCCGACGTGACGGCCGATTTTTCCGACGTGACCTTCATCGCGACCGATGCAGGCGTGCGCATGACAGGTGCCAGTGGTCGCGCCCGGCCTGATCGGCTCAAAGCGTCCATTGGCTATCGCGACGGCTTCATCGGCGAAGGGCAGATATCCTACGCGGGACCGGGAGCCCTCGAACGCGGACGCCTGGCGCTCGAAATCGTGCGTCAAAGGCTCGATCTGCGGAGCTTGCCTATTGAGGAACTTCGTCTGGAAGTCATCGGGGTCGATGCGGTGAACTTCACGGCGGGCGCGCCGGAAACCCCGCGCGAGGTGCGCATACGCGCCGCCGGGCGCGCGCGCGACCGCCTGAGCGCGGCAGCGGTCGGTGCCGAGGTCGAGGCGCTTTACACCAATGGCCCGGCAGGGGGGGGCGGAGCGTGGTCGGCGGTACGCGAGGTGGTTGCCATCACGTCCGCGCGGATCGACCGCGAACATATCGATGCCGGTCTGGTCTGGATGACGTCATGATGAAGCTACGCGAACTTGCGCATGTGCGCACTGGCGACAAGGGCGATACCAGCCAGTTCTCGGTCATCGCCTACGATCCTGCATCCTATCCGGTTCTGCGCGCGCACGTCACGGTCGAGCGGGTGCGGCACCATTTCGCAGCTTTCGCTCATGGGCCCATCCGCCGGTATGAGATGCCGCAGCTCGGAGCGTTCGTCTTCGTGATGGAAAGAGCGCTGCAATCGGGCGTGACCCGCTCTCTATCGCTCGATCCGCATGGCAAATGCATCGGCGCCACCCTGCTCGACATCGAAATTGCGCCCGCGGACGAATGCTTCGAACCGATCGCCTGATCCGCACCGTTTTCTAGAGGACATCGACCATGACAGTGTTGAAATACGCCCTTCTACTTTCCACCGTCATCGCGGGCACTGCCCATGCCACGCCGCGCGTCAGCGTCCAGGTGGATTCCACCAGGCCTTACGACAAGGGTGCAGATACCGGGCCTATCGCCTACGAGGAACTGCGCGGAACGATCGTCGGCGAAGTGGACCCGGCAGATCCGCACAACGCGATCATACAGGATCTGGCGCTGGCACCGAAGCAGGCCAACGGCCTGGTGCGCTACGATGCCGACTTCATCCTGCTGAAGCCACGCGACGTGACCAAGTCGAATGGCGTGCTGCAGTACAACACTCCCAACCGCGGCAATTTGATCCATTATCCCCCCGATCCGGCGATGCTGCGCAAGGGCGAAGCCATCCTCTACGTGGCCTGGCAGGGGGACGTGCCCAAGACTTCGGCAGACCACATGACGATCAAGGTCCCGGTCGCGCACAATCCCGACGGTTCGACGATCACCGGCCTCTATCGCGCCGACCTGCTGCCGATCAGCCGCTTGCCCGACCTGTCGCTGCCAGAAGTTCCGCCAGAACATATCTGGGACGTCTCGCTGCCGGGCGGCATGTTCAATTTCGCGCAGGAACCGATCCCGCCGGCGAGCCTGGACAACGGCGGTCCGCAGTACCAGCTTAACATGCGGATCGCCTATTCCGACGCGCGCATTCACATTCCCAACGGCGACTGGAAATTTGCTGCATGCGACGACAAGCACCCGTTCCCCGGCGTGCCTGATCCGGCCCGCATCTGCGTGAAGGGTGGCTTCAACCCGAAGTATTTCTATGAGCTGATCTATCTCGCCAAGGATCCCAAGGTGATGGGCCTGGGTCTTGCCGCGATCCGCGATTCCGTGTCGTTCTTCAAGAACGAGACGGTGGATCGCGCGGGAAAGCCAAATCCGCTCGCCGGCCGCATCCGCTATGCTATCGGTTCGGGGCGTTCGCAGACGGGCAACGTCATGAAAACATTCGTCCATCTCGGCTTCAATCAGGACATTGACGATCGCCGGGTCTTCGACGGTATCTACTCGATCGTCGGCGCGCGTCTGACCAACGTCAACGCGCGCTTCTCGGTTCCTGGCGGCGGCGGCGGTGCGAGGACCGATTTCAGCGCGCCGGGCCAGGTGGGGCCGCGCGGACTGGCCGCCGATTACTACGATGCGGTCGCGGATCGCACGGGCGGGGTGCTGGCACGCTGCACCAAGACGGATACCTGCCCCAAGATGTTCCTAAGCTGGACCAGCAGTGAGTTCTGGGCCCTCCAGGGTTCGCCCGGCCTGACGGACGCCTATGGCGAAAAGGACCTCGTCCAGCCCGACAACGTGCGCATCTACCTGCACTCCAGCACCCAGCACAAGGATGCCGAGGCGATCCGCTATAACGCTGCGGAAGCCATCTATCCCGTGGGTTCAGGCGCGACCTACATAGACTCCCAGCAGCGTGCCCTGTTCCAGGATCTCGAGGAATGGGTCGTCAACAACCGCCGCCCTCCTGACAGCCGCATTCCCACGATTGCGGCCGGAACGCTCGTTCGCCCCGAAACGCTGAAGTTTCCGGCAATGCGCGGCGTGGTTTGGCATCAGGACGGCAAGGACATCGCGATCCCCGATTTCCACTACAAGGGTATCTACGTCCAGCGTCCGCTCCTCGAATTCGGGCCCGAATACAACGAAGCCGACGAGACCGGCATCATGACCTACCTTCCGCCGCACTACCTCGGCCGCGACTATGCGATCCTGGTGCCGCAAGTGGATGCCGATGGGCAGGACGTGGCCGGTATACGAGGCGTGGACGTGCAGGCCCCGCTAGGGACCAACCTCGGGTTCAACTACGCCCCGACCGCGAACTACGAGGATCTGGATAGCCTCAACGGAGCTTTCATCCCCTTCCACAAGACCAAAGCCGAGCGCCTGGCAGCCGGCGACGAGCGCCTGTCGCTGGAAGAGCGTTATCACGACAATGCGGGATATGTGGCCGCTGTAACAGCCGCCGCCAGGACGTTGGTGAAGCAGCGGTTCATGCTGCAGGAAGACGCCGATCGCTATATCGCGCGTGCCAAGAAAGCGAACATCCTGCCTTGAAATCGTGTGTCCCGGGACCATATCCTTCCTTGCACGAGGCGTATGGTTCCGGGCACGATCGGCAACTGTCGGGTCGGGCGGGCCTGCCCCTGGACCAGCCGCCTTCCCTAAACCGGCAGCGATCTGGCCGCGCTCGGAGCCCGTTTGAAAATGCGCGGGAGCGCGCATTTTGAGGCAGCAGAATGGGCAGCGGCCATTCTCAACGGTTTCTCAGCCTTTTTTGCGGGTCAGGTCGTCATAGACGAGGCGCAACAAGGTCGGCGCTTTGATGAGGTTTCCGCCATATTGGGGGTCGAGATCGGCCAGCGGCTGCTTTGCGATCAACTGCTCGATGGTGAGGCCCTGTGTGATCCCCGCCTGAACCCGCGCGCGTACGGTGCGCAACATCGTTCCGTAAGTTACGGCGTCTGCGCGCGTCGCGATCGCACCGTGTCCCGGGATGATCTTCGTGTTCGGCCCGGCCATGCGCGCAAGCGTGTCGCACAGTGCTATCATGCCGTCGATTGTCCCGCCGTGCCGCACGTCGATATAAGGGTAGAAGCCCTTGAAAAAACTGTCGCCTGTCTGGATGACGTCCGCCTCGACGAAGCGGATCAGAAGGTCTCCGTCGGTATGCGCGCTCGGCAGGTGGCGAACTTCGACCGTCTGTTTCCCGACATGAAGAACGATGGCCGCGCCGGACTGCAATGCCACCGACGGCAGGGATAGCGGGTCTTTTGGAAACTCTCCAGGTCGGTTTTCCGCGCGGTTCTGCGCTTCCAGAAGATAGCGGCGGGTTTCTTCGCTACCGATGATGGTGGCGCCTTCGAGGGCATAACGGCTTGCTCCGCCACTATGGTCCCAATGGAAATGTGTTTCGATAAGAAACCGGACCGGAGCGTTGCTGAAACTTGCGGTAATATTGTGCAGTCTATCCGCGATGTCGGGATATTCCGCGTCGACTATGACGGTGCCATCTGGTGTCGACAACACCCCAACATTGCCTCCGAAGCTTTCGATCATGTGCAGGCCATGCCCCAGGTCGTGGTCCGTGATTGGCACAGTCTTCCAGTCGGGCATGGTCATGGCGAGGGGGGCTGCGGCGACGGGGGGGGGGCGCCAGAACCGTGTAGTGTATTGCGGCAAGACACAGGACTTTTTTTCGCATGTGGCGATCCGTAATGGGGACGGCGGGGTGCATAGCGCACGCCCGCCGTCCGTCTATCAGAAGTGGGCGAAGACCTCGATGCCGTATGTCCGCGGCAAAGCATAAGCGACCTTCGGTTGCTGATAGGGCGCAATGAAGAAGGCGTAGTCTTTGTAGGTCTTGTTCAAGAGGTTCTTGGAGAACACCGCGATTCCGTAGCGCGCATCGTCCATGTTGTAAGCGATGCGAGCATTGACCAGCGCGTAGCCGGGAAGCCGGCCTGTCGGACGGTTGCGGATGTCGGTGAACGTACGCGAGCGATAGCTCCAGTCGACACGGTAATCGACGCTGTCGTGATCGGTGACCCGCATCTTGTAGCCCGCCCCGGCGCTCAACGTCCAGCGCGGCACATACGCGAGATAGTTCCCCGCACAGGACGACACGGCGGTGCACAGATCGAAACGCTTGAACTTGGCATCGGTATAACCGGCGCCGAAATTCAGGTCGAGGTCGTCCAACGGCTGTGCGGCGATCTCGATTTCAGCGCCTTTGATTGCCGAAGAACCCGCGTTGCGCACCTGGAAAGCGTTCGCCGTAAGCTGCGAAACCTGAAGGTCTGTGAAGTCGCTCTTGAAAACCGCAACGTTGACGTGCGTCCGTCCGCCGAAAGGTTCCGACTTGAAACCCGCTTCATATGTCCAGACATGCTCCGGGCCAAATCCGATGTCCGGGGTGCTCACGATGTCGGAGTTGAAGCCGCCACTCTTGAAGCCGCGAGCCACCGATCCATAGACGCGAAACGCCGGCAGGACCTTGTAGGTGACGCTCAAATTGCCCGTGACGTCAGTGAAGCCCTTGCTTTGTACAGTCGAAACGGTCGGCAGATTGGTGACGCTGGTATCCGCTTGGTTGAAGTCTATCGACTTCTTTTCGTGGTTATAACGAACGCCTGCCGAGATTTCGATCGCGCGTGCGGGCCGGAAGTTGCCGCTGGCGAACACTGCGTAGGCATCGGTAGTCACATGTGAATTGCTGGTTATGTAGCCAAGCGATGATGCGGAAGCAACGTAAGTCGAGCGATCGGAAAATGAGCTTTGCCAGAAGTAATATGCGCCCACGAGGTAATCGAAGGTTCCGCCAGCCCTTGACGCAAGCCTCAATTCCTGAGTGAATTGGCGGCTTCGATCCGTGAAGTGCGAGCCAGACAGTGCGAGGGGGCGGGCATCGTCGTCGTTCTGGATGTCGGTTTTTACCGTGCCGTAGCCGGAGATCGCCGTCAGCGTCATGTCGTTGGGCAAGGTCCAGTTGACGTGCAGGCTGCCGGTTGAATTCGAGATGTTCTGGAAGCTGGGGTTATCCTGTGCAATCACGAACGGATCCTGCCAGACCCCGGCCTGCCCGGCGAGCGTACCGCTCGTGTTGTCGAGCAACTGGCCACGAACAAGATTGTCTTTTTGTCGCGAGTAATTGCCGTCCAACGTCACTTCGAGATCGCTGCTGGGCGTCCACCTCAGGCCGCCTCGCGCACCGCTATGGTGCAGGTTGTTGTTATGGACGTCCAGCGTCTGGTTATAGAGATAGCCATCCCGATTCTGTGTGTAGGCGCTGATCTTGAATCCGAGCTTGTCCTGCACCAGCGGCGCACTGACGTATCCGCTGGCCTCTCGTATACCCAGATTGCCTGCGGCGATCCGAACGTCGCCGGTAGCCTCTTCCAGCGATGCCGGCCTTGAGATGATGTTGATGGCACCTGCCGTGGAATTGCGGCCGAACAGCGTCCCTTGCGGCCCACGCAGCACTTCGATGCTGGCGATGTCGGGGAGTTCCTGGTTGGCGCTGGACGGACGGACGGTCAGCACGCCATCGACGTAGACGCTCAATCCGCTGTCGAAGCCGATATTGCGGGTCGCGGATACGATGCCCCGCAAGCCGATAGCTCCCAGTGCGTTGCCGTTTCCATCGGACGTCATGTTGGGCACTTTGCCGATGAGATCGGTTACCCGCTGTACGCGCTGTTCGATAAGCTGGCGTCCACCCAGGGCCGTGATGGCGATGGGGACATCCTGCGCCCGTTCCAGCCGTTTTCTGGCGACTACGACGATCTCGAGGCCGCTTTCGCTGGCGGGGGAAGTTGCTTCCGTATCGACCGTGGCCTGCTGGGCGAACGCCGAGATCGGCAGACCTGCTCCTGCCGCAAGCAAAGTACTCAGCAAGACCCTGTGGCTTGGGATGGCGCGAATATGCATGGTAGATGTCCCCTGAAATGTGTTTTTAATTCGCCATCAGGAACCCTCCGGTATTTTATTTTATATTTTCTAGGAAACGCGATCGTCATCGATCGAACAGGTTCGGTAATTTCGTCCCTCGTTTAGATTACGATTCCGCCCCCGAATTTTCATTGCATAGTCCGACGCCGGCGCAGTCGCCCCGGCCGAGCAGACTCACCTGAAGTGCATGCATGTTCATATAATTATGAATTAAAAATCGTAAAGGCTTTTTTCCGGAATGTCGCGAAAAGTTGCTGGAGGAGATCCGAGCGCAGATAGTCGTTGGAACTTGCGTCGACGAAATGCCGGATCGGTTAGCAGGCTGTTGAAGAAGTTACTCGCGTTCGGCGACGAAGCCTGAACAATCTGTGTTGTGGATTAGAGCGTTTTCCGATCGGTTTGGCAGGGATTCCCTGCGGCCGTGTTTTGTGATTCATGAACCTTGATGGTGAAGGAGGCCGGCGTGGATGAGTCATCCGCTTTCGATGGATTTGCGTTCGCGCTTTTTGGCAGCGATCGATAGCGGGTTGAGCTGCCGTGCGGCAGCGACGCGATTTGGCGTTGCCCCCTCGACGGCGATCCGTTGGCATGCGCGTCGGCGCGATATGGGCTGCCGCAACCGGTGGGCATCCGATACCTCCATGCCACCGTACTTCGCCTTCAGCTTGTAAAAGGTTGCCGTGCTCAGTCCGTGCTTGCGGCAAACCTCCACAGTCGCAAGCCCAGCCTCCTGCTCCTTGATCATCCCGATAATCTGCGCCTCGCTGAAACGGCTCTTCCTCATACGTCTGCTCCTTCTCGTGGGCAGACGCTACATCAGAATGAGGGACCTTTCGGGGGGCAGGTCACCCGCCAAGCGCATTTGTCTGACGATGCTTGCGCACGGCCTCGGTGAGGTCGGAGTGCTGTTTCGAAATTTCGCACTGCCGCCCACGCGATGCCTGCCAGAGTCCGTCGTCAACAATGCGCAGTTCCGGCATGTCGCGAACGATCCGGCGCGGATGCAGACTATGCTCGGGAATATGGCTGGCGCCCGCAAGGCACTTCGCGCGGCGCATGCCGCCGGACTTCCTTCCGCGGTGGAACAGCTGGTGCGCTTTTATTCGCGCGCGCTCAATGCCCGCAAGCCGCTGGGCGGCTCGATCGAAGTCGCGCTGGCGCCGGACAGCAACGTAAATCGCGCCACCCGTTCGGATACGCTGGGCACGGTGATCGGCGACTTCTCGCTCGACAACGATGCCCGCGCCAAGTCGGGCGTCGGCCTCGGCCTGCAGGGACAGAGCTACTTTCGCTTTGGTGTAGAGCCCGGGGCCGGCCTGCTGGTGCGCGCATCGAGCAACGCGACGCTCTACCGCGAGGCGGACTTCAACGACGCCACCGTGGCGCTCCGGGCGGGGTCCCGATATACCTGGGGCGGCAACCAGCTGACGTTCTCTGCAGGGCCGTCGCGGCGATGGTACGGAGGGCGCCTGTTCAGCGCCACGATCGGCGGCGGGGTGAGCTGGCAGCGGCCGGTGGGAAAGCGTGGCCGAGTGCACCTCGACGGCAACATCGCCCATGTGACCAACCGGCGCAACGCGCTGCAAACGGCGGATGATTTCACGCTGTCGGCCAGTTTCGACCGCTCCTTCAGCGCGCGCTTCGGCGGCGGCGTCCAGGCGTTCGGCTTCCGCGAGGCAGCGCGCGATCCGGGCTATTCGCTGGCGATGGGCGAAACCTCCGCTTACCCGTTCCGCGAAGTGGGACGCACGAGGCTGGTGGGCACGCTGGGCTACAGCCGCGCCTGTTCCTTTACCTGAACCGGCGCGTCGAACACCGCTACAGCGCCAGCATCGCTGCGACTTTGCGGACACTGCACCTAAGTAGCTTCGCGCAGTTGGTGAGCCTCAAATGGAAGCGCAATAGCTCCTCGATCGAAATTTACGATTATCGCCGCGTCGTAGCCGAGTTTGGCGTCACGTCGGCATTTTATTGGGGGATCTGCATGCATTCTCGGCGGTTGGCATTTTTATCTTCAATCTGCGCTTTGCTGTGCGCCTGCGGTGGAGGGGGAGACGGCGTTTCCTCGGCGCCGGCGCCACCCGCCTCGTCGGGCAACGCTTTTCTCACCGCCCTGCAAGCCAGCCAGGATTTTGCCGGCCATATCGGAATGGCCTCCTATAAGTTGTCGCGCGATACTGGGGGCGTTGCGAGAGAACAAGGGCCGACTTCTTCGAGCATGACAATTCTTTCGGAAACCCAAGTCAGCTACGATGCGCGCACACAATCCTATACATTGATCGGCACATTGATGGGATTGTTGACATTCGGACCTAGCCAGGAGGTAGAGTCGTCGCCTGCCAGGACAGCCTATCGCAGGGTCGCGGGCAACGAGCAGGACGATCTCGTCATCTTCAAGCCGGGCGCGAGCAATCCGGAATTGGCGCTCACCTATGACAGCTATGGTGCGCGGCAGCGGATTGCCGATATTGGCGCGACACCCGCCATCGACACTTCGTTCTTCACCTAAGGAATGGAGACCAAGGCCAGCGAGATGGCTAAGACGGGGTCGGCGACCTACCTGACCAAAATCGACGGGCAGTCCGCTGACATCAGGGGGATTTTCGTCCTCTCGGGCGACAGCCGGTTCCAGGCGAGTGTTACGCTGGAACGGGTCGTACCGGCGAATACACAGCGAGCCTACAGAGTGCATTCTACGGTCCGGGTGGATCGGAATTGGCCGGAACATTCGTGGTGGGGCACGGCGCTGGCGCTGGACCGGCATCGGCTTAGGTGCGGGGCAGTCGTCGGTCAGAAGAATTGATCGAAAGACTGGAGTCCGCGCATTGGGCGCGGGGGATAATAGGCGCCGCCACTTGCCGCGATCCTCGTTCTCCTTTGATGAAACCAAATCTTTGTTGCCATTGAGAGGCGGATTTTTCGCCTCGAAATGCGGTCGTTTCGCTTTCGGGTGGCAAGCTTCATCGCAGATCGTTCTCACAGCCCGAGGTCACTCAGCCCCGGATGATCGTCAGGCCGGCGCCCCTGCGTCCCGTGGAATTTCCGGTCGCCCGCGCTGATCGGCGCATCGTTGATGCAGGCGAGCGCCGTTGCATCAGCGGGTAAGGAAGGCGATGATCGCGGAACGCCCGTCGATGAACTCGGCCCGGTTACGCCACTGGCTGAGCGGCGTATAGGCCATGCCCACTCTGGCCGGATCGCGGCTGTTCCAACCATCCTCGGCCAGGCGGACCTTCTCGATTGCCCCCTCCTGGGTCAAGGGCGGCAGCGGTGGTCTGAGATTTTCCATCATGCGTCTCGCAATTTGGCAAGGCGATCCTGTAGTGCCCTGTTCTCGGCTTCCAGTTGCGCCAGTCGTTCATGCAGCGGCCGGACCGCCTGTTCGATCTCGCGCTCGGTGAAGCGCGGGGTGATATGCTGCGGGCAATTCCAGTCGAACGCTTCTAGCCGCAGCCGAAAGATGCGCTCGGCCCGCGCCTTGTAATCCTTGTCCATGACAAGATCGGTGAGCGCCCGATCGGCATCGAGCGCCAGCTTCTCGACATGGGCATAAATTTTCAGCCGGGCGCGCCGCGGATAATCCATTAGGATCAGGCAGGCCCGGTCGTTCGCGGCCAGGTTACCGGTGCTGATATATTGGCGGTTGCCGCGATAATCGGCAATGGCCAGCGTCCGGTCGTCGACCATCTTGAGGAAACCGGCCGGCCCGCCGCGATGCTGGACATAGGGCCAGCCATCCTCCGACACGGTCGCCATGTAAAAACTGTCACGCGCCGCCAGGAAATGGGCTTCATCGTCAGTGAAGCGGTCAAAGGCGCGATTGCCGCTGAACGCGGCCCAACGGGCATCCGCGCCCATCTCCGCTTGCGCCGCGCGCACGCTCGGCGTCGTGGCGATATCCAGAAAACCGTAGGACATGGTCCGTCTCCCATCATCCGTCAGTTGCGGGGCCATGTATGACCATGGCCCCGCCGTGGCTCAGCGCGCCGCGACCTTGCGATCGAGGAAGTCGCGGATCAACGGTGCCATTTCATCCAGCTTGTCTTCCAAGGCGAAATGGCCGGTATCGAGAATATGCAACTCCGCGTCGGGCAGGTCACGCTTGTAGGGATGCGCGCCGGGTTCGGGGAATATCTTGTCATTCTTGCCCCAGACGATCAGCGTCGGCGGCTTGCGTTCGCGGAAGAAGGCCTGAAACGCCGGGTAGAGCGGCACATTGGTGCGATAGTCGTAGAACAGATCGAGCTGGATATCCTTGTTGCCCGGCCGATCAAGCAAGGCCTGGTCCTGCACCCAATTGTCGGGGCTGATCCGCGACAGGTCGCTCACGCCATCGGTATATTGGAACTTGGTGGCGTCCAGGCCGACGAGCCAGGCCTGCGCCTCCCGATCCTTGGCCGACCCGCTCTGCCAATAGGTCTTGATCGGATCCCAGAAAGCCCCCAGTCCTTCCTCATAGGCATTGCCATTCTGGACAATGAGGCCACTGACGCGCTCGGGATGCTTGAGGGCGAGGCGGTAGCCCACGGGGGCGCCATAATCCATGACATACATGGCGTAGCGCCGGGCGCCGATCTTGCCCATCAGCGTGTCGACCATGTCGGCATAATGGGCGAAGCTGTACGTGAACTGGCGATGATCGGGCGCATCGCTCTGGCCAAAGCCCGGATAGTCCGGCGCGATCACATGATAGCGGTCTGCCAGCAGCGGGATCAGGTTGCGGAACATGTGCGACGAGGTCGGAAAACCGTGGAGCAGCAGAACCACAGGGCCGTCAGCGGGACCGGCTTCGCGATAGAACATCTTCACGCCGTCGATAGTGGCGCTGCGATAATGGACCGTGGCGGCCGCAGCTTGCGTGGCAACCGCGCTGGCCGGCGCGGCGATCACCTCGGCCGAGGCAGCGATGCCGGCGGTCGCCAGCAGCATCGAAATGACCAGTTTCTTCATCATGTCCTCCACCCTGTTAGGGTCGCTGAGCAAGGGCATCAGCTTCTGGAGACAGAGATAATCCTTGTCCTTATTCCTGATAATTCAAGAAAAATGGAAGTCATTATTCCTTTTTATGGAATAATTGTCAGCCTAATTGGAAGAGCGGATTGGCCCGCAGCCGGTCAACCGCCAGATCGACGAAGCTGCGCACCTTGGCGGCCGCCCGGCGCCCTTCGGCATGGATGACATGGATCGGCAACGGTTTTTCCATATGATCGTCCAGTATTGTGACCAGCCGCCCGGCCGCCAGTGCCGGCTCGACCTGATAGGAGAGCACGCGGGTCAGCCCCCAGCCCTGTTCGGCAGCGGCGATCGCCGCTTCATTGGTGTTACAGAGGAGTTGGGGGTGGACGGTGACGCTGCTTCGGCCCTCCGGCCCGAAATGCCATTCGGGCGAGGCCCATGCCCCGGTCGGGCCGATGATGCGATGTTGGACCAGGTCGGCCGGGATCCCGGGCATGGGATGCTGCTCGAAATAGGCCGGCGCGCCGCAGATGACGCGCCGCACCGTCCCGACCCGGATGGCGCTCAAACCCGAATCCGGCAGATGACCGATCCGGATGGCGACATCGATGCCTTCCTCGACTATATTGACCAGCCGGTCGACGAACAGGCTGCGCCCGGTCACTGCCGGAAAACGGTCCAGATAATCGAGCAGGATCGGCAGCACGTACATCTGGCCGAAGATCACCGATCCGGTGACGATCAGCGTGCCGGTGGGATTGCCATGGGCGCCCGCAGCCGCCGCGTCCGCATCCGCCAAGTCGGCCAATATGCGGCGGCAATCGTCGAGATAGCCACGGCCAGCCTCGGTCAGCTTCACCGATCGCGTCGTCCGCGTGAGCAACCGCACGCCGATCTCGTCCTCCAGCGCGGAGATCGCCCGCGTAACTGCCGGGGGGCTCAGATGCAACTGCCGCGCGGCCTCGGCGAAGCCGCCGGTTTCCGCCACGCGGACGAATATCTTCATGGCTTGCCAGCGGTCCAAAACATTCCCCGGATTTAGATTTGCGACCGAGATGTGCGCGGGATGTCATGGGCAGGTCAATCCTGCGCATGTGATGGCTCGGATCGATACATCGTCTTCTCGACCCATTCACCACATTCAGCCGTCAACCTTCGAAGCTCAATTCCGGGCCTTCCGCATTTCTATTTTTGGCGCTCATATCGGCCCGAATGCAGCAGTAGCTCCGACAGAGAATGGAAGTGCGGGCCGATGGCTAGCTGCCCCGACGCCTCCCATTCTCTGAAAGACTGCAGCCCAAGCCGCTTGGACAGGGACGGAGAAAGCGTGCCATGCGAGAGTACCTTTCTTCCCCACTCTTGCTATCTTACCCCACGCTATCGAGCCTACAGGCACCTCCGGCGCGCCGTTCATGTAAATTGGCTCATCAACGCGCAGCGTGAACCTGTCACCGGCATTGACTGAACCAGCACCGTAATTTGGCGGCACCGCCGTCGGTCACTCTGGTCATCTCCAACTCGATGTCGTTTAAGCCCACCACCAACGGCGGACCTGCCCCTGTCGCTGACAGCGCATAAGTCCTGAAACAGAGATTCACACAAACCGCACCAGATGACGGCCCTGTGCATCCTGTTCGAGCACGACCGGACGTTCAAGGAACCGCTCGGCCAGCGCCATCGCGGTCAGCAGGTGACCGCTCGGCTTCACCGTCGTGAAGGAGCCGCCGGCGGCCAGCGCGAAGGGCAGCACCAACTGGTCCGCAAGGTACGGGCCGGCAAAGGCCCCGGACGCGACATAGCCCTTGAGGCGGCCGGCAGCGGTCTTGGCGAGACGCTCGGCGGGAACGCCCAACTGGCCGAATCCGCTGGCGATCTCGGTGACATGCGCCTTGCGGGCCTCGATCATCAGGATCACGCCGGGGCCTTGGTCCGCCGGTAGCTCGCGGATCGTGAAGGCTTCATCGGGCCAGTACGGCAGGTCCTTGCGCAGCCTCGCGATCATGCGCTGGGCGATCTCGGCGGGCAGGCCGGTGAACAGGACCTGCGCCGTGCCTTCGCCCATCTCACCGCAATCGAGACAGTCGATGGCGGTCAGCGGCGCGGGGGTGACATCCACCTCGATGCGCCCGCCGCCCCGCGGGTAGAAGCCGTGACGGATCAGCCGCGCTTCCACTGTGGGGCCCATGCGGTTGACGATCGGCAGGAAGGTGCGCTCGATGAAGTCGAACGGCGGCGCCAGCATGTTGTGAGTGCCGCCCTCCAGCACCAGGCGCGAGGGGCCGCCCGCCAGGACGAGAGGCATCAGCACCGTCTGAAGGACGAGACTGGTGCTGCCCGCCGTGCCGACGGCGAAGCGGTACTCGCCCGGCTGCACCGCGCCGGGGCGGAACTCGAGCGTATCCGAGCCCACCGCAGCACCGATCACCTCGGCCCCGCCGATCCGCGCCGCCGCCTCCACGGCGGTGACGTGCTGGCGCATCAGCCCCGGCTTCGAGCGCTTGGCGCGCACCTGGGTGATGCGGAAGGGCTTGCCGGTGACGAGCGAGAGCGCGCAGGAATTGCGCACCACCTGCCCCCCGCCTTCACCTTCCGAACCGTCGATCTCGATCATGATACTCTTCTTCGTGAATGGGGGGCGGCAACCTGCGCGAGGGGGATCACCCTTTCACGCAGACGACCTGCTTCAAGGTATGGACGATCTCGACGAGGTCGGCCTGTGCCGCCATCACCGCCTCGATCGGCTTGTAGGCGCGGGGCGTCTCGTCGATGACGCCTGCGTCCTTGCGGCATTCGACGCCCGCCGTGTCGGCGATGTGCTCGTCGAGGGTGACCAGCTTCTTCGCCTGGGTGCGGCTCATCACCCGCCCGGCGCCATGCGAACAGCTGTCGAAGCTCTCGGCATTGCCTAGGCCGCGCACGATGAACGACTTGGCGCCCATCGAGCCGGGGATGATGCCCATCACCCCCTTCGCCGCGCGTACCGCGCCCTTGCGGGTCACCAGCACATTCTCGCCGAAGTGGTTTTCACGGGTCACGTAGTTGTGGTGGCAGTTCACCGCTTCCAGCTCCGCCTCGAAGGGCTTGGCGATCTGTCCGCGCAGCGCGGCGATCACATTGCCCATCATCGTCCGCCGGTTGAGCGCGGCGAAATCCTGCGCCCAGCCCACTGCCTCGACGTAGTCGTCGAAGTGGTCGGTCCCTTCCGGGAAGTAGGCAAGGTCCTGGTCGGGCAGGTTGATGTGCCACTTGCGCATGTCCTGCTTGGCCAGTTCGATGAAGAACGTACCGATCGCGTTGCCCACCCCGCGCGAGCCCGAGTGCAGCATCACCCACACCCGGGCCTCCTCGTCGAGGCACAGCTCGATGAAGTGGTTGCCGGTGCCCAGCGTGCCGAGGTGCGTGAGGTTGTTGGTGTTCTTGAGGCGCGGGTGCCGCTCGCACAGCCTCTCGAAGCGCACCGCGAGCGTCGCCCAGGCCTCGACGATGCCGGCGGGCGGCGCGCCCCATGAACCGTTGTCGCGCTTGCCGCGGCCCACGGAGCGGCCGTGCGGCACCGCCTGCTCGATGGCCGAGCGGATGGCTTCGAGGCTGTCGGGCAGGTCGTGCGCCATCAGCGAGGTGCGTGCGGCCATCATGCCGCAGCCGATGTCGACGCCCACGGCCGCCGGAATCACCGCGCCCTTGGTCGGGATCACCGAGCCCACGGTGGCGCCGATGCCGACGTGGACGTCGGGCATGGCGGCGACGTGGCGGAACACGAAGGGCATCTTCGCCGCGCGGGCGAGCTGCTCGTGCGCGCCATCATCGACGGGCACGCCGCGGGTCCACATCTTGATCGGCACGCCGCCCTCGACCTGCCGCAATTCGAAACTGGTGTCGGTCATGGCCGATCTCCTGAAACCTGTGTGCGGCGAGATGGAGGCGGCCGGCCCATTCCGGCCGCCCCGCTTTCGCCTGCTGATGCCGGGCTGTTCGACCGACCCGGCGAAAGGGTAATTGCAGGGGGCGTGCCAAACGCCGGGACTGGCTGAGAAATTTCTAGAAAACCGCGTAAATGCACCACTTTTTCGATGGAGGATGGCTTGAGCGCTCGCAACAGGAAAAGAGAATTTGTATATGATAATATAAGCTATTATCAATCTTGCGCATGAAACCGCTTACCGTCATTGGCTTTATCGGCTCCACGCTCGACGCGTCCAAGTTCGGCCCGTCGCGCTGGATGAAATGGCGTCCCTCAGTCGCGCTGACGATGCACGAGGACTTGCGTGTCGACCGCTTCGTGATGATTCACGGCACTGCGCACGTCCGCCTCGCCGAATACGTCAGCGAGGACATCGCCGCCGTCTCGCCCGAAACCACGGTCGAACGCCACGTCATCGACTTCGCCGACGCCTGGGACTTCGAGGAAGTCTACGGCAAGCTGCTCGACTTCACGCGCACTCTGCCACTCGACCCCGAGGCCGAGGACGTGCTGATCCACATCACAACCGGCACGCACGTCGCGCAGATCTGCCTGTTCCTGCTCACCGAGGCGCACTACCTGCCCGGCCGCCTGCTCCAGACGCAGCCGAGTCGCCGCGCCGACGGCACCGCACCGGGCAGCTGGAGCGTGATCGACCTTGATCTTTCGCGCTACGATTCCATCGCCACCCGCTTCGCGCAGGAAAGCGCGACCAGCGCGTCGTTCCTGAAATCCGGGATCGAGACGCGCAACCCCGCCTTCAACGCGATGATCGACGAGATCGAGCAGGTCGCCTCGCGCACCCGCGCGCCGATCCTGCTGATGGGCCCGACCGGCGCGGGCAAGAGCCAGCTTGCCCGGCGCATCCACGATCTCAAGAAACTCAAGCGGCAGGTCGCCGGCGCCTTCGTCGAGGTCAACTGCGCCACCCTGCGCGGCGACGGCGCCATGTCCGCGCTGTTCGGGCACAAGAAGGGCGCCTTCACCGGCGCTGCCACGGAGCGCGCGGGCCTGCTGCGCAGCGCCGATGGCGGCATGTTGTTCCTCGACGAGATCGGCGAACTCGGCCTCGACGAACAGGCGATGATCCTGCGCGCGATCGAGGACAAGCGCTTCCTCCCGATGGGAGCCGACGCCGAAGTGGGCAGCGATTTCCAGCTTCTCGCCGGCACCAATCGCGACCTCGCGCGCTGCGTGGCGGAGAGGACCTTCCGCGAGGACCTCTACGCCCGCCTCAACCTGTGGACTTTTGCGCTCCCCGGCCTCGCCCAGCGGCGGGAGGATATCGAGCCCAACCTCGACTACGAACTCGACCGCCATGCCGAGCGCGAGGGCGAGCGGGTTTCGTTCAACAAGGAGGCCCGCGCCCGC
The DNA here is from genome assembly GCF_044813085.1 of Novosphingobium sp. BL-52-GroH. NCBI lineage: Bacteria > Pseudomonadati > Pseudomonadota > Alphaproteobacteria > Sphingomonadales > Sphingomonadaceae > Novosphingobium > Novosphingobium sp. BL-52-GroH. Next base: position 752,586 of record NZ_CP171149.1, on the reverse strand, counting down.
TTCCTCGCTTTCGCGGCTTCGCACGCAGCAAGCTGGAACGGCAACTTCCGCGACCTCGCCGCCAGCGTCACCCGCATGGCGACGTTCGCCCCCAAGGGCCGCATCGACATCGCGACGGTCGATAACGAAGTGGCCAGGCTCAAGCGCTTGTGGGCCTGCGGCGCAGACCGCAGCGACGGACTTGCCGCAGTCCTGAGCGCCGAGCACCTCGCCGAAATAGACCCCTTCGACCGCGTCCAACTGGCCTATGCAGTGGAAGTCTGCTGCGAGAGCGCATCTCTGTCTGACGCCGGACGCCGCCTGTTCTCAGCCTCACGCGAACGCCGCGCCAGCACCAACGACGCCGACCGTCTGCGCAAGTACCTCGCCCGGTTCGGAGTGGATTTCGCGATGCTGCGATAATATCCCCGATGACAAGTTTGAAAGGTCATTCGCGACCTCATCAAACGCTTGCTTATCCGGCGATCGCGGACATTATGGCGTGAATCAAGGGGGTTGATGTGCGTCTACCAATTTTCGTATGTCTGGCAGCCGCGATCGCCGGAGGGGTTGCCCATGCGGACAGCAACCAGGTCCAGCGCGGGCCGGTGCCCAAGTGGGCGCTACCCTCGGAGCCGCTGGCGGTTCCCGGCGATGCCACGGGTGCGGTGTTCATCCGTCAGCAGGACAGCGAAGTCCACCTCGATGAAAAGGGCCAGCAGCTCTACTACGCCTATCGCATCAAGATACTCCATCCTAATGCGCTGGATATCGGCAACCTCTCGCTGGCGTGGAACCCGGCTGCAGGCGCCCCCGTGGTACATGTCATCAAGATCCACCGCGACGGGGCGGTGGTCGACGTGCTGCAAAAGGCCTCGTTCGAGATCCTGCGCCGCGAGAATCAGCTCGAGGCGGCCCGGCTCGACGGCACCCTGACCGCAGTGCTGCGCGTACCCGATCTGCGGGTAGGCGACGAAATCGAGTTCGGCGCGACGCTCCGCACCAGCGATCCCACGCTGGGCAAGGACGATGCCGGCGTGCTGCTGCTTGGCCCCGAGCCGGTGCCCGGTCGCTATCACCTGCGGCTGAGCTGGGAAGGGCGCGACAAGCCGAGCATCAAGATGACCGCAGACATGACGGCGGTGGCGCAGCAGAGCGCAAACGCGATTGACCTGGGCTTCGACAATCCTGCCGCGCTGACCCCGCCCAAGGACGCGCCGCCGCGCTACCAGTGGCAGCGGGTGGTCGAATACAGCAGCTTCGCTGACTGGCAGGGCATCTCGCGCCGCTTCGCTCCGCTGTTCGCGGATGCCTCGAAGTTGGGCGCCAGCTCGCCGCTCAAGGCCGAAGCCGCCCGCATCGCTGCCGCCAACGCGCAACCGATGGAGCGGGCCGCCGCTGCGCTCAAGCTCGTGCAGCAGGACGTGCGCTACGTCTACGTTGGCCTCAACGGCGGCAATTTTACGCCCGCCACGGCGGAGGAAACGTGGCAGCGCCGCTACGGCGACTGCAAGGCAAAGACCGTGCTGCTCCTGGCCCTGCTACGCGAACTGGGCGTGGAGGCCGAGGCGGTGCTGGCCAACAACAGCGGCGCCGACGACGGTATGGACGAGCGGCTGCCCAGCCCGCGCATGTTCGACCACGTGCTCGTGCGCGCGCGGATCGACGGCAAAGGCTACTGGCTGGACGGCACACTGCCGGCCGTGGCAGCCCCGGCGGGCGAACCAGTCATGCCCTATCGGTGGGTGCTCCCACTGACGGGGCAAGGCAGCGGGCTGGAGCGCCTGGCCTGGACGCCTGCGGCCAGGCCCGATGAAGTTACCCTGTTCGAGATCGACGCGCGCGCCGGGTTCGACAAGCCTGCCCGGATCACCAACACCACGATCAAGCGCGGGGTCGAGGGACTGCAACAGGAAGTGCAGTTCTCGGCACTGACGTCGGCACAACTGCTCGGCGCTTTCCGCCAGAACGCGATCGGCAGCACCTGGCAGACGATCGAGGACGTTCGGTGGCGCTACGACCGCAAGGCACAGGCCAGCGTGCTGACGGTCATCGGCACCGGCACGGTTGACTGGGACGATCAAGGTAACGGATCGAAGGGGCTGGCCCTGCCGGGCGGCGGCTTCAACCCGCCTGAAAAACGGCTGCGCGCGGCAGAGCAGAACCAGGACCTGCCGTTCTACAACAAGCCGGATTTCGACTGCCGCGTCACCACCGTCCGCCTGCCCACGGCGACGAAGCTGGGGCAGTGGACACACAAGGGTGACATCAACACGCACATGTTCGGCCAGGCATACTACCGCGCATTCGACTTGCGCGATGGAGCGCTGCGCATGGTCCGGGGCCTACGCGTCGAACAGACCGAAGTGGATGCGGCCACCGCGCTGCATGATAATGGCCGCATCGGCAGGTTCGACAACAGCATGGCCTGGATTACCTACGATCCCACCGGCGAGGATGCACCGGCCAAGGCGCCGAGGCCGGTCCCGGCAACTTACGAGATCGACTGGACGGCCGACAGTGTCCCCTGCCTGGCCTCCGCCGGGCAGTGACTGCATGGTCCTCTTTACCGACCGCACCACTCGTATCGCCGGCTCAAAAGCTTCTTCCCAAACCTACGGGATGAAGCGATCGTCTATGAGGAATGTCGATCCCGTCCTTTTCCGGTTTCGGACTTGGCCTTCGCAAACAGCATTATGCCGATTTCCTGGACCGTCGCATCGAGGTTGATTTTCTTGAAGTGATCTCGGAGAATTTCATGGTCGACGGCGGCCGCCCGCGGCGTATCCTGCGCGACATTCGCGCCCGCTACGCCGTCGCCCTGCATGGCGTGTCCATGTCCATCGGCTCCGCCGACGGCCTCGATCGAGCCTATCTCACCCGGCTTCGCGCGCTGGTGGATGACATCGAGCCGCTGTTCGTATCGGATCATCTCAGCTGGTCGCGGATCGAAGGGTTCAGTTCGCACGACCTGCTGCCATTGCCCTACACGCAGGAAGCATTCGACATCGTCAGCGCCAATATCGACCGCGCACAGAACGCGCTGGGCCGTGCGATGCTGATCGAGAACCCCTCGACCTATATCGATTTCGCACCGGCCGACATGACCGAATGGCAGTTCATCGATGCCTTGTGCGCGCGAACGGGCTGCGGACTGCTGCTCGATGTCAACAATGTATTCGTGAGCGCCAGCAACCATGGCTTCGATCCCATCGCCTATCTCGATGCCCTGCCGCATGACCGCGTGCGCCAGATTCATCTCGCCGGGCACAGCCCGACCATCTGCTGATCGACACGCACGACCAGGCAGTGCCCCCGTCCGTGTGGCAGCTCTATGCACACGTCCTGCCGAAGCTGGGGCCGGTCGCGACGATGATCGAGCGGGACGACGCTATCCCGCCGCTGGTCGATCTTCTGGCCGAACTTTCCACTGCGCGACGGATCGCCGCCGGAACCATGGAGGAAGCGGCATGAGTCTGCTGGCGCTTCAGCGCGACATGCGTGACTGGTTGATGCGAGAAGACGGACATGCCGCCGATCGCATCGGTACGACGGCGGGGCCGGGCCTTGCCGTCTATCAGAATAATTACCGCGCCCAGCTTGTCGCCTGTCTGGAAAGCAGCTTCCCGAGAACCCGTGCGTGGATCGGCGAGGAGATTTTTATTCACGCCGCCGTGGATCACATTGACCGCGTCCCGCCGAGCAGTTGGACGCTTGACGCCTACGCTCGCGATTTTCCGGCAACGCTTGCACGGCTTCACGCCGCCGATCCCGAGATTGCCGAAATCGCCGGCATCGAGCTTGCACTGGAAGAGCTGTTCGTCGCAGCCGATAGCCCTGCCGTCGGTCTCGAAGGTTTGGGCGGCGTCGATTGGGATCGCGCGGTGTTGACGTTTGCGCCGTCGATCGACCTTCTGCACCTTAACAGCAATAGCTTTGCCATATGGTCGGCCTTGGTTGATCGGAAGCAACCGCCTGCGCCGCAACATTTGAACAGGCCAGATGTCGCCCTGTTGTGGCGTCAGGGCGAACAATGCCGCATCAGGACTGTGGACGATGCCGAATTGCAGGCGCTGCTCAACCTGCGTTGCGGCACGACATTCGGCGCATTGTGCCGCGATGTCGCGCTGTTGCTCGGAGAAGAGGCCGCCATGGCGCTTGTTGGGCGATGGCTGGGCTCATGGCTTTCCGATCATATGGTCATCGCCATAGACGATCGCGAGCAATCCGCGTGCCGATCTTGATTTCGCTGCCGGATTACTGCCACCGATATCTGACCGGAGTACGGGTGACATGTCATGACATCGTGTTTTTTTGCGCGCTTTCGTGATAAGTTGGGGTTGGTTTCATCAGTTTATGACTGGGACAAGAATTTAAAACTATGGAATGGCGCTATTCATTTCTGCGGCCGCCACTTTTGAGCCAATGCGACTTGCTGCATCCTTCAAAAGATCCGCGTATCGAGCAGTCGCATCCTGCATGGTCATAGCTTTGTCGAAATAGACGAGCCCCAAACAGGCTCTCAGATTGCCATTGACATGCACCGGAACCGCGATCGTCGAGGTTTTCCCTGGGGTTTCGTTATGCTGAGCGCGCGCATGGGTAGCGTAACCTTGCCGACGAATTTGCTCGATGTACGTCTCATCGTGGATAATTTGATGAGCTTGTAGAAAATCGTTCTCGTCAGCAGGGAAAATTTTTTCGGCTTCGAATAAACGTTCTCTTTCCTCCGTCGGACAGAATGCAACATAGGCCTTTCCGGCACCACATTCGAAAAGTGGCATCGAATAACCAGGATAATAATTGCTGAACGTCTGAGTTGTAAGTGGATGCGTGGAGTCCTTGATTATCATTTTGTTGCCGATGCGCACCGAGAGTGCGACGGGCCATAGCACTCGCGATGTCAGGTGCACGAGTTCCTCGCGCGCATTGACTACGAGGACATCATCTCTTTGAAAGCCAGACACGAGTGACCATACCAGTTCGGTCGGCCGATAGCGTTTGCGCGAAGGTTCACACTCTATGTAACCTTCGCTAAGAAGCGTCATGACCATGCGATAGGCTGTCGCATAGGGAAGTCGGCAAGCTTCCTTGATTTCCAATATCGTGGGGCTTCCCAGCCTGCTGATAGTCTTGAGAACCTCCAGAGCTCTCGCAACGGCTCGAATGGGAACCGCGCCGCTCGTAGTTGCATCCATATTCATGCAGCAACCAGACCTTTTATATCGGGAACCGAAGAATGATTATGCCAGAACTGTAGTATGGCCTGGCGCGTTTGATGACGATGTGCACATCGGCCAGCAGATGCATACTAGCCCAGCCTGAAATTCACCAGATGAATTTGGCTGCCGGAGATGCTGCAATCGCTAACCCAACCTTTAGCCTCCTCTCTATCGGATATTGACGGTGGTGGAGATCGGCCATGGTAGAAGTATTGCAATCGAGACAAACCGCCCATGGAGGAAAACCGGTGCTTATCGCGGGCGCGGGACCTGTGGGATGTGCCCTTGCCCTCTATCTCGCGCAGGCGGGCGTTCCAGTTGTACTGTTCGAGAGTTCGAGCGAATTGCCGGAGGATTTGAGGGCCTCGACGTTCCATCCGCCGACGCTGGACCAGCTGGATCAACTCGGACTGACGGAGAAACTGCTCCCGCAGGGTCTGATCGTGCGTGACTTTCAGTTCCGAGAACGGGCGAGCGGCGAATCCGTCACTCTGAGTTTGTCAAGCTTGGCAGGAAGGACGAATCATCCTTATCGGCTCCAGTGCGAGCAGTACAAGCTCACCCGGACGGTGGTGGACATGCTGGCGCAGTACGACCATGCCGAGGTACGCATGGGTTGTGAAGTGCTGGGCTACCGGGAAACGCCAGATGGTGTCTCGGCGCTCGTCTTTGACGGACAGGTAGAAAAGGCGATCCAAGGTTCGTTCCTGGTTGGAGCCGATGGCGCAGGAAGCCGAGTGCGACAAGCCTCGGGTACGCTTTTTGAAGGAATGACATACCCAGAGCGCTTTCTGGTCGTCTCGACGACATTTCCGTTCGAGGAACATTTCGAGGATTTGCGCTGGGTGAACTACGTGTCGGACCCCGAGGAGTGGTGCGTCATGCTCAAAACGGTGGACCTTTGGCGCGTCCAGTTCCCCACTGCGGCCGATGCCAACCCGGAGATGTTACTTTCAGACGAATACATCCAGGATCGTCTTCAGCGGCTACATCCCAACCCGGAGCAGTACGACATTCACCATCGCACGCTCTACCGAGTGCATCAGCGGGTCGCTGCGACCTATCGGGTCGGCCATCGGGTCCTGGTCGCGGGCGATGCAGCGCACGTCAACAACCCGCTGGGTGGAATGGGCATGAACGGCGGCATCCACGATGCGTTCAACTTGGGCGAGAAGCTGCTGGCGATCATTTTTGAAGGCGCCAGCCTGGACGACATGCTCGATCTCTACGACATTCAGCGGCGCGGCATCTGCGTCTCGTTCATTCAGAGCAAGACCAAGGAAAACAAGCAGTCCATGGAAGCCAAAGGCGAGGGCGCCCAAAGGGCGCGCCGTGAAAAGTGGCGCGCACTGGCGGCATCCCAGGAAGCACAGGACGCCCACGTCCTTGAATCCTCGATGATAAAATCGCTGGCGGACTGCGCGCAGATCAAGCTGCCGGATCGCGGCCAATTGGTGGTTCGGTAACGTCATGCCATTCCATCGTTCTTTTGTATCCGGTTTTGTTAGGAGCACCCCATGGATATCGGTCTGTTCATTCCCATCGGCAACAACGGCTGGCTGATTTCCGCCAATGCGCCGCAGTACAAGCCCAGCTTCGAAATGAACAAGAAGCTGGTGCAGACCGCGGAAGCCTACGGCTTCGATTTCGCGCTCTCGATGATAAAGTTGCGCGGTTTCGGCGGCAAGACCGAGTTCTGGGACTACAACCTGGAAAGCTTCACGCTGATGAGCGCGCTCGCCGCGGTCACCACCAGGATCAAGCTCTTCGCCTCGACCGCGATCCTCACCTTGCCGCCCGCGATCGTCGCGCGCATGGCGGTGACGATCGATTCCGTCGCACCGGGCCGTTTCGGCGTCAACGTCGTCACCGGCTGGGCCAAGGGCGAGTACGAGCAGATGGGCGTGTGGCCGGGCGACGAATATTTCGGCCACCGCTACGACTATGCCAGCGAATACGTGAAGGTCATGCAGGACCTGTGGAGCGAGGGTAAGTCCGACTTCAAGGGCGAGCACTTCCAGAAGGATGACTGCCAGCTCCTGCCCAAGCCCTCGCAGGGCAAGATCGAGATCGTCGGCGCCGGCCAGTCGGCGCGCGGCATGGAATTCGTCTCCAATTACGGCGACTACAACTTCGTCACCGCCGGTGGCGTCAACAAGCCGACCAAGCACGCTCCTACCGTGGAAGCATTGGTCGAGGCCGCCGCCAAGACCGGTCGCGACGTGGGTGCCTACATCCTGTGCATGGTCATCGCCGACGAGACCGACGAGGCTGCCATGGCCAAGTGGCAGTCCTACCGCGACGGCGCCGACGTCGACGCGCTGGCCTGGATGAGCGACCAGGGCGCCGCCGACAAGACCGCCGGCGAAGGTTCGACCGCGCGCCACATCAACCTGCCCGAGGGCGCCGTGAACCTGGGCATCGGCACGTTCGTCGGCTCGTGGGAAACCGTCGCCGGCCTGCTCGACGAAGCGGCCGCCGTTCCCGGCACCAAGGGCATCATGCTGACCTTCGACGACTTCGAGAAGGGCCTCGTCGACTTCGGCGACAAGATCCAGCCGCTCATGGCCTGCCGCGCAGATCGCATGGCGGAGATAGGCGATACCGGCCGCTAACCTGCATATTGCAACGTTTCCAGCAGTTGCTCGGTTTCTGCGGGCTTATGCTGATGCAGGAAGGCCCCGGAGGCATCGATATCGATGCTGGTGACGGGGCGGCCAGTCTCGCGACAGACTTGGTGCATGCTCTGGTTACCCTTGCCGTAGACGGCCGCGGGGCGCCGATGATCGTGACGGGCAGGGTGTGTTCGCGGAAGTAGGCGCGGTGGGCTTCGGCATTCGCCTTGCGCACCTCATGCATGTCCATCTTGTCGTGGCATAGGCGGACTTGATCTCCTGACGGCCGCATCGTTCTGGCCTGGTCGATCCTAGGCGAAACGGGCGCGGGAGCGGAATGCGCTCTTGGTCTAGCGGTCGCGCCTTCGGGCATTGGCATTGGCGCGCCGGCGCGGTCAGGATGGCGCACGTCGCGGCCGGGCCGTCTTTGCGATGGTCTTCCCTCCGACACCTCCGGAACAACGCTACATCTAAGGAATGCGCAGATGACCCAGCCCATACTCGTGACCGGCGCATCCGGCCGCACCGGCAGCGCGATCGCCGCCGCGCTCGTCGCCCGGGGCATCCCGGTGCGCGGCATGGTGCGCAGAGATGCGCAGGCCCTGAAGGTCGAGGGGATGGGCGTGCGGCCCGTTCACGGCGACCTCAACGATCCGGCCAGCCTCGTCGCCGCCGCGCAAGGCTGCGCCACGCTCATCCACGTCGGCCCGCCGATGGACCCACGCGAGGTTGAGCAGACCGATGCGATGCTGGCGGCGGCACGGGCAGCGGACGCGCGGCATTTCATCTACTATTCCGTGATGCAGCCACTGCGTCGCGAGGTGGAGCACCACAAGCTCAAGCTTATTGCCGAGGAGCACGTGGTCGAAAGCGGGCTGCCTTACACGATCCTGCAGCCCTCACGCTACATGCAGCACCTGGAGCCGATCCTCGCCCAGGTTCGCGAAGGCGTGCATGAGATGCCCTTCAGCATCGACGCCACGTTCAACGTGGTCGACCTGATGGATCTTGCCGAGGCTACCGCCGTCGTAGCCGCGACGAAAGACTACCTTTACGCCACATATGAACTGGCCGGCCCCGAGGCGCTGAGCCAGCGGGCGATGGCCGAAACGCTATCCACGGCGCTGGGCCGCACGGTAGAGGCGCGCAAGGTCGACATCGAGGAAATGGCGCGCAGAGCCGCGGCGAAAGGCGTACCAGCCGAACGTATCGAGCGGATGGCGAAGATGAACCGCCACTACGATCACCATGGCTTCCGCGGCAATGCCAACGCCCTGCGCTGGCTGCTCGGCCGCGAACCGACCACGTTCGCGGCCTATGTCGACCGGCTGCTCGCGGCGTAAGGTCAGGAGGACGCCGCGACCCGCGCGGCGTCCTCGGGCGCGAGGGCGGGGTGCCAGTTCGCGCCGACCCAGCGCTTGCCGGTGATCCCGGCCGAGGCCTCGGAGGCCAACCACACGACCGGCGCGGCCATCACCTCGGGGGGAAGCAGACCCGGCGTGCGGCCTTCCTCGATCGTACCGGCGCGTTCGGGCCAGTCTATCAGGGGCCGTTCGCCCGGACGTCCGCCGGCGATGAAATCGGTGTCTGTCTGCCCGCCCGGCAGCAGCAGGTTGACAGTCACACCGCTACCCTCCAGATGCCGCGCCCAGGCGCGGCTCTGTGCCTCCAGCGCCGCCTTCGACGGGCCATAGGCGCCGCCGATCGCCATCTCCATGGTGGGCTTGGAGGTGGAGATGTTGATTACCCGGCCGAAGCCGCGCTCGACCATACCGGGCACCACCTCGCGCGCCATGAACCAGGCTCCGGCGACGTTTCCGACCAGCATCTCGGCATAGGGCCCGGTGTCGAGCGCCCACGGATCGATGCCCAGGCTGGTGTCGTGGCTGGCGGGCTGCTCGCGCGGGCCGCGCGCCGCATTGTTGACGAGGATGTCCACCGGGCCGAGCGCCGCCCCCGCCGCTGCCACGCTGTGCGCGCAGGCGGCGGGGTCGGCGACGTCGGCCATGACGGCGAAGGCCCGTCCGCCGGTCAGCCTCGAAAGCTCTGCATGCGCTTGTGCCAGTTCACCTGCGGAACGGCCCGCGGTGATCGTGACGGCGGCTCCGGCCCCGGCCAGCGCCCTGGCCATCACGAGGCCGAGACCGCGTGCTCCGCCGGTTATGAAGGCGTGGCGCCCTGCAAGGGAAACGCTGTTCACACCGTCTCCGTGGACAAGGTCGCGGCGATGTTGCGATGGATCATGATCGAGGCCACGAGACCGGCAACGAGCAGGACGACATTGACCGTGAACGGCAGTGTGTACGAACCGCTGGCGTCGTACATCACTGCGGTGAGCCAGGCCCCGGCCGCCGAGCCGATGGATTCGAAGACGACGAAGGCGCCCAGCACCCGCGTCAGCGCGTCCCCTGGGAAGATCTCGCCGATTTTCAGCTGGGCAAGCGGGAAGCATCCGCCCCAGCCCAGGCCGGACAGGAATAGCGCGAAAATCGCCGCTTCGCGTGTGAACAGCACCAGCAGCAGGGCTCCGACCGTCATCAGCCCCAGCGAGAGCAGCCAGGCGGTCTGCAGGCGGAAGCGGATCAGCAGGAAGCCCGAGCCGAACTTGCCGACGAGCGCGGCGGTGAACATCAGGCTGACGCCGCCCGCCGCTGTCGCGAGCGGCAGGCCCTGGCCGCGCAGCATCAGCGCGGTGTGCGATGCGGCGCAGGAGGAGACGTAGAACGCAGGCACGATCGCCATCATCATTGCCAGCGCGCGTCCTGAAACCAGCAGCCTGAACGAAAAGCCCAACTGCGGCGTCTGCGCCGCCTGCCAGCGGCCCATGCGTGTGTCGCGCGGCGTGCGGATAGAAAGGGTCAGCGGCAACAGGACCAGCGGCGCCAGCGCCATGACCCCGAACACGCCGCGCCAGGGTAATTCGGCCAGCAGCGCGGTGATGGCCTGCGAGGTCACGATCGCCCCGCAACTCGATCCAGAAACGCAGATGCCCAGGGCGATGCCGCGGCGCGGATCGTCGGTCGGGAACCAGCGGCTCAGGATCACCATCATCACGACGACGTGGACACAGGCATAGCAGAAGCCCAGCAGGGCATGGGCAATGTAGATCATCGCGATCGAGGTCGCGACCGCGTAGCCCGCCATCACCGCTGCGAAGCAGACCAACCCCGTGGCGACCACCGTCCTTGCGCCGAAGCGGTCGCACAGCCGGGCCATGAACATGCATGAGAACGACGCCGTGAAGATATAGATCAGGTCGCGGAACTTGAGCACGCTGCGGGTGATGTGAAGCTCGTTCAGGATGCGCTCGTCGAACATCGTGATCCCGCCCAGTGCGGTACCCTGAACCAGCATGGTCGACACGAAAAGCGCGGCCACGATCAGCCAGGCATGACGATCGCTCGCAGCGCCCGGCCTCGTTGCGACGGCCGGGGCGGCGCAAATGCCGCGCGCCCCGCTCACAGGGCGACCGTCATGGCGTTGTATTCGTTGAGGTCGACTTCCATCGCCAGCGACGATTCGTCGGCTTCGTCGGCGCGGGTGTTGTAGTAATGCGCGTGAGCGCGGCCCTTGAGCATCGTGTAGGCGGTACGCGGCCGGCGCAAGTCTTCGTACCGGGCCAGCGCGGCGGCGGTATCGTCCCGCGCTTCGAGCAGGCGGGCGAGGATCATTGCGTCCTCGATCACCATGCCCGCCCCCTGGCCGAGGAACGGCAGCATCGGATGCGCCGCATCGCCCAGCAGGGTCACCGACCCGACCGACCATTGTTCGCGCACGTCGCGGTCGAACAGGCCCCACTTGAACAGCCCGCCCTTGGGCGTGGCGGCCATCGCCGTCGTCACCGCGGGGTGGAAGTGCGCGAAGCGATCCATCATCTCCTCGACCGTGGAGGGGATCGCCCAGCCTTCTTCCGCCCAGCCGTCGACGACCGCGAAGCCGAGGAAGTTGAGCAGCGTTTCCTGCCGGACTGGATAGTGCGCCACGTGGCAGCCTTCGCCGATGTGGATGCCGACCGGCTCGGCGCGGAAGTCGTCGGAAAGGTCGGTCATCGGCACCAGGCCGCGCCAGGCGACGATCTGCGTGAAGCGAGGCTGTTCGGTACCGAACAGGTCCGAGCGCACTTTCGAACGGATACCGTCGCAGCCCACGATGATGTCGGCCTCGATCCGCTGGCCGTTGGTGAACGTTGCCGAGGGGCGCTCGGCATCAGGCTCGATCCCGGCCAGTTCCCAGCCCAGCTTGACCGATCCGGGCGCGCGTTCCTCCAGCGCCTTGACCAGCATGTCGTGCAGGTCGCGGCGATGGATCTGGAGCAGGGGGGCGCCGTACGTGGGGCGCATCATGCTCTTGCGCTCGAACATGCGCAGGACTTCGCCGGTCTCGCCGTTGCGGATCATCTGGTGGATGGGTTCCTCGCCGATGCGTTCGAGTTCGTCGAACAGGCCGAGGTGCGCCAGCACTTTCGTGGCGTTCGGCCACAGCGTCAGCCCCGCGCCCACTTCGCCGAGGATTGGCGCACGTTCGTAGATGGTCGGCGCGAACCCGCGCTGGCGCAGCGCCAGGGCCAGCGTGAGTCCGCCGATGCCGGCACCGATTATCGCAATTTCACGCTGCACCATACGTCTCCATGAATTTCAGTTTCGCGGCTCAAGATGCCTGCGGGATCAAGTTCTGCGTGGCCTGCCATGCCGCGAGGTCGCGGGCGAGGAAGGCAGCGAAAGTCGTCGGCGCGCGCCCGAGCAGTGCGCGCAGGACAGTCGAGGAGCCGTCGAAGTGGTTGTCGCTGTACCAGTCGGCCACGGTGGTGAAGAGGCGGACCCGTTCGGCGAAGCGGGCTTGGTCGGGGTCGGGTCCGAACACGTTTTCGATGACCTCTTCGGGCATCACCCTGACCGTGCCGACGCTGCGATCCAGCAGCGCCGACAGTTGTTCGGCGATCTGCCCGGCGGTCAGGCACGCGCCCGAGCACAGCTCGTACGTCGCGCCGTGATGCGCAGCCGGCCCTTCGACGAGGACCTGTGCCGCGACTTGTGCGACGTCGGCGAGATCGACGAGGGCCTGCCGTCGATCGAGGCTCCAGGTCAGACGGAAGGGATCGCCAGCGAAGGCGGCGCGGTGCTGCAGGGTCTGCATGTAGTGCGCGGGCTCCAGCACCGTCCAGCGCAGGCCGGATTCTATCAGCGCGACCGATACGCGCAGCTTCATAGCATGCTGGGTGAGCGCGGGTATCTGCGGGTGTAGGACCGAACCGAACACGAAATGGTCCACGCCTGCGCCGCGCGCCGCGCGGATGGCGGCGAAGCCGATCTCGTCCTCGCGCGGGTGAGCATTGGGGCCGAGGTGATAGACCGCGTCGGCTCCCGCCATCGCCTGCGCGAGCGCACCCTCGTCAAGCAGGTCGGCCCTGATCGCCCAGGCAGCCCCGAGCCGCTGCAATGCGGCCTCGTCGGCGGCAATGTCATAGGCTCGCACCGTGCATCCGTGCGCGACGAGGCGGGGGATCAGCAGGCGCCCCTGGTTCCCCATCGCCGAAGTGACGAGGATCGTGGGCGAAGCGGCGGTGGCGCTCATGCCGGGGGCCGATGGGTCTGGAGGCGGGTCGTTGACGGCATGGCAAGGAAAATCCTGGCAGGAAGGGCGTGGGCCGGGCGGCGCAGGCGCACACCGACGGCCCGCGCTTGCGGGGGGGATCGCAAATGGTGCTCCCCCGGCCGTCGTGGGGGCGGGCGAGCTGTGCGGTGAAACTCAGGCCGGCTGTGCGATCGCGCGCCAACTCTCTCCGGCGGGAACGTCGATCACGCGGGTACGGATCTCGGCATAGTCTGCGGGATTTTCCGGACGACCCCAAGGATTTCGGCCGTCGTCTATGTCCTTGAGCGCTTGGAGCATGCCCTTGCGGAAGCGCACCAGCGTCATGTCACTGGAGCTGAGATGTTCGAAGCGCCGGTCCACTACCGGGCCCATCGACTGCAGTACGGCAAAATCCTCGTAGAAGACGTGGCGGTTGGTGATGCCGCTGAAGTGGCCGTTCTTCATTGCCTCGCGGTCCTGGGGCCAGCCGAGCGGGCCGGGGGCGGGATCGGAGATGTCGTTCTTGTCCTCATGCGTGTAGAACCAGATCTTCTCGACCTCTCCCGACTTGAAGGCGCGAAAGGGGTTGTAGGTGACGTGGATCTGCAGGCTGTTGTTGTCATCGATCGGAACCGCGATCACGATCGAACGCTCGTTGCCCTCGGTGCCGGGCAAGAATGCGTAGAATGGCGCGACCACTTCGCGCAGGCGCACGTCGCTCGACCCGTCGGCACGGTTGCGGATCGCTGCTTCGCGCACGCCGAACGGGGTGTCTTCGAATTCGAGCTTGGGGGCGCTGTCGACTTCCCAGTTCTGCGCGTTCTGCTTGGCGTTGTCGGTCATCGCCAGTTCCACAGAACTGCGGTGCAGATAGCCCAAGTGGGCCGAATCGAGCACCGATTCCAGGTTCTGCAGCCAGTTGAACGGCAGGATCGCGATCTTGATGTCGATCTGATCGGGCGCGAGGCCGGTAAATTCGAACGCGGGGAACGGCGGGGCGGAGTCCTTGGGGCCCAGGTAGACCCAGATCATTCCGCCTGCCTCGTGCGCGCTGTAGGCGCCGAGCTTGACGCGCTTCATCAGCGCTTTGCGATGCGCAACCTGCTCGGTCGGCGCTTCGATGAGGCTGCCATCCTGATCGTACTTCCAGCCGTGGTAGATGCAACGCAGGCCGCCTTCCTCGTTGCGCGCGATCGACATCGAGGCGCAGCGGTGGGGGCAACGCTCGTCGACTAGGCCGACCGTGCCGTCGGGACTGCGGTAGGCGACGAAGTCTTCTCCGATCAGGCGGACCTTCACTGGCGCACCGCCCGCTTCCAGGCGTTCGCTGCGCAGGACGGGAATCCAGTAACTGCGCATCAGTGCATGCATGGCGGTGCCTGGGTTCACCTGGGTGAGAAGTTCGTTGTCGGCGGCACTGAGCATGGATCAATTCCCTCAAAAGAGACGGGCGCGCGAAGTACAGACAGGTCACCGGCGGACGGAAGAACGCCGTGCGACCGGCGCCGTGTTGCGGTTCGTATTCAGTTTCGACCGCGTCTTGCTTCGGTGGGACCCTGCTGCCCTTGCGCACCCTTCGAATGCCCCGGCAGGCTCTCGCGACTGGCCTGCACAGTCAAGCCCGGCGCAGATGCCATAAACGCACAAGGGTATGCGCAGTTGACGAAAGGGCGCAGGTCTGCCGGCCATGGCCGTCCGGCATTCGCGCCAGTCCGCATATGCGCATCCGTCAACGGGGTCGGAGTATACCGGCATCGACAGTCTCCATGACCGGCCGCATCAATCGCGTTCCGACCCGATCCCGTGCGATCGGGGGCAGGCGGGTCTCTCTTGGAGACTTTCGCTCGAACCTAAGGATTTGCATCATGGCGACGGCAAGCGAGAACGGCATCCACTTGTGGTACGAGACCAAGGGCGAAGGCCCGCCGGTGATGCTGATCGGGGGCTTCGCACTCATCGACGCGCAGTATGAATTCGTGGTCGACGATCTCGCGCAGCACTACAAGGTCGTCAACTGGGCATTCCGGGGCAGCGGCAAGTCCGACTGGACGATGGCGTGCCCGCCCACGGTGGACCAGTACGCCGAGGACATGCGGATCGTGCTCGACGCCGCCGGAATCGAGAAGACCGCGATCTGGGCGACCTCCACGGGCGCGCCGGTCGGCCTGCGCTTTGCCGCAAAGTACCCCGAACGGGTCTCGGCGCTCTGCACGTATCCCTGGTTCAAGAGCGACGATACCTGGCGCGGGATCATGGATGCTGCCTACTACGTGGGCAAGTATTTCGGCGTGGACCACATGTCGCGTATGTTCGCGGGATCGGTCTTCCCGGCCGACCTGCTCTATGCCGAAGGTGGCATCGCCTACGAGGTATGGGCCAAGAAGCGGTACATCGAGAACGTCAATCCCAACACGCTCAAGTGGGTGATCGAGGCGTACAAGGAAGTCGACCTGACCGGCGACGTCAAGCGCCTGGAATGCCCGACGATGCTGCTGATGGGTAACGACTCCGCCCAGAACGACCGCGAGGAACTGAAGGAAGTGTCCTTCGACTACCTGGTCAACAGCTTCCTCGCGCTGAAGCCCGATGCCGAAGTCGCGACGATCGAGAACGCGGGCTCGACGTACTGCATGATCACCAGCCCCGACAAGTGCAGCGCGGCAGCGATCGAGTTCTTCGACCGCGCGATCCCGCGCTAAGCGGCTCGCAGTTCTAGAAAGGGGATCGCCATGGGGAAACTCGACGGCCGCGTGGCGATCGTCACCGGCGGCGGGCGCGGTATCGGCAGGGCCACTGCCGAACTCTTCGCACGCGAAGGCGCGTGCGTGGTGGTGGCGACCCGATCCGAAGCGCCTGGCGCGGAGACGGTAGCGGCCATCCGCTCCGCCGGCGGCGAGGCCTGCCTGGACGTGGTCGACATGGGGCAGCGCCGGGACGTGGCCGCGATGGTCGAGCGCGCGGTCACGACGTACGGCGGGCTCGACATCGTCCTGCACAACGCGGCCTACATCCCGTTCGGGGCGATCGGCGAACTTGCGGACGCCGATCTCGACAAGGTCTTCGACGTCGGCCTGAAGGCATGCTTTTGGCTGGCGGCGGATGCCTTGCCCCACCTGGAGAAAAGCAGCCACGCGCGGATACTCATCACGTCCTCGCTCGCGGGGACGCGCCGCAATTTCGTCAATCTCGTGCATTACGGTGCGCTCAAGGCGGGGGTGAACGGCTTCATTCGCGGGGCGGCGCTGGAACTGGCGCGCAAGGGGATCAACGTGGCCGGGATCGAGCCCGGCCTCGTCCTCGGCCATGCCTTGCGCGAAAGCGCCTCGGACGAAGCACTCGACGCGATGGCCTCGGTCATCCCGATCCCGCGCGTGGGCATGCCCGCGGAAATCGCGCAGGGGTTCCTTTACCTCGCCTCGGACGAGGCGCGGTACATCACCGGGCAGACCATCGCCATCGACGGCGGCATATCGGTCGGCCGCCTGGACAACCTGAAGTTCGATCGTCTGCCATGAACGCGGACGCCGCCGCGCCGGCCGCGATCGTCACCGGGGGGGCCAGCGGCATCGGCGCGGCGACCAGCCTTGCCCTGGCGGCGGCAGGGCACCGGGTGGCGCTGGTCGATACCGATGCGGAACGCGCGCAGGCGCTGGCCCGGCAGAGTGCCGCGATCGTGCCCTTCCGATGCGACATTGCGGACATCGACGCCTTGCCCGGGCTCGTCGCGGACATTGCGCAGCGCCTTGGACCGCCTCGGGTGCTGGTGAACAATGCGGCGAAAGGCGGCGGCGGGGCGATCGAGACGGTCGCTGCCGATGCGTTCGACCGCGTGTTCGCCGTTTCGGCGCGCGGGAGCTTCTTCCTGACGCAGGCCGTGGTTCCGGTGATGGCGGCGGCGGGCGGCGGCGCGATCGTCAACGTCGGATCGCTGATCGCCGCGCGCGGTGTGGAGGCGAACTCCCACTACGCGGGGGCGAAGGCGGCGATGATCGGGTTCACGCGGGCCTGGGCGCAGGAATTCGCCTCGCGCCGGATCACCGTCAACGCCGTGCTGCCCGCATTGACGGACACTCCGATGACGCGCGCAGCGATGGCGCTCGATGAAATAGCGGCGAAGGCGGCCTCGATCCCAATGGGACGGCTTGCCCAGCCGTCCGACTGCGCGGACCTGATAGTGTTCCTGGCATCCGCACAGGCGCGTTTTCTGACCGGCCAGGTCCTCAGCCCTAACGGGGCGGAGTTCACCGGCGCGCTGTGACGATCGGCAAACGCAAAGCAGCTTCACCGCCTGGCGAACAAATGGGCCGAATGCCGGCTTGACCCGCCGATCCCCTGCAGGTTTATGTCGTGCGATGAACATTCAGCATTTGCGACATTTCGTTGTCACCGCTGACACTGGCAACATGCTGAAAGCGGCTGAGACGCTCAATATCAGCCAGTCTGGGCTTTCGCGAAGCGTCGGCGCTCTCGAAAATCTGCTCGGCCTGCCATTGTTCGAACGCAGCGCGAAGGGTGTCGAACTGACCGCCTTCGGAAGACAGTTCTACCCCCACGCGCGGCTGATGCTGAACGAATACAATCGTTCAATGGACGAACTGAAGACCTATCAGAATCTCAAAGGCGGCTCGCTCCGCATCGGCATCAATCACAGCTTCGCCTATGTGTTGATCCCAGGCGTGATCGCGGAACTCGTGCGGCGTTGGCCCGGCATTCATGTCGATATCGAAAGCGACAACTACGCCGCGCTCGTATCTGACCTGTCGCACGGCGACATCGACATAGCCTTCTCTCTCTACACCACGGGCAGCATGCACGATCACCTCGATTACGAGCCGCTGTTCGATATACGCACGCGCGTGTTCGCTAGGGCGGACCATCCGCTGCGCGACAGCAAGCAGATCGGCCCCAAGGAGTTGGCGGCGGCGAATTGGTGCCTAATCAACGGAGCCTCCGTACAATCGGCTTTCAGCGCGTTCTTCACTGAAAACGGTTTGGAACCGCCACCTGTCGCGATGCAGTGTTCGTCCGTTGCGCTCATGGCGTCGGTGGTGGCGCAGTCGAACCTGCTGACGATCCTGCCTGAAGAACTGATCCAGAAGACGCGCGGTTTTTCCATCGAGCCGTTGCAGGGTTTCGACTTTACGTTCGGCGTCGCCCATGTCGGCCTCGTTCGCCGCAAGGGCAGTTTCGATTCCCCTATTGCCGAGCGCTTTTCGCGTCTGCTGCGCCGCGATGCCGGCAAGGTGGAATCCACTTGGAAATAGCAAGGATACAATGCGGGTCTCGCTCGACCGGGCCATGCGCATGTGTGATACCAACCTACATGAACCGCGATTTCCTTTGAACGGCCGACAAGGGAAACAAGTGCCAACGCAGTGATGGAGCAATGCGATGGAACTTCAGGCAGCAGAGCCGGTGACGACTGACACGACGACGAGCGGCGAGGATACGCCTGCTCCCAAGCATACCATTCCGCCATCGACCAAGATCACGCCGGATGCGCCTACCTATATACCAACGGGCTTCGCTGCACGCCGGGAGGGATGGACCGCGCCGTTCCTGTCCTCCCCCGTCAACGAGCCGCCGCATCCCATGGAGATGTGCCGCGCGATCATGGTCGAGTTCGA
This sequence comes from Novosphingobium sp. BL-52-GroH, assembly GCF_044813085.1. NCBI lineage: Bacteria > Pseudomonadati > Pseudomonadota > Alphaproteobacteria > Sphingomonadales > Sphingomonadaceae > Novosphingobium > Novosphingobium sp. BL-52-GroH. Next base: position 733,572 of record NZ_CP171149.1, on the reverse strand, counting down.
ACTCGATCCCGAAGCGGCCCGTGCTGCGGTTCCCGATCCCCTCGTTTGGGAAGAGGGCACGACCGGCGTGGCCATCATCGGTGACAACCGCCAGATGCCCACCTCGCAGAAATTCCAGGAAGGCATGATCCTCCTGCAGGTCCGCTTCGGTGACATGGTCGGCACCTACGTGCCGTATATCTGGACTTCGACCGACGAGGCACTGATCGCCGCGCGCGACGTTTCGGGTCGCCCCAAGGCGATCTGCGAGCACAACGAACTCGAAGTCATGGGCAGCCTGGTCAAGGGCAAGATCGTGCGCCGCGGCGAGACGATGATGCGCGCATCGGTGACGCTGGAGCATCCTGCCGAACTCAAGGAACTGCCCTTCTCGCGCGACTGGCTGTCGGTCCGCAAGATCCAGATGCCCGAGTCAGGCCGCCCCGCGCTCAAGCAGGTCATCCACCATCCGACCGGCGAAGGCTTCAAGCTGCATTCGATGTGGCGCGGCCGCGGCTTCGTCGAGTTCCCGGGCCAGTCGTTCTCGGCGGTCCATGAACTGAAGCCGGGCAAGATGGTCAATGCCTGGATGATCGAGATGGGTTGGATGCTCGGCTGGGGCAAGATCCTGTGGGAGAACTGGGTACCCGCCACGCAACCCTGATTGCCTTCACGGGCGCCGGCGGAGGCGATGTCGTCCCCGCTGGCGCCCGATCCACTCCTGGAACAGTCTGTGAGGACCAAGTCATGCGCGAAGCCGTACCCTTTCTCGACACCAACGCCATGGAGTGGGCGCCCGGCGAACTGCACGGTCAGTTCACCAAGATGTTGAGCCACGACCCGGAAACGGGCGCACGCACCGCCTTGCAGCGCATCGATCCCTCGTCGGGATACGGTGCGCCCGCCAAGCCGCATTACCATTCGGGCGACGAGGAAATCTTCGTGGTCGACGGCAAGTTCTCCTTCGACGGAGAGAACTGGCTGGGCCGCTATTCCTACTGTTTCCACCCCACCCACACGGTGCACGGATTCAAGTCGGAAGTGGCGGAGGAGAGCTTCTTCCTGTCCAAGATCAAGACCCACCTCGATTTCAACTTCAGCGAGGAATATCGCGACCTTGTGCCGTTCAATCTCGACGGTATCGAACCCGAGCGCGGCGTGAGCGTGATCGGCGATCCGATGAAACAGGAATGGCAGGACGTCGCCGGGCCGGACGGGACCACGGTGATGCGCCGCCTGATCCTCTCGCGCCACCCCGGGACGGGCGAAGGTGCGATGCTGGTGCAGTTCATGCCCGGCTTCGTCAGCGAGCACGGCCCTCACTACCACACCAGCGACGAAGAGGTTTTCGTCATGGAAGGCGAAATGGAGACGACCGACGGCGTGGTCTTCGGCCCCGGCTGTTATACCTACAAGCCTGCGGGCACCGTCCAGTCGCCGCTGCGCAGTACCAAGGGCGCGATTTGCTACGTGCTGCACGCAGGCAACCTCGATTTCGTTCCGGCCGGGAATGCCTGATCGCATGATGGTGAAGGACAAGGTCGCCATCGTTACCGGCGCGGCGCGGGGCATCGGCGCCGCCGCTGCGTTGGCGCTCGCACGGGACGGCTATCACATCGAAGCGAGCGACATCGATGGCGACGGGCTGGCCCGAACCCAAGCGGCGATCGTGGACGCGGGCGGTTCGGTCGTGACCGGCCTGCTCGACGTGCGGTCCAGCGAAGCGGTGGCTGCCTATGCCGCCGGGGTCGAGGGGCGCCATGAAGGCATCGACCTGCTGGTTAGCAATGCCGGGTTCGCCTCGATCGGCTATCTGGAAGACATCGACGACGCGCATTGGGAGACGGTCACCGACCTCAACCTGACCAGCCACATGCGCCTGGCGCGCGCCTTCGTGCCGAGGATGAAGGCGCGGACTTCGGGACGTATCATCTGCCTTGGTTCGATTGCCGGGCATACGTACGGCTGGGCCGGGCGCCTAGCTTATGCGTCGTCCAAGGCCGGTGTTACGGGGCTCGTGCGTACGCTGGCGATGGAACTGGGTCCGCACGGCATCACCGTCAACGGCGTCGCCCCGGCCGGGCTCCATGCCGCCGTGGAGCAAGTCCCGCTGGGCCGGGTCGGCACCAACGAAGATATCGGAGACTTCATCGCCATGCTGGCATCGGACGGGGCACGCTTCATGACAGGGCAGATGCTGTCGGTCGACGGCGGCATGAGTGTGTCGCTCTGAACCGGTTGCGCCCCCTGATCCCGGTCGGCCCAAGCTACGGCTGGGTCGTCGCCGGCACGCTGACTGTCCTTCTGGCCATCAGCCACGGCCTCATCGGTTCCGGCATCTCGGTATTCGACGCCGCCATCCTGCACGACCTGCACATATCGCGCGCAACGCTGAAGTTGCGTGACGTCGTGCAACTGTTCGGCGGTGGCCTTTGGGCCATGGCGATTGGCTTCGCGGCCGACCGGTTGGGGCCCCGCACGGTCATCTACGCTGGGCTTTTGACGCTGGGCGTCGCCCTGTTCGGCTATGGCTACGTCACCGACGTGCGGCAGATTTATGCGTTGCACGTCCTGCTCGCCTTCGCCTATTCCTCTTGCCACGTCGTCGTCGTGCTGCTGGTGCTGACCCGCTGGTTCGCGCAGCGGCGGTCTACGGCGCTGGGGATCATCCTGGCGGGCGAGAGCCTGGGCGGGTCGATCCTTCCACCGGTCATCGCATATCTCATCGGCAACTCCGGATGGCGCGAATCCATGCACATGCTGGCTCTGCTGCCGGTCGGGCTCGCGCTGTTGCTGGTCCTCCTGCTGCGCGGCAAGCCGCAGGACTTCGGGCAGATGCCGGTCGGCGGCGCTTCCGGTTCGGATATCGAGCAGGCCGCCGAAGTTGCCGCCGATCCTTCGCTGCGCATCCGCGACTATCTGCGATCCGGCCAGGTCTGGCTGATCCTGGCGATCGGCGCGGCCTTGTTCTACACCGGTGGCGGGGTTGCGGCGCACAGCTTCCTCTATTTCAGCGACCGTGGCTTCAATCCCGAGTGGGCTGCTTCCAGCCTCAGCCTGATCTTCGTGGGCGGGCTTGTCGGCAAATCGTGCAGCGGTTTCCTGTCCGAACGCTGGCCCGGCCTCGGCGTGTGGATGGCTTTCCAGGCGACGATGCTGGTTGGCGTCACCTGCCTGACGATCGCGACCCCGCTGACCGTATGGCCCGGGGTCGCGCTGTTCGGCTTGGGTTGGGGTGGCAGCTATACCCTGACCCAGGCGAACGTGATGGAGCGTTTCCGTGGCCCCTATCTCGGTCGTCTTGCCGGCCTGATCGTGCTGGTCGAAGGCCTGTCTGCCGGGATCGGATCGTTCATGGGCGGCTTGCTGCACGATATCACCGGGTCTTATACGCAAGCCTACCTCGTGATGACTGCCAGCGTGCTCCTGGCGATCGTGCTGACCCAGCTCCTGCGTATGGCGACGCTGCAACCGGTCCCGGTCCGCTGACCCATAGGCGTAATGAAAAGGGCCGGCTGCGCGAAATCGCAGCCGGCCCTGTTTTCGTGTCACGGGAAATTCAGCTCCAGACCACCTGATACGTGTATCGCCTGTCCCGTCACCGGCGCCGCCGCCTCCGTAAGCAGCCAGCACAAGGGGCGTGCAACCTCCAGAGGAGTGGTCACCCGCCCCAGCGGCGTGCGCGGCTCGATCCGGGCGCGGAATGCCTGCGCGCCCGCTTCGCCCAGCGATTCCGTCACACCCTGGGTCCAGATCAGACCCGGCTGCAACGCATTGATGCGGATCCGGGGATGCGCGCGTTGCAGCGTCCTTGCGCGCGCGATGCTGGCACCGATCACCGCCGCCTTGGTCGACGAATAGGCCGCCGCGCCCGGTCCGCCGCGCAGGCCCGCCACCGAACTGACGTTGACGATCGCACCGCCGCCCGATGCCCGCAGCGCGGGCAGGGCCGCGTCCATGCCCAGCATCGTTCCGGTATAGTTCACCGCGACAAGGAAGCTCAATTCGTCGCCCGTCAGCAGGTCCAGCCGCCGATTGACCGATTCGCCGGCATTGTTCACCAATCCGTGGAGCGCGCCGCGGGCCGCTACCACGCTGTCTATGCCCCGTGCCCAGGCATCAGCGTCGGTCACGTCGAGGGGGACGACCATGCCGTCGCCGCCTGCCTCGCGCACCATCGCCAGCGTCTCGTCGGCCAGTGCCGTCTTGCGGCCGCCTACGGCCACGAACGCGCCGAGGCTGCCCGCAACGATGGATGCCTGCCGACCCAACCCCGAAGTCGCCCCGGTTACCAGCACCGTGCGCCCATCGAGCCGGGCGTCGCCCAATGACGTGGTGTCGTCGAGCGCGATTTCAGCGCCGCTCATGAAGGCGGAACGGGTATCGCACAAGAACCGCACCGCCTCGGCAATCGCGGCGGGGGCGGCCTGATCGGCGATGACCAGGCGGTTGGCGCGAGGGCGGCGCTCCATGCCGATCCCGTCGATCATGGCCGCGCCCATGCCGATGCGCTGCGCCTCGACGGCGGCATCGCGCGCAAAATCCGCGCCGTCTGGGGAAAGGTGCTGGCTGACGAAGATGCCGCGCTCTCCCGGCGGAAGCAGGCGCAGCATTTCGCGCATGGCGAACCACTGGCGGGCCAGCACCTGCGGGCCAGCAGTGCCGACTGGCGGCGCGCAGAAGACGATCGCATCGACCGGGCCGTGGCGGGTCAGCACTGTTTCGCTCAATGTGTTCCAGCTGCCGTCGTCGTCGGGATCGAGCGGTAGTTCGCTGGCCGGTGCGGCGGCGCGCAGGACCTGTTCGAACAGATCAGAGACGGCAGACACGGTCGTATCGGCAAACGGCGAGCCGCCGTCGATCACGAGGCAGGTAGTCGGCATGCGGTTTAGGCTCCAGTAAGCATCCGAAGGTGAAATAGGGAAGAAGTCCGGTCCTGGCGATCGCACGATCGGGCAGTCTCCATGCCGAATACGCATGTCTGCGATGGCTGGGCGACCGTCGATTTGTGTGCAAGGTCGGACGGCATCGACGTTCGACACGCGGAGCAAACATGTCCCGGCCCTTCGACTCTGCCGCAGGCTCTGCGCCCCGGCCCATCGCTTACGGTATTTCGTCCTGCATCCATGTCGATGCCATTGCCGAAGTCCCGTTCGACCTGTTCGGTGCGGACGCCTGCGCAAGGCCGCTGCGTCGGCTCGGTGATGGTCGCCTGCGCAGCGGTGTCGTCTCGTTTCCGCCAGGGTTCCGTGGCGACGGGCCGAAGGCATGGCGCAGCGTCGTGCAGATGTTCGTGCTCGGCGGCGCTATCGAAGTGGACGGGATGCGCATAGGCCAGGGCGGCTTCGTGGCGACGGCGCGCGGCGGCCCGATGCCGCATGTCGCGAGCGTGCGGGGCGCGCAGGCCATCGTTATCCTCGATCATGCCATGCCCGCCGGCGCATCCACAGGCTCCGTCACCGTGATCCCGGACGTCTTCGCGGTTGAGCCGATCGTGCCGGTGATCGGCGGCAGAGCGCTCGAAGGGTTCGAACGCCGGGTGCTTTGGGAAGACGCGCAGACCGGTGCTGATACCCGGCTGCTGCGCGTTCCCGCAGGCTTCGAAGGCACCGGCGGCCCCGGCTTCCACCCGGTCGAGGAGGAGATCTTCTGCCTCGCAGGCGACATTGCGCCGGACGACGACACGCCGATGCATGCGGGGTCCTACTTGTGGAATCCGCGACTTTCCGTCCATGGCTTCCACGAACACAGCCGGGGCGGATGCGTACTGCTGGAATGGCACGACGGGCCCTGGGCCTATCATCGCTACCAAGGCCCTTCGACTATCACCTGAACGGGGCGTCCGAAACAGGCCCGGCCGGCGGGACGGATCGCCCCGCAGGCCGGAAAGTTCATCAGAAGTCGAAGCGAGCGCGGGCGGTCCAGCGCATCGGCGGCGAATAGTAGCGGTAGCCGGAAATGACTGCGACGAGGTAGGTCTGGTCGGTGCAGTTCTCGCAACCAATCGAGAAACGCATGCCGGCGTCCTTGTTCTCAAGCGCGAGCGAGCCGGAGAGCAGGGTGTAGCCGTTGTCGTACGTCGTGGCGAGCTGCGCTGCATTGACGTTGAAGCTGCTGACGTAGCGCAGCGAGCCGGACGGCACCAGCGACCAGCTGCTGCTGACCGGCACGTCCCAGGTGAAGCCGACGGTCCCGGTGTACTTGGGTGCGCGCATAGGGTCGGCGATGGTGCCGTCGGCCCGGATGATACCGTTGCCGCAGTTGGCAGACGTCCGCCCCGCCGCCAGCGCCGCCTCGCACGCCGCCTGCTGGTTGAGCACCTGGATGGCAGGGTTGGTGTACTCGGTCTTGTTGTAGCCGCCATTGGCGAAGATCGACAGTCCGGCGGTGGGCCGGACGCTGGCTTCGAGTTCGACGCCGTAGCTGCGGAAGTCCGAGAAGTTGCCGACCGGGAACACCGGCGCGCCCGCATTGGATGCGCCGTTCGCCGTCGCGATCTGGAGATCGGTGGTGTCGCCGTAGAAGCCGGTCAGGTTGAAGGTGACCTTGTTGTCCAGGAATTCGGACCGCAGGCCGCCTTCGAAGGACCAGGTCTTCTCGGGGCTGAAGTTGCCGAGCAAGTTGGCGGCGGTGGCGCGCACGTTCCACCCGCCTGACTTGAAGCCGTTGGTGGCCGATGCGAACAGCATGACGTCGGGCGTCGCCTGGTAGGCCAGCGCGACGCGCGGGGTGAACAGCGATGCGCTCTGCCGCAGCGGGATGCCGGCATTGATCAACAACTGGTCCGAAGGATGCGCGGAAGCGCGCGGGTTGCCGTTGTCCTCGTAGTGGATCTTCTTGCGATCGGTCGTCCAGCGCCCGCCGGTGGTCAGGGTCAGCTTGTCGGTCAGGTGCCAATCGAGCTGGCTGTAGAGCGCGAAGCTATCGGTCGTGTTGAACACGGTGCGATCGGCATCGATGAACGGCGCGCCGCTGCCGAGCCGGAACACGGTCGTAAAGTCGCTGTCGTTGTATTCGTGGAAGTAGAATAGACCGGCAGTATAGTCGACGACGCCGCCGAACAGCTCGCCCGAGATGTTCGCTTCCTGGCTGAACTGGTTATGCTTGGAATACTGGACCGAATCGTAGCCGCCGATGGGCGAGGGGTTGTTGAAGTAATCCAAGCTGTACTGCGACAGGAGATGGCGATAGCCCGTGATGATCTGGATCTTGCCGATCGAGGCATCGATCGACAGGTGGCTGGTGACTCCGGTGGTGTCGTTGATCACCCTGTTCGGGCTGATATCACCCTTCTTGCCGGTCACCAGCGAGCCCAGTTTCTGCAGGCCCGAGCGGGAAACCCAGTCGCCGTCCACCTTGGTCGACGGGATCAGCGAGTTTTCGTCGTGGATGTGATCGACGGCGACGTCCCAGGTCACGGCCGACGACAGGTCGATGCTGACCGCGCCGCGCACGCCCCAACCGTCGTGATCGTTCTCCGTTCCGCCGGTGGTCACGTTCTTGACATAGCCGTCCTCGTCCATCCAGTAGCCGGACAGGCGAGTGCGGATGTTCTCGGCGATGGGCATGTCGATCGAGCCACGCAGGCTTTTGGAATCGTAGTTGCCGTAGGACCCTTCGATAGAGGCGCCCATTTCCTTGCCCGGCTTCTTGAGCACGACGTTGATGGCGCCGCCGGTGGTGTTTCGGCCGAACAGGGTTCCCTGTGGACCACGCATGACTTCGATGCGCTCGATGTCGAACAGCGCAAAGTTGTTGGAATTGACGCGGGCGAGATAGACGCCGTCGATGTAAGTACCGACCGGGGAGTCGAACGTCGCTGCAGTTTCCGCGTTGTTGAGGCCGCGAATCGAATAGTTGTTGTTGCCTGCGCCCGATACCTGGCCGCCCGAAACGTTCGGGAACATGCGCAGAAGACCCTGCGTCGACGTCGCTTCCTGGGCGACGAGCATGTCCTCGCTCACCGCCGATACGGCAAGCGGCACTTCCTGTAGGCTCTGCTCGCGGCGCTGTGCGGTAACGACGATGTCGTTCCCGCCGCCTGATGCGCGTTCGCCGTCTGCGCTTTGTTGCGTCGAGGCGTCCTGTGCCAAGGCGGGCTGTGCGCCCAGCACGAGCGCCGCCATGGAGGCGCCCACAATCCAGCGTGCATTCGTCATCGCGCTAATTCCCTCGTTGTGCCCGCACGTCGGCGTGGTCGCAATTTCATGCGTTGCCACCCGACGCGGGAGTGATCCCTGACAGGCCTTTCAGAACTCACCCTGTTTGCTTTTCTTGAGTACAAAACTGTCATGTCTGTTCGCTAAGTCCAGTGGCATTTTCGCGCCGCTGCGTGATTGAATCTGTGGCAAGACATGCTGAAAACCAAGGTTTTAGGCGTAAATTTGGCGATTTTCTGGCGGATTAGTCATAAGCTCTGATTGATGCGCATATGGTATACCAAGGGTGCCTTCAGGCGCCGATCTGAAATGCGGGGCAGTGACTGGATCCCATTTCGGAACGAACGGTTCGCAGCGAGCCGCAACATGCGCAGTTCGCATACCCTATTGGTCAATCGGCGATCGGTGCGGCGCTGTCCAAAGGGTAAAGGTGGGCGCGGTAGCCAGCGCCTTCGGGCCTTTCGCGCCGCTTCGTCCAGGGGGGGGACGTAAGGCGGATGCCCCGATGCGCGCCGTGCCGCCTTCGTAGTGCTGTCGCTCGGAACCAGGGAAGGTCCAGTTTGATGCGTGACCAAGACTATGCTTACGATGATCCCGATCTTGCGCGTGGCGCTGCGAATTTCAAAAGGATGTTCGGCGAAATCTACGGCAGCGAACTGTGCAGCCAGTTGCACGAAGGACCGGTCGGCATGAACCGCTTCGTGATGACGCAGATCGGCCCGATGGTCTGGGAGCGTGATGGGCTGGACATGAAGACCCGCATGTTCGTCGCGCTCGCCGTTCTCGCTGCGCTGGGGCGCGAAGAGACGCGGTTCTTCATGCGTGGTGCCCTGTGCAACGGCGCGACCCGTGCGGAGATCGAGGAAGTGCTAATCGTGACCGGGCAGGAGGCAGGGTTCCCCTGCGCTGCGCTCGCCGCCAAGCGCCTCGACGAGGCCGAGGCGCAGCACAACGAGATGATGGAGCGCTTCGCTGCCACGCAGCAAGCCGGGGGGGAGGGCTGACATGACCCAAGGTTTCACGCGGCCGTTCACGCCGAGCGGCAATGCCGCCATGGCCCATGCGCTGCCCTGGAAGTTCGCGGGCGATCTTCTGCTCATCCACTTCCGCGCCGCTCCCGAGGCGCTGGCCCGCTACCTGCCGGAGCCGCTGGAGCCGCTCGACGACAGCGGCGAATGCTTCCTGTGGTCGCCTCGGCTCACCTGTCATCCGGTGGATATGGACCCGGCGACGATGGATCCGGGACAGACCGGCTACAACGTGTGCGTGATCGGCATTCCGGCCAGGCTGAATGGCGAGCCGACGATGTTCTCGGCCTTCCAGTGGTGCGACAAGGACTGGCTGATCGTATTAAGCTGGTTCATCGGTGCGACCTCCAAGGGCGCAGAGTTCCAGGATACGTCGCGGCATGAGCTGATAGGGCGGATCGGATCGCCGCTCGACGGTGCTTTCGGTCATCCGATTCGTCGCACCGTTTCGCGCTTCGGCAATCGCGTGGTCGACATGGGCTACACCCCGGAGCGGGAAATCGCGATGGACGCTCTGTCGTTCTATACCGCGCTGCTGCCGTTGACCGGCATGCGCCACATGCCCGACCTGACGATACCGCCCTCCGGCAGGCCGCCGGTGCATGACTTGGTGCAGCAGATCATGCGCGACACCAGCTTCGGTACGCCCACGACGGGCCCTGCCACGCTGAAGTTCGGCGAGGGGCCGAACGAGGAACTGTTGCCGATTCAGCCGCTCGAGACGATCGCCGGGTACTCGATCCCGATGACGATGGTTCTTGAGGGAATCCGGGTCGTCCACGACTACAACGCCAGGTCCTGAAGCATCATGATGGGAGGCGGGCGTCCCTCGGTCTCCCACTTTCCACTGGCAGGGCCAGAATCGCGACCGGCACGCGTACGCTTTCGCGCAGATGGTCGATACCCTCGGGCCTGAGAGTGGCTGACATCGTCTGCGCAGCGTTGCGGGCGGTGTCCTTCAGCCTCCGGCCGGCGTCGGTCAGTGTGACAAGGAGGTGGCGTTCATGGGTGGGATCGCGATTGCGCGAAACGAGCAAGGCCGCCTCCATCCGCTTGAGCAGGCGCGTAAGCGTTCTACTTTGGAGAAGCGGCCGTGTTTCAAGTGAACCGACCGTTTGCGGCGCATTTTCCCATAACACGAGCATGACCAGGTACTGTAGCTAAGCAAGTCCCATCCGTTTGCCGGCGACGTGAATGACGGCATTTTCGAAACAAGCGGCATATCCAGCCGCGAAAAGTTGTTGAGGATTCGTTGCTCGACCCCGACCCCCAAGTTCCTTGCGCATCGCTAAAGCAATGTCGAGAAGATCGTTGTCGATACTAATAGTACCGTTTCGGACGCCGAGCACAATGAAAGAGGTAATTTATAAACGGGGCGTAAAATTTAACTATAATGGTTTTATCTCACGGAAAAATTGCAATCTGCGATAGTTTATTATTCTAGATGTTCGGTTGATTGGTTAAATCAATATTCCAATGTGGAGTTTCAAAATTTACGATCAACACATTTTCAGGCTTCAGTTTCATGTTTTAGCGAATACCGTTTCGAGACTGGCAGTTGCGGCCCTGTCCATCAGTGACGGGCGCTGGTCTTCCGCCTCGAGCCGAATCATCCGGTACTTCCCTGAATGCAGGCAGGCCCAGAGATAGGCATCGAGATGATCGACGATTAAACCACCCCTTCGGAGCAGCACGAGCGAGGCGACGCCGCGCGTCTGGCGGATGAGATCGGCAGTTGCCGCAAGTTCAGGCATTCGTACCGATGCCCTGAGGAGCGCGTCCATGGCTGCCATGCCCGAAAGGCTTGCCTTGTCGTGAAACGCCAGAGATTCCTCAACCGGGCGGTCATCGGGCAAGGCTTCGTCGGTCAGGGTCGCGCAATGCATTCGACACAGTTCGGAAAAGGCGGCGCTTATGAGATCGGTCTTGGTGCGGAAGAAATAGGTGACCGAAGCAAGTGACACACCGGCACGAGCGGCGACCTCGCGCTGGGCCAGTCGCTCGGGCCCTTTTTCTGCAATGACCTCCAGGGCGCAGTGCAGGATGTTCTCCGCCGTCTCGTTAGCCGGCGCTTCGGATGCCAGCCGCGCTGCATCAGGCCCGCCAAGCCGCACGAACGTGACCGGCTGGCCGGACAGACGCTGGCGCAAGCGCGTTGCCGGCCCGGAAATCCAGGCCGATCTCACCGGCGCCTCGGGTTCCGACAGCAGCAGGCTGGTCAACCCGAGGGCGAGGCTCGCCCAGGCTTCTGACGCCTGTGAGGTCTCGCCGAAGCTTGTTGCCAGTTGGCGCCAGAATGCAGCTTCCGCGTCCGTCTCCGCTTTGAGTGCTGCAAGCACCCCATCCTGATCGGAGCCGGCCGCTTCGTGTTCGAGTTCCTGCAGCAGTGCCAGCACGCCGGTGCTCTGGCTCAGCCGATCCTGTAGCAGGCTCGTGAAGACGTCGTGGAGATCCGCCCATGCCGGAACCCGGTTTTCCTGAGCCGCAGCCCTGCCTTCGCGCCACGTTCGGGAGGTGGCGATGGCGCGATCGCAAATTTCCGAGATCAACAGTTCGCGATTGCCAAAATAGTAATTGATCGAAGACGGGCTCATCCCTGTTTCCCGTGCCAGACTGCGCGCGCTGAGCGCGGCGAGGCCGGCGTCACGTGCCAGCGAATAAGCCGCTTCCTTGAGGCGAAGCGCCTGCGGCACTTCATTGCCGGCCTCGGGCGCATCGGATTCGCTCGTCGTCATCAAGGCCCTGTACAGTCGTTCGACTTTGGAAAAGTCCGCTTCGTCGAGGTGATTGGGCACTCTTAGGTGTGCTGCGTCAGGCGGACAAGGGTGAATGGCTAATGACCGACAATTTTGCGCCAAAAAAGGCTACTGACGTCTTCGAGTTGGGTTGGATAGAGAAAATTTTACGAGCTGTCACGGAACCGCAAGACGCAAATCTTAACTGTACAACCGTTTCGATTCGTGAACGATTTGTGTCAATGACGCCTTGCTGAGCACCGGACGGCCTGCCGTCCGGAGGCGACGGACTGCGCCCGCTTCACAGATCGCTTCAGGGAGGAACCGCTGCGCCGGCATCCCCGGCGGGCTGTAAACATGTTCAGGAGTTCACCATGACCACACCAACCGATCCGTTCACCGTGGCTGTCATCTGCGATACGCAGAACTACTCCAGCTACCGCAACCAGCGCGAGGCGGGCTTTCCCTTCAACGCCCGCGAAATGCTGTGGGACGTCATGCACTACATCTCGCGCAATGCGCGCAAGAATGGCGGCGACATTGCCTTCGTATCGGGCCTTGGCGACAGCTGGCAGCATCCCAGCGCCTGGGCGCCCGATGCCCCCCATGTGGAGCGCGGCGTCGTCTCGATCGACAATCCGGCGATCGAAGCGCTGATCCCGGCATCGCCCAAGGAAGTTCTCGAAGTAGAAATTCCCGCCGTTCGCGCCGCCTGGGAGATCATCGCGGACGACCTGCCGTTCTTCCTCGTGCCCGGCAACCATGACCACGACAACATCTGGAGCGACCCTTCGAACCCGCCGGCGCCCGATGGCTGGATACGCGACGGCATGTCCTTCGGGTTGGGATCCCTGCACGTAGGTTCGCTCGACAACTGGACGGCGCATTTCGGCAGCGAATCAGACCTGTTCAAGGACAAGCCCTGGTACGTCGCTTCGTACAAGGCGGGTTGCAACGCGGCGCAGATCTTCGAAGGTGGCGGCTATCGCTTCCTGCATATCGGCATCGAGATGTGCCCGCAGGACGACATCGTGGAATGGGCCCAATCGGTGATCGACATCTATCGGGGGCTGCCCACGATCATCTCGATCCACGAATTCATCAACGAGAAGGGCGAACGCCAGTCGATCGACTGCTTCGACCTGACCCGCATCGATCCCGACCGCAACAGCCCTCAGATGCTTTGGGAAAAGCTGGTCGCCCCCAACGACCAGATCCTGTGCACGCTCAACGGTCACTTCCATGGCGTGATGAACCGCATCGATGAAAATGCCTTCGGTCACAAGGTCTACCAGTTCCTCGTGAACTACCAGTGCCGCAAGCAGAGCTTCAAGGCGACGGGTTCGGATGCGCCGATCCTTGACGGTATCGGCGATGGCTGGCTGCGCCTCATGACCTTCGATCTTGCCGGCGAGCAGCCACAGCTTCGCCTGCGCGCCTATTCGACCCACTACAAGGCATTCGCCTCCGATTTGCCGCTCTACAAGGAATGGTATGGCAACGAGCATCCGGAAATGAGCGCGGAAGAACTGGTCGCTCTCGACGAATGCACCTTCGACCTCGACGATTTCCGGGCTCGTTTCGGCATGCCTTTCCTCCAGCAAACCGAAGTGCGCGAGCCCGCGCTGGCCGGCGAATAATCATGGCTTCGCTCGCCGACTCCCTTACAGACGGCGGTATCCCGGCATCGACAACAACGTCGATGCCGGGAGTTACAGCCCGCCCGCGCGCGATGGCGTATTACGTGCTCGCGCTGCTGTGCTTCATCTCGCTGCTCGGCTACTACGATCGCTATCTCGTGGCGATCCTGGTCGAGAGCATCAAGCACGATCTGGGCGTAAGCGATGCCCAGATCGGCCTTCTGACCGGTTTTGCCTTCGCGTTGGTCTATTCATTGATGGCGGTGCCGGTTGCGCGCTATTCCGATGGCGGGCGGCGGGTACTGGTTCTCGGCTGCTCGCTTCTGGTCTGGTCCGCGATGACGGCCCTGTGCGGTCTGGCGCCCGGCTTCCTTGTCCTGCTTGTGGCGAGACTGGGCGTGGGCATGGGCGAGGCGGGTGGAATTCCCTCCACACATGCGCTGGTCTCGGACACCTTCCCGGCGCGGTGGCGTGCTACGGCGCTATCGGCGACGGTGGTGATCGGCGGCCTCGGTTTCATGATCGCCAATGCCGCCGGTGGCTGGGTCGCCGATCACTGGGGCTGGCGTGCAGCCTTCCTGGTCGGCGCGGTGCCGGCCCCGTTCCTTGCTTTCCTGCTTTTCACGACGGTTCGCGAACCTTCGAAAGCGCCAACATCTGGGAGGTCGCCCGCTGATCGGCCGATGACGATCCGCGAGGCCGTTTCGCTACTGCTCTCGCGGCGAAGCTATGCCCTGCTCTGCGCCGGAATGGCGCTTGCCACCGTAGGCTCCGCCGCGACGCTCAACTGGATCCCGGCATTCCTGATGCGAGAATACGGTCTCAAGGCAGGGGAGGTCGGCGCCAGCTATGGGCTCATCATGGGTCTTGCAACCATTGTAGCCCTGCTTGTGGGCGGCATGCTGGGGGACGTGCTTGCACGGATCGATCCGCGATGGGCGATCCGGCTTCCGGCCGCATCGTTCGTGCTGGCAACGCCGCTCACCCTGATGTTCCTCTTCGCCCCCAATCTTCACGCCGCGCTCTGGCTGGCCGCGCCGATGACGCTGTTCGCCTCGCTTGCCACCACACCTGCCTACGCTCTGGTGCAGCGCCTCGCCGGCAACGGCAATCGCGCCATGGCGACGGCGCTCTACCTTCTCATCGTCAACCTGTTCGGTATGGGGTCAGGCCCCGCCATCGCAGGCTGGCTCAGTGACCGCCTCGCTGCCGGTTTCGGCACGCAGGCGCTCCAATATGCACTTGCCTGCGTCAGCTTTGCCTATCTGCTCGGCGGCCTGCTGATTACGTGCGGTGCCCGCACCGTCGCGCGTGACGAGGTCGCCGCGAACCGAACCTGATTTCGCCGTAAAATGCATGCTCCAAGGCGCCGACCGCGAGATCGGCGGCCGGGAGCGCATGTCCAAAACTCTCCCAGGATTTCTTCCCATGACATCGCCGATAAACGTTCCGCTTAAGCGCCGCCTGACCGTCCTGATGGCCGGCTCGGCCGTCCTGGCATTGACCGCACCCGCCGTTCGCGCCGAGGAAGCGCCCGCCAGCCTGCCCTCGGATGGCCAGGGCGACATCGTCGTCACCGCCCAGAAGCGCGAGCAGCGCCTGGTCGACGTGCCTTCCTCCGTAAGCGTCGTCAGCCCCAGGATGCTTGAGGAATCGGGGGCCAAGGACCTGGTCGACGTCTCGCGCCTGACGCCCGGCGTCGTCGTGTCGCCACAGATTTCGGGTGGTAGGACCATCCAGACCTTCACCATCCGCGGCATCGGCTACGATGATTTCAGGCCCAACGGCAACCCCTCGGCCGCCGTCAGCATCGACGGCGTCTACCAAGGATCGGGCGCGCTGGTAGGCGGACAGATGTTCGACGTTTCTCGGGTCGAGATTCTCAAAGGACCGCAGGGCACCCTCTATGGCCAGAACACGACGGCCGGCGCGGTGAACATCATCTCCAATCAGCCGGGCGACCAATGGTCCGGCAAGGCCAGGGGCGAATACGGCCGGTTCAGTTCCTGGCGTGCGGAAGCCGCCGTTGGCGGACCGCTTGCCGAAGGCGTCAAGCTGCGGGTTGCCGGGGTTTTCGACAATACCGACGGCTTCATGACCAATCTGGGCACGCAAGGCGCCACGGGATCGACCAATCCCGCCGTTCCGGCCCTCCCGGATCCGGGCGTCGATCAGAAGGCGAACCGTTCTCAATACTACGGTGGCAGGGCAATCCTCCTTCTCGAGCCGGCTAGTGGAACCTCCATCACGCTGAATGCGCACGGTTTCCATGAAAGCGGCGCGGCCCAGCTGTTCGAGCGTACGGCGACGATGAAGGGCTTTGCCCCCAACAAGCCCTACACGACCGACGCCGCCATCGCGCCTTCGCTTGGCAAGACCAGCTACGGAGCTTCGGGCACATTGAACCAGAAGATCGGTGACGACATGCTGCTGGTCGCGATCCTGGGATACGAGAAGTTGAAACAGCACTACGCAGCCAATGGCGACGCCGTGCCGCTGCGCATCGGCGACAGCATCTATCGGGACAATGTGGAGCAGGGCACCGCCGAAGTCCGCCTGCAGAATGCAAATCCCGGCCAGGCCGACTGGGTGGTGGGCGCCACGGCCTATCGCGACAAGGTTCGCCTGCGCAGCGATCTCGACCTGACGGACGCGGTGCTGAGCGTGCTGCAGGCCGACTACACCCAGCGCCGCCGCAGTTACGGCACTTTCGCCGACGGCAGCGTCAAGCTCGGTGCGCATTGGAAGATCGGTGCTGGCCTACGCTACAGTCATGACCACAGCACTTACGACGGTTCGACAGTCGATCTCGATCCTTATGGCGTCAGCATAGCCCAGGCGGTCTTCGGCGCGCTGCCGTTCACCTTCGACCGGACTTTCTCGGACAACAGCCTCTCCGGCCGCCTGAATGTCAGCTACGAGTTCTCCAGCGCTGCAAGCGCCTATGTCTCGGTGAGCCGGGGCTTCAAGTCCGGCGGTTTCGACGGATCGACCTCCTTCACTCTGCCCGAGACCAATCCTTTCAAGTCGGAGCGGGTGTGGACTTATGAGGCCGGCATCAAGTTTCTTCCGCGCGGCGGCCCGGTGCAGATCGATGCCGCTATCTACTACAACGACTTCAACGACCTTCAGGCCAGCCTCAACAAGATGATCAACGGTCTCAACAGCAATATCCGCACCAATGTCGGCAGCGCACGCACGTACGGTGCGGAGGCGAACGTGACGGTTCGACCGATCTCCGGCCTCGACATCCAGGCAGGAGTCTCGCTGCTCGACAGCAAGATCCTCGAGATGTGGTCTGACAGCGAAGCCGAGCGCGAACGCCGAATCGGTAATGACCTGCCGTTTGCTCCCAAGATGACGCTGACCGGCTCGATCCGCTATGAAATACCGCTGACCCAGAGCATGAAACTGGTGCCGTCGGTCAACGGTCGCTTCATCGACGACTACTACACCGAACTCGACAACTATCAGGCGATCAAGGGTTACTTCCTCGGCAACGCCCAGCTTGAATTCGAAATGGCCAACGGCCTTTCCCTGGCTGGGTGGGTGCGCAACTTCACCGACAAGCACTACGCAACCACGCTCTACGTAGCGCCCGGCACATATTCGATGATGAGCGGAACTCCGCGAACTTATGGTGTGTCGATGGGCTATAGCTTCTAAGAGGCTGACGTGCCTCCCCGGTATCTACCAGCGCGGATTAGAGCCGGGCAGCTTTGTTGCGCATGAGCGGGGGTTGAGCAATGGCCTGCGCAGCGGAGCCCGTTGGGCTTAGCCAAGCAGGCCATTGCTTATTCAGTTCAGCGGCGAAGGCGTCAGGGGTCTCGTCCAAGTGAGGTGGCCCTGCTTTCTCGGACAGATTGGCGGCTGAGTTAAGCCAGAGCCGCTCGATGAAGACGTTGTCCATCCACCGTCCCCGACCATCCATGCTGATGCGTATTTTCAGCCTCGAGTAGCATGCTGGTGAAGGTTAAGCTGGTAAACTGGCTACCCTGATCGGTGCCAGTGCATCCCTCCCACCCTCTACGGCATGAATACTCGGCCTCGCCGCAGCCTCGAGCTGTTACCCCTGCGCGCCCGGGCCGGCTCATGATCCGAGCGCCGCCATGATGTGCACCCACAGTTTCTGGTCGAAATCCTTGTCCACAGCTGCTGCACCTGTCCGCACGACAATCAGGCGCTTGCTGGGAACGATGTAAAGCCGCCGGTCTAGCGCTCCCAAGGCAGCGACCATGTCGGCCGGGGCAGCCGAGACCAGTGGCCCCTCGGCTCTGCCCGAAGCGCGGACCGTATAGGCGCTGCCGTTCAGCCACCACAACCGCCCATAGGCCGGATTGGCGGCCGAGGGCGTCAGCATCGCCTTGAGCCCGGCCTGCGACACCACCCGCCTGCCATCGGCGCCGATGCCGCCCTTGAGGATCATCGTACCGAACGCCGCGATATCGCGCGGCGTGGTGACGAGACCGGTGGCATTGCCCACGCCGGCAAGCGCCAGCGGGCGCTGCCGCCATGCGGTGTCCCTCATGCCCGCCGGCTCCGTCAGCCAGTCCCGCGTGATAGCCTCGAGCGGCCGGCCGGATGCCGCCGTCAGTAGCCGCTTCGTGACGGCGTAGACGGGGGTATTGTAGAAGAACCGTGTTCCCGTAGGCGCGACATAGGCGAACCGCTCATCCAGTCCCGAACTCATGGTGAGGACGTCGAGCACACGGATGCCCGATTCCTGTTCGGGCGACGCTTTGGACCATCCCGGACCCAGATAGGCGGAGACCGGCTTTTCGACATCGATGAGTCCCTTGTCGATGGCGATCGCGACCAGCACCGAAACGAAGCTTTTCTGTGCCGAGGCGACGTCTTCCAGCAGGGCCCCGTCCCCGGAGCGTTCGTAGGCGAAGGAGGCAAAGACCTTGTCCGCAGCCGGTGCGGCCCAGTTCCGCTCGACAACGACGTGGTCGTCCTGGATGACGAGGAAGCCGGTGGTGCGCTGCCCCTGCACGTAGTCGACGAGATCGCGCATCGGGCCGGGCGGGACCTCCTGCGCCGTACGGGCGGAACCCGGTCGAGGTGCCTGGGCATGCAGGAGAGTGGGCCCGCAGAGCAGGCCGGCCACGAGCAGGCCCCTGGCCATGGTGCGCACGATCATCGTCATTTTCTCGCCACGGGAACCGAAGTTCGACCGACCCCGCGGGCAAGCAGGATGCGCGAGACCGCGTCCTGCATGAAATTGATGAGCCCACGTGCCCCTTGAGCCGCCTTTTCGGCATCGCGCGCGACCAGCGCGGTGCGGATGTGATGCCAGAAGACATAGGGGCCGCTGCCGTTCGCATTGATCGCCAAGGCCACGTAGGAAAAGTGCCAGCGCGTCTTGCGGCGGATGGCTTCGATCATGCGCTGGGCGTCCACGCTGGCGTTGGCGGTCATGTCGGTGAAGATCGCTTCGCTGATGTCCATGATCTCCTCGGCGGCTGCGCCTTGTTCGGCCGCCAGGAGGAGGCTGTCGATCTTGATCAGCATCCGTTCAATCGCGGCGTCCGAGGCCCGCAGGCACGCGAAACGGGCGGCCAGCCCGTAAAGCGCCGCCCGCACTTCGTAGAGGTCGAAGACTTCCTCGACCGTCGTTTCCGAGACCCGCGCGCCGCGATTCTCCTCCAGCTCGATCAGTCCGTCATCCGCGAGCGTGCGCAGCGCGCGGCGCGCAACCGAACGACCAATGCCGAACTCGCCGCACAACTTCGCTTCGCGGATCCACTCCCCCGGGGCGATCTCGCTGCGCTGGATGCGCAGGCGCAGGGCCTCGGCGACATGGTCGGCGGTGGGCAACGGGTCAGGCTGGATGGCGTTGATGTTCAAGCAAATATCTTTCTGCGACAGGTATCGGCGCCCTTCGTCCGCGGCCTGAATCTATGGCCGGACCCAGTGCGCTGCAAGTTCGATTGTCCGGATCACAATCAAAAATTGTCGTACAATGAATTTGACATTGTCGGGCGATATGCGGATTACGCCTTAGTCAACTTATTTGGTAGTGAATGCGATGAAACGGGGTGCAATGGGGAATTTGCTCGTCACGACCGCAGGCCTGGCGCTGCTGGCAGGCACGCCGGCCTATGCGCAAACCGTCGAGCCCGGCGGGGCGCAAACGCAAAGCGGCAACAGCAATGACATCACCGTCACCGCGCGGCGGCGGGAGGAAAGCATCAAGGATGTGCCCGGCACGATCGCGGCGGTCACGGCCGAACAGCTCGAAGCCAAGGGGCCGGTCGTCGGCACGGCCGACCTGTTGAACACGACACCCGGCGTTCGCTTCAACGATGTCGCCTCCGAAAACCTCGCCGAACTGTCGATCCGCGGATCGGGCACGCAGCGCGCGACCAGTGCGGATTCGGGCGTGGGGCTGTTCGTCAACGGCGCCTATGTCGGCAGCAGCACGCTTGGTGGCCGCAATTTCAAGACGCTCGACTATTTCGACCTGGAACGGTTGGAAGTGCTCCAGGGCCCACAAGGTGGCCTCTACGGACGCAACTCGGAATTCGGCGTCGTCAACATCGTCCTGGCCAAACCCCGGTTCGAGAATTCCGGCTACGTCCGCGACACCTTCACGGCGGAATCGAACCAGAACCGGCTGGCCGCTGTCGTCAACCAGCGGCTGGGCGACGATGTCGCGGTGCGGATCGGGGCGGAGACTTATGGTCAGTCCAAGGGGTTCTACTATGACCCCGCCAACCGCAAGTACTATGACCGAACCAGCGGCTGGACCGCGCGCGGCCAGATCCGCTATCGTTCCGGGCCGCTCGACGTCACCTTGCTGGTCGATGCGCAGGACCTCGACCTGCCGAGCTTCGTCAACAGCCTCGTGGTGCCCGGCGGCGGCGTCAACGCCCAGTTGCCGCAAGGGTTCACGCAGTCGCGCTTCACGATCCCGCACAGCGGCCAGGACGGCCTGCAGCAGAAGGTCCAGCGCGTGATGCTGCTGGCCGACTACGACCTGGGCTGGGCCAGGCTGACCTCGACAACGATGGGAACGCGCTGGCGCTCGAGCCAGCAATTCGCGGCCGCCGTCGACCTTGCGACCGAGATCGCGCTACAGCAGTCCGGGCAGCTTGGCATCTATCCCTTCGGACAGACGACGACCGACGTGAAGGACCGCACGTTCTACCAGGACCTGCATCTGGCCGGCGAGGCAAACGGCGGACGCCTGACATGGCTGGTCGGCGCCGAAGGCCTGGTTCAGCGCGACACCTATCGCCGGACGGCGGCGACCTCGCCCTGCCTGTTCCGGCTGGGCAGCAGCCTGTGCACCGGCACCCCGACCGAGCCCGTCTGCGTCAAGCCGCTCTCGACCTCGACCAACTGCCCCACGCCCTTCCCAAACGCATTCGGCACCGACAACAACACCCGCCAGCGCGTCAATTCCTTCGCGGCCTACGCCTCGCTGCAATATGCGCTGGGCCCCGTAACCCTTTCTGGCGAAGGGCGTTTCACGCACGACTACAAGCGCTCGGCGCTGACCGTCTATTCGCTGTACACGAACCGGATCGTGGGCACGCCGACGGCCTTCTCGTTCAAGGCGGACCAACCGACCTGGACGTTCACGGCCAGCTACAAAACGCCCGATGCCTCCGCCACGCTCCTCTACGCCAAAGTCGGAACCGGCTACCGGGCGGGCGCCGTCAACAACGGCACCTTCAACGATGCTGCGCCCAATCCCTTCGTTGACACGTACGGCAACGAAAACACGGTAAGCTACGAGACCGGCGTGAAGTCGAGCATCCTGGACACCGTCTTCGTACGGGCCTCGGCCTATCTGTCGCGGACCACCGACGCCATCACCAGCATCAACGACGGCTGCACCGTCACCAATGCCTGCGGCACCGCGCAGCAGATCTTCAACGTCAACGGCGGTACGATTCATGCGCGCGGCTTCGAGGTCGCACTCGATGGGCGCTTCGCCATCGGGTCCGGCAGGCTTTCGATCGGCCTCAACGCGGCCAACCAGCGCGCGCGCTTTCACGACGTTCCCACCGGCGTCTCGGGCCTGCCGGTCCAGGGTTCGACGGTCGCCCAGATCCCCGACTGGACGATGTCGGCCAGCATCGATTTCAGGCAGTCGATCACCGACGACGTCAAGGGCTTCGTCAACCTGAGCTATTCGGGTCAGCGCGGCGGCGGCCAGGACACGGTGACGATCGCGACGCCCTATATCCCGATGTCCGACTTCGACAACGTCAACGCCCGCGTGGGCGTGGATGTCGGCAAAGTCCAGGCGGCCTTTTTCGTGCGCAACCTCACCGACCAGCAGGTCGAGGTCCTCAAGTTCCAGCAGGCCGGCTATCCGTTGTCGGTCCGCTACAACAAGCCGCGCACGTTCGGCGGCAGCGTCAGCTACCGCTGGTGATCGAAGGACAGGCATGATGCAAGAGACGAGCAGGCGAAACTTCCTCGCGGCGAGCGCCGTCCTTCCCCTGGTTGCCGGTGCGGCCCCAGCTGCGACAGCAGCCTCGCCGGAAGCCTGGGTCGCGGCGGATCTGGAGCGATACATCGGCTTCGGCGGCAAGCAGGCGGGCGGACCCGGCGATATCGCCTGTGGTGAATGGCTGTCTGCCGAACTGGAAGGGCTCGGCTTCGCAATCGAACGCCAGAGCCTGTCCGTTCCCTTCTTCGAAACGCGGCGCAGCGAACTCGTCTGCGGTTCGGTAAAGGCTGCGGTATGGCCCCAGCCGATCGTCGTCCCCACCGGCACGGAAGGGATCACCGGCCGACTGGTGCGGGTGGATTGCGAGGGGCGGGCGTCGAGCCCACTAGAGGGGGCCATCGCGCTCGTCGACCTGCCGTTCGGCCGCCTGTCCACCGCGCTCGCCAAGCAGGTGCGCGCGCCGGTCACAGCAGCCTTCGCGGCCGGGGCGGTCGCCGTGGTCGCCATCACCAACGGCCCGACCGGCAAAGTGATCGCCCTCAACGCCGACGGCCGCAAGCCCATGTTCGCCGGGCCCGTCGCCCTGATCGCACCGCAAGACGCGCGCGGTTTCCTGGATGGCGCAGGAGCAGGAGCAGATGCGACGCTGTTCCTCGACGGCGCCGGCGGGCATCGCCCCACGTACAACTTCATCGGCCGCATCGATCGCGGCAAGGCGCAGTGGCTGGCCGTCTCCACTCCCCGCTCCGGCTGGTACGGCTGCGCCGGCGAACGGGGCCCCGGCGTCGCCGCATGGCTCTGGCTGGCGCGCTGGGCGAGCGCGGCGGTCAGAGACTACAATCTGGCATTCATCTGCAACAGCGGCCACGAATACGAGAACCTGGGCGCGCTGAAATCGCTGAAGGCTCTGGCACCCAAACCCGCCGTGACGAAGCTGTGGCTGCACCTGGGTGCCAACGTCGGAGCGCAGGACTGGCATGAGGGGACTGGCCGCGCCCTTCCCAGCGTCGATCCCCAGCGTTACCTGTCCGTCAGCCGTTCCCTTCTTGCTCTCGCCCGCATGACTTTCGCAGGCCATCCCGGCCTGGAAGCGCCCTACACCAGCGATATCCTGTCCGCAGGAGAACTGAGCGAGGTCATCGCAGCCGGATATGGAACGGTGGCCGGGGTCTTTGGAACACATCGCTATCACCATGTCGCAGAAGACGACGGGCGATGTGTCTCCGCGCGGAACGTTCTCGCGACCGCGATGGCGTTTCAACAGTTCTTAACCAAGGCGATTTGAGGCGCGCGATGCGTTGAGATCCTGCCACAACGAGAGAGCTCATCCGCCCCTATCGCGGATGCTCGTTGTGAGCACGATCACGAAACCTCCCACCCGGTGGCAACCATCAAAGTTGGTCCAGCCGCAAAAGCCCGAGCAAGCGCGCTGCACCTAGGCGACGGTCGTGCCCACGGTAGGGGCCAGACGGTCGACCAGAATGGCGCTGGCCTGATTGAGGCCGGTCACTTCGACCTGGATGCCATGGCGCCGCATCTTGGTCACGACCTCCTCGAGCGCCTTCACCGCAGTGATGTCCCATAGATGACTGGCGGTGAGATCGATGCGGACACGCTCTGGGGTCTCGCGAAGGTCGAACTGGTCGCTAAAGATTTCGGCGCTGGCGAAGAATATCTGGCCGCTGACCGTGTAGATCCGGGTTTCCGTCGCCGGGTCATAGGCTGCCTCGACCTTCATCAGCCGGGTTACCTTGAAGGCGAAGAACACGCCGCTCAGCAGCACGCCCGCCGCAACGCCCGCGGACAGGTCGTGGGTGAGCACGGTGACGATAACCGTCGCGGCCATGACGATGCCCGAAACCTTGGGGTGCTTCGCGAGATCGCGGATCGATCCCCAGGAGAAGGTACTGACCGACACCATAATCATGATCGCGACGAGCGCGGCGACCGGCACTTGCGCGATCCACGGGCGCAGCGGGACCATGACGAGCAGCAGGAACACGCCTGCCACCAGCGTGGAGAGGCGTCCACGACCGCCGTAGCGCACATTGCCCACCGTCTGGCCGATCATGCCGCAGCCTGCGATGCCGCCGAACAGGCCGGCCGCGACATTGGCAAGGCCAAGGCCGGTGCATTCGCGGGCCTTTGAACTGTTGGTCTCGGTCAGGTCGTCGACGACCGTGGCGGTCATCATCGATTCAAGGAGACCCACCGCTGCCATGGCAAGCGCAAAGGGCGCGACGATCTGGAGCGTCTGCCATGCGAAGGGGACGGCCGGTGGGGTCAGGGATGGAAGCGACGCGGGCAAGCGGCCAAGGTCCGAAACGACATGGATGGGCATGGGAAAGGCGATGCTGATCGCGGTCAGGACCAGGATGCAGATGAGGGGCGAGGGGATCGCCGTCGTCAGGCGGGGGAGCAGATATATGATGGCGAGCCCGCCAGCGATCATCGCATAAGTGTGCCAGGTGACGCCCAGCATCTGCGGCACCTGCGCCGAGAAGATGAGAATGGCCAGCGCGTTGACGAAGCCGGTCCGCACCGACCGGGAAACGAAGCGCATCAGGATGTCCAGCTTCAACAGGCCGAAGATGATCTGGAACACACCGGCCAGCAGCGTGGCGGCAAGCAGATATGGCAAACCGTGGGCGTGGACCAACGCAGCCGCGACCAGGGCGACCGATCCCGCCGCGCCGGAAATCATCGCCGGTCGCCCGCCCGCGAAGGCGATGACGATGCCGATGATGAAGGAGGCGAAAAGGCCGACCTCCGGATCGACGCCCGCAACGAAGGAGAAGGCGATGACTTCCGGGATCAACGCGAAGGTGCCGACCATGCCGGCGAGGATGTCTCGCCGGGCATTGCCCGCGCCATCGAACCATTCGGCGCGGTAACGCGAAAAAGCGGTGCTGTTCATGTTTGATAACCGACAATGATCGCAGGAAGGGCGCGGCTAAGGCGGCAGATTTCGGCCTGCGACGAACGTTGTCCGGCGGATCGGCGGCCGGAATAGCCACCCGGAATTGCACCGGGTCCCTGCGAATGAGGGTGCCCTAGCGCGCTAGCAGCGGATGCGCAATCATAACGCCTTGGTTTTGCTGCGTCCGACAAATGTCGTGGCGATGCTCGGGGACGATATTCCATTGCGGTCTCCGCTACACCCGCATGACCTGCCCATGGAATGAAACCGAGCCTTTCCTCGCGAGTTTTGAAAGATAATGCTCCGGTCCGATCGCTTCGGGATCGCGGCCGGTGATGCTAGGGTGAAGAACCCGCATGCTCTAGCGGCCACATCTCTCCGCCCAAAGCCTTTCAAATACTACGCTAAGTCACATCAAGCGACCCTCCCGCGGAGCGGGCCGGTGCTGTGAACGGCAATGGTGGGTCAATCCAGTCCGAGGGGGCTTAGTCTACAAGGCTAGCGACACTACCATCAAGAAGTTGGGAACGGCGGGGATTGGTAGACAAGCGGCGGGACGAGCGCACCGGGCGTCCCGATCACCACATGCTCATAGATGGACGCGGCGATCGTACTGCGGCCCAATGTCTCGGTAGCCAATTGGAGAAGCATGAGTGAAGCGAGGCCCAGCCACCAGGCCGGATGCACCTTTCCGTAGCGCCGCTTGTCCCGCACGATGCCCGCCACCGGAAATGCGATCATGCCAATGAAGACTGCCGTCAGCATCGAATGCATGAGCAGCGGGGCGGGCAGAAGCCTTCCAAATGAGGGGCCCATGATAGCCGCCATGCCGCAGATGATGAGGCGCGGATGCCACTCGCGATCGCGCCGCTTTACCACGCCGCCAATCAAAAGTGCCGCGAACAGGCCCACGCTGAGCGGGTTCATCACCAAAAACTGCGCGGGCAGGAAGAAGAACGGGACAGCCGCCTTTTGAGTGCTCCACACCGTCGACAGGGTGCCGACGACCACCATAGCCAGAGCCCAGCCAACCGCCAGCCAACCTAATTTGCGATGAAGTCCGACCGACCCGGTTGCGGCGAGCGACACCTGCGAGACGAACAGCAGCACCCAACCCATGAACAAAATGGCGTGGATATGCACAGAAACAGGAGCGCGAAACGATGATATGCCCATCGCTGCAAAGAACGAGAACGCACTAACATTAATGAGCGCCATGACGATGGCGGTGATTGCAAAGAAGCGCATCTCGGCCGCGAAGAACCGTCGACTCGCAATCGCTGTATCCATCGCGCTCACTCCCGTAGCTTGCCCCTCGGCCACGGCCGCATATTACAACAGTCCTTCGTGCATGTAAAAGTCCGCTGCCAAGAGAAATACACGAAGGTGTCCTCGCCACCTCGCCGGAAATCCCCTTGTGGCTCCAGCAGAACTCCTGCGGGAAGCGCCTGACGGATCGGGATTGCCACAGCTGGACAGGGCAGGCGCCGAGTACGTGCCCGTCGATGCGTTGTCCGCACTACATTTGCACGCGTTGTGGTCCTGATCGGCCCCCTTTCAGAAAGAGGGCATTACGCAGGATTCTTCACATTCCGTGCCTGTGTACGCGAGGGATCGGGTGGAAAATCTACCTCTCTTCAGGCAAGCTTCCCATGGGCCAGGAGTGTCAAGTTCGCATAAGGTTCGCTACGCTCGCTCTTCAGTCACGACAGGGAAGGGCCGGTGCATGATTACCGTATGGGGCGGACAGACCTCGCGATCGATCCGGGTCGCCTGGGTATTGGACGAGATGAACCTGCCCTACCGCGTCCGGCAGGTGGACATGCAGGACCCTGAGTTCCTGGCGGTCAACCCCGCCGACTACATCCCGGCGATACAGGACGGCGACGTCATCATGGTCGAATCGATCGCGATCATGGAGTACTTGATGGCTCGCTACGGGCCGACACCGCTGGCGCCTGCGCCGCACGATCCGAACTTCGCCGCTTACCAGCAGTTTCTTCACCTCGGTGAAGCCGGCCTCGCGACCCTGATGATGCCCGTCGTCGTCAGCCGCTTCATCGCGCCCGAGACCGAGCGGTAGAACTGGGGCGCGAACTGGTGTCTGCAATCGGTGCAGAAGCGGCTGAAGCTGGTCAGCCAACGACTTGCCAACGCGCCCTACCTCGCGGGTGACGCTTTCACGGCTGCCGACATCTCGGTGACCTACGCCCTGGATCTGGGCCAACGGGCCTGTGGCATCACGCTCGGCGACGCCGAACTAGCCTACCTTTCCCGCACCACTGGCCGCGACGCCTATAAGCGCGCTATGGAGCGTTCGCATGCAGGGTTGAGCACCTAAACAACCGTCCACGCCGCAAATTGAGGCGAGGGAAGGCGGCGCTCAAGGTCCAAAATGGTCTCTGCCGACCGACGATAGCCCAGGTCCGATCCGCACGTTCGGACCAGCAGCGGCCAACGTCGTGGGTTGCTAGCGATCGCCGTAAGCGCCTTGCGTGCTCGAAACTTCCGCCTTTATTCCCGCCGATCCCGAGCCGAAATCGGCTTCCCGGAACCACCATTCGTTCAAGTGACGCGATTCAGGACGATCCCACCGTTCACGACGCTCACCGCTGCGCCGGTATCTCAAATCTCAACAACAACGTCTGCTGCGACGCGCGGGGTTACTTTGCTCGATCGTGCCCAGCGCCGGCCCCATCAGCAACGCCGTTGCCCTGCCATCCGGTGCCCGCAGCCCTCCGACACGAGCAAGGTGCCACGACCGTCTCCCGCCATTGCTTCGACCACCCTCGTTCTCAGGGTGGCGCTCCAGCCACGCGTCCATCCCGGCGAGGCGAGCGGGCCGGCCAGCCGGCGGACCGCCGGCAATGGCATAGCGCAAGACACGGTGATCGCGCTCCAGTACGACGAGCACCGCGTCGGGGCGACAGGGTCCCTTGCAGGCGCCTGCACCAATTCGATCGCCTCCGCATCGCTCTCGACCTTGCCCTTCACTGGCATGCCCTCGCTGTCGGTTCCGTTATCGAAAAAACAAGCCTCCAGCAGGCATGCGCGTTCCCGGAAGACCTATAGAAGTTATCTTTCGTACGGCCCCGCGCAGTTCAGTCCCGGTCCTTTCGAGCCCGCCCGCGCCCCTTCGTCATCGGGTCCGGTTTCTTAGGCGGTGTCCATCCCGCAGGAGGCTTTACGTGCTGCCGGCTCGTGCCCAGCCCCATCGCTCCCGGTTGTTGCCGAACGAGACCGGAGGGATCGACGTCCTGTGCGGGCGTGCCGGCAGGTATGCCGCGCAACAGGCTGATCCGGTCGCGCAGCTGCGCGGCCTTCTCGAAATCGCCTTGAGACGCGGCTTCGTGCATCGCGCAGTGGAGGTCGCGTAGCTGCTGCTCGTGACGTTCCATCACTTGAACGCCCAGCGCAGCGCCTGCGCGACGCCCAGCGTGCCCGCCCGTACCAGCGGCGTCCGAAGCGGCGAGGGGGACAGGCCATGGAGCGCGCGTGCCCAGCGTGGCAGCAGATCGACGCCAGCCTCACCGGCAAGCCGGCCCGGCACCGAGGCAAGCCAGTTCGCTGCGGGCGGGTACAGGATCAGCCTGGCGACTTCGGCCGTTCGCGCATCCGCCTGCAGGGCCGGACGCATCCCGGCTATCAGGCGATCCGCCTCGGCACGGGTGCGCGGCAAGGGCTCTGCCCCCAGCGCCCTGCCAATCAAGGCCATTTCGGCGAAGTATCGGTCCTGATCCGTGCGCGACATCCACGGCTCGCCGTAGCGGATCCAGGCATCCAGAAAGCTGCGGGTCTCTGTGACATGCACCCATGCCAGCAGCATTGGGTCGTTCGCGTCGTATGGGGTGCCATCGGCGAGATGCCCCTTGACGCCATCGTGGACGGAGCGGACCCGCCGGATCATGGCCTCGGCCTCGCAGCGATCGGCATAGGTGGTGGTGGCGATGAAGCGCGCGGTGCGCCGCAGCCTGCCGTGCATGTCGGCGCGGAAATTGGAATGATCCCACACGCCTGCCAGAACGCCGGGATGCAGCATCTGCAGCAGAAGGCTGGCGATGCCGCCCGCCATCATCGAGGCGACGTCGCCATGGACTCGCCAGGCGACGGACGTCGGCGCGAACAGGGCATTCTGGCTCCTGACGACCGGCGCCTCGCCTCGCTGGCTGTCGTTGAACATGCCGACGACCTGTTGACGGATGGCCCGCTTGACCGGGTTGGACGTGCGATTTCCTTCGCTCATACTCGCTCCAACGTTCCACCATCGCAATCGCTCCTTGGGATGCGAAGGCGTTGGCTTGGGCCAGGGGCGTTCAGGCATTCGCCGGGCTTGCAACAATCCGCACGGGTACGCCCTTGGAGGCAGGTGTGCGCGATTGCTCGTCATGATACCATACGGGGATGAGTGGGTTCATCTCGGGATAATAGGCGCCGATGCAGCCGCGCGGGAGCAGGAAGGGAGTGACGGTCAACCCGTCGACCTGCCGATAGACCCCGTCGCCGGCATCGGCGACCAGCCCGATCACCTGACCTTGTACCAGCCCGGCCTGCGCGATGTCGTCCGGGTTCATGAGCACGACGTCGCGGGTGCCCTCTATGCCGCGCAGGCGGTCGGAATAGCCGTAGATCGTCGTGTTGAACTGATCGTTGGAACGCAAGGTCATGAGCCGGAACCGACCCGGAGAATCCGCGAAGCCGATGGAGCGCATGGCGGTGGGCACGCTGAACTGCGCCTTGCCGCTTGCAGTCTTCCATATCCGCTCGCGCGCTGGATTGCCGGGATGGAATCCGCCTGGCGTGAACACGCGCTGGTTGAAGTCGTGGAACGGCTCGGGATAGGTCTTCTCGATGCCATCGCGGATCCTGGCGTCGTCTCCCGTCCACTCGTCCCAGCGCACGTCGGGATTGGCTGGAAGGGTCGCCTTGGCGATGCCCGCAACGATCGCGATTTCCGATCGAAGATGTTCGGATGCCGGGGCGTTCTTGCCGAGCGAGCCGTGAATGCACGAAAGCGAGTCCTCCATCGTCACCGCCTGCGCACCGGTCGCCTAGACGCAATGAACAAAGTGAATCTAACGCACTTTTTGTTCGTGTTAGTGGGTGGTAGCTGTTACCACGCGCTCAGGATGCAGCGCCGATGTCCGATATAATCCCCAACACAGGTGTGCATGGCAGTGTCAAAAGCCCAAGTCGTGGCGTCAGCCATTCCCTCGCCTATAGATTCGGACGACCACTCAGGCTGCCGTGCGTTGTTGGAGGTCCTCGACCGGATCGGCGACAAATGGACGGTGATGGTCGTCGCCGTGCTGGCGAAGGGTCCGACGCGCTTCAACGCCATTCAGCGGGCGATCAACGGCATCTCCCATAGAATGCTTACGTTGACGTTGCGAGGCCTCGAACAGGATGGCCTTGTCGAGCGCCGTGTCTTCGCGACCGTTCCGCCCAAGGTCGAATATGAACTGACCTTGATGGGCAGATCTCTGATCGAGCCGCTCGACACGCTGATGGAGTGGTCGCAGTCCAATCGGCCAGCAATCGAAAGTGCGCGTACCGAATATAATGATCGGCAAGAACCTGCCTGATCAGGTGCTTGTGCACGAACATTTCTGTGCCCTGCGACCCAATCTGACCGTTCTTGTTGCCTGAATCGCGCTGCCTATCTCCCCGTTCTGTCCGGTAAACTTCACACCGGAATGCTCAGAACAGGAAAGAGCCGAATGCAAGACCAGGTCATCATCGAGACGTTCCAGACTGTCGAATGGAAGGATTTTCCGAATGCGCCCGGTGTCCAATATGTGGATGTCGAAGGAAGCATTTCATCGCCGGGCCCATTTCTGGCGCGGGTTCGCTTCCCCGGCGGGATCGATACGCCGCCGCACACCCACAAAGCGCCGTTCATTGATCGTAACACCGTCATTTCAGGGACGCTCTACGTCGGCATCGGCGACACCTTTGACAAATCCGAGGGGATTGCCGTGCCGCCGGGCGGTGTCGTCGCCATTCCACCAGGCGTCTCGCATTTTGCATGGTCGGAGGAGGAGACCGTCGTCCATGTTCACGGCGAAGGCCCTTGGATAGCCGCCGCCTGACATCGGAAACATAGCAGGCCGACCGTCCCGCCGCAGTGAGTAATCAAGCCACTGCGGCGTGGATCCCCCGCACAATCCGGAGCGAATCTTTCGACGGCGGCAAGCCGAAGAAACGCGAATATTCGCGGCTGAACTGGGTGGCGCTCTCATAGCCCACACCGAAGGCGATCGACGTCGTGTTGCCTTCACCGGCGATCAACAGCGAGCGGGCATGCAAAAGCCGGATGCGCTTCTGGTACTGCAAGGGGCTGAGGGCCGTCACCGCCTTGAAATGGCGGTGGAATGCAGAAACGCTCAGCGCCGCCATCGATGCCAGCGCCTCGACCTTGAGTGGCTTAGTGAAATTCTCCCTGATCCATTGGATGGTGACGCCGATGCGCGAGAGATTCGTGCCGGGGGCGGCGATGTCGCGCAGCATCCAGCCATGGGGGCCTTGCAGGACGCGATACAGGATTTCTCGCTCATAGGCGGGCGCTAAGGCCGGAATGTCGCTGGGGCGTTCGATGAGGCGCAGCATCCGCGCCCAGGCATCGAGCAGCTCGTGGGTAACAGGCGCAACGGAGAAGCCGGAGCTGTATAGCTCGCCTCCGGCAGGTTTAGGCAGATCGGCGAGCAGGTTGGCGACGATGGTCGGCTCCAGCTTCAGGCTGATCGCGAGATAGGGCTCGCCGGTCTCTGCCGGATGGACCGCGCCGACTGCCGGAAGGTCTACCGACATGACGAAATAGGTCGCGGGGTCATACCGAAACGTGCGGCTTCCCACCGTCATCGTCTTCGATCCGGTGAGGATCAGATTGATCATCGGATCGTAGACCGCCGCCAGTTCGTGCTCCGGGATCGCTCCCTGCACCATAGCCACGCGCGGAATACCGGTTTCAGTGCGCCGGTTTTCGGCATGGGCGGCAAGACGCCGCAGTTCGTCGAGGGTTGCGTTCATGAAGGGTGGCATCTCACGCGAGAGCATCCCGGCCAAGGGAAAAGCAGAATCAGGCAGGTTTCGAGGAGGATCGAGAGAGCGGCGATCTGGGGGCGGGTGTACCCGATGGACAGCCCGCAACATCGGAGGTTCTCGTGAAAATCGTCATCATCACCGGCGGAAGCCGTGGCATCGGCGCCAGCGCCGCCAGACTCTGTGCCAAGAGCGGCATGGGTGTCATCCTTACCTACAACAGCAACCCGGCTATGGCCGAGGCCGTCGTCGCAGAGATCGAGGCCGATGGCGGCCGCGCCGTCGCGCTCAAGCTCGATGTTTCCGACACATCCTCCTTCCCGGCGTTTCGCGATGCGGTCGGCACCGCGCTGGAAGCGACTTGGGATCGCTCCGATTTCGACGGCCTCGTCAACAATGCGGGCTATGGCTTGTTCAACCCGATCGTCACGGTGACCGAAGAGGAATTTGACGGGCTTTTCGCCGTCCATCTCAAGGGGCCGTTCTTCCTTACCCAGACACTGTTGCCGATCATGGCCGATGGCGGCCACATCCTGAACGTCGCCAGCGCCACGTCGCGCGTCGCGACGGCCGGCGTTGCGCCCTATGCCAGTTTCAAGGGCGGTCTTCAGGTGCTGACGCGGTATATGGCCAAGGAGTTCGGCGATCGCCGCATTCGCGCCAACTCGATCGCGCCGGGGCCGATCCGCACCGATCTGGGCGGCGGCCTCAATGACGAGTTCGAGGCGCTGCTCGCTTCGCAGACGGCGCTCGGCCGTGTGGGTGAGCCCGATGATGTCGGCGGCGCCATCGCCAGCCTGCTGTCCGATGACAATCGCTGGGTCAACGCGCAGTCGATCGAGATCGCCGGCGGTTACATCATCTGAACAGGAGAAGCCCCATGCTCGACCACGTCTTCCTCTCGGTCAGCGATCTCGATCGCTCGATCGCCTTCTATACCGCCACGCTGGCTCCGCTCGGGATCACGCAGCGGGTTGATTATGATGGCAAGGATGGCCCGCCGGGGCATCCCGATCTGAAAGGCTTCGGCGCGAAGGGCCGCATGTTTTTCTGGCTGCGTCCGGGCATTGTCGAAGGCGGGGCTGCGCATGTCGGCTTCGTCGCAAACTCAAAGGACGAAGTGAACGCGGCTTATGCCGCCGCAATTGCCGCAGGCGCGACCGACAATGGCGCGCCGGGCGCCCGGCTTCACTACGACCCCCGCTACTACGCCGCGAACGTCCTGGATCCAGACGGATACAGCCTCGAATTCACCTACAAGAGTTGGCAGCACTGATATGACGAAACTGATGATCTATGGCGCGGCGGGATATACCGGCCGCATGGCGTCCACCAATGCCAAGGCCCACGGACTGGACTTCGTGATCGCAGGCAGACCGCAGGATGAGGATCGCCTGTCCACTCAAGCGGCAGACCTTGGCGTCGACTACCGACTGTTCGCGGTCGATGACGCAGCAGGCGCCCGGACGGCACTGGAAGACATCGGCGTCCTGCTCAATTGCGCTGGTCCTTTCATGCGAACCGCCGAGCCGCTGATGCGCGCCTGCATTGGCGCTGGCGTCCATTATCTCGACATCGCGGCCGAACTGGACAGCTATCGGCTCGCCGAAGCGCTGGATGCGCAAGCCGAGGCGGCCGGTGTCATGCTGCTGCCGGGTAGCGGCGGCAGCGTCGCCATGCTGGGCTCGCTGGCCAGCCATGCAGCCAAGCGGGTTGTAGCGCCGCGCAAGCTGAGCATCGCGCTTCACGTTGCCGGTGGTTTCTCGCGCGGGTCGGCGGTCAGCGCCAGCGAGAACCTGACGACGGAAACTTTGCACCGCGTCGGTGGCACGCTTGTGGCGCGCAGCTCCGAGGAGGTACGGGCCTTCGACTTCGGCAGTGGACCAGCGACGTCTTTTCCGGTCACGCTCCCTGATCTCATCACGATCTGGCGTGCGACGCGCATCCCCGACATCGAGACATTCGTTCACGTAACCGAAGGGGCATTCCCGGAGGGCGACCTCGCGGCGATGCCGGACGGCCCGACGCTGGAGCAGCGGGAGGCCAATCGCTATCACGCTGCGGTGGAGGTGGTCGGAGAAGATGGCATCGTGGTCCGCTCTGTCCTCGACACCGTCAACGGCTACACCTTCACGACAATCGCTGCGGCTGAAGCCGCTCGGCGCGTCCTGGGCGGCGAGGTGCGAGCCGGTTTCCAGACCCCTGCTGGCCTGTTCGGCGACGGCTTCGCAGAAACGATTGCCGACACTACCATCATCGATCTGTGACGAAGCAGGAGAGCCAGGCCATGGACAATCGGCATCGCTGCGGTTGGGCGGGATCGAACCCGCTTATGCAGCATTACCACGACACCGAATGGGGCGTGCCTGAGCGCGATTCTCGTGCCCTGTGGGAAACCCTGATGCTCGAAGGGTTCCAGGCCGGGCTCTCCTGGGAGATCATCCTGCGGAAACGGGATGCCTTCCGGGAGGCTTTCGCCGGGTTCGATCCGAAGCAGGTCGCGGCTTTCGACGAGAACGACGTCGAGCGCCTTATGGCCAATCCCGGCATCGTGCGTGCCCGCGCCAAGATCGAAGCGACGATCCGGGGCGCGCAGATATTCAACGCGATGCAGGACCGCGGCGAGGACTTCGCCGCCTACTGCTGGTCGTTCACGTCCGGGCGTCCGATCGCGGGCGATGTCTACACCGCGCAGACCGCGCTATCGGCAGCCATCTCGAAAGACCTGAAAGCGCGCGGGTTCAAGTTCGTCGGCCCGACGATCGTCTATGCCTGGATGCAGGCGGTGGGGATCACCAACGACCACGAGGCTGCCTGCTTTCGGCGGCAGGCCGTGTAGAGCCGGGCATGCGTTAGAGCCAGGTTTCTTCCACCCTGATCCGGGTGACCGCGCTCTTGCGAATTTTCCAATGCCCGGAGATCTTCACATACTCGTCGTGATAGTGACCCCACCCCCTGAAGATGCAGTGAGGCGCCAGAAGATAATCATGGAGCGCCCAGATCCCCGTAGCGGTCGTATCACTGGCGATCGTGATCTCAGGCAATGAAAGCTGATGGATCGCCTGGATGGCCGAGATCATCTTCTGGGCATTGGCGACGAAAGCGTCGGCGCTGCTGACGACATAATCCGCCGGGGCGTCGGCTGAAGCGCGTGGCGCGCCCTCGACCCGGCAATGAAAGTCATCGCTAAGGCATTTGCGAAATTCGGCCCAATCCTTCGTATCACCGAAGCGGGCATAGCGCGCCTTCAACATCTGGATTTCCAGAATGTCTGATGCTTTGTCATTCATTGTCATGTGATCCTTGGCGGCCGCAATAAGCTGGGCGGGAACAGGCGTACCGCCGCCGAGAGGCGGCGGCCTTTCTCACCCGATCAGATCGATCCGAGCACGCCGATGTCGCCTGAGCGCCAGACGTTGTCGATCGTCACCCGCTGGATGACCCACAGATCGCCTTCGCGGACCAGTTCGACATCGTACCGGTTCTTCATCAGGTAATGCTTCGAGGGATCGCTAGTGGGAACGTGCTGGGCTTCGACCAGCGCGTCCAGGCGGGCCTTGTCGCCGTCGACGCTCACGCGCGGGTTGCTGACCGTATGGGTGGTGTCCAGTCCAGTGAGGGAGGTCGACAGAGCCGTGACGATGGTATCGCGACCTTCCACCACGGGATATTCAAAGCCTGCCTTGGCAGCAGCGGGCCGGAAATCCGATACCGCGTCTGCCGCGAAGGACGAAGCCAGCAAATTGTTGTCGCGCAGATCGATGCCGGCAGCGAAGCGGTACAGCGCTTCGACCACTCCCAGCTTGTCCGCAACGGCGGCAGGAGGCGTGTGCGTGTCGATGGTCGTCATGATCGTTCCTTCTCACCAATCGCATTTGCGAGGTCAGCCCGATTTACGGCTTCGCGCGTCGATCAGTAGGCAGCCATCGCGACTAGCTCCCATTCCCCAAGGGAATGCTTGTGGCCATCAAGAAGCCAAGCCGGGATCGGTGGCGAAGGTCGCTGCCAGGAAATCCATGAACACGCGGACGCGCTGGGCCATCTTGCGTCCCCCGGTACTGACCAGATGGATTGGCACGGGCTCGGGCGTGAATTGCTCAAGCACCTGAACGACCCTGCCGGCGTCGAGGTCGGCGCGAAGGAGCGCCGAGGGGCCATGCAGAATGCCGAGCCCCGCAAGGACCGCTGCTCTCAGATCTTCGCCATCATCAGAGCGCACGGCGCCGACAGGCGTGACCGACAAGACCGTCTGCTCATCCCTAAAACGCCAGTCGTGGGTGGCGCCGCCCGTGTGGCCCGCGATCAGGCTGTGCCGGTCAAGGTCGTGGGGATGCCGGGGAACGCCGCGAGCAGCGAGATAACCCTCGGTTGCGACAGTCAGCATCTCCATGCTGCCGATCCTGCGCGCAATGAGGGTCGACGATTTGAGGGGTCCTACTCGCAAGGCCACGTCGATGCCCTCCTGGACCAGATCAACCGTCCGCTGGGCGACTGAGAACTCCACCGCGATTTCCGGGAATTGCGCAAGGAAATCAGGTAGACGGGGGATGATATACATCCGGCCCAACGCTGGCGGCGTAGCAACCCGGACGAGCCCTGCCGGACCCGAAATTCCGCTCCGGACCCGGCTCTCGGTTTCTTCCAGATCGGCGAGGAGACGGACCGCTGAATGATAGAGATCCAGACCCGCCGCGGTTGGCTTCAGTCCGCGTGAGGTGCGTTCCAGCAGCCGAACGCCAAGGCGGGCCTCCAGCGCCGCTACCTGCTTACTGACCGCAGGCTGGCCCAAGCCGCCTTCCTGCGCGGCACGGGTGAAGCTTCCGAGTTCAACGATGCGTATGAGAAGCTGTAAGGTTGAGAGGCGATCCATGAACTACATTCCATGCGGGAATGTTCATCGTGGCCCCTGTTGCTTCACCGTGCAACGCGCATCGCCTCGTGAAAACTCGTTGCAGGCGATTTCTACCAATCAGCTAGCTATTCGTCCCTCACTAAGAGGTCGATCACTCCGGGACCATCCGACTGGCAGCCGGAGGGGAGCAAACATGGGTCAATTTTCGGTCGAAACTTATAGACACCCCGGGCTCACAATTCAGTGGCAATCAACAGCGATGGCATCGCTTGTCGCACTCTTGCACCGCACACCAATAGATCGCTCTGTCTTGGACGAATGCGACGAAACGCTTTTGCTGGCCGGGACGGCGGCCTGTCTTTTTCTGCTACACCGTCAGCTTCAAGTATCATGTCGATCGCCCGATCATGATTGCGGATTGGCAAAAAAGCCCGGCATTAATCAGCCGGGCTCTCTCCATCTTTTAGAAGGCGGCAGTCAGCGAGGCGACGACGGCAGCGTCAGCGATGGAGCCGTTTCCGTCCTGACCTCGAGAGGCGCAGCCACACCTTTTTGTATAATCGAGCCGGATGGTTTATGCCTGCGGGGTATCCTCGGGGATGCGGAAGCGGTAGCCGATCCCGACGTCGTTGCTGATGATCTGCGGGCGTTGCGGGTCGCTTTCGAGCTTCTGACGCAAAGTTCGCACCAGCACGCGAAGGTACTCCACATGGCGCTCGTTTTCGTTGGGCCAGACATGGACCATGATCTGGTCGTGGGTGATGACCCGCCCTGGAAACTTGGCGAGCTGGGACAGTACCGCATATTCCTTGGGGGTAAGGTGCACTTCCTTGCCGCCCTTGGTAACCTTGCGATCGAGCAGGTCGACCTTCAGGTCGCCCGCCACGATCGCCGGAACGCCTCCGCCCCGCGTCATACGGTTGCGTAGCGCGACGCGAACCCGGGCGAGCAGTTCGTCGGTATCGAAAGGCTTGGTCAGGTAGTCGTCCGCTCCAAGATCGAGGGCCGCGACTTTCTCCTCGGTCGCGTCTCGCGCAGAGACGATGATGAGGGTGACGTCGGTCTGCTTCTTGATGAGCGGCACGAGTTCGAGTCCGTCGCGATCGGGAAGCCCGAGATCCAGCAGGACGATATCCGGCCTCTCGTCGCGGAGCTTGTCCAGTGCTTCTCGCCCATTTTCGGCCTCGACGGTCGTATAATCGGCGCGCGTCAGGGCGGCCTGGATCAACCGGCGAATGGATGGCTCGTCATCGACGATGAGAACCTTGTGGCGAACGTTCATGGTAGTTCCCTGCTTTCGAGATGGGCGATGATCAGAGATTTGGGAATACGTAGGGTGAAGCATGCCCCCCAGGGGTCCTCGTTATTGCTGGCCTCTACGGACAAGCCCATGGCCTCGGCGAAGCCTTTGACGATGGCGAGGCCAAGACCGGTGCCATGACGAACCCGGTCGGAGCCTTCGAGCCGGGTAAAGGTCTCGAACACCCGCTTCTCCTGACCTGAAGGGATGCCCGGCCCTTGGTCGATCACCGACAGCAGAAGAGCATCTGGCATCCGTCGGCAACGAATGACGATAGGCGATCCCGGATCAGCATAACGCCCGGCATTATCCAGCAGGTTGATGAGGCAATGGTGAAGCAGCACCGGGTCGAGTCGCACGAGCGGAATGTCGGGCACGATGTCCACCTCGACCACATGGTCATGCAGCGAAGTCCTCGTATCATGAACGGCGCCAGCGACAGCGTCGAACAGGTCGGTCGCCTCGACCTTAAGGGGCAATGCTCCCGCCTCCACGCGGGCCATATCGAGAAGGTTGGCGACGAACCGGTTGAGCCGCTGCGCCTCGGCATCGATCGTTTCCAGGAGGCCTTCGGACGGATGCTTGCGCATTTCCTGTATCGCCGACAGAATCGTTGTCAGTGGCGTGCGCAGGTCGTGGCTGACCGAGGATAGCAATGCAGAGCGCAGGCGATCGCGCTCGCCCACGGCTTGCACCTTCAGGTTTTCTTCTTCCAGCGCCATGCGGTCGAAGGCTATCGAGGCCTGGTCGAGAAGGCTCATCAGCAGCGGGACCTGGTCGGACCGAATTGGATCGCGGGTATCCTCGCGTGCGATCCCCAGCACGCCGAGCACGCCGCGCGTGGTCCGTAGCGGGTGGAACAACCAGTCGGATGCGGTCAACGTCGCCGATCCGCGCCCGGCGGGCTGCTCGTTGTCGATCGCCCATTGCGCCGCAGCGAGTTCGATCTGTTCGAGCCTGTCCTCCGGCGGGAACGCGGCGCGCAGGTCCGGACCATTGGCGGATGGCACCAGCAACACCGCCCGCACATCCAGCAGGCGGGCGACTTCGGCACAGATGGCCTGCACCAGTTCGTCCTGCGTCACTGCAGCAGTGAGCTGCCGAGAAAAGCTCGCGAGCGCGGCGTTCTGCCTTGCACTCGACCCGGCCATGTCGGCCTGCGCCCGCACCCGTGCCGCGAACTGGCTGGTGACGACCGCCACGCCAAGCAGGACGAGAATCGAGATCACGTTCTCGGGATTACTGACGGTCAGCGTGCCGGTGGGCGGCAAGAAGAAGAAGTTGTAGGCAAGGCTGGCGGACAGCCCCGCGAACAGCCCCGCGCGCAGCCCGAACGAGGCTGCTGCGAACATCACCGGCACCAGGAACAGCAGCGCGATGTTGCCGAGGTCGATGGCCTCGACCAGCAAGCGTCCGACCACCGCCATCGCCGCTACCATCAGCAGCGAGTACAGATAATTCGAAAGGGGGCCCCAATGCCCATGCCGGTGCGCCCGGCTGCGATCGGCTTTGTTGTCCGTGTGTTCGGACGGCAGGACGTGGATGGCAACGTCGCCGATGCTGCGCACCAGCCGGTCGACAACGGAGCCGTGCCGCGCTTCGAACCACCACGACCGGGTGGACTTGCCGATGACGACCTGCGTCGCACGCGCCTCTCGTGCAAAGCCGCGCAGACCCTCTACGACGTTGCCGGCCGGGATACTGGCGGTGGAGGCGCCAAGCCGCGAGGCGAGCGCCAGGGTGTCGGCAAGCTGGCGCCGATCCGCGTCGCCGAATTGCTGGTCGCGCTGGGTCTCGATATGCACCGCCGTCCAGGGTGCCCGGAGCGCGTCGGCCAGCCGCTTGCCTGCCCGGACCAGCCCGGCGGCATGGGCATGTTCATTGACGGCGACGACAATGCGTTCGCCTACAGCGAAGCTGCCGGCCAGGGCGTTCGCGCGCAAGTGCTCGAGCATCTGCGCGTCGACCGCCTGCGCCGCGCGGCGTAGCGCCAGCTCGCGCAAAGCGGTGAGATTGGATTTGGAGAAAAAGTGGCCGAGCGCCCGCGTCGCCTCGTGCGGAATATAGACCTTGCCCTCCTTCAGGCGCTCGATGAGTTCGTCGGGTGGAATGTCGACGACTTCGATCTCGGCCTGTTCGAGGATCGAATCGGGCACCGTCTCGCGCACCCTGACGCGAGTGAAGGAGGCGACGACGTCGTTGAGGCTCTCGACGTGCTGGATATTCAGGGTCGAATAGACGTCGATCCCGGCATCCAGCAGTTCTTCGACATCCTGATAGCGCTTGGGATGGCGGCTGCCCGGCGCATTGGTGTGCGCCAGTTCGTCCACCAGGACGAGGGCCGGATGCCGTTCCAGGATGGCGTCGATGTCCATCTCGCCCAGGCTGTGGCCGGCATGCTCCACCTGGCGACGGGGAACGATCTCGTGCCCGTGGACCAGCGCCTCGGTCTCGCGCCGGCCGTGGGTCTCGACCACGCCGACGATCACGTCCACGCCGCTCTCGCGCCGCTGCCGCCCCTCGGTGAGCATCTCCCAGGTCTTGCCAACGCCGGGAGCCGCCCCGAGGAAGATCTTGAGGCGGCCACGCCCCTCCTGCGCGGCGGCGCGCAGGAGGGCTTCGGGAGACGGGCGATCGGTTTCGGTCACCGGGCTGGTTTAGCGCCAAGAACGTCGAGACGTCGATTGAGTTCGAACACGTTCACGCGCGGTTCCCCCAGGAAACCGAGCAGCGGGCGTTCGATGCTGCCGGCGACGACGCGGCGCAGCGCCTCGGGCTCCAGTCCGCGCACGCGCGCCACGCGCTCGACCTGATACAAGGCCGCCTCGGGACTAATATCGGGATCGAGCCCCGAGGCGGAGGTGGTCACCAGGTCGGACGGAATGGATCGGCCTGGTGCCGCAGACTGTTGGCGCTCCACATCGGCCTTCACCCGGTCGGCGAGCGCCTGCGAGGTCGGGCCGAGGTTCGAGCCTGACGAGGCGAGCCCGTCGTAGCCCTTGCCGGCCGCCGAGGGGCGCGTCTGGAAGTAGCGCTCGGAGGTAAACGCCTGCCCGACCACCGTGGAGCCGATGACCTTGCCGTTCTCGGTGACGAGGCTGCCGTTGGCCTGGCCCGGGAAGATCGCCTGCCCGATCCCGGTGATGGCGAGCGGGTAGGCGAGGCCGAGCAAGACCGCGAAGAGCAGCGCCATGACGAATGCGGGACGCAGCGAAGAGAGGATGTCGTTGTTCATTGTCGCTTCCTCAGGCGAGACCGAGGCCGCCAACGGCCAGGTCGATGAGCTTGATGCCGATGAACGGCGCGATGAGGCCGCCGAGGCCGTAGACGGCGAGGTTGCGCGCCAAGAGCGGGCCAGCCCCCATCGGCTTGTAGGCCACGCCCTTGAGCGCGAGCGGCACCAGCAGCGGGATGATGAGGGCGTTGAAGATGATCGCCGAAAGGATCGCGCTTTGCGGGCTCGACAGGCCCATCACGTTGAGCACGCCGAGGCCGGGATAGAGCGCCACGAACATGGCCGGAATGATCGCGAAATACTTGGCCACGTCGTTGGCGACCGAGAACGTCGTCAGCGCGCCGCGCGTCATCAGCAACTGCTTGCCGAGGCCGACGATCTCGATCAGCTTGGTCGGGTCGCTGTCGAGGTCGACCATGTTGCCCGCTTCGCGCGCGGCCTGGGTGCCGGTGTTCATGGCGACGCCTACGTCCGCCTGGGCAAGCGCCGGGGCATCGTTGGTGCCGTCGCCGCACATCGCGACGAGACGGCCGCCTTGCTGTTCCTTGCGGATCAGCTCCAGCTTGTCCTCGGGCGTGGCTTCGGCGAGGAAGTCGTCGACCCCTGCCTCAGCGGCGATCGAGGCGGCGGTGAGCGGGTTGTCGCCCGTGATCATCACCGTGCGGATGCCCATCTGCCGCAATTCCCCGAAGCGCTCGCGGATGCCGGCCTTGACGATGTCCTTGAGGAAGATCGCACCGAGCAGTTTGCCATCCACGGCCACCGCGAGGGGGGTGCCGCCAGCACGGCCGATCTCGTCGGCTGCCCGGCGCAGTTCCGTCGCGGCCGCGGTCGCGCCCGCTTCCGGGTTCGCCTTCAGGATCGCCTGGACGGCGCCCTTCTGGACCACCCGGCCACCCGTGTTGACGCCGGAGATACGGG
This sequence comes from Novosphingobium sp. BL-52-GroH, assembly GCF_044813085.1. NCBI lineage: Bacteria > Pseudomonadati > Pseudomonadota > Alphaproteobacteria > Sphingomonadales > Sphingomonadaceae > Novosphingobium > Novosphingobium sp. BL-52-GroH. The sequence goes on along the minus strand of NZ_CP171149.1, from coordinate 691,355 downwards.
TCTGCGCGGTGAACGGGATGATTTCTGCTCCCTCGGGCAGAACCGTCGCGGTCTGGCCGAACTGGTCGCGAGCGAGCACGACGATCGAGCGGCCCTCGGGCGTTTCGTCGGCGAGGCTGGCGATCAGCGCGGCCTCGGCCAGTTCGTCGACATTCACCCCGCCTACCGGGCGGAACTCGGTCGCCTGGCGGTCTCCGATGGTGATGGTGCCGGTCTTGTCGAGCAGCAGCACGTCGATGTCGCCCGCCGCCTCTACGGCGCGGCCGGACTTGGCGAGCACGTTGAAGCGCACCAGGCGATCCATTCCGGCGATGCCGATGGCCGAAAGCAGCGCCGCAATCGTTGTCGGGATCAGAGTGATGAGCAGCGCCGCCAGGATCGAGACCGGGACCGAACCGCCAGCGTAGCTCGCGAACCCGGGAATGGTCCCGACCGCGATCAGGAAGATGATCGTCAGGCCAACCAGTAGCAGGGTGAGCGCGATCTCGTTGGGAGTCTTCTGGCGCTCGGCGCCTTCAACCAGTGCGATCATCCGGTCGAGGAAACCCTGGCCTGGGTTGACGGTGACCCTAACGCGGATCTCGTCGGAGATGACGCGGGTGCCCGCCGTCACGGCCGAGCGGTCGCCGCCTGCCTCGCGGATGACCGGCGCGCTCTCGCCGGTGATGGCCGCTTCGTTGACCGAGGCTACGCCGGCGATCACTTCGCCGTCCGACGGGATCAGGTCGCCGGTGCGCACGAGCACCACGTCGCCCTTTTTCAGCGCACTGGCGGGGACGTCGTCGTAGCGGTCTCCCTCCCCCTTCAGGCGCTTGGCGGTGAGTTCCGCCTTGGTGGCACGCAGCGAAGCCGCCTGCGCCTTGCCGCGCCCCTCCGCGAGGGCCTCGGCGAAAGTGCCGAACAGCACCGTCAGCCACAGCCACGCGACGAGCTGGATCTTGAAGCCGGCGGCGAGGCCGTCCTGCCCGACGATGAGCAGGACCGTCAGCAGCACCGCGACGACGGCGGTGGTGAACATCACCGGATTGCGGATGAGCTGCCGGGGATCGAGTTTGCGGAAGGCATCGCCGATCGCCGGAACGATCAGGTCTGCCGTGAAAAGCGATTTGGATTCGGACCGAGCCATTGGATGATCCTTAGGAAAGCTTGCCGCTGATCATCGCGAGATGATCGGCGATGGGACCAAGCGCGAGGCCGGGCAGGAAGGTCAGGCCGCCGACGATCAGCACGATGCCGACCAGCAGGCCCGTCCAGAGCAGGCCTGTCGTCGGGAAGCTGCCCGCACTCGCGGGGGTGTACTTCTTGGCGGCAAGACTGCCGGCCACGGCAAGCATCGGGATGATGATGAAGAAGCGGCCCAGCCACATCGCCACGCCCAGCATGCCGTCGTAGAACGGCGTGTTGGCGGTGAGCCCGGCGAAGGCCGACCCATTATTGGCGACCGCGCTGGTGAAGGCGTAGAGGATCTCCGAGAACCCGTGCGGCCCCTTGTTGAGCGGTCCTGCGAGCCCGGCCGGGAGCACCGCGGCGATCGCGGTCATGCCCAGGATGATGAGCGGCAGCACCGCGATCGCCAGCACCGCCAGCTTGACCTCGCGGCTCTCGATCTTCTTCCCGACGTATTCGGGCGTGCGTCCGACCATCAGTCCTGCGACGAACACGGCGAGAATGGCGAAGAGCAGGAACCCGTAGATGCCCGCGCCGACGCCGCCGACGACGACTTCGCCCAGTTGCATGTTGAACAGCGGGATCAGCCCGCCGAGAGCGGTGAAGCTGTCGTGCATGGCGTTGACCGCGCCGCAGCTCGCCGCCGTCGTGACGACCGAGAACAGCGAGCTTGCGGCGATGCCGAAGCGCACTTCCTTGCCCTCCATGTTGCCGCCGGGGACGGCCAGAGCATGCAGCACCGGGTTTCCGGCAGACTCCTGCCAGTAGGTGATGGTCGTGCCCGCGAGGAACAGAACCATCATCGCGGCGAGGATCGCCCAGCCCTGGCGCGTATTGCCCACGGCCTTGCCGAACGTGTAGGTCAGGCCGACGCCGATCGCGAAGATCGAGAGCATCTGTACCAGGTTGGTCAGCGCGGTCGGGTTCTCGAAGGGATGCGCGGAATTGGCGTTGAAGAAGCCGCCGCCGTTGGTGCCGAGCATCTTGATCGCTTCCTGCGAGGCGACCGGGCCGAGCGCGAGAGTCTGCTTGATTCCCTCCAGCGTCGAGACGTCGACCGACCCCGCCAGCGTCTGCGGCACGCCGCTCGCGATCAGGAACAGCGCATAGACGATCGAGACCGGCAGCAGCAGGTAGAGGGTGACGCGGGTCACGTCGGCCCAGAAATTGCCGATGCCCGACGCGCTCCGGCGGGCGAAGCCGCGGAACAGCGCGAAGGCGAGCGCGATGCCGGTAGCGGCCGACAGGAAGTTATGGATCGTCAACGCCAGCATCTGCGACAGGTTCGACATTGTCGATTCACCGCCGTAGCTCTGCCAGTTGGTGTTGGTCGTGAAGCTGACCGCCGTGTTGAAGGCCAGATGCTCGCTGAGGGCACCATAGCCCAGCGGATTCAGCGGCAACAGCGCCTGCGCCCGCAGCAAGACATACGTCAACAGCAGCAACATGCCGTTGAAGATCAGCATGTGCACCGCGTAACGGCGCCAGGACTGATCTTCGTCTGGATTGATGCCCGAAAGCTTGTAGAATCCGCGCTCGACGGGGCCGAGGGCTGAGTGGAGCGGCGTCCTGCGTCCTTCGTAGAGCGCGAAGAGCCACAGGCCCATCGGCTTGGTGATCGCCAGCAGGATGCCGACGAAGGCCGCGATGAGCAGCCATCCCTGAACGGTCATGGTGCTGCTCCCCCCTAGAAGCGTTCGGGCCGTGCGAGCACGGCTACGAGATAGACGAGAAGGCCGAGCGCGGTGAGCGCGGCAAGCCAGAGGTCGATGGTCATGGTTGCCCCCTCACGCCTTGTCGCACAGCGCGGCATAGCCGAGGCTGGCGATCAGTAAGACGAGGAAGAGGCCCACCCAGAGGATGTCCTGCATGATGATGCTCCTGCATGCCCGTCACCGCGGCGCGCGGGACGAGTCGTATGCAGCCGACCCATTAGGACGATACGCCGTTGAAATTCGAGACGAGCAAACCTCGAACCGCATAGTATTTGCATATGATCGCTTTGATTATTCGCGACCTGGCGCAAAAACCGGGGTGAAGGACGCGAGCCAGCACCATGCACCCGGACGGGTGCATAGCGATTTTTCTACGCGAATGCCGTTTTCGTCGTCTGGAGAAATAACGGGAATCCGAGGCATGGCGTTGCTGCTTCGCCGCGAGGAAATGCGTGCGCTGGTCGCGTGCCGTTCGGTCGCGCGGTAAATACGGGCGGGTTGGAGCGACTTTCTGGAGACCCTCATGTTCTTTTATCGTTCGCATCTATCCGCTGCGGTTTCTCCCAGCCTGCTGCGTAAAGCCAGATCCACCGCCGGCTCGGTCGAGCGGAAACGACCCGTCGAAAAACGCATCTTCGGGACTCTGTCGATTGGTCGACGCTGCGGCGAAGTTGAAGAATGACGTCCAAGCGAACGACGACCGGGCCGATCCGCGTTGTATCGCCCATGCCTGAGGACCTGTTCGGGAAAGCCGACCGGTTCACATTCTACGAGGAGCAAATTGCCGCTACCTGCGCTTTTGTCCCGCCCCTTGAAGTTGGGCAGCGGAGTGAAATCATGAGTGTGGTTGCTGCGGTTCTCTATCAAAACGGCCAGCGGGTGCGGGACATCGATGTAACCGAGAAGGTTCATTGTCCCGACGACCGATCGGAATTCGTCTGGATCGGGCTGCTCGATCCAACGCCCGAGGACCTGCGCTCGCTGCAGGCGCAGTATGGGCTCCACCCCCTGGCCGTTGAGGATGCCATCAGCGGTAAACAGATCCCCAAGGTCGACGTTTACCGCGACCAGCTGTTCGTGACCGCGCGAACCGCTGAACTCGTCGGTGACGAGATCCGCTACGGGGAAGTTTCGATCTTCGTCGGGCACAGCCACATCATCACCGTTCGCCATGGCCATGAGCGCGAATTCTCCAAGCTTCGAGGGCAACTCGAGCAGGACCCCGGCATGCTGCAGAAGGGCGTGGATTACGTGCTCCACGCCATCCTCGACTACATCGTCGACGGCTACCTGCCGATCATGGAGACGATCGAAGAGGACACCCTGGCGATGGAGCGTCGGACAGTGGACAGCTTTCTGGGCCGGGATGAGGTCATCCGCATCTTCAGCCTGCGCCGGGAGATCATACGCTTCCAGCGCGTGCTGATCCCGATGGGCGAAGTCGCCGCCAAGTTCGTGAGGGCTGATCTGCCTTGCATCGATCATGATGCCCGTCCCTACTTCAGCGACGTCAACGATCACGTCCGCCGGGTCCAGGCGATGGCGGAGGGGCTCAAGGAGGTCCTCAATTCGGTATTCGAATTCAGCAACCTGCTAGAGCAGCAGCGAACGGGCGCTATCACCCGTCAGCTGGCGGCGTGGGCGGCCATCCTGGCCGTGCCGACCGCCATTGCGGGCATCTACGGAATGAACTTCAAGAACATGCCGGAACTCGAGACGCGTTATGGATATCACGTCGTCCTGGGGGTGATCGCCTGCATCTGCCTGCTGCTTTACACCCGCTTCAGGAAGCTGAAATGGCTTTGAACCGGCCTCTCGCTGGGGCGCCGTCATAGCCCGCACCAGTCTCGACCCGATAGAATCGGTTCTCGAAACACTCAGGCTTGAAGTGGTCTTCGGGGTCTGGCTCGCTGTTCCTGCAGGACGGAGACAGGCCGATGATGGGCGAGCCGACGGTGGGGCAGGAAGCGCTGTTCTACAGCGTCACACTTCGATCTCTCCACTCGGTCAAAACCGGCTTCTTCAATACTATCGTCGGTCGTCGCAAATCAGTGAAATCTAAATTCAAATGTGCCGGATACCTTCCAAGATCGCTTCCGTAAGCCGTTGAGTTCCGCTTGCGTCAGGCCACGACAAGACCATTTTAGCGACACCGATTGATGATAAAGGGCGGCGGAGCGCTGTCCAATGTGTTGTGCCAGCAAGCTCGGAACGAGAATTCCTCATCGCATTGCCCGGCGATCCCGCTCCACGCCGCATGACGATGTTCCATGTTATCTGCCGATCTGGAGCTCGCCGCCAGATTGCAGCGATCGATGGGCGACGGAGGGGCCGTTCACAACCTCACCATTCCAGAGCACCGAGCCGCTTTCGCTACTGGAATTACGCCGAATTATGCGGATTTCCGGGCCACCATTTGGTCGAATGCTGAGGCGCTCAAACGCGGGGGGGATGACGATATATTCCGGCTTGCCTGGGGTCAGGGGATAAAGGCCGAGCGAGGCCCATACATACCATGCGGCCATGCCGCCGGCGTCGTCGTCCATGCCATCGGCATAGCCTTCCGGGGCAAGCTCAAAGCTGCGGCCATGCCAGGGGATCGGTCTCTTGCCGGCGTTGGTGTACCAATGGTCGATGGGGCGATCGAGAATCTCGCCGACTAGCGCCGCGGTCCTGCCTGGCTGTCCTGCCCCGGCGAACAGGAACGGCGCCTGAATGTCCGGCTGGTTGGTCATGTTGAAAAGGCCCTGGTCGAAGAACCGGCCCAGTTCCCGGTTGAAGCGCTCCCGGCCCATTTCCTCGTCGACCAGCCATGGCAGGTCGAAGACCGGTGCCCAGCGATATTGCCACAAGGTGCCCTGATAGAGCCCTCGTGCCTTCACCACATCGAAGTCCGGCGAGACATTCTCGAACACGTTGCGCCACATCGATCGATACTGCAGGGCGCACTTGTGCAATCGGTCTGCCAGCTCGGTATCGCCAAGGTCGCTTGCCAGTTCGGCTGCGGCCCATATATCGTAGGCCGTCTCGATCTGCTGGTCCGGCGCCTTTTGCGGCAGCGCATCCAGTTCCTTCACCATGAGCGGCAGGATGGCGGCGGCATCGAAACCGTCGATACCCTTGCGCCGGAAGTCGAGCAGGGCGACGCCTGCGTGCTCTGTCCGCACGGTGATGAACGGCTCGTTCTTCGTGGCCCACTGGGCCTTGCCGGCAAGGTACAGTTCCGCAAGCGAGGCGGCCACGTCGGCGGACCGTTCTGGGTCGAGCAACCCCAGGAGCGGGAGCTGGGTGCGGTAATTGTCCCAGATGGCCCAGCCTGAATAGCGATGGTGGCCCCGCGTCACCCGGTGCAACGATCCGTCCGATCGGCGGTACTGGCCGTCTGCATCGTCGATGCGGGCAGGGGTCTGCAGTACGCGGAACAGGTGGGTGTAGAACAGTCGGGCCCGCTCGTCCGACCCTGGGACGCGGATCCGTTCCAGCTCACGCGACCAGGCAGCGCGGGCATTCTGCCGGATCGTCTCGAGCGAATGGCTGCCAAGTGACCGCTTCAGCACACGCCGCGCCGAGCGGGGGTCCACGACCGACAGGCCGGTGCGCACTTCTATCCGGTCGCCCGCCGATACCGGGATATCGAACGCGAGCCTGTCACCGTCGAGCATAGTACCCTTTGCCTTCAGCACCTTGCCGTTCAGGCTGAGCATGCTGGCGAAGGAGAGGTGATAGATGCCTTCGTCGCAGACCGTTCCTGCGGACATGCTGCCGCGCAGGTCATTCGCGCCGGTGCTGCTCCACTCGGCGCTGTGCCGTTTGGTGTAGCTGTGGCGCGGATCGAGCACGATATGCACGCTTCCCGCGCGGGACAGCGTGAAACGCGAAACGCCTGCGGCGCCGATCGCGGCAAGGTCTGCCTGGATCCCGCCACCGTACCGCACCGAGTACCAGCCCGGCCCGGCCTTTTCGGAACCCTTGTCCATCGGCCATGGGCCATTCTCTCCGGCATAGCCGACGGTCACCAGCAGGTCGCCACCACCACCGCCGCATCCCACGCCCACCGCGCGGGTATGGGAGAAGCCCCGAAGGCGATCCGCGCGGTAATCGTAGCCTGCATGCTGGGCAGGGACCGTGTCAGGCGAAAGCTGCACCATGCCGAACGGGCCGGTGGCAGCCGGCGTCAACTGTCCGTGATCTCCCGAGGTGCCGACGAAAGGATCCACCAGATCGACCGGAACGGCTTCTTCGCCGGCGGCCACCGCCACGGGAAGACAGGTGAGGCCGATGCCGGCAATGGAGATGCCGATGTGCTTCATCATGACCGGCCTCTGGCCGGAGCCCGCGCGTCATGCCGCAGGCGAACGGGGTCTGATAAAGGGATCACCGGCCGGCCCGGAACAACGACAGGGGAACGGCGCGCCCCATCGCCTCGTATCCGCCGTTGCCGGGATGGAGGTGGTCCCCGGAGTCAAACGCATGCTTGAGCATCGGTGGAGTGGAGGTGTCGCGCAGTGCGGTGTCGAAATCGACCACGGCGTCGAATTCTCCGGACGTGCGGATCCAGACGTTCACATCCTGGCGAATCTGTTCCATGCCCGCGTCGTAGGCCTTCCAGCCGGAACCCGGAGTGATCGTGCCGCCGATGACCCGGATGCCGCGCGCGTGGCCGAACGCGATGAGCTTGCGATACCCCGCGATCAGGTCTGCGGCCGCGATGGGCGTTTCACCTGGCAAGGTGGCGCGCCAGATGTCGTTTACGCCTTCGAGCACGATCAAGTGCGTGACGCCCGGAACCGAGGCCACATCGCGCTCCAGCCGGTCGATGCCCGCCGTGCCGCGGCCGTCGCGCAACAGGCGGTTGCCGCTGATCCCCATGTTGACGACGCCGCAGTGCGCACCGGATCCCGCCTCCATCAGCCGGCGTGCCAGCACGCCCGGCCATCCGCGCCAGTCGGTGCGGGTGCCACGCGCGCCTTCGGTGATGGAATCCCCGAACGTCACGATGGTACATGTCGCGGCGTCATTATGCACGGCAAGCTGGCTGACGAGCGGGCGCAGCTTGACCGGTACGAGCGTGGCGCCTGCCGCATCCACCGCGCCGGCGGCGAATGCGACGGGGAAACCGGCGTTGCCCGCTACGGTCGTGCTGGGGGCGGATGTGTCGATTGTCACCACAATATCCTCACCGGCGCGCACATTCAGGGGCACCGGCTGCGTTTGTAGCGTGCCCCCGCCGGGCAGGGTCAGCGAGGGACCGTCCGCAAATATCACCGGCCGTGACTGTGCCGGATCGATCGCGAAGCCGTCGTTGGTGGCCCGGGCCACGCTCATCGAGGCGATCTGAAGCGGCTGCGCGCCGTCGGGATTGGTCAGCACGAGCCGAAGCGCATCGCCCGACTGGCTGGAACGGATGCGGTAGCGATAGGTACCGGCTGGCAGGGTGTCCGCCACGCTCCTGGTGGCGGGCGATGTCGCATAGCCCCAGGCGCCCACCCATCCGTCCCCTGGCGCGGCCTGAGCGGAGGTTATGGTCGAACCGACAACGACTCCGGCGAACGCGGCGAGTGCGGCACAGATCTTCATCGCAACACCTCTTCAGAACTTGAAGCGCAGGGCTGCGGAATAGCTGCGCCCTTCGAAGTAGACGCGATCGGTGAAGGCCTTGGTGCCCCAATAGGCGCGCTGCGGCCGATTGAGCAGGTTGGTGCCATCCAGGGTCAGCGAAAGGTTGCGATTGATGTTGTAGGAGGCTGATGCCGCCAGCCGCGAGATCGGATACCAGTTCAGGTTCTTGGTCGGATCGACCAGGTTGTAGGACAGCGTGAAGTCGCTGCGCCAGGACCACGCCACCTTGGCGCGGAACCTTCCGTCGTCATAGAACAGGCTGGCGTTGTAGCTGTGCTTGGAGATGCCGGTGGTCTGGCCCTTGAATGCTGCCGTTGCGGCGGTTGCGGGCAGATCCTGTCGGGAATCGATGTACGTATAATTGGCGGAGGCGCCGAAGTGACGAAGGATGCCCGGAGCAAAGTCGAAGAAGGTGCTGCCCGCAACTTCTATGCCCTTGATATAGCCATCTCCCGCATTGACGAACTTGGTCACGTCCACCGTGCCCAAGGCGCCGGGGATACTGTCGTCGGGCACCTTGGTGCGCACGATATAGCCGCGCACGTCCCGGTAGAATCCGGCGAGAGACAGGGAGCCCGTGCGCCCGAGATAATATTCGAGCGATAGATCCCAGTTGTTCGAACGTACCGGCTTCAGGTCGGGATTACCCGCCGTCGCGGTACCTGTGTAATCGCCCGAGGAAGACTGAACCTGCACCAGCGCAACCGTGGGATTGAGGTTGCTGAAATCGGGTCGGCTGAAAGTCTTCGTCCAGGCGGCACGAAGCTGCAGCTGAGGCGTGAAGTGAGCGACGGCACTTATGGCCGGATCGACGTCCAGATAGTTCTGACGGCCGTGGATCGGCTGGAAACGGGTGACCGTGCCGCCCGAGCTGGGAGTCCTCTCCGCGATGCTCTGCGTGCCGTTGATCGAGAGCCAGGTGTTCACCACCCGCGCGCCGGCCACACCGTCGATCGGCACGCCGGCCAGTTCGAAGCCGTACTTGAACTGGCCGTAGGCCGCGAAGCTGTTTTCCTTGCCGTCAAAGGCGTTGATCGGGTCGAAGGCGGGCCGCCCGTCGTCCGTGAAATATCCGCCCTTCAGAGTTCGGACATAGTTGTTGAGCGCGATCACGTTGGCTTCGCTGTTCAGATAGGTTGCGTCGTAGCCTACCCAGCCTGTCGGGATCGCGGCATCATCGCCGCCCGGTCGCCGCGAGAGCACCGCAGGCGTAGCGCCGCCGGGAAAGGCGGACATCGGCAGGTTCAACGCGTTCAGATCGACGAGCCCCGTTCCCGAACGGTACTGCACCGTACGGCGAGCATAGCGAAAGCCGGTCTTGAACGAGCGAAAGAACCCGGTCCCGGTGTCCAGCTCCAGATCGGTACGCCATTGCAGGCCCTTGCCTTTCTGCCGTTCGCGCGTGTCGGAATAGGCGCGGACGTGGAACTGGCTGACGTCGGACAGATCGACGCTGGGATAGGAATAGGAAAGGCCGCCCCACTTGCTGTCGCTCTGGAACACCGCATCGATGGTCGGCGCCTTGTTGAAGCCGAGCAGGAAGAGCTGCTGGTCGGTTTCCACGCGCGAAGTCGTATAGACCGCGCTTGTCGTCAGCTTGGCGATGCCCGAGGTGAAGTCCGCGCCGACTTCGATCTGCGTCGTGTCGAGCAACTGGCGGGTGTGGTTCGATCGGGCTCCGGAGTTTGCGGTGGCGGTGAAGCTGGCGCTCTTGACGATGTTCGTGCCGTCCACGAGCTGGACGTTGCGAAGAACGGTATTGGCCGCAATGTTGGTCTGGAAATCGGTATCGGTGTAGGTGTTGTCATCCGTGACGTTCGTCGCGCGCACATACATTCCGAAATTGTACGCCGGGCGCCACTGGATCTCTCCGGTCAATACAGGGCGCTCGTAACGCCCCTTCGGGTTCTTGGCGAGAATGCCGCTGGGAAAGCTGTAGCCCGCCGCATTGGTCTGGGGGCCAAGATTCTCGCGATAGGATTCGTAGTAGTCCCTGCGCGTGTAGCTGGCATTGACCATCGCGCCGATTTCGCCGGCGCCGGTGTCCCAGTTGCCGGCGATCAGCACATCGCCATTGTACATCAGCTTGTCTGCCTGGTCGTCGTACGTGCCGCGCACGGTGCCTGCGACGCTGATGCCCTTCTTGAAATCGAGGGGCTGGCGCAGTTGCACGTCCACCGCGCCGCCGATGCCGCCCTCGATCAGGTCCGGGGTCAGCGCCTTGTACACTTCGATCGAGCGGATGAGGCCGGCGGGATAGCTGTTGAGCAGCGTGCGGCGGGAAGCGCCGGTATAGGCTTCCTGTCCGTTGATCATGGTGACCACGCTGGAAATGCCGCGGATGGTGATCGACTGCCCTTCGCCGCGATTGCGGAAAACCTGCACGCCGGGAAGACGCGCCAAGGCTTCGGTCGCGCTGTTGTCGGGGAGCTGGCCGATGTCCTCGGCGGCCACCGCATCGACGATGGCGTCGGAGTTGCGCTTGATCTCACTGGCTTTGTTCAGGCTGGCGCGAAAGCCTGTGACCACGATGTCGTCCGCCGCCGCGGCGTCGCTGGGCGCGGCCGCACGCGCTTCGCTCTCCCTGACGCGGCGCAGGACGATGCGCGCGCCGTCGTCGGCCGCCACTTCCAGGCCGGTGCCGCCGATCAGCAGGCGCAGTGCCGTGCGCGCATCCATGCGTCCCTTGAGCGGTCGGCTGCGGATCTGGTCGATACCATCGCCGGGGGCGACGATCTGCAATTGCGCCTGTCGGCCGAGCGAGGCGATCGCGCCGGGCAGGGGCTGGGCGGGAATGTCGAACTGACGCTCCTGCGCGATGGCGGGCGTGGCGATCGCGCAAGCGACTACGGCCAGCCCGCAGCCGGAAAGAAATCTCGAATGCATCTGCAAACTACCCCAGTGCGGCGTTTCTGCCGCGTTCACAGGCTAGATGCGAGCCGTCCGGCGATCCTCCACCTGCCCCGCAATTATTTTCGCGAAAGCGTGATCGTATCGTCCGAGGTGCGTACGCGCAGGTCGTGCGCAAGGCCTGCGGCCTGCGCGAAACCGGCGGGATCGCTGGTGGAAAAGACGCCGGCGATCTTGAGACGGGCAACGTCCGGATCGGCGATCACGATCTGTCGGTCCGAATACCGGGCATACTGGCGCGCTGCATCGGCGAGGGTCAGGCCGGTCAGGTCCATTTCCCCACGCTGCCAGAGGCCCAGCCGGTCAACCTCTCCGGCGCTGAGTTTTTCGATGGCCACCGCGCCCTGCGACGGGACCAGCACTCGGTCGCCTGCCGAGAGAACGAGTGCCGCAGTCCGGCCGTGGTGCACCTCGACCCTGCCTTCGCGCACGGTGACGGACACTTCGCCAAGGTCGGACAGGTGGACGACGAAACTGGTGCCCACCACCCGGATGCGCACCGCGCCGGCATCGACGATGAACGGGCGTGCCGGGTCGCTCGCGACATCGAAGTTCGCTTCGCCCGCGAGCAGGCTGACCCGGCGCTCCAGGGGCTTCATGTCGACGGCCACCTCGGTGCCGGTATTGAGCGTGACGGCGGACCCATCGCGCAGCGCGGCACGGCGCACGTTACCCTTGTCGGCCACGATGGTCTCTGTGCCTATCAGCCGGTCCCAACCCACTGCGGCCAGCAGCGACGCGGCAATCGCGCCGGCTGCTCCGCCCAGCCAGAGCCGCCGGCTGATGCCGCGTTTCTCTGCGGGCGCGATCGAAATGACGGGCTCTTCTTCGGCAGGATTTTCCGCTTCGGAAATGCCGCGATGGACGCCCAGCGCAACGGCCCGATCAAGATAGGCGTTGCTGGCCATGGCCCGGGCAAAGGCACCGGCATTGCGCGGATCGGCGCTCGTCCAGGCTTCCAGCTCGGCTTCTTCCTCGGCCGTCAGCGTTTGGGAGTCGGCACGCTGCGCCCAGTGCGCGGCGCGCTCATCCCGCGCGTTCACGCCGTCCGGAAGGGTCGCTGGTGTTGCTGTCGTCTCGCTGCTCACGCAGCCTAGATGACGCATTGCGCGAATTTCCGCCACGCCCGATTGCATTTGTGAGCAGGGCGAGCGCCTTGACCATGTGCTTTTCGATCGTGCTTTCGGCGATCCCGAGTGCCTCAGCCGTCTCGCGCTGGCTCAGGCCCTCGACCTTTCGCAGGGTGAACACCTCGCGGCAACGGTCCGGCAGCGCGGCGATGGCCGCCGATACGCGCGACAGTTCCTGCCGGTCCGCGACGACGCGTTCGGGCGAGGGCGCATCCTCCGGGATCTCCAGAACCTGCGCGTTCGCCTCGACATCGATGGTGACGACCTTGGCGCGGCGCAGCGATTGCAGCACCACCGACTTGGCCACCTCGAACATGTAGGTTCGGGGATTGCGGATGTGATCGACCTGATCGATGGATGCCAGGATCGCATAGGTTTCCTGCACGATATCGTCGACTTCCAGCCCGGCCGATGCCGCACGCGGCCCCAGCCACTGCCGTAGCGCAGCTTCGTGAGGAAAGACATTGCGCCCCAGCCAGGCGGCACGTTCTCGCGAGAAGGACATTGCCGCAGCGACTATCCGGCGATGATGACACTTTGGATACAGCTGCGCTCTGTTGCGGAGGTTTTCCTGCTCATCAGCCTCTCTCCCAAAAATATCCTCTGCAGCGTGGAGGATCGCCTGTGCCTTTGCATCTAAGTGGCGGTCCCGAGCTGCAGGACCAGATGCCTACGCCCTGAATGCCATGCCGTGCAAGCCCGTCATCATGCGGCGTTGGTTTCATGAACGCAGCGCCGCGAACGCTCTGGAGGAACGATGATTCGGCAAACAATCCTGAAACGGCTGCGTCTTGCAGCTTGCCTGCTGCCACTGGCGGTCATGTCCGTCGCCACGCCTGCCCATGCCTGGACCCGCACCCCGCATGCCGTGGTGGGCTGGATCGCCGAAGCCGAGCTGAAGAAGGACAACCCGGCGGTCTGGCAGAAGGTGAAGGCGCTGCTGGGCGATGGCGAACTGTATGATGAAGCGGTGGCGAAATGGGCGGACGATGTCCGTACCAGCTACCCCAACCTGGCCCATTCGGTGCGTATCCCGGTTCTGGGCACGGTGCCGCTGGCATCGGACCCCGCCTGCATCGCCGACAGTCCCCAGACGATCTGCGCCGACAAGGCGATCGCGCAGTATTCGGCCATCCTGCACGATGCGTCAGGGCACAGTGCGGCCGAGCGTCTGGACGCGCTGAAGTTCATACTGCACCTGGTGGGCGACCTGCATCAGCCTCTGCATGGCACCGAGCCTGGCGGAGCCCAGACCAAGGTCATCATTCCCGGTGGCATCCTGAATGTGGACGCGGGCGGCAACGCCATCGCCACGGATATTCATTCGGTGTGGGACTATGCCATCGTGAAGCGGCATCTCGGCAACGACGGGACCGCCAACACCCTAGGGTGGGAGCTTTGGGGCAATACATCGCTAAATCCTCCCGTGGGCGGAACGGCGCGGGACTGGGCCGTCGAGAGCCGCGATCTGGCGAAGAAGTACATCTTCCTCGATCCGGTGACGCCAAGCTCCAACGATGCCTACAAGGTGGCGGCTTGTGGTGGCCGGACCGGTATCGTATGTCCGTCCACGGCAAAGGTGCTCCCGGCAGATTACGAGACGCGTAACTACTATCTTGTGTCTTATCGACTTAAACAGGCGGGCCTGCGACTGGCCGACGTGCTGGTGAATGCGCTCACGACTACGATTTGAACCACGCTGCCGCTAGCAAGCCATGAAGTGTGCAGCCGGCAAAGAATTGCGGTTCAATCTCAAGGCGGGCTGGCTTTGGGCGCGGGCGAGCCATCGTCATGACGCATTCATGGGCGCGCAGGCGGAGATTGCGTTAAATTGGCCCGCTCCTCTGGATCTGGCTTCTGGATGAGCGTCAATCCCTCACCAGCGGCAGGTTAATCCTAAAACTCTCGTCCCAGTCGTGCTTGCGTACCGGGTCGTAGAACATCTCTATGTAGTCGAACACGTCCGGCCGGGCTTCCTTGCGTGTTTTGTAGATGCGGCGCCGGATGCGCTCACGTTTGAGCGCGGAGAGGAAGCTCTCGGCGACCGTTGTCATGGCAGTTGCCGCGCCGGCTCATCGAATGCTCGCAGTCTGCTCGCTCGCTGGTCGACGATATAGATCTCGGCACGGTGCGGTCGTCCCCAAGCGCCGCGGCAGGGCACTGACCTCCTTCATTTGGTCGCATTGCGGCCAAAGGCCAGTTCGGTTGCGATCGGTTTCGGGCATCGGGGTATCGATCGCGTTCCCCGTTTGCGAGGTTCGTCCGTGGAATTGCGTCGATACGATCCGTCTTACTCCGCTCTATGTCCCGCGGGGACGGGCCGCGTATGAGCGTGCGCCTTCCGCTGGCGGGCCTCACCATCATCGCCATCGAACAGGCGGTGGCGGCGCCTTTTTGCACCTCGCGCCTTGCCGACGCGGGCGCCACAGTCATCAAGGTAGAACGTCCCGAAGGCGATTTCGCGCGCGGGTACGACGATGTTGCCAAGGGGCAGAGCAGCTACTTCGTCTGGCTCAACCGGGGCAAGCAATCACGCGTCATCGACATGGCGAGCGCCGGGGGCAAGGCCGAACTCGCAGCGCTGCTGGAAGGCGCGGACGTGCTGGTACAGAATTTGAAACCCGGTTCTCTCGCCCGCCTGGGCTTCGACCCGGCGGACCTGTGCCGCGCTAACCCGCGCCTGATCGCCTGCTCTATCAGCGGCTACGGCGACACCGGGCCGATGGCGGACCGCAAGGCCTACGACCTGCTGGTCCAGGCCGAATCCGGGCTCGCTTCGATCACCGGCGGTCCGGACGAGCCGGCGCGAGTGGGCATCTCGGTGGTCGATATCGCTACCGGGGCGACCGCGCATGCCGCCATTCTCGAGGCCTTGATCGGCCGAGGGATCACCGGCCAGGGCGCGGACATCCGCGTCTCGATGTTCGACGTGATGGCCGACTGGCTGACCGTGCCGCTGCTCCACCACGAAGGCGGAAAGCCGCCCCGGCGCCTCGGCCTCGCGCATCCCTCTATCGCGCCCTACGGCGTTTTCGCCACGCGTGAAGGGACGCCGCTGCTGGTCTCGATCCAGAGCGACCGCGAGTGGGCGAAGTTCGCCGCCGCCTTCCTCGGCGATGCCGGGCTTGCCGCGGACCCGCGCTTCGCCACCAACGTCGCCCGCGTCGCCAATCGCAGCGAGACCGATGCCGTGGTAGCTGCCGCTTTCGCCACGATGGACGAGGCCAAGGCGCGCGCGCGGCTGGTCGAGGCCGACGCCGCCTTCGCCGGGGTCAACGACATGGCCGCGCTGTCCGCGCACCCGCTGCTGCGGCGGCTGGAGGTCGAAACGCCGGCAGGCCCTGTCGCCTATCCCGCGCCTGCACCGGTCATCATGGGCGAGGATCGCCACTACCGCCCCGTTCCGGCGCTCGGCCAGTCGGAAGCGCAGGCGTGAGCCCCTTCGTCACCCCCGTCGCCCCGCTGTTCGTTCCCGCCGACCGGCCGGAACGCTTCGCCAAGGCCGCGGCGAGCGGGGCCGACGCGGTGATCCTCGACCTCGAGGATGCCGTCGCGGCCGATCGCAAGAATGCCGCCCGTGCCGCGCTCTGCTGCGACTTCACCGACAAGCCCGTCTTCGTGCGCGTCAACGCCGTGGGCACGCCCTGGCATGACGACGACATCGCCGCGGTCGCACGTCTGCCGTTCGCGGCGATCATTTTGCCCAAGGCCCAGGTTGCCGCAGAGGTGGCGAAGCTGGCGGTGGCCATTCCCGTCATCGCGCTGATCGAGACGGCGCGGGGCATGGCCTCGGTGCGAGAAATCGCGCTGCGCGGCGGTGCGTCGGCGCTGGCGCTCGGCACCGTGGATTATGTGGCGGACCTCGGATGCGAACATACGCGCGACGGGCTGCTGGCGGCGCGCAGCGAGGTCGTGCTGGCTTCGCGGCTTGGCAGCCTTGGCGCGCCGCTGGACGGAGTGACGCTCGATGTTCGCGATGTGGGTGCGGCGCGGGACGATGCGCGCCACGCCCGCAGTCTCGGCTTCGGCGGCAAGCTTGCCATCCACCCGGCGCAGGTTGCTGCGATCATCGAAGGCATGGCGCCCGAGGCGGCCGAATGCGATTGGGCGCGGCGGGTGCTGGACAGCGGTGAGGGCGCCGTCGCGCTGGAAGGTATGATGATCGATGAGCCGGTGCGCGCGCGTGCCCGCGCGATCCTCAAGCGGGCGCTGGCGGTGTCGACGCGGCTCTAGCCTTCCGAGTCGCCTGCGATAGTGCGGCGCAGCATTGCGGGCGCGGCCTGTCTCGCTGACTTGCAGGAAGTGCATCGCCATTTCGCCTTGCCGGCGAAGCATTGCTGCACGTGCGAAATACGCGCTTGCACGCGGCTTGCTTGGATCGCATTCTGGCCCCGGTTGATCGGCAGGCGAACATACCTGTTTCACGGCTCAGGATTGTGACGTCTTGATGAAAACATCCCGTCATTGATCGGGGTCAAACAAGCGGGGTACACGACGTGGAAGGAGCACATATTCGTTCTATCGGGCGGGCTCTTGCGGTGCTGCGCGCGGTGAACCAGCAGGGCGCCATGTCCATGATGCAGATCGCCAACGCGGTCGGCATTCCCTACCCGACCGCCTGCCGGATCGTGCACACGCTGCAGGAAGAAGGCATGCTGGAGCGTGAGCCGACGCGGAAATATTACCGTCCGACTGCTCTCGTGAACGCGCTCTCGCACGGCTACCAGGACCATTCCGACCTCGTCGGTATCGCACGGCAGGAACTGGAGGCGTTGACCGCGAAGCACTTCTGGCCGGTTTCGCTCACCACGTGGGTGGGCCAGCACATCCTCGTGCGGGACTGCACCCATGCGCTCTCTCCGATGGCGCTGACCAACTACCAGCCCGGCGCCAGCTTCCCGCTGGTGGAATGCGCCTCGGGTCACGTCATGCTCGCCTTCAGCGAGGAGGAGCAGCGCCAGAGCTGGCTCGACGCCTCGGAGAACTTCGACCTCGCCCCCGACCAGCACACGCTGCTGCGCCTTCGCGAACCGGGCTTCGCGGCGCAGGTGCGCGAACAGGGCTATGTCCTGCGCGGCTACAACCAGTTCACCAATACACCGGGCCGCACCTCGTCGATCGCGGTTCCGATCTTCAGCGAGGGTGAGGTCTGCGGCGCGCTTACGCTGGTGTTCTTCTCGGTCTCGATGAAGCAGGAAACCGCGGTCGAGCGCTATGTGCCGGACCTCAAGAAGGCGGCGCTGGCGATCACGGCGAAGCTGGCGGGGCAGGATGGCGGCGCGGTGCGGCCCATCGAAACGCACGGGACGATGGCGCTCCACGCCGGGATCTGATGGAACCGTCGTCGCGGACTCGATCCGGGACGACGCTCATCGGCTCAGATCGTGATGTGGAGGCTGCGCACTTCGGTGTAGCTCAGCAGTTCCTCGAGGCATTCCTCTCCGCCGATGCCGGAGTTCTTCACGCCGCCGAACGGCGCGCCGACGTAGTGCATCTTCGAGCCATTGATGTGGGTCACGCCGCTCTCGATCGCGCGCGCGGTGCGGAGCGCGGCGGAGATGTCCTGCGTGAACACGCTGGCAGTGAGGCCGTAGGGCGTGGCATTGGCCATTTCGATCATCGCGGCCTCGTCGCTCCAGCCCTGGACGGTCATGACCGGGCCGAACACTTCCTCGCGCGCGATGGTGGCGCCGAGCGGAACATCGGCGAACAGGGTCGGCTCGACGAACCAGCCCTTGTTGAGCCCGGCCGGGACGCCGCCGCCGAAAGCGACGCGGGCCTCGGCCTTGCCGGCCTCGATCATATTGCGGACCCGATTGCGGTGGGGCCCCGAGTTGAGCGGGCCCATGTCCGAGGCCGGGTCGCTGGCGTCGCCGACGTGGATGGCGGCGAGGCGCTCCTCCAGCCGGCGGGTGACCTTGTCCTTGAGGCTGTCGTGGACCAGCACGCGCGCGGTCGAGCCGCAGCTTTGACCGGCCCAGGCGAAGTTCATGCCGGCGACCGCAGCGTCCGCTGCCTTGTCCGCATCGGCGTCGGCGAAAACCACCAGCGGGTTCTTGCCGCCCAGTTCCAGCGTGACGTGCTTGACCGTCGCCTCTGCGGCGGCGCGCTGGATGGCGAGGCCGGTGGCGACCGAGCCGGTGAAACCGATGCGGCGCACTTCGGGATGGCGCGCGATGGCATCGCCTACCGGAAGCCCGTAGCCCGACACGATGTTGACGACGCCTGCGGGCAGGACCTCGGCGCAGATCTCGGCGAAGATCGCAGCGGAGAGGGGGCTGGTCTCGGGCGTCTTGAGCACCACGCAGTTGCCTGAAGCGAGAGGTGCGGCGCAGCTGGCGGTCGCGAACATGAAGGGGTGGTTGAACGGCACGATGCGGCCGACGACGCCGTAGGGCACGCGCAAGGTCATGTGCATGTTCGGCGAAAGCGCGGCGTAGGTATCGCCCTTGATCTCGGAGATGAGGCCGGCGAAATACTCGAACTGGTTGGCCGACTTGAACATGTCATTGGCGAGATTGCCGATGGTGTTGCCGCTGTCGGCGGCCTCTACGGCGACCACTTCCTCTGCCCGCGCACGAACGGCGGCGGCGAGGGCCCGCAGCATGTCACGCCGCTCCCAGATCGAGGTCTGGCCCCAGCTTTTCTGCGCCTCGCGCGCCGCTTCGACGGCGGCCGCCACGTCCTGGGCGGTGCCGGCGGGGACACGGCCGATCAGTGCCTCGGTGGACGGATCGGTGCAGTCGATCCACTCGCCCGAACCGTAAGTGAGCTGGCCGCCGATGAGCATGGGGCGATCGCCGTAGAGCATCTTGTCGTGTCCTAAATTCAGGGCCGCGACAGGCCGAGGTGGCCGCGCAGCGTGGTCTCTTCGTAATCCTGCCGCACCCGTCCACGCTTGCGCAGGATCGGCACGACCTCGTCGACGAAGGCGGGCACGCCTTCCGACTGGACCGGGAACATCAGGTTGAAGCCGTCGCAGGCACCGGCCGCCGACCAGTCGTCCATCATGTCCGCCAACTGCTCGGGCGTGCCGACGAAGGAGTGGTGGGCGCGCACGCGGGCCTGGCGACGCAGGTATTCGCCCAGGGTCGGTACTTGGCCATCCTCGCCGATGAGGCGGGCGGGGTCGCGCATGCCGCTGAGCACGCGCGGGGCCTGGCGGATGTCGTCCATCGGCAGCGGGGCGTCCATGGCGTAGCCCGAGAAGTCCATGCCGAACTGGTCGCCGAGCATGGCGAGCTGGATGCGCGGGTGGAGCAGTTCGAGATAGCGGGCCTCGTTGGCGCGCGCTTCCTCTTCGGTTCCGCCCAAGATCGGCGCGACGCCGGGCATGATCCGCACGCCAGCGGGATCGCGCCCGACATCGGCGAGCATCGCGCGCAGTTCGTTGCGGAAGACGACGGCCTTGTCGCGGTCGGAGGCGATGGTGAACATGACCTCGGCGATGCGCGCGGCAAAGTCCTTGCCGGCGGGCGACATGCCGGCCTGTACGCGCACCGGCTCGCCCTGCGGCATCGCGGGCATCGCCTGCCACGCCTTGCGCACGGTGTCGACGTAGCCGGTGGCGCGGGTGTAGCGTTCCTCCTTGCCCGGATGCTCGCGCATCGAGAAGTTGGCGGCGGCGCGGTCGGCACCGGTCGTGACGATGTTCCAGCCGACCCGGCCCGCGCTCAGGCGGTCGATCGTCGCGAGCTTGAGGGCCGTGGCGCGCGGGTCGGTGTAGGTGGTCGAGTAGGTGCCGACGAAGCCGATCTTCTCCGTCACCGCCGCCAGCGCCGGGATCAGCACGAAGGGGTCGAGCGTCGGGAAGGCCAACGCACCTTCGTGGCGGCCGTCCAACTCGTAGGAATAGAGAATCTCTGCGAAGAAGATCATGTCCAGCTTGCCGCGCTCGGCATGGATCGCAAGCTGCCGGTAGTACTCCAGCGAGGTCAGGTCCTCGGCTGGCGTCGGTGACGAGCGCCACGAACCGACATTGTGACCATGCCCCATCAGGAACAAGCCCAAGGCAATGCGTCGATCGGACATCAGCGGTTGCCCAGCACCGAGGGGAAGGGCGCCGTCTGCGGGGGCACGGCTGCCTGCAGTTGGTCCGGGACTTCGGCAAGCGAGACCTGCCAAGTGGTTCCTTCGTGAAGGATCAGGTCGGCCAACTTCGCTACCTGCCCTTCGTCGGCGAAGGCGACGAGCGGCACGCTGCCCTGCGGGGGCTGCGGGATGTTGAGTGGGCCTTCGACCTGGAAGTAGGCGCCTTCGTGGCCGATGGCCCGGACTCTGATGGGGTCGGAAAGCTGGCCGCCTTCGATGTCGGCCACGAGCGCGTCCGCGTCCCAGCTGGTGAGCAGGGCCCGCACGGTGTCTACCAGTTCGATGCTGCGTTCGGGATCGGAGCCCGGCGCGATCCGCCAGGCGGCGCGGCCCTTGCTCATGAAGTCGAGCGTGGCGAGACCGCGGGCCAGCGTGAAAGGCTCCACCGTGTCGGCCTCGACCACGGCGCAAAGGCCGATCCGGTGGGTGCGCGCGGCGCAGAAGGCCGCCATGGCGAGCCCGTCGAGCGGGTCGGCGCGGTCGCAGTTGCCGACGAGGACGAGCGGCCATCCGGCGGCGTCGAAGGCCTCGATCGCCTCGATCCAGCGCTGAAGGGTGCCGCTCATCAGGTCGGCGGGGACCACCACGGTACGGGTTGGCAAGTTCATGTCTCTGCGTTCTCCCAGCGCGCCGGCGACAGGCCGGGCGCGGCGCGGTCGACCGCCTTGCGCTCGGTATCGAATTCCCACGCGAAATCGGTGCGGTTGCGGTCCGCGACCATCGGCATCAGCTCCGTCGGCACATGGCGCAGCTGCTCGGGCGACCAGTTCGGCACCGGGCCATAGGGCCGCGCCCAGGCGGGGCGGTAGTCGATCTCTATCATACCGCGCGTCTGCTCGGTGGTGTTGGGGCCGACGCCGTGGAACAGCCGCGTCGCGAAGACGAAGGCGTCGCCGGCCTTGAGCGGCACCGTCACCGCGTCGGGATGGTCCTTGTACCGCCGATAGGGCTGCGCATCCGAATGCCAGCAGATGTGCGAGCGCGGGATGATCTTGAGCGGCGAGCGCTCGGTACCGGTATCGTCGAGGTAATACAGCACCCGCAGCCGCAGCGGGCAGCTTTCCAGCCACTGCGAATAAGTCGAGCCGAAGGGCTGGAAATCGGTGTGGTATTCCAGCTCGGGCGCGCCGGGGTGGCTGAGGATGTAGAAGCTATGCATGAACACCAGGTCCTCGCCCATCAGCGCACGCGCGAAGGGGAGGACCTGGGGGTTGCCGATCAGCCGCGCGGTCTCGGGGCCGTGGGTGTGCGGCGGGATCTTGGCGAAGGCCGGCTTGTCGGTGAAGAACGAGGGGCGCATGGGGAGCGTCTCGTACTCAGACTTGAGCGCGGCGATGTCGGCGGCCGACAGCGCATCGCCGATGATGACGAAGCCCTCGGTCTCCAGTTGCCGGATGCGTTCCGGCCCGGTCATGGCAAGGCAGGCATCGCGGATCGGCGAATGCGCGTCGAGTTGGCTCATGGGATCGAGTTCGCCTTGTTGAAACCTTCGATCATCGCGGTTTTCAGCAGAAACGCGCGCGTGGCAACCGGATCGGCGGCGATGCGGCGGAACTTCTCGCGCTCGGCGGCGGCGGCCTCGTGGTCGGTTTGTTCAAGCGACTCCTTGTTCTCGATCGTCATCGACTGCAGCACGGCCTGCGCAGCGAAGCGCCTCTGGCGGTCGTAGAGGTCGAGCGCGGCTTCGTCCCCCGTCTCCTTCCAGGCCGCCAGTGAGCGCGCGAGGTTCTCGGCGTCGTGGATGCCGAAGTTCATGCCCATGCCGCCGAGCGGGTTGTTGAGATGCGCCGCGTCACCCGCCAGCAGGATGCGGTGATCGCGGAAGGACGAGGCGACGCGCTGGTTCACCGTGTAGAGATTGGTGTGGACGACGTCGAACTCGCGGCCCGGGCCGATGAAGCGCTCCATGCGCGCGCGGCAGTTTTCGAACGAGGTCAATTCGGCCTCGACGTCGGCCGGATCGGTCGGGAAAACGGTGCGCCATAGCCCGGGCGGGCCTTCTGCGGGCACCTTGAACACCGCGCACCATTCCTCCGGGTCCGAGACGTAGTTCGAGAACGCATAGCCCTCCGCCTCGAAGTCGAAGTTGGTGGTGATGACGAGGAAGCGTTCGGCGTAAGTGAAGCCCTCGAAGGCGAAGTCGCGTGACTTGCGCACCACGGAGCGCCCACCATCGGCGCCGACCAGCCACTCGGCGTGATAGCTGTCCTTGTCGGTGGTGATCGAGACGCCGTTTTCGTCCTGCTCTATCGAGACGATTTCCTCGCCCTGGCGCAGTTCGAACAGCGGGTTTCCGGCCAGCTGGCGGCGCACGATGTTGACCAGCTTGTGCTGCTCGCACTGGAGGCGGAAGGGGAAGGTGGTGTCATCCTTCAGGATGCCAAGGTCGAACTCGGCGATCTTGCCTTCGGTGCGGTCGCGGCGCTGCCATTTGGCGGCGACGATGCCCTCCTCCATGAGCTGGTCGGTGACGCCGGACGGCGCCAGCATTTCCAGCGTCGGTGGGTGGAAGGTGGCGGCGCGCGGGTCGGTCGCGTCGCCGGTCGAGCGTTCGATCACCAGCACCGGAATGCCGTGGCGCTCGACGAGGAACAGCGCGGCGCACATGCCCGAGGGGCCGGCGCCCGCGATGATGACGGTTCGGCGTTCTTCGCCGGTCTTGATGGTCATGTCAGAATTCTTCGAGAAGGCGGCCGTAGCCATAGATTTTGTCGTCCAGTCCCATGCGGCGCAGCGCGTTCCAGTAGGTCAGCGCATTCATCGAGAGGACGGGCTTGCCGAGCCAACGCTCGGCTTCGGCGGAGACGGCCATTCCGGCCAGGTTGGTGCCGACCTGGACGATCGCGTCGACGTCGTCGCCGTCGAGTTCGCGGTAGGCTTCGCGCACTTCGGCCTCGGTGGTGTGGGCGATCATGCGCGGGGTAGGGCACTTCAGGCCCTTGAGGCGCACGACCGAGTAGCCGGCTTCCTCGAGGTAGTCGGACACCACCTTGTCACCGCGCGGCTGGTGCGGGGTGAGTACCGCGATGCGCTTCGCCTTGAAGCATTCCAGGGCCGCGAGCAGGCTTTCGGACCCCATCGAGACGCCGACGCCTGCCCGTTCCTCCAGCGACAGGCGCAGTTCCTCGGCCTTGGCGGCCCCGCCCCAGAAGGCTTCGAGCGCCACGCCCATGATAAGGTGCTGCGGCGCGCAGGTCATGACCTGGTCGACCGCCGGACCGATGCCCGAACGCATCGCCTCGACGTGCTCCGCGAAAGCGTCCTCGGTCGTGATCTTGCGTTCCGGAATCGAGATGCGCGCGATGTGGTTGGTTACGCCGCGCGGCCTGAGGGCCTCACACTCGGGCTGGACCGAAGTGTTCGTTGACGGCATCACGATACCGATGATGCCGCGCCAGCCAAGACAATCTACCATGCTTTCCCCCGTAGCGGATGGCCTTGTGTAATGGCCGTGCGGGGGGCGCCCTGCCTCAGTCGTCTGGATTATGCCCGCTAGCCGAATAGGTCCCCGGCGCGCCCGCGAAAGGAGCCTCGGCATGGACACCCGCGAGATTGATGGTGAGGCATATGGTGGTGAAGAAGCCGGTCAGCCCGACCAGTTCGACCAGCGCGCGTTCGCCCAGAAGCTCAAGCGCGGCGGCGTGCTGCGAATCGTCGACGCCTCCCTGGGCCAGCAGCGTGCGGACGAGGAGGAGCGCGGCGTCTTCCCGCGAATCCAGGCCGGCAAGCTCGGTCTCGTTCGCCGCCAGTGCGGTGACGAGGGCTTCGTCCAGCCCGGCCTTGATCGCCAGTCCCCGGTGGCTGGCGAAGGCGGAGGTGCAACGCCAGTGCCGCGCGGTGGCCAGGATGATGACCTCCCGCAGCCGCGCATCGAGAACCGATTCCTTCGCCAGATACACGCGCACATGCTGCAGCGCTTCCCACAGGCGCGGTGCCCGCAAAAAGGCGGGGTAGGGGCCGGTATGCGTGGCGCGTTCGCTCATGCGCTGCTGGTCTTCGTCGAGGTCGGCGTCGGGGATCGGCGGGAAACGGGTCACGCGAGGGTCTCCAGGAATGCGAGGATCAGGTCTGCCGCGTCCCGGGGGGCGTCGGCAAGGAGCAGGTGGCCGGTATCGTGAATGACCGTGCGGCCCCGGCAATCGGGCAGGAGTGCCGCGATCGCCTCGGCCATGGCGGCCGGGAGGTAGGTGGATGCCTCCGACCAGAGCACCAGTGCCGGTACGGCGACCCGCGGCAGCGTGCGAGCGAGGAGGTCGGGTTCGAAGTGGCGCAGGCGCAGGGCGCTTTCCGCCTCGCGACCGGGAAGCTCGCCATAGTCGCGCGCGGCGGCGGCGATGGCGCCGAACTCGGTCGGGGAGTGGGGTCGCTTGAACAGGCCGCGCAGGCGATCGGCGTACCAGTTCATGGAGCCGGTGCGGTGCAGTGCGACTTGCGGCGAACCCGCTGGTACGGCGCGGTCACGCGGCATGCCGCTGCTGGTAGCGAGCACGAGTCCCGCCATGCCACCGGTCGACTCGGCGGCGAGAAGGCAAGCCGGGATGCCGCTGTGTGACTGGCCGACCAAAACATGGGAGCCGAGGCCGCGGTGCTCGACGAAGGCCCGCACCAGCGAGGCATAGCGCGCCGCGCAGTAGTCTTCATCGCCGAACGCACCGCTCAGGCCATGGCCCGGCAGGTCGAGGCGCACCACGCGCGTCCGCTCTCCAAGCCGCTCGGCGAATGCATCGAAGTGGCTGGCGCCCAGCCATTGCGCGCTGAGCAACAAGACCGCCGGCAGGCCGTTGGCGTAACCTTCGTCGATCCAATGAACGTCGCAGCCATCGATCGCCGCGAAGTGCGAGTTGGCGACCGCTCGCTCTTTTCGCAGTTCCCCAAGCTCCTTGCAAAATGCACTGCTTCCCATTTCGAGGTCCGCCTGTCGGTTGGTTGGATGGTGCCGCGTTACGGAGCTACCCGCGCGCGCGAAGCCGACGGCGGGGCGTTTGATCGGCAAGCGAACACGCCGTGATCGCAAGTGGTCGTTTCGCGGGCAAGTGACAGTTTCGTCGCAAGGACAAGCCGGGGCCGCACTGCCAAGAACAGGCGAGCACATCGGCCGCGGGAGGGATCGGTTCAGGTTTCACAGGTTCAGCGGATCAAGAGGGATAGCGCCATGCGCAAGTCGGGAATTTCTATTGCACTTCATACGGGCGCCGCGGTTGCCGCGATGCTCGCCTCGCCGCAGGTCATGGCGCAGTCCGCCGAGGACGCTTCCGCCAACGATTCCGCGGTCGAGACCGGGGGCGGCGTCATCATGGTGACCGCCCGCAAGCGCCAGGAATCGCTGCAGGATGTGCCGATGGCGATCACCGCCTTCTCCGCTGCCAAGATCGAGCGTGCCGGCATCAACAACATCCAGGGCGTCATCAAACAGACTCCCAGCCTCCAGTTCGACAAGGGCTTCTCGCCGCAGGACAACCGCGTGTCGATCCGCGGCCTTCCGGGCAACTCGGGCCGTCCCTCTGTCGCCATCCTGATCGACGGAATCGACTATACGACTGAATCCATCGCCACCGCGGGCGGCGGCAACCTGATGGACCTGCGCCTGTTCGACTTCGAGCGCATCGAAGTGGTCAAGGGCCCGCAGTCCGCGCTCTACGGCCGCTCAGCCTTCGGCGGCGCGATCAACTACGTGCCCAAGGAGCCGGGCGACGAGTTCGGCGGATCGATCGGCGGCGAACTGGGACTCTATGGCCGCGCCGAAGTGAAGGGCGCGCTCGACTTGCCCGTCGACGAGACCCTCTCGCTGCGCGTCAACGGCGTCTACACGCGCGACGGCGGCTATTACCGCAACTCCGTCACCGGCAACAAGCTGGGCGGGTACGAGGCGTTCGGCGGCTCGGTATCCGCCAAGTGGGAGCCCAACGACGCCGGCAAGATCATCGCACGCGTGACGTATGCCGACGACCACGAGGAACAGCGCGCAGCCAAGTACTACGGCCGCGCCAACGGCGTCTCGACGCAGCTCGCGACGCCTGCGGGCGTCATCGGCCAGCGCATCGGCAGCGGGACAATTCCCGCCTTCGTCTACGGCTATGCCAAGGGCTACATCTACAACGAGGACGTGCCCGTCGCGATCAGCGCCGATCCCAAGGACCCGACCGGCAAGATGGACTACCCGGGCGCTCACACCAAGAACATCTTTGCCACCATCCACGGCGAATACGACCTCGGTTTCGCGAACCTCTCGTCCTGGACCGGCTACGCGCGCTCCAAGGGAACGACCGTTTCCGACGTCGACTATTACGGCCAGGTGCTCAGCCAGACCACGCTGCCTGCGCCGGGCGGCCTCGGCGAATATTCGTCGAACGGTTACAACGGGTTCTGGCAGTTCGACATCAGCACCAAGACCACGCAGCTCAACCAGGAGTTCCGCCTCTCCAGCATGGACGGCGGGCCGTTCCGCTGGGCCGTGGGCGGCCTCTACTGGTGGGAGAAGGTCGAGCAGCTCGACCGGCGCCTGCTGAGCTACACGCTGGGCGCCAATGCCTCGCCGTGGCTGAACGTCTCGCAGCTTGGCGGTCGATCTCCGATCGCGGGCAAGGTCGGCCGCACGTCCGAGCACGTCTCGGGCTACGGCATGCTCGAATACGACATTCTCCCCACCCTGACGGTCAGCGTCGAAGGCCGCTACGCCAAGGAAACCTACGACTACCTGTTCGGCCAGACGGTGGCGATCGCGGGAACGGGTGACCTGACGCAGGGTCCGCGGCCGATCGTCTACGTCGGTTCGAGCGGCAAGGCCTCGGCCTCGACCACCTACTTCGCGCCCCGCGGCATCCTGAGCTGGAAGCCCGACACCGACATGATGTTCTACGCATCGGCGGCGCGCGGCGTGAAGCCGGGCGGGCTGACGCAAGTCGGCACGGTGGACAAGGACCTCGGCACCTACAAGCCGGAGCGCGTGTCGAACTACGAGATCGGCGCGAAGCTGACCTTCCTGAACGGCAAGGGCTATCTGAACCTCGCCGGGTTCCACATGGACTACACCGACAAGCAGGCATCGACGCTGGTGCCGGTGGACCTGTCGATCAGCTCGCAGGGCGCGCTCAGCGTCACCACGAACGCGGGCAAGGCGACGATCGACGGGCTGGAGGTCGAGTTCGGCGTCGAGCCGGTGCGCGGCCTGACGGTCTCGGGCGGCTACACCTACCTCGACGCCAAGTACAAGGACTTCGTCTACAACTCGACGTCCACTTTCGACCCCGCGCGTACCGGCAGTTGCACGATCAGGACCGTCGGCACGACGCAGGTCTGCGAGACCAGCCTTTCGGGCAACGGGATCGAGGGCGCGTCCAAGCATAGCGGCACCGCGACGGCCAACTACACCACGGCGCTCACCGGCGAACTGGACGGCTTCGTTGAACTGAGCGGTACCTACCGCGGCCCGCGCTGGTCTGACCCGTACAACGCGTGGAAGCTGCGGCCGATCACGCTGGTGGATGTCAAGGTCGGCATCAGCTCCGACAAGTACAACCTGACGTTCTACGTCGACAACCTGCTCGACAACCGCCGTATCCAGTCGGCCACCTCGCTGCTGGACGTCGCGGCGGGCAGCTTCGGCCCGCTGAACATGGTCGCCTACCTGCCGGACCCGCGCCGTGCGGGCGTGCGGTTCAACTACAACTTCTGACGACAGGGCAACCGTACCCGTCGCTCCCGCCGCGCGGGGGCGACGGGCCGGGCGTAAACGCAACGACCTCATCCGGAGATGGCGCGATGGTGAATTTCAGGTCCTGTCGCATCGGGTGGGGCATCAGTACCGGACTGGCCTTGGGGCTCGGTGCGCCTGTATGGGCGGCCGACGATGCGCCGGGCAGTGTGCAGGTGAGTGCGGGAACCATTCCCTTCTCCAGTCAGGCCTCCTCCGAAGCCCGCGCGGCGTTCGCCCGTCGCCTCGCGGAGCCGGGGATCAACGCCGCCAAGGAGCCCATCGCCAAGGTCCGGGCCTCATACGAGGCACGCGACAAGCTCACCCTGGCGAAAATGGCGGCGCTCTATCCGGTCGAGGTTCGACAGGCGCGGATGGGCGGGGTCGAGGTGCAGGTCGTCAACCCGAAATCGGGCGTTCCCGCCGCCAATCGCAAGCGCGTGCTCATCAACGTCCACGGCGGCTCGTTCCTGTTCGGCTGGCCCAGCGGGGCGCTCGTCGAGTCCGTGCCGATCGCGGCCGTCGGCGGCTTCACCGTCGTCACCGTGAACTACCGTATGGCGCCCGAACACAAGTTCCCCGCCGGCAGCCAGGACATCCAGGCGGTCTACCGCGAACTGCTCAAGACTTATCCCGCCAGGGGCATAGGCATCTACGGCTGCTCGGCCGGTGCGGTGCTGACAGGCGAGGCGGTGGCGTGGATCGACCATGCCGGCCTGCCAATGCCGGGGGCGATAGGCACATTCTGCGGCTCGGTCGAGGGGACCGGTGGCGACAGCCAGTACACCGGCTCGCTGCTCAACAATTTCCCTCTGCCGACGACGGTTCGGCCGATGACGCAATCGGGCAATGGCTATCTCGACGGACAGTCCGATGCCGACCCGCTGGTCATCCCGGCGCGGTCGGCCGAACTGCTCAAGCGTTTTCCGCCCTCTTTGCTGATTACCAGTACGCGCGACTTCGCGATGAGCAACACGATCACCGCCCACCGCGATCTGGTGAAGGCAGGCGTCGATGCCGACCTGCATGTCTGGGACGGGCTGTGGCACGCCTTCTTCAACGACCCGGACCTGCCGGAATCGCGCGAGGCCTATGCCGTGATCTCGCGGTTCTTCGCGAACCATCTCGCGCCTTGAACGCCCAACCTGGGTGCGGCGCCTGACGGCCCGGACTTTCGAGTCCGGGCCGTTCGTTTGTCTGGCCTCAGCGCAGGTCCATCACGTGGTGCGCATCGAGACTGGAGCGCAGGTCCTCGAAAGTCACCATCTGCAGGCGCGGGTCTTTCTTGCGGACTTCGCCGGCATCGGGATCGGTGATGACGTTGACGACCGTCGCCCTGCCACTGGCAAGGGCGCTTGCGATCGCAGGCGCCAGATCGGCAACCGCCTCGACCTTGACGCCGTCCGCGCCGAAGCCCTGGGCGACGAGGTGGTAGTCGCACTGCCCGAGCACGCAGTTCACAGTGGTGCCCAGGCGCGTAAGCAGGGCGTTACGCTCGGTGCCCCAGTTGCCGTCGTTGGAGATGATGCAGGTCAGCGGCAGGCCATCGACGACGGCCGCGTTGAATTCGCCTGGGTAGAAGCCAAACGAGCCGTCGCCCGTGACCAGCACGACCGGGCGCAGGGCCTCGCCCGTATCCTCGGCCAGTTGCCGTGCGCCCGCCGCCGCGCCGACGGCGAGCGGGGTGCCGATGCCCATCGAGCCGAGCGGATAATGGTCGAGGTAGCACCGCTCCGAACGCATCCGCATCACCGCCGACATCCAGTTGTAGACGTCGGCCCCGTCCGCCACGAAGATCGCTTCGGGCGGCAGCTGCTCCATCAGTGTTCGCGCGATGGCGTAAGGGTGGATGGGACCATCCGTGTCGCGGCCAAGCTCGTCGACGCGGGCCAGGCGTTCTGCCAGGGCCTCGCCGACCCATTCGCGCGTGAAGGCGGCCTGTCCGCGCCCGCGCAGGGCCTCGAGCAGCATCTCGACGCCGAGGCAGGCATCGCCCTGGATCGGGATCTCGACCGTGCGGGTGCGGCCGATCTCGCCCGCATCGATGTCGATCTGGGCGAAGACGGCGGCTTCCGAAAAGCGCGGTGCCATGCCGTAGCCGATGCGTTGCTGCAGGCGGATGCCCACGGCGATGACGAGGTCGGCACGCTTCGCAGCCACCTGCGTGAGCGCCCAGGGATAGCCGTGGTCCATGTCCTCCGCCACCAGCCCGCGGCCTAGTGCGTGGCCGAAGACGGGGAGGCCGAACTCCTGCGACAAGGTGCGCAGCGCCGCGCCCGCGCCCGAGAGCGCCGCGCCGGCGCCCGCCAGCACGAGCGGCCGCTTGGCGTTGCCGATCGCCTCGGCCAGCGCCTCGATGGCTTCGGCGGCGGGCTGGGGCGGGATGGGCTTCAGCTTGCGGCTGCGCACGGCTGCGCCGGCCTTCAGCGCCTCGCCCTCGATGTGGGTGGGAATGCCCAGAACGGCGACGCCGGGACGGCCCGAAGTCGCCTGGTGGAAGGCGGCGTTGAGGTATTCCTCCAGCCGGTTCACGTCGGTGACGGTGCGTGCCCACTTCACGAAGGGCTTCACCATGTCGAGCCCGTCGTTGGTCTCCTCGGACATCGATTCGCTGCTGCCCTCGTTCACCGAGGCGAGCAGGACCACCGGCGAGCAGGCGAGCTGTGCGGTGCGGATGCCGCCGAGCGCGTTGGGCAGGCCCTGGTGGCCGGCGATCATGGCGACGCCGGGCAGGCCGGTGACGCGCGCGAAACCGTCGGCACCGGCCACGGTCGAGTTCTCGTGGCGGCTCGGGACGATGTGGAAGTCGGTGCCTTCGAGGTCGCGCAGCAGCGGGGCGTGCGCGGCGCCGGCAAGGCAGAACACGGTGCGCAGGCCCTGCTGGCGGAACACCTCGATCATGGCTTCGCCACCGGTGCGGGGAGTGGTCATGCTGTTCATCTTTCTGTTTATCGAATGTCTCTGGATCAGTCAGCGCCGGGCATCAGGCCGGCATAGTCACCCTCGCGCGCGTCGAAGGTCTGGCCGAGCATGTCCTCGGCCTTGCCGGCGTTGCGCGGGCGCAGGAAGGGCAGGGCGCTTTCCGGCGCCTTGGCGAGGTCCGCCTCGTCCCATTCCTTCACTTCGCCGGCGCAGCGCGCCCACAGCGGGCGGTAGGCGAATTCGAGCATGCCCCGGCCCTCGTTGCCGAGGTGCGGGTGGGTGCCGTGGAACGCCTTGACGTTGAACACGATCGCATCGCCCGCCTTCAGCGTGATCGTGCGCATGTCCTCGTGATGATCGTAGCGTACGTAGGGATTGGCGACCTCGTGAACCGACAGGTGCGAGCGCGGGACGATCGTGAACGGCGCGCGGTCCAGCGTCAGGTCGTCGAGATAGAGCAGCACGCGCAGCGTCGCGGGCGAACTTTCCTCCCAACCTTTCTGCGGCGAACCATAAGGCTGGTAGTCCGAATGAAGCGCGAGGCCGGGAACGCCTGGTCCGCTGGTGATGTAGTGACCGAGCATGAACACCACGTCCTTGCCCAGCGCCTTCTCCAGCAAGGGCACGAGGCGCGGGTTGCCGATCATTTCGGCGAAGGCCGGGCTGTGCCACTGGGGAGGAGCCTTGGCAAACTTCTGGTGCTCCGAATAGGGCGCCGTGTTCATCGGCAGGTCGGCCAGCTCGGCGCGCACGGTGTCGATCTGGCTTTGAGTGATGAGGCCGGGCACGATCACGTAACCCTCTACCGCGAGGTGATCGTCCTGCCGCGCGAGGTCCAGCGCGCTCCAGTCCGTTTCGACGAGGCGGACGGGGCCGCGCGTTGTATAGGTGGTCATGGTCGACTCCCTGAGGGCGTTGTCGTCCCCGTCAGAGCGCAAACCGGGGTGCGCCGTCATTCCCTTGCCCCGCCTTATTCGGCAAGCGAGCACGAAGGCGCAAGGCCCCTGCCCATGCAGGCGGCTTGCGGCGAAGACGCGTGCAGACAAGTCTATTCCCAGCCGCAGGAGCCATGATGTCCGCCCGCAGCCTCCGCCTCGCCGCCATCCTTTCCGCGACCGGCAGCCACATCGCCGGCTGGCGCCACCCCGACTGCCCCGCCGACGGGTCGTTCAACATCGCCCGCTACGTAGAGGAGGCGCAGATCGCCGAGGCCGCGAAGTTCGACCTCGTTTTCCTGGCGGACAACTACGCGCTCAAGCAGGCGAGCAACGAGGAGCTGAGCCGCACCTCGAATTCGATCGCGATGCTGGAGCCGATCACCGCGCTGTCGGCGATGGCGATGGTGACCAGGAACATCGGCCTCGTCGCGACGATGTCGACCACCTACTGCGAGCCGTTCCACGTCGCGCGGATGTTCGCCTCGCTCGACCACATCAGCGGTGGGCGCGCGGGCTGGAACCTCGTGACTTCCGCCAATCCGGCCGAGGCGCTCAACTTCAACCGCGATATGCAGGCCGACCACGATGCCCGCTACGCGCGCGGCGACGAGTTCGTCGACGTGGTGCGCAAGCTGTGGGACAGCTGGGACGACGCCGCGTTGGTGGCCGACAAGGCGAGCGGGCGCTACTTCCGCCCCGAGGCGCTCTCGCCCGTGAACCACAAGGGGACGCATTTTTCGGTACGCGGGCCTCTCAACGCGCTGCGTCCGCCACAGGGGCATCCGGTGATATTCCAGGCGGGCTCGTCCCCCGCCGGCATCGCGCTTGCCGCGCGTTCGGCGGACTGCGTGTTCACCCAGCAGCGCTCGATTCCGACGGCGCGGGATTTCTACCTCAAGGTCAAGCAGGCGGTGGCCGCAGCCGGGCGCGATCCCGATACGGTACGCGTGCTGCCCGGCCTGGTGCCGTTCGTGGGAGAGACGGGCACGGAGGCGCAGGCGAAATTCGACGCGCTGCAGAACCTCGTCGATCCTTCGGTCGGCATCCAGATCCTGACCGCCGTGCTGGGCGGGAAGGTCGACCTGTCGGGCTTCGACGTCAACGGTCCGGTGCCCGAGATTCCGCCCAGCGACGGCATGAGCACGTTCCAGGCCAACCTTCTCGCCGAAGCGCGCGAGGAAGGGCTGAGCCTGCGCGAGTTGTATCTGCGCTATGCCGCCGGGTTCGGGCACTGGCGGGTGATCGGGTCGGTCAAGGAGGTCGCCGACCTCATCGAGGAAGCCTTCCACGCCGAGGCGGCGGACGGCTTCGCGATCTCCTCGCCGATGCTGCCGGGCTCGCTGGGCGACTTCGCGACGATGGTGGTGCCCGAGTTGCAGCGGCGCGGGCTGTTCCGGATGGAGTACGAAGGTGAGACACTGCGCGACCGGTTGGGATTGCCGAGGCCGCTGCGGGTCGATCCGGCGAGGGGATAGGGCCTTGGTGTCGTCCCGGACTTGATCCGGGACCGCTGGCCGGGCCGCGCCCAGGCATCGGCGAGGCCGGGCCGTGGGGCTGCCAGAAAGCGTCCGCCTGAAGATGGCCAGCGGTCCCCGTTTTCGCGGGGACCGCGATTTACGCCACGGGCGTGTAATTCGCCGCAAGCTCCCGCTCCGCCGGATCGCTCGCCCCTTTGAACCAGTCGGCGATCTGGCTGCCGGTCATGAACACGGTATCCTCGCGAGCCTGCAGCAGGTCGAGCATCCGCTCGAACCAGGCGAAGCGATGCGGCACCGAGATCAGGTGCGGGTGCAGGCCGAGCGTGACGATGCGCGGACCTTTCTCCAGCTCCGGTGCATAGGTTTCCAGCGTCTGCACGAGGCGGTCGTGCATTTCGGAGGAGGAATGCTTCTCCACCGCGTAGATTACGCTGTCGTTGATTTCCAGCGAGTAGGGCACGCCCACCATCGCGCCATCGGCGGTCTTCATCCACACCGGCAGGTCGTCGAGCACCCAGTCGCAGCAGTAGCGGATGCCCCTGGCGGCGAGGTGGTCGAGAGTGTCCGCGGTCTGGCGCAGGCCGGGTCCAAGCCAGCCGGCGACGGGCTTGCCCGAGAACGCGGCGATCTTGTCGATGGCGGCGCCGAGCAGGTCGGCTTCGCTGTCCTCGGCGGTGAGGGCGCGCTGGTGCATGCCGTGGCCCATGAACTCCCAGCCGGCGTCGACCACCGCCTGCGCCAGGGCGGGGTAGTTGTCGATGACGCTGGCGTTGAAGGCGCAGGTGACAGGGATTCCCCGGCGGCCCAGCGTCTCGAACAGCCGCGGCATCCCGCAGCGCATGCCGTATTCGGCCCAGGAAAAGTTGGGAATGTCGGGCACCGCCTCGGCGCCGTGGGGCGCGGTCAGGAGCTTTCGCGGCATCGCGTGGTCGAAGCGCCAGTTCTCGATGTTGACGACGATGTGGACGATCAGGCGCCCGCCCTCGGGCGGCGCGATCGGCTTGCGGTCGCTGGCGAGCTGGAAGGGTACGCGCGGGTTGGTCGACACGTCAGATCCTTTTGGTGGCGCCGCCGTCGGCGGTGAGCGAGGTGCCGACCAGCATGTCGGCGGCGTCGGACAGCATCATCGCGGCAAGTCGGCCCATCTCGTCGGCGGCCGCGATACGGCCCAGCGGCTGGGCGGAGAGAAGCTCGGCCTCGACCTCGGCGGCAGGACGGCCCTGGCCCCGCGACAGGCGTTCGACGAGCCCATCCCAGCGATCGGTGCGAGTGGGCCCGGGGTTGAGCGCGTTGATGCGGATGCCGTCCGCCGCGATGTCCTCAGCCAGGCCACGGATCACGGCGAGGCAGGCAGCGTTGGCGGCGGAGCCGGGCAGCATCGCCTTGTTGGCCTGCACACCGTTGTTGCCGACGATCACCAGGATGCGCCCCGATCCGGCCTTGCGCATCGCCGGCACCAGCGCCCGCAGCGCGCGGATCATGCCCATGAACTTCAGTTCCAGCGCGCTCGCCCAGACATCGTCGCCGAGGTCCGTGAACGCGCCGCCCTGCGCCGCGCCGGCACTGATGACGGCGAGGTCGATCCGGCCGTAGCGCGACAGCGTCGCCTCGACCGCGGCCTCGGCATCGCCGGCGCAGGTGAGGTCGACGGTCAGGGGCAGCGCCCCGGGGATGACGGAGAGGCTGTCGTCTAGCGCTGCGCGGCTGCGCGCCGTCAGGGCGAGTGAAACGCCCTCGCCGTGGAGGGCGCGCGCCGAGGCGGCGCCGATGCCCCGGCTCGCCCCGAAGACGAGGCCGGTGCGCCCCTCGAGCCCGAGGTTCATGCGCCTACACCGTCGAGCGCGCCCCAGTTGGTGAGTTCGACCAGGGCGCCCGCGTCAGGCGCGGTTTCCAGCGACCAGACGAGGTCGAACACCTTCTGCTGCTGCTCGGGGGTGAGCAGGCCGGCGGCGTTGTCGGCGAACTTGCCCTGCAGCTCCTCGTCCGAAAGCGGGTTGTGCGGGCTGCCGCGATAGGCCTCGTTGGCCCAGCGCGCGACCTTGCGGCCATCCTTGGTGACGATCTCGACGCGCGAGCGGATGCGGTCCCAGCCCATCGCCTCGATCTCCTCGCTGAAGTGCGTCTCGATGCGGTGCTGCATCGCCTGGCAGGCGTCGGAGGAGACGAAATCGTCGGTGAACTCCTCCTTGCCGCAGCGGTTGCGCAGGGCGATCGCGGCGAGCAGGAAGGCGAAGGAGAACTTGCCCTCCAGTTCGGTCTTGGCGATGCGGTAGCGGATCGGGCCGAGCACGTTGGAACCGGCGTAGAGGCCGACGCTCTCGATGTCCTGTGCGGCGATGCCT
This sequence comes from Novosphingobium sp. BL-52-GroH, assembly GCF_044813085.1. NCBI lineage: Bacteria > Pseudomonadati > Pseudomonadota > Alphaproteobacteria > Sphingomonadales > Sphingomonadaceae > Novosphingobium > Novosphingobium sp. BL-52-GroH. The sequence continues at coordinate 655,353 of NZ_CP171149.1, read as the reverse complement.
TCCTCGGCCATGAGCAGCGCCATCGCGTCCATGCTGGGGTGGGTGAGCACGCCCGAGGGGTAGGGCTTGATGCTGACGCCGGGCGAAACCATCGTGAAGGGCGCGCCGAACTTCTCGACGACCAGTGCGGGGTCGCCGCCGGGCCCTGCGATGGTAAGGTAGCCCCACTTGCCGTCGAGCGCCTCGGTATTGGCGCTGAAGCCCTGGCGGGCGAGCAGGGCGGCGGTGACGCCGTTCTCCGCCGCGCGGCCGACGTGGAAGGGCTTGGTCATCGTGCCGAAGTTGGCGCGGATACCGGCCGAGCACGAGGCGGCGATGCCGATGGCGCGCGCGGTGGTCTCCTCGTCGAGGTCGAGCATCCGGCAGGCCGTCGCGGTCGCGGCGAAGGCGCCGATCGTGCCGCTGGTGTGGAAGCCGCGCATGTAGTGGTCGGGGTTGATGGCCTCGGCGATCTTGCAGCCTACCTCGAACCCGGTGGCGAAGGCGGTGAGGAAGCGTGCGCCGTCGACGGGCTTGCCGGTCTCTCGCGCCACCATGTCGGTCAGGGCCATGGCGGCGGCGAGCGGCGGCATCGTCGGGTGCATGAGCAGGCCGTAGGGGCGGCCCGGACCCTCGGCGAGCTGCGTGTCGTCCCAGTCCATCGCGTGCCCGGCGGTGCCGGTCCACAGCGCGGCGAGGTGCGCGGGAAGGCGGTGGCCAGCCGCGCCCATCGGCCGTGCGTCCGCAACGCCGCCGAGCGAGAGGATATAGCGGCCGAGCGGCGCCATGCCGGGTTGCTGACTACCACCTAGCGCGACGGCAAGGCCGTCCAGCACGCAGCGGCGCGCGAGGCGCAGGTGTTCGCCGGTCAGCGCCGCGGGGGTCATGCCGCAGGTGAATTTGACCGCGGCTGCCGTCAGCGAGAGAGTTTCGGTCATATTATCGTTCCCAGATTGTCAGGATGTCTTGAAGGGGCGGGGTCACGCCGAAGCGGTGACGCACGTTGGCCAGGGCGGCCTCGTGAAGGTCCTGGTCCCACGAGGCGCAGGTCTCGGGCGGCACGACGACCGCGTAGCCCAGCTCGAAGCCGGCGCGGAAAGTAGTCTCGACGCAGACGTTGGTGGACACGCCGGTGACGATGATCGTGCGCACGTCGCGGGCGCGCAGCAGCAGGTCGAGGTTGGTGGCGGTGAAGGCGCTGTAGCGGTGCTTGTGGATTTCCAGCTCGCCGGGGAGCGGGGCCAGTTCCTCGATGAACTCGGCGCCCTCGGTCCCCGCGATGCAGAGAGTGGGCGAGGAGACGGTCGCGCCCTTCCGCTTCCACAGCCAGGTATCGGAATCGCTGCCATTGCCGGGCAGGGTCCAGAAACCGACGTGGGCGACCGTGGCGCCGGCTTTCCGTGCTCCATCGAGCAGGCGGCGGATTTCCGGAATGGCGCGGTTGGCGGGGCCCATGTCGCGGCCCGCCTCCTCGGCGCCGAAGCCGGGGGTACAGAAGTCCTTCTGCATGTCGACGATGAGCACGGCAGTGTGCTCGGGCGCGACCTGAAGGGTCAGGGTGTCCATCGCGGGGCGCATCAGGCGGCTTTCCCGTCCATTTTCGGTCCAGTGGTCATCAGCTTGGGATCTCCGGCAGTCCCGGCCAGACAAAGCCGCAAAGCGTGCGGGCCGGGAGGGACCGCGCGAGGAGTGACCGGAGAGCGAACAGCGGGCGGCCTGACCATCAGGCGATCACAGCGAAGGCTTGAAATCCGAAGGGCTATCGCGTGATGTAGCGTCCGCCGCATGCACGCGTTCATCGCCCACCACCTCCCGCACGACGGGCTGTCGTTCCCGGTCATCGAAACCGGCAGCGGCAATCCCCTGGTGCTGCTCCACGGCGGCGGATCGCGGGCTGCGCATTTCATGCCGTTGATGCGCCACCTGTCGTCGCAGTACCGCGTCATCGCCTATGACCAGCGAGGCTTCGGCGCCAACATGGTGCCCCCCGGCACCCCCATCGATCATCCGCTCTGGGCGCGCGACCTGCTCGGCATGCTGGACGCGCTGGGGATCGAGCGGGCGCCGGTGCTGGGCTGGTCGCTGGGATGCTCAGTGGCGATCAACGCCGCCGCGCGCTCGCCCGAGCGGATCGATGGCCTGGTCCTCGTCGGGGCCCCCGATCCTGCCCGGCCGGTCGACGTCGCTGCGCTGCGCCGCCGCCAGTCGGAATACGGCGCGCTGGATTCCGAGGAACTCGGCCGGCGTGCCCGATCGGACCTCGCCGGGCAGCTCGCGCCCGATTTCGCCGACGACACGGCGATCCTCGACGCGCTGGTGGCGGACCGCATGGCCGCCAGCCCGGCGATGCAGGCGCGCGTGATCGACGCCTACGCTACCCGCCCCGACCTGCTGGCGGCAGCGCGCCTCGTGCGCGTGCCGGCACTGCTCGTCACCGGCGAGCACGACCGCATCAGCCCGCCCTCGTCCGGCGCCGCCATGGCCCGTGCCCTCGGCGCTCCCGATCCCGAGATCGTGGCCGGCGCCGGCCACTACATCGCCGCCGAGAAACCCGAGGCGCTCGCTCACATCGTTGCCCAGCTCCTGCCTTCCACGAAAGCCCGCCCATGACCCAGACCGCAACGCTCGCCCGCCCGTCCCGGGCGCGCACGCCCTATCCGCCGCTCGGGCTGTGCCTTGGCTTCGGGGTGGGTACGTCGGGCATCTCGATCCTGCTCAATACGGTCTCGGTCTACTTCCCGGCGCTGATGGCGACAGTGCTGGGAGTGGACCCGGCGGTGGCAGGCACGCTGGTGATGCTCTCCAAGATCTACGACGCCTTCGCCGACGTCGCCATCGGCGCGTGGAGCGACAAGGTTCGCGCGCGGCTCGGGCGGCGGCCGTTCCTGCTGGCCGGGGCGCTGGTCTCGTTCACCTCGCTGCTGATGATCTTCCTCGCGCCGCCGATGGGCGAGACCGCGCTGATCGCGTGGATGGCGGCGGGGCTCGTGATCTACTCGACCGGCTATTCGCTGTTCAACGTGCCCTACCTGGCCATGCCGTCCGAGATCACCTCGAACAATGCGGAGCGGCTCAAGCTGATCTCGTTCCGCACTGCGTTCATCGGTGTCGGCCAGCTGACCGCGCTGGCGCTGAGCGCATGGCTGATCCAGGCGGGCGGCGGCGGTCGCACCGGCTATGTCATGATGGGCTGCATCATGGCGGTCCTGGCGCTGGCGACCATGCTCGGCTCGTGGTGGGGCACCCGCGGCGCCAGGACCGACGCGCCGGCGGGCACGCCGCACCGGCTTTCGGCCGCCGACTTCCGCTCTCTGCTGGAGAACCGGCCCCTGTTCATCCTGCTTGGCGCCAAGCTGTGCCAGTACGTCGCCTTCGGGGTGCTGATGCCGATCACGCTGTTGTTCCTGCTCAACGTGATGAGCGTGGGTTATACCGGCATGATCCATCAGTCGGTGGTGCAGAACGGCGCGGTGTTCCTCTCGATGCCGGTATGGATGCGGATCGGCCGCAGGGTCGGCAAGCGCAACGCGTACCTGCTGGCCCAGGCGATCATGATCCCCGCCGTCCTGACGTGGTACTGGGCCGACGCCTCGACCGGCTATCCCGGCATCTGGTGGCGCTCGGCGGTGTTCGGCTTTGCCTCGGGCGGGGCGCTGCTGATGAGCACCTCGATGCTGCCCGACGTGATCGAGTTCGACCGTCTCAAGAACGGCGTCGAGCGTGGCGGTGTCTTCGCCAGCCTCTACTCGGTGAACGAGAAGCTGGGCTTCGCCATCGGCGCGCTGGTGCTGGGCTGGGGGCTCTCGGTCGCGGGCTACATCGCGACGAAGAACGGCGCACTGGTGGAGCAGTCGGCGCGGACGATCTCGGCGCTTTACGGGATCAAGACCCTGGTCCCGGCGGGTATGCTGCTGCTCGGCGCGGCCCTGCTGCTGTTCTACGACCTCGACGAGCCCAAGCTGGACGCTCTGCGCGAGAAGAAGGCGGGCTGACCGGCAGACGAACACGCCTGCGCCGGCACCTGCCGCGCCCCGCGCCATGGCGCCATCATGCCGCTTCGTAATGCCCCCGAGGACCCGCGCATGACCCAGAGCCCCGCCGAGACATCGACCGATCCGGAAGCCGGCTATCCCGGTGCGCTCTACGCCTGGTGCGCGGTGGCGCTGCTGACGCTGGCCTATGCGCTCTCGCTGCTCGACCGCTGGGTGCTGACGCTGCTGGTGGCGCCGATCAAGGCGGCACTGAACATCTCGGACACCGCCGTCGGCTTGCTGATGGGGCCGATCTTCGCAGCGGTCTACGTGTTGTCGGGCCTGCCGTTCGGGTGGGCGGTGGACCGGCTCAACCGCCGCAACCTGGTGAGCGGGGCGATCGGCTTCTGGTCGATCATGACGGTGGCTTCGGGCTTCACGCGCAGCTTCTTCCAGCTGGCCGTCTGCCGCTTCGGCATCGGTTTCGGCGAGGCGGCGCTGAGCCCCGCGGCGACCTCGCTGATCGCGGACATGTTCCCGCGCCGCAAGGTCAACTCGGCGGTCGGCGTGTTCAACCTCGGCATCTACACCGGCATGGGGCTGTCCTACCTGATCGGCGGGGGGCTGCTCGCCTGGGCAACCATCAACCATGCGACGTTCCTGGGCGGCGGTCTCGCGCCGTGGCAGATCGTCTTCATCCTCGTCGGCGTCCCCGGCTTCCTGGTGTCTCTGGCGCTGCTGGCGGTGATCCGCGAGCCGGCGCGGCGCGATGCGGGCAAGAAGTCCGGCGGTTCGATGAGGGAGTGCTTCGCCCACGTCGGCCGGCACCGCTCGGCGCTGGCACCCCTTGCAGTGGGCATGGGGACGGTGGCGCTGTTCGGCTACGCCTTCACCTGGCTGCCGACCCTGTTCACCCGTGTCTGGGCCTGGCCGCCCGAGCGGTTTTCCCTGTACTACGGCGTGATCCTGCTGGTGCTGGGCCCGCTCGGCACCGTGATCGGCGGCCTCATCGCCAGCCGTCTTTACGACCGGGGCCACAAGGACGCGCCGTTCCGGGTGCTGGCGGTGAGCCTGCCCGCGCTGGTGATCGTCGGCGGCACCGCGCCGCTATGGCCCAACCCCTACATGGCGATCGGAGCGCTGGCGGTCTCGGCCTTCTTCAGCTCGATGTCGACCTCTACCGGCGTCGCCTCGGTGGTCTTCGCCACGCCCTCGCAGTACCGTGGCCGGGTGCTGGCGCTCTACACGATGACCAATTCGATGATCGGGACGCTGATCGGCCCGACCGGCGTCGGCCTGCTGAACGACACCGTGTTCGGCGACGGCGCGGGTATCCGCTGGTCGCTCGCCAGCATCCTGCTCGTCGTCGGCGGCGCACTGACGCGGTTCCTGCTGACCGGCCGCAAGGGCTATGCCCGCGCCGTGATCGAACTCGAAGCCGCCTGAATCCCAGAAGGAGCCATCCCATGTCCCGCGACTTTTCCGGCCTGATCCGCTACGCCTCCGACGCCGAGGGCGACATCGGCCGGGAGATATTCTCGGTGAGCGTCCACGAGGACGGCACCCGCACCCTGCGCTGCCAGTGCTGGATGGACCAGCTCGATCTGGTGCGCGACGTGACCTACACCGTCAACGCGCGCTTCGAGGCGGTCGACGCCTTCGTGCGCGTCGTCGCCAGGGGCAGCTTCGTGGGCAGCGGCTTCTTCCGCTTCACCGATTCTTTCGCCGAGGCCGAGGTGATTTCCGCCGCCGAGGGCCGCGTCAGCCAGCGCATCCAGACGCCGGGCCGCGTACGCCTGTTCGGCTCGCACCCGATCAGCGTCGACATCTGGAAGTGCGCCCATACGCCCGCCGAGCGCCCGGGCGAGAAGCAGCCGCTGACCAACTGCTTCTCCTCCTCGCTGGCGCCGGGCGGCGCCTCTGGCCCGATGCTCACCACCAAGAGCTACGACATCGAGTTCGAAGGCCGCGAGACCGTGGAGGGTCCTGCGGGCAGCTTCGATGCGCTGCGCTACAACTGGGACACCTACACGGGTCGCACCCTGGTCATGCACACCGCGGGCGAGGACTGGCTGCCACTCAGCGTGCGGGTGCCGGAAGTCGGCCGCTATTACGAACTGGTCGAACTGAACGGCGACTGGAAATAAGCCGATGCCCCGATCCTTCCCTGGGCGGGAGGATCGGGGCCCTGCCGGGAGCGCTCAGAACGAGCGCGGCATGCCCAGCACGTGCTCGCCCGTGTAGGAGAGGATCAGGTTCGTGCTGATCGGCGCGACCTGGTAGAGGCGCGTCTCGCGGAACTTGCGCTCGATGTCGTATTCGTTGGCGAAGCCGAAGCCGCCGAAGGTCTGCATGCAGGCGTTGGCCGCCTCCCAACTGGCCTTGGCGGCAAGGTACTTGGCCATGTTCGCCTCCGCGCCGCAGGGCTGGTGGGCGTCGAACAGCTCGCAAGCCCGAAACCGCATGAGGTCGGCGGCGCGGACTTCGATGTAGGCTTCGCTGATCGGGAACTGCACGCCCTGGTTCCGGCCGATCGGGCGGCCGAAGACTTCGCGCGTCCCGGCATACTGCGCCGCGCGGTCGACGAACCAGTAGCCGTCGCCGATGCATTCGGCCGCGATGAGGGTGCGTTCCGCGTTGAGCCCGTCGAGGATGTACTTGAAACCCTTGCCTTCTTCGCCGATCCGGCTTTCCTCGGGAATTTCCAAGTCAGTGAAGAACAACTCGTTGGTCTCGTGGTTGACCATGTTGGGGATGGGGCGCACGTCCATACCGCCGCGCATCGCCTGCTTGACGTCGACGAGGAAGATCGAGAGCCCGTCGCTGCGCCTGGCTACCTGGTCGAGCGGAGTGGTGCGGGCGAGCAGGATCATCAGGTCGGTGTGCAGCACGCGGCTGATCCAAACCTTCTGGCCGTTGACGACGTAGCGGCCGTCCTTCTTCACGGCGGTCGTCTTGAGCTGGGTGGTGTCGGTGCCGGTGGTCGGCTCGGTCACCGCCATCGACTGCAGGCGCAATTCGCCGCTGGCGATGCGGGGCAGGTAGAGCGCCTTCTGCTCGGCCGAGCCGTGGCGCAGCAGCGTGTTCATGTTGTACATCTGGCCGTGGCAGGCCCCGGCATTGCCGCCGCAGCGGTTGATTTCCTCCATGATGACAGAGGCTTCGGCGAGGCCGAGACCCGAACCGCCGAACTCCTCGGGGATCAGCGCCGCCAGCCAGCCGTTGTTCGCCAGCGCATCGACGAAGGCATCGGGATAGCCGCGCTCCTCGTCGATCTTGCGGAAATATTCGTCGGGGAAGTCGGCGCAGAGCGCGCGGATGGCATCGCGGATCGGGGTATAGGTATCGTCGGGAAGATCGGCGGGCATTCGGATGTCCTTGGTATAATCAGTCGAACTGTGCGGTAGCGCTCATGCAGAGCGCGCCCTGGCCGTTGGTGGCCTGCATCCGGGCGGTGCCATCCGCGCCCGGAGGCGCCGCGCCCAGCGTGATGGCGTCGGTATCGAACAGCGGCCTGGCGCCCCGGAAGGCGAAGCTGCGGGGCGTCTTGCCGGCGCGCGCGACGAGATGGTCGAGGAGCAGCGTGGCGGTCAGCGGACCGTGGACCACGAGGGCGGAGTAGCCCTCCTCCGCCAGCGCGTAGGGGCGGTCGTAGTGGATGCGGTGAGAATTGCCGGTCAGCGCGGAGTAGCGGAACAGCAGCACCGGGTCGGCGGCGAAGGGCGTCGACCACGGCAGGTCGCAAACCCGCTCGGCAGCGGCTGCGGGCGCCGCGCCGGCCGTGGCCTCGCGGTAGACGATGTCCTGGTGTTCGGTGAGGACCGGGCCGTCCTCGCCGGACACCTCGTGGCGGACGGTGACGAAGACGAGGTCGCCGCTGCGGCCGGACTTGGTGGTGACGGACTCGATGGTGGATAGCTGCACCATCGGCAGGTCGAGCGGGATCGCGCGCTTCCAGGCCACGCGGCTGCCCGCCCACATCCGGCGCGGCAAGGTGACGGGGGGCAGGAAGTCGCCCTTCATCGGATGCCCGTCGATCCCGGTGCGGCTGCGCACCATCTCCGGGCGGAAGCAGAGCCAGTGGCCGAGCAGCAGCGCGCCCGCGCAGGGATCGAGCGGGCGGGAGTCGATGGCGCCCAGCAGGCGCTCGGCCGTGCCGCTCGCCAGGGTGTCGCGCAGGGTGCGGGTGTTTCCGATCCAGTCTTCGTAGGCGTTGGATGTCATGCCTCCTCCCTTGCCGTGCGGCCGCCTCCCCGCGACTGGCGATGCGGATTTGTTCGTAGTCCGGTCAGCCCCCGGTTTCGTCCAGGACGCGCAGGACGGCATTGGGAAGCCGGGAATCGACCCAGTCCGCCGCGAAATCGCCGATCCGCACGATCACGAGATCGCGCGAGGCCGAAATATAGACCCGCTGGCCCACGGCGCCATCGAAGATCAGCATGTCGTCCGCCGCGAAGGGCTCGCCGATGGGGAGCGGCGGGGCGGCGCCGCTGCCGTAGCTACGGGTCGGAGCGTAGGGCGATCCCCGCCAGATCTGCAATCCGTAGTTGGGATTGGTTGGCGACGGCGCGGTCATCGCTGCCAGCCATGCCTTCGAGATCACCTGCCGGCCCCGGGCCGTCCCGCCGTCCTTGATGAGCCGGGCGACGCGTACCCAATCGCGCGGCCGGGCGAGCAGGCAGCAGAACGTGCGCGCCATGCCATGCGGGCGGTCGAGCCATTCGAAGGCGTCGCCCCCGCCCATCGGTTGCCACACCATGCGCGACAGCCATTTGGCATAACGCTGGCCGACCGCGCGCTGGAGGACGAGCATGGTCAGCGCGTTGTCGGTGTTGTTGTAGTCGAAGCGTGTGCCGGGTTCGCGGGCCAGCGGCGTGCTCAGCACCAGGTCCTCGAGCCGGGTGCCGAGCATCTGCGCCTCGCCGTCGCCGCCCTTGGTGGCTGCGCCGTACTTCACGAGGCCGGAGCGCATCTGCATCGCCTGACGCAGGGTGATCGCGCCGCGGGGATCGCCGCGCCACTCGGTTATCCAGCGCGAGACGGGAGCGTCGATGTCGATCAGTCCCCGGTCAACCGCCGCGCCGACCGCCAGCGCCAGCACCGGCTTGGGCATCGATGCGGGGGCGGAGAGCATGTCCGGCCCGAAGCCTTCGCCGTAGTGCTCCAACTGCAGCACGCCGCCGTGCCAGACGAGCAGCGCGGCCGTCCCGTGGTTGCCGATGGCCCGTTGCGCAGCGGCGAGCAGAGCGCCGGCGCGTCCGGTGGCGACGGGCATAGCCTCGCTTGGCCCGCCGCGCACGCGTTCCAGTGGGCGCAGGCCATCGACTTTCAGCGCATGATCGGGAGCGGCCCACCAGGCGCGGCGTTCCTCCAGCAGGCGGGCCTCGTCCACCGTAGCCGCGCAGCCGGCGAGGAGCGGCAGCAGCGCCGCGATCCAGAGCCTCACGAACCCAGCGCCTTCAGGTAGAGGTTGGGCACCCTGGCATCGTCCCAGTCCTCGGGGGCGGCGCCGAAGCGGACGATCACCAACCCGCGCGAGGGGATCACCCAGGTCTTGGTCTGGCCGACGCCCTCGAAGACCATGACGTCGCCCGCGAGGAAGGGTTCGGACTGCCTGATGACCGACTTGACCGGCGTGGGATAGGGATTGCGCGGGCTCGCGATGCGGCGTTCGGGCCGGTAGGGGCTTCCGAGCCAGACGCCGAGGCCGTAATTGGGCTGGTCCGGGCCGCCCTGGCGCATTTCCTCGACGAAACCCGGCGGAAGCAGGCGGGGCTGGCGCGATTCCGTGACGAGGAGTGCGCCGAGGCGCACCCAGTCGTCGGCGCGGCTCCACAGGCAGCAGTTGGCGTGGACGTTGCCGCCGGGGCGGTCGACGTAGACTTTCATCGGATGCAGGCCCAGCGGCGCGGAGAGCCAGCGCGAGGCCAGCGTCTCGTAAGGCGCCCCGCCGGCACGGGCGAGCGCGAGGCCGAGCACGTCGTACGTCCAGGCGGAGTAGTCGAACAACGCCCCCGGTGCGGCGATGGATTTCAGCGCCAGCGCGCGCGGGGCGTAGTCGCTGCCGATGATGATGCGCTGGAAGTCGCTGAAGGGCGATGCCTCCTGCCGATACCACTGCAGTCCGGCATGCATCGAGAGGAGGTCCCGCCAGCGGATTTTCGCCCGGGCATCGCCGCGCCATTCGGGCAAGGTCGCGGCGACCGGCGCGTCGAGGCCGGGGATCACGCCCTCGCGTATCGCGCGGCCCGCGGCCAGCGCCTCGAGCGACTTGGCCATGGCCCCGGCGGCGCGCGGGGTGGCGGCATCGCCGGTGACGTAGTGTTCGGAAACGAGGCAGCCCTCGTGCCAGACGAGGAACGCCTCGGTCTTGCGGACGGTGAGGTAGCGGGTGGCCGCAAGGTCGGCCTCGACGAGCGCCGGGCTCGGCGCGCAGCGCGGGATGGCGGGCGCGCCCGGTCCGGCGATCGTCGCGCGTTCAGGGGGAACGGCGTTGGCTCCAGCGGCGGGCGCGAGGCCCGTCATCGCCGGAACGCGGCCCGTCCAGCGCAGCCAGAAGCGGCCGTCGTCCGCCGCCATCGCGCCGACCGCGCAGAGCAGGACGAGCGCGGCGCCGATCAGGGATTTCCTCATCGGGCAGTGACCTTGCGGGTGAAGGCGAGCGATGCCGCGAGCGCCTGCTGGTGCGCCTTCAGCGTCGCCTCGTCGGTGGCGGCGCGAAAGCCGTGGTCGGCGCCGGGCACCATGACCAGCTCCGCCTCGATGCCGTTGGCCTTGAGCAGTTCGAGGAAATGGCGGCTCTGCGCAGGAGGCGCGGAGGCATCGGCATCGCCGTGGACCAGCAGCATCGGCGGGTCCTTCGCGTCGAGATAGTGCGCGGCGGAGGGGTTTTCCAGTTCCTCCTGCGTGCAGCCCTCGGGCTTGCAGGCGAAGTAGGGGTGCTGCCCGATCGGGAAGGGGCCGCCGATCGGCTGCGTGAAATCGAAGGCGCCATACCATGCGACCGCGCCCTGCACACAGTCGGAGACCGTAGCGGGCGGCGCGTCGAGCACCGCGCCCGGCTTCCAGCCGCCCTTGGGGTTGATGTCGGGCTCAAACTTGGCGACGCCGCAGGTGGTGGCGGCGATGGCCGAAAGCTGGCCTCCCGCCGAGCCGCCCCAGGTCACGAAGCGGTCGGGGTCGAGGCCGAATTCACCGGAATGGGCGCGCAGCCAGCGGATCGAGGTCTTCACGTCCTTGAGCGCGGCCGGGAAGGGGGCCTCGCTGGCGAAGCGGTATTCGACCGAGGCGACCGCGAAGCCCTGCGCGGCGATCTCGCCCAGCAGCTTTGGCAGGTCGGCGAAACCGGCCTCGGATCGGGGGTTGCCGAACAGCCAGCCGCCGCCGTGGATGAGCACGATGACGGGCAGCGGCTTCCCGCCACGCTTGGCGGGAAGATAGAGATCCATCGTCAGCGGGCGAAAGCCCAGCAGCGTGGCGTAGCGAAGACCGGGATAGGCCACCGCGTCCTTGCCGAGCGCGACGTGGGCCCGGTCGAGACTGTCGGGCGCGCGGCACTCGGCCTTGGTGCAGATTGCGAAGGCGGGCGTCGTGTCGGAGGCGGCGGCCGCCGGGGATGCGCAAAGGAGGAGCCCTCCGGCAAGGGTCGCAAGACGGGCGAGCATCATCGGAGGGCTCCTTCTTCCTAAAACCGGTCACGCGCCGCCGGCCCCCATGACCGGCGGCGCGCGTTGCTTGCGCTACGTCAGAACTTCAGGCCCACGGTCGCGGTGACGCGGCGGGGGTCCATCGGGTAGACGCGGTTGGCGAGTGCCAGCATGTAGGCGTGCTGGTTGGTGCAGTTGGTGCAGGCGAGGCTGCCGTACCACGAGCCCATGTCGTAGCGGACGCTGGCGTCGAGCATGTCCTGGGTCTTGGTGCGGACGGGGTTCAGGATCGAGATCTGGTAGGGCGACATGTGACGCCACAGGCCCGAGAAGGTCAGCGTGCTGTCCTTGCCCATGTCCATGACGTAGGTCGGACCCGCGGTGATCTGGAACTTGGGTGCCTGTGTCGGGATTTCCGAGTCCGAGAGCTGCGCCGAGGCCGGGACGTTCGGGAAGATGTACGTCTTCAGGTACTTGGCGTCGAGGTAGCTGCCGGTCGCGCTCAGCAGCAGGCCGCGAGTGACTTCGAAGCTGGTGTCGAATTCGATGCCCATGGTCCGCACGTCGGCGATGTTCTGGAGCAGGGTCGTCAGCGTGCTGCTGCTGTCGAGGAAGACCTGAACCGTGTTCTGGTAACCCTTCAGCTTCTGGTAGAAGCCGGTCAGGTTGACCTTGGCGCGCCCGTCGAGGAACTGCGAGCGCAGGCCCGCCTCGTAGGACCAGACCTTCTCGGGATCGACGGCGATGACCAGGCTCGGGTTGCTTACGCGGGCGTTCCAGCCGCCGGCCTTGAAGCCGTTGGTGGCCGAGACGAACACGTTCACGTCGCGCGAGAAGTCGTACTGCACCGCCACGCGCGGGGTGAAGCGGTTGGAGGTCAGCTTGGTGGGCTGGCCCCGCGCGATCACGTCCTCGGTGGAGATGGTGGGCGCGTTCACCTCGCTCATCGGGATGTAGGCGAGTTCCTTGACGTCGTGCGTGAAGCGTCCGCCGAGCGTCACGGTGATGCCGTCGACGGGCTTGATGTCCGCCTGGGCATAGGCCGCGTAGGAGTTGGTCGTCGTGTGGATCTTGATGTCCTGCGTGTACCGGATGGTCGAGCCGGTCGCGGAGGCGTTGGAGAGGCGGTTCTCGTCGACGAGGTTCAGGTAGTAGAGGCCGGTGACGTATTCGATCTTGCCGTCGAGAGCCGAGGCCGCCCACTTGATCTCGCCGCTATGCGAGTAGCCGTAGCCGTCCGAGAACAGGTTGGAGTTGCCGTAGGGCGCGTTGTCGACAGTGCCGATCGGGAAGCTGTAGGTCGCCCAGTACTGGCGGAAGCCGTAGAGCACCTGAAGGTCGCCGGTGTCGGTCTTGAAGTCCATCACCGAGCCGAGGCCCAGCGAACGCGCGACCGAGCAGGCGCCGCCCCGGCCGGCCGCCCATGCGGCCATCGGGTCGGAACCGCAATCGCCCACGGGCACGCCCTGGACGGTGTGGTAGTAGTTCGCGGGCGGCGGGCTGTAGATGTTCTTGGCCGGTTCGCCCGTGGGGGAAAGCGGGAAGCCGAGGCCGTCGCTGCGGGTGTAGCTGGCCGAAAGGTCCCAGGTCATCGTGTCGGTCGGCAGCAGGCGGATGTCCTCGCGCACGCCCCAGTTCTTCTCGCCGCCCAGCGTGTCGCCGTTGGCGTCGTTCTTGATGAAGCCGGGGTCGTTGACCCAGAAGCCGCTGGTCTTGGTCAGCACCGTGTCGCTGATCGGCGCGTTGATCGACGCCTTGACGCGGACCTTGTCGTAGCTGCCGTAGGAGGCTTCGGCATAGCCACCGAAGTCGGCGGTGGGCTTCTTGAGGATGACGTTGACCGCGCCGCCGCTGGTGTTGCGGCCGAACAGGGTGCCCTGCGGCCCGCGAAGGACTTCGATGCGCTCGACGTCGAACAGGCCGATGTTGTTGGCGTTGGAGCGGGCGACGATCAGGTCGTTCTCGTAGATCGTGACTGGCGGATCGTTGGTCGTGGTGATGTCGAGCGTACCGATGCCGCGGATGAAGTAGGTCGCGGTCGCCTTGAACGAGGATTGCGTGATGTGGGTCGAGGGCACGAAGTTGGCGACGTCGAAGATGTCGTCCATGCCGAGGCGCTCGACATCGTCGCTGGAGAACGCGGTGATGGCCACCGGCACGTCCTGCAGGTTCTGTTCGCGGCGCTGCGCGGTGACGACGATGTCGCCCGGCCCGGAAGACGACGCTTGCGGCGCGTCCCGTGCCTCGTCGGCGAAAGCCGGCGCGGACAGCATGGCGCCGGCGCACGCTGTCAGCTTGAGAAGAGTCCTCAGTCTCATGGAAACCCCCTGAAATGTTCTTGGAAAGGAGGCGCAATGCTGAGGCGATTCTGCCAAATCGCGGGGTCGGTATGTAAAGTTGTTCGGCAGTCGATCATTCCGCCTCCAGCGCCCCGCAAGCACTGGAAACCGCGCAATATGACGTAGTGCAGCATGGCGAGGGGTCGGTTACGACTCCGTCCGCGGACGGCCTGCCAGCTCTTGAGATAGAGGCGAATTGTGAAGTTTCAGAGAAGCTTGCGTAGGCATCCCATCCTTTACACGCTGCTCGCCGCGTTCCTTGCGTTCGGCATCTGGACGCTGGCCACCGTGCCCGTGCCGCAGCCGCGCTTCGGTGATGCGGCGCGCGCGCTTTCGGGCGAGGGCGCGGTGATCGAGCGCAGCACCGGCCGCAGCGGCGACTGGTCCGGCACTGGCGGCGATCCGGGCGGCAGCCAGTGGTCGGCGCTCGACCAGATCACTCCGGCCAACGTGGGCAACCTCGAAGTCGCCTTCACTCACCACTCGGGCGACTTCAAGGACGGCGACACCTACTCCGGCACGCGCATGGAGTTCATCCCGCTCGTGGTCGGCCGCACGCTTTATTACTGCACCCCGTTCGACCGGGTGATCGCGGTGGACGCGGCCAACGGCACGCAGCGCTGGGCCTTCGATCCGTTCAAGGCTTCGGGCGGCAGACCGGCGCTGTTCAAGGGCGAGATGGCGCCCAAGCACTGCCGCGGCGTCGCCTACTGGCACGACCCGGAGGCGAAGGCCGGAGCCGTCTGCGCGGACCGCATCTACCGATCCTCCGGCGACCGCGCGATCGTCGCGCTCGATGCCGCCACCGGCCGGCCGTGCGAGGACTTCGGTGCGGGCAAGGGCCATCCCGGCTACGTCTCGCACACCGATTTCGACCCGCGCGGCGAGGGGCCGGTCCCGGCCAGTTCGCCCCCGATCATCATTAACGGCGTGGTCGTTGCCGCCACCGGCGCGCGCGACAACCTGCGCGACGCGGCCGACGGCATCACCCGCGGCTTCGACGCGCGTACCGGCGAGATGCTGTGGGAGTTCGATCCCATCCCCGCAGGCCACGAGCGCGATACCGGCGCGGCCAATATCTGGTCGCTGCTCTCGGGCGATCCGGGGCGCGGGCTCGTGTTCCTGGCTACCACCAGCCCTTCGCCGGACTATTATTCGGCGACGCGCAATTTCGACATTCCCTATTCGGACGCGGTCGTCGCGGTCGACGTGAAGACGGGCAAGGTGCGCTGGCACTACCAGACCGTCCACAACGACCTGTTCGACTACGACCTCCCGACCAACCCGATGCTCGTCACCATCCGCAAGGACGGGCGCCTTCGTGACGTGGTCATCCAGCCCACCAAGAGCGGCCTCGTCTTCGTGCTCGACCGCGATACCGGCAAGCCGGTCTTCCCGGTGCGCGAGACGCCGGTGCCCGCCTCCCGCGTTCCAGGAGAACATGCCTCGCCCACGCAGCCGATCCCGGTGCTGCCGGAGGCCTTCGCCAAGACCAGCGTGACGCGCGGCGAGATGTTCGGGCTCACTCCGATCGACCGCGCCTGGTGCCGTGCCAAGTTCGATTCGCTGCGCTACGATGGGCCGTTCACGCCGCCCGACGCAAAGGGTGCGCTCACCGTGCCGAGTTCCATGGGCGGCACCAACTGGGGCGGCGCGACATATGATCCGGTCACCAACCTGCTCGTCGTCAAGACCGACAACCTCGCCTCCACCATGGCGATCCGTGAGAAGCCCAAGGGCTTCAAGAACGGCGACTTCATGACCCGTGAGCTGCCGAACTCCAACCTCATCGCCAGCGGTGAGTTCTTCCTCTCGCCGCTCGGCATTCCGTGCATGCCGCCGCCGTGGGGTACGCTGACGGCGCTCGACATGAGCAGTGGCAGGATCGTCTGGCAGGTGCCGCTCGGCCAGTCGCACCGCTTCGGCATGACGGTGCCCGCGTTCCTCAACTGGGGCTCGCCCACCGTTGGCGGCCCGACCTCGACCAAAGGCGGACTGGTGTTCGTCGGCGCCACGCTGGATTCCAAGTTCCACGCCTTCGACATCCGCACCGGCAGGCAGGTCTGGAACGTCGACCTCCCCGCGCCGGGCATGTCGGTTCCCGCCAGCTACGAGGTCGATGGCCAGCAGTACCTCGCCATCGCCGCAGGCGGCAACGCCTTCGCGGGCACCAAGCTGTCCGACGCGCTGGTGGTCTACAAGCTGCGCAAGTAGCGCCGGCACGGGTGCCGGTGACGGGTCGGTGCGGCCGATCCGTCACCGGCCGACGTCGTTTGCCTTAACCGCCGACGGCCGCGCCTATCTCGCAACGAGACGATGCTGATCCCGCCGGGCGGACTGCTTTCGTCTCCGCCCGGCCGGCCAGTCACAATCCGTTTTCCTACACCTTCCTCGGCGGCTTACTTTCGCGGGATGGAGCTACCGGCCAAACCCCGTTACTCGCGCGCGTCGACAGGCCGGGAGCGTGCGCGATGCGCACAAGGCGACGCTTTTTGGCGCAGGGCGACACATCCCCGGCCCCAAGGGACACCTTTCCCCTCCGGACCGTGTAAACCGTGTAAACCTGTCTCGCCTTGCGGGTGCGCGTCCGGGCCGGGCGCCTCAGTCCGGGCAGTATGCCCCGGCCTCGACCCACGCCTGCGTGAGATCGCCGAAGCGGGCCTGCGTGCCGGGAGCGGGTTTGCGGCCTTCGCCGGGGTTCCAGGCCCAGCCGACGAGGTGGTCGTCCCGGTTGTGCTCGACCAGCGCGGCCAGGCTCTTGCCGCCGTTGCGGGCGGGGTCCTTGATCTGCCGGCAGATTTGCCCGAGCGTCCTGCCCTGCCAGGCCATATCGCGCGGGGCGAGGTGCCAGTGCGGATCGCCGGGAATGCTTCCGCGCTCGCCGGCGAACGAGACGTTGGCGTCGCCATGGCAGGTCTGGCAGCGCATGGCCGTAACGCCGTGGCCGTCCAGTCCGCGTGTCACCGGCGGTCCGTGGAGCCGCATCGTGTCGCCCTGCGTCGGGCTGTCGGTGCGCGGGTGGCAGTTCATGCAGCGCGGATGCTGGATGACCTTGCCCATCTCGGCGAAAAGCGCGAGCGAGCGCATCTTCCCGTCGCGGATGTCCGCGAAGGCGGAGGGCGCGCGCAAGGTAACCGATCCGCCGTCCGCCACTTTGGCGACGACCGTAGCGGAAGCCAGCGCGAGACTGCTGGCGAGGGCGACATGGGCGATACGCATCAGCTTGCCTCCCGCAGGCGCGAGGCCGCCAGCTTGATCGCCTTGCGGATGCGCAGGTACGTCGCGCAGCGGCAGATGTTGCCAGCCATGGCGGCGTCGATGTCGGTGTCGGAAGGCTCGGCGACCTGCCCCACCAGTACGATCGCGGCCATGATCTGGCCCGACTGGCAGAACCCGCACTGCGGCACGTCGAGTTCGATCCAGGCGCGCTGGAGGGCCTTGGCGACCCGCCCGGCGGTGCCATCGACACCGGCGGCGCCCTCGATCGTCGTCACCAACTTGCCCGCGACCGTACCGATGGGCGTGACGCACGAGCGGCGCGTCCCCCCCTCGACATGGACGGTGCAGGCTCCGCACTGGGCGACGCCGCAGCCGTACTTGGTGCCGGTAAGGCCCAGTTCGTCGCGCAGCACCCACAGCAGCGGCGTGTCCGCCTCGGCCTCGGCCGTCACGGGCTTTCCGTTGAGCGTAAAAGCGGTGGTCATGCGCCGGCCTCCCGGATGGCGCGGGCGAAGGGCAAGCGCTCGATGACCTGTCCGGTCAGCACCCGCCACGCGCTGGCGACGGCAGGGGCCAGGGGAGGCACCGGCGGTTCGCCGATTCCGGTCGGGTTGGCCTCGCTGGTGATGATCGCCACTTCCACGTCGGGCATCTCGCCCATGCGCAGCGAGGGATAATCGTCGAAATTACGTTGCATCACCCGACCGCCTTCTCCCAGCACGATCTCGGCATGAAGCGCATGGCCGAGCGCGAAGCCGATGCCGCCCTCTACTTGCGCGCGGATGTTGTCGGGGTTGATCGGCAAGCCGCAATCGACCGCGCACCAGACCTTGTGGACGCGCGGCAACCCGTCCTCACCGCGCGACACCTCGGCGATCTGGGCGACGTGCGTGCCGAAGCTCTTGACGTAGGCGACCCCGAGCGCTCTGCCCGCAGGGCGGGGACGCTTCCAGTCGGCGATCTCGGCAACGCGACGGACTACGATGCCGGCACGCTCGTCCTCCAGCAGGGCGATGCGGCCGTCGATCAGGTCGAGCCCGGCGCTGGCGAGCAGCCGGTCGATCATCGTCTCGATGACGAAGCCGGTGTGGCTCGCGCCGACCGAGCGCCACCAGTTGACCGGGATGCGGCTCGCCATCTCGCTGACGCCCAGGCGGTGGGCTGCCATGCGGTAGCCGGTCTCGTTCGCGCCCTCGACCATCATCTGGTCGTAGCCGCGCTTCTTCGCGCCTGCCTCGAACGGCGTGCCGGCGACGATCGACTGGCCCGCCATCCGGTGGTCCCAGCCCAGGATCGTGCCGTTGGCGCCGATCGCGGCGCGGACCTTGTGGACCATCATCGGGCGGTAGAAGCCGCCGGTCAGGTCGTCCTCGCGCGTCCAGACGAACTTGACCGGCTGCGGTCCGCCCCATGCGGCGCAGACCTTGCCGGCTTCATGCCCGAACTCGCGACCGGGCGTAGCGCGGCGGCCGAAGCTGCCGCCGGCGTAGCACTGGTGGAGCAGCACCTTGTCCTCGGCGATGCCCAGTTCCTCGGCCATGGCGGCGGGTTCGAGCACCTGGAACTGGCTGCCCGCCCAGACGTCGAGGCGGTCACCAGTGACTTTCATCGTGGCGTTGAGCGTCTCCATCGGCGCATGGGCGAGATAGGGGAGCACGAAACTCGCCTCGACCACGCGCGATCCGGCGGACAGGTCGGCGGGGAAGGGGGCAGTCTCCACAACGGCATGGCCGGGGAGCGCGGCAAGGCGCATGGCTTCGGCCTCGAGTTGTTCCGAGGTTCGCGTCTCCGCGCCGGTGGTATCCCATTCCACGTCGAGCGCGCGGCGGCCCTTTAGCGCGGCCGCCATGCTGTCTGCATAGACCGCCACGCCATTGCCGGCCTGCGCGACCTTGCGCACGCCGGGCACCGCCAGCGCGGCCGCGCCCTCGAAGTGTGCCACCCTGGCGCCGAATGCGGGCGGGTGCGCCATCACCGCGTGGACGAGACCCTCGTGGCGCATGTCCATCGCAAAAATGGCCGAACCGTCCGACTTGGGCGCGGAGTCCGGGCGTGGGGCGACTTTGCCGATGAGCCGGAACTGCGCTGGCGCCTTGAGCGCCACGTCCTCGGGCACAGGCAAAAGTGCTGCTGCCGCGGCAAGGTCGCCGTAAGCCGCCTCATGCCGGCCTGCGCGCAGCGTGCCGCGATCGGTGGTGACCGCGGACACCGGCACGCTCCAGCGCCGGGCGGCGGCCGTTACGAGCAGCAACCGCGCCGTCGCGCCGGCCTTGCGCATCTGCATCCATGCGCTCGCCATCGTGGTAGAGCCGCCGACCGCCATCGTACCCATGCGCTGGTTGGCGTAGCGCGTATTGTCGTTGGGTGCGAATTCGAGCCGGACCTTGGCCCAGTCCGCATCGAGTTCCTCAGCCACCAGCGTGGCGAGCCCGGTCGCCGCGCCTTGTCCGAACTCCACCGCCTTTATGATGACCGTCACGACACCATCTGTGCCAATCCGCACGAAGGCGTTGGGCTCCAATGCCTGGGCATCGGCCGACGATGATGCGCGCAGGCGGGCGGGCAGGGGCAACACCGTCGCGACGACTAGGGCTCCGGCGCCCGCCATGACCCTGCGCCTGTCTGCTTGTACCATCAATGGCCTTCCTGGACTGGGGCTGGAACCTCTCCATAGTCTATGGGCTTGATCCGGTCCTTCGAGTCCAGCGTTATTACGAAACTTCGTTCTACGAATATGTCCGCGGGAATGACCGTTCCGACGTGCGCGGTCGCCTTTTGCAGGAGCAAGGACGTTTTCGCCAAAAGCTTCCCGCACCCGGGATACCTCAGGCGACCGGGCCAGCCATTCGTAGCGTTTCGCCGTGTTGCCCCGAACATAGGCATGAGCGGGATGCGCCATCTTGAGCGTGCGGATGGCATCGAGAACTTTCCGCCGCTCGGCGGCGATGTCGGCACACCGTCGCGCCGTTAACGCCGGCCTGTTTATCAGTGTCGTGCCGGGCCGACCGGCCGGTCGGTCGGCGCCCTCAATAAGGCTGCATCAGCGCGCCCACCGCCTGCATCCGCATCATGCCTCCCTCGGCGGGGTGCGCGCCGCGCTCCTGCAGTTTGAGCAGTGCGACACTGGTTTCCACGACCATGCGGGTACGTTCGTAACGCCGTTCCGCAAAGGCGGTCAGGCCCGCCTCCACATCGGCGTTGTTCGCCAGCTCCTGCGCCAGCACCACCCCGTCCTCGATCGCCATCGATCCACCCGACGACAGGTTGGCGGTGGTGGAATGGGCGGCGTCGCCGATGACGACGATGCGGCCGCGATGCCAGGGCTTGCCTACCATCAGCCATTCGAACGGGCGGGCGATGATGTGCGGCCCGTCCGCCAGCCGCGTGCGGATGCCGCGCACCAGCGGCGCCGTATAGCGGTCGAGCACCCGCCCCAATATCTCGGTCGCCTCGCCCTGCGACAGGCGGCGATTGTCCATCTTCTCGCCCGCCGCCAGATAGACGAGGTTGCCCGGCAGGCGAGTGGTCGCGACCATGTCGCCATCGGG
Source organism: Novosphingobium sp. BL-52-GroH (assembly GCF_044813085.1). Classification (NCBI taxonomy): domain Bacteria; kingdom Pseudomonadati; phylum Pseudomonadota; class Alphaproteobacteria; order Sphingomonadales; family Sphingomonadaceae; genus Novosphingobium; species Novosphingobium sp. BL-52-GroH. Next base: position 634,651 of record NZ_CP171149.1, on the reverse strand, counting down.
CTGCATGAAGAAGCCCGGCTGCCCCTCCGGCCCGTCCTCCAGCACGACGCGAAAGCTCATCCAGCCGGTATAGTCCGGGCGGATGTCGGGGATGATCGCCTCGCGCACGGCCGATCGCGTGCCGTCCGCGCCGATCACCAGATCGAACGTCTCGTCCGCGCCCTCGCGGAAGCTCGCCGCGACATGGTCGCCCTGGTCAGCCAGCGCCGTGAAGGTCGTGCCGGTCCGGATTTCCGCCCCCGCCGCGCGGGCGGCATCGCTCAGGATGCGCGCCAGTTCGGGGCGGTATATCGCGACGAGCGCAGGCAGGCCATCGTCCGGGCGGCCGGGCGGCGCGGGGATCGGCAGCGGCTCGCCCGCCGCGTTCATCATCCCGGCGAAGAGCGACCCGCCACCACCCGGCACCGTGCCCGCCGCCACGCAGGCGTCGAGCACGCCCAACTCGGCCAACGCGTCGACCGCGCGGTTGGTGATGGCGATCGAGGCGCCATCGGCCTGGCCATGCAGGTCGATGACGGTGACCTTTGCCCCTGCCTCGCCTAGCGCGATCGCGGCAGAGAGACCGGCGAGACCGCCGCCAACGATCAGGACTTTCCGGACGGCAAGGGTCATGTGGCGGGGAACTTTCCATAAGTGGGGGAGCGGCCCTGCGCATCCTCGGCGATAACCGCATTGCGTTGCCGCCCGAGGAACCTGATCTCGCTTTCGATCACGTCGCCGGCGTTCAGGAAATGACCGTGCATCGCGCCATTGCCCGGCGGCGATCCGGTAATCAGCATGTCGCCGGGGATAAGATTGATGCGTTCCGACGCGTAGGACAACAGCTGTTCGACCGAAAAGATCATGTCGCTGATCGGCCAGTCCTGCTTCACCGCGCCGTTGATCTTCAGCAGGATGCGGACCTCGTCCAGCTTCACGAACTGCTTGGGCACGATGAAGGGGCCGGTCGGCTTGAAATTGGGCTGGTGCTTGCTGACCCAGTCGTAGCCCCAGTTGACGTCGGTGCGCCGAAATTCGCTCACCGTGCCCAGATCGTTGCACATCACATAGCCCGCGACCAGGGCGTTGGTCTCGTCGGGCCGCAGATGGCGACCGCCCCTGGCGATCACCGCGCCGAACTCCAGTTCCCAGTCGTGGCTGTCCCCCACCAGCGGGAGCGGGATGGTGGCGTTCGCGCCCGCCAACGCGGAATGCAGGCTGGTCCAGAAGAAGGGCATCCCCTCCCGTGCGCGCCGGTCGACCTCGACCAGGTTGCGCGCGAAGAAGGCGGCGTCATCCTCGCCCGGCTGGCGATTATGCTGGTTGAAGCGGTTATGCGTCATCATCTCCGCCACATGGACGCGATAATTGGCGCCGGCGCACAGCATGTTGGGATGGGCGAGCGGCGGCAGCGGTTCGACCGTGTCCAGCCGCAGCCCCGTTTCGCCGCCCTTCGCCGCGATCTCGACCAGCAGGTCGAGCGTACGATCCCAGTCGTCGAGCATCGCGTGGGTATCGTGCCAGCGGTCGGACAGGTCGAACAGCGTCCCGTCGGGCTGGACCAGCCCTGGAAATCTGCGCCCCCCAGCGGCATAGGTGCCAAAGCCGAAACTGCCGAGCGCCAGCCCGGTCGCGTCATGAAATTCGGTCATGCAAATCCTTCAGGCAAAATAGCGATCAGGCGGGTCGGAGCGCCACACATCCATCTGGACAGTGGAAATGTCGTGGACGTGGGTCGGCTCGCGGGCATTGAGCAGGTCGGTGTCGCTGAATGTCTCGAACCGGTGGCCGTTTGGATCGCGCCAGACGTCGAACACATGGCTGCCATGTGGATGCCGTCCCACGCCCCATATCAGTTCATGGCCCTGCGCCTCCAGATAGCGGTGGGCGACGAACTGGGCTTCATAGTCCTGCACCTCGAAGCTGGCATGATGCAGGTCCGGGACCTCCCGCTGCATCAGCGCCAGCATATGATGGTCGACCCAATCCTCGCCCCGATTCAGCCGGTAGAAGCCGACGATCTTCGCCTGCGGCAAGTCTGGCGCATGATAGACGTCGCTGCCGATCATGCCGAGCCTCGCCTCATACCACGCGGCGGTCTCCCTGAAGCTGGTGACGAACAATCCCAGATGACCGAGCCTGTAGGTATGCGGCGGTCCTAGTGGTCGACGATGCTGGTTGCCGCCAATGCGGGTCTGGGCGCCGGGTACGTTATGGGCAAGGTCCGGATCGCGGCCGGCCGCATGGGACCGGGCGATGCCGGTGACCAGGTCGACGCGGAACCCATTGGGATCGGTCAGCGATACCGCCTTGCCGCCGCCGGGGGTGTGCAGGTCCCGGATCGGCGTCGCGCCATGGCGTTCCACCGCATGGCGCAGGTCCGCCTCGCTCTCCGCTTCCACCGCGAAACCAATGAAGCCCGGCGCATCGGCCCGCTGCGCGACATAGGCGAAGGCATCGCCCCCGCCGGTCCGCATGACCAGCCGGTCGGCGCTCCTCTCGACGGTCAGCAGGCCGAAATCGTGCGCGAACGCCTCGGTCGCGTCGAGATCGGCGGACCGCACCGTCAGATGATGCATCCCCAGCAGCGCCATGCATTCCCTCCCCGAAAGTGCCCAATTGACTCGGCCCCGATGCTTCACACAATATGAGCAAATACTCCGTTTGGTTTACTCGTGTTTGGGGAGGGGCGCGGAATGCAGGTGGTCCAGCGCAAACGGCCGGTGCAGAAACGCTCGGCAGCGACGGTGGAATTCGTGCTGGATGCCGCTGCTCGCATTCTGGAGTCGGAGGGGCTGGCCGGCTTCAACACCAATGCCGTGGCGGCGCGGGCCGGCGTCAGCATCGGATCGCTCTACCAATATTTTCCGGGGAAGGAGGCGATTACCGCCGCGCTGGTTGCCCGCGAGCATCAGCGGATCGCGGAGGGGCTGCGCGCCATGTTGCGCGAAACCGACGGCATGTCGGTTGGCTACGCCATCAGCGCGCTGATGCACATGGTGATCGACTTCCAAAGCCATGCGCCCAAGCTGCATCGCGTGCTGGAGCTGGAGGAGGAGCGGCTGCCGCGCACCGCCGAACTGGACGCGCTGGAGCGGGAAATCGAGACGCTGAACCGCGACTTCTTCCGCCGCTATGTCGATCCCGCCCGGTGCAGCGAGGCGCAGCTCGACAATGCGGCGCGCGACACCATCTGCATCGTGCGCTCTATGCTCGATTCCGCCGCGATGCACGGCCTGCTGGACGCGCCGGACCTGCATGCCCGGCTGTACCGGACGATCGAGGGCTATCTTGCTCCCCTTCTGCCTCAGGTCGAAATGCGAGCCGTCGCGGCCGACGTCGCCGCCTGAGGCCCGCCCTCGCGTGCCTCCCCAATATGAGTAGGGGTGACGAGCAAATCCTCATATTCTGTGCGCATGACGGACGGATTTCTCCATAATGCCTGGTATATGGCCGCCTGGTCGAGCGAGGTCGATCGTACGCCCATGGCGCGCACGCTGCTGGGCATGCCGGTGCTGCTCTACCGCAGCGAGGCCGGCGATCCGATGGCGATGGACGATATCTGTCCGCATCGCTTCGCACCGTTGTCGAAGGGGAAGCTGGTCGGCGACGCGATCGAGTGTCCCTATCATGGCCTGCGCTTCGCACGCGACGGGCGCTGCATCCACAGCCCCGCGCCGCCCGCGCCCGGCGCCTTGCGAACCCGCGTCTATCCGGTGGCGGAAAAGGACCAGATCATCTGGTATTGGCCCGGCGACCCGGATCGCGCGGCCGATGTCCCGCCGCCCGACCATCCCGAATTGCGCCCCGACCCTGCGTTCGCAATTGCAGCGGGAGGGCATTTGCGGGTCGAGAGCGACTATCGGCTGGTGGCCGACAATCTGCTCGACCTCAGCCATGCCGAATTTCTCCATCCTTTCCTCGGCAATCCCGGCTCCATCTCCCGCACGACATTCAGTGCGCGCGAGGAGGACGGCCATATCGTCGCCACGTCCGACATTCGCGACGAGCCGGTGACGGGTCTCATCCGCATGATGTGGGAGGGGGATGTGCCCGAGCGTATCGACATGCTGATCGACCTGCACTGGCGCGCGCCCGCCGACATGGTGCTGGACCTGCGTGTAACGGAATATGGCGGTGCGGGCGACCGTGCCTTCATCTCCCGCCAGCCGCACATCGTGACGCCGGAAGCCGCCGGAAGCTGCCATTATTTCTTCGGCAACAGCCGCAACATGAAGATCGGCATAGAGGCGCTGACCGCAGGCGTGGCGACATCGATGAAGGCGGTGTTCGAGCTTGAGGATGTGCCGATGATCGAGGCGCAGCATCGCTATCGCGCCATAGCGCAGGCGCGCGGCATGACGATGGGCATGCTGCGGCTGGACGAGGCGGTGGTTCGCGCGAACCGCCACCTCGACGGGCTGATCGCGGCCGAAGCCGCCGGGCACTGACCTCTTTCGCGGGTTGCGCCGCCACAACGCAAGGAACCGCGATGAGCAAGCCGATCCTCTATCTGAAAAACAGCTGCCCCTTCTGCCTGAAGCTGCGCATCTTCCTGAGCGAAGCGGGTCTGGCCGAAGGCTTTGCGTTCGAGACGTTCGACGATGGCGACGATCGGCACAAGGCGCTGCGTGGGCGGTTCGAGGCGGACGGGCGCGAGCCCAGCTTCCCGGCGCTGGAAGCGGGCAATAGCCTGGAAACCGGAACGGACGACCTGATCGCGCGCTTCGCGGGCGACGCGGGGGTGGATGCGAGCCGGTTGCCGTTGCTGGCCTATTATAGCGAAGGACTGTTCAAGCGCGTGGGCGAGTTGTTCCTCGAAAATCGGGCGTTGAAGGCGAAGCTCGCGGAATAGATCGTACCTTTACGCTGGAACGACCTCGACCGGCAGACTGTCGATGGCATGCAGCGTGTTGTTGAGGCGGCGCCTTGGCTCTCCCGCCGGGCGGATCGCCGCGACACGGCGCGTCATTGCCTCCAGCAGCAGTTCGCCCTCCAGCCGCGCCACCATCTGGCCCAGGCACTGGTGGATGCCATAGCCGAAGGCGACATGGCCGCTGGTCCCGCGGTCGATGGCGAAGCGGTCGGGATTATCCCAGCGGCGCGGATCGCGGTTGGCGGCGGCGAGGAACAGCAGGACCTTCGCTCCCGCCGGTATCGTCGTGCCGGCGACCTCCACGTCGCGCGTCGTGGTGCGGAAGAAGGTCTGTACGGTCGAATCCCAGCGGAGGCTTTCTTCGAACGCCCTTTTCGCGAGCGACGGGTCGGCGCGCAGCCTGTCCCACTCGGCGGGATGGCGGATGAAGGCCAGGATCATATGGGCGATGCCGTTGATCGTGGTGTCGACGCCGGCCGACAGGAACGAGCGGACGAGCCGCTCCGCTTCTTCCGGCGTGCACTCGCCCTGGTCAACCGCCTCGTAGACGGCGGCGCCCCATCCGCCCGGCCGAAGGTTTTCGCGGCGGCAGGCCATGGCGACCCACGCCATCGCATCCGCGGCGGCGGCATTGCCGCGATCAAACACCCGATTGCGCGGGCCGAAACCGTTGAACACGGCGGCGGCATAGGGGAGCAGATTTTCGCGGCCCTCGACCGGCAACCCGATCGTGTCGGGAAACACCGCCATCGGATAGGCCTCGCCCAGGTCCGCGACCGCGTCGAACCAGCGGCGATCGACCAGCCTGTCCACCAGTTCCCCGGCGCGGGCCGCCCAGACCGGGCGCAAGGCCTTGATCGCGGCCATCGACACGATCTTGTTCATGATGCCGCGCATGCGATCATGCAGCGGCGGATCGGCCTCCAGCAGCAGCGAAGGCGGGCGCCAGGGCGCCTCCCGCGCAAAGTCGGACAGGCCTACGCCACGGCCCGAGCAGAAGCTGGCATGATCCCTGAGCGCGGCGGCAACCTCGGCATGCCGCGCCATCGCATAGGTCTGGATCGGTTCGAGCCATACGACCGCCCCGGCATCGCGCAGCGCGTCGTGATGCGCATAGGGGTCAGCCAGAAACTGGTCGTCGAACGGATCGATATCCAGTCGTGGCGCTTCCTTCACTGGCAGACCTCCCCCTCTGCAGGCCGACTCCAGCGGCGTTAATTCCTTACATAAGGAAATAATCGCGCCGCAGCTACCGCCATCGTCGCGTCCGGCAGGCGGGCGGCATAAACTGGCCCCATGACCCCATAGCCCTTTGCAATTTGGGAATCAGCCGCCGCGCGTCTCTAGGATGGAGCATCAAGCAGGAGAGCCAGATGCGGATCGACGTCCACGCCCATTACTATCCCCAGGCCTATACCAAGCTGCTGGCCGGCATGGGCTTGCGCCAGGCCGAGCATGCCGGCCAGTCGAGTGACCTGTCGGGCCGACTGAAGGCGATGGATGACACCCATACCGATTGCCAGATATTGTCGTCCGCGGCGCTGGACACGCAGGTGCCCGACCGGGACAATGCGGTGATCGCCGCGCGGGTGGTGAACGATCTCTACGCCGAAACCGGCGTGCAGACCGGGGGCCGGATGAAGGCGTTCGGCTGGGTGCCGCTACCCTGGGTGGACGAGGCGATCGCCGAAATGCAGCGATGCCTCGACGAACTGGGGTTCGCCGGCATCTGTTTCCCGACGCTGTTCCAGGACCGGCCGCTCGACGACAAGGCTTTCGAACCGTTCTGGGCGGAGATGAACCGGCGCAAGGCCAAGGCCTATATCCATCCTGTCGGTGCCCATTCCATGTGCCATCACGGCATGCGCGAATATGGCCTGCACACCGCGATCGGATCGATGGCGCAGATCCAGATGGCGGCGCAGCGAATAGTCTACTCGGGCCTGTCGCACCGCTATCCCGACATCGAATTCATCTTCGCCGTCTGCGGCGGTTACTTGCCCTATACCTGGGAACGTATCCGCCGCAATCTGGAGCGCGGGCTGACGATGAGCGCCAAGGCGGCGGTCGGCATGAATTTCTTTTCCTGGATCAAGGATACGCCGATCACGGCGGACGACCCGATGCGGCCCTTCCGCAAATTCTGGTACGACACGTCGGTGCAGGATCTGCCCGAGGCGATGCTGCTGGTGCAAAAAAGCTATGGCACGGACCGGCTGCTCCTGGGGTCGGACGAGATATTCGCGAGCCTGGTCGAGATCGTCGACTATATCGAGACCAACGCCTATCTGAGCGCGGCTGAGAAGAGGATGATCCTCGACGAGAACGCCCAGTCGCTCTTCCGCTTCTGATGGGGGGACAGGACATGGCCATGATGGCGAGCGTGGAGGTCGCGGAATTCGCCGACATGCTGGCGGCCCTGACCGCCGCCTGGCGGGCGGGGGACCGGGTGGGGGTCAGGGCTTTCATGGCGGATGATCCCCATGTCGCGATGGGCGGGCCGGGCAGCGCGCTGCCGGGAGCGATTGGCCCGGCAGCGGTGGCGGCGATGATCGACATGCTGGTCAATCCACTGCCCGAGGGTGCGGGGGTCTTCCCCGGCGCGGTCAAGGGCTATGCGATCGGTGATCTCGGCTGGCTCAATTGCGACGCGCAGCTCCGCCTGCCGGGACAGGCGCCGCGTGGCTGGTTCATCACCATGGTGGTCAAGCGCGAAGACGGCCAGTGGCGCTTTCTGAATTTCGGCGCATTCGCCGGCGCATAGGCTTTGCCGATGTTGCGCACGGCGGGACGGGCGACGAGGCCGGAGCCGGGAGCATCGCACATGACAGGCCAGCCGTCCGTTTTCGGCTATGACCGCCCGCCTGCGGGGCGGGGTATTATTCCGCCGCTATCGCCTCTTGCGACCCTTCCTCCCGTCGCAGCTTCATGAGGCGCCGTCGGGCGCGCACCGCGCCGGCGTCGACGTTCAGGATTACCGGCTTCCTGCTCCAGAAATCCGTGTCGCCCATCGACCGCTGCACCGCCTCCAGCATCGGCTGGTCCTCTTCCCTGAAGGCGCGGCCCACGCCGTCCTCGCCCTGCATTGCGGAGAAGCCGTAGAAATAATGTGAGCGGGTCTGCGTTTCCGGGGTGATGATATGGGGGCCGCGCATCGGCGGCATCGGCGCCTGTGTGGGATCGACGCCGGCGGGGCACAGGCCGATCTCCAGCATCATCGACGCGGGCGCGGTCCAGCGCATGTGCAGCCAGTGATCGGTTTTCATTTCCGGCGGCAGGAAGGTCGCCCAGCCCGGCCGGGTGTCGGCCATCCACCAGTTGGACCAGAGCGTGTCACCTTCCTCCCTGACGCTATGTTCCCCCCGAAAGATCACCCCGCCGCCGCCGAATGTGCCGGTATGGACGAACTCGATATGGGAAAGGTCCATGAGATTGTCGGTGAGCAGCTCGTAATTGGCATCGAAGACGAGATGGCCGGGGCTTTGCGGCATAGGCGCATCGGGCGCCATGCAGGAGAAGTCGGCGATGGCGCCGGGATCGGCCCGCGCCGGATCGCCGGGCCACATCCACAAGATCGTGTCTTTGGCGTGCATGACGAAGGTCTCGACGGTGCAGCCCGGCGGGATCAGGTCGGAAAAGGGATTACGTATGCAGGTCCCACTCTCGTCGAAGGCCAGGCCATGATAGCCGCACACCACCGCGTCGCCCTCCCGCTTGCCCATGGAGAGCGGCGCGAAGCGATGGGGGCAGCGATCGACCATGCCGACGAAGCCGCCATCCTGCCTGCGGTAGAACAGCATCGGCTTGTCCAAGATGGTGCGGGTCAGGAAACCGTCCTGTGGCACTTCGGCTTCCCAGCCGACCATATACCATGCGTTCTTGACATAAGCGCTCATGACGCGACTCTCTCCCTATGGCTATAAAAGAACCACATGGTACTGATACTATATTGAACGCGGCGGGCAAGATCGTTTACAGCCGCGATCCGGCCGTGGTGGTCGAGCGCATCCTGGATGCGGCGGAAGCCGAATTCATGGCTGCGGGCTTTGCGGGCGCGAGCACAAACCGCATCCTCGATCGTTTCGGCGGGTCGAAGGCGACCCTGTTCCGTCATTTTCCGACCAAGGCGGAGATGTTCCTGGCAGTCATCCGGCGCATTGGCGAGCGGATGATAGCAGAGGTCGACTGGGCGGCGCTGGAGACCGACGATCCGCGCGCCTGGCTGGCTGCCTTCGCGCGGATGGCGTTGAAAGGCATATTGCGCGACGATGCGTTGTTCGTGGGCCGCATGGTGGTGGCGCAGGGGCGCAACTTCCCGATGATCCGCGAGACGTTCATGGCAGTGGCGGTAACGCCGATGTTGGCGATGCTGGCCGGCCGCTTCCGGGACTGGACCGATCAGGGCCTGCTGGCCTGTGTTGACGCGGAGGCGGACGCCGTGACCTTTTTCGATATGGCGCTGGGGGGATGGATCAACCGGGCGCTGTTCGGGCTGGAGCAGCCCGTGGACGACGCCTTTCTCGATCGGCATTCGGCCCGTGCGGCGGCGCTGTTCCTTGACGGCAGGCGGACGCGATAGCCCTTGCTTATACGGGCATAGCCCATTGCAATTTGTGACGATCCCCGGTCCGCCGCATCAGGCGACAAACGACCGTGGAGACGACCCCCGATGTATGTTGCGATTTTCCTTGGACCCTTTGCCCGCGGCCCCCGCGACGATCGCGCGCTGATCGACTATTCGCTGAGGCAGGCGGTGGAAGCGGCCGAGGCGGGCTTTGCCACCATCAGCTTCGGCGAGCAGCATTTCAACAATTACGAGCCTTACTGCAATCCGTTCCTGATGGGCGCGCAACTCGCGGGGAAGCTGAAAGACAGCTATTTCGCGACCACCGTCGTGCCGCTGCCCTATCATAACCCGATCCGTCTGGCCGAGGACATCAACGTGCTGGACCAGTTGCTGGGCGGCAAACTGATCGTCGGCATGAGCGCGGGCCGGGTCGGCTTTTCGCCGGATTTCGAAAATTTCGGGCTGGACCCCAAGGAGCAGCGCGCGATCTTCGCCGAGAAGTTCGCCGCGCTGGAAACGCTGTGGGCGCATGATCCGGCAAAGGGACCGCTCAGCCTTGACGGACGATGGGTCAAGGGCGGGGTGCATGGCCGCGTCATGCCGATCAGCTATCGCGCGCCAAAGCCGCTGGTGGCGATCGGCAGCAATACCGAAGCGACGGTGCGCAAGGCGGGCGTCGACGGGCATGTCATGTTCCTGGGACCCTGCTCGATCGCGGAGGCGGCCCAGAAATATGCCACTTATCGCGCGGGGCTGGACGAGGGCGGCTGGGACGATGCCTACAAGGCGCACCATATCGCCCATTCGATGGTACATCACCAGACTGTCGTCGCCGACACCGACGACGAGGCCTGGGCCATCGTCGAGGCCCGGATGGCGTTCAATCCGATGATGGACCGGTCCGGCGATCCGCGCACCCTGCGGCAGATGTGGGACGACGGCATTTCAGGTAAGGCCGGGCTGACCGAGCAGGAAGCGAAGAACAGCCACGCGGCGCTTGGCTGGTACATGGTCGGATCGCCGGACACGCTGGTCGACCTGTTCCACCAGCATGCAGACGCCGGGATCGAACAGGTCCACACCCGCTTCAATGCCGGCATGTGGGCGCCGGAATTCTGGGACCGGTCCTTCCGCCTTTTCGTCGATGAAGTCATGCCGCGGATCGACGCCAAGAGCTTCGCGCCGCCGCAGGGGGACGCAATCCAGCAAGCCGTGCGCGAAGGTCCGCTGCCGCCCATGCCGGGACCGGGCGTGGGGCAGGTGGCAACCGCGGACATGGCGCCGGCGAAAGCCTGAGCGCGAAAGGGAGAGAGCAGATGACGCAACTGGTTTCGGGACTCGTAACCGAGCAGGATCTGGCGGACTATGATCGCGACGGCGCCATCATGGTGCGCGGCGCTGTGAGCGCTGCGTGGATCGAACGACTGCGCGCCGACATTCCGCGCGCGATAGAGGGCATGCTCAGGATGCGCGAGGCGATGGGCCGGCCCCGGCCGGAAGGTCCCGCGCATCATGACGTGCTGATGCTGTTCAAGCGCGATCCGCTGTGGCGCGCCTTTGCGCTGGAGAGCGGCCTGGCGTTGCTGGCGGCGGACGTGATGCAATCGTCGAAGGTGATCGTGTTCGGCGATCATCTGCTGGTCAAGGAGCCGGGCACCCAGAATACGACGCCCTGGCATCACGACCTGCCCTACTGGCCGATCCGGGGGCCGCGCATGGCGTCGATCTGGGTTGCGCTCGACAGCGTCCGGTTGGAGACGGGAGCGCTCGAATATATCGCGGGCAGCCACAAATGGGGCCGCTGGTTCAAGCCGGTCGACTTCATGGGCAAGGCCGAGATACCCGGTGCGGACCTCGAAACCATTCCTGATTTCGATGCCGAGCGGGCGCAGCACCGGATCATCAGTTGGGATCTGGAGCCGGGTGACGTCCTGGTCCATCATCCGCTGGTTGTGCATGGCGCGGGCGCCAACAGCCGCACCGATCGTGCGCGGCGGGCGATCTCGATCCGCTATGTGGGCGACGAGACGCGCTTTGTCGGATCGTCGCTGATGGGCGGCAACGAGGGTCCGTTCGCTCTGCCGTTGCAGCCGGGCGACCCGGTCGAGAAGGACGATGTCCACCCCACGGCCTGGGTGCGCGACGGAGCCGACGCGTGACGATCGACCGGCTTGCCACTGTGCTGCAGGTGGACGACCTGCGCGATGCGGTCGCGGCGTGGCGACAGGTGTTGGGCGTCGAGCCGAGCTTCGTCGATGGGGACCGCTGGGCGCAGTTCGATGTGGGGACGGCGCGTCTGGCCCTGGCAGGGTGTGACCGGATCGATGCGCCGGGCGTGATGCTCAAGGTGGGCGACCTCGACGCCGAACATGCGCGGCTGGCAGAGGCAGCCCCCATCGCGCGCGGTGCGCATGAACGCCGATTCCGGCTGGCGATGCCGTCCGGTGCCGTCGCGATCTTCTACCAGCCCCTGTAGTGGCACGGGATCACAGCCCATGTGCGGCTTCCTTCAGATGGGTGAGCAGCCACTGGATCACAGGTTCGTCGGAGCGATAGTCCTGCCACTGGGCGACGAAGGGAATGACCGGCATCTCGACCGGCGCGGCGACGACCCGCACCGGCATCGTCCGCGCGCACAGATGGGCAAAGCGAGTGAGCGTGGTGACGATGAGGTCTGTGCCGACGATCATATGCGGCAGGGCCGAATAGACGCTGGCGCGCACGGCGATGTTGCGCTGCAGGTTGAGCCGATGCAGCGCGGCGCCCACCGGGTGGGCGAGGCGTTCGGTCGTATGGAACATGGCCGCATGGCGGCCGCCGAAATATTGCGCTTCGCTGAGCGTTTCGCCGACCTGCGCATTGCCGTCCCACAGCATGCAGCTGATCGTCTCGTCGAACAGATGCAGGGAAGGATAGTCGGGCAGCGAGAAAGCCGCCGACACGATGGCCACGTCGATATTCTCGCGGAATACCATGTCGACCGGCTGGTAGGTGAAGGGTGTCGAGATGACGTCCACATGGGGCGCCTGCTGCGCGATGCTGGCGGTGACGCGGCTGAGGTAGATCAGTTCGACGACGTCGGCGGTCGTTACCCGGATGGTGCGCGCATCGACCGCAGGATCGAATGCGAGCGACAGGCCGAGTGTTTCGCGGGCGGCCTGGAGCACCTGGCGGATGCGAGGCTTCAGCGCGATGGCCTTGGCCGTGAAACGGGTCTGCCCATTCTGGTACACGACCAGCTCATCCTCGAAATAGGCGCGCAGCTTCTTGAGCGAGACGCTCATCGCGGGCTGGGTCAGATGCACGTTTCGCGCGGCTTCGGTGAGCGTGTCGGCATGCAGGATCGCGTCGAGCGCGAAGAAGAGATTGAGGTTGAAACGGTCCACTCCCGGCCTTTCCGGCGATGCTTCGCCTGTTGCGCGTGCCGTTTCCGGACCCTGCCGACCGGTCTTTCGAACGCATGTTGAAACGCGAGTAGTCATATCACCGGATTTAATTCATACCATCAGGAATTAATGGCCAAAGAGCCTAGAGGCAATGGAATTGGGGAGGATTGGATGAAGCGCACTATCCTTGCGTCCGCGTCGTTTCTGACGCTCGCGATCTCGGCTCATGCGACGGCACAGACAGGCCAGGCGGACATCCAGCCACCGGCGCGCATCGACGGGCTGGAGGAGATCGTCGTCACCGCGCAACGTATCGCGGAAAGCGCGCAGCGCACCCCCATCGCCATCGACGTCATCAAGCCGGAGGAACTGACCCGCCAGGGCGTGACGCGCGCAGAGGACTTGTCGCGCACGTCGCCGGCCCTGTCGGCCGCCAATGGCGGTGGCGCAAACACCGTGTTCTTCGTGCGCGGAGTCGGCAATTTCACCGTCAACGCCTATTCGGACTCGGCGGTCGCCTTCAACTATGACGGCGTCTATATCGGCCGCCCGACGTCGACTTCCGGCACTTTCTACGACTTGGAGCGCGTCGAGGTGCTCAAGGGGCCGCAGGGCACGCTGTACGGCCGCAATGCCACGGGCGGCGCGATCAACGTCATCCCCCGGCGGCCCGAACCCGGCGTGCTGGGAGCCGAGTTCATGGCGAGCTATGGCAGCTATGACCAGATCATCGCCCAGGGCGCGCTCAACCTGCCGATCGGCGATCGCGGCGCGGCGCGCTTTTCAGGGTCCTATGCCAAGCGTGACGGCTACAACAGCGACGGCACCGGCGATCAGGATGAATATGCATTTCGCGGCCAGCTTTATGCGGATTTGACCGACACGCTGAACGTCCGCGTTGCCGCCGATACCTCGCATCAGGGCGGCGCGGGCGGCGGCGCCTTCTACATAGGCCAATATAATCCTACCTTCGGGCCGAGCGGCATCACCGGCTATAGTTTCACGCCGTCGGGTTTCAGCCCCAGCGACGGGTTGCACGACGTGCGGTCGGAAAATTATCTGGCATCGCGGTTCGTGGGCCAGGCCGGCCGGGCGGGCGAGCGGCTCGACAGCTATCCTTACAACGACAGCACCTTCTGGGGCGTGACGACCGAGATCAACTGGGAGACGGACGCCGGCACGCTCACCGTGCAGCCCGCCTATCGCGAGGCGAGCCTGGACTTCTCCTTCACCAACGCCGGGATGCGTAGCGGGCGGACTAGGGAGGATGACCAGCAGTTCAGCGTCGAGGCGCGCTGGGCAGGCAAGATCGGCCCGTCGATCGACTATCTGCTCGGCGGCATGTATTTCGACGAGGATATCAAGGGACGCAATGTCCAGTTCAGCCAGTTCGTGCTTACGCCCTTCCAGACCTTCACCACCAACACCGACAGCTATGCCCTGTTCGGCAAGCTGGGCGTCGCGCCGGTCGAGGGGCTCACCCTGACGGCAGCGGGGCGCTACACGTGGGACAAGAAGCGGTTCAACGGCCTGTCCGACACCTATATCCTTTTCTGCGGCAATCCGGCGCCGCCGCCGCAGGATTTCTGCCCGACCCTGCCGTTCATGCCCCTGGTGGACAATGCGGCGCAGCTGCGCGCCTTCTATGCGGCACGGGGAATCCCGACGAGCAACATTCCGCTCTACGTGCTGCCGGGCTTCGTGCCTGGAACGCCCTTCGTGCTCAACGCGCCGATCCCGATCAACGATCGGATCAACAATTCCAAATTCACCTATCGGCTAGCCGCCCAATATGACTTCACGCCGCACAACATGGTCTATGCCAGTTTCGAGACCGGCTATCATTCGGGCGGCTTCTCCTTCGCGCGGGGCTTGTCGAGCTATAGTCCCGAAACGATCGAAGCCTATACGATCGGCACGAAGAACCGCTTCTGGGGCAACCGTTTGCAGGTGAATGTCGAAGGCTTCCTGTGGAAATATCACGACCAGCAATATAGCCAGTTCGGCTTTGACCTGGGGACGCCGCCGGCCACCGTATTCCTGACCCGCAACATCGGGGAAAGCACGATCAAGGGTGTGGACGTGGACGTCGAATTTCTGGCCACGCCGACCACGCTGTTGGCGGCGAGCGTGCAATATCTGCCCACCAAATATGACAGCTTCGTCTTTTTCACCCCCAACCAGGGCACCCCGCCCAACACCGGCTGTCCCTTCACACCGACCACCCAGGTCATCAACGGCACGACCGTGTCGGTCTTTGCCGTCGACTGCTCAGGCAAGCCGGCCTTCAACTCGCCGAAGTGGTCCTTCAATCTGCAAGGGCAGCAGACCATCCCGCTGGGGGACAACAAGATCGTGCTGCAGGCCGGCACGCGCTATCGCAGCGAAGCGGTCGCGCTGCCCGACTATCTGCCGTACGGCAACGCCAGGGGATCGTTCGTGTCGAGCGCGTCGGTCACCTTTTCTACCGGGAGCGGCTGGTACGTCACCGGCTTCGTCAACAATATCGAGGGCAATCGCCGCCTCTCCTTCGCCACGAACAACAACAGCGCGGCGGTCGTCGTCGGCAATGCCGAGGAGCCGCGCACCTACGGCATCCGCGTGGGCGGCAGCTTCTGAAGAGGGACGGCCGGCGCCCTGTGTCGGCCGCATTTTTACGCGGCCATCCTTGTAATTCCTTTATGTAGGAATTAAAGTCGAAGCCAAGATGATTCTGATGGGAGAGGCTCGATGCCTGCGGCGGTAACTGACCTTCATTATGTGGCGCTGGCCGTGCCCGACCTGGCGGCCGAGCGCAGCTTTTTCGGCGAAACCTGGGGCCTGGTGGAAGTCGGCGAGGCGGACGGCAAGGTGTATTTCGCCGCCGAACAGTCCGAACATCCCTTCGTCATCCGACTGCGGCAGGATGAGGAGAAGAAGACCGACCTGATCGGCTATTCGGCGGCATCCAGGGCTGACGTCGATGCGATCTTCGCACAGGCGGTGGCGGCGGGCGCGAAGGTGATTGCAGAGCCGGGGCCGGCGGAAGGGCCGCAGGGCGGCTATGCGGCGCGCATCTTCGACCCCGACGGGCGCGCGATTGAGGTGATCTGCGATACCAACCGCCGGATCGCGCGCCGGTTGGGGAAGGGGGAGGCGATCCCAACCGGACTGAGCCATGTCGTGCTCCATTCGCCCGACGTCGCGAAGCTGGCGCAATGGTATGAGGATGTGCTGGGTTTTCGCCTGTCCGATTGGATCGGGCAGTTCATGGTCTTCCTGCGCTGTAACCCGGCGCATCATCGCCTTGCCATTCTGCCGGGGCGGCCGGCGCTCAACCATGTGGCCTTCGACGTCAGCTCGATCGACGAACTGATGCGGGGCCTCGCCCGGATGACCGAGAAGGGCGTGAAGCTGCAATGGGGGCCGGGCCGGCATACGGCGGGCAACAACACCTTCAGCTATTATCTGACGCCGAACGGCAACGCGGTGGAATATACGTCGGACCTGGAAGAGGTGGACGAGGCGAGCTGGCAGCCGCAGGTCTATGAATTCTCGCCCAGCATCACCGATCAGTGGGGTACGGGGCGGATCATAACCGGCAACGTGCCCCATGTCGCGCTCGATGCGGACAAGGGCCTCTGGCAGGTACCGGCCTGAGATGATCGCCAACGCACTTATCGTGGGGGGCGGAATCGGCGGCATGTCGGCGGCGATCGCGCTTCGCCGCCGCGGCGTGGCGGTGACGCTGATCGATAGCGACCCCCACTGGCGCGTCTATGGCGCGGGGATCAGCCTGACCGGCATATCGCTGCGCGCCTTCGCCGATCTGGGCATTTTCGAGGAGGTGTGCCGGCGCGGCTACGTGTCGGCGGGGATGCGTGGCCGCAATGTCGCGGGGGAGGAGGTGATGAGCCTGCCCGTGCCGGACGAGCCTGCGCCGATCGACAGCGGCGGCGGGATCATGCGGCCGGTGCTGCACGACATCCTGTCCACCCGGGTGCGGCAGTGCGGGACGGACATCCGGCTGGGTGTGAAGGTCGACACGCTGGCGCAGGATGGCGATGGCGTGGACGTGGCCTTCAGTGACGGCCGGTCCGGCCGCTACGATCTCGTCGTGGGCGCGGACGGCATCTTCTCGCAAATCCGCGGGATGCTTTTTCCCGATGCGGCCAGGCCGCAATTTACCGGACAGGGATGCTGGCGTGTCGTCGGGCCGCGCCCGGCAGGAGTGGACCGTGCGGAGATGTACTTCGGCGGGCCGGTGAAGCTGGGCTTCAATCCGGTCAGCCAGGACGAGATGTATATGTTCATCCTGGAGCATGTGCCCGGCAATCCGCGCTTTGCGGAGGATGCGAAGCTGGCGCACCTGAAAGCGCTGATGGCGCCGTTCGGCGGCGACGCGGCGGCGCTGCGTGACAGCCTGACTGCGCAGACCGAGATCAACTACCGACCGCTCGAATGGCTGCTGATGCCCGATCCCTGGTTCAAGGGGCGCGTCGTTATCATCGGCGACGCAGCGCATGCGACGACGCCGCACATGGCGTCCGGCGCGGGGATCGCGGCGGAGGACGGGCTGGTGCTGGCCGAGGAACTGGCCGCCCATGCCGATGTCGGCGATGCGCTTAGGGCCTTCATGGCCCGACGTTTCGAGCGGGCGCGATTGGTGGTCGAACGCTCGGTCGCGATAGGCGATGTCGAGATGGCAGGTGGGAACCCGACCGAAGCCAATATGATGATCGGCCAATCGCTGCACGAGCTGCGCACGCCTTACTAGAAAGAATGGAGACGGACATGGCACGATTTGACGGGGTCTGGGATACGGTCACGAAAACGCCGATGGGGGACCAGGTGGCGCAGCTCACGATCAGCACCGAGGGCGGCACGCTGACGGGGACGAGCAGCAATGCGACGGGGGCGATGGCGCTGGAGGACGGCAAGGTCGACGGCGACCGGGCGACCTGGACCATGAAAATGACGACGCCCTTCCCGATGACGCTGGAGGCGGACGTGACGATCGACGGCGATACGTTGTCCGGCGGGGTGAAGGCCGGCATGTTCGGCACGTCGCCGATCACCGGCACGCGCAAATCCTGACGCGGCTGTCCCGATGACCAGCTTCGGCCTTGCCACGGCGGCGTTCGACGGCGCCGCCCCCGTCGCCGCGATCGTGATCGGCAACCGGATCGCGCCGCTGGCGGGCGGCGCGTCCCTGCTTGCGATCCTCGACGACTGGGATGCCGCCCTGCCGGCGATCGAGGCGGCGGCGAGCGATCCAGCACTGCTGGAGAAGGCGGTGCCGCTGTCGTCGGTGCGACTGGAGGCGCCCTATCGGCCGCGCCAGGTCTTCTGCACCGGCGCCAATTACAAGAAGCATGTCATCGGCCTCATCATGGGCGATCCGTCGATGCGCGGGCCGGATGACGACGCGGCGACCGACGAGGAACGCTACGCTCGCGCCACCAGGATGATGGACGACCGGGCGAAGAATGCGCTGCCCTACGTGTTCCTGAAGCTGCCCAGCTGCGTGGTCGGGCCGCAGGACGACGTCATCCTGCCGCGCAACGTCCAGAAGCCCGACTGGGAGCTGGAACTGGGCGTCGTCATCGGCAAGCCGACCCGGCATGTCGCGGCGGCGGACGCGATGTCGCATGTGGCGGGCTATGTCGTCGTCAACGACGTGACCGCACGCGAGCATGTCTTTCGCCGGGACGGATCGGCGATCGGCGCGGACTGGCTATCAGGCAAATGCTTCCCGACCTTCCTGCCATTCGGGCCGATGATCGTGCCCCGGCGGTTCGTGGCCGATCCGTATGATCTGACCATCAGCCTGTCGGTGAACGGTAAGCTCTACCAGAATGAGACCACTGCCGACATGATGCAGGGGATCGAGCAGCAGATCGCCTATCTCTCCGACCGGGTGGAACTGCTGCCCGGCGACCTGATCTGCACAGGATCGCCTTATGGCAATGGATCGGCCTTTGGCGTGTTCCTGCAACCGGGTGATCTGATGGAGGGGACGATCACGGGCCTGGGCATGCAGCGCAATCGCTGCGTGGCAGAGAGCTAACGCTTCTTGAGGCCGTTCATCAGCATGTCGACCACGAACGCCTCGTAGTCGCGGGCTAGCTGGTCGATGTCGGCGCCTTCGGGCGCGAGCATTTCGACCAGGGGCTGGGCGGAGGCGAAGAAATCGGCGATGCCGACGACGGCCAGGTGCAGGAAGAGCGGGTCGGCGGGCGCGATGCTTTCGCCGCCGTCGCGCTTCATCAGCTCGGCGTAGAAATCGACCGCGCCCTGGTTCATCGCACGGGTCTGCGCTCGCGCCTGCGGGTGCTTGGGGTCGGCCAGTTCGTCGATCATCAGCCGCTGCATATGCTTGGCCGATCGCGTGAACCGGAAGGTGCCGTGGATATGGTCGGTCAGCGTCGCCAGCCGATCCGGGGATTCGGGGAATTCACGCGGCAGGCCCGTGGCGATGCGCGCGACGACGGCCTGCAGCAGCGACGTACGGTCGCCGAAATAATAGCGGACGAGCGCCGGATCGGTCCCGGCCTCCCGCGCGATGGAGGAGATGGTCACTTTCCCGGGCGGCAGGTCGCGCAGCAGCCTGGTCGCCGCGTCCAGCAGAGCGTCGCGGCCGACGCTGCTTTCCCCGTCGACGGGCCGTCCCTGGCCTCTCTTCTTGCGTGCTCCGGTCATGGCGTTCCTGTTCAAACCCCCGCAAAAACAGCTCTTCGACGTTTTTGTCCGGCGCCGCAAGACGCCAGATGAACCAATATTCCTGAATATAGGAATTGCGTTCATTGGCGGGCGCGCTAGAAGCAGAGGAAATAGGGAAATAGGGAGGAGCGGATGGCGAACTGGCCTTTTACCCAGGGCATTCACGAGATCGGCAATGGCCTCTATGGCTATGTCCAGCCCGACGGGACGTGGGGCTGGTCCAATGCCGGCCTGATCGAATCGGACGGGCGCACGCTGCTGGTCGATACGCTGATGAGCGTGGCGCTGACCCGCGAGATGCTGGACACCTTCCGCGCGCGGGTGCCGGCTGCTGCCCGGATCGACCAGTTGGTCAACACCCACGCCAATCCCGATCATTTCTTCGGCAACCAGCTGCTGAAGGACAGCGAGATCATCGCCACGGCGACGACCGCGCACGACATGGCCGGCTTCGATCCCAAGCTGCTTTCGGGCCTGCGTGACAATTATCGCAATATGGGTGACGCGGGCGAGTTCCTGTACGAGACGATGGGCCGCAAGTTCGACTTTTCCGAGGTCGAGGTGACGGTGCCCAACCGCACCTTCGAAGAGTCGCTGACCCTGCAGGTGGGGTCCAAGGAGGTCCGGCTGGTCGAGGTCGGGCCGGCGCATACCGCGTCCGACATATTGGTGCATGTGCCGGGTGACCGGACCGTGTTCACCGGCGACATACTCTTCAACGAAGGCACGCCGATCATGTGGGCCGGGCCGATCGGCAACTGGATCGCGGCGTGCGACCATATCGACGGCCTCGATGTTGATCTGGTCGTGCCTGGGCATGGGCCAATCACCGACAAGACGGCGGTCCGCAACCTCAAGGCCTATTTCGAATATATCAGGGACGAGGCGCGGGTGCGCTACGATGCGGGTGTTGGGTGGGAGGAAGCCGCACGCGACATCAACCTGCGCGAGTTTCGCGGCTGGAGCGACCCGGAGCGGATCGTCGCCAATGTCTTCTCGCTCTATCGCCAGTTCGGCGCCGCCTTCACACCGGAGGATGGTCGCGACCTGTTCGGTGCGATGGGGCGATACCACAAGGCAATTTGCAACCGCGGCGAGGCGTGCGGCCATGCCCATTGAGCTGAACGCCACGCATGATCCCGCACGGCGCAGCTGGGTCGAGAGCGCGTGCGGTGATACCGATTTCCCGATCCAGAACCTGCCCTTCGGCCGCTTTTCGGTGGGGGAAGGAACCCCGCGCATCGGCGTGGCGCTGGGCGACCGGATCATCGACCTCGCGCGATTGGCGGAGGCAGGCCTGCTGCCCGCGGTCCCGGACATGGCGGCGCTGATGGCGATGTCTGCGGCGGCGCTGTCGGCCCTGCGGGCGACATTGTCCGACCTGTTCCGGGAAGGCGGCACAGGGGAACGGTCCGCGCTGGAGGCGGCGCTGGTGCCGATGGCGGAGGCGACCCTGCACCTCCCGGTAAAGCCCTGCGCCTTCACCGATTTCTGTGCCTCGGCCGACCATATCCGGCGCATGGGCGCGGCGAGCGGTGCGCCACCTCGGGTCGCCTGGTTCGCGCTGCCGGTAGCCTATAACGGCCGGGCGAGTTCGGTCGCGATCAGCGGCACACCCGTGGTGCGGCCCAAGGGGCAATATGAACTGCCGCCGGGCAGCGCCAACATCCACTACGGCCCGGAGCCGATGCTGGATTTCGAGCTGGAATTCGGACTGTGGCTGCGCGGCGGTACGGCGCTGGGCCAGACGGTGTCGGTTGCGCAGGCGGAGGAACTGATGTTCGGCTGCTGCCTGGTCAATGACTGGTCGGCGCGCGGCATCCAGTTTTTCGAGATGCTGCTGGGGCCGCATCTGGGCAAGAGCTTCCTCACCACCATATCACCCTGGATCGTGACGATGGAGGCGCTGGCGCCGTTCCGGGTGGCGGCGCGCGGACGGACGGCGGAGGAGCCAGCGGTGCCTGCCTATCTGCTCGATGCGGCGGACCGGGCAATGGGGGCGGTTCGGGTCGAGCTGACGGCCGACCTCGGCAATTCGGCCGGTTCCTCCAAGCGGATCGTGCGGACACAATTGTCCGACCTGCTCTGGACCATGGCGCAGATGGTGACGCATCAGGCGTCCGGTGGCGCCCCGCTGGAGGCGGGCGATCTGATAGCCACCGGCACGGTGTCCGGCCCTGCCGAGGACGCCAGGGCGTGCATGGCGGAGATCACGGCGCGCGGGGCGACCCCGGTCCTGCTGCCCGATGGCAGTAAACGCGTGATGCTGGAGGATGGCGACACGCTGACGATCCGGGGGCGGGCGACGGCGGACGGCCATGTGCCGATCGGCTTCGGCGCGTGCAGCGGCACCATCCATCCGGCGAGGGACTGGGCATGACGGGCGAGATCAGCACATGCGGGGAGCGCCGGCCGATCCACGTCGCGGCGCGCGGGCGGCATCTGGTCGTGGATATCCACGCGCATCTCGGCGTGCCCGCGGCGGTGGCGGCGGTGGGGCCGCACAATGCCGGGCCGCCGCCCGCGCTGGCGCAATTCTCCAGCCCGCTGACCGATGCGGTCAACGGCCGGCAGTTCGCGCAGATCGGTCCTGCGCTGACCGGGGTCGAGCAGCGGCTGGTCGACATGGACCGGCTGGGCGTGGACGTGCAGGCGCTTTCGCCCAATCCCGGCCAATATTATTATCATCTGGATGCGGAGATCGCGCTGGCGGGATCGCGCGTCATCAACGAAACGATCGCGCAAGCCGTGGCGGGGCATCCCGATCGTTTCGTCGGGATGGGCACGGTGCCGCTCCAGAACGCCGAACTGGCAGTGGCGGAAATGAAGCGGTGCGTAGGGGAACTCGACCTGCGCGGCATCGAGGTCAGCTCGAACGTCAATGGCCGTGATCTGCATGATGCGGCCCTGCGCCCCTTCTGGGCGGCCGCCGAGGAGCTGGGCATCCTCATCTTCATCCACCCGCTGGGCTTCACCCAGGCCGACCGGATGAGCGACTATTATTTCAACAATCTGATCGGCAATCCGCTGGAGAGCACATTGGCGATCGGGCATCTGATCTTCGGCGGGGTGCTGGACCGGCATCCCGGTCTCAAGATCTGCGTCGCGCACGGCGGGGGCTATATCCCCGGCTACTGGGGGCGGATGGACCATGGCTGGCGCGCGCGCGCCGACTGTTCGGAACATTGCCGGCACGAACCATCCTCCTATCTGAGGCGGCTGTGGCTGGACACGCTGGTGTTCGATCAGGACCAGCTCGACAGCCTGGTTCGTACCCATGGCGCCGACCGGCTCTGCCTGGGCACCGACTATCCGTTCGACATGGCCGAACCCGACCCTCTGGGCTTCCATGCGCGGTTGGGCGAAGCGGAGAAGGCGCGAATTCTGGGGCTCAACGCGGCGGACCTGCTGGGCCTGACGACGGGCGGCTGATGGTCGATAAACAGGGGAGGATGACGCATGACGGTGGGCGAGGCGCGATTGCGCGCGGAAGCGCGATGGGGTCCGGCCTGGGGGCTGGCAGTGCTGTTCCTGGCCAATGTGCTGAACCTGGCAGACCGGACGCTGCTCGGCATCGTGACGGACCCGGTGAAGGCGGATCTGCGGCTGACCGACACGCAGATCAGCATCGTGGCCGGCTTCGCCTTCGTCGCCTTCAACCTGATCGTCGGCATCTTCATCGCCGGCTGGGTGGACAAGGGCAACCGCAAGGCCATCCTGCTAGGCAGCGTGATATTATGGTCGTCCGCGACCGCCGGGACGGGGCTGGCGCAGGATTTCTGGTCGCTCGCGCTTGCGCGCATATTGGTGGGGGTAGGGGAGGCCACGGCCTTTCCGGTGGCGCTGTCGATGATCGCGGACCTGTTCATCGTGCCGCGGCGGCCGCGCGCGGTCGCGATCTTCCAGACCAGCAATTTCGTGGGCGTCGTGCTTGGGTCGGTGGCGGCTGGCATGCTGGCGGCGGCGCATGGCTGGCGGTGGATGTTCTATCTGTGCGGCGCGGCGGGGGCGGTGGTGTTCCTGGTGATCCTGATCGGGCTGCGCGAACCGGCGCGCGGGCAGCATGACGCGGTGCGAACGCCGGCCCCGGGCACGTTGTGGGAATCGTTGAAGGCGACGGGCCGGGTGCCGGGCTTCGCCTGGCTGGCCATGGGCTATGCGATGTCGGGCATGGCGGTGGCGATCCTCCCAGTCTGGGCGCCGGCTTTCCTGTTGCGCAGCCATGGCGTCGCTCTGGCCGACGTCGGCAAGGTCATCGGCCCGGCGGTCGGCATCGGCGGGCTGGCGGGGACGATCCTGTCGGGCATGGTCGCCACCTGGGTTGTGCGCCGCACGGGGCGGCAGGCGTCGAGCCTGCTGGTGCCGCTGGTCGCACTGCCCCTGGCAGCCCCGCTCTACGCGCTGTTCCTTTTCGCGCCCTCGCTTGGGCTGACGATGACGGCCGTGGGATTGATGAATTTCCTGTTGGCCAGTTCGCTGGGGCCGTGCGTCGCCCTGTCGATCGGCATCGTGGCGCCGGGGATGCGCGGCGTGGCTTCCACGCTGATGCTGGCGATGCAGGGAATCATCGGCGCCGCGCTGGCACCCTTCCTCGTCGGCGTCGTGAGCGATGTGCTGGCGCCGGCGTTCGGCGCGGAATCGCTGCGCTATGCGATGATGATGATGATCGTAGCTCCGCTGCTGGCGAGCGGGATGCTGTTCCTGGCCTGGCGGCGCGTAGCCGACGACGGGTGAGGGATCGGCGGTCACTGCCAGAGTCCCGGAATCCTCCACCCCGAACGGTCGCTTCGGCATGGAAACTCCAGCACGTCCCGGATGGAAGTCCGTCATCGCCCATTGAGCAGACCCTAGTTTTCTGGACGCCTTCTGATTTCAAAATCTGCTGCCGTTCGAACTGTGCGGGTGGGAGCATCATGTTCCTGCGGTGTTTGCGGACCGGGTCGTAGAACCTGCCGCGCCGGCTCATCGAATGCCAGAGATCGTGGGCTCGGATGAAGACCGCCTAGCCCATGCTGGTGAGCTGGGAACCTTGATTCGAATGGATCAGCACCCGCTGTTTCGGCTTGCGCCGCACTACTGGCATGCGCAGCGTCTGCAGCAGCGCATCGGTGATCTGCCTGCTCTGCATCGACCAGCTCACCACGCAGCGGCGGGAATAGAGATCGATCACGACAGCCAGACAGGCCAAGCCCTCAAGGGGCGGATGTTGGAGATGTCCGTCACCCAAGCCCGATGGGGAGCTGCGACGTCGAACTGACGATCCAGAGTGTTATCGACCGCCCGGGACGGCTTGCCGCCATCGGCTCCCCGGCCGGCGCCTGTAGCCGATCTGCGCCTTGATACCTGCCGGCCTGGTCAGTCGGGCAAAGCGGTTCGGACAGCAAGCCTTGCCCACCGAATCATACCGCGGGAAGCCCGGAGAATTTGGCGGGATCTATCGTATTCGGAAAAGTCCTATCCGGACTACAGCTCAAAATTTTGTATTTTGAACAGCCGGTTAGAACCAGAGATCGTGCAGATGGAAGAAAACTATATACAGATAAACTAAATACCAATAAGTTTTAAGCCGGAGCTGCCCAAGGGGCGGACCGGCACCATAGATGCCCGACATCATTGATCGGGCTGGAGAGAGGACCCCGAATGCTGAGAGACACGGCTTTGTCGTTCGTTTCGCGCCGCACGATGCTAGCAGGCGGATCTACGCTGCTGCTGGCCGGGACGGGCGCGGGTCGACTGTTCGCGGACGATGCGATGGCGGCGGTCGCCACGCAGACTCCGGCGCCGGGCAAAGTCGACCAGAGCGTGCTGTTCCAGATGGTGTCGCAACCCATCAAGCTTTCGGATGAAGGCGCGAACACCCGCGGCCGCGAGCAGATGGAGACGTTCAACGACAGCGGCTTCATGATCCGCGCGCGAGCGGAGACCGGCGAAGACATCCAGCTTTGGACATTCCTTTACCAACAGCGTTCTAGCGAAGTCATCATCAACGGCGATTTATGCCAGACGTGCCTGATCGTCAGCGATTTTCCGGCTGACGAGCAGACGACGATGCATGACACACCGTTTCTCAACAAGGGGCAGAGCGTCGAGGACTATTACAAGCCCGGGGATCTCAAGATCATCGAAACGCCCTCGAAGGTGACGTGGGCCCTGGGCGGGCGCGAGATAATCGCCACCAAGGACCTCTGGGAAATCAAGGGGACGCACAACGGGGTTCGGACCGACCTGCGAGCCAAGCCGCTCGGACCGGGCTTCTTCCACGTCGGCACCTTCGAGAAGCTGGGCAAGCAGGGGGCCGCCGGATACCAGGCGCACATGGCCGTCGAAGGCGAGATCGAGGCGAAGGGGAAAGTCTACAAGATTACCGGGTACGCGGTCCATGAACGTATCTACATCGCCTTCCCGACCATTCCCCCGCGCCTCGAAAAGAATCGTGGAGGCGGGTCCAACTGGCTGCACTGCTTCGGCCCTGAGTTCAGCTTCTACATCCTGAACGCGTCGGTCGGCGGGCATGCGACGGCGATGGTGCAGGCCGGGGGTAAGCATTATCTCGCTGGTGGAGATGCCAACATCCGTACTACGGCCACGGAATACTGGATCGACCCGAAGAGCGCCCAGCGGGTTCCATGCAAGTGGGACATCTGGATCAAGACGTCCGACGGAAGCGAGATGAAGGCGACCGCAGTGGCCAATGGCCGCAGCTATTACTACTGGCTCCGTCGCGGAGGACTGCTGACCGTTCATCAGTTCAAGGGCGCCAGCGAGGCGACGTTCACGATGTCCGACGGCAAAGTGCTTCGCTCGAAGCAGTTCTTTCACAACGAATTCATGCGGACATTCTACGAACAAGTCACCGGGGACTGACGATCTGCTTGGACGTCGCGCGCTCAGGAGGGTGGCGGCGATATAGGGAAAAGGGGGAGAGACGATGAATATTCGCGTGGTACTGGCCTGCGGCGCAGGGTTGATGAGTTTGACCGCGGTGCCCTCACAGGCACAGGCACAGGCACAGGCACAGGACGGGGCGCAAACTGAAAACGATGCGGCCCGGCACCACCCTCAGGCGGCCGGTACGGGGGACATCATCGTTACCGCGCGCCGGGTAGCGGAAAAGCTCCAGGATATCCCGCTGGCCGTCACTGCCCTGAGCGGCGAAGCGCTGGCCGCGCAGGGCGTCCGGCAACTTACCGATCTCAGCGCGACGGTGCCCAACCTCAACATCGTGGGCGCAAACGCGGATGCACAGACGCTGCTGGTGACGATCCGCGGCCAGAACGCGGCGAATTCGATCCTGACGACCGACAACTCGGTAGGCCTCTATATCGATGGCGTGAACGTGCCGCGCACGTACGGTTTGCGGGCCGGACTGGTGGACATGCAGCGCGTCGAAGTGCTGCGCGGCCCGCAGGGCACGCTCTATGGCCGCAACACCACGGGCGGTGCGATCAGCTTCATCACCAAGGACCCGAATGACGACCTGGGAGGACAGGTCCAGGCGACGCTCGGCAACTACGACCTTCGCGGCATTACCGGCATCCTCAATGTGCCAGTGGCGGACGGAGTGGGAGCGCGCTTCGTCGCGGTCCGTGCCAAGCGCGATGGCTTCGGCAGGTCTCCGGTAACCGACAGGCAGCTGATGAGCGACGATTCGACCTATCTGCGTGGCAAGCTCAAGGTCGACAAGGGCGATTTCACGGTATCGCTCACGGGAGATTACCAGCGCAACAATGCCGGCGGCCTGATGTCCAAGCTTACGGGCCTCACGGCATCGACGACGTCTTCGATTATCCGCGAGGCAGCGGCCGAAACCTTCGGGACTTCGACGCCGAACGCGACGCAGCTCGCCGCGGCACGCACCATTCTGGAATCCTACATCAAGCGCGGACCGTTCCGAACTAGCTACGGATACGGAAACAGCATCTTCGGAGCCAACTCTTCGGGAGTGGACCGTCGGCCCGCCTCGCGCAGCAAGACCTGGAGCGCGGCGCTCAACATGGACTATAACTTGTCGGACGCCCTTACCTTGCGGTCGATTACTGGGTATCGGAACGTCAAGAAGTTCTCCACAAACGATTACGATGGAACGCCATTCATCGTGAACAGCTCTCAACTGTCAACTAAGGATGACTTCTTCAGCGAGGAATTGCAGCTGTTGGGTAAGACGGGCAGCTTGAATTACGTCGCCGGTCTGTTCTATAGCTATGAAGACGGAACCGAAAAGCAGGAGGCAACAAGCCTTTACTACCTCAACAATCGTTCTCTCACCGTCTTCGACGGAGACATAACGTCTAAGAGCTATGCCATCTTCGGCCAGGCTAACTGGAATTTCGCCCCGGGCTTCTCGCTGACGGTGGGTGCGCGATACACGAAGGAAGTGCGCGAATTCCTCAACCGGAACCGGCTCATCTCCGGTGCAGGCGTGGTCACGTATCTTCCGCCTGCCCTCAACGCCGACGGGACACCGGGCAAGTTCTACGAAAATACCTTCAAGAAGCCCACCTGGCTGGCGTCACTGGATTACAAAATTTCCGACGACGTCCTAGTATACGGGAAGATCACAAGAGGATTTCGCGGCGGCGGGCAGCAGCAGCGTTCGACCACGCTCATCAATGCGGTCCCCTTCGGACCCGAGATCATCACCGAATACGAGATCGGCCTGAAGTCGCAGTTCTTCGATCGCAGGCTGACGCTTAACTTGGCAGGATTCTACGACGACTACACCGATATCCAGCGCACGCTCCTGTTCGCGACCGACTTCGGAACCGGCACGCTGCTGACCAATGCCAGCAAGGCGCGCCTGATGGGCTTCGAAGGTGAGGCGACCTTGCGGGTCACCGACGAACTGACCCTGCGGGCAAGCGTCGGGACGTTCGATCCCAAGTATAAGGACTATGTCGACGCCGCCAACGTGGATCACTCGAACGAGCCGTGGCCGGCGCCGACGACGAACTATCAGCTGGGCGCGGAAGTACGCAAACCCGTCGGGATCGGAGAGTTCACGGCAAACGTGAACTGGAGCTGGCAAAGCGATTTCAACACCTATCCCAGCGCGGCGCTATCCGACCAGGTAACCCAGAAGGGGTACGGGTTGCTGAGCGGAAAGTTTGGGCTCAGCATCGATGCCTGGAATGCCGACATCTCGGTGTTCGGCCGCAACCTTCTTGCCAAGAAGTACTACAACGCCGGCGTGAGCCTGGAGGCGCTCGGTTTCAACACACTTGCCGCGGGCGATCCGCGCACGTTCGGCGTGCTGTTCATCAAGCGGTTCGGCGGCGAATAGTCGCCGTGCCGCGGGTCGGCTCACGCGAAACCGGAGCGGCCTGGCCAAGGAGATCCAATATGGCGCAGCTTACACTGGCGGGGAAGGTGGCGGTCGTCACCGGAGGATCGCGCGGCATCGGCGCGGCCATTGTGCGCCGCCTTGCGAGCGAGGGCGCACAGGTCGCGTTCAGCTATTCGAACTCGCCGGAAGCGGCTGAGCAGGTCGAGCGAGCCTGCATCGAGAACGGCGGTTCGGCAAAGGCGTTCCGGGCCGACCAAGGGAGTGCCGAGGAGGCGGGCACGTTCGCACGCATTGCCGGAGAGCATTTCGGCGGTGTCGACATCCTGGTGAATTCGGCCGGGATCTACGCTCCCGGCAGTTTCGATGACTCGGATTTCGACCTTGCCGCATTCGAGCGCATGATGCTGGTGAACGTGCAAGGTGTCGTATGGACAGTGCTGGGCGTCGCGCCGATGCTGCGCGACGGGGGCAGGATCATAACCGTGGGGACCAGCGGCGTACACATGGGCCGCTTCATCGGCTCGGCTGGCTATGTCGGGGCCAAATCGGCGCTGACCGGGTTCACACGTGGTTGGGCGCGGGACTTCGGGCCGCGCGGCATCACCGCCAACATCATCCAGCCGGGGCCCATCGACACCGACATGAACCCCGAAGGCACCCGCTTCTCGGCAACGCTGATCCGTACGACCTGCTTGGCGCGCTACGGCAAAGTGGACGAAGTGGCAGGAGTCGTGTCGTTCCTGGCCGGGCCGGATGCGGCCTACGTCACCGGCGTTTCGCTGTTGGTGGACGGTGGCCAGTGCGCGTGAACGCGCGGCCCGGCGCGGAAAGAAAAGTCGCGCTCAAGGCCGGATGATCCAGCCTCCGTCGACGTGCAGGACCTGTCCCTGTATCCAGCTTCCGGCATCGCTGCACAGCAGGAGCAGCGGGCCGACGAGGTCGTCCGGCTGGCCGTCGACACGCATCGCCACCGTTCTTTCCAACATCTGGCGGATCGGGGATTCCTGCGGTGTCAGCTTCCTGCCGGCGTCGCTGTTTGTGATTCCCGGCGCGATGGCGTTGACGTTGATGTTGCGGGAGCCAAGCTCGTAGGCGAGCGCCGTGGTCAGACCCACCAGCGCCAACTTGCTAATGCCGTAAAGGCCCATCGGCGGGAAAGCACCTCCCGAAACCTGGTTGACGATCTTGCCGCCCCCGCGCTCCACCATCATGGGGACGACCGCCTGACAACAGTTCAGGGCACCCGTCAGGTTGACTTGCAGGACCTTGTCCCAGTCTTCGAGCGGGCAGTCCATCAAGGGACGGCGCGTGATTTCGGCCATCATCGCCGCATTGTTGACCAGGATGTCCACGCCACCCCAGGCATCGCGGGCAAAGCCGGCCATAGCCCGAACGGACGCGGGGTCGGCGATGTCCACGCGCACTGCGCGGGCCTCGCTGCCGCGCGAAGCGATCTCGTCGACGACGGCCTGGGCGCCGTCCAGGTCGAGGTCGGCCACCAGGACGCTTGCCCCGGCTGCAGCAAGGGCCAGGGCATAGGCGCGGCCGATAGAGTTGCCCCGCCCGCCGGCGCCGGTGACGATCGCGACCTTGTCGGCCAGCGTGTGGGCCACGCTCATGCGACCACGACCGTCTTGTAGCGGAGGAATTCGTCGAGGCCGGCGCGGCCGCCTTCCTTCCCGTACCCGCTCAGGCCGAGTCCTCCAAATGGCATGTAGGGCGCGGTCTGCGGCGCGCCATTGACGTAGACGCCGCCGGCCTTGAGGCGTTCGGCGATGCGATGGACGCGGGCGATGTCGTTGGATTGGATATAGGCGGCCAGTCCGTAAGGCGTCCGGTTAGCAAGTTCGACGCCGTGATCGTCGTCGTCGAACGGCATGCAGATGACGACCGGCCCGAAGATTTCAGTCTGGGCGATCTCGCTGTCGGGGTCGACGTCGACGATGATGGTCGGCTCGATGAAGTTGCCGCCAGCCAGATCGCCGCCGCAACGCTTGCCTCCAAGGACGATCCGTCCGGTGTTCCCTTCCCGAACCCGATCGAGCATCGTCATTACCCGGTCGCACGCCTGGGCACTGACGAGGGGGCCGACTTTCACGTCTTCGTCGAACGGGTCGCCCACCTTGTAGCTTTTGGTGATCTCGATCATCCGTTCGATCACCAGATCGTAGATGCTGCGATGGACGATAAGACGGGTCGGTAGGGCGCAACCCTGGCCGGCGAGGATCGCGAAAGTCCAGGCGGCGGCGCGTTGGCACACGGCATCGATGTCGACGTCCGGATAGACGAGGCTGGCGGACTTGCCGCCAAGTTCGAGCACGGCGGGCTTGAGTTGCTCGGCACAGGCGACCAGGATCTTTTTCGCGGCGACCGGGCCGCCCGTAAAGCTGATCTTCTCCACCCGCGGGTCGCGGACCAGGGCCTCGCCAGCCTCGATGCCGCCGGGGAGGATCGACAGCACCCCGTCGGGAATGCCGGCATCCCTGGCCAGGCTCGCGAACAGGTCGGGCGCGAACGGTGTGTTCTCCGCAGGTTTGACCACCACGCAGTTCCCTGCCGCGAGGGCAGGGGCTACTTTCATTCCGAGAGAGATGAGCGGCCCGTTCCAGGTGATGATGATGCCCACGATGCCGATCGGCTCGGGGCTTGAGTAGCTCAGGTGCCCGCGCGTGTGATGCGTGGAAATCAGCTGGCCATCGATCTTGTCAGCCCATCCGGCATAGGTCGCGAACCAGTCACCCGCGCGCTGGGCCATGCGGCGGCCATGGGCGAGGGGCGTGCCGCCATCCCGTGCCGCAAGCCGCGCGAATTCCTCGACGTGGTCCCAGATCAACTGGGCGAAACGCAGCAGGATCTGCCGCCGTTCGTCCGGATTCGTGAAGCGCCAAGCCTCGGCTGCCTGCACGGCGCGGTCCACGGCCTTGCCGACCTCGACCGCGCCAGCGAGCGGAATGGTGCCCTGTGGGATGCCGCTGACCGGGTCATGATGGACGAACACGCCGCCGCTGCCCTCGGACAATGTATCGTGACCGATGCGGATACTGGCGGACAGCGGACGGGAATCGAGCATGGTGGACGCCTCGAACAAGGGTAAATGCGGATGGGTGTGCGAACCGTCGGGGCCGGCCTACATGGCGCCGAAGCGGAACCGGACCTGCACCCCCAGCGTGCGGGGGTCGCCAGCGGCCAGGGTGTTGAAGCCGAGACCTTCGAGACTGACGCCGGCGTTGTAGTATTTCTTGTCGAGAATGTTCCTGCCGAAGATCGATATGTCGGCATTCCAGTCGTCGAGAGCCAGCGCTATCCTGCCGTTCAGCAGCCCGTAGGCCTTTTGGGTCACCTGATCGGTCTTGACCGCGCTGGGATAGGTATTGAAGGCGCTCTGCCAGCTCCAGTTCGCATCGAGGGTGAGGTCGCCCACCCCGGTAGGAAGCACGTAGTTCGCTCCGAGCTGATAGTTCGTCGTCGGTGCCGGCCAGTCCTCGTCGGAATGGTCGACGCCGTTGTCGTCGACATAGCCCTTGTACTTGGCATCGAACGTGCCGACGCTTGCGCGAAGCGTGAATTGCGGCGTGACCTTGAACGTCGCCTCTCCCTCGAAGCCGAGGATGCGCGCCTTGCTCGCATTGGTCAGCGCCGTCGCCGCGCCATAGGGAGTGACGATGAACAGCACGCGCTGGACGTCGCTGTAGTTGTCGTAAAACCCGGCAAGGTTGAGGGTAAGTCGCCGGTCCAACAATTCCGACTTCAGACCGATTTCGTATTCTGTGATGACTTCCGGATCGAACGAGGTCGCAGCCGCCAGGGACGTGGCGCGCTGCTGCTGTCCGCCACCGCGGAAACCCCGTGCGGACTTGGCATAGACCATGACGTCGTCGCTGATCTTGTAGTCGAGCGAGGCGAGCCACGTGAATTTCTTGTAGCTTTCTTCGTATTTCCTGCCCGGCGTACCGTCATCGTTGAGCGCCGGAGGCACGTAGGTGATGGTTCCGCTCGCGCTGACCACCCGGTTGCGGTTGACCAGCTCGCGGACTTCCTTGGTGTATCGACCGCCGAGGGTGAGCGAGAAGCCGGGCGCGAACTTCCAGTTGGCCTGTCCGAATGCGGCGTAGCTCTTCGAGGTCACGTCGCCGTCAAACACGGTACGCGAACGGCTGATGTAGTAGGTCGAGTTCGACTGCTGAACCTCGGTGCCGTCCTCATAGCTGTAGAACAGGCCCCCGACGTAGTTGAACTGGGCATCGCCGCCTAGAAACTGCAGTTCCTGACTGTAGAAGTCATCCTTCGTCTCCAGCTGTGCGCTGTTGATGATGAAGGGCGTTCCGTCGAAGTCTGTCGTGGTGAACTTCTTGACGTTGCGGTACCCGCTGATGGAACGTACGGCGAGATCGTCGGAAAGATCGAACTTCAGATCGAGCGACGCGCTCCAGGTCTTGCTCGTCGACGCAGGCGTCCAGTCCACTCCGCCTGCGTTCTTCGCGAAGATGCTGTTGCCGTAGCTGTAGCTGTCGTGGAACGGGGCTCGCTTGACGTAGGACGACAGGATGTTGCGCGCAGCCGCCAACTGGTCGGCGGTGGGCGAGGTGGTGCCGTAGACTTCGGCCGCCACTTCGCGGATGGCGGGCGAGGTCGCCGCGTCCGTGATGCCGGTGAGCTTGGAGATGAGGCCTCCCGCGTCGTTCTTCTGATAGTCCACCGTCGCCGCCGCCGTGAGCGGGCCGCCGGTATCGGCCTTGATCTTGGCGCGCAGATAGGTGCTGTCGTCGCTCATCAGGTCGTCGCCGGTGTTGGCGGACTTGCCGTAGCCGTCGTGCTGGCTGCGGACCGCCACGAAGCGGGCTCCCACGCCATCGGTGATCGGGACGTTGAGGATGCCGGTCAGGCCCCAGAGGTTGTAGTTGCCGCCGGTCGCCTGGATCGAGGCCCCTAGCTTGTCGTCCGGGTCCTTGGTGATGAAGCTGATCGCGCCGCCGGTCGTGTTGCGGCCGTAAAGCGTACCCTGCGGGCCGCGGAGCACTTCGACCCGGGCGATGTCGACAAGGCCGGCGCGTAGACCATAGGTGCGCGGGACGTTGACGCCATCGATGTACATGCCCACCGAGTTGTCGGTGGTAAGGATGGAGTTGGCGGCGTTCTGGCCGCGGATCGTCACCAGCAGCGTCTGGGCATCGGCATTGGCGCCGACGATGCTGAGGTTGGGGACCGTGGCGCTGAGGTCGGTGATCTGGCGAACGCCCTGTTGCTCGAGCGCGGCCCCCGACACCGCCGAAATCGCGATAGGCACGTCCTGCAGCCGTTCCTCGACCCGCCGTGCCGTGACGATAATGTCGTTGTCGGCCGGAGGCTGCTGGCCTTCGGCATCGGTCGCCTGCGCAGCAAGCGGCCATGCGAGCACGATCAGGCTAGTATGGCACAGCAGCGTCTTCGCCTTGGTAAGCAAAACCTTCTCTCCCTCTCCAGCGCCCGCGCAATCTGCGTCGGCGGGCGGCATATCGTAAACGGTTCAGTCCTGACGCGAGGTTCGATCGGCGCGGCCATCGGACGGCATATGGAAAATCGACCTGGCTATCCCGCACCTCGGGCGGTCAATGACACCGATTGGGATCATAACAGCGATATCGCCGCACGCAATAAAAACTTTATAGCATTCGTTTATCGTTGCCCATTGAATCCTCGTGGATATATAATACCAATCGGTGTCATTAATGCCGGCTTACGGTGAAGCGCCGAGCGCGGGAAAAGAGGAGTGGGAAATGCGTGTTGGTTACGACTTGTTCGGCATGGGCATGAGCCGTCGCGCGACGCTGGGAGGCGGTGGAATGCTGCTGGCCGGGACGATGCTGCCCGGTGTCGGTGCGCTGGCGCGGGAAGGTGCTGAGAAAGGACCCGACGCGGCGAAGTCGTCGGCCGTGCTGTTCCAGATGATCTCGGCGCCGCTGACCCTTGCCTACGAGGGCGCGTTTACCCGGGGACGCGAACAGTTCGAGTTGTTCAATGACACCGGCTTCCTGGTTCGCGCCACGGCCGAGACGGGCGAAGACGTGCAGCTCTGGGTGTTCTTCTACCAGCAGCGCGGGAAGGAAATGGTGATCGATGGCGATCTGACGCAGACCGCGTTGGTCGTCACCGACTTTTCGGGTCCGGACGTCGAGAAAATGCACGATACACCCTTCACGAACAAAGGGCAGAGCGTGGAGGATTATTTCGCCCCCGGGACCATGAAGATCGTCGAAACCCCGACCAGCGTCAGTTGGTCGATCGGCGGGCGTGAAATGCACACCGACGGCAAGACCTGGAGAGTGACCGGCGAGCATGCGGGCGTGAAAACAGATCTGCGCTTCACGCCCCGTGGCCCGGGCTTCTTCCATGTCGGCCGGTTCGAAGATCTGGGGACCCGGCCAGGGGCCGCCGGCTATCAGGCGCACATGAATGCGGAAGGGCTGATCGAATTCCAGGGCAGGGTGCTGAAGGTCAAGGGTTATGCCGTCCACGAGCGTATCATACTCTCGTTCCCGACCCTGCCGCCCCGCCTCGCCAAGAATCGGGGTGCCGGGTCCAACTGGATGCACAGCTTCGGCGACGAGTTCAGCTTCTACATCCTGAACGCGGCCGAAGGCGGGCATGCGACCGGGATGATAAACATGAAAGGCGGGGAGCAGTACCTCGCCGCCGGCATGGAGAACATCGTAGTCGAGCCGATCGACGTCTGGGTGGATCCGCTCACGCTGCAGCAGTTGCCGCGGCAATGGCGCATCGCCATGAAGACGCCGCAAGGCGATTTGCATGCGACCATGTCGGCCAACGGCAGGGGATATTACTACTGGATGCGCGAGGGGGGGCTTATGATCGTCAACCAGTTCGCCGGCGTTTCGGACGCGACGTTCACGCCGAAGGGCGGAAAGGCGATCGTTTCGCGACAACTGGCGCACAACGAGTTCATGCGCACGTTCTACGAACAGCATGCATGATGGCGCCCCAGCGCAGGCTCACCGGCCGGTGATGGCGCCGTTCAGCAGCAAGGCGACGGCGCTGCGCACCCAGTCCTCGCATTTTTCAGAGGTCCAGGGCGCGCCGATAAGTGCGGCGCGCTGGGGATCGAAAAGGATCATTACCGTGGCAAGCCGCGCGTTGCGGTCGATATCGTCCATGCGCAGGCGCCCCCGCGTCACTTCGTCGTGCAGGATTTCGGATAGCTGGCTCTCGCTGCTCTTGGAGCGAACCGTGCCGGCAAGTTCGGCAAGGTGGGGGAACCGCCAGCCGTCCGTGATCAGCAACCGGAACAGCCCCATGATTTCGGGGCGCAGCGCCAGGCGGACGAGACTGTTCCCGAACGTGATGAGGCGTTCCGTCGGGCTTACGCTGGGGCCCGGGTCTTCGAGCGTCACGCGCGCGCCCGTCAGAAGGCTCTCTATCACTTCGACGAGCAGTGCGTCCTTGTCCCCCAGCTTGAGATAGATGGTTCGCTTGGTAACCCCCGCCGCCATCGCGATCTGGTTGAGACTGGTGGCCTCGAATCCCTGTTCGAGCATGAGCTTCTTCGCGATCTCGACGATCCGGTGCGGAATCCGGTCCGCGTCGTCTTTCGTGGGCCGGCCAAGCTTGGAACCTTTGGCTTTCGGGTGTTGAGTGCGAACCATTTGATGCCGGGAATAGCAGGACCAGGTCTGCGTTGTCACGCGTGTCCGGCGGGGTTGTGGAACTGACGATCGGGCAGCGCGTATTCCCGGCCGCTGTCTGATCGCCATCGTATTTT
This sequence comes from Novosphingobium sp. BL-52-GroH, assembly GCF_044813085.1. NCBI lineage: Bacteria > Pseudomonadati > Pseudomonadota > Alphaproteobacteria > Sphingomonadales > Sphingomonadaceae > Novosphingobium > Novosphingobium sp. BL-52-GroH. Next base: position 598,105 of record NZ_CP171149.1, on the reverse strand, counting down.
ACCTGCCGCGTCGCGAATCGGCATTTGTATGGAGATTTTCATATCGTGACTGCCCGAAAGATACCCCTGTGGCTGCTGGGGGTCGTTACGCTGAGCGGATCGCTCGGCATGCACGTCTTCGTGCCAGCGCTGCCGCTGGCAGGGATGGAACTGGGGGCGGACCCTCGTGCGATGCAGTGGACGATCGTGGCCTATATCGTCGGCATGGCAGTGGGGCAGCCCTTCTACGGGCCGATCGCGGACCGCTGGGGACGCCGGCCGGTGTTGCTGGCCGGGCTGGCCACGTTCGTCGTCGGCGGCGCGTCGGCGGGCCTGGCGACGGGCGTGCATGGGCTGATCGCGTTCCGTTTCGTCCAGGCGCTGGGCGGATCGGCGGGACTGGTGCTGGGTCGCGCGATCGTGCGCGATTCGGCGATCGCGGGCGAAGCGGCGAGCAAGCTGGCGCTGATGAACCTGAGTATGACGATCGGCCCGGGCCTGGCCCCGTTGGTAGGCGGGGCAATCGCCACCCTGCTGGGCTGGCGCGCGATCTTCGCGGTGCTGACCATGGTGGGCCTCGCCAACCTCGCCTGCGTTTACGCGCTGCTGCCGGAGACCCGCGCCTCCCGTGCCGACAAGGGTCCTTCGGTGCTTCTCGGATATGGGCACTTGCTTCGCTCGCGGCCTTATCTCTACTACACCATCGGGGGCGGCTGTGCGACCTCGTCGCTCTACGCCTTCATCAGCACGGCGCCCCTCATTTTCGTGCATCAATTGCACAAGGACCCGGCGAACCTGGGGTTCTACCTCACCACCACCGCACTGGGACTGTCGGCCGGGGCGCTCGCCGCGAACCGCATTTCGCGGCGGGTTGCAGTGCACCGACTGCTCGGCTGGGCGACCCTGGTGAGCCTGTTGGGGGCGGGGACCTTCCTCGCCTCGGTGCTGGCGGGCGAACTGGGCGTGGCGGTGACGCTCTCGTCCATTGCGGTCTTCACTTTCGGGGCGGGGCTTGCCAGTCCCTCGGCACTGGCGGAGGCGCTGGGGGTCAATCCCGCGCTGGCGGGGTCCGCTTCGGGGCTTTACGGAGGGCTACAGATGGCAAGCGGGGCGGTTTTTGCGGCTTTGGCAGGGCTCGGGAGCAATCCGGCACTCGCGGCGGCAATGGTGTTGGTGGGGGCGGTGCTGGCGAGCCAGTTGTGCTTCTGGCGCGCCGAGCGGCTTCAGGCGCAGGCTCCAGCGCTCGCCTGAAGATCCATGATGGCCTTGCATTCCTCCAGCAACCGGGGGACCAGGCTTTCGAAAATCGCACCGACTTCCTTGCTTTCCAAGCCGATAGCAGCCCTCGCCACCTTGTATTCGACAATGCAGGCCAGTTTGAACTGGGCAAGGGCCATGTAGTAGTCGAGACCTGCCGTATCGCGTCCGGTGCGCTCGGCGTAGCGGCGGGCGACGGCCTGGCGGGTGGGCATGCCGGAGGGGTCAAAGTAGGCTGAAACCGGGCGTCTGAGCGGGTCGCGCTCGTCGTGGAGGCTGTAGACGAGCAGGCCGAGGTCGAGCAGCGGATCGCCGATCGTGCACAGTTCCCAGTCCAGGATCGCCACCAGACGCGTAGGCAGGCCATGCCCGAACAGGCAGTTGGGTGCACCGATGTCGCCATGAACGATACCTGGGGATGACATGGGCGGCCGGTTGGCGTCCAGCCACGCCGATACCTCCTCCAACCAGGGAAGGTCGCGCCCCGTCCACCCCGGATACTCTTTTGGATAGCTCGCGAGTTGCGAGCGCCAGCGTCCGACCTGCCGTTCGAGAAACCCCTCGGGCCGCCCGAAATCCTCCAGCCCCGCCGCCCGCCAGTCGACGCTTGCGAGCGCCGCGATCGCATCGGCCATCGCGAAGATAACCTCGCCCTTGTGCGGCGCGCGGTCGAACGGAGGCGGATAGTCGCAGCCGGTGGCGGTGAGCTGCCCGGCCCAGCCTTCGACTTTCGCGGTGATCGTGAACGGGGCGCCAATCACGGCTGCATCCTCGCACACCGCGTAGAGGTGTGGGTGGGGCACGGCGGTTCCGGCAAGCGCGCCGAGCAGCCGGGCCTCGCGCAGCATCGAGCGCGCGCTGCCCGGCGGCGCGTCGAGCGGGGTGCGGCGCAGGATCGCCGAAGGGCCGCCGCGATCGACTCCGATCGTCGCGTTGCTGGTGCCGCCGTGCAGGAACGCGAGTTCCAGCGCCTCCGATCCCAGCGCGGGCACATGCGCATCGAGCCATTGTGCCAGGCGCGCGCAGTCGACCAGGGAATGGAGGTCCATCTTCTGACGCATCGTGCTCATGCCGCAACTACTTCCCAAATTGACAATATGTTGTCGTTTAGCTAGCGAGGCCCCAGCAAGTCAAGACAAAGAGGATGCGCGCATGATCTCGTTCGACGTCGAGCCGGAATATCAGGAGCAGTTGGACTGGGCCCGGGCCTTCGTGCGCGAGGAGGTCGAGCCGATCGACTTCCTGTTCCACCAGGACCAGGTCTACAATCCCGCCAACCAGAGCTTGCGCGCCATCCTAGCGCCGCTGCGTGAACAGGTGCGCGCCAGGGGGCTGTGGGCCTGCCACCTGCCCAAGAGCCTGGGCGGCGACGGCTACGGCCAGGTCAAGCTGGCGCTGCTCAACGAGATTCTGGGCTACAGCTTCGCCGCGCCCACCGTCTTCGGCACCGCCGCGCCGGATACCGGCAATGCCGAGATCCTCGCCCACTTCGGCACCGACGAGCAGAAGCGCACCTATCTCCAGCCGCTGCTCGATGGCGACATCGTGAGCTGCTATTCGATGACCGAGCCCGTCGGCGGGGCCGATCCGCGCGTGTTCACCACCCGCGCGATCCGGCAGCACGACGGCACCTGGAAGCTCTCGGGCCGCAAGTGGTATTCGTCGAACGCGCGCTGGGCCTCGTTCCTGATCGTCTTCGCGGTGACCGATCCCGACGTGCCCGTCCACCAGGGCGCTTCGCTGTTCCTCGTGCCGCGCGAGCGCGAAGGGGTGCGGATCATCCGCAATGTCGGCACCGTCGGCGACCTGCCAGGCACCGGCTCGGAAGGCTACATCCACTACGACGACGTGGTCGTGACCGATGCCGACCTGCTCGGCGCCCCGGGCGATGCTTTCAAGATCGCCCAGTACCGCCTCGGTGGCGGGCGCGTCCACCATGCGATGCGCAGCGTGGCGCAGGCTCAGAAGGCGCTCGACCTGCTGTGTCGCCGCGCGCTGGGGCGCTACACGCAAGGCAGCCTGCTGTCGGACAAGCAGATGGTGCAGGACGTGATTGCCGAATGCTGGATGGACATCCAGCAGTTCCGTCTCTTCGTGCTCCACACAGCCTGGAAGATCGACAAGGAGCAGAACTACAAGTCGGTGCGCGAGCATATCTCCGCCGCCAAGACGCTGGGAGCGCGGGTCGTGGTGAACACCGTCAGCAAGGCGATGCACCTGCACGGCTCGCTCGGCCTGTCGAACGAGCTGCCCTTCGGTGAGATGCTGATGCGTGGCTTCGTGATGGGCATGGCCGATGGCCCGGACGAGGCGCACAAGGTGGCGGTTGCCAAGCAGGTGCTGCGCCAATATCAGCCGGACGAGGCCGAATTCACCGCGATGCATCAGGTGACGCAGGTAGGAAATGCCATGGACAAGTTCGCGGCCGAGCTGGCGCTGCCGGGCGAAAAGAGCCCCTGGATCGACTATGTCCGCGAATTGCAGGAAGAGGGATTGTACGGGCATTGAGGACGCGCGCCGACTACCATGATGCCCATTCGCCGCAGGGCGCCCGCTTCGTCGACTTGCTAGACGAAGTGATGCGCCTCAACGGCCGGATGCTGGCGGCGATGCGGCGATCGACGCGGGTGACCGGGCTCAGCCCCGCCGAATCGATCCTGCTTTCGACCGTAGTGTGTTCGCCCAGTCCGCCTACCGTGCCGCGCGTGGGCCGCGCGCTCGGGCAGACGCGCCAGGGGGTGCAGCGCACCGCCGACCGCCTCGTCGAACTGGGGCTGATCGAATGGCTGCCCAACCCCGACCATGCCCGCGCGCACTGCATGGGGCCGACGGCGGAAGGCCGCGAACTCTACGACCGGGACAATGCCGAAAGCGCGCAGTGGGCCGACCGTACCGTGGCGGGCATGGACCCGGCCGCGCTCGATCTGACGCTGGAGACGCTGCGCGAGCTACGCCGTCGGCTCGAGGAAGCCGAGCGCAATGCTGGACCCTGACTACCTGCGCGCGCTCGACATGGGCGAGGCGCGCACCGTGATCGCCGAACGCGACGCGATGCTCTACGCGCTGTCGATCGGCCTCGGCGACGATCCCACCGACCCGTTCGACTTGCGCTACACTTACGAGCGCGACCTTGCGGTGTTCCCGACGATGGCGCTGGTGGTGATGGCCGCGCCGGGGTGGCTGGGCGACCCGCGCACCGGCATCTCGTGGAACCACGTCGTCCATGGCGCGGAGCATCTGGTGATTCACCAGGATCTGCCGCTGCACCGCCCAATCACCGCGCGCCTGCATGTGGCGGAGATTTTCGACCGCGAGGACAAGGGCGCGTTATTGGTCCTCGAACGCCGGCTGAGCGACGCGGACGGGGCGCCGCTGGCAACGATCCGCCAGCAGGTCCTTTGCCGCGCCGACGGTGGTTTCGGCGGCGCGCGCGGCGGCGTGCCGCGCCGCCCGGTCCCCGATCGGGCCCCCGACCGGGTGGTCGAGGTGGCGCTGCCGCGCTTTGCGGCGCTGTTCTACCGGCTGAATCAGGACCGCAACCCGCTGCACGTCGATCCCGCCTATGCGGGGGCGGCAGGCTTTCCGCGCCCGATCATGCACGGGCTGGGCACGTTCGGCTTTGCGGTAGCGGCGATCCTGCGCGCGATCGGCGGGGGACGGGTGACGGAAGCCGGAGTGCGCTTCGCAGGGCCGGTCTATCCCGGCGAGACGCTGGCGTTGTCGGTTTGGGAAGAACCCGGCTGCATGGCGTTCCGAGGCGTGGTCGAGGCGCGCGGTGCCGTCGGGCTGGACGATGGCTTTGTGTGCCTCGCCTGAAGGCCACGCTGCGATCGGGTGAGCGCGGCGCACATTCCGCCCAATAGACTTCGTCACCCTGAACTCGTTTCAGGGTTCATCGTGCCGCCCGGCCCGATGGTTCATCCACCATCGGCCCTGTCGGGTTGGGGGCCCAAGCGTGACGGGCTCGCCAAGACGCCATCGTCGCTTTCCATCTCCACCACCACCCGGCCCGCCGTTACGCCCGCGCGCACGTCCTCCATCGCGGTGCGGAAGTCCGCGAGGGCATAGCGACGGCCTACCGCCGGAACGATCGCACCTTGGCCGTGCAGCGCCAGCAGTGCGGCCAGGTTGTGCGCCGCCGCCTCGGGAAAACGCTCCTCGAACTGTTTGATGTCCACCCCTACCAGCGCCGCGCCCTTGAGCAGCGCGAGGTTGGTGGCGAGGCGCGGGATGGCGCCGCCCGCGAAGCCGATCACCAGATGGCGGCCGCCCCAGCCGAGCGAGCGGAACGCGGGCTCGGTCGCCGTGCCGCCGAGCGGATCGACCACGAGGTCGAGCGGGGCCCCGGCGCAGGCGGCGCGCAAGTCCTCGCGCCAGGTCTCGCTATGCGCGTCGATCGCCGCTTCGGCGCCGCCGGCGACGGCGAGGGCGCGCTTGGCGGGGGAGGAGGCGGAGGCGATCACGCGGGCGCCCAGAGCGCGGGCGACCTGCACTGCCGCGTGGCCCACCGCGCCGCCCGCGCCGAGCACCAGCACCGTCTCGCCGGCGCGCAATGCGCCGCGCTGGACCAGCGCATGCCAGGCGGTGGTGAAGCTGACGCGGAACACCGCCGCCTGGTCGAATGGCATAGTCGCGGGGATCGCCAGCACCCGCTCGGCCGGCGCGATGGCCCGCCGGGTGAGGGCGCCGCCCCAACCCGAGCCGCAGACCCGGTCGCCCGCGCGGACGTGGCAGACGCCGTTGCCCACCGCCTCGACGATGCCGGCGAACTCGGTGCCGGGGATGAACGGCAGCGGCGGGCGCACCTGGTATTCGCCCGAGGCGATCAGCAGGTCGACGTGCGAGAGCCCGGCTGCGGCGACGCGCACCGCGACTTCGCCTGCACCGGGCCCGCGGGAAGTGGCGGGGCCGAGCGCGAAACTATCGGGCGCGCCGAAGCGTTCGACGACGACGGCGAGAGGGGGGGCTGGCATCGGCTCAGGCCTCGTGGAAGTGGGCGAAGGCGTCCAGCGGCACGCGTGATGAGGCGAGCGCGTTGATCGGCGCGGCGGGATCCTCCCTGCCGATCGAGAGCCCGGCGAACAGCATCGCATGATCGGGCAGGTCGAGGAAGCGGCCGACGGTTTCGGGATACATGGCCCAGCACCCCTGCGGGCAGCTCGCGAGGCCGTTCTCGGGCAGCAGCAGCATGAGGCTCTGCAAATACATGCCCAGTTCCGCCCACTGTGCGGGGCCGAGGCGCCGGTCGATGCAGCACATCAGGCCCACCGGTGCGCCGAAGAACGTGAAGTTGCGCGCAAACTGTGCGCGGCGCGCCGGCCGGTCGGCGCGATCAATGCCGATCTGGCCGTAGAGTGCCTCCCCGATCCCGGCGATGCGTTCGGCATAGGGGCTGACCGGTTCGAGCGGATAGACGGGGTACTGGGGCTCCTCGCCGCGGGGCAGTTCGGCGACGCGCGCGGCGATGGCCTCGCGGAACCGCGCGAGGGCGGGGCCGGTGAGGACGTGGAGCTGCCAGGGCTGGACGTTGCCGCCGCTGGGCGCGCGCGCCGCGACGGCGAGGAGGTGGCGCAGGAGATCCATGTCGATCGGGTCGGGCAGGAAGGCACGGACGGACTTGCGGGCGTGGAGTGCGTCTTCGATTGTCATGGGCAGCCTTGCTGGACGGGAACACGGATAAAAATTAATTGGCTTTATTTTATGGCAATGATGTCGGATAGGACAAGGCGAATCTCGAGGCCGACCCGCGCCGCGGGACGAGCCAGAAGCCAGGAGAAGGATGTGCCATGACCGCGTTGCAGGTCGCGATTCCCGATTACATGCAGGACCCCGAGCTGGAGATGTTCGCGGATTCGGTGGCAAAATTCTTCCAGCGCGAGGCTCCTGCCAAGCGGGTTGAGGAATGGCGCGAGGCGGGGCAGGTCGAACGTGACATTTGGACCAAGGCAGGCGAGGCGGGGCTCATGGGGGTCAGCGTGCCGGCCGAATACGGTGGCGCCGGGGGCGATTTCCGCCACGACATCGTGATCTTTCAGCAGCTCGTGCGCAACGAGGTCGACGGGTTCGGGCTGCAGCTCCACAACGGTATCGTCGTGCCCTACATCGTCGCGCACGGGACCGAAGAGCAGAAGCACCGCTGGCTGCCCCGGCTGTGCAGCGGCGAGCGGATCACCGCGATCGCCATGAGCGAGCCCGGGGCGGGGTCCGACCTCGCCGCGATCCGCACCACCGCTGTCAAAGATAACGGCGGCTACCGGATCAACGGGTCGAAGACTTTCATCTCCAACGGGCAGCTGGCCGATTTCGTGGTGGTGGTGGCGCGGACCGATCCCAGCCTAGGCAACAAGGGCATCTCGCTGTTGGTGGTTGAGACCGATGCGGTCGAAGGCTTCCGGCGCGGCAAGAAGCTCGACAAGATCGGCCACGATGCGCAGGACACCTCCGAACTGTATTTCGACGACGTGTGGGTGCCGGCCGACAACCTGCTCGGCGGCGAGGAAGGCAGGGGCTTTTACCAGCTCATGAAGGAGCTGCCCAAGGAGCGCTTGATGATGGCGATCAACGGTGTCGAGACCATGGACATGGCGATCGCCGCCACGGTCGAGTACACCCGGTCGCGCAAGGCCTTCGGGCAGCCGATCTACGATTTCCAGAACACCCAGTTCAAGCTGGCCGAATGCCGCGCCAAGGCCGTCGTCGCGCGCCGCTTCGTCGAGGACTGTGTGCGCCGACTGCTGGACGGCACGCTCGACGGCACGACCTCGGCGATAGCCAAGATGTGGGTCACCGATACCGAATGCCGGATCGTCGACGAATGCCTCCAGCTGCATGGCGGCTATGGCTACGTCAACGAATATCCGATCGCCCGCATGTACCGCAATTCGCGCGTGCAACGCATCTACGGCGGCTCGAACGAGATCATGAAGGTCATCATCGCGCGCTCGCTGTGACGGGCGGGCCCTGGGGAGATAGTACGATGTTCGACCTGACCGGCAAGCGGGCTCTCGTCACCGGCGCATCGAGCGGGCTGGGCGCCCATTTCGCCCGCGTCCTCGCGCGCGCGGGCGCCCACGTCGTCGTCGCCGCGCGGCGCGAGGAGGCCTTGCGCACGCTGGTCGAGGATATCGTGACTGCGGGCGGCAGCGCCGATGCGGTGCGGCTCGACGTCACCGAAACCGCTTCCATCGCGGCTGCGGTCGCGGCGGCGGGCGCGCTCGACGTGCTCGTCAACAACGCCGGCGTCACCAACACCCGTCCGGTGCTCGACCAGACCGAGGCGGACTTCGACTTCATACTCGACACCAACCTCAAGGGCGGGTTCCTCGTCGCTACGCAAGTCGCCCGGGCGATGCGCGATGCAGGCACGGGCGGGTCGATCGTCAACATCGCCTCGATCCTGGGGCTGCGGCAGGGGGGGCAGGTGACACCCTATGCGATCTCCAAGGCGGGGGTGATCCAGATGACCCGCCAGCTCGGGCTGGAGCTCGCGCGCTTCGGCATTCGTGTCAATGCGCTGGCGCCCGGCTATGTAGCCACCGAACTCAATGACGCCTTCTTCGCGAGCGAGGCGGGGCAGGCGCTGGTCCACCGCATCCCGCAGCGGCGGCTGGGCCGACTGGAGGACCTCGACGGTCCCCTGCTGCTGCTCGCCTCCGACGCTTCGCGCTACATGACCGGATCGACGATCACCGTCGATGGCGGCCACCTCGTCAGCACGCTTTGAAAGGAGCGGATCGATGGTCCAGAAAGTCTACTCCGATGCCGCTGCTGCCCTCGACGGGCTGCTGCACGAAGGCATGACGGTCGCTGCGGGTGGCTTCGGCCTTTGCGGCATTCCCGAGACGTTGATCGACGCTCTCGTCGCCAGCGGCGTGGGCGGGATCACGGCGGTTTCCAACAACGCGGGCGTCGACGACTTCGGCCTCGGCAAGCTGCTGCGTACGCGCCAAATCCGCAAGATGATCAGCTCCTACGTTGGCGAGAACAAGGAGTTCGAGCGCCAGTACCTCTCGGGCGAACTGGAGATCGAGTTCAGCCCGCAGGGCACGCTGGCCGAACGGATGCGCGCCGGCGGGGCCGGGATACCAGGCTTCTACACCCGCACCGGCGTCGGCACCTTGATTGCGCAGGGCAAGGAAACCAAGGACTTCGACGGCGAGACATACGTGCTCGAACGCGGCATCGTGGCCGACCTGGCGATCGTCAAGGCTTGGAAGGGCGACCCCTACGGCAACCTGGTGTTCCGCAAGTCGGCGCGCAATTTCAACCCGATGGCGGCGACCTGCGGCCGGGTGACGGTGGCCGAGGTCGAGCACCTCGTTGGCCCAGGCGAGTTGGAGCCCGACCAGATCCACACCCCGGGCGTCTTCGTCCAGCGCGTGATTCTCGCCATTGCGAACGAGAAGCGCATCGAGCAGCGCACGATCCGGCAGGAGGCCGCCTGATGCCCTGGACCCGCGACGAAATGGCCGCCCGCGCCGCCCGCGAACTGCAGGACGGGTTCTACGTGAACCTCGGCATCGGCATCCCCACGCTGGTCGCCAACCACATCGCCCCCGGGCTCGACGTGACGCTGCAATCGGAGAACGGGATGCTCGGCCTCGGCCCCTTCCCGCGCGAGGAGGACGTCGACGCCGACGTCATCAACGCCGGCAAGCAGACCATCACCGAGCTTGACCGCACCAGCTACGTCTCCTCGGCCGACAGCTTCGGCATGATCCGGGGCGGGCACATCCAGCTTTCAGTGCTAGGCGCGATGGAAGTCGCCGAGAACGGCGACCTCGCCAACTGGATGGTGCCGGGCAAGATGGTCAAGGGCCCCGGCGGTGCTATGGACCTCGTCGCGGGGGTCGGGCGCATCATCGTGCTGATGGACCACGTCGACAAGGCGGGCACGCCCAAGTTCCGCAAGGCCTGCAGCCTGCCGCTGACCGGCGCCAACGTCGTCGACATGATCGTCACGAACCTTGCGGTGTTCCGCCGGCCCGATCGCAGGAGCGCGTTCGAACTGGTCGAACTCGCCCCCGGTGTCGAGGCGGGGGATGTGCGCGCGATGACCGAGGCAGGGTATGTGGAGATGATTCTCGAGGGTGCCGGACCGGAGCCTTCGGCTTAGACTCCGTCATCCTGAAACGAGTTCAGGATGACGGATGGGCAACGGAAACGGAAACGTCATATGCGATTGTCCTCCGCGTGCCGGGGAGGATCAGTACTCCGTCTGGCCCCATAGCTCCCATAGCTCCGCCTGTAGAGCGGCGTGATCCATCAGCACCGTGCCGTCCATCGCGACGATGCGCATCGGCGCCATGCGGCGATCGGCAAGCGCATCGTAGGCGGCGTCGATGGCGCGGCTCAAGCTGGGGTGGGATTCGGCGAGGTCCGTCCCGTCGTGCAGGCCATGCAGCACGACGGGGCCGGTCAGCGGATCGATGCCGTGCATCTCAGCCCACCTGCGGGTAGCCGCCGCCGCCCCAGCCGGCATCGACCGCGGCGCGGTCGACGAAGCCGTTGGGAAGGCGGGGCAGGGCGGGGGCGAAGGCGACGAGCTTGGGCTTCTTGTAGGAAGCGATCGCGTGGCGGCAGTGCTCGATGACCGCGTGCTCGTCGAGAACGGCGTCGTCGTTCAGCACCACCACCGCCTTGACGCTTTGCGCCCAGCGCTCGTCGGGGACGCCGATCACGCAGACGTCGGCGACTTCGGGCAGGGCGCGGATGCAGGCTTCGACTTCGGCGGGATAGATGTTCTCCAGCCCCGACTTGATCATCGTCGCTTTGGGGCCGACGAAGGACAGCGAGCCGTCGGGGTTCCGCCGGCCGAGGTCGTTGGTCCTGTACCAGCCGTCGGCGCTGCGGGCCTGGTTTACCGCGTCGGCGCCGTAGTAGCCGTTCATCACCAGCGGACCGCGCGCGGCGATCTCGCCGGTCTCGCCATCGGGCACTTCGCGGCCGGCTTCGTCGAGCAGGCGGACCTGCAGGAACGGCCCGGGCCGCCCGGCGCCGCTGCCGCCGAGCCAGGCCAGCACGACCGAGCCCATCAGCTCGGTCTGCCCGTACTGCCCCATGTGGTGGCGCATCGGCGCGTGTTCGGGAATGGCGAGTGGAGGCATCCAGTCCTTGAGGTCGCGGCTGGGGAACAGCGAGGAGAGATCGCGCTTGCCCGCCGCGTCCAGCTTCATCATTTGGTCCACCACTGGCCCCGGAAGATAGGCATGGCTGACATGCTCGCGTTCCACGAGGCCGAGCAGCTCGGCGGCATCGACGCGCCGCACGTAGACGCAGCGGCCTCCGGCGACGAACGTGGCGAAACCGCCCATCAGCACGCCGACGTGGAACATCGGGCCGGACATCAGGTAGCTGCTGGTCTCGTCGATCGCTTGCCCGCGCGCCGACAGCAGCGCCTGTAGCAGGATGGCGCTGTGGGAAAGCTGCGCGGCCTTGGCGGCGCCGTCGAACGCGGCGGTGTAGATCGCCAGCAGCGGCGTGTCGGCATCGACGAAGCTTTCGGGATCGTGATCCTCGCCCGATTCGATAAGCGCCTCGTAGCAGTCCGCCCCGGTACCGTCGTGCTGCACCCACTGGCGGTCGTGCGTCTTCCAGGTTTCCTTGTTGACGTGGTAGATGTCGCCCACCTCGATGTCCTGCCAAAAGACGATCTTGGGATCGAAGCGGTGGACGAGATCGGCGAACTCGGGCGGGGACACGCGCCAGTTCGCCGGGCAAAGCTGGGCGCCGATCTTGGCGCAGGCAAGTAGCAGCTCCATCACTCGCGCGGAGTTCTGGCCGACCCACATGATGCGGTCGCCCGGTCCCACGCCGCGCTTGCGCAAGCCGTCGGCGACCTTGTTCACGCGGCAGTCGAGCTGGCGGTAGGTGAGCCGCTCGGGTCCGTCGACCGAGGCGATCATGTTGGGGCGCGAGCGGCTGTGTTCGCGCAGGGTGTCGGCGAAGTTGAACTGGCGGATGGCGGGGAACAGGTCGATCCGCATGTCGGGGGTGCCGTGCATCAGCCCAGCGCCAGCCGCAGGTCGGCATTGCCGCAAGGGCAGGGCGCGGCGATCAATGCGCCCGGCACTTCGCTGCGGTGGGCCTCGAACGGCGTTGCGCGCAGCAGCCGGCTGGACAGGACTATCGCGCCGTCGCTGGCGCTGCAGTCCCACTCGATGCTGTCGACATGCACGCCCTCGCCCGCGCTGCACTGAAGCGCGAAGGCGGGACCGACTTCGGCCATCAGGCGCAGGGCGTGGATACCGGGGACCTGCGAGAGCCGGTCGAACGCGTCTGCACGGGCCCAGACGATGCGGTCGCGGAACACCGCCTCGAGCGCGAACCCTGCCTCGTCGAGTCCGGTCAGCACTTCGGCGCTGACGCCGACGATCGCGGCGACGTCGAAGCGGCGGCAGATCGATTCGATCCGCACCGCCTCGTAGCGGCTGTCGTCGGCGTTGGTGCACAACAGTCCCATGTTCATGATCGCCCGTTCGAACGGCTGCGCGTAGGCACCGTTCTCCAGCAACGAGATGAGCAGGACGAACCGCCCGTAGGCAAGCGGGAAGCTGCCCAGCACTCGCTCGATGGCGAACTGGGTGCGGCCGAGTTCGGCACCCGAGACGGGAAGAAATTCCCGGCCATTGGCGGCGGGGTAGCTGCCCACCAGCGCTGGTTCGATGGTTCTGGTCACGATAGGCCTGCCCTTCTTTTGGGGTGTGGATGCGCGGCGCCGCCCCTCGATCGACCGGGGGCCGGGTGGGGCAGCGGAAAACCGTCATCCGTCACATGCCTCTCCCTCGCAGCGCCTATAAATGAATACTGTTAAGTGACGTGTAGGCCGAGATGACCGGATTCGCAAGGCAGAGATGCCGCGCGCATGCTTTGCACGACCTGCATGGATGGTTATGACCGTTGCTGCGATCGGAGCATCGAGCAGTTCCATGCCTAAAAATGAATGATATAATGTTTTAGTGTCTTCATTTCCTAAAGCGACTGTTCTAATGGTGCGGCAGCGCTCGATCGGAGAGGATGTGTAGGCGCCCGGCGGGGCCTGCCTTCCAGTCAGGCAGCGCTGTATGGTCGCAGGCTTCCACCAGAGAGAGCCACACGACCGCCATTGGGAGGGATATGTATCGTGAGAAGCAAACTGCTTTGTTCTGCCGGCGCTCTGGCGCTCCTGTCGAGCGCGGGAGTCCTGCATGCGCAGGAAAGCACGGGGGACGCCACGGCGCCGCAGGATACCAGCGGACAGATCGGCGACATCATCGTCACTGCACAGCGCGTGTCCGAAAACCTGCAGACCACCCCCGTCGCGGTGAGCGCGGTGACTGGCGAGGCACTCGATCGCAAGCAGATCAGCAACGTCACGCAGATCCAGTACACCATCCCCACGCTGCAGATCGCCACCGCCAAGGACGGCGACAGCTCCAGCGCCAACATCGGCCTGCGCGGACAGATCCAGACTTATTCGTCGATCACCGTCGATCCCTCCGTCGGGCTCTACGTCGATGGGATCTATGTCGCGCGTAATGCCGGCGCCGCGCTCGACCTGCTCGACCTGGAGCGGGTCGAGGTGCTGCGCGGGCCGCAGGGGACGCTGTTCGGGCGCAACACCACCGGCGGCGCGATCAACCTGATCGCCAACAAGCCGGTCTACGAACTCACCGGGTCGGTACGCGCCAGCTACGGCAACTACGATGCGATGAACGGCCAGATCGTGCTCAATGCGCCGCTGGTGCACGACCAGCTGGCGGTGCGCGTGGCCTACCAGCACAACCAGCGCGACGGCTACGGCAGGTCGCTCTACACCGGGCAGTCGCTGGCGGACCAGAACGTCGACTTCTTCCGCGCGCAACTGCTGATCGAGCCGGGGGCCGGGCCGCTCAAGATCCTGCTCAGCGCCGACGGGAGCTGGAGCGAGAACAACGGCAGTCTGCAGCACACCTACTACGTCAGCCCCACCGGCCTCGCGCCGGCGGTGGTCGCGGCCTGTGCGGCCAATGCGGCGCGGGTGGGGTGCCCGGCCGGCAACCCGCCGCTGGTCGATGTCTCCGACGGGTTCTACACCAGCCGGGCGGGCTTGCTCGGCTACAACAAGAGCCGCACGCTGGGGTTCGGAGGCACGATCGAGTACGATCTGGGCGGCGCGACGTTCAAGTCGATCACCTCCTATCGCGAGCTCGAACGCACCTATCACCAGGACCTTGACGGCACCTCGTATTCGCTGCTCGACACCTATCGCGGCTATATCGACCAAGACCAGGTCTCGCAGGAACTTCAACTACTGGGCAAGGGGTTCGGCGATCGGCTGTCGTGGATCGTGGGCGCGTTCTACTTCCGCGAGAAGGGGCAGGACCTCACCGATTCCAATTCGCTGGCGCCGGTTTCGCCGACGCGCGCGGTAAAGGATGTTTATGCGCGCAACACCTCCAAGGCGGGCTACGGGCAGCTGACCTACGAGATCGTCGACGGGGTGCGGCTGACCGGCGGCCTGCGCTACACCGACGACGTGCGCCGCATGCGCAAACGCGCGCCTACGCTCAACATGGCGACAGGGGCAACCGGCTGCGCGCTGCGCAGCGGGCTGACCGCGCCGTGCGAGTTCGAAGGCGAGGCGAGCTTCAACTACTGGTCCTATACCGCCGGGGTCGACTGGCAGGCCAGTCGCAATGCTTTCATCTATGCCAAGGTGACCAAGGGATACCGCGCCGGCGGGCTCAACCAGGGCGGCGTAGACACCGTCAGCCTGGCGCCGTTCGATCCCGAATCCGTCCAGTCGTTCGAGGTCGGCGCCAAGCTCGATATGTTCGACCGCCGGCTGCGGATCAATGCCGACTACTTCTACGGCAACTACGACAACGTGCAGCGCGCCACGGTGCGGGTGATCAACAACCTGTCGAGCAACTTCGTCGTCAATGCCGCCAAGGCACGCATCCAGGGCATCGAGGCGGAGATCGTCGCCAAGCCGTTCCAACCGCTGACGCTGAGTGGCAGTTTCGGTTGGATCGATCCCAAGTACAAGGAATTCATCGACATCTACAGCGGCCTCGACAGAAGTGGCGAGCCTTTCCCGCAATCGCCCAAGTACACCGCAGGCGGCGCGGCCGATTTCGTCATCCCGGCCTCTTTCGGGTCCGTGACGCTGCACAGCGACTATAGCTGGCGGTCGGCGCAGTACTACGAGGCCACGCAAGTCTCGCGGGTCGGTGCCTATGGGCTATGGAACGCTCAAGTCAGCGTTCAACTGAACGACCCCGACCTGCAGCTTTCGGTATGGGGCCGCAACTTGACCAAGGAACGCTACTACCAGTCGGTCACCGACGTGAGCGGCACTGTTTTGGGCTACGCCACCGCCAACCCCGGCGAGCCGCGCATGTACGGCGTGACTGGGACTTATCGCTTCTAGGGCTACCACCTGGCAGGGGCGGTCCTTCGGGGCCGTCCCATACGGGAGTGAAGCCCTCGCCATTCGCACCGCCCTCCAGCCCGTTCCCGCGAATGCGCTTCGCGATCAGTTTTGTCCCGACGCGAACCGAACAGCGACGTGGCTATCGGCCCTTCCGGTCCCCTCAGCCGGCCGCCGCCGCCGCTTCCTCGTCGCTGCTGTATTTGCCGCGCACCATGCCGATCAGCATGAACGCGGCCGCGTCGAGGAAGCGGTCGCGATCCCAGCGCGAATCGCCGAAGCTGCCGTAGGGGGAACTCGCGGTGGCGGCGCAGTGGTCCACCAGCGACAGCGCGGCGCCGGCGGTTTCAGGCACAGAAAGCTCCTTGGGAATGAAGCCGCTCTGCTGCGAATCCGCGACGCGCTGTTCCAGCCGTTTGCCGATCGGCTTGGTCATCTCCACGCGCATGCGCATGAAACGCTCATCGCCCTGTTCGGACATGAGATTGCGGTAGTGCAGCGCCACTTCGTATTCCTGCCAATAGGCAGCATAAGCGCGTACGAAGCGCCGGGCGCGGTCCCAAAGCTGGGTTTCGGGCCAAGGCTCCTCCAGCATGTCCATATAGGGATGGCGCAGCGTCATGATCTCCTCCAGCCGCGCCAGCACGACTTCGGGAACGCCCGCAAAATAGAGATATAGCGCGGGCGGAGTCAGCCCGCAGGCGCGCGCCACGTCCGCGGAGGACAGGCGGTGCGCGGGAGTTTCGCGCAGCAGCAGCATCGTCTGGTCGATGATCCGGCGCCGCGTGGACAGGCCTTTGTTGCGCATGACCTGGCCGATCTTGTTCTGGCCTTTCGCCTTTGGCTTTGGCTTGGCCTTCGACTTGGTTTTCGCTGCGTCTTCCACTTTCGACATAACGTGTCGCTGCCCTTGATCCACTCCCCACTTCACGCCCGGGCAAGCGCCCTTCGGACCGGGAAAGGTTCCTTCTCGCACGAGAGCGGATGTTGACACAACACGCGCGCGACCATATGCCCGCCTAATAAGTTTATAGCATTCATCTTTGGAGAGGACGGTGGAGCGGATGACTGGCGTGCACGGAGCGCCCCGGTCGAGGCTCGCCCCCGCTCCGGCAAAACCATTCGCGACGGGGAGCGTGCTTCGGTGAACTTCGATCTGACCGACGAACAGAAGATGCTGCAGGACCAGGCACGCCGCTATTTGGCCGAACGCGTCGGCTACGACCGCTTGCGCGCTGCCATCGAGCACGGCAGCGAGGTCGACCCGGCATTGTGGAGCGGGGTGGCCGAGCTCGGCTGGCTGATGGTCGGCATTCCAGAGGAATACGGCGGACTGGGGTTGGGTACGCTGGAACAGTGCGTCATCGCCGAGGAACTGGGCCGCGTCGTGGCGCCGGTGCCGTTCACCTCCTCGCTGGGCCTTGCCGCCGAGGCGATCCTGGCCTGTGGTTCGAACGAGCAGAAGGAACGGCTGCTGCCCGCGCTCGGCACTGGCGAGGCGGTGGCGGCGCTGGCCTTCTTCGAAGGTGCAGGTGCGCCCGAACACGCGGTCATGGACGCCTTCGCCTGCACCGTGCGCGACGGCTTCCTCAGCGGCGTCAAATGGCCGGTTCTCGACGGGGGCGTGGCGGATTACCTGATTGTCGCGGCGAAGGACGCAGACGGCTTGGTCGGGCTCTACTGCGTAGATGCGCGGGGAGAGGGCGTCGCGCGCGAGCGGATCAGCGGCTTCGACCAGCTGCGCGCGGGCTACGTAGTCACTTTCACCGCCGCCCCGGCCGAACGGCTCGGCACAGGGGATGCGCGGGCGGCGGTCCTTGCCTGCTTTGACAAGGCCGCCGTCCTCACCGCGTTCGAGCAGGTCGGCGGGGCTGAAGCCGCGCTCTACATGGGCCGGGACTATGCGCTGGAGCGCAAGGCCTTCGGCCGTGCCATCGGGTCGTACCAGGCGATCAAGCACAAGCTGGCGGACATGCTAACCAAAGTGGAACTTGCGCGCTCCAACGCCTACTACGCCGGATGGGCGATGGCGAACGATGCGCCCGACAGGGCGCTAGCCGCCGCCACTGCGCGGGTCAGCGCGACCGAGGCCTACGAATTCGCCGCGCGCGAAAACATGCAGGTCCACGGCGGCATCAGCTTCACCTGGGAGGCGAACTGCCACTTTCACTACCGCCGATCGCGCCTGCTCGCGGTGTCGCTGGGCGCCGCCTTGCACTGGAGCGGGCGCATCATCGACCAGTTGCTATCCGCAAAGAGCGCTTGAGAGGGTAATCGCCATGGACTTTTCCGATACCCCCGGCGAAGCCGCCTTCCGCGCCGAGGCGCGTGCCTGGCTGGCCGAGAATGCCGCGCAATACGCCGACCCGCCGGCCAAACCGTGGAGCGAGGCCGAACTCGTCCAGCGCGCCCGTGCGTGGCAGCGGCGCAAGGTGGAGGCGGGTTGCGCGGGGATCACCCTGCCGACCAGCGTGGGCGGCCGCGGCGGCTCGACGATGGAGGCGCTGATCTTCGGCGAGGAGGAGGCGCGCTATCACATCCCCACCGGGCCGTTCCTCCATGTCGGCGTGCAGATGACGGTGCCGGCGCTGCTGGCGCACGCGCGGCCCGACCAGGTCGAGGACCTAGCGGCGCCGACGCTCCGGGGCGACGTGCTGTGGTGCCAGCTCTATTCCGAGCCCAGTGCAGGGTCCGACCTTGCCGGCATCCGCACCAAGGCGGTGCGCGAGGGCGACAACTGGGTGGTCAACGGCCAAAAGGTGTGGTCGAGCTGGGCGCATCACGCGCACAAGGCGATCCTCTTGGCGCGCACCGATCCCACCGTGCCCAAGCACAAGGGGCTGACCTTCTTCCTCCTCGACATGGCAACGCCGGGCATCGAAATCCGTCCGATCCGCCAGATCACCGGGCAGTCCGAGTTCAACGAGGTGTTCCTCACCGACGTGGTGATCCCTGACAGTGCGCGGCTGGGATCGGTCGGCGGCGGCTGGGGCGTCTCGATGGCGACCTTGATGAGCGAGCGGATGATCGGCGACGAGGCGGGCGAGAGCATCACGTTCGACGACGTCTTCGCGCTGGCGCAGCGGCCCGGTCCATCGGGCCGCGCGCCGGTGGAGGATGGCGCCACGCGCGAGAAGCTGGCGCAATGGTACGCGCGCGGGCAGGGGCTGGCGTGGTATCGTTATCGCCTCATGACGCTGATGTCCAAGGGCGGCGTGCCAGGACCCGAAGCGGCGCTCGCCAAGCTCGCCTTCGCCACCAAGGTCCAGGAGATGGCCGCTTTTGCGATGGAGCTGGACGATGCGGCCGGTGTATTCGCCGGCCCGCTCAATCCGCACCAGCGCCAGAGCTTCGAGGCTTACATGTTCGCGATAACCATGCGCATCGCCGGCGGCACAGACGAGATCCTGCGCAACCAGATCGGCGAGCGGTGCCTGGGCCTGCCGGGCGAGCCGCGCGTCGACAAGGACAAAGCGTTCCAGGACCTCGTGGCATGAGCGGCCCGCAGAACCACGCGCTGCTACGCGAGGAGGACGGGGTGCTCACCGTCACGCTGGCGCGGCCCGAAAAGCTCAACGCCATCGACGATGCGATCACCGAAAGTTTGTGGCAGGCGGTGACCGCGCTGCGCGACCGGCCGGACCTGCGCGTGCTCGTGATCGCTGCGCAGGGACACTATTTCTCCGCCGGGATTGACCTGAAGACGGTCACAGGCCGGGGCGGAGACATTGCCGCCGATACGCCGTCTGCCGGTGCGGAATATCGCCGGTTCTACCGCCGGCACCATCTTTTGTACGACGAAATGGAAGCAGTGGAGAAGCCGATCGTGCTGGCGGCGCAGGGACCATGCCTGGGCGCGGGGCTGGAGATGGCGGTCTCGTGCGACTTCCGCCTCGCCAGCGACACGGCCAGTTTCCGACTGCCCGAAGTGGGACTGGGGACGATATCGGGAAGCGGCGGGATCAGCCGTCTGACGCGGCTCGTCGGGCCGCACTGGAGCAAGTGGATCGCGATGGCGGGGCAGACGGTCGATGCGGCGCAGTCGCTGGCGATCGGCCTCGTCCATGCGGTCCATCCCGCGGAAGTCTTCGCCGCGCGGGTCGATGCCTTCGCGCGGGAGCTGGTGGCGCTGCCGCGCGAGGCGCTGGGGTTGAGCAAGCTGACCATCGATGCGGTTGCCGCCACCGATCGTGGCACCGCGCGCGATATCGAACGCATCGCCCAAACCTCGCTGATCTTCGGGCACGAGTTCCAGGCCCGGCGCGAGGCCTTCACCAACCGCAACAAGGACGGCCGATGACCTATCGCGACATTGAGGTCACTTGCACCGAGCGTGTTGGTACGATTGCCATCCACCGGCCCGAGGCGCACAACAGCGTGCGGGCCGAGACGATGGACGAAATCGGCCGCGCCGTGACGCAGCTGACCGAAGACCCTGCGGTGGCCGCCATCGTACTCACCGCCAAGGGGCGGCATTTCGTTACGGGGGCCGAGTTTTCGTTCCTACAGGACCTGTCGCGCACCCCCGCGCTGGTGGTGAAGGACAAGGTCTATCGCAGTTTCCAGGGCGC
Source organism: Novosphingobium sp. BL-52-GroH (assembly GCF_044813085.1). Classification (NCBI taxonomy): domain Bacteria; kingdom Pseudomonadati; phylum Pseudomonadota; class Alphaproteobacteria; order Sphingomonadales; family Sphingomonadaceae; genus Novosphingobium; species Novosphingobium sp. BL-52-GroH. The sequence continues at coordinate 577,906 of NZ_CP171149.1, read as the reverse complement.
TGCGCGCGCGCTGTGGCATTGTCCCAAGCCTACGCTGTGCGCCTTCGCCGGCGCGGCTGTGACGGTGGGCTGCGAACTGGCGCTGGTGTGCGACTATCGCCTCGTTGCCGATACCGCATTTTTCCAGGAGAGCTGGATCAAGCTGGGTATCCTGCCGCCGCTGGGGGGCATGATGCTGCTGCCCCGGCTGGTCGGGCTGGGCCCGGCGACCGATATGGTGCTGCGCGGTCGGCCGATGAAGGCGGACGAGGCGCTTCGGCTCGGCCTGGTGGTCGACGTCGTCGCGCCCGAGGCGCTGGCCGAGCGGCGCGAGGCATTTGCGCGCGAGCTTACGCAAGTGGCGCCGCAGGCCTATGCCTTGGCGAAGCAGGGTCTCCATCGTGGTCTGGAATCGACGATGGAGAAGGAATGGGCCGCCAACGTGCTGGCGCAGGCGATGCTGCTGGGCAGCGAGGATTTCAAGGAAGGGCTGGCGGCGGTTATGGAAAAGCGTGCCCCGGCGTTTACCGGACGATAGCGCATGAAGACGAAACTTACCGAACTTGTCGGCGTCGAGCATCCGATCGTGCAGGGTGGCATGCAGTGGGTGGGGAGGGCCGAACTGGTCTCCGCCGTCGCCAATGCCGGGGGTCTGGGCTTCATCACCGCGCTGACGCAGCCCTCGCCCGAGGCGCTGGGCCGCGAGATCGCGCGGTGCCGAGAGATGACAGACAAGCCGTTCGGGGTGAACGTCACGAATCTGCCGACGATCAATGCGACACCGCTCGCCGAATATCGCCAGGCGGTGATTGAGGCGGGGGTGCGCATCGTCGAGACTGTGGGCCGGCCCGAGGAGGCGGTGGCCGAGTTCAAGCCGCACGGGATCACCATCATCCACAAGTGCGTGGCGGTGCGACATGCCCTCAAGGCTCAGAAGCTGGGCGTCGACGCGGTCTCGATAGACGGCTTCGAATGCGCCGGGCGGCCGGGGGACGACGATGTTCCAGGCCTCATCCTGATTCCGGCGGCGGCGGATGCGCTGACGATTCCAATCGTCGCCTCGGGTGGTTTCGCGGATGGACGCGGACTAGTCGCGGCCCTGGCCCTGGGCGCACATGGGATCAACATGGGAACGCGCTTCCTTGCCACCAAGGAAGCCCCGATCCATGACAATGTGAAACGCCGCATCGTCGAGAACGACGAGCGCGAGACCGACCTCGTCTACCGCCCTTTCCGCAACACCGCGCGGGTCGCCCGCAACGCGATCAGCCGCGAGGTGCTGGAAATCCAGGCGGGTGGCGGGAGCTTCGAGGACATCAAGCACCTCGTCGCCGGAGCGCGCGGACGGATCGTCTACGAGACGGGTGACCTCGACGCCGGAATTTGGTCCGCCAGCTTGGCGCAAGGGCTGATCCACGACATTCCCGACTGCCGTACCCTGATCGCGGGGATCATAGCCGAGGCCGAGGCGGTGACCGAACGGTTGCGCGGGTTCGTGGGTTGAAGCGATCGCGGTTGAACCAACCCGAACTCGTTTTACCCCTCTCGTTTGATTAAGCGCCCTACCGTGCCTTCCGCGCAGGCGGGAACCCATCTGATAAAGGTGCAATAACAAGGGGCGGGAATGGTTTCCCGCCTGCGCGGGATGACGGCGATATGATCCTACAGGTGCGATCGAATAGGCGCGAGCCGTCAGATGCGACCGCGGTCTAACCGCTCGAAATACCCAGCACCGCGCCGATGCCGCCGTCGACCAGCAGGTCGGTGCCGGTGATGAAGGAGGCTTTGTCCGAGGCAAGGAATTCCACCGCGTCGGCGGTTTCCAGCATCGTGCCCTCGCGAGCCAGCGGGGTGCGGTCGAGCAGGTCGATCTTGCCCGGCTGGTTGGCGAACTCCAGAGCGCCCATCGGGGTGGCGATTAGGCCCGGCGACATCGAGACGATCCGCGCGCCGCGTGCCCCCCAGCGCGGAGCCGCGTGGCGGCACAGGCGGTTGAGGGCAAGCTTGGAGAGGATATAGGCTTGCGTCGACGTGTGCTCTGCCACGGCTTCTGCCAACCGTTCGAGGAAATCGGGGGTGAGGGGGGCGTCGAGGAGGTCCAGCAGCGTCGGTGCCGGCGGCGGCGCCATGTGCGCGGCGAGCGAGGAGACGAAAATCGCGACGCTGCCCTGGCTCGCCAAGCCGAGCATCGCGCGCTCCATCAGCGCCGCGCCGATCAGGTTGACTCGCCAGATCGTATCCCAATCCGCCATACTGGGCGAAAGCGCGGCGACGTGCGCTAGCGTGCGGAAGCGGCCGTGGCCCGCGACGAAGCGCGACAGCCCCTCGACCGAGGCGGGATCAGTGACGTCGCACTGCACGACCGCGACGTCGAGGCCTTCGCTTTCGAGCTGTTCGCGCCGTGCCTCCATCCGGCTGGCGGACTGGCTCGCCAGCACCAGCCGGTGGTTCTGCCCGAGGCGGCGCGCGATCGCCATGCCCATGCCCGCGGCGCCGAGCACGACGGCGATCGGCAGGTCGGGGCGCTCGCTCGATCCGGTGCGACGGGTCATGGGCATCCTATCCGTTGTAGGCGAGGCGCAAGCCCGGCTCGTGCCAGTCGAGCGCCACCAGCTTGCCCGATCCGGCGAGCGTGACGTAGGCGGTGCGCAAATCCTCGCCGCCGAAGGCCAGATTGGTGACGTGCCCGTCGGGCAGAGGATGGTGGCGCATCGCCGATCCATCGGGCCAGATCTCGCTGATGCCGCCATTGGTCAGGGTGCCGACGAGCACTTTGCCCGAGGCCGAGACCGCGAGGCTGTCGAACCGCTGGAAGTTGGCCGAGCCGATCACGAATCTGCCCCCGTGGGGAATGTCGTTCTGCTTGAGCTTGCGCACCTGCCCCGGCCCGGTCACTTCCCAGGCCCACAGCCGCGCCGTGGGCGTCTCGCTGACGTAGAGCGTGCCTCCGTCGGGCGAGAGGCCGATGCCGTTGGGGCTGGTCAGCGGGAAGGCGACGCGCCGGATCGCCGAGCCATCGGGCAGGGCGTAGTAGATCGCGCCGCGCTCATTGATGGCGGAGGTGGTCTTGCCGCTGTCGGTGAAGTAGAAGCCGCCGTGTTCGTCGAACACGAGGTCGTTGGCGTGGCGCAGCGGCCGGCCGTCGCAGGCATCGTAGAGGCGCTCGACGGCGCCGGTGACAAGGTCTACCGCCTCGATCCAAGCCGGATCGGGCAGGTTGCCGGCAGGGCGCAGCTTGCCCCCCGCCTCGACGAACTTCACCCCGCCGTTGTTGGCAACGTAGCAGCGCCCGTCCGGGCCGATCGCGGCGCCGTTGGGCGAGCCGCCGAGGTCCGCGATCACTTCGATCTTGCCCTCGCCCCAGGCGCGGCTGAGCGTGCCGCGGGCCAGCTCGACGAAGATCACCGAGCCGTCCTCCATCGCTACGGGTCCTTCGGGGAACCTGAGCCCTTCGGCGACAATCCTCATGCCGCTTCGCTCCACAACAGCTGCGCCGCGCGACGGCCTTGCGCCGAAGCGCCGCCCAGCTCGCCCGCCAATGCCTTGAGCTTGTAGGTCCAGTGGTGCAGCACGTATTCCAGCGTGAGCCCCATGGCGCCGTGGAATTGGTGGCAGTCGTAGACGATCTGCGGGACGTGCTGTTGCGCATAGCTTGCCGCCAGCGCGATAGCGGCGGGATCGCCGCCGATCGCCGCGCGGTGGGCTAGGTAGTGCAGTGCCTCGATATGGGTGGCGCCTTCGGCCAGCCGGTGCTGCACCGCCTGGAACGCGCCGATGGCGCGCTTGAACTGCTGGCGCTGCTTGACGTAGTCCACCGTCAGCGCATGGGCGGCGCGGAGCGCGCCGAGGATTTCGAAGGTCAGCCCCAGCGCCCAGCCATCGCGCAACTGCTGCGCGTTCACGCCGTCCAGCGGGCGAAGCGCTTCGGCGGGATAGCTGGCAAGGCGGGCGAAGGGATAGGCGAAGATCGTGTCCTGCGGCACGATCTCGGCGCCGGCGAGGTCCAGCACGAGGACCTGATCCCCTTGCGCCACCAGCAGCGTGCGCGACTGGGCGAGGAAGCGGATCGGTACCCGGGGGTCGAGGCTTTCGGCCAGCGCGATCGGGCGAGGCAGGGCAATCCCCAGTGCCGGCGCCACCGTCAGCGACGCCATCGCCGGGACCGCGAAAGGGCATTGGGCGATCTGGTCGAGCAGTAGCGCGGCATCGGCGCGTTCGAGGTCGAAGCCGTCCCCGTCGCCGTAAAAGCCGGCCGCTTCCAGCGCCGCGTCGAGCTCGCTCCCGAAGACCACGTAGTCGGGTCCGGCGGGCTGGGGCAACTGGCGATGCTGCGCCAGCAGCGGCTCGATGGCGCTGAGCAGCATGCGCTGGTCGGAAGACAGGTCGAGGTCCATGATCAATGGCTCCGGGGCAGTTCGAGGAAGCTCTGGGCGACGATGTCGAGCTGGATTTCGGCGGCCCCTGCGCCAAGTCCGGTCGAGGCAGCGCGGCGGAACTGGGTAAGGATCGTCTGTTCCTCGCGCGCCAGCAGCGCATCGTGGAGGTGCTCGCCGATGAAGTCGCCCACCGCGCGATCGGCCAGCGCCAGCGCATAGCGCGCCACGTTGGTCTCGCCGCCGGGCGAGACGTTCTTCATGCGCCCGTCGATGATGCGGAAGCACAGTAACTGGCAGGCGTCGACGGCGGCGCGCGCCTTGCCGAGCCCGGCCTGGATCGACGGATCGTCGAACCGCCCATCCTGGCGCAGCACGCGCGCTGCCGCATCGAGGGCGCGCTGCGCCATGATGTAGCGGGGGGCGCCGATCCGCTCGTTGTGAAGCACCGCCTTGACGATGGCCCAGCCGGCGTTCTCTTCGCCGAGCCGGGTTTCCTCGCCGACGCGGACGTCGGTGAGGAAGACTTCGTGGAGCGAGCGGCGCCCGGTCAACGACATGACTTCGCGCACTTCGATCCCCGGCGTGTCCATCGGCACCAGGAACACCGATATGTCGCGTTTGGTCGGGCCTGTGCGGGCCAGCAGGAAGCAGTAGCTGGCGAAGCTGGCGGCCGAGGTCCAGATCTTCTGCCCGTTGACCACGTAGCCGTCGCCGTCACGCTCGGCCCGGGTCTTGAGCGCGGCGAGGTCGGAGCCCGCGCTCGGCTCGGAGAAGCCCTGGCACCAGAACACCGAACCGCCGGTGATCTGCGGGATGTGCAGCGCCTGCTGGGCGGGACTGCCGTAGCGCAGCAGGGCCGGGCCGATCCAGTTGACGTTCATGTACTGGTAGCTGCGCGGCTCGCCCACCGCGAACATCTCTTCGCCCAGGATCCAGTGGAACCAGGGGTCGGCGCCGCCGCCGCCCTGTTCGACCGGCCAGTGCGGGATCAACAGCCCCTCGGCGGCCAGCGCCGGGCAGAAGTCGCGCGCGAAATCGACCACGTAGGGCGAGCCCGGGTCGTAGTTCGATTTTTCCTCCCAGTCAGCGGGCAGCGACCTGGCGATGAAGGCGCGCAAGTGCTGGCGATAGTCCTGCTGTTCGGGTGTCCAGGTGAAGTCCATGATCGTGCTCTGCCGTTGGTCGAGGTCAAGAAACCGGGCGGAAGGCGGGAAGTCCCCAGCCTTCGCCGTTGAAGATCCAGTCGGTCTCGACCTTCATGCCGATGGCGATCCGGGTGGTGTCGATGTCGATCATGTTGCCGGCGTACCGGACGCCCGGCGCTTCGGCGAACTCGACGATCGCGGGGGCGAGCATGGTCGGATCGTCCGCCGACTCCCGCTGCGGGTGAGGGTAGAAGGTAAAGCTGTAGAGCGTGCCGGGTCCGGTCAGTTCCACCCATTCCACCTCTTGCTCATTGCACTTCGGGCAGAATGGCAGGAACGGCACGCGAAAGTGCGCGCAGTGGGTGCACTTGGCCGCCACCAGCCGGCGTTCGCGCGTGGCCTGCCAGTAGGGTTCGGTCATCGGGCTGACGGTGACGGCGATGCCGTCGCCGGTCAGGGCCTTGGTCTGTGCCATATCCGTTATCTCCGAAGGATCATGCCGCTGACGGGCAGGTTGGCGGGGCCGCCGGTGACGAGCGCGATCTCGGCGTCTGCGACCTGGTTGGTCGCCTCGCCCCGCAACTGTTCGACCGCCTCGCGGATGTGGGTCATGCCGATGATGTAGGCTTCCGAAAGCTGGCCGCCGTGGGTGTTCACCGGCAGCGAGCCGCCGTCGAAGCGGATCGCCCCGCTTTCGACGAAAGCGCCGCCTTCGCCCTTCGCGCAGAACCCGTAGTCCTCGAGCTGCATCAGCACCATTGGCGAGAAGTGATCGTAGATCAGCGCTACGTCGATGTCGCCCGGGCCGACGCCGGCCTTGTCGTACAAGCGCCGGGCGATCGGGCTGTGGCCCGAGGATGCGAAGTATTCGTCGCTCATCTGCATGCCCATGAAGGCACGGCCCCAGTCCTTCGAGCCGCCGTGAGTCGAGCCCATGACGTAGACGGGCTTGCTCCTGCCGTCCTTGGCGCGGTCGGCGGTGGTGGTGATGACGGCGATGCAGCCGTCGGTCTCGAGGCAGAAGTCGAACAGGCACAGGGGGTCCGACACCATGCGCGCGTTGAAATAGTCATCGAGCGTCATCGGCTCGCGCATGATCGCACCGGGGCGGTTCATCGCGTTGATGCGACTGGATATCGCGATCTCTGCGAAAGCCTCGCGCCGGGTGCCGAATTCGTGCATGTGGCGCCGCGCGAGGATCGACATCAGGTGTCCCGGCCCGACGAGGCCCGAGGGCTGGACGAACGAGGTCTCGGGCGTGGGCGCCAGCGCCGCGAACGATGAGCCGAGGCGCTGCTTGCGCTGTTGCAGTGCCATCAGCGTGACGCAGTAGGTCGTCTCGCCCGCCAGCAACGCCGCCGCCGCCAGACCCACGGCGCCCGCCGAGCCGCCGCCGCCGCCGGTCAGGGTGCCGGTGAATGTGACTTCGGGGATGCCCAGCATCTCGACGATAGTGGCCGTGTCCATCGCCTCGGCATAGCCGGAGGAGGCATTGGAATAATACGCGAAGCCGTCGATGTCCTTCACCGAGATGCCGGCATCCGCCGCCGCCGCGATGATGGCCTCGCCGATCATCGTGTAGATCGTCTTGGGCCAGCTCTGCCCGCGCCTGTAGTAAGGCGTGGCGCCGACGCCGACGATGGCGACCTTGTCCCTGATATTGCCGTCCACCCGATCCTCCTCTTGTCCCGGCCTGTCGCCGGCTGTCGTCCCCGTCTTGCCGTTCAGGCTTTCGCGACGCGCGGTATCTTGTGCGGCGGGCCCAGCTTGAGCAGTTCCGCATCGGGCGTCAGCAGCACTTCCACCGGCACGCCCACCGCCGCTTCGAGCGCATCGCGCAAGGCATCGCCATGCGCCTTGACCGTGTTCGCCAGCGCGGCGGGATCGTAGCCGATGCGGATGCGCAAGATGTCCATTTCCTCGGCGAAGCGAATGATCTGAAACAGCCCGGCGCGGCTGGCGCGCTGGCCCTCGATCGCCAGTTGCAGGTCGCGCGGCATGACTGGCTTGCCAGCCACGAAGGTCTGGTCGCTCTTGCGCCCGACGATGCGAATGCGCGCATGGGTACGCCCGCAGGCGCAGGGGCCGCGGCTGACGGTGACGAGATCATCAGTTCGATAGCGGACCATGGGCTGGAACGGATCGTTGAGGACGGTCACCACCAGTTCGCCCACTTCGCCGTCGGCCACCGGGCTGTCGTCGCGCACGTCGAGGCATTCGATAAGCGCCTGGTCCTCCCAGGCGTGCATGCCGTCGTGCGCGGGGCACTCCACCAGCGTCAGCGATTCGCCCAGGCCGCTGACTTCGAACAGGTCGAGCCCCCAGCTTCGCACCACCTCCAGCCGCCGGGGGCTGAGCGGTTCTCCGCCGACGGTGGCGCCGTGGCAGCCCTCGAAGATGACGCGCGGATCGGTGCCGGTCTTCTCGAAATACTCCTCCATCGCGATCAGCAGCGGGGTGGAGAGGAAGTAGTGCAGGCTGGGCCGATAGAGCCGTGCAGCCCGGAAGAAGTCGGGCAGGATCGCGGGAGCGTGCTTGAACAGGATCGGGATCAGCCCCGCCTCCTGGTAGTGGCGGTTGACGTGGCCGACGCGGAAGGTCGGGCGCACGACGGTTACGTAGTCGCCCGGACGCGCGCCCAGCATCCAGCTGTCGCGCATCGTGCAGATTTCCGAGATCGAACGCCCCCCGCGCAGCACCGGGGTGGGATCGCCGGTGGTGCCCGAGGTGAACGTCACACCCTTGAGGAAGTGCGGATCGGCGCTGTTCATGCCCCCGAACGGATCGCCGCCCTGGTCGCGGAAGGCGCGGACGTGGTCTTTCGAGGTGAACGGCGCCTTGGCGGCGAAGTCGTCCAGCGAGCGGATGTCCGACGGAGAGACCCCGGCCGCCTGCCACACCTGCCGGATCAGCGGCGCATGCTCGTAGGCGTGGCCCAGCAGCAGGTGCAGGCGCGCTTCCTGCAGGGCGGCTATGTCGGCGCGGGGCATCGTCTCGACCCGTTCGTCGAAGTAGGCCGGAAACCGTCCGCCACCCGCCGCGACCGCTGCGCTGCCAACGCTGTCTGAACGCACTTGCAAGCCCTTGCCCTCTTCCTGGTCCCATGCGGTCGGGGGAGCGGGCCCGTCGCCAAGCCGGCCGATCCATCATCCCCGCCAACAAATGAATACTATTAATCTATCACTAGCTGCGCATTTCGCCCTGCGCAAGCCCTTCGCTGCGAACGATCCTGTCCGCGATGGCGCCGATCGCCTCGGCGAGCGCCAGCGGCTGGTCGATGGGGACGTGGTGCGCCGCCCCGGATATCTCGATCACCTGCGTGCCGGCGGGCGCCTGCGATAGGATCAGCGCCATCCGCTCGGGCGTGGTGACGCTCGATCGCGCGCCGTTGACGACGTGGAGCGGGCACTGGATGCGCGGCAGCAGGTCCCACGCCGCCCGGGCGCTGAAGGTGCCGCGCAGCGCCGGGTCGAACGACCATGTCCACCCGCCCGGCACCGGGCGCAGCGATTTCGCTGCAACCCACTCGACGAGGAACGGATGGACGATCGCCTGCGCCGGCACCAGCCGGTAGCGCGCCACCGCATCCTCCACCGTCGCATAGACGCGGGCCGGCTTGCCCGGTGGCTCGCCGAACTCGACGCCGCCCGGCAGGATCGCGCTATCGACGATGATCGCCGCGCCGAACCGCTCGGGCCCCGCGCGCGTCGCCAGTTGGACGGCCACGCCGCCGCCTGCCGAATGGCCGACCACCGCCGGCGCCATGCCGCTTGCGAACAGCCCGGCGGCGCGCGCGGCGCCGATCGCCTCGTCGGCATAACCGGCGACGGTGTAGGGCGGGTGGTGCGCCGAGGCGCCCATCCCCGAGAACGAAAGCGCGGCGACGCGGAAGCGTTCGGCTAGCAGCGGCGCGATGACTGCCCACCACCAGGCATTCGCCATGCTGCCGTGCAGCAGCAGCAGCCCGGGCCGCCCCGCATCGCCCCACACGAGAAGTTCGATCTGCTTGTCGCCCAGCGCCAGTGTCGAGGCCTCGGGCGCCTGCGCGACGGCGCGGTCGAACCAGGCGGGCGCGGTGCTCAGCGACCCTGCCACTGCGGCACCCGCTTTTCGAGGAACGCGCGCGGGCCTTCCTGCGCATCCTCCGAGGCGAAGACCCGGTCGGCCACGGTAACCGACAAGGCGCGCAAATCCGCGTCGCCCTGCTCCGACGCCTGCCGCGCGACCACGAGGCTCTCGGTCACCGAGAGCGGCGCGTTCGCGGCGATCGTGCGCGCCAGTGCCAGCGCCGTGTCCAGCACTTTGCCGCTCGGGACCACGCGGTTGACAAGGCCGAAGGCGCGTGCATCGGCGGCGCTCATCGGCTCGCCGGTGGCGATCAGTTCGAGCGCGACGTTACGCGGCAGTGCGCGCGGGAGGCGGTGTACCCCGCCGGCGCCGGCGAACAGGCCGCGCTTTACTTCGGGCAGGCCGAAGCTCGCATCGTCCGAGGCGACGATCATGTCGCAGGCGAGCGCCAGTTCGCACCCGCCGCCCAGCGCCGCGCCCCGCACCGCCGCGATCAGCGGCTTGCGCCGCCGTGCGTCGATCAGCCCGGCAAAGCCACCGTCGGGCGTCGCCAGTTCGTGCCCGCGCCCTTCGGCCATCTCCTTGATATCAGCGCCGGCGCAGAACACCGCTTCGAGCGACGAGGCGAGTATCGCCACCCGAATCGCGACGTTGCTTTCGATCTCCTTGAGATAGCCGTCGACCAGCCGGGCGATCTCGCCGTTGATGGCGTTGCGCTTTTCCGGGCGGTTCAGCGTGATCACCGCGATGTGGTCGTCGACCAGTTCGAACGTGGCCGGCTTGGCCGCCTCGGTATTCGTGCTCATCCCTAGCTCCAGTCTTGCCTGCGACTTTTCCCGCCGCGTTGAAGCGCAGGCTTTACATTCCGGCGCGGCAAAGCCAAGAAAAAATAAAAGATGTTCAGTTATTAGGGAGCGACCTGATGGGCCCTTTGCACGGGATACGGATCATCGAAATGGGCGGCATCGGGCCGGCTCCTTTCGCCTGCATGCTGCTGGCGGACTTGGGCGCCGAGGTCATCCGCGTCGATCGGCCCGGCGGCGCCAACCAGGGCGGGCTGCTGCAGGATTACGACGTGCTGGCGCGCTCGCGCTCTTCGATCGTGCTGGACATCAAGGCGTCCGGCGCGATTGAGGTGCTGCACGATCTGGTGCGCGGGGCGGACGCCTTCGTCGAGGGTTTCCGACCGGGGGTTGCCGAACGACTCGGGCTGGGGCCGGAGGCGTTGCTCGCGGTCAATCCGGCGCTTGTCTACGGGCGGATAACCGGGTGGGGGCAGGACGGCCCGCTGGCGGCCACCGCCGGCCACGATCTCACCTACATCGCGATCTCGGGGAACCTCCACGGCTATGGCCGGGCCGGAGGCAAGCCGACGCCCGCGACAAACGCGGTGGGCGACTTCGGCGGCGGCGGCATGCTGCTGGTAGCGGGGCTGCTCTCGGCCCTTTTCGCCGCTCGTGCGAGCGGGAGCGGGCAGGTGGTCGACGTGGCGATGGCGGACGGGGCTGCGCTGCTCTCCAGCATGTTCTGGGGCATGCTGGCACAGGGCACCTGGCGCGACGACCGCGGCGTGAACCTGCTCGATACCGGCGCGCCGTTCTACGATACCTACGAAACCGCCGACGGCCGGTTCGTCGCCATCGCTCCGATCGAGCCGCAGTTCTACGCGCAGCTGCGCGGTCTGGCCGGGATCGCCGACGATCCCGATTTCGACGACCAGTTCGACGAGCGCCGCTGGCCCATCATGCGCGACAAGCTCGCCGCGATCTTCGCTACTCGTACCCGCGACGAATGGGAAGCGCGGTTTGCAGGCAGCGATGCCTGCCTCGCGCCCGTGCTGTCGATGGACGAGGCGCCCCGCTATCCGCACAACCTTGCGCGCGGCGCTTTCGTGGACGTCGCCGGCATCGTCCAGCCCGCACCAGCGCCGCGCTTCAGCGCAACCCCGCTGGCGCCCCCGCGCCCGCCCAGGCCGCTCGGCGCCGACGGCGAGAGCGTGCTTCTTGGCCTCGGATACACACACGACGCGATCGCAAGCCTCGCCGCCGAGGGCGTATTTGGCTCGGATCAAAGCGAAAGGACCGGACCATGACCAAAAGTAGTACCCTGAACCGGGATACCGAGGCAATCGCCTACCAGCTGCCGCAGCCGGCCGGGATGATCGCCGACTTGCTGGTGCCCGGCGGCGCGCAGATCGACTGCGACGAGCGTCTCTGGGTGCCGCAGGGCGAGAATGTATGGTTCCGCCCCGTCTCCTTCGCGCCCGGGCAGGGGTTCTACATCAACTACCTGCGCGTGCGCGGCGCCGGGGTGCTGTCGCGCCATCGCCACAATGGCGCGGTGCACGCCTTCACCCATCGGGGGACGTGGCGCTATCTGGAGCACGACTGGGTGGCGACGCCGGGCGACTATGCCTTCGAGCCGCCGGGGGAGACGCACACCCTCGTCATCCCCGACGGCGTCAGCGAGATGATAACGCTGTTCTTCGTGACCGGCGGCTACGTCTACGTCGACCCCCATGGCAAGGCGATGGGGTACGAGGACTGCTTCACCAAGATGGCCGCCGCGCGTGAACACTATGCCGCTTGCGGGCTGGGCGCCGACTATGTCGACCGGCTGGTGGTAGGGGGGTAGTCGTATAGAGGTTTCCAATTCCACCCGCGTCACCGTGAACTCGTTTCAGGAAAACGCGGGGATCGGGTCGATCCATAAGCTATTGCCCAGGTGCCAGTAGGGGCTGGGCGGTGCTCAGGGCGTGACCGCGCGGTGGGCCAGCATCGCCTCGCGCGCGGTCTCGTAGTTGCGGTCGGAACCGGAGAGTCGGAACGCCACGTGGCGCTGACCGGGCTGGAAGCTGTGGCAGGCCGCGGGCATGTTCTGCGCGGCCGAGGTGGGGAAGACGTCGAGGTCCTGGTAGCGCCCGCCCGCGACCAGCAGCGCACGCCGGATGATCGTCGCGTATTCGGCTTCTTCCTCGGGCATCGTCTCGGTCCACTGGCGGAAGCCTTGGCCCAGCGAATGGCCGCCATAAGGCGCAGGGCCGGTGATCGCCTGCCCATCTAGGCTCCAGTGCATCACCCGCGCCCCGTCGCGTAGCAGCGAGACTTCGCCGGGGCCGAACAGGTTGATCTCGGCGGCATTGGCGGCATCCGGATTGACGGTCACGGCGCGGTCGGGAACCTGCACCTCGTATGTCCGGTCCGCACGCCCGGTCGCCGCCTGCACCAGTGCCAGCGCCACGAGGTCGAAGACGTGGGTGCATTGCAGCCGCATGTCGATAAGCCGGCCGAGGTCCGAGGCTCGCGTGATGAGCGGCTTACCCACCAGCGCGCGCAGCGGCACGGCGGCGCCGGCGCACGTCGACCAGGGAAAGCGCGGCGCGGCCATGCCCACGTCGCGCACATGGCCATCGGCATGCTCGATGGTGACGCCGAAGTGATGGTAGTGGTCCTCCAACCACCCGACGACGCGGCCGGGGCCGCGGTGGTCCAGCGCAATCGCCCGGCGGAACAGGCCGCCTGGGTGCGCCTGAACGCCGAAAACGGGTTGGCTGCCGATCCTCGATGTCATCTGAGTGCCCTCTCTCCTGCCATTGCCGACGCTTTTCGACGAGGTGCGATTTGGCGGTTTTAAAAATGAATGGTGTAAGTTAATGGAGGTCGGGTCAAGCGGTTCTCGTCAGAAGAGCTGCCGGGAGAGTGTGTCATGGATGAGCAGCCGAAATTTGCGCAGCGGGAGCGGCCGCTTCGACTAAGTCGAGGGCAATGGTATGTGCTCGCGCTGTTCATGGTGGTCCACGTCATGCTGGGCGTCGACAGGGCCATTCTCTCGGTGCTCGCGGAGCCCATCAAGCGCGAGTTCGGCTTGAGCGACACGCAACTGGGCATCCTTGTCGGTATCGGCTTTTCAGCTTTCTATTCGGTTGCCGGACTGATCCTCGGCTGGGCGGTCGACAACCTCGATCGCAGCCGCATCCTCGCGGCCTGCGTGGTGGTTTTCGGCGCTGCAACGGCGAGCGCAGGCTGGGCCGGGAGCTTCGTCCACCTGCTGGCCTCGCGCCTTCTGGTGGGGGCGGGCGAGGCGGGCGGTGGGCCGGCGATGGTCTCCATCCTATCCGAGCGCTTCCCCCCAGCCCGGCGCGGCCTGGCGATGAGCGTCTTCTATGCCGGCGCACCTTTGGGCCTGCTGTGCACTTTCCTGCTCGGCGGCCTCATCGCATCGACCTACGGGTGGCGCACCACGTTTCTCGTCGCGGGCCTGCCGGCGATCGTGCTCGGCCTGCTCGCCGGCTTCACCGTCGACGATTCGGGCCGCCGCAAAAACGCCGACCCGAACGTCCTGCCGTTCCGTGCGGCGCTGCGCCATATCGCCGGGCAGCGCAGCGCCCGGCTGATCCTGACGGGGGTGATCTTCTACACCGGCTCGCTGACGGCGATGGTGGCGTTCCTCACCTCGTTCCTGATGCGCGCCCACGGGCTCAGCCTCGCGTCGGCCTCGGCCTTTTTGGCGCTGGCATTCGGGGGCGCCGGAGCGATTGGAGCGCCGCTATCCGGCTATATCGTGGACCGCTTGGCCGCGCGCGACATGCGCTGGCGCTCGTGGTGGTGTGCGGCGACGCTGCTGGCCTCGTTCGCGCTCTCGGTGTCGGCGTTGATGGTAGACGGGACGGCCGGCGCGCTGGCGCTGTTCTGCGTCTGGGGCCTGTTTTCCAACGCGGTGAGCGGGCCCGGGGTCGCCACCTACCAATCGGTGCTGGCGGTGCGCGCGCGGGGGGTGGGCATGGCTATCTATTACCTTGTGGCGCACTTGCTCGGAAGCACCTGCGGGGCGCTGCTTACGGGGGTGTTGAGTGACCACTTCGAAGCCCGCTGGTCGCACCTGTCGCTGCGCTACGCGCTCGTGGCGGTCGCGTTCGCCAATCTCGTCGGCGCGTGGTTGTGGTTCCGCTCGGCGACAACCGTGGAAGAGGACACGCTGCGCGCCCACCGGATGGAAGCGGCCAGAGACGTGATGGTCTCAAGGCGATAGAAATTTAAGATATTCATTTTATGTTGCTCCGGGGCTAGACCGGGCAAGTTATGTCGGTCCGGCCGGGCCGCGTTCGAGAGGAGTTGCGTGAATGGAGATTGCAAACATCGCCGCCGTGGTGACCGGCGGCGCATCGGGGCTGGGCGCCGCGACGGCGCGGGCGCTGGCGGCGCAAGGCGCCAAGGTGGCGCTGTTCGACCTGAACGTGGAGAAGGGTGAGGCACTGGCCGCTGAACTGGGAGGCACCTTCTGCAAGGTCGACATCCGCAGCGACGAGGACGTCGATGCCGCATTCGCCAAGGCCCGCGCGGTTCACGGCCAGGAACGCGTGCTGGTCAACTGCGCAGGCACCGGCAAGGCCGTAAAGTCGGTCCGCCGCGACCGCAAGACGGGCGAGATCGTCGTTTTGCCGGCAGCGGATTTCGACCGCGAAATCCAGATCAACCTGGTGGGCACCTATCGCTGCATCGTCAAGTCGGCTGCGGGCATGTTGACCATCGATCCGCTGGACAACGGCGAGCGCGGGGCGATCGTCAATACCGCCAGCATCGCGGCGGAGGACGGCCAGGCGGGACAGGTCCCCTATTCGGCGTCCAAGGCCGGCATTGTCGGCATGACACTGCCGCTCGCCCGCGACCTGTCGAGCGAGGCGATACGGATCAACACCATCCTGCCCGGCATTTTCGACACCCCCCTGATGCACGGTGCGCCGGATGCGGTAAAGGAAGCGCTTTACGCCTCGATCCCCTTTCCCAAGCGCTTCGGCGGTGCCGAGGAGTTTGCAAGCTTTGCGGTGGAACTGGTGCGCAACGGCTATGTCAATGGCGAGGACATCCGGCTCGACGGTGGCATCCGCATGGGCTTGCGCTGACCTGCCGCGGGGCGGACGCCGATCCAGGCCGTTCGACCCGACCCATTTGCCGCGAACCAAGGAAGGACCGGCGGAAGCAACCGCCCCGCCGGTCCTCGAGGTTCGTCAGAGCGCCTCGACGATCGTGACGTTGGCGATGCCACCACCTTCGCACATCGTCTGCAGCCCGTAGCGCAGGCCGCGCGCTTTCAGCGCATGGATGAGCGTGGTCATCAGCTTGGTCCCCGAACTGCCCAGCGGATGGCCGAGCGCGATGGCGCCGCCGTTGACGTTGAGCTTCGCCGGATCAGCCTCCAGTTCCTTGAGCCAGGCGAGCGGAACGGGGGCGAAGGCCTCGTTCACTTCGTAGAGGTCGATCTCCCCGATCGTCATGCCGGCTTTGCCCAGGACGTGCCGGGTCGCCGGGATCGGTTCTTCCAACATGATGACCGGGTCGCCCGCCGTTACCCCGAAGGCGTGGATGCGGGCGATGGGGGTCAGTCCGTGGGCCTTGAGCGCTTCGCCGGAGACGATCATCACCGCCGAGGCGCCGTCGCAGATCTGGCTGGAAGTGGCAGCGGTGATGATGCCGCCCGGCGTCACCAGCTTCACGCCCTGGATCGCCTCCAGCGTGGCGTCGAAGCGGATGCCCTCGTCGACCACGTGGAGTTCGATCGCGCCTTCTGTCGTCACGACCTCCAGTGGAAGAATTTCGGCCTCGAAGGCACCGGCGCGGGTGGCGGCGATGGCGCGCTGCTGGCTTTCGAAGCCGAAGGCGTCGAGATCGTCGCGGGTCAGGCCGTGCTTGGCGGCGATCATCTCGGCACCGGCGAACTGGGTGATCTCGGTAACGCCGTAGCGGTCGAATATGGCCTGGGTGTAGGGGCCTGTGCCGACGCCCTGCTGCAGCGGCGCGCTCAGCGCCAGGCCCATCGGCACGCGCGACATGTTTTCAACGCCCGCGGCGATGACGACGTCCTGTGTGCCCGACAGCACCGCCTGCGCTGCGAACTGGATCGCCTGCTGCGACGATCCGCACTGGCGGTCGATCGTCACCGCGGGGATGCGGTCGGGCAGCGAGGAGGCCAGGACGGCGTTGCGTCCGACGTGGAACGCCTGCTCGCCGGCCTGGGTGACGCAGCCCATGATGACGTCGTCGACGACATTGGGGTCTATGCCGCTGCGTGCGACCACCGCTTCGAGCACGCGCGCAGCCATGTCGACGGGGTGCCAGTCGCGCAGGCGGCCGTTGCGGCGCCCTCCCGCGGTTCGTACGGCGCTTACGATATAGGCTTCAGGCATTTCGGTTCTCTCCGTTGGATCGTGGGAATATGGGGCGCAGCATTTCGGGCGAGGTTCACTTGTCGGAGCCCGACTGTCGCGCCGCGGTGTTCCAGCCGCCGCTATACGAGAAATATTGCGCGGTCTGGTATCGGCTTGTGCCGTCGAGCAGCGGCATGCAGAATGCCGCGAGCTCGGCCATCGTGCCCATGCGGCCAGCAGGGCTCTCGCTTTCGAGGCGGTGACTCCAGGGGCCGGACGGGACGTGGCGATCGTCGAGCCCCTCGGTCGGTGCACCCGGGAAGCCGGGGCCGACGACGTTCTTCGAGCCCACCGCGTTGATGCTTATACCCTCGCCCGCATGTTCGAGAGCAGCGGCCTGGACGAGAAAATTCTGGCCTGCGCGCACGGCGCCGTAAATCGACCAGCCGGGTTCGGGGCGGGCGCCGGCGTCGCTGGTGAAGACGACGATCTGGCCGCCGCCCGTCGCCCGCAGGGGCGGGATCAGGACCTGCAGCGCATGGAGCGTGCTCGTCGCATAGCCGGCGAGGTCGGTGAGATCGGAAGGCGCGGCGGCCAGCAGCGGCCCGCTGCAAAAGACCGCAGCAGTGCCGCTCGGCGGATAGATCGCCGCGCAATCGATGCGGCCGAAGCGGGCGATCGCGCCATCGACCAGCCGCTTCCAGCCTGCCGCTTCGGCAAGCGAGTCGGGCCCTGTGACCGGCACTTCGGCAAGGTCGATCGCATATACATGGGTACGCTGGGCCAACTCCTCCACCAACGCTTTGTGAGCACCATGGAGGACGAGCGAATGGCCACGCGCGGCGAGAGCGCGGGCCAGGGCGGGCCCGACGTATTCACTTGCCCGAGTCACCAGCGCAACGCGTTTGTCCATGCGAAATTTTCTCCTCTCTCCGTCATAATCCGCGCTGTCGCGGCGGTTTCCCGGCAGTGCCGCGCTCTTGCGTTGCTATCAGGATCGGCCTATAAATGAATACAAGTAATTTCACAATCTCGTGGAGTGGATGATGAAAAACCGCATTTTCAGCGCGGACGCGCATATCGTCGAGCCGCGTACGCTGTTCCTCGACGGCCTGCCGGCCAGCCTCCAGAAGCATGCCGTCAGCGCCGCGATGGAAGACGGCTACATGAAGATGAAAGTCGGAGCCGACGTCGTCCACCGCCAGCGTCTCTCGGCGGCGGCCCCCGACGGCGGCGATATTGGCCGCTCCAAACGGAAGGGCGCCTCCAACCTCGTCGGCCGGCTGGAAGACATGGAGATGGAGGGGATCGACTGCGAACTGGTGTTCCCGACGCTCGGCCTGGTGCTCTACTTCGTGCGCGATCGCGAGGCGGCGGTGGCCTCCAGCCAGCTCTACAACAACTGGGCCCTGCAGTTTTTCGGCGAGCACCGGCACATGTTCGTGCCCGCCGCGATGCTGCCCGCGCTGGCGATCGAGGATATCCTCGCCGAACTGCGCCGGGTGGGCTCGCTGGGCTACACCGCCGCGATGCTGCCAACGATCACCGGCGCGGCGCTGCCCGCCTACAACGACGAGGCCTGGGACCCGGTGTTCCGTCTTGCCGGCGAGCTTGGCATCGTTTTCACCTTCCACACTGGCACCGGCGACCGCCCGTGGATTTCCGAGCGTGGACCGGGCGCTGCGGTCATCAACTATGCGACGCAGATGAACGAGGGGATCGACGCGACGATGCGGCTGGTTTCGGGCGGGGTGCTCGATCGCAATCCCGATACGAAGATCTGCTTCGTGGAAAGCGGCGCCAGCTGGCTCGCTGCGCTCGCCGAGCGGATGGACGAGGTCTACGAGGCGCACAACTACTACGTGCGCCCGGTGCTGAGCCTTAGGCCCAGCGAGATCATTCAGCGCCAGGTCAGTTGCGCGTTCCAGCATGACCGCGCCTGCATCATGTCGCGCGAGGTCACTGGCCTTAAGTCGCTGCTCTGGGCGACCGACTACCCGCACGCTGAAGGCACTTTCCCGAAATCGCGCGAAGTCGCCGCGCACCTGTTCGATGGGATCGAGATCGGCGAGGCCGAGAAAGCGGCGATCCTGGGCGGCAACGCCTTCGACCTGTTCCGCCCCGCCCCGCCGCCGCAGGGAATCAAGGTCGCCGCCTGAGCGGAAAGGCATTTTGGTCCACTCGCGGTGCGGCCGGGTCGGCGGCACCGTTGGCGCGGGCGTTTCAGGCGCGCGGGGCCGATCCAATAATTCGAGAAGGATGAAGGCATGGAATTGCAAGGGGTGGGGGCGATCGTGACCGGCGGTGCTTCGGGGCTGGGCGGCGCGACCGCACGAATGCTTGCGGGTCACGGCGCCAAGGTCGCGATCTTTGATCTCAACGAGGAAGTGGGCAGCCAGACCGCGGAAGCGATCGGCGGCATCTTCTGCAAGGTGGACGTCGCCAACGAGGCCAGCGTCGTCGCAGGGATCGACAAGGCGCAGGCCGCCCACGGTGTCGCGCGTGTGCTGGTGAACTGCGCGGGCGTGGCGCCGGCGATCAAGACGGTGGGCAAGGAGAACGTGCCCCATCCGCTCGACGCCTATCGCCGCGCGATCGAGATCAACCTGATCGGGACCTTCACCGTCATCAGCCGATTCGCAGCCAGGCTGGCCGATGCCGATGCGCTCGGCGAGGAACGTGGGGTGATCGTCAACACCGCCTCGGTCGCCGCCTACGACGGGCAGGTGGGGCAGGCAGCCTATGCCTCGTCGAAAGGCGGGGTGGTGGGCCTGACGCTGCCGGTCGCGCGCGATCTGGCGCAGCACCGGGTCAGGGTCATGACCATTGCGCCCGGCATCTTCCTCACCCCCATGCTGATGGGCCTGCCGCAGGCAGCGCAGGACAGCCTGGGCACGCAGGTTCCCCACCCAAGCCGGCTCGGCCGGCCCGAGGAGTATGCCCAGCTGGTCGAGAGCATCATCGCCAATCCGATGCTCAACGGCGAAGTCATCCGCCTCGACGGCGCCATCCGCATGGCGCCGCGATGAGCGCCGCGTCCGTGCTCTCAACCGATGCCGAAGCGATCGCCGACCGGGTCGAGGCGTTCGTGCGCGAGGTCGTGGTGCCTTACGAGAAGGACCCGCGCATCGCCATCCACGGCCACGGCCCGCCCGAGGACCTCGTCGTCGAACTGCGCGCGAAGGCGCGGGCGGCGGGCGTGCTCACTCCGCATATCCTGCCGGGCGGCGCGCACCTGACGCAGCGTGACACGGCGAAAGTGCTGATCCGGTCGGGCTTGTCGCCGCTGGGACCTGTCGCGGTCAACACCATGGCGCCCGACGAGGGCAACATGTACCTGCTCGGCAAGGTCGGCTCGGCCGAGCAGAAGGCGCGGTTTCTCGATCCGCTGGTGCGCGGCGAGGCGCGCTCGGCCTTCTTCATGACCGAACCGGCGGCCGAAGGGGGCGCCGGTTCCGACCCTTCGATGATGCGCACGACCTGCGAGATGGAAGGCAACCATTGGGTCATCAATGGACGCAAGGCCTTCATCACCGGCGCGCAAGGAGCCAAAGTCGGCATCGTGATGGCGAAATCGCAGGACGGGGCCTGCATGTTTCTTGTCGACCTTCCCGATCCGGCGATCCGCATCGAGCGGGTGCTCGACACCATCGACAGTTCGATGCCGGGGGGCCACGCGATCATCGCCATCGAAAACCTGCGGGTTCCCGCCGACCAGATGCTGGGAGCCAGCGGCGAGGGTTTCCAGTATGCGCAGGTCCGCCTATCGCCGGCGCGTCTGTCGCACTGCATGCGCTGGCTGGGGGCGTGCATCCGCGCGAACGAGATCGCCACCGCTTATGCCTGCACCCGACAGGCGTTCGGCAAGCTGCTGGTCGATCACGAAGGCGTGGGCTTCATGCTGGCTGACAATCTCATTGACCTGCGCCAGGCCGAGCAGATGATCGACTGGTGCGCCGGTATACTCGACGGTGGGTCGCTGGGGACGGCGGAAAGCTCGATGGCGAAGGTCGCGGTGTCCGAAGCGCTGATGCGGGTGGCCGATCGCTGCGTGCAGGTGATGGGCGGCACGGGGGTTTCGGGCGACACCATCGTCGAGCAGGTCTTCCGCGAAATTCGGGCCTTCCGCATCTATGATGGACCCACCGAAGTCCATAAATGGTCGCTGGCGAAGAAAGTGAAGCGCGATTTCCTGAAGGCCAACGCTGCATGAGCGGATCGTCGGACGAGAACGTTGGAACAACGGCCGTGCGGGAAGGCTATGGCTTTGACGAAAGGGCGCTGGCGGACTGGATGCGCGGCCATGTGCCCGGCTATGTCGGGCCGCTCCAGGTCGAACAGTTTCGTGGGGGGCAATCCAACCCGACCTACAAGCTGGTTACGCCGGGCAGGGCCTACGTCCTTCGTCGCAAGCCGCCGGGCCTGCTGCTCAAAGGCGCGCATGCCGTGGAGCGCGAGGCCAAGGTGCTGACGGGGCTGGAAAGGGCCGGGTTTCCGGTCGCCCACGTCCATGCCCTGTGTACCGACGACGCGGTGATCGGGACCTGGTTCTATGTCATGGACATGGTCGAGGGGCGCATTTTCTGGGATGCTACGGTGCCCGGCGTCCCGGCCGGGGAGCGAGAGGCAATCTTCGACGCGATGAACGCGGCGATGGCGAGCCTGCACATGGTTGACTATGCCGCCGTAGGCCTTGCCGACTATGGCAAGCCCGGCAATTACTTCGCCAGGCAGATCGCCCGGTGGTCCCGGCAGTACCTCGACGATACCGAGGCGGGGCGGGATCCACACATGGACCTCCTGCTGGAGTGGCTGCCGGCCAACATTCCCGCCGGCGACGATGCCACCGCCATCACGCATGGCGACTTCCGCATCGACAACATGATCTTCCATCCCACCGAGCCGCGCGTGCTCGCGGTGCTCGACTGGGAACTCTCGACACTGGGGCATCCCGGTGCCGACTTCGCGTACAATGCGATGATGTACCGGATGCCACCGCACATCGTGGCGGGGCTCGGCGGCGCGGACATCGCCGCGCTGGGGATTCCCGGCGAGGAGGAATACGTCGCTGCCTATTGCCGCCGCACGGGACGCAAGTCGCTGCCCGGCTACGACTTCTACGTCGCGTTCAATTTCTTCCGCCTTGCAGCGATCTTCCACGGCATCAAGGGACGGGTCCTGCGCGGCACCGCCTCTTCGGCGCAGGCGCACGAACGGGTGCGGGTCCTGCCCGAACTGATGGAACTGGCCTGGCATCAGGCGCGGCAAGCGGGGGCGCGGTGATGAGCGATCCGTTTCTGTTCGAACGGTCGGGCAAAGTGGCTGCCGTCTGCGCCGTTCGTGCGCCGTTGCCCGCACGACACGGCGCGGGGCTTGAGATCGCGGCCCGCACGCGCCGTCCGACAGACTTCAGGGGAGTGCAATGACAATGACGACGATCAACACACGGATCACCCGGATGCTCGGCATCGAGGCGCCGATCGTCCAGGGCGGGATGATGTGGGTCGGGCGCGCCGAACTTGCCGCTGCGGTGTCCAACGCAGGCGGGCTGGGCATCCTGACCGCGTTGACTCAACCCACGCCCGACGACCTGCGCAGGGAAATTGCGCGGTGCCGGGAGATGACCGACAAGCCCTTCGGCGTGAACCTGACGATCCTGCCGTCGGTCAACCCGCCACCTTATGCCGAATACCGCAAGGCGATCATCGACAGCGGGGTTACCATCGTCGAGACAGCGGGCCACAAACCCCAGGAGCATGTGGAGGATTTCAAGGCGCATGGCGTGACCGTCCTCCATAAGTGCACCGCGGTGCGCCATGCCCTTTCCGCCGAACGGATGGGCGTGGACGCGATCTCCATCGACGGCTTCGAGTGCGCGGGCCATCCCGGGGAGGACGATATTCCGGGCCTCGTCCTGATCCCGGCGGCGGCGGATCGCGTGACTGTGCCGATGATCGCCAGCGGAGGGTTCGCCGATGGCAGAGGCCTGGTCGCCGCGCTTGCGCTGGGGGCCGAAGGCATCAACATGGGGACACGCTTCTGCGCGACAGTGGAGGCTCCGATCCACGAGCGGGTGAAGCAGTTCATCGTCGACAACGACGAGCGCGGGACCAACCTGATCTTCCGCAAGTTCCACAATACCGGCCGCGTCGCTCGCAACAGCGTATCGGACGACGTCGTGGCCATCTCGGCTCGGGCGGATTCCGTCTTCGAGGACATTCGGCCGTTGGTGTCGGGGGCGAGGGGCCGCCTCGCGCTGGAGACCGGCGACATCGATGCCGGGCTCGTCTGGGCGGGACAGGTCCAAGGCCTGATCCGCGATATCCCGACCTGTGCGGACCTCGTCGCGCGTATCGTGCGTGAAGCCCGCGAGATCATCGTATCGCGGCTGGCGGGGATGCCGGAGGTTGCTGAAAGGCCCGTTCGCCCCGGGACGCTCGCTGAACTTCCGGTACGCTAAGGAGAACCTTCCACGAATTGATCTGCCCCCCTGAGTTGCCCACAGACTATGATAGTCTGGACCACGAAAGGGACGGCGGACGACAACCAAGCGCTGACGGAGGACTTGGCGCTTCGCCTGGGCGTGGCGCTGCGTCGGGCTGCGGCGCTACTGAAACGCGTCGGAAACTAGCGCGCCCGATGATTAGGCAGCGGCATCACGACGAAAGCCCGGCTGCCGCCACGGCGACCATTGTTTCGAGTATCATGGACGAGTCCGAAGCGGAATGCTCCGAGGAAGGTGGGAGAATTTCCGGACTGTCCACGAGACGAAGCCCGGAATCGAAAATGTCGATGACGAACATCATCCGCACATCGAATTCCGCGCGGGACAGGTGTGACGTGGCGGCCCGCAGCATGTCGATGACGTCGTTGACGGCCGCAAGATGCCGCGAGCCGAACCAGCCGGCACGATACCGCGGGTCGATCCGCACCTGCGCGGAAAAGCGTGAATAGCGATGCTTTCCCTCCGCATCGACCTGGTCGATTACGGGACCGATCATCGCCCAAAGCAAATCGACGATCGTCGGATGCTCCATGGCGCGAAGTCGTTCGACATATTCCTGACGCCGGCGATTGATTGCGGGGAGCCGTGCCTCGAACACGGCATCGATAAGCCCCTCGCGCGTCTTGAAATGATACTGAACGGCAAATTTGTTGGCTTGCCCTGCCGTCTCGGCGACTTCCTGCAAGGGCACATTGTCGATGCCTCGCTCGCCGAAGAGTTTTTCGGCCGCATCTATCAAACGTAAAGCGGATGGTTTGAACCTGCGGACCTGGGGCTCTTCGTCCGAAACCTTCATACGGGAAACCTATCGTGGATGCGCGTGCATATTGCCGGCATCGGCAATGGTCCAGCGCGCAAATTCGATGAAGCCACTCAAATTAAGTGTCGACACTTAAATTGAGTGGCTGTAGTCAGTCATCGTCGATGCGGCCATCCATACGAGCCGCACGCAGGGGGTGGGTATTTATGAAGGCATGGATGACGGCTCTGGGCGGAGGTGTTTCTCTCGCTGCGCTGGGCTTCCCGGCACTGGCACAAACTGTTGGCAATCCGCCTGTCGCTGCAAGTGCGGGAATTGAGGATATCATCGTGACGGCGCGCCGCGAGCAGGAGAGCCTGCAGACCACGCCGGTCGCGGTAACGGCGGTCGGTGCTGAATTTATGAAGCAATCGCAGGTTGGCGACATAGCCGATCTGCAACGCAGCGCGCCCAGCCTGACGATCGCCACGGGCGCTCCATCCGCGTCCGGCTTCGCGTTCGTCGCCATTCGCGGCCAAGGCAGCCTTTCCGCCGGCGTCGCGGTCGATCCTGCCGTCGCCATGTACATCGACGGGGTCTATATCGCGCGACCTTCCCAGGCGCTCGTCGATCTCCAGGACATAGCCCGCGTCGAAGTCCTGCGCGGGCCACAAGGCACGCTCTTCGGCCGCAACACGACGGGCGGAGCCGTCAACATCATCAGCGAGGATCCTGTAGGCCACGTCGAGGGCAGCGTGCGCGTCGAGCTTGGGAATTACGACTACCGCAGCGCCGGCGCCACGCTCAACCTCCCGATCCAGGGAGACGATCTGGCCTTGCGGATGACCTATAATTATCGCGAACGGGGTGGCTACGGACAGAACATCGCGATCGATCGCGATGCCAACGACCTGAAAAGTCATTTCCTGCGCGGCAAGCTGCGCTGGAACCCCGCCGGTGGACCTTGGTCGGTGACCCTGGCGGGCGATTATAGCCATCAGAAGGACGCCGGGCAGCTCGTCGCCCTCGGGGGGCTCAACATGACGACGAGCGCCATCCCGGCGGCATTGCGAACGGCGATGGCCGGATATCTGCATACCAAAGACAATTGGTACGATACGGCGGGCACCGGCTATGCCGACGCCTCCCAGAAGCCGTTCAATGCTACGGAGGCCTATGGCGGATCGGTTACCGTCGATGGCGAAGTAGGTTCGGCGAAGCTCAAGGCCATCACGGCATACCGCTATAGCAACGCCACCGGGTTCATCGATCTCGACGCCACCCCGATACCGATCCTGGCAACCGAAAGCGGCTATCTGTCTCGCGCATGGTCGCAGGAATTTCAGCTATCCGGCGACCTCGGATCCCGGCTGGACTGGATCGCGGGCGCCTACTATTCGCGCGAGACAGGCGTCGAATATTCGGTCAGCCAGACTTTCGGTTTCGCCGGCGGCCCGTCCAGCGTCAACGATGCTGACGTGAAGAACGTCACGGCGGGAATTTTCGCCCAGGCGAACTACCAGATCGCCGACGGCCTTCATGCGACCGCGGGCCTGCGCTGGACATGGGACAAACGGCAGGTCGTGCTGCACAATCTGCGTAACGCGGCGGCGGGGCCAGATGCAACCTTGCCCAGCGGCTTGCCCAATTGCGCGGTTAGCGTGGATAGCGCCGGAGGCCCTTGCAACCAGACGCAGGTCGCCCGGTTCGACTACCCCGCCTGGACGCTGGGGGTAGATTATCAGGTGGCGCCCGAGCTGTTCGTTTACGGCAAGACGAGCCGCGCCTCGAAATCGGGCGGCTGGAACCTGCGCCTCGGTTCCATTCCCGCGTTCGCGCCGGAGACCGTCCGCGATGTGGAAGTGGGGCTGAAATCCGGACTGTTCGACAATCGCGTCCGCTTCAACGTCGCCCTGTTCCACACTTGGCTCAAAAACACGCAACGCGTGGCCGCCGCCTTCGTCGGGGGCACGCAAACGACATATTTGGTGAACGCCGGCAATGCTAAGATCTACGGTGCCGAATTCGAACTGACCGCGCGGCCGTGGACCGGAATGGAAGTGCGCGGCAATCTCGCGCTGCTTCACGGCGCCTACGACAAAGGCACGTTCACCGAGAACCAAATGGCAGGCGGCGTGCCCGTCGTCGTCGATCGCAGCGACGAGCCCTTCCTGCAAATCCCCAAGCGGCAGGTCTCGATCGGCGCGACGCAAAGCCTGGGAACCGCCGCAGGCGAACTGTCGCTTCATGCCGATTATTCGTACATTTCGAGCCAGTATTTCTTCACGTCGACGCTCGCTGCCGGCGCCTCGCCCGCTGCCATCTCGCAAACCGCCATCGGGAACAGGCTTGGTCGGATACCCGGTTACGGACTGCTGAATGCACGGGTGGGGCTGGCAATCGAGGGTACCGGCCTGGAAGCCGCCGTATTCGCGCGTAACCTGGCGGGCAAGAAATACCTGACCCGCAGCTTTGCGAATCTTTACGCCACGCCGATCGGCGTTTCGACGGACTATGTCGGCGATCCCATGACCTGGGGCGGCAGTCTGACCTATCGCTTTTGACGGAGCCACAAACGATGGCCGACGCTGCTCATATCCCCGGTTCGCGGATCGCCCTGACCGTGATCGCCTGCCTCGCCTCCGCCTGCTCACCGAAACCGGCGCCTCAAGCCGCAATCGCCCTGCCGCGACCAAACGTGGTGGTCATTCTGGCGGACGATCTTGGCTATTCCGACATCGGCGCATTCGGCGGGGAAATCGCCACGCCCAATCTGGACGCCCTTGCATCGGCGGGTCTGCGACTGACGGACTTTCACGCTGCGCCGTCGTGTTCGCCGACGCGGTCGATGCTCCTGTCCGGAACCGACAATCATACCGCCGGCGTCGGTGCCATGGCGGAAGTCCCGATGGACCGCACCCGCTGGGGCTATGAGGGTGTGCTCACTCCACGGGTCGCGACGCTGGCAGAGCGCCTGCGGGAAGGCGGGTACGAGACGTTGATGGCGGGCAAATGGCATCTTGGCATGACACCCGAAGAAAACCCCAAGGCCCGCGGTTTCGATCACAGCTTCGCCCTGCTGCAAGGCGCGCACAACCACTTCGGCAAGGGCGGCTTCGGCCCGGACAGCAACCCGAGCGTGGCAGCCTATTACACCCAGGATGGAACCCGGACCTCCATTCCGGCCAATTTCTATTCGTCGGATTATTTCACGACCAAGCTGATAGACCAGATCGACGGCACTGCCCCAGACAAGCCCCTGTTCGCCTACCTTGCATTCACCGCGCCACATTCGCCGTTGCAGGCGCCCGCTGCGGACATCGCCAGATATCGCGGCCGCTACGACACGGGCTGGGCGGTTCTTCGCGAGCAACGCCTGGCGCGCATGAAAGCGCTGGGCCTGCTGCCGAGGGACGTCGCACCCGCGCCCCTGCGGCCCGATGCGGCCTCGTGGGACAAACTGTCGCCCGAAGAGAAGCGTGCCCAGTCACGCCAAATGGAGATATATGCGGCCATGGTCGACCGGCTTGACCAGAACGTCGGTCGCCTGGTCGCCGCGCTGCGTCGCACGGGTCGTTACGACAACACGATTTTCATATTCAGTTCGGACAACGGCCCGGCAGGCGAGCGCATGGAGACTTATGCCGGCATCCCGGGCCAAACCGAATATCTCAAGCGCTTCGACAAGGGCTACGAAAACATGGGATCGGCGACCTCGTTCGTCCTCAGAAACCCCTATTGGGCCCAGGCCAGTTCGGCCCCTTCCGCCATGTTCAAGGGTTGGATGACCGAAGGGGGCACTCATGTCGCCGCCTTCATCACCTACGCCGGGTTCAAACGGCAGGGCTCCATCGGGCGCGCATTCGGCGACGTCATGGACATCGTGCCGACCGTGCTGTCCGCGACCAGCGTCCCGCTTACCCCCACGGTTGCGGGGAGGCCCGTTGCGGCGGTCCGCGGGCGTTCCATGGTGCCCTACCTTCTCGAGCGCACGGAAACGGTGCACGCAACCGGGGACAAGCCCGTCGTAATGGAACTGCACGGGCAACGCAGCGTGCGGCAGGGGCGATGGAAGCTTTTGTCGATGCCGGCGCCGATGGGCACGGGGCAGTGGCAACTCTACGACCTCGATGCGGACCGTGCAGAACAGCACGACGTCGCGGCGCAAAATCCCGCCGTTGTCGAGAGCTTGCGGGGCGCCTGGAACCGGTATGCCACGGAAGCGCGCATTCAGGATGGTAAAGGCATGGCGGTGCCGTGAAGTCGGCGCGGAGCCTCGATCGGGACCAGATCGCCGCAGATGGGCCGGTGCGCTTCCATCCCGCCGTCGGCGGCGTCCTGCATTGATCGTGGCCAGCACGCGGCCTTCGTGGTGCCCCGGCGTCGGATGATATTGCGCGCGCGTAGCCGATCTGACGAATATCAGTCCGCGTTCCCGATCGATGGGCACGGTCAGCGCCTCGGGTGGTCGCCGGTCGGGATGTGACGGGGCGATCGAAGATGCGGTCGATCTTTCGCTCGCATGGATCGGGTTGCACGATTAGGTCAACGCCGACGATCGCGAGGAAAGTGTTGTCAAAATGGGTCCCGCCAAGCAATTCGAACTGGGTGTCTATTCGTTTGGCAACACGCCGCGCGGTGCAGACGGTCGCTATGGTCCCAGTGCGCAGGCGATACGCGATGTGCTGGAAGCAGTGCATGTCGCCGAAGCGGTCGGGCTGGATTTTTTCGGCTTTGGCGAACATCATACGCGGTCGATGCCTTTGTCCTCGCCCACTTCCCTGGTGAACGCGGCGGCGGCCTCGACCAGCAGGATCGGCCTTGGAACGACCGTATCCGTGTTGTCGACCGACGATCCCGTGCGTGTCTTTCAGCAAATGGCGACGGCCGCAGCGATCGCGCCGGGCCGGATCGACCTCGTCGCGGGTCGTGGATCGTCCGCGATAACCTTCCCGCTCTTCGATCTCGACGAGGGCGATTATGACATGCTTTTCAGTTCCAAGCTGGCCTTGCTCTGCACGATGAACGGGCAGGACGGAGGAAGCTGGACCGGGCCGCATCGGCGGCGTCCGCTGGACGAGACACTGGTCGAACCTCGCCCGGAGCAACCGCTGAAGCTCTGGCTCGGCACCGGAGGCACGCCGGATTCCGTAAGGAGAGCAGTCGAGCAGCGTTTGCCGCTGTTTCTGGGCATCCTGGGCGGAACGCCGCAGCACTGGGCGCGGTACGGGCACGCCTACCGCGATGCTTGGGCCCGGGTCGGGCATCCGTTGAACGAAGCCGGCATCGCCGTCGCCGTCCATGGCTTCGTGGCTCGCGACGATCAAACCGCCAAAACCACCTATCTGCGCCATGAACTGGAAATGTTCAGGACCGGAGCATCCGAACTGGGGCGTCCTGCGGTGGCTCCGCGAGGCCGCGAAAGGGATCTGGAGCGCGGCGGCATGGTATTTGCCGGCGGGCCAAACGAAGTTGCCGAGCGCATTCTGGAGTTACACGAACACCTGGGCCATTCCAGGCACATCCTGCAGATGGACGTCGGGGGAATGCCACAAGGCACGTTCCTTGAAAGCATCGAGTTGCTAGGAACCAAAGTTCTCCCGCAGCTGCGCCGAGCGCTTTAGCGTACCTTCCACGCTATGGCCTTGGGATGGCGATGGCGATCAGCGCCGCGCGTCTGCAACCCAACCAATCTTAGCCGAAGATTTGCGCCTTTTTGGTTTCCAGCGGTTTTTATGGTAATCGAACCCCTGGTTCTTCGCGCAGAAGCATGCGCCATCTTGCTCGACACGCGATTTGCGGTCGTTCCAGCAGGTTTGCCCGGCGTTGAGGCCGCGCCGCTTGCGATAGCGCTCTGGAGCTAGGAAGGCCGCGCCCACGGCAAGTACCGCATCGCACTGGCGCCGCTGACTTACGGTTTCTCGATCACGCCCTCGGATTTCCAAGAGGACCGCGCCGGGGCCGATGGCTTCGCCGATCTGCTCGGACCGGAGGCGGAAAAGCCGAGGCGCTGAGGGAAGCAGAGATATTGTATAGGACGCTCCTCTTCCCAAACCATCTGAACTTTTTTCATCGGGTGGTTGGAATCGAAAGGCAGTGTCGCAATCGGCGCGCTCGCTTTGCGGCCGCACCGTACTAGGCGCGATGCGCTGGCGGATTGAGGTCTAAGTCCCCCGCGAT
Organism: Novosphingobium sp. BL-52-GroH; assembly: GCF_044813085.1. NCBI lineage: Bacteria > Pseudomonadati > Pseudomonadota > Alphaproteobacteria > Sphingomonadales > Sphingomonadaceae > Novosphingobium > Novosphingobium sp. BL-52-GroH. The sequence continues at coordinate 547,773 of NZ_CP171149.1, read as the reverse complement.
GCCTCAGATCAGCTTCTCGAACAGGATTGCCTGACCGCCGCTCGGCTGCATCGACACTTCGATTTGGTCGTTGGCAGTCACTTCGCGTGTCGAGATCGCAACTCTGGTCAGGCGCGCTTCCTGTGCTTGGTCGCCGTCGGCGAAGATGGTGGCGTGCCACCGGCCTTCGCCCAGGAAACCTAGCGAGACCGGGATCTTGCGCGCTTCCTCGTTGGTCATCGCGCCCAGGAACCATCGTGGCCCATGTCGCCGGGCTACGGCGACATATTCTCCTGGTGCCCCGGCGAGGGGGCAGGTCTCGTCCCAGGTGGTGGGGCATTCGTCGAACCAGCGCAGTGCAGGCCAGGCCCCAATGCGGTACTTCGCCGGGGTGTCGTACCAGTACAGGAACGTAAGCGGGTTGTAGTACACCGCCGCCATCGCCAGTTGGTGGGCGTTGGTGGTCTGGTTCTTGTAGTGATCGTAGCAGATCGTGTAGTCGATCGGCCCAGCCAAAGCACGGGTGAAAGGCAGCGTCACGTTGTGGCGGGCGGTCGGGAACTGTTCGTTGCCACGCACGCCTTCAAGCGCGACATAGTTCGGCAAAGTACGCTCCAGGCCGGCGGGGCGCAGGTTGTCGTGCAGGTTGACCAGCAATTGGTTGTCGCCGCAGGTCTTCACAAGATTGTAGATCCAGTCGACGTCCTCCTGCCGGCCTTCCCAGATGAACCCGAACTTGATGCCGGCGATACCCCATTTGCGATAAGTCGCGACGATCGCGTCGAGCTGCCGCATCGCCGGCACGCGGTCGACATAGACGATCGTGCCCAGTCCCTTTGCGCGGGCGGCGGCCACGATGGCTTCCATGTCGAGACCATCGATCGGACGAGTAGCATCGCTTGGATCGGTACCGTCGCCATACCATTGGGCGTCGAATTCGATGTAGTCGAGCTTGCGGTCGTGCGCGAAGGCAATGCCGTCCATTGCACCGGCATTGGAATAGGGCTTGCGGATGCGGAATGCGCGGCCGGGCTTGATCCAGTTGTCCGAGTCCAGCCGGTCCGGCGTGGCGAGGGTGGGCACGAGACTGGCCTTGCCGATCAGCGCCGCCGGCGTATCTGCGACCATGACGACGCGCCACGGCGTGGTGAACGGTGTATCGACCGAGAACAGCGGCGCCGCATGCGTATCGCCCGGTCCGGAATAGCCCGTGGCGCGTCCGGGAAAATGCATAAGGCGGCTGACCATCGTCTGCTCGTCCGGGCCGGGGGCGAACATCATGCGCGGATAGTGCAGGCGGTCGGATTCGCACAGCAGCATGGCAAGCCCGGAACTCGTCTGGGCCAGGGCCGGAGTATCGGCGAGTGCACCCTTGTCGGTGCTCGCGGTCAGCTCGGGATGGGGAACCGGTGCGATCTTCCCGGGGGCCGTGATCGCGTATTCGCCTTCGTCGCGGCTGGTCCATACGCGGGTGCCGGCGGGCAGGCGGAACTCGATCACCTCGCCGCCGAGTCGCACCCGCTTCCGGGGCGCGGAGAGGAGGACGAAGCGGCATGCTATGCCGTCGTTGTGTGCCAGAAGCCGAACGGCAAACCGAATGCGTGAGCGGCGATCCTCGAATTGCGCTTCCAGCTGGTTGGCCTTGCCGTCGTAGCGCGCGGCGATGCCGTAAGGCGGGGTCCAGCTACCATCGATCGACTCGGTGCGGGAACCGAGGAACTTGGCACCGGGGCCGAGGCGCCGTCCGTCGGCGAGCACCAGAGCGAGGTCCGACGGCTCGAGCATTACCTCGCCGGCGCGGCGTGCCGACCAGCGCGGATGATAGCCCTTTTCCGCAGGGATCAGCAGTTCCACAGTAATGCGCCCATCGGGCGATGTGACGGAAACGCGCTGCGGTTCAGTCGCCGCGGCATGCGCTGGCCGGGGCGAGGCGGCGAGGCTGCCGGCTGCGGTCGCTCCAAGGCCCAGAAGGAGGGTGCGGCGGTTCGAATTCATGCTCTGTCTCCCGGTATTTCATGATGCCAACTGTCGTATTCCACGTCGGCTTTGGAGGGGCGGATGTCTCTCCGCTTGCGTTGTTTTACCGCCTGACGTCACCACCGCTTGCGGAGAAGGCGTCGAGTTCTTCGCGCGTGACCAGGCCCATGTCGCCGGGCTGGGTGTGCTTGAGGACGGTGTAGGCAAGGCCGGCATGGGCCATGGCGGCGATGTCGGCGCCTTCCAGCCACTTGTGGAGCACTCCGGCGGCGAAGGCGTCGCCGGTGCCGATGCGGTCGACGATGCCGGTGACGTCGACTTCGGCGGTCTGGTGGGCGTCCTCGCGCGCGTCGATGCGGGCGGCGATGCGGTGGTGGCCGGCGTTGACGACGTGGCGCGCGGTCGAGGCGATCAGTTGCAGGTTCGGGAAGGCGTCGAAGGCGGCGAGCGCGGCTTCGCGGCGACGGTCGGAGCCGTCGCCGGAAAACGGCTTGCCGAGCAGCAGCGAGATGTCGCGGTGGTTGCCGATCATCACCGTCGCCGCTTGCATCAGCTCGGTGAGCACGCGGCGCGGGTCGCTGTCCCAGGCGTCCCACAGCAGGGCGCGGTAATTGCCGTCGAAACAGATGGGCACGCCGGCGCTGGTGGCGGCGGTGACGGCGGCTTGCGCAAGCGCGACGCCCCCACGCCCCAGCGCCGGCGTGATGCCCGACAGGTGGAACAGTCGGGCTCCCTCGAGCGCGGAGGCGAAGTCGAAATCGCCCCCGGAGGAAAGGGCGAAGACACTGCCCGCGCGATCGTAGACGATCGACGAGGGCCGCAGCCCCGCTCCGCTCTCGAGGAAATAGAGACCCATGCGGCCGCCACGGTCCTTGGACGCGCGGCTGACGTGGGTGGTATCGACGCCCGCCGCGCCGAGCGCGGCGCGGGCCTTGTCGCCGAGCGGGCCGGACGGCAGGCGGGTGACCATCTTCACCCGGTGGCCCAGCGAGGCGAGGCCCGCCGCGACGTTCGCCTCGGCGCCGCCCACGACCATGTCGAGCGCGTCGCACTGCACCGTCAGGCGATGGCCGGGGGTGGCGAAGCGCAGCAGCACTTCGCCGAAGCAGGTGACGTGTCCGCTCATCGCCGCATCACCGCGCGAGCCAGCCGCCGTCGACGGCGAGGACCTGCCCGGTGACGTAGTCCGAAGCCGGCGAGGCGAGGAACACGGCGGCGCCGGCGATGTCCTCCGGGTTGCCCCAGCGGCCGGTCGGGATGCGTTCGAGGATCTGGCGGTTGCGCGTCTCGTCGGCGACGAGCGCGGCGGTGTTGTTGGTGGTGATGTAGCCCGGCGCGATGGCGTTGACCTGCACGCCCCTGGGCGCGAGTTCGTTGGCCATGGCCTTGGTCACGCCGGCGACGCCCGACTTGGCGGCCGCATAGCTGGGCACGCGGATGCCGCCCTGGAAGGTCAGCAGCGAGGCGATGTTGACGATCTTGCCGCCGGCTCCCCGCTCGACCATGCCGCGCGCCGCCGCCTGGCTGAGGAAGAACAGCGTCTTGAGGTTGGTGTCGACCACCGCGTCCCAGTCGGCTTCGGAAAACTGCAGCAGATCGTCGCGGCGGATGATGCCGGCGTTGTTGACGAGGATGTCGATCTTGCCCAGGCCTGCGATGGCCTCGTCGATGACGCGGCCGACGGGTTCGATGCTCGCCAGGTCGGCCTTGATGTTGACCGCCTTGCGCCCGGTCGCGGCGATCAGGGCGAGAGTCTCGGTGGGCTGCGAGCGACCCGCCACGGCGACGTCGGCGCCGGCTTGCGCCAACGCGACGGCGATGGCCTGGCCGATGCCGGTGTTGGCGCCGGTGACGAGCGCGGCCTTGCCCGCGAGGTCGAAGGAAATTGCCATGAATCCAATCTCGTCATTGCGAGCGCAGCGCGGCAGTCCGGGCGGTCGCGCGCTGGGCTCTGGATTGCTTCGTCGCTGCGCTCCTCGCAACGACGAAGGGGGCGGGGAGGAAGCGGGAGGGGTGGACCGCGCTACTGGAGCTGGCAGATGTCCAGCACGTTCATGTCGGTGTAGTCGAGGTTCTCGCCGCCCATGGCCCAGATGAACGCGTACTTCTTGGTGCCCGAGCCCATGTGGATCGACCACGGCGGGCTGATGACGGCCTCCTCGTTGGCGATGACGATGTGGCGCATCTGGTCGGGCTCGCCCATGTAGTGGAAGATGCGGTCGTTCTCTTCGGGCAGCTCGAAGTAGAGGTAGATCTCGGAGCGGCGGTCGTGGAGGTGGGGGGGCATGGTGTTCCACACCGAGCCTTCCTCGAGCACGGTGAGGCCCAGCAGCAGCTGCGCGCTCTCGCACACGCCGGGGATGACGAGCTGGTAGATCGTGCGCTGGTTCGAGTTGGCGAGGTCGCCGCGCGCCAGCGGATTGGCCTGGTCGAGGGTGATGTGCCTGATCGGCAGCGCCTTGTGCGCCGGGACCGAGGCGATGTAGAACCGCGCGCCCTGGCCTTCGAAGATCACCTCCTGGCTGCCCATCGGCACGTAGAGGCATTCCTTGTTGCCCATCTCGAAGCGCTGGCCGTCGACGGTGATCGCGCCGGGTCCGCCGATGTTGGTGATGCCGGCCTCGCGCCGCTCGAAGAACGACTTGCCCTCGGCGCTCTTGGGCACCGTCTGCAACGGCAGCGCCAGCGGCTCCGCGCCCGGCACCGCGCCGCCGATGATGAAGCGCTCGTTGTGCGAGTAGTTGAGGTTGACCTCGCCCTCCCTGAACATCCCCGTCACCAGGTAGCGATCGCGCAGTTCCTCGTTCGAAACGCAATCCATCATGTCCGGATGCGTGGCGTGGTAGGTCTTGCAGTACATGGGTCTTATCCTGTGATGCGATGGGAGAGGGGAGGAAATGGCATGTGTCAGGCCCAGTAGGGCTGCCAGGGATGGCGAAGGCGCATGAGGGTTTCGAGGTAGAAGTAGTCACCCCAGATGCATGCCTCGTCGACCCCGGCCTTGTTGGGCATGTGGTAGACGCCGTGCAACAGCACCGCGTTGGACCCATCAAGGGGGGCCAGATAAGCCTCGCCAAGCGTGGTGACGATTGCGATGGCCCAGGCTTCGTAAGTCTCGCGAAGCTCGTCCGAAAGCGGCAACGCCTGTGCCAGCTCGAGCAGACCGCTAGCGGCAATGGCGGCGGCGGAGCTGTCGCGCGGGGTCTGGTCGTCGTCCGTGAAGATCAGGTCCCAGCAGCAGATGCCGTCCGCCGGCAGCCGGTTGAGAAAGTGATTGGCGAGCCGCGATGCGAGATCGAGGTAGCGCGCATCGCGCGTATGCCGCCAGCCAAGCGCGAAACCGTAGATACCCCAGGCCTGCCCACGCGCCCAGCTGCTGTCGTCCGAGAATCCCTGATGCGTGCTGCCATGCCGCGGCGCGCCGGTCTTCGTATCGATGTAGTAGGTGTGGAATGTGGAGGCGTCCGGCCGCACCAGCAGGTCGGCGGCGCGGGCCAGATGCTGGTCCGCCGCCGCGGCGAAGTCCTTGTTGCCGGTCTCGCGCGTGGCCCAGTACAGCAGCGGCAGGTTGAGATTGCAGTCGATAATCATCCGACCGCGTTCCTTCGGGTTCTTCATGTCGCCCCACGCCTGGATGACGCGGGCGATCGGATCGAAACGCTTCAGCAGCAGCCGCGCCGCCTCCAACCCCGAAGAACGGGCTTGTGTGCTGCCGGTAAGGCGATGCCCGGCGCATGCCGAAAGCGTGTAGAGGAAGCCCAGGTCGTGGTGGTCGACGTTGACGTGCCGCTCGATCCGGGTGGCGAAAGAGGCGACATTGGTTTCCGCCACGCGACGGTAGCGCTCTTCGCCGGTCAGTTCCCAAGCCAGCCACAGAAGTCCCGTCCAGAAGCCGTTGGTCCATTCCACGTTGTCGATGGCCGCATAAACTCCCTGCTGGCTGGATGGAGCGGGGAAATACTCGCCGAATTGCGGCAGCATTCGGTCGATCCGGGCGAGAACGTCGCCGAGAAGCGAGTCGAGCCGGGTGGTGTCCAGTGGCGCACGCTCGCGCAGGGCAAGGGGTTCGAGGGCAATCGTCATCAGCTCTTTGTCTCTAGAGGGCGCAGATCGGCGGGAGCGGTCGGTGCGGCGCTCGTCGGATCGGCGGGCTTGTGCCGGGGAACATATTCGCGGGGCGTGGGCGACAGGGCGAAGAGCGACCAGACCCAGAACACCAGTGCGAAGGCGGCGATCAGAAAATAGGTGTGCTGGAACCCGAACAGGTCGTAGCCGATCCCGGCCAGCGGCGAGAGCACGGCAAGGCCGAGCGAATGGCCGAAGCTGACCCCGACCATGTAGACCGTCGAGGCGAAACGCGCTTCGAAATGATAGGCGATGTAGCGGAAGATGGAGACGGCCAGGATCGGCAGCTCGATCGCATGGGCCATCTTGCACATCGAGATCGTGATCGGTCCGATGGCGAAGCCCGATCCCGCGATGCGCAGAATCATTATCATCGCGGCCAGCAGCAGCCCCCGTGTGGCGCCGAGGCGGCGCACGATCCACGGGGCCACGAACATGCCGCCCGCCTCGACGAAGATCTGGGCCGAATTGAGGTACCCGAACATCGCGTTGCCTTCTTCAGGCGTGGCGAAGAGCGAGGAGAAATAGAACGGGAACTGCTGGTCGTAGACGAGGTAGAGATTGGTCACGCCCAGGATCAGCACCATGAAGCGCCAGAAGTGCGGTTGCGCGAACAGGGCCATCGTGTCGCGCAGGGTGAGTTTGTCGGCCGCGCGTTGCGCCTCGGGGTCGGGCTCGATGCGGGTGAGGCGGATCAGCGGAAGCAGCGCGAGCCCGGCCAAGCTGGCGAGGCCGAAGTTGATGGCCGGGTCGATGTTGTAGAGCCGCCCGGAGAATGCCGCCGCGGTCGCGAAGCCGATCGATCCCCAGAGGCGGGTCCGGCTGTATTCGAAGCCGTAGCGTCGGCCGACACGATCGACGTAGCTTTCCAATGCATAGCTGCCGGCCATGAAGGTCAGGCCAAGATAGAGGCCGCCAGCCACCGCGCCCACCGGTAGGTTCCAGTAGAGCAAAGGGGCATAGACGTAGAGGAAGAACGGTCCGGCCAGGATGACCAGCAGTGCGATGAATACCGGCACCACTTTGCGAAATCCCATGCGGTCGGAGAAGTAACCGTATGCCGGCTGCGCGAGCATCGCGCCGATCGAGTTGACGGCGAACACGGTGCCAGCCTGCGTCCCGTTGAGGTGCAGTGAGCGTGTCAGCCATATCGAGAGCAGCGACATCGCCATGGCCTGCGCGAAAAAGAACGCGAACAGGAAGGCGCTTAGAGCCGCATAGTTTCGATTACGGAATGAAAGCAAGGCATCCTCGTTCACGTTGTCATCTGCCGACTGGAGTGACGAACCGTCATGCCATCGATCTGTTATCGATATCACTTATGCAGTTCGAAAATCAGTTTGGCAAGAGGGTTTGCTTGACATGCCGGGTTAATCGGATATCGATACCAGGGAAGAGGAAGCGTCCCTGCGAATGGTGCCGCTCATCCAGGCTACCCGCAATGGAGGGGCATTTTGGCGACAAGCGACAAGAAGCGCAAGGCGGGCGAAGCGAAGAGCGCGCACCGCCCCGTCGTGACCATTCACGATGTCGCGCGTCATGCAGGTGTGTCGTCGATGACCGTTTCGCGCGTGATGACCGGCAAGCGCCACGTCAGCGAGGCCATGCGCGAAAAGGTCAACGCCGCGATTGCGGAGCTGGAATATTCTCCCAACCTGACCGCGCGCAGTTTTTCCAGCGCGGTGCGCGTCGGCGCAATCTATTCCAACCCGGCGTCCTCCAACCTGGGCGCGTTCCTGATGGGTGCGTTCCGCCAGAGCGGGGAGAGCGGCTGCCAGTTCCTCATCGAGCCGGGGGCAAGCGAAAGGGAGGCTATCGCCAGTCTCCACAAGCTCGTCGAGGCACGGATAGGTGGCGTGATTCTTCCGCCTCCCTTGTGCGATTCAGAAGCGCTGCTGGAACTGGCCGCAAATTGCGGAGTGATCCCTTTCGCCTTCGCCACCGCAATCCCCCGGGCGCAGGTCTCGGCGATCATCGTCGATGACTACAAGGGCGCATTCGACATGACCCGGTTCCTGATAGGCAAGGGCCACCGGGCGATCGCCTTCGTTCAGGGCGACCCTTCGCATTCGCCTTCGCAACGGCGCGAGCAGGGCTATCGTGCGGCCATGGCCGGCGCATCTCTAACGATCCGCGACGAATGGATCGCGCCGGGCCTGTTCACTTATCGCTCGGGCCTCGATGCGGCGCGACAGCTGTTGAATCGTCCCGAACGGCCGACTGCGATCTTCGCCAGCAACGACGACATGGCTGCGGCTGTGACGGCTGTCGCTCACGGTATGAACCTGCGTATTCCCGAGGACCTGAGCGTGGCCGGCTTCGACGATGCGCAGATCGCCGGCACCATCTGGCCCGAACTCACCACGATCCGTCAGCCGATATCTGACATGGCGTCCCGTGCCGTCGCGCTTCTAAGCGAGCAAGTGCGCGAAGCCCGAACCGGCTTACATCCTGACGTCCAACATGTGCGGGAGATGCTGACGCTCGTCGAGCGCGCCTCGACCGGGCCAGCTCCTGGCTGAGGCCGGTTCCGCACCTCCACTTTCGAGAGGAATCTGTATGACCATCTTCGGCGCGATCGAAGCCGGGGGCACGAAATTCGTGTGCGCTGTAGGAAGTGCGCGAGCGGGATCGTTGTGTACTACGACCATTCCCACGCGCGATCCGGAAAGTACGTTCGCGGACGTCGCGAACTTCTTTCGCGACGCGGAAGGCCTCGGCGATCTCGCTGGCATCGGGATAGCCAGCTTTGGACCCGTCGTTCTCGATCCCCGCTCGCAGGACTTTGGGCGAATTCTCGCTACGCCCAAGCCCGCTTGGGAAGGGACCGACATGATCGCGCGCGTCAGGGCTTTTTCCGGCGTGCCGCTTGGCCTCGATACCGACGTCAACGCTGCCGCCCTTGCCGAAGCGTGGGTCGCGGGGGGTGGCGTGCGCCAGCTTGCTTACGTGACGGTCGGCACGGGAATAGGTGTCGGGCTGGTCTGCGATGGGAAAACGGTGCATGGCATCGGGCATCCAGAGGCAGGGCATATCCTCGTTCGCAGACACCCGGCCCACGCCGATTTCGGCGGAATTTGCCCGTTCCATGGGGATTGCCTGGAGGGTCTCGCATCGGGGCCTGCGGTCGCTGCGTCGTGGGGTATCTCGCCATCGCAATTTCCTGCGGAGCACCCATTCTGGGAGGTGGAAGCGGACTATCTGGCGCAGCTGTGCATGTCGCTGTTCCTGACCGTGGCTCCCGAGCGCATCGTTCTGGGCGGCGGCGTAATGAAGCTGGAGCGCCTCTTGCCCATGATCCAGTTGAGGACGCTGGAACTGCTTGGCAATTACGTAGCCGGCGCGTGCGATATCGAGACGATGAAGCAGCGTATCGTTGCACCGGCCTGCACCGAGCCGTCGGGCCTGACAGGCGCCTACCTCCTGGCCGAGAGCGGCCAGGCCTGACGCGAAGGGAGCGGAGATCATGAGGCGGAGGCCATGGGCTGCGCTGTCTGTCGCTCTTGCGAGCGTGTCCGTCAGCGCCCAAGATGCTGGTCGCTGGATGGCGGATAACGGTGACGGGACGTATCGCAACCCGGTCCTCGCCGGCGACTACTCAGACCCGGACGCCGTTCGCGTCGGCGACGATTATTACCTCGTGTCCTCCTCGTTCACGGACGTTCCGGGCCTGCCAATCCTGCACTCGCGCGATCTCGTGAACTGGACGGTGATCGGCCATGCGCTTGCCCGGGTGCTTCCGGACGATCACTATCGCACGGCGCGCCGGGGCGGAGGGGTGTGGGCACCGGCCATACGCCATCACGGTGGCCGCTTCCTGGTCTACTACCCCGATCCCGATCGCGGCATCTTCGTCGTTTCCGCGCTCGACCCGCGCGGGCCGTGGAGCGATCCGGTACTGGTCGACGCCACGCCCGGCGCGATCGACCCGGCACCGTTCTGGGACGACGACGGCACCGGCTGGCTGGGCTATGCATTCGCCAAAAGCCGCGCCGGGAAAGCCAACCTGATCGCGCTGAAACGGCTGAATTCCGCGGGTACGGCAACGGTCGGGCCCGAACGGATCATCATCGACGGCGACCGCCAGCCTCCGGTCGAAACCAGCCTAGGCCCGCGGCCATGGCAGACCACCGAGGGCCCCAAGATCTACAAGAGAGCGGGATGGTACTACGTTTTCGTCCCCAGCGGGAGCGTGAAAGGCGGCTGGCAGGGCGTGTTCCGCAGCCGTTCGCTTACCGGCACCTACGAGGGGCGCAACGTCCTCGACCAGGGGCGCACCGCAATCAACGGCCCTCACCAGGGGGCCTGGGTGGATACACCCGGCGGGGAGGACTGGTTCCTCCATTTCCAGGACCGCGACACCTACGGACGCGTCGTGCTGCTCGAGCCGATGCGCTGGCAGGATGGCTGGCCGATCATCGGCCGGGCGTCCAAGGGCGATCGACGCGGCGAGCCGGTCACCACGTACCGCAAACCTGCCTTGCCACGGCAGCCGCGCGGGGCACCGGTGGCGGACGACGAGTTTGATGACGCGGTTTCGCTCGCCTGGCAGTTCGGCAGCAATCCGGGCGACGACTGGATGTCGGTCGAGGACGGGCGATTGCGGCTCAAATCGGTCACCGGGTCCACCGACCTCTACGAAAACGGCGCTTTGCTGTCGCAGAAGTTGCCTGGGCCGAGGTTCTGCGCCCGGACCCGGATGCGCTTTGCCCCGCTGCGCGTCGGCGAGCGCGCCGGCCTGGCGGTCCACGGCACCAACTTCGCATGGGTCGGGCTCGAAAACCGGGACGACGGCGTTCGCCTCGTCCAGGCATACCGGGCCGACGGCGCGCCCGGCGACGCCATCACCCAGGTTGCAGGTCCGTCCGTGAAGCAGGACGCCGTGTGGCTGGAATTGTGCGCCGAGCCGGTCACGGTCGGCGTGCCGCCGCCCGATTTCACGCCCTACTGGCCCTCCATGCTGCGAGAGACGCGCATGGCGGTGCGGTTTGCCTACAGCTTCGACGGGCACTCCTACACCGGCCTCGGCGAACCCTTCGAGGCGCGGGCCGGACGCTGGGTCGGCGCGCAGATCGGACTTTTCGCGCAAGCCGCCCTTGGAACCCCGGCGGCGTTGGGCACGAGCGTCGGCCACGCCGACTTCGACTGGTTCAGGATAGACAAATGAAACGCCGACTCGCAATCGCTGCCTGCACGTCCATCGTGGCAGGTGTTCTCCTGTGCGCCGATCCCGCGCTGGCGCAGGGGGCCGGAAAGCTCGAAATCTACCCGTCGCCGCCGGGCCCCGATTACTACTCCGCGCACGAGGATACGTTCACGGTCCGGGTGCGCGAGCCGGGCGGACCATGGCGCGATCTCTACGAGTATCGGGTGATGGTCGATGCCGACAACCCGCAGTCGGCATCAATGGCCACCTTTGGCATGGACGGCCCGGTAGAAGTGGCCGTCCAGAAGAACAACGCGGACGTGCGCCGGGTCGAGGTACGGCCCGGCTCGCGCGGGGTGGCGGTCAGGCTGGAGGGCGGCGTCGCTTATTTCACGCTCGATCGCCCGGCGAACCTCTCGGTCGAGTTCGATGGCGACCGGCTGCACAACCTCCATCTCTTCGCCAATCCGCTCTACGTTGCGGGCGCGCCGACCAAGGGGCGCCGGCTGGTGACCTTCGCGCCCGGCATCCACACGCCGCCGGACGGGCAGGACAGCTTCCGCTTCGAATCCGACACCGATGTCCGGCTTGCCGGAGGCGCGATCCTCAAGGGGCAGGTCGACGTGAGCCGCGCCCATGACGTGCGGATAACCGGCCCGGGGATCCTGCAGGGAGGGAAGGAGGGCATCTCCGTCCTCTTTTCGCAAAATGTGGAGATCGACGGCCCCATCGTCGTCAATCCCAAGCACTATACGCTGTTCTGCGGGCAGTCGAGCGGGCTGACCTTGCGCAACCTGCGTACCTTCAGCGCCGGGGGGTGGACCGACGGGATCGATTCCATGAGTTGTTCGGACGTGCATGTCGATGGTGCGTTCCTGCGCACTTCGGATGACAGCATCGCGATATACGCCGATCGCTGGGACTATCACGGCGACGCCCGGAACCACGTCGTCGAAAATTCGACGCTATGGGCGGACGTTGCGCATCCGATAAACATCGGCCTGCACGGCAACAAGGAAACCCCCCGCACCATCGAGCACCTGGTCTTCCGGAACATCGACATTCTGGGTCATGACGAGGACGATCGCGACTATCAAGGCGCCATGGCGATCACCGACGGTGACAACAACCTCGTGCGCGACGTCGTCTTCGACGACATCCGGGTAGACCGTATCGAGGAAGGGATGCTCTTCAATTTCAAGGTGGTGTTCAACCAGAAGTACAGCCTGGCTCCGGGACGCGGCATCCGCGACGTCACGGTCCGCAATGTCCGGTTGCGTGAAGGACTGGTCAATCGCCCGGTGATCGCGGGCTTCGATGCCGGGCGGACGGTGCGCGGGGTCGTGCTGGAAGGCGTGGAAGGCCCCGATGGAGCGATCGGCCGCGAGGGCATCGATCTGGGCGCTTTCGTCGAGAACCTGACGGTCTCGACCCGGTAGGCACCGGCTCCTCCTCGTTCGTCGCAAAAGAAAGAGGCCGCCAGCGGGAAAGCTGGCGGCCTTTAGTTTGACAGGGGGCCTTTGGGAGGAACGCCCCTCTCGTATGAATTGATCGACTATCCGCCTACTTACCGAATTAGGATATCGATATCAGCATGGATGGGCAAGCCGTAATTTGCGGACCGACCAACAAGCCATCCTCTTCATCACGTCGTGGTGGAGCCGATGACAGCAACAAAATCGCACGAGCGACTGCAAAGTCGCTTGCATCACGGATATCGATATCATAATTGCGAGATATCGATAACACTTTGTTGACGGCCGGGCGGTGCATTGCGCTGAACAATCTGGTCGGAGCAGTGGGGAGAGGGACTATGAGGAAAAGCCATCGGTTTACGGTCGCGTTGCTTGCAAGCGCGTCCATGTTTGCGCTGCCCGCCCGGGCACAGGACGTTGCCCAGGCCGGGGACGAGGCATCGGCGCCGGAGATCATCGTGACCGGACTGCGCGCCAGCGTGGCCTCGGCCCAGGCCATCAAGCGTAACGCCGATACCATCGTCGATTCGATCGTCGCGGAAGACGTCGGCAAGTTTCCCGACCAGAACGTCGTCGAATCGCTGGCGCGTGTTCCCGGCGTGCAGATCGTCCGTAGTGAAGGGGAAGGGTCCAGCGTCACTATCCGCGGCTTGTCCAACGTGAAGACCGTGCTCAACGGTCGCGAACTGTTCGGTGGCAACAGCGAAGGCAACTACAGCGCCCGCAACTTCAGCCTGGGCGATCTTCCCTCCGAAGTGCTCGCCGGGGTCGATGTGTACAAGACTTCCAACGCCGACCAGATCGAAGGCGGGCTGGGTGGTTACATCGATGTGCGTACGCGCCGGCCCTTCGATTTTTCCGGATTCACCGCCTCGCTATCGGCCAAGGGCACGTACTTCGACCGGGTGCGCGGCTACGACGGCAAGGTGGAGCCGACGATCTCCGGGCTGGTCAGCGATCGATGGGAAACCGGGCTCGGCGAGTTCGGTGCCCTGCTCAACGTATCCTATGGCAAGACCGCGCTGACCCAGGACAGGCAGGCGGTTTCCGAAGTTGCGGTGCGCCCCGACTTCGCCGGCTCGGGCCAGACGGTGACGACGCCGTCCGTCTCGTTCCTGAACGGGACGCAGAACGGTTCGCACGAGCGCTTTGCGATGGTGGGATCGCTGCAGTGGAAGCCCAGCGATTCGCTCACCCTTTATGCCGACGGGTATTACGTGAAATACACCCGCAAGATCGACTTCGCCGACTTGCGCATCAGCATGGGCGAGGAGACATCGGACTATACCCTGTTCCCGGGCAGCTCCGATCTCGCGTCCGGCACGTTCGTGAACAGCACGATCAACTCCGCCACCGCTTTCGGAGACGAGTTCCGCACAACCCAGCAATATGCGCTTGGCGGCGAGTGGGCTGACGGCAGCGGCCTGAGCATCAAGTTCGATGCCTCGCATACCTCGTCGGACAACAAGGCGACCTTGCAGGAATGGGATTTGTCGACAAGCGCACCCGGCATGGACTTTGCGGTCGACGGGCGCGGGCGACAGTCCGTTTCGATAAGCGGTGTCGATCTTGGCAATGCCGCCAGTTACACGCCGGTCTACGATCTCAGCATCCTGCTGGGAGGCAAGCAGCATGCCAATACCGGGCGGGTCGATATCGCCTATGACGTCGGCGGCCTCGTCAAGTCGCTCCAGGCCGGCGTGCGCTACAACGAATACGTGGCGCAGAACCAAGGTTACGTGAACTTCCTGTGCATCAACGGGTGCGGCGGCGGTGGACTTTCCGGCGCGGACCTTCCCTCCGACTTCCTCGCCAGCTATCCCTCGATCGCGGGTTCCTTCGTAGGCTGGAACACCTCGGCGATGCGCCAGCAGGACGAGCTGCGCGCCTATTTCGGCCTGCCCGTCGACGAAGCATACAACAACGACCAGTACTTGCGCAGCGTGGAGAAGACCACGACGCTTTACGGCAAGCTCAGCTACGATATCCCGCTGGGCGGGCTCTCCTTCGACGGCAACGTGGGTGTTCGCTACATCCATACCTCGCTCAGGAACCGCTCCTTCGGCACCAGCCCCGATACGCCGGGCGTCTACGACGTGGCACAAGTCGACTCGTCGAGCCGCAACGACGTGCTGCCCAGTTTCAACGGCCGACTGAAGTTCTCCGACAAGACCTGGCTGCGTCTGGCAGCCAACAAGAGCCTCGAGCGTATCCCGTTCAGCGACCTCAACGGCGCCATCATCATCACTAACGCGGCCCAGCTCGAGGCGCGTCGCGGCAACCCCGATCTCCAGCCGTTCACCTCGTGGAACTTCGACGCTTCGCTGGAGCACTATTTCTCGCGCACCGGCCTGGTCTACCTGGCGGGGTTCTACAAGCGGGTGAGCGGCTATCTGCAGACCATCACGCTCGACGGGCAAACCATCCCTGGTGTCGCGGGTGCCTACCAGATCACCACCAAGGTCAACGGCGACAAGGGCACGCTCAAGGGCTTCGAGGTGGGGGCGCAGACCTTCTTCGAGTTCCTGCCTGAACCGTTCGACGGCCTCGGCATCCAGGCGAACTACACCTTCGTGGACAGCGCGGTTCCCTCGCCTGTCGACGGCGGCGGCAAGGTGGGGATCGAAGGCCTCGCGCGGCATTCCTACAACCTGATCGGACTTTACGAAAAGGGCCCGATTTCCGCCCGCGTCGCCTATAGCTGGCGAGGCAAGCTGGTCAGCGCCTCGGCACCGGCCGACGGGGCGGGCGCCACCAGCCTTTACCCCAACATCGGCGAGCCGGTGGGGGTTCTGGACTTCTCGCTGACCTATAACGTTTCCGACCGGTTCGCAGTCACCATCGATGGTGCCAACTTGCTGGGCTACAAGGATCGCGGCTATCGCTTCGAACGCCAGACGCTACCGACCGGCGAACTTCTGAGCGATCGCCGCTTCGGTATCCAGGCGCGCTACAAGCTGTGATCGCGGCGACTGGCAGGAGCGGCACGCCGCAAGAGACTGAGGACTGACCCGCATGGGCGCTGGACACCGGATAACCGCTTCGTCGATCATGTTCAGCGCGCTGTTGCTGGGTGCCCCGGGGGCGGGCGCGGCGAAGCCGGCAACCGACGCCGCCGGGCAACCGGCGGTGACTGCCGGGGCCGCCGCGCCCGATGCCACCAGGCCTGACTTTTCCGAACTCGATGCGCAGGTCGCCCAATGGGTTTCGGATGGGCTGTACCCCGGTGCGGGGCTCATCATCGGGAAGGGCCACGAACGGCTTTTCGAACGATACTACGGTACCTACGATGCGAAGAGCAAAGTCCACGTCGCTTCGGCCGGCAAGTGGCTCGCCGCGGCGACGATCGCCGCTCTGGTCGATCGCGGCAAGCTGCATTGGGACGATCGGGTATCGCGCTTCATCCCGCAGATGCCTGCGCCGATGGCCGATGCCACCTTGCGCCAGTTGCTGTCGCATACTTCGGGCTTCGCCGATTATCAGCCTGCGGATCGACCGCGCGATCACTACCAGACGCTCGAGGAATCGGTGAAGCATATCCTGCCGCTGCCCGCCGATGCGGAGCCGGGCGCCAAGTTTCGCTATGGCGGCCTTGCGATGCAGGTTGCCGGCAGGATGGCGGAAGTGGCTTCGGGCGAAAGCTGGGAAGCGCTGTTCCAGAGGCTGATCGCGCAGCCCCTGGGCATGCAGGACAGCGGGTTCACCCCTGTTCCCGACGAGGAAGGTTTCAGCCCGACTCTCGGCGGCAGCGCGTTCACCACGCTGCGCGATTATGCGCGGTTCCTCGAGATGGTGAGCGCGGATGGCCGCTATGACGGCCGGCGGGTCCTGTCGGTCGCCGCGATCGAGGAAATGCAGCGTGACCAGGTCGGGCGTGCCCGTCTCGCCGACGGAGAATACGTCGAGCAGGCGCGCGCGCTGACCCATCACGGCGTCTATGGCCTGGGTGAATGGCGCGAACGCCTCGATCAGGCCGGCCGAGCGGTCCAGCTATCGAGCCCGGGCTGGGCCGGCGCTTATCCCTGGATCGACAAGCAGAGCGGGACCTACGGTTTCCTGCTCGCGAAAGTCGACGTCGGGCGGGCCAAAGCGCTGGGCGTGTCATCGTTCCTCTCCAGCCCGGTCATGGCTTCGATGGCGCATCAGGCCATGAAGGATGCCTCCACGACCGGGGTGCGCCGCGGCTATGCTTCGGTGCGCGGTGGCCGCCTGTACTGGGAGGAACACGGCAAGGGGCCGCCGCTGATCCTCATCCATGGCCACAGCTTCGACCGGACGATGTGGGATCCCCAGATGGCGGCGCTGAGCAAGGATTTCACCGTCATCCGCTACGACATGCGGGGCTATGGCCGTTCGACCATGCCCAGGGACCGCGACGGCCAGATGCATGCCGCCGATCTGGTCGAACTGATGGATGCGCTGGGGATTCCCAAGGCGCACCTCGTCGGCCTGTCGCTGGGCGGCGCGGTCGGCCTCGACATGGCGATCCTGCACCCCGATCGCGTACTGTCGCTGACGGCGGCGAGCGGCGACATATTCGATTTCTATCCCGGTCCCGACGAGCCCTGGACGGCAGCGGCGATCGCCCAGCGGGAGAAGGAGATCGCGGCGTTGCGGCGGGGCGGTATCCAGGCGTTCAAGGAACACTGGCTCGACCAGTTGACCACGCGCGGCGGCGGCTGCGTCGATGCCATTCGACCGAAGGTGTGGGACATGCTGTCGCGCTGGACTGCGTGGCAGCCGCTGCATCTCGAGCCGCGCCTCCTATTGGGACGTGCTGCATCCGAGCGCCTGCGCCGGCGCCCGTTGACGATGCCGGTCCAGATACTGACGGGCGATGCGGACCTGGAACGTCCCGATCCATTGCTGGCGATCGCGCCCGGTACGTCGCGGGTCGTAGTGCCCAATGCCGGGCACGTCATGAACCTGGAGAATCCGGCCGCCTTCAATGCGGCGGTCATCGCCTTCGCCCAGTCCCGCAGGCCGATCGCCCAGGCGATGCTGGCACCCCTCGTTTCCGCCTGTCCGAGCCCGTCCGACTGACGCCGGACGGGCGGGGGCGAAGGCGCCATCGCCGGCTCAGCGCAAGGTCAGGCCACTTACGAACGGGCCGACTTCGATACCGGCCTGGCGAGGATCGGTGATCCGCTTGCCGTTCACCACCAGGTTGTCGATGGTGACGTTGCTGATTGCAGTGCCTGGCGAAAGCCCGCGGATGATTGACGCGCCCGGCATGCCTTCGCCGGTATAGGTGACGTTACGCAGGGTTACGCCGTCTATGCCACGGCCGGGGGCCTTGTTGTAGCGCGCATTGTTGCCCGCCACGATGTTGATGAGCTTGCCTTCCTCGATGCGGTCCACGCGGATGTTGCTGAACGTGACGTTCCTTATCAAGGTGCTGTCGCCCGAATAGATCGCTATCGCGCCTTCCCAATCAGGATCGTCCTCGTCGAGATTCGCTATGTCGATCGCGTCGAAAGTGACGTCGCGAATGGTCCGGGGCGTGTCATTGTCCCCGAAATGGCCGATATAGAGGGCATGGGCGACATCGTTCCAGATGCGCATGTTGCGCAAGGTAATATCGTAGGTGTCACCAGGAGGGTTGACGTCGGGCGTTCCGGTCCTGGCGGCGCGTTGCCGGCACAAGGGACAGTCGGCCACCGCATAGATGACGATGGCATCATCCGAAACCCGCAGGTATCCGCCATCGACGGTCACGTGCTGCGAGGTCGAGATATTGATGCCGTCGGACCATTTGCCCGACGTGAAGCCGGTGATCGCGTGTACGCGCACGTCGTGAGAGTTGCGCACGTTCATGACGCGCGCCGCATCCTTGCGGTCGCCGTTCACGAGGATGAGATCGCCGATGTCGATATTGCTCGAACCTTCGAGGTCGATCGCCCGTCCCGGCTCCCACAACAGGCCGCGGCCCATGATCTTCACGTCATGCAGGCCCGTCAGGTCGAAGGCGCCACGCAGCACTGCGCCGCCTTCCAGGTAAACGGTGTCGCCGGATTCGATCGGGAAATGGTCGATGCCCCCGGGCGGGGTGTGCAGCCCCGGTCCAAAATAGCGCACGCTGGCGCTTGCCGGGCGACGCGCGGGCGGCTTGCCGGCGATGACGTGCAGGTTGTGCAGCCGATCGTCGTCGAACTGGATCGAGAAACTCTCCGGTTTGGTGAGCTTCATGCGGACGATCGATCTCTCGCGGCGCGGCACAACGGCGCTGGAGCGCGGCGAGACCGACACATCGGCGAACTTGCCGTTGTTCTTCTGGACTTCGATCTCCACCGTCCCTTCGAAGTCGAAGTAGACCATCGAGGCATTCTGCTTGGTGTCGGTGTCTATGAGTACGCGGTATTCGTATAGATCGTGCCAGCTGCCGCCCGGCTGCCTGACGCGCACCGTGAAATCGTCGTTGTGGACGGAGTACATAAGCTCTGCCGGTACGGGATAGGTCTGCAGCCTGTCCTGCGCCAGCGCATGGCTCGACAGGCCGAGTGCAAGGCCCGTTGCCGTGTATCGTGCCGCGCGGCACGCTCTCGAAATCGTCCTCACTCGCTGACCTTTCCGCGCCGTCATTGCTTGAAGAGGATGCGCGTCGACTGAGGGGCGAGCGCGATCTTGCTGCCGGCGGCAAAAATCTCGCCGCTGGTCAGGTCCTTCGTCGGATATGCGGGGGTCACGAAAGCATGCGTGTCTTCGTCACTCATGTTCATGGCGATGGTGTAGCCGGCATAACTGGCCGCATAGAACCCCGCCCGCCCGGCGTAAGGACTATCGTCCCCGGCCTTGAGGATCACGCCGCGCGGTGGCCGCGCGATTGGCAGGGCTTCGCCCGCGTCGGCGGCCACGATCCCCGGGTACGCGATGTCGAGGCCGTTGTTGAAGCCCGGGTTCACGTTCGAGGGCTTGACGATGCGCAGGCCGCTGTCAGCGAACCTGACGTCATCCTCGTGGATCGTGGCGTTCCATTCGCCGTCGGGGCGAATCAGATGGACCTTCGCCAGGCTGTTTACCGCGTGGCTCGCGCGCCAGTACAACGAGATGAAGAAGCGTTCCTCGCCACGCTTCACCGCCACCACGCCGACGCGCGGATCGGAGAAGGTGAAGTCGGGCTGGCCCTGTGACATCGGGAGCTGGAACGGCTGGCGTGGCAGGCTGCGGATCGCCTCGTATTCGTCCGGGATGGCAAGCAGGCTGGCGGTGACGCGACTGCCCGCGGTTTCCATCTTCGCCGCGATTTGCGCGAAATACTGCCCGTCCTCCAGCATCTGCTGCGCATAGGCGACAATGGGAGGGTCACGGGTGATCGTGGCGGCCTGAAATGCCGTCCCGTCCCAGCCGGGCCTTTGCGCATAGGCGACGTCACCGGGATACTTGTTGTCGCGCCATCCCACCACGGCTTCGAGGCGGACCACCCGATGCCCGGCATCATCGACGACGGGATAGCGGAAATGGCCGCGGGCGCGGGCCATCTTGGTCAGTTGTGCAAGAATGAGTGCGTCGCCCGGCTGTCCCGGCGCCGGCCGCGTCGCATCGTACATGGCCGATATCCAGTCGAGCGTCTCGCCGTAATTGCCGACATAACCCAGTTCGCGCGTCAGGCCCGTGGGCGTTACCTGCCGATAGTCCGGGGCGACCGAGTAGGCACGGCGCATCGTTCCATCCGGGCCGCTCGCGACGTACGTCGAACCGCCGCCAAGCGCATCGTCGCCGCGCCAGGGTGCCAGCCCCACCGACTGGTACAAATAGTCCAGCGCCTGCTCTTCCGGCATCGCGCGAGCAGGGGCGATCGCCCGGACACCGCGATTGCACAGGTAGATCCCGTAGGTGTCCACGATCTGCGACTGGTTGGAATAGAAGCGGCGGTTGTGGCGGTGTTCCTCGCGGCTGGCGACGAGCATGTCGGACCAGGCTTCCCGCCGGCGGATTTCCGCGCCCGACAGGCCCGTGACGGGCTTGTCGAGATAGGCCGCGAACCAGTCCGGGTGACGCGACAGCACGTCGCCCATCGGGCCGAAGCCGAACCATTCAGGATTCCATGTCGAAGGTTCGAATGCCACGATACCGGGGTTGTCCCGGAATGCCCGATAAAACCCGTCGAAGCCGTCGACGAGGCGACCGATTACCCGCGGGTCGCTCGCCGCCTTCGTCCAGCTGACCTCGCGAGCGCGCGCGAGAAACTGCAGCTCGGGTTGGCGCAGCGCGCCTTTCCTTTCGAGCATCTCGACGATCGACGCATTCACCCTTTCCTTGAGCCGGTCGAGGACCTCGGGTCCGGGGGGCTGCTCCGCTGCCGTCTTGGCGACCACTGGTGCACCGGTGCCGACCGGGGCATGAAGGTCGATGAAGCCGCCCTTGTGGGTGTAGATCGCGTAGATGCCGCGCGTGGCGGTCTTCATCGGTAGCTGGAATTCCTTGAACGTCTGCCCATAGGGAAAGATCGGTCCGCTGGAGTCGAGCCGACACGACAGGGACTTGCGCCCTTGCGTCAGGGAAAGCGGCAGGGGGAAGCTGTTGTACACGAACTGCCCCGGATGCTGCGGCGCCTGCGTGCCCATGTCGGCAACGTCAACTTCGCCCCCGAGCCTCGCACCGATCTGCTTACCGTCGCAAAGCAGGATCAGGTGGTTGGGATTGGCGTCGTCTCCCGAAAGGGCAAGAGATACGTAGGTTCGCTCGTTGGCGGATACGGCAATGTCGAAGGACATCGAACCTCCCGCCCAGCCGTCCTGCTGGGGCGGCAGCAATTTCCGGAAGGATTCCCCGTTCAGCCCCGATCCGGCGGGATTGTTTCCAGCGACGACGTGGTGGGCGCTTTCCGAACCCCGGTTGCCGAAGCGTAGCTGGTCGATGATCTGCGCATGGGCAGGCGCCATGACCGCGAAAGCCGGCAGCACTGCGCAGGAAGCTAGGAACCGGCCGAGGGATGTCTTACGCAAGATCGTCTCCAAGTCTCTGGTCGCCGCATGACGGGATGCCGGCGTCGATTTTCATTGTGTGTGTCGCGTCGGAGTGCCGTCTGCGACGGTCTTTGTCGCGTGCTTCAGGTCCACGCGGACAATGGCGCGGTGGCGGAACTCGCCGCCTTCCTGCCACCCAGCGGGAAGAGCGAGACCTGCAGGTCAAGTTCGCCGCTTGCGTCGGCCTGCGTATGAAGGGTCAGGAGCCTGTATCCCGCATTGGGGTTCTGCGCCGTCGATGGCGGCCGGGCATCGATCACCTCGAAGCGGCTCGCGGAGCGGTCGGCGACGACGCGCATGGATCGGCCTTCGAGGCTCAGCACCGCAGACGAACCCTCGATCGCGATCTGAGCCTGCGTAAGCATCGCCCATCGCCATCGGCTTCCCGGCGAGCCGCCGCGAACCTCGTCGCGTATGGTCACGAGACCACCGCCGTCCGTGAAGTCGACCCCACGCTGGATACTGGCGGCGTGGCCGGGATAGGCGGCTGTCAGGTCGGTGATCGCGAAGCCGCCGCGCGGTCTGACGCCGAAGCGGGTGATGGCGGCGCGCGCGAAAGGATCCTGGTTCACGCCTTCGGGCATCATGGCGGAGTGGGAAGCGGTGTTGATGCGGAATATGCGATAGCGGGCACCCGACGGCGTCTTTCCGTCGAAATAGCCGGGGAGCTGGTAACTGTCCGTGCCCAGGTCCGATGCCCATCTCACGCCCTGTCCTTCGAGGACGAACGAGCCGAGGTCCTGATGGGTGTGGTTGGCCGCGTTGTTGCCCGCCTTGAAACCGAGATAGGCCGCATCCGGACTGCTCCAGTCGCTGCGGAAGCAGGCGATGTCCGCATCTCCGCGGAAGTGGACGGCGGCGGGAAGGGCGGCATTCGCGCGCTCCGGCGCTTCGGGATACCAGATGGCGTAAAGCGGGAAGAACCTGTCGAACTCGCCGTCGAGCTTCGGTGCCTCCATCCCGGCGACCATTTCCTCGCGCGCAAGGCTGCTGGTCGCAGGTTGCGCGTTGTTGCGGGCCAGCCACGCCAAGGCCACATTGCCCGCGAGCTTCTCCTTGCAGTCGCCATAATTGAAGGCTTTGCCGGTTGGGCCCTGAACCCATAATCGATACTGATCGGTCTGCCGGAAAGCATCCGTGCTCGTCAGTCCCATCGTACTGCCCAGTGCCCTTTCAAGCATGGCCACGCTTAGCACGTAGTAGAGAATTCCGTAGCTCCAGTAGACCGGGCCTTCGCCGCCCCCACCATCGGGTCCGAACGCGGCCAATGCTCTTGGCAGCGACGCGGTGGCGCCGGCGATGATGTCGCGCGCCAGCAATGGTTCATCCTCGGCAACCGCGAGCGCTGCCGCCAGCAGGCCGCCGTTGCAGACCGGATTCCAGTTCCAGCTATAGCGCGGAAAGCCGAGCCATTCGTCCTCGCTGCCACGGTAGGCCCGATCGCCCCACAACAGCGCCTTCTCGACCAGTGCCGTGCGGATGAGGGCCCGCTCGTCCCGACTGAGGAACGGGAAAATCCAGTCATAGCCGATGGCGACCCCGCAAGCCGTTTCCGCGACGTCGAGGAAATGGGTGTGGTTCCATTCCGGAAACCGTGCCGCGGCCATCATCTCTGCACGCGCGCGTTCCGCGAACCGGCGGTCGCCCGTCCAGCGCCAGGCGAAGGCTGTATACAGCACATGCCTGATGATAGCGCGCGAACCTCCCAGCATCGAAGGGCGTTCGCCATCGCTTAATGCATATTCGATGACCGGTTCGTCCAGAATGCTTTCAGCCTCGCGGATGATTCGCGCGATCAAGCGAGCGTAGACTCTGTCGTGCGCGGCCATGCTCCGCGCCCGATCCATTTCCTCGTCCGTAATGAGGATTCGGGGGTGCATCGGGAGCAGTTCCGGAAGGATGTCCTTGGAATCCGCGGACGGATGCCCGGGTTCGGCCGCTGCCGGAGAAGCTGTCATCAGCACGAACGCCCCGAGTGAGAAGCCGATCGCCTCGCGCCTCGCCATACGCTTTCTCATCATCTTCCCATCACGGTTTTCATTGGTCGATGCACGCGAATCCGGTCGAGGCCGAGTTTCGGCGCCACAAGTCGAGCGCGCGACGAGACACACGCCGCTGGTTAAGATATCGATATCAGCATGAAGCTGGCCGCGCAACGTCTGAAGTCGTGGTGATGTGCCCCAACGGGAGCACCATCGCGGGCGCCGAACTATAAACGTGCATGATATTCAGCATTTTGCCGCGCAGGTCGCCAAAATCGGCGAAAGACAGGAGCTTCGGGCGCTCCTGATATCGATCACTAAAACGGCTTGCAATGAATCGCGCCCGGCAATAATGCTGTTATCAATACCAATCGGGGAGCCTTGCCCGCAGGGGCGTGGCCGTCGCACTTTGGGGCTCGCAAAGCGAGCGCGTAGGATCGGGAGTAGATGCATGTCTGAAAAGGTTTTCCAAGGCTCTGGCGCGCGCGGCGCACGGCGCTCGCTCGCTGCGCTGCTGGTTTCGGTAGCCGTCTCCGGGCTGCTGGCCGTTCCAGCTGAGGCGCAGGATGCCGGCCAATCGGGAGATAGCGCTGCCGGGGCGGTATCCGGTGGTAATGCGGACGTGCCGGCCCAGGGAGCGGACATCGTCGTCACCGGCATCCGGGCCAGCCTGGACTCGGCGCTGAACATCAAGCGCAATTCCAATCAGATAGTCGATTCCATCGCTGCCGAGGACATCGGGAAGTTTCCCGACAGCAACGTCGCAGAAAGTCTTCAGCGCATCACCGGCATCCAGGTCTCGCGCACGAAAAGCGAGGGATCCGGCGTTGCGATCCGCGGGCTTTCCGATGTCCGCGTCGAACTCAATGGTCGCAGCTATTACGCATCGATCGCCGATATTCCGGCCGAACTGGTTGCCGGCCTCGATGTCTACAAGAGTTTCTCGGCCGAACAGCCGGAAGGTGGGCTTGGCGGCGTTATCAACATTCGCACGCGCCGCCCCTTCGATTTCAAGGGCTTCAAACTAGCCACCAGCGTTGGCGCGAACTACTTCGAAAATACCGACGACAAGTCGGTCAACAACGTGCACCCGCGCATGTCCGCCCTCATCAGCGATCGCTGGGACACCGGGCTGGGCGAGTTCGGCGCATTGCTCAACGTGGCATACCAGAAGGTAGACTTCACGCGCGCCGGCAACACCGTGCAGCCTTATGCCGCCTACGACAATATCGACGGCCAGCCGGCGATCGCTCCCGTGGGTCTTATGGATAACCCGTTCGACGGGTGGAAATCGCGCTTTGGCGTGCAGGGGGCGTTGCAATGGGCCCCCAGCGCCAACCTCGAATTGTACGTCGAGGGCAGCTATACGCGTTACAGGGATCGGCAGGACAGCCGGGCTATCGTGGTCGGCAGCCAGAACGTCAACAGCCGCCTCACGCCCGCGGCGGACGGCTCCTTCGCGTTCTACGAGGGTACCAGCGACCTGGTCAGTGGTGACTTCCAGAACGTCCCGGTCGAGTCCTTCTCGTACATCGGCGATCACGACACCAAGAGCTATCAGGTCGCCGCCGGCGGCAAGTACGAGGGCGAACGCTTTTCTGCCGAACTGGATGCCAGTTATTCGTGGCGCAGCAGTGGCGGATACAACTGGCAGGTCTCGACGCTGGGAACGATCCCCGCGTTCCATCTCGACCTTGATGGACTGCCGTCGGGGCAGATTTCCGGGGCAGACCTGTCCAATCCGGCGCTGTTCAAGTTCAACTATTTCTACAAGCTCGGCAATCCGCCCCGCAAGGACAAGGAAAAGGCCGTCCGCTTCGATGCGCATTACCGCGTCAGCGACACCGGGCTTCTGCGCAAGATCAATTTCGGCGGTCGCTACACGTCGTCGTCCTATGACGAGACCGGCTGGTACACGTTCTACTCGGGGCCATTGAAGGGCGTCTCGCTCGACCAGATCGACAGCAGCCTTTACTCGATCGCCAACTCACCGACGTTCGGCTCGTTCGTCAGCGTCAACCCGAGCCTCATTCGTGACAGCGAGCGCCTTTGCACGATTCTGCAGATAGGCAATTGCGAGCCGACCGCCAGCCCCGGCCGCGCCAAGGGAACCGATCAGCGCTTCATCGCAGGCTACGTGACGGCCGATCTCGGCCTCGATATCGGTTCGGTCGAAGTTGGCGCGACGGCGGGCCTCAGGGCCGTCAATACTAAGCAGGAAGTATACGCGTTCGAAACCGCGGCCGACGGCACGTTCAACAAGATCACCCTCGGCGGCAAGAACACGAAATATCTGCCCACGTTCAACATTCACGCGAACCTGGGATCCAACCTCGTGGTGCGCGCCGCGGCATCGAAGTCGCTGAGCCGGGTAGGGTTCGGGACACTCAACCCGATCGTCACGGTTAATCCGAACTACGGGACGGGCACTGCCGGCAATCCCGCGATCAAGCCGTTCACAGCCGTCAATTACGACGTTTCGGTAGAGCGCTACATCGGCAAGGGCGGGATCATCTATCTGGCCGGCTTCTACAAGGATGTTAAGGGTTTCCTCCAGAACGTCACCCAGCCCGAGACGATCGACGGCGTCGTCTACCAGATCACGCGTCCGCAGAACGGCCCCAAGGGAACGGTCAAGGGCTTCGAGGCCGGCGTCACGAAGTTCTTCGACTTTCTGCCCGCCCCGTTCGACGGTCTCGGAGTCCAGGCGAACTATACCTACGTAGACAGTTCCGCGCCGGGGCCGGTTTCGGGAGAATCGGTGCCGCTCACCGGGCTTTCGAAGAACAGCTACAACCTCGTCGGCCTGTTCGAGAAGGGGATCGTTTCGGCGCGGGTGGCCTATAACTGGCGCGATACCTATGTCGTGACCACGGCGGCGGCTGGTGCGGGGTCGGCCCCCATCTTCGCCAAGCCATACGGACAGCTCGATGCCTCGCTGACTTTCAATTTTACCGAGCAGACGAGCCTCACGATCGACGCAGTCAACATCAACGGAACGACGATGCCGACGTATTACGGCGAAGAGCATCGTCCCTACGAAATCTACTCGCAGGACCGGCGCATCGGCATCACCTTCCGCAATTCGTTCTGACACAATTGCTTGAGGCGACGGAGGAAATCGCGATTTCGGAGAGGAACGCCCGGTTCTGTTTCTCTCCGTTTCACCGAGCGGGCCAGTCGATCAAAACGCAGTGCGAAAATCGAACATGACTTGCCGCTCTACAAACAGTGCAATTGCATCGAGCGCATGTTTGGCCATCTCGAGATCAACGGCGCCATCGACACCCGATACGCCCGGCTGGTCAAGAATTTCTCGGCATGGTGCATTTTTGTACCCAATCGCTCCGTCGTCTCACGGTGTTGCTGGTTTTTCAGGCATGTCAGTCGCGCTGGTTGAACTGGCCCTTGAAAAGCTCAAGGGCGAGGCACGCTCATCTGCCGCGCGTGGAGCACCGATACGCTCCAGCAGATCGGTGGTGAGCAGGGTCGGCTTGGTCGCATGCATGTGGAATATCTTGCTCCGAAAATGCGACGAGCAAGCAACCGCGGGGACACGGTTGGTATCGTAGAACTGTCATAGCAGGCATGGCCATCGGCCTGCAGATAACCGGTGAAGTCGGCCGGTTGCCGCTGAGGATTTGTGCCGGGGCAATCGGTGGTGAACCCGTACCAGCCCAGAGCCGGCGGCGTGGCACCAGAGCCGCGATCGTCAACGGCGTAGACCCAGAGCCTGCCGGTCGCCGTCTTGCCACGGCCCGGGCCAAGCATGGGGACCGGCATATGGTCGGCATGGATCTTCGAGGCGGTCAGCCCGACCTCACGGATGTGGCTGATGATCGGTTCGAGCAGCACGCTGCCTGGCCGACCCAGCCTGCCAGCGTCGAGCGGTCACCTTCGGGCCAAGGGAAGGGAAAAGGCCGGTCCCCCATCAGAGTTGGTGCCAGCAACGATGTGATCGAGCGTCGTCAAGCAATTTCCGTCGCCTTTTCTCTTTCCGCGACTTCTGCATCTATGCGCGCATAAAGGAGATTGCGCGCCCGCGCGCCCGCCGCGTCGCCAGGAAGCCAGCCCAGTTTCATCTTGCGGAAATCGCGGTCGCCGATATTGGCCTGCTGATCTTCGAGCATGGGCAGGTCTTCCAGTTCGAATGGAACGCTCAGGAAGCGGACCTGCTCCTGTGCCATCTGGTCGCCGATCGGACCCATCGCCTTGGGAAAGGCGATCGAATACCAGTAGTGCGAACTGGTTGCCGTTTCCGGGGTGAACAGGTGCGCCGTCGGCGCTTCCCGGCCTTCCGCCTTTGGACGGCCGCTCGTCACTGCACCGGCGAAGATCGCCAAGTTGGCCGGCGCGTTCCAGCGGACGTTGATCCAACGGTCGGCCAGCGCGTTAGGATCGATCCCCATGGCTTCCGCCAGTTCGGGCGTCATCATTTCGCCATGGATGTCGCGGTTCGACCAGACTTCGTCACCTTCCTGCTTCCAGGTGTAGACGCCTTCGGACACCTTGTCGCTGCCGAGCGTGGTCGGATGCAGGAACTGGACATGGCTCAGGTCCAGAATATTCTCGATCTCCAGTTCGTAGCCCGCCTTGACGTTCAGATAGCCCTTGCCCACCCAGGCCGCCTCAGGATCATTGAAGGCGAAATCGGGGATGAGCGCCGGGTCGGCGCGGTCCGCTTCGCCCATCCAGATCCAGATCGCGCTGTGCAGCTCGATGACCGGATAGGCGCGCAGGCTCATGGTCTTGGGCGGTGCGCCGAAGGGATTGTGGACGCACGCGCCGTCGGCGCCAAAGCCCAAACCATGATAGCCGCACTGGACCATGTCGCCGACCAGCTTGCCCCGTGCGAGTGGGGCGTAGCGGTGCGGGCAAACGCCATGGAGCGCCTTTACCGCGCCCGCCTCGTCGCGAAAAAACAGGATCGGGTCGCCCAACAGACGGCGGGAGAGCAGGCCGCCTTCGGGCACCTCATGGTCCCAGGCGGCGACATACCAGGCGTTTTTAAGATAGGCCATGACATACTCCTCATCCCACCGGGCAGGCCCGGCCATATTATGTACCATTGGTACACTTTGTTTTCGGAGCAAGTCAAGAGGGGTCTCAGGCTGGCGCAGCGCCTTCCGTCACTCCGTTCAGGAAAAGGGCTGCCGTCGTGGCGGCTTGGCGTGCGATTGCCGCCTCATCTGGGGGCGGAATCAATCCCAGCAGTCGCCGCTCATAAAGATCGCTGCGGATCATGTGGGTCAGGCGTCCGGCGCTGTCATGCAGGTCGATTTCGGCGCGGATGCCTCGTCCGATCCATTTCGACAAGAAGGTCGCAACTTCGTCTACCACCAGCAGATGCGCCTCACGATAGAAGCTGTCACCCAATCCCTCGGCCGCATCGGCCGACGCGATCACGCCGCGATAGACTGTCAGTGAGTCCGGCCGCAGGTAAAAGGCGAGCAACCCGCGCAGCAGGCTCTGAAGCGCAGGCTCCAGCCGGTCCTCTGCCCCGGTGTCCAGTGTCAGGCCCGCCATTACCTCACGCGCCGTGAGGGCCATGGCCGCAGCGAACAGGCCTGCCTTGTTCCCGAAATATTTGACGACCGTGGCCTTCGATCCCCCGGCGAGTCGGATGATGTCGTTGAGGCTTGCGTTCTGAGTTCCATGCATGGCCATTTGTTCGCGTGCATGATGGATCAGCGCGGCCTTGCGCGCGTCGGCGGCGCGGTGCTTGCCGTTGGTGGCAGGTGGAGAGACGGAAGTGGGGGATGACATGGCGGGACATTCGCCGCGATGCCGACATGTTGCAAGCGCCCGGATCGCGACGCACTTCCATGAATAGGTCGATTTGATCCTTTCGGTTTGACCGGATGGCACCGCGGCATGATCCTAGGTCCAGAAAAACCGCGGAGGGGAACGACGATGCGCGCTTGCATCATATTGCGGCGGAGCGATTAGCAGTATGGCAGGCCTGACCGCTTCCGACCCTATGCCCGGCCCGTTGACCGGGATCGCGCTGCTGTTGCCGATCACCCTGTCGACCATGGCGATCGTGCTGCTTGCGCCGATCCTGCCGCAACTGCTGCACGAATATCGCGCGGTTCCGGGATTTGAATTCTGGGTGCCGATGATCCTGACGGTCCCGGCGCTCTGCGTGGCGTTCCTCTCGCCGATAGCCGGATTGCTGGGGGACCATTTCGGCCGCCGCCGCCTGCTGTTGGCCGCCTTCCTGCTCTATGCGCTGACCGGCGTTGCGCCGGTCTTCCTCACCAGCCTCCCTGTCATCCTGGTATCGCGCGTCGGCGTGGGCATCTCCGAGGCGCTGATCATGGTATTGTCCACGACGCTGATCGGCGACTATTTCACGGGCGCGGCGCGCGACAAATGGCTGGCGGGACAGACCGCCTTCGCGTCCTTGTCGGCCTTGCTCTTCTTCAACATCGGAGGGCAGCTTGGCGCGTTCGGTTGGCGTATGCCCTTCTGGGTCTATGCGTCCGCGCTGGTGATGTTCGCGCTGGTGCTGCGCTTCACCTGGGAGCCAACGGGGGAGCGTAGCGGTCCCGCGGCGGTGGCGGCGCCTGTCGCTGATGGGGGCTTCCCCTGGCGGCGCATGATGATGATCCTGGCGATCACGGTCTATGGATCGATCTTCTTCTACACGGTGCAGATCCAGGCATCGTCGGGGCTGGTGCACCTGGGCCTTACCGATCCCGCCCGCATCGGCCTCCTGACGTCGATCGCCAGCATCGGGGTGCCACTTGGCACCTTCGTCTATTCCCGCATCGGCCGCTGGCCCATTCGTCGCCTGCTCCTCATCGAATTTGCTCTGCTGGCGGCGGGCTTCGCGACCATGGCACTGGCAAAGGGCTCGACGCCTTTCCTTGTCGGCTGCTTCCTCAATCAGGTTGGCGCCGGCCTGCTGCTGCCCACGCTGCTGGTCTGGTCTATGAGCCTGCTGTCGTTCGAGATACGCGGACGGGGTGCAGGCATGTGGCAGAGCGCTTTCGCCTTCGGCCAATTTCTCAGCCCGGTCGTCGTCACGCTCTTGGGGCGTCAGGCCGGCGGCTTGATGGGGGCGTTCCTGCTGATGTCGATCGGTGCGCTGGTCGGCGCAGGCATCGCGCTTGTCGCGCCGCTCCGTCGCGGCGCGCAGCCGGTGGAAGGCATGATCGTCCATGGTTGATCGGCTGAAGGGCAAGGTGGCGGTCGTTACGGGCGCGGCCCATGGCATCGGGCATGGCTGCGCGCGCATCTTTGCAGCGGAAGGCGCTCGGGTCATCGGCGTCGATCGGGCAGGCGCAGACGAGAGTTGCGACCTGCTGGACGAAGCCGCGACCGATGTGCTGTTCAACCGGATCGGCGCCGATCATGGCCGCATCGACATCCTCGTCAACGCCGCCGCTTTCGCCATCTTCGATTGGATCGAGACCCTCTCCTATGCCGACTGGAGGGCGACGCTCGGCGGCGAACTCGACATCGTCTTCCTCGCGACCCGCGCCGCCTGGCCTTGGCTCAAGGCGAGCGGCCATGCCTCCATCATCAATTTCGCATCGGCCAATGCCCGCCACGCGCTCGACGGCTCTCCTGCGCTCGCCCATTGCGCCGGCAAGGGCGGGGTGTTGGCGATGACTCGCCAGCTCGCCATGGAGGGCGCGCCACATAACATCCGTGCCAACAGCATCGCGCCCGGCTTCATCCGCACCGCGGCGACGGGGCGCCATCTGGCCGAAAACCCTGCGTTCGAGGCGAAGGTGCTGGAGAAGAACATGCTCAAGCGGCTGGGCGAACCCGACGACATCGGCTGGTGCGCGCTGTGGCTGGCTTCGGACGAAGCCCGCTACGTGACCGGTGCCGACATGGCGGTCGATGCGGGCGCGACCGCCTGGTGATCCGACGAAGGAAGGAATGGACATGATCAAGGAGATTGCTCGGATCGACATCGATCCGGCCCAGGCCGCCGATTTCGAGGCGGCCGTCGCGCAGGCGCAGCCGCATTTCCGCGCAGCGCCCGGGTGCCGCAGCTTCGCGCTGGAGCGCGCGGTCGATCGGCCGGGCCACTACCTGTTGGTGGTGGGTTGGGACAGCGTCGACGCGCATATGGTCGATTTCCGCGCGTCCGACGGCTTCCAGGCCTGGCGCGCTCTTGCTGGCCTCTTCTTCAAGGCGACGCCTGAGGTCTTCCACATCGAAACCGCGATCGACGGATTCTGACTCAATTTCGGGCTTGGATGGCCCCACAAGAAGGACGAACATATGGCATTATATCTCAAGCGCGGCGCGACCGCACAGGCGAAGGCCGATGCCGACCGGAAGGTCCGCGATATCGTCGAAGCGACGCTGGCCGACATCGAACAGCGGGGCGACGCAGCGGTGCGCGACCTCTCGATCAAGTTCGATGGCTGGGAGCGGGACGATTATCGCCTGAGCCAGGCGGAAATCGACGCCTGCGTCGACAGCTTGTCGCCGCAGGAGCGCAAGGACATCGAATTTGCCCAGACCCAAGTTCGCAACTTCGCGCAGATCCAGCGCGACAGCCTGCATGACGTCGAGGTCGAGACGATGCCGGGCGTGATCCTGGGCCACAGAAATCTGCCGCTCAACTCCGCCGGCTGCTATGTGCCGGGGGGCAAATATCCGCTGCTCGCTTCGGCCCATATGTCGGTCATCACCGCGAAGGTTGCAGGCGTGAAGCGCGTCATCACCTGCGCGCCGCCCTTCCAGGGCCAGCCCGCCCGCGCGATCGTGGCGGCGCAGGCCATGGCGGGCGCGGACGCCATCTATGCGCTGGGCGGTATCCAGGCGGTAGGCGCGATGGCGCTCGGCACCCAGAGCATCGACCCGGTCGATATTCTCGTCGGGCCGGGCAACGCCTTCGTCGCCGAAGCCAAGCGCCAGCTTTACGGCCGGGTCGGTATCGACCTGTTCGCCGGGCCGACCGAGACGCTGGTGATTGCCGACGAGATCGGCTGCGACGCGGAACTGGCCGCCACCGACCTGCTCGGCCAGGCCGAACATGGGCCGGATAGCCCCGCCGTGCTGCTGACCACGTCGGAAAGGCTGGCGCGCGAGACGATGAAGGAGGTCGAGCGGCTGCTCCGGATCCTGCCCACCGCCGATTATGCGCGCAAGGCATGGGAGACCTTCGGCGAAGTGATCGTGGCCGAGGATAATGCGGAAATGGTCCGCATCGCCGATGATCTGGCGTCGGAACATGTCCAGGTGATGACCGCCGATCCCGACTATTTCCTCAAGAACATGACCAATTACGGCGCGCTGTTCCTGGGATCGCGCACCAATGTCAGCTTTGGCGACAAGGTCATCGGCACCAACCACACGCTGCCGACGAAGAAGGCGGCGCGCTACACCGGCGGGCTGTGGGTCGGCAAGTTCATCAAGACTTGCACCTATCAGAAGGTTATGACCGACGAAGCATCCGCGCTGGTCGGCGAATATTGCAGCCGTCTCTGCGCGCTCGAAGGCTTTGCCGGTCATGGTGAGCAGGCGAACATCCGTGTCCGCCGCTATGGCGGCCGCGACGTCCCCTATGCCGGGGCGGCCGAACCCACGCCGGCGACGGCCGCCTGACGATGGAGGCTTTGCCAACGACGCCCAGCTTCCGGCTGGATGGCAGGCGCGCGCTGGTGACGGGGGCAGGGCGGGGTATCGGCCTCGCATCTGCCGCCGCGCTGGCGCAGGCGGGTGCCCATGTGACGCTTGCCGCCCGCAGCGGGGAGGAGATCACGGCCGCGGCGGAGGCGATCCGCACCGCGGGCGGGCAGGCGGAGGCGGTCCGTATCGACGTCAACGATGTGGCGGGCATGACCGCTGCGCTCGGCGCGGTCGCCCCGTTCGACATTCTGCTCAACAATGCCGGGACCAATCGCCCCAAGCCGTTCACCGAGGTGAGTGAGGAGGATTATGACGCGGTGCTCGGCCTCAACTTGCGCGCCGCCTTCTTTGTCGCACAGATCGTGGCGCGGGGCATGATCGATGCGGGCCTGCGCGGATCGATCATCCATATGGGGTCGCAAATGGGCCATGTCGGCGGCCCGCGCCGCTCGCTCTATTGCGCGTCCAAATGGGGGCTGGAGGGGCTGAGCAAGGCGATGGCGCTGGACCTAGCGCCGCACGGCATCCGGTCCAACACGATCGCCCCGACCTTCATCGAAACCCCGATGACGCGGCCCTTTTTCGAGGACAAGGCGTTTCTTGCCAGCGTGCTCGACAAGATCAAACTGGGGCGGCTCGGCACGGTCGAGGATCTGATGGGGGCGGTGGTCTTCCTCGCCTCGGATGCCAGTGCCCTGATGACAGGCACCAGCCTGGTCGTCGACGGAGGCTGGACCGCCGAATAAGCAAAGGCCCGGCGGCTCCTGCCGCCGGGCCTTTCGCCGCGCTCAATAATCGTCCGCCAGTCGGTGCAGTCCCGCGCCAAGCGCCGCGCCGATAGATTCAGGCGGATCGCCCGCCAGCTGCATCTTGCCGACGGCGATGCTGGTTTCGACCACATGGCGGCAGCGCTCGTAACGCCGCGCTTCATAGGCGACCAGGCCGTCCTCCACGGTGTCCGCCCGGTCCAGTTCCTCCGCCAGCACCAGCGCGCTTTCCACCGCCATGCCCGCGCCCGACGCCATGTGCGGCGTGGTCGCATGGACGGCATCGCCCAAAAGCACGATATGCCCCATATGCCACGGGCCAGGCTGCAAGGCAGCGGCCAGCGGGCGATAGTTG
The DNA here is from genome assembly GCF_044813085.1 of Novosphingobium sp. BL-52-GroH. Taxonomy (NCBI): domain Bacteria; kingdom Pseudomonadati; phylum Pseudomonadota; class Alphaproteobacteria; order Sphingomonadales; family Sphingomonadaceae; genus Novosphingobium; species Novosphingobium sp. BL-52-GroH. The sequence goes on along the minus strand of NZ_CP171149.1, from coordinate 513,401 downwards.
ATCCAGTCGTTACGGGTCATATTCTCCCGCACCCACGCGATGTTGCCGCCGAAATCGGCCATATTGTCCTGCAACCGGGTGAACAGTTCCTCGTCGGTAAAATGGGCCTCGCGATGTTCGTGCGGGGTGAGCATCCACAGATAGACCATGTCCTGTGCACAGCGATTGATGCCGGCAGGATAGCGATGGCCCAGATAAATCTCCCCGCTCTCCAGCGTCGGCGGGCGCTTCATCGATACCCGCCAGCATCCCTGGCCGGTGGGCTGCGCCTCCGCCATGTGCGGGAAGGCCATGCGCCGCACCGCCGAGTAGATGCTGTCCGCGCCGACCACCAGGTCAAAGCGCTCTTGCGTCCCGTCGGTGAAGGTCACGTTCACGCCGTCATCGCGGTTTTCGAGCGCGCTGACCGACAGGCCCAAGCGAATATCGGTATCCAGCGCCTTGACCCGCGCCTGCATGATGCGGTGCAATTTGGGCCGCATGATCCCGCCGGTCGCAGGAAGCCCTTCCTCCAGCGCTGGTTCGTCCAGTTGCTGCAACCGCAGCCCGTCATAGCGAAAGATCGTCGATCCCTTCGCGATTGCGCCTTCTTCCTTGATCGCGTCGAGCAGGCCAAGGCGCCTATAGGCGCGTAGCGTGGGGCCGGTGATCGTGATTCCCGCGCCATAGACCCGCCATTCCGGATCGATGTCGATCAGCGTGACCTTGCCGCCCAGTTCGCCCAAACGGATCGCAGCGGCCATGCCGCCAATGCCTCCGCCGACGATCAATATCCGTTTGCCCGAAATCATGATGCCATGCCTCTCCAGAAACTCTTCTCACAGTCCTGCTATCGAGTGCCGGGCGGCGGAGAAAATCCTTTGGCTCAATATCTGCTATCGGAAAGCTGGATAGACGGGGCGATTGCTTCGCCATCGTCCGTGCGTGCAGATAGGTCCCATCCAGAAAATCAATGTGACAGCGACCCGTTTCAGCGGCCAATGTCGCGCCAAAGCAAAACCAGTCAGGGAGAGGGCAATGCGCAAGATTCTATTCGCCACAACGGCCGCCGTCGTAACGACGGCTGCTATTCCGGCCGCCTGGGCGCAGGTCGCTGAACAGCCTGTCGATCAGTCGTCCGGCGGCATCGATGAAATCGTCGTGACGGCGCAGCGCAAGTCGGAAAGCGCGCAGAAGGCCGCGATCGCTATCGACGCCGTCACCGGCGACACGCTGATTCAGCAGGGCATCACCAAGGCGGAGGATATCACCAAGAGTGTCCCCGCGATCACAGTCACCAATGGCGGCGGCTCCAATACCTCCATTTTCATTCGCGGCGTCGGCAATATCACGTCCAGCAGCTACAACGACCCTGCCGTTACGCCCAGCTATGACGGCGTCGTGCTGGGCCGCGCGGCGGGTGCCTTCGGTTCCGCCTTCTACGACCTTGCACGTGTTGAAGTGCTCAAAGGTCCGCAGGGCATCCTCTACGGCCGCAACGCCACCGGCGGCGCGGTCAACATCATTCCCGCCCGCCCGGAACTGGGCCGCAATGGCGCGGGCTTCAACCTGTCCGTCGGCAATTATGACGCGGTCAATGTCGATGGCTATCTGAACCTTGCCACCAGCGACACCAGCGCGCTGCGCTTGGCCGCCACGCGTCAGGTCCATGACGGTTATAACCGCGATGGCAGTGACGATTTGAAGCGCACCGGCCTGCGTGGCCAGTTCCTGATCGAGCCGACCGACGCCATCAGCCTGCGCATCGGCGCGGACTGGACCAAGATCGGCGGTGTCGGGCCGGGGGGCAGCTATATCGGCGCTTATACGCCGGGTCCGTCGGGCTATAGCTTCACGCCGGGGCCGTTTGATGCGTCGGAAGGGTTCAACACCGATGCGGCCAACGCCTATCGGCAGACATTGCTCGGGGCGCCGGGCTTCGGCTTCCTCAACGCGATGAACCAGCAGCAGTCGGTCGATTACACTTATTGGGGCGTCAATGCGGAGCTGAACTGGAAGACCGATATCGGCACTTTCACCCTGCTCCCAGCCTACCGCAAGTCGAAGGGCGACAGCTTTTTCTACGGACCGGCCTTCAATACCGCATATACCAACGAAATCGACAAGCAGTATAGTCTGGAAGCGCGCCTTGCCGGGTCGGCTGGCATGATGGATTATGTGCTGGGCGGCTTTTACTTCAACGAAAAGATCGACGCGCAGAACGAATATAATCAGGAGTTCGTGCTGCCGATCCAGTCCTACACCCACAAGACGAAAAGCTGGGCCGCCTTCGGTCAGCTGACCGCTCATGTCAGCGATCGTTTCCGTCTGGTCGGCGGTGCGCGCTACACGCGCGACAAGAAGTCAATGGATGGCATCATCAACAATTTCATCACCTTCTGTGGTGGCCTGCCGCCGGCCAATATCGTACCGCCGGCCTCCTTCGCGGCGGGATGCGCCGCGCCGGGCGCGCTGCCGCGCTATCCCAATTTCCTGACGACTGGCGACACGGTCAACTGGCTGGCCAGCAATGGCTGGATCGCGGCGGGCAGCACCGACCAAGCAAACCCGCAAGTCTTCGCGCTGCTGAACGGCAACGGCACGATCCTCAAGACCTACAATCCGGTGGTGGACAGCGGCAGCTATTCGCGCGTCACCTGGAAGGCGTCAGCGGAATTCGATGTCGGCCCGGCAAGCCTGCTCTACGCCACGGTCGAAAGCGGCTACCGCGCCGGCGGCTTCCAATTGGCCGAAGGTAAGTCACGCTACAATCCGGAATTCATAACTGCCTATACCATTGGATCGAAGAACCGCTTCTTCGACAATCGCGTGCAGCTGAACGTCGAGGGTTTCTACTGGAAGTATAAGGACCAGCAGATCACCTATTTCACCGTCGACACCAGCGGCACGCTGATCAACTCCAATGAAAATGCGGGCAGGTCGACGATCAAGGGCGTGGATGTCGATGCAATCGTCAAGGCGACACCGACCACGACACTGAACGCCAAAGTGCAATATCTCAAAGCCACCTATGATGACCTGCACCTCTATACCGCCTCGCCCCGCGACAATATCGCCTGTCCGTTTTCCCTGACCGGCGCTACTGCCGGCGGTGCCCCGGTCAAGGACTTCAACTGCTCGGGCAAGCCCTTGCTCTATTCGCCCAAATGGACTGTCAATCTGGGCGCGGAACAGGTCGTGCCGCTCGGCGGCTCCCTCGAACTGGTCGGCAATGTCGCCACCGCCTGGCGCGACGATCAGTGGGGCGCGTTCGAATATCTCGATTTCGAGCATATCCGCGCCTATTGGCAGACCGACCTCAGCCTCACTCTGCGCGCGGCCGATGGCGGCTGGTCGCTGGGCGCCTTCCTCTACAATCTGGAGAATAAGCGCCGCATAGCCACGCCCCAGCGCTCGCCGATCGGTATGGCGGTCGCCCGTTACACGGCACCGCAGACCTATGGCCTGCGCTTCTCAGCGAATTTCTGAAATAGCTGAGGATAGGGTATAGGAGCAGGGCCTTGCGGTCCTGCTCCAGACACTTCCGGAAGGACGATCATGCAGTTGGACAGACGGGCTTTCATTGGCGGCGTATGCGCGCTCGGGACACTGGCTGCGAGCGGGGAGCGCGCTACTGCGTCGGTCGGCAAGGTTCGCCCCAACATCATCTTCATCATGGCCGACGATCTGGGTTATGCCGACCTGTCCTGCACGGGATCGCATCATATTCGCACCCCCGCGATCGACAGCATCGGTGCGCAGGGCATCATCCTGCGACAGGGCTACGCCAATAGCTCGATCTGCTCACCCACTCGTACTGCGTTGTTGACGGGCTGCTACCAATATCGCTTTGCCATCGGCGTCGAGGAACCGCTAGGCCCGGGCGCACCGGACGGCATCGGCGTGCCGGTCGACCGCCCTACCATCGCCTCGGTCCTGCGCGCACAGGGTTATCACACCAAGCTGGTGGGAAAATGGCATCTGGGCGAACCGCCCAGACATGGCCCGCTCCGCCATGGATATGACGAGTTTTTCGGCATCGTCGAGGGCGCGGCCGACTATTTCCGCCATCATATGGTGATGGGCAGAAAGGACCTCGGCGTCGGCCTTGCGCAAGGCGACACGCCGATCGAGCGCAATGGCTATCTGACCGACCTGTTCGGCGACGAAGCGGTGAAGACGGTCGAGCAGGCGGGCGACAAGCCCTTCTTTCTCAGCCTTCATTTCAATGCGCCGCACTGGCCCTGGGAAGGGCGTGAGGACGCCGCCGTTGCGCCGACGCTCGATGGCTCCTTTCACTATAATGGCGGAAGCCTCGCCAAATATAAGGAGATGGTCGAGGCGATGGACCAGAATGTCGCCAAGCTGCTGGCGGCGCTGGAGCGCAGCGGCAAGGCCGAGAATACAATCATCATCTTCACCAGCGACAATGGCGGCGAACGCTTCTCCGAAACCTGGCCCTTCACCGGCGTCAAGGGCGAACTGCTGGAAGGTGGCATACGCGTACCCTTGCTCGCCCGCTGGCCCGGCCATATCGCGCCCGGATCGACCAGCGACCAGGTCATGATCTCGATGGATTTCCTGCCGACCCTGCTGGCCATGGCGGGGGGCTATGTCGCAAAGGCGGGGACGTTCGACGGTGTCGACCTGTCGGCCCAGTTGACCGGCAAGGCTGCCCCGGTCGATCGCACCCTCTACTGGCGGTTCAAGGCCAATGGCCAGGCCGCCTTGCGACAGGGCGACTGGAAATATCTCAAGCTGGGTGACAAGGAACATCTGTTCAATCTTGCCAGCGACGTGCGCGAGCGGGCCGATCTTGCGCCCGACGATCCCGCGCGGCTCAAGGCCATGCGCCTGCAATGGGATACCTGGAACAGCCAGATGCTCGCCTATCCGCTCGGAAGCTATAGCGAGGATGTGCGCGCCCATTATCCGGACAGGTATTGAAACATGACGATCATCGTGACCGGGGCCGGCGGCTTCGTCGGCCGCCAGCTTGTGCAACGCCTGCTGGACGCGGGCGAAAGCGTCGTCGGCATGGATAGCGTGGCAGGCGGCATCCCCGCTGGCGCGCGCGCGGTGGCAGGTGACATTGCTTCGTCGTCCGTCCGTGCCGAAGCCTTTGCAGACGGATGCAGTGCGCTCGTCCATCTCGCGACCGTTCCGGGCGGCGCGGCAGAGGCTGATCCCGCCGCATCCCGCCGTATCAATATCGACGCCATGTACGACCTGCTCGATGCCGCTAAAGCAGCGGGGCGCAGGCCGCGCATCGTCTATGCCAGTTCGATCGCGGTGTTCGGCGACCCGTTGCCCGCCGCAGGCGTGGACGACCACACCCCGCTCGCCCCGCGCATGGTCTATGGTGGGCACAAGGCGATGATGGAGATCGCCGTCGCCATGATGCACCATCGCGGCGAGATCGAGGGGATCAGCGTCCGACTGCCTGGCATCCTTGCCCGGCCCAAGGGACCATCGGGCATGAAATCCGCCTTCATGAGCGACCTGTTCCATGCCCTGCGCGCGGGGGAGCCCTTCGTCTGCCCGGTGTCGGAAGGCGCGACCATCTGGGCGCAGTCGGTCGCGCGCTGCGCCGACAATCTGGTCCATGCGCTGACCATGGACCCGGCGCTGATGCCCGTTACCCGCGTCGTGACGTTGCCTGCACAGCGCATCGCCATGGGCGATCTGGCCGCCGAGGTTGCGCGGCAATGCGGCGTGTCGACCGATCTTGTCAGCTACCGCCCGGATGCCGCGCTGGAGACTGCCTTCGGCGCGCATCCAGCGCTTGCCACCCCGGCGGCGGACGATGCCGGCTTTGCCCACGACGGCGATCCTGCTAAGCTCGTTGCCAACGCGCTGTCGGCTATAGCGGCAGGCTGAGGAAGGAGAGCACATGCGCTTCGACAGGCTGGATCTCAATCTGCTGGTGGCGCTCGATGCGCTGCTGGCTGAGCGCAGCGTCAGCCTGGCTGCGGACCGCATCTGCCTGTCCCAGTCCGCCACCTCATCCGCTTTGGGCCGCCTGCGAGACTATTTTGCCGACGATCTGCTGGTGCAGAAAGGGCGGCAGATGGTGCTGACGGCCCGCGCCGAAGGTCTCGTCGATCCGGTTCGCGCCGTCCTGGAGCAGATCCGATCGACCATCGCGGTGCCGCCGCCCTTCGATCCCGCCACGTCCGACCGCACGATCCGCATCATGGCGTCGGACTATATCACCGAAGTGCTGCTGGCCGCCGCCATGACGGACCTGCAACAGCAGGCGCCCGGCATGCGATTCGAAATCCAGTCGCTGAGCGAAGCCTTGCTGGAATCGCTCGAACGCGGCGCCATCGACCTGCTCATCACCATCGACTATGCGATTTCCGCCGACCATCCCAGCCAGATATTGTTCGAGGATGACTATGTCGTCGTCGGCTGGAACGGCAATCCGGCGATGGCCGGGCCCATGACCAAGGAGCTCTATTTCGAGCTTGGGCATGTGACCGCGCGCTTCGGGCGCGCTCGTGTGTCTGCGTTCGAGGATTGGTTCGTGCGTCGTCAGAAGCGTCAGCGCCGGGTCGAGATCGTAACCCATAGTTTTCTCTCGCTCCCCGGCCTCGTCATCGGCTCCGACCGCATCGCAACGATGCACCGGCGGCTGGCGACCCGCATGGCTGCTTATCTGCCATTGACCCTGCGCGAAGTGCCGATGGATATCCCTCCCATTCGCGAGGCTATCCAGTGGCATATCTCCAGCAACAATGATCCGGCGATACGCTGGGTCGTGGAACGGATCATGTCCTATGCGCAGGTGCCTGCCGTTCCGGAATGCGATCAGTCCGTCATATCGCTAGAAGAGGCGCGCGTGTCGCGTGAGGAACTGGCGGCACAATTCCTGAGCGACTCGACACCCAAATCGCGCGGTTAGTCGCCCTCCATCCTGTCGAAGGCCGCGCGCGCCCGATTGATTGGCAAGCTGCTGGCCTGCACCCAGCCCAGCAGCCGACGGGCTTCCCCTACCAGCTCGGCCCCCAAAGGCGTCAGAGCATAGCCCACCTTGGGCGGAACGTCGTCGCTCACCGATCGCGCGACCAGTCCGTTGCGTTCTAGCAGCCGCAACTTGAGCGTCAGCACCCGCTGGGAAATCCTGCCTTCCGCGCTCAGCCGGTCGAGGAGCCTGCGCAATTCCGCATGGCGAAACGGCGCGACAGCCAGAAGCAGCAGGACGAGCATCGACCAGCGATCCCCCAGCAGGCCGAAGATGGTCCGGATCGGCGCATCGCGTTCGGCGCCATGGTTCGCCATGTCCTGCGCCAATGCCGCCAGACCCACGCGCGCGGGCGCATCGAAATCGTCGAAGTTCATCATCGGTCTCATTTTGGAGGGCACAAAAAAGTGCCGTCTTCCCGCATTTGCTGCGCAGCATATGATGCCTGCCGACAAGAGCAAGGGAGGAGAGGGCGATGCAGGCCGATGCGATCCGTCTGGATGGGAAAGTGGCGATCATCACCGGCGGGGCAGGCGGCATCGGCGCTGCGACGGCACAGTTGATGGCGGCGCGCGGCGCCCGCGTGGCGATCGCCGACATTGCGTTCGAGGCAGCAAAGGCGCTGGCGTCGACACTGCCCGATGCGCTGGCGATCGCGCTCGATCTGGAAAGCGAAGCGTCAACGGAAGCGATGATCGCCGCCACGATCGCCCATTATGGCCGGCTCGACATTCTCCACAACAATGCCGCGCTGCTCGGCCCCGACGTCGCGCGGCGGGATGGCGATATCGAGCAGATGGAAACGGCGCTGTGGGACCGCACCTATGCCGTCAATGTGCGCGGCAGCATGGTCGCCTGCCGCGCCGCACTGCCCCATCTGCGGGCCACGCGCGGCAATATCGTCAATACCGTCAGCAATCTGGCGTTGCAGGGGCATCTGATCCAGGCCGCTTACAGCTCGTCCAAGGCCGCGGTCATCCAGATGACACGCTCGATCGCCGCAAGCCACGGACCAGAGGGCATACGCTGCAACGCCGTCGCGCCCGGCATGACGATGACGCCGGCGCTCCGCGCCGCCTTCCCGCCGCCCTTGCGCGAAGCCGTGGAGGCCGAAACCCTGCGCGATCAGCTTGGCGACCCCGATGACATTGCCCAGGTCGCCGCCTTCCTCGCGTCCGACGCCGCCCGCAACATTACCGGCCAACTGATCGTCGCCGATGGCGGCTGCGCCAGCCACGTCCCCGGCATCGCCCAGTTCCGCGCCTTTTTTGGAGAGCATCGATGAGCAGTTACGACATCGTCGTCATGGGCGCGGGCCATAATGGCCTGACTGCGGCGGCCTATATGGCCAAGGCGGGAAAGAAAGTGCTCGTCCTCGAACGCAAGCCCCATTTCGGCGGCGGCGTTTCGACCCGCGAACTCATCACGCCGGGCTACTGGCATGACGAGCATAGCAACGTCCACATCATGATCCAGGGTAACCCGATGATCCGCGAGGACGAGCTGGGCCTGATCGGCAAATTCGGCCTCGACTATATCTACCCCGAACTGCCCCATGTCAGCATCTGGGACGATGGCACCGTGATGCGATCATGGAAGGATCTGGACCGCACTTGTCAGGAAATCGCGCAATATAGCGTGCGCGATGCCGACGCCTATCGGCGTTTCGTGGGCATCAGCCAGGGCGTCCTGCCGATGTTCATGGGTGGTCTTTACGCGCCGCCCTTCCCGATGGGCGCGTTCGTCGCGATGATGGACCAGTCGGACGAGGGCCGCTTCCTGCTCGACGTGATGCAGCGCTCCGCGCTGGATGTCGTGAACCAATATTTCGAGAGCGACCGGCTGAAAATCCACATCGTCCGGCTCGTCACCGAAAATCTCCAGATGCCCGACGAACTGGGTACCGGCATGGGCGCGCTGTTGATGCCGGGGATCATCCATACTTATGGCGTATCCATGCCAAAGGGCGGATCGGGCGAACTCAGCAAGGCGCTGGTCCGCGCGATCGAACATATGGGCGGTGAGGTGCGCTGTAACGCGGAGGTGAAGCGGGTCATCGTCACGTCCGGCAAGGCGACGGGACTGGCACTCACCGATGGCGAAACCATCATGGCGAAGGATGGCGTCATCGGTGCGATCCACCCCCATGTCCTGCGCAAATTCGTCAGCGAAACCCCTGAACCCGTGCTTGAGCGGGCCGAACGGGTTACGCCATCGACCTTCTCGATCAACCTGCTGCACATGGCCTTGAAGGAAAAGGCCAAGCTGCGCTGGGCCGAAGGGGAGGGCGGGGTTATGACCGAACTGCTCCAGACTCACACGATGCGCGACATGCTGCTGGATTACGACCATCTTCGCCGGGGCGTCGTGCCGCCACGCCGCCTGATCGCGGGCGGCGACAACACCACCAACGATCCCAGCCGTGCGCCGGCGGGGGGCGGAGTCTTCTACGGCGTCACCTTCGCGCCCTATGATCTGCACGAAGGCGGTCCGGCCGCCTGGGATCAGGTGAAGGAGCAGGTCGCACAAGAAAGCCTGCGCCAATATCGTCTGTTTTACAGCAATCTGGACGAGGATAACATCATCGGCTCGCTGGTCCGCTCCCCGCTCGACCATGAACGCGACAGCCCGGCCAGCTTCGTCAAGGGCGACATCCATGGCTGCGCGCCCTTCATGTACCAGACGGTCGGCCACCGCCCGACGCCCGACCTCGGCCATTTCCGCGTGCCGGGGATCGACAGCCTCTATCTCGTCGGTCCCTTCATGCATCCGGGCGGCGGCGTATTCGGCGCGGGACGCGCCACCGCGATCCAGATGATGGACGATATGGGCATCGATTATGACAAGGTCTGCGCAGGAGCCGTGCAGTGACGAACCAGAAACAGCCAGTCATGAAAATCCTCGACGCGCAGGACAAGGAACTGATGACCGTCCGCAAGATAGAGCGGGACGGCAACGCGCTTATCATCCGCGGCAAGATTTTCGGCGCAATGCCGATGGTGGCCAAACTCACCCCCGCCGAAGCGCGCGCCGCGCTGCGGTTGCTGGACAGGCGCACCATCCTTTTCCTGCTGACGATGCTGTTTCGCAAGGGCTGAAAAGACACCTGCTATTGGCAGGACCGATAGCAGGCTCCCACGAAATGCGTTTCCGCTCGCCAAGCCACGCCCGCATGGTGGTGCTCAGGATGAGGAGTCATGCATGAGCATTTTGGGCGTTGAGAGCGCGATTTTCGGGGTTGCCGACCTGGGCGAACATACCCGCTTCTGGACCGATTTCGGCTTGCCGCTGGAGCAGGCGAGCGAGGAGGAGGTAACATTTCGGCTTGCCTCCGGCTCGCGAATTATCCTCTATCGACATGGGGATACACGCTTGCCCTCGCCCGATCCTTACCCCGGCGATGGCCTGAAGGAAACGGTTTGGGGCGTGGAAAGCGCCGACGCACTGGATCGGATCGCCGCGAGCCTCGCGCGCGAAGTCCCTGTGCGCCGCGACGATGACGGCACCGTCCATTGCACCTGCCCCGACGGCCAGCCCATCGCCCTACGGGTCTGGGCCAAGCGCCCGGTCGTCAGCGAAACCAGCCCGGTCAACACGCCGGGTTCCTATCCGCGCTTCAACCAGCACCGGATCTGGCGGCGCAAGGCCATCCCCAAGACGATCAACCATGTCGTCTTCTTCTCGCCCGACTATGTGGGCAGTTTCGAATTTTACGAGCGCCATCTGGGCTTTCGCTATGTCGATCATAGCAAGGGCACCGGTATCTTTTCCCGCGCCGGCGGCACGTTCGAACATCATTCGATTTTCTGGGTGAATTGCGACCTCCCGATTGCGCCCGACCATTTCAAGTTCATGCATATCGCCTTCGGCATGGACGATATCGACGAAGTCATGCTCGGTGCCAACATCATGGAGGCGAAGGGCTGGAAGAACCAGACGATGAACAGTTCGGGCGGCATATCTCGGCACCGCATCTCGTCGGCCATCTATTATTATTGCGACATGCCGGGCAAGGCTGGGGAAGCGGAATATCATGCCGACACCGACTATCTGGACGATAACTGGGTCCCGCGCGCGTGGGATTTCCGCTTTGGTTCGCTGCTCTGGTCGAACAATGCCCCGCCGATCTTTCGCGGCGACAATATCCCCTGGGACATGAGCTTCGACGCCGATCGCGCCAGCTTCGAACCGTATCGCAAGAGCCAGCCGGGCAAGCGGCCGGTCGAAGGGAAGCTGGCTGACATCAGCGAAGCGGATGAACACGCCATATGAAGGATCTGACTGGCCGGCGGCCGCGCCGGCCAGTCCAAAGCGATACCGCTCAGCCTATTTGCACCCTTGCCAAGCCAGGGTGTCCGGGCGCAGCGTTCGCCCAATCATATTTAAAATTTGCGCTTGTCGCCACGTCCTCTCGATGCAGGACGCCATTGATTTCAGACTTTCATCGCTTTGGGAATCCCCAACCCGATTCAGCCTCAACGCAGGCTGTTATGAGACGGTATGCACCGTAAGGCGACCCTTCTCGATCCTGTGGCCGAGCACCGGCGTCAATGCGCCCTGGGAACAACGACGTGCGGCGGCCCATTTTGCCGCGGTTGCGAAACGGGGCCAGGAACAAGGGACACTTTCCCTGACCCCGCTTCGCGTTCCCATCGGCCTTCTTCAAGGATCGACGGGAACGGTCACCTGTGCAAACTTCGACAATCAAACTCGGCGTTTCCCGCCCCCCTACCCGCGAGGAGGGGAAAGGGGCGGCCTTCCAAGATCAGAAGGCATAACGCAGCGAGAATTGCAGGATCGGATAAACCTTGTACTTGTCGATATCGTCCTCAATTTCCTGCTCCTCACGGGCGAGGGCCGCTCGGAAATCAGGGTCGGAGGATATTGGACCACTAGCGCGCAGGTTGTTGATGCGCGGCGAGCCCTGAAACATGGCGCCAGCCTCGACTCCGAACTTGAGGCCCTTGGTGAGCCCCCCTGCATAGCCGACCGTCAATGTCGGAGCGAATTTCTTCGTCTTCACCTGCCCGCTGAGAGTGCCGACGGCAGCTCCCGAATATTCTGTATCGCCGACTTCGACGGTATTGTCCTGACTGGTGTTCGCTTTCAGGTTGACCTTGTTGCTGTTGATCCGAAAACCAGCCGAGACGCGAAAGCCACCGCTAAAAGGATGCAAGTCCGCCATCAAGCCGAGCGAACCCAGTTTGAGGCGACCGTCGTACGTGATATCGTCGCTGTCGACCGAGTGGCTGACTCCCAGGAACGTCGCGTTCGCGCGCAATCCCAGGACCGGAGAAACGCGAATTGCCGCTTCCGGGCCGATACCCAAGCTGCCACCCGTCACGCCAACACTTACCTGCGACGTCTGCTCCTGCGCCAGTGCGGGCATCGACGCACTGCTCGTAGCTACCGCAGCAACGATCAAGAAATGTTTCTTCAATTCAAACCCCCGTCAGTAGTTCAAGGGAACACCCCTTGTTCCCGTAGTGATCTTGAGAATTGCCTACCGGGCTTCGATCCCCACGGGTGGCATCTGCATGGTCCCGCATGCTCTTTCATCCCTCAAATGTGGGATGATTCTTAAAATATGAATCCGGACAAGAAACTTATTAAACACAGATACTTCCCGGACGGGCAGAGTGATGCTATTGCCCCGGGCCAGCCATGCTGGGCATGGCAAGGGGTACCCAAATGGGGCATTTTGATATCGCAAGTCGGAGCTTTGGCATTTGAGCGTTACGAGCCCCCCCATCCTCTCGACGGAAGATATTTACGACGCGCTGTTCGACGATGCAGCCTTCGATCGATTACCTGACCTGCTGGCGCGGACGGTGGGCGCACGCTCGGCCACGATGGCGTGGCGCCATCGTGGCGGTGGCACAGACGTCCTGCAGCATAACAACTATTTCACCGCTGCGCATTACGCCGACTATTGCGCCAATTACGCCGACAGCGACCCGTGGGTGGCAGTCGCGTACCGTCCGCAAAGGATGAACTGCGCTATCCGCATGGACGAAGAAGTCGATGCCGCTTCGGTTCGGCGCACCGCATTCTACAGTGACTGGTTGCGTGGGATGGGTGATGACACGCTCCATTGCCTGGGTGCTGCAGTCAAAACTGGCGATGGTGAAGGAATCATCGGGCTTCATCGCGGAGAAAGCGCTCGCGGTGCATTCTCCGTCGAGGAAGCCGGTCGGCTGGGCGCGGTGCTTCCCCATGTCGCGCGGGTGCTGATCGTGCGTGGCAAGCTCGCCGCAGCGGAGCGTCAGACGCAAGCCGCGCAATCGGCGCTCGATGCCACCGGCCTTGCGATGATTGTCGTCGATACCGGCGGACGCGTACGCTCGGTCAACGCGGCAGCGGAGGCCGCACTGCTTGAAGGAGAGCCCCCGGCCCGGCTTCGCGGAGGAGCCATCACCGCCGGCGCCGATCTGGCGCGTGCGATCGCAAATGCCACGCACCGAACCACGCCTTGCTCGACTGCCATCGTCGTGCCGCGCTCCGACGAGCGCCAGGTCTTCGTGAACGTTACGCCCTTCACCGATCCTTCCGGACGGCGCGCGGCCATGATCCTGTTCCGGCACGGGATAGGTCAAGGCGCGCGCCACGATGGGCTGCGGCAGTTGTTCGCGCTGACTGGGGCGGAAGCAGACGTCGCTCTGCTTCTGGCACAGGGAGAATCGCCGGCGCGCATAGCCGTGCGCCGCGGGACCAGCGTGCAGACCGTCCGGACGCAGGTGCGGACCATCATGGGCAAGATGGCATGCAGCCGCCAGGCCGAACTGGCAGCGCTCGTGAATGCTCTGCCCTTCTGACCGAGCCGTGGGGTGATCCATCACGATCCTCGATAGAATAGGCGGAATCAACCCCAAGACCGTTGCGATTGGTGCCAACGCCGATCGCTCGATGACCGGAAGGCCGGGCCGCAGGCGACGATCCCGCACCTGACGCGGTTGCCCGAGGGCGAGGGCGACAAGGCCGGGCGGAGCAAGTTCAAGAGCTGCCCCATCGGCTGCTTCCATATCGATATCGCCGAGGTCCGCACCGAAGAGGGCAGGCTTTACATGTTCGTGGCGATCAACCGCATCAGCTGCGCGAACACCTCGCCAACTTTAAAACTTTGCCACGCGGCTTAAGACCCTCCAGGACCTCAGAGGCTGTTTGGAAAATCGTTGCCGGGGGTTGTCGCGAGGCTCTGCGTCTGATTCAGGCTCTGGATGTGGACCCAGCAGAGCCGAGGGCGAATGGCCCAAATTGCCAAGAAGACGAAGCGCTATCCCAGTGATCTGACCGATGAAGAATGGGATCGCCTGGCGCCCCTGATGCCCAAGCCGGGGCGCCGGGGCCGTCCACGCGAGGTGGATTTTCGCGAGGTGATCAACGCCGTGCGCTACCTTGTTCGTTCGGGCTGTGGCTGGCGGATGCTGCCGATCCATTTCGGGGCATGGCAGACAGTCTATGGCTGGTTCCGGGAACTGGCTCGCAGGTTCCTGTTCCAGACAATCCACGACATCGAACTGATGCTCGATCGCGAGCGCCAAGGGCGAGAGGCCAGTCCGAGCGCAGCAGTGATCGACAGCCAGTCGGTCAAGGCGCCATCGGCAGAAAAGCGTGGGTTCGACGCAGGCAAGAAGGTTGTCGGGCGCAAGCGGCATATCGCCGTCGATACCGATGGGCGGCTGCTGATGGTCAACCTGACCACTGCGGACATTTCGGACAGCGCGGGCGCTCAGACCATCCTCGATGGCATCCGCAAACGCTGGCCCTGGATCAAACATCTCTTCGCCGATGGCGCCTATGACCGCCTCAAGCTCATGGACAAGGCAAGCTATCTGGATTTCGTCGTCGAGGTCATTCGACGCAGCGATCAGCAGCAGGGCTTCAAGGTGCTGCCCCGACGATGGGTCGTCGAGCGGACCTTTGGCTGGATGATCCGATGGCGCCGATTGGTCCGTGACTACGAGAAGCGCATCGACGTCTCGCAGGCCATGATCCTCGTCGCTATGGGCGGCAATCTCCTACGCCGAAACGCTCACCCCTGATTTTCCAAACAGACTCTCACCCCTGCGCGTTCATCTGCAAAAGAACCCCAGCGCTTTACATCAGACCAGCACAATCAAACCCCGGGACCAAACACCTAGGTTTCCTGCGTATAAAGGAAGGAGACAGACTTTAGAATGTCGTCGCATCCCGCCGGACTGATGGCCGCGCACGTATCGTTTAGAATCGCCTGGCCCTTGATCCAGATGCCGAACACCGTGGCGGCAGACCGCTCGATCGTCAGCCCGGTCGGCCAGATCGTCTGGCTGGCCCGAAAGGTTCCCGCCCCTTCGATCTTGCGAAGGTGGAGAATGACCGGGAGCAGGTCCTTTCGGCGCCTGGCGAACAGCGCGGCTTGTCCGATCAGCCGGGCAACCCCGACGTAGAAGCCCGGCCGGGCCTGCTCCTGCCGGGGTCGAATGAGCCGGGCCAGGAGTTGCGTCCAGTCATCGATGGCGGCCAGCGGCATGCCATCCGCGCGGTTTGGATCGACCTCGATAGGGATTCCCTGCACGAGGGCGCGCCAGACAGCTTCGTTCACGAAGCTTTCGGTATCGCCGAAATGGTAAGCGATCATCGACAGCGAAGCGTTCGCCTGCTTGGCGATCTTCTTGAGATTAAGTCCGGGGATGCCGTGGGCGATGATGTCGTCGATGGCGAATGCCATTAGTCTTTCCCTCAGCGCACTGCCGTCCGCATTCTCTGCTCGAATGCGAAACCGGCTTTCGTTGTCCGAGGCCCACTGGCTGACGGCGCTCTCGCAAGGCCGCGGCGGTGCGCCGAAGTACCGCTCGGCCAGGGCTCGGGTGGTTTCCCGCAGCATCAGAATGTATTCGATCCGGTCATGTAGGGCATACGAATATACTTCCTCCATCAGGATGTACGTATGCAGGATGGGAGCAAGCGTTCCATCGAGACCGAACGCGATCAGGCGGCCGGCCCAGAATTCCACCCGCATTTCGATCCAGC
Source organism: Novosphingobium sp. BL-52-GroH (assembly GCF_044813085.1). NCBI lineage: Bacteria > Pseudomonadati > Pseudomonadota > Alphaproteobacteria > Sphingomonadales > Sphingomonadaceae > Novosphingobium > Novosphingobium sp. BL-52-GroH. The sequence goes on along the minus strand of NZ_CP171149.1, from coordinate 497,446 downwards.
GATGCAGCGACACGCCTGGCGAATCGAGGCCGGCGTGCTTCAGCAGGATCTCCGACCAAAAGGGTGGTACCGTCCGTGTCGCTCTCAACTCGATATAGCCCGAGATCAGCGCGGCCAGCCCGTCGAGGCCAAGTGCGACGGTTCCGATGTCGGCCGTAAGCGCATCGTGAAACTCGCGGTCTTTTTCAAAGGCGCTGTCCATCGCTGCTTCGATCAGCTTGGCTTTGCCCGCAAAGTTCTGAAAGACGACGGCGGTCGAGCAGCCTGCGTTCGTGGCGACCGATCGCAAGGTGAATCCATCGAGGCCGTCCAGCGAGATCGCCTCGATCGTGCGTGTGAGAAGCGCCTCCTTCATGTTGACCGACACGTCAGATGTCATGGCCATGAGTTTCTGCGATCCTTTTGAGCGGTTGTCGGATGCGAGGGGTGGACGGTGTTCACTCCGGCCGTCTCGACGTGTCGAGCACGCGTCATGCCCTGCGCCAGCATTAGGGTTCCGCCGGCGGAAGGCGCAAGCGCTGTTATGCCGGGGTGGCGCGGAACAAGATGTTGGAAAACACAAAGATGGTCGGCGATATGCAGAAAATGCGCGGTAATAAGCGGCTTACAAACGATAAACTGCATTATCAAATAACACGATTACGGTTGGCATCGGGCGCGAACGTGCTACTATCACCAAGACACGGGCATCCGACTCGAAGCGGGGCCTGGCAACCTGTGAGAGGGTGCATGACCGACGATAGACACCGAAGCCGGTAGGCATCCCAAACCCGTCCTCAGGCCGTGTCGAAGCGTGCCTATTGCAGTGTCCGGTGCGTGACTGCGCACTTGTCCCGGCCGTGCCGCATGGATGCATGCTGCGCGCAGGGATGGGCGCGTGCAAACCGTCAACAAGAAGGTTCATTTAATGGCTTTTGACAATGTAATCACGACCCTTCCCGCGTTCGGCATCGAGCACGATAACCGCCACCGGTTGCGCGGCGACCCTCATTCGCGCGAGGCGGTGGTCTTCATGCTTCAGGTGCCCGAGCATGGTATCGCGGGCTTCATTTACCCTTGGATCAATGCCGATGGGACCGCGAGCGCCGCCACATGTATTTTCGGTCCGGGGGTAGGCGAGCCCATCCAGGAGCGTTTCGATGCCATCGCAGTGTCGCCCGACATGGACTTCTACGACTGGAAGGTCGCCGGACTCGCAATGAAGATCGACGAGCCGCACGTCAGCGCGGACGTTTCCTTCAAGGGCAAGCGGATCGACATCCAATACCGGTTCGACGCCATGCACCCGGTTTATGCCTTCGGCTCGCATCCGGACGGGTGTCCGCAGTATTATGCGGACGATCGGACGGAACAGCACGGCCGCGTCAAGGGCACGATCGCGATTGACGGAAAATCGTACGATTTCGAGGAGCTGGGCCAGCGCGACCATGCCTGGGGCAACCGCATCTGGGGCCTCAACCAGCACTACAAGTGGTTTCATGCCACAACCCCCAACCAGGCCGTGCATTTCTTCGAGATGCAGTCGTTCGGCACCCGCCATATCCGTGGGTTCGTCTTCAAGGACGGGCAGATGGCGGCGGTGCAAAGCGTCGAATACCAGTATCTGTTCGATGACGAGATGCATCACACCGCGATCGACGTGATTGTCACCGACGATGCCGGGCGCAAAACGCCGGTTCGGGGCAGGATGTTCGCGAAATTCCAGTTCGAAGTGAACCCCAAGGTCTTGCTGAATGAGTCGGCGATTACCGTCGAAATCGAAGGAGAGACGGGAACGGGCTGGTGCGAGTTCTGCTGGAACCGCGATTACCTCAACTTCGCCAAGGATCATGTGACCCAGTTCCAGCCATTCAAGAAACTGACCTTGATAAAATAAATTCATAAACAAAAAATGGGTGAGGATAATAATGAAAAAGAACAAATCGCAGCTTCTCTGCGCAGCCGCCTGTCTGGGTGTTTCCATGGCCGGCCATGCGACTGCGCAGACGGTGTCCTCGACGCAGGACCCCCAGGCCGGACCTGCCGAGATCATCGTGACTGCGCAGAAGCGCGCCCAATCGATCAACGACGTCCCGGTGACGATGACCGTGGCAAGCGGGGACCAGCTCATCGCCGCCGGTATCGCGAGCACGTCGGACCTGGCAAAGGTGGTTCCGGGACTTTCCGCGCAGCCGTCGCCGCTCAATACGCCGATCTACACCCTTCGCGGCGTCGGGTTCTTCGAGTATTCGCTCGGAGCGACGCCTACGGTTGCGATCTACAATGACGAAGTGCCGCTGCCATTCGGGGCGATGACGAAAGCCGCCGGCCTCGATCTGGAGCGGGTGGAAGTGCTGAAGGGACCGCAGGGTACGCTGTTCGGCCAGAATACCACAGGCGGTGCGATCAACTTCATCGCCGCCAAGCCTACGGATGCTTTCGAGGCCGGGATCAACGTCAGCTACGGTCGCTTCAACACCATCGACATGCAAGGGTTCGTCAGTGGCCCTCTGGGCGATACCTTGAAGGGCCGTGCCGCCTTCCGCTACAAAAGGAGCGACGACTGGCAGGTTAACCCGTTCCGCACCGATACCCTTGGCGCGGTCAGAGAAGCGCAGGGCAAGCTGTTGCTGGACTGGCAGCCGTCCGATCGCCTCAAGTTCGCCTTCAACGTCAATGGGTGGATCGACAAGTCCGACTCGCAGGCCCCGCAACTGGTCGATGCGTTCATCAGCGCTCCAGGCAACAGCAATGCCGACGCGATCGCCGCCCTGCCGGCGCTGCCTTCGACCGGAAACCGGGACGCAGACTGGTCGACGACGGGTGACTTCGGAACGAAGCGCCTCCCGCTCAAGCACGACGATAATTTCATCCAGGCATCGATAAGGGCCGATTACGAAGTCACTGACGACATCACGCTGACGTCGATTTCTGCCTATGCACATTACAAGACCGACTCGATTCAGGACTACGACGGAACGGCGCTTAACATTGCCGACCTGCATTCGAAGGGAAAGATCGATACGTTCTCGCAGGAGCTTCGCCTCTCCGGCAAAACGGGGCGACTCATCTGGACACTTGGCGGCAGCTACGAATACGACAGTGTCGACGATGCATACATGTTCTATGCGCAGGACGCCTCGACCAACTTCGTCGCCGGCCTGAGGGGCGGGCCGGTGATCGCGATCAACGATCAGCGGATCAAGACCGCAGCGGTCTTCGGCAATCTGGAATACGAGATCGTCGACGATCTGAGCATCATCGCCGGCGCCCGTTACACAGACCGACGGGCGCATCAGGTGCGGGCGGGCAACTTCGGTTCGGCGGCGCCGTTCCTCGGTGAGAGAAACCTCGATCCAGCGATCTACAGCTTCGCGAACGTCTTCACTTTCCTTCAGACCGTCCTCCCGCCGGTGGTGGAAAACCCGATCACGCTGACGCCGAGCGACAACATCGTTTTCGGGGAAGACGGTTATCCGATCGTCAAGCCGATCACCGCGCGCCTCAACGAGGACAACGTGTCCTGGCGCGCCGGCATCAATTACAAGACGGCCAACAGGGGGCTGATCTACGCGACGATCAGCAAGGGGTACAAGGCCGGCTCCTTCCCGACCACCGGCGGCGCGACGCTGCGGGAATATGCTCCGGTCCGGCAGGAATCGCTGCTTTCCTACGAAGTCGGCTTCAAGCAGCCGCTTCTCGGGCGGCGCCTTCAAGTCAACGGTGCGGCGTTCTATTACGACTACAAGGACAAGCAGCTTCGTGGCCGCGTACTCAACCCCGTGTTCGGTCCGCTGGACGCACTCGTGCAGATCCCCAAGTCCCGCGTGATCGGGTTCGAAGGCGAGATCCAGGCCGAGCCGATAGACGGGCTGCAGATTCACGTCGCGGCGACGTACATCGATACGAAGATCCAGCAGTTCACCGGCTACAACCAGGCAGGGACCTTGTCCGATTACAGCGGTTTCCGTTTCCCGTTCTCTCCCAAGTGGTCGATCATATCGGACGTTCAGTACGACTGGGCGCTCAACGATGCGCTCAATGCGTTTGTCGGAGCATCCTCGATGACGAACTCGTCCACTACCGCCAGCATCGGCGATATCCCGCAGCTCGCGATAAAGGGTTACACCCTCGTCGATATGCGGGCGGGTCTGCACGCACCGGACGACAGCTGGCGCTTTTCCGTCTGGGGCCGCAACGTGTTCAACACCACTTACTGGTCGAGCGCGAACCAGTCCCAGGACGTCTACGTGCGTTTCATGGGGCGCCCGGTGACCTACGGAGCTTCGTTCAGCTACCGCTTCTGAAGCTCGGCATGTCGGCGGTCGAGGCCGCCGATATCAGTGGCCTTGTGGCGAGGAAGGCCGGACATGCGCGGGCCGGTAAGAATATAGACGCTGAGGAGAGCGATAGAGTGATCCACGAACACGACATATTGTTCCATACCCCGCAGAACCCGCCGTACGACTGGGCCGAAACCGGCTTCTTCGGCTTCTACGTCCCCGAAGCGAACATATTGGGATGGGTATATATCGTTCACCGGGCGGGCGTGGGCGCCACCGTCGCAGATGTCGAGATCATCGATCGCTGGTCGCCCCACATCCACGATGCCCTTTACATGAACATGACCAATCACAATCCGCTGCCGCAGCGTGCCGAACTTTTCGAACTGCCCAATGGCTTGCGCTTTCACGCCAGGAGCCTGCGCGAATACGCCCTGGCCTATCAGGCGGCGGGCATCGCACTCGATCTTGAGGTGAGCGGCCTCATGCCGCCCTACGACATCCATGATGCCGACATGGACCCGATGGCGACCGACGACGCGGTTGCCGCCGTCGCCAACAGCGGTTTCGGCGCTGCCTATTCGGCGCATTTCGACATGACCGTGCGCGTGAGCGGTTCGCTGCGCCTCGGCGCGAAGACGTATCGCGTCGACTGCGTGGCGACGATGGACCACAGTTGGGGACCAAGGCCTGAAACTGGTATACATCCGATCCTCTGGGCGAACGCCCATTTCCACGAGAATTACGCTTTCCACGGGATATTCGCCTATGATCGCGAGGCAGCCATCGGCGAACAGCACGTCTTCAAGCACGGCTATGCGCTGATCGACGGCCAGGTGAGGGGCGCGGTAGCCGGTTCGGTGCGGGTGAAGCGCGAAGGCCTCTACGCGACCGAAGCCGAACTGCGCATCACCGACCGCGACGGTCGTGAGCATGTCGCGCATGGGGAAATGATGAACCATCACCCCTGGATGCCCTACGGCAACAATCTGGGCCCGATGTCCCTCGCCAGATGGAAGACCGAAGGCCGGGACACCGGGCATGGCATTTTCCTCGAGGGATTCCCTCTCAACCGTATTCGGGCTGCGTAACCATGGCGAGTTCAGTGATATCCTACGAACGCGACCTCGACGAACAGGACCCGTTCCTTGCCGCGATGCTGGATCGCCGGCAGGAACGCCTGCGCCGGGGCGCGTATCTGCCTCTAAGCACCGACGCGATCACCCATCGCCTGGCCAAGCTCATCGCGCACGGCGGCGTCCACGATGCGCATGCCGAAAACGTTCGGCGCATGGCTGGCGGGGCGTCGAAGGAACAGTTCGTGTTCGATCTGGTAGGCGACCATGACGGAAGTCGCGAAAAGCTCGTCCTGCGCATGGACCCCACCGACGGTGTGCTGGAAACCAACCGCGAGCGCGAATGCGAAATCATCGACGCCATGAAGGGCATCGTCCCGGTGCCCGAAGTGCGTTTCCGCGATCTCCATGGAGATCATCTGGGGGGCGTGGGCATGGTGACCACGTTCGTGTCCGGAGTGACCAAGCCGAGCGACAGCGCATCGGGCGTCACGGGGCTGGGCACGGGCTTCTCCGAGGCCTGGAGGGAGCGACTGACGCCGCAGTTCATCGAGGTCTTGCGCAAGATCCACGCGGTGGATTTCCGAAGCGTCGATCTGCCCCACTTCGGCATACCCGACAAGGATCCGCGGCAGGCCGCGCTGTGGCGGGTCAACCTGTGGTCGCGGGTATGGCGCGAGGACAGCCAGGTCCACCTTCCGATCTTCGCGCTAACGGAATCCTGGCTGCGGGCGAACTTGCCGACTTGCGACGACGTGGTGCTGCTGCACGGCGATTTTCGCACCGGAAATTACCTCTTCGACGAAGGGACGGGTGAAATCACATGCGTCCTCGACTGGGAATCGGCGCATATCGGCGATCACCATGAAGATCTGGCGTGGTCGCTGGTCAGGATCTTCGGTGCGCGCGCCTCCGACGGGACGTACTTGTGCTCCAGCCTCATGTCGGTCGACGAACTCGTCGATCGCTATGAGCAGGCGACCGGCCGTACCGTCAATCGCACCACGCTTCGGTTCTACCGCGTCCTGCAGGCATGGGGAACGTTAGCGATGGCGGCGGCGACGGGGCTTCGCGCCGCTGCCGCTCATCACAACCACCAAGACGTCCTTCTGACCTGGCTCTCGATGGTGACGCCGTCGTTGATCGACGAACTGACCGATGTGCTTCTTGAGGAAAGCGTTCTATGATCCCGAGCATTGAATTGCGGCTCGACAGCATGACCCGTGCGCTGCAGCAGGTCATCATTCCGGCCATCGACCCCGGCAACAGCCTGGCGCTCGAGCAGGCGGCATTGATGCTCGGGCACATCGGCCTGATCGTCGATCAGATCAGCGTGAAGGAAGCGTTCGCGGCGCTCTGCCTGGACGACATCGCGTCCGTCGTCGCGGATCTCGATCCTCAGGGCGGTGCGGCCGTCGCCGCCGTGATGCGGCAAATCAACGAACAGGAAAAGGCCCCCGGCGAAACAGCCGAAGCAGCCTATGCACGGCTTTCGGGGCTCATCGAACAACTGATCCGCGCTGCCGACATCGACGGCACGCAGAGTTTTCGGGCTGATCTGCACAAGGCCGTGCTGCACTTCAGCAAGCGTCAAGCCAGGCGCGACCGCATCTGGTTCGCGAAAAGCGGCTTCGATCCCGACAACGGCGAACTTCCCACCATCCGCTCGCTCCTGGCAACCCGGGAGGTGGGCGGTGGATCATAAGCAGAAGCCCAGCGATGCGTGGATCGAGCATTTGCGCGAACGGTTCCCGACAGAGGACACCGTCGACGAAGCGCTGACGCGCAAACTGAAGCAGCGTGCCGGGCCGGGCTATGTCGCCAGCCCCTTGGCCGAAATCGAGGCTTCGGTCCGAAAGTTCGTCGCGGACAAAGTACCGGGCGCCTCCGTGTCGGGCATACGCCCTTTGGGCGGCGGCGCATCCAAGGAGCAGTACCGGTTCGATCTGGCCGGTCCGGGCATTTCGCAAAGCTACGTCCTCCGGCGCGAACCGCCGGAATCGATCGTGGAAACGCATCGACTGCGTGAATTCCAGATCATGAACGCAATGCGCGGCGTGGTCCCCGTTCCCGAGGTTCCCTGGGTGGATCCGCAGGGGGCGTATTTCGGGCGCCCCTCTCTCGTCAGCGCCTTCGTGTCCGGGGTGACCAAGCCGGCTGCCTCGACCTCGAACGTTTCCGGTCTGGGGACGGAATTCGGTCCGGATCTGCGCGCTGCGCTTGGGCCGCAGTTCGTCGAGATTCTTGCGCGGATACATATGTTCGACTGGCGGGCGGCGCCGCTGGACGCGTTTTACAAACCTGCCGCCGGCACAACGGACGGCGTCCATTCGATCATAAACTGGTGGGACCGGATCTGGGAGGAAGACAGCTTCGAGGCGGTTCCCGTCATGCGCCTTGCAGCGCACTGGCTGCGCGCCAATGCCCCTGTCATCGACCAGGTCACGATCGTCCATCACGATTACCGTGCCGGAAATTTCCTCTTCGATCCCGATACCGCGCAGATCACCGCGGTGCTCGACTGGGAACTGGCCCATCTCGGCGATTATCACGAAGACCTCGCCTGGACGCTGCAGGAAGGATACGGCTATTACGACGACGAAGGGCGCTTCTATGTGTGCGGCCTTATCGAAAGAAGCGAGTTCCTTCGCCGCTACCAGGACATCACCGGCTTCGCAATCGACGAAGCCAGGCTCGCCTACTACGGCGTGATGAATGCCTGGAAATCGACGATGATCGTCATCGCCACCGGCATCCGGTGCCTCATTGGCGGCAAGAGCCATCAGGACGTGCTCCTGAGTTGGATCGCTTCGTTTGGCAATGTCACTTTAGCTACGCTGAACCGGTTGCTGAGGAAGGAGATGGGACATGGTGCCTGACACACGCATGAGGCTGGCGACGATCCTCAAGGCGTTGAACGACATCGTCGGTCCCGCCATTCCGGCCGAAGCCACTTTCGTTCACGAGCAGTTGGCTCTCATCTGCAAATCGCTGGCCATCGCCATAGACCACAGCGCCCACGAGTATGCGTTCGTGGTTTGCGACGCCGCCGACGTCATGAGCCTCGCACGCGATCTCTTGGCGGTCATGGCGGAAGATTTCCCTGGACGGACGCAACTGGCAGACCTCGTTGCCAGGGGCGAGAAGGTCGTGCCGGGCTCGATGCCGGACCACATCGGCCTCGAGGGTTTCCTTCGCGAGCTCAAACTGGCCATCGAGACGACAACGGCCGACCTGTTCACCGATCCCGAGGACGGACGCCTTCGGCAAATGCAGCGGCTGATACTCGACCATGGCGACCGGCAAACGCTGAGAGAGCGTTCGTGGACGATCGCCACCGGCTTCGAATCCGATGCCAGGAATATTCCGCCTATCGAGGTGCTCCTCTACGAGCAGCCATTTCCTGCAGTTGCCAATGCCGGAAAACCGAATGCGTTGCCGGTAGGGAGCGGTGTGACATGAGCGCGCGGGATGCGCCCAGGCCAAGGGTTCACGTCGTGCATGCGCATTCGGAAGCGGACTCGTTCGTGACTGCGATGAAGAACGTCATCGTCGCGGAATTTCGCGATACGGGCCACCAGGTGACGGTATCGGATCTCCACGCCAAAAACTTCAACCCGGTCGCGTCTCCGCGAGATTTCCTGGAACGCAGCGATGCATCCCGGCTGGTCTATCCGCTCGAACAGCGGCACGGCTATGCCACGGGTACGCTGGCGGCCGATATCCACGAAGAGATCGAGCCTGTGCTTGCGGCCGATCTGTTGGTGTTCACATTCCCGGTCTATTGGTTCGGCGCCCCTGCCATCCTGAAGGGCTGGTTCGACCGGGTTTTACTGTCCGGGGTCTGCTATGGCGGGAAGCGGGTCTATGGACGGGGCGGGCTGGCCGGCAAGCGTGCCTTCAGCGCCTTCAGTCTGGGGGCGAAGGAGGGCATGTTCGGCGCCGACGGAATACACGGTGAACTGGTAACGGGGATGATGCGCCATCTCTTCCAGGGCACCATGGGCTACGTGGGACTGGACGTGGTGCAGCCGTTCGGCGGCTACAACGTCCCATACATCGCCCAGGACAAGCGCGAAGGGCTGCTGGACGAACTGCGCGCCGTGGTCCGCAATCTTGACGATCGCCCGGTCCTGGCCGTCCCCGATCTCGATGATTTCAGCGAGAAATTGCTGCCGCTGCATGAGAATCCCGCTGTCTCATGAAGTAGTTTACCTATGTGGCCGGATACGTTGCGGATAACGCGCGCGGCGGCCGGCATAAACGAATGTCTGGAGAGATACTGCATGATCGAAGCAATCGCCGCCGTCACGCGAGAGGCCAATGCGCCGTTCACGATCGAGCCGGTTTCGGTAGCCGATCCGGGACCCGGTCAGGTACGCGTGAGAGTCGAGGCGGTGGGCATCTGTCACACCGACTTGGTTTGCGCGACAGGTGCGCTGGGGGCCGTCTTCCCGATCGTCCTGGGCCATGAAGGCGCTGGTACCGTCGAATCCGTGGGGCTCGGGGTCGGCAAGGTCGCTCCTGGCGACAAGGTCATCATGACCTTTGCCAGCTGTGGCAAATGTGGCCCGTGCCATGACCACGATCCGGCGTATTGCGCCAGTTTCACCACACTCAATTTCCCGGGGGTCGGCGCAGACGGCCGCACGTCGCTGAGCCAGTATGGCAAGGCGATTTCCGGGCGGTACTTCGGGCAGTCGTCGTTTGCGAGCTACGCGATCGCCGAGGAGCGCAACATCGTCAAGGTGCCCGCGCACCTGGACCTCGCGCTTCTGGCGCCGCTGGGCTGCAGCGTGCAGACCGGGGCAGGGGCGGTCATGCGCTCGCTGGAGGCCAAAGCGGGAAGCACACTGATTGTCGTCGGAGGCGGGGCAGTGGGCCTGAGCGCCGTTCTGGGTGGCGTCCTTTCGGGATGCGGAACGATAATCCTGGTCGAGCCGCAGCAGGACCGCCGTGCTGTAGCGCTGGAGATCGGCGCAACGCATGCGATCGATCCGGCCGCGGGTCCGCTCGCCGAGGCGGTGCGCGGGATAGCGCCGGGCGGGGCAAACTACATTGTCGATACGACGGGCAATGTCGCGGTCCTGCAAGAAGCTGTCGGTCTGCTGGCACAGAAGGGCAAGCTTGGAATGATCGGCGTTCCGGGTGCCCTCGACGCCGCGGTTCAGATGCCGATCGTACCTGCGCTCACCGTCGGATATTCGATCCAGGGCATATGCGAAGGCGATAGCGATCCCGACACTTATTTGCCTGAACTGATCGAATACCTCGAAGCCGGTCGCCTCCCGGTCGAGAAGTTCATTACGGTCTATCCGTTCGATCAGATCAACGAGGCGATTAAAGACGCCCATGGTTCCAAGTGCGTCAAGGTCGTACTCACGTTTTAAACGATCACCGGCCTCCGGGTGGCATCCGGCACAAGGCAAAGAAGGTTTCGTCATGCAGTTTGAAAAGATTTCCATCACCGTGGACGAAGGCATCGCAAGGCTTTGCTTCATCGACGGCGCCAAGGGCAATCCTATGGACGGGCAGCTCTGTGCCGAACTGGCCGAGGCGGCGATTGTGCTGTCCGAGCGCAGGGGCGTACGCTGTGTCCTGCTTACGGCGCAAGGCAAGGCGTTCAGCTATGGCGGCGATATCGCCGCTTTCTTCGCGGAACTGGACGCCCTGCCGTCAAACATCAAACGGTGGACGACGACGCTGCACAGTGCGATCGCACGTTTCCAGCGAATGGATGCCCCGATCGTCGCTGCTGTCCATGGCATCTGCACCGGCGGAATGGCTGGCTTCATCGCAGGCAGCGACATTGTCGTCGGCTCGCCGCAGGCACGGTTCGTCGCTGCTTATGCCGGTATCGGTTATAGCTGTGACGCTGGCTCATCGGTCATGATCTCACGCCGCATGGGGCTATCCCGCGCCCGCAAGTATCTACTCCTTAACGAAATCCTGGATGCCGACGCGGCATTGCAAGCCGGCCTGCTCGACGAAATCGTAGCTGACGCGGACTTGCTGGGCCGTGCTGAGGCAATCGCGCAGCAGCTTGCCTCGGGGCCGACCAAGGCTTTCGGGGAAATGCGGCGATTGCTGCTGACGGTGGAGGACCAGCCTCTGGAAACACAACTCGAACTTGAAGCGCAGGCGCTGGCGCGAATCTCGCGCTCTCAAGACGCGCGTGAAGGGCTTACCGCGTTCTCGCAAAGGCGCGCGCCGCGATTTATCGGGGCCTGATCTTTCGGGCTCGTTTTCGCGAGCAGCCCTCAGGCGGTATCGACCTGCAACTGAACGTCAACGTCTGTGGGGTTTTCGTAATGACCCAGGCTGCGCTGAAGCATATCTAACGGCGGCCGTGCCATCCCTGTGGGCATCGATGCCGGCCTGTCCGTCCCTTTTGCAGTCATAGCCGTCCATGCGGCGACCAAGTCCGCAATGGAGAGCTTCGCCCGCAGCCCTCGTCAACTAGTTCGGCGCTTGCGAAACCACCGTCAATCCGGTTCGTCCCGGCCGGAGTCACGTGGTCGGGTATCCTCGTCGATGCCGGTATCGCTGCTAAACTCACAACGAAGTCACCAAGTTCGAACAGCATCTTCTGGCAGTCTTGGCAAGTCTGCGGAACGACTGGCGCGACGCGCACTCCGCAGCCGTCACTCACGATACCGCAGGGCGCCGAGGAGAAGGCTGAAGGCCGCAGAAGGCTGGCGGCGGCTCGGGTAATAGAGGAAATAGCCGTCGAACGGGTCGCACCAATCTTCCAACACCCGGACGAGCGAGCCATCCTCTACGAGCGGTGTGACGCGATCCTCGACGAGGTGGGCGATGCCATGCCCGGAAAGAACTGCCTTGAGGATCAGATCCACGTCATTGAGAACGAGCTGGCCATCGGCTTTCACCTTCAGCTCCCTGCCGTCCTTTTCATATTCCCATTGATAGATGCTGCCACCGGCCATCCGCAAGTTGATGCAGGCGTGGCCCGTCAGGTCCGCAGGCACAGCCGGAATACCGCGTTTCTCAAAGTAGGCAGGCGATCCGACCGTTGCCATCCTAAGCCGGGGCCCGATCCGCACCGCCACCATGTCCTGATCGAGCCGCTCGCCCAGGCGCACTCCGGCGTCATAGCGCTCGGCGACAATGTCGGTCAGGCCGGACTGTATGTTCAGTTCGACCTTCACGTCCGGATGCTCTCTGGTGATGCGGTCGACTGCCGGCCACAGGAGCGTCCGGGCGGCGTGCTCCGATGTCGAAATCCGCACGGTTCCCGCCGGCTTCGTTCTCAGTTCCGTCAACGTGACGATCTTGGCATCGATCTCCTCGAAGGCGGGTGCCACCGTTTCCATCAGACGCTCACCCGCCTCGGTAAGGCCGACACTGCGCGTCGTGCGGGTGAGCAGTCGAAGGTCCAGCCGTTGTTCTAGCCGCCGGATCGAGTGACTGAGCGCCGACTGCGAGACGCCCAGCTTCGTGGCCGCCTTTGTAAAGCTGCGCTCCTCGGCAACCGCGATGAACATCGCCAGGCCGCCCATGTCCGTGCGCTGCATGGAATCGCTTCTCCATAGGTTTCATGACGCAGTGTCATAAGGTTTAGTTACATTACCCGTCTAATCATCATCAGAGCAGATGCCTAGATAGACTTCCTGGAAAGGCGTGGCTCGCCGCCGCGCCCATCATGAGGACTTTATCATGCAGACACGTATGCTCGGCCGCAGCGGCCTCGAAGTATCGGCGCTGGGTCTGGGCTGCATGGGCCTGAGCTTCGGCTACGGCCCGGCGACCGACCGCGCGGACGCGGTCAGGCTCATCCGTGCGGCGCACGAGCGCGGCGTCACCTTCTTCGACACCGCGGAAGCTTATGGCCCCGGCATCAACGAGGAAGTTGTTGGCGAAGCGCTCGAACCCGTGCGTGACGAAGTCGTCATCGCGACCAAGTTCGGTTTCGTGAACGGGGTGCCGGCGCAAGGCCTGGACAGCAGGCCGGAACGCATCCGCCAGGTTGCCGACGAAGCGCTTCAGCGCCTGCGCACCGATCACATCGACCTGTTCTACCAGCACCGCGTCGATCCGAACGTGCCGATCGAAGACGTCGCCGGCACGGTGAAGGACCTGATACAGGCTGGCAAGGTGAAGCATTTCGGCTTGTCCGAGGCTGGCGCCCAGTCGATCCGGCTGGCCCACGCAGTGCAGCCGGTTGCGGCACTGCAGAGCGAATATTCGATGTGGTGGCGCGAACCGGAAGCGGAGGTTTTGCCGGTCCTGGAAGAGCTGGGCATCGGTTTCGTTCCGTTCAGCCCACTCGGCAAGGGCTTCCTGACCGGCCGTTTCGATGCGGATGCGACCTTCGGTGAAGGCGATTTCCGCAGCACCGTCCCCCGCTTCTCGCCCGAAGCGCTCAAGGCCAATCAGGCACTGGTGCTTCTCGTCCGCGACCTCGCTGCCGAAAAGGGCGTGACCCCGGCGCAGATCGCGCTCGGATGGCTGCTGGCGCGCAAGCCCTGGATCGTGCCGATCCCGGGCACCACCAAGCTGCACCGGCTAGAGGAAAACCTCGGCGGTGCCAGCGTCGAGCTTAGTTCGGACGACATGGCCCGCATCGAGCAGAGCCTCGCCACCGTCGATGTGCAAGGCGATCGCTACGCAGCATCGCACCAGCAGTTCGTCAACCGTTGAGCGCTTTGAAAGGATAACCGACGATGACCACCACCATCCCCACCGTGACGCTGAACAATGGCGTAGAGATGCCCAGCCTTGGTTTCGGCGTGTTCCAGGTGCCCGACCCGGCAGAGTGCGAGCGCAGCGTGCGCGATGCGATCGACGTGGGCTATCGCCTGCTCGACACCGCGACTTCCTATGGCAACGAAGGGGCCGTCGGTGCCGCGATCCGCAATCACGGGATCGACCGCAGCGAACTGTTCGTCACCACCAAGCTGTGGATCGAGGACGCGAGCTATGAAGGGGCCAAGGCCGCCTTCGAGCGCTCGCTCAACAAGCTGCAGCTCGACTATCTCGACCTCTGGCTGATCCACCAGCCTTATGGCGATGTCTATGGCGCCTGGCGCGCCATGGAGGAACTGCACCGCGAAGGGCGCATCCGCGCGATAGGGGTCAGCAACTTCTATCCTGATCGCCTCGTCGATTTCGTGCTTCACAACGAGGTCACGCCCGCCGTCAACCAGATCGAGATCCATCCCTTCCACCAGCAGGGTGATGCCCAGGAAGTCCTGGAAGAATACAAGGTCCAGCCCGAAGCGTGGGGCCCGTTTGCCGAAGGCAAGAACGGCCTGTTCACCAACGAGGTTCTGCAGTCGATCGGTCGCAAGCACGGCAAGAGCACGGCGCAGGTCGTGCTGCGCTGGCTTAACCAGCGCGGCATCGTCGCCATTCCCAAGTCAGTCCGCAAGGAACGGATGGCGGAGAATTTCGCGATCTTCGATTTCGAGCTGGACCTCGACGACGTCACGAAAATCGCGGTGCTCGACGAAAAGGCCAGCGCATTCTTCGACCACCGCGATCCCGCGATGGTGAAGTGGCTGGGCACTCGCAAGCTCTGACAAGTAGCCCGGGAAATCGGCCGAACAGCGCCGATTTCCCGGGCTACCGGCAATACCAAGGCAAATACGATGGTTTCAAATAGCACGGATCGGCCCGGTGCCCATTCCAACGCGATCCTGGCGATCATTCTCGTCAGCTACGTCATGATCGTGCTCGACATCTCGGTCGTGCTGACGGGCCTGCCCAAGATACACCAGCAACTGGGGTTCTCCGAAACCAATCTCGCCTGGGTCCAGAGCGCCTATACGCTGACGTTCGGAGGATTTCTCCTGCTGGGCGCGCGTGCGGGTGACATTCTCGGTCGTCGCCGGATGTTCATTGCCGGGATCGCGATCTTCACGCTTGCTTCCCTGGCGATCGGCGCTTCCCCAACGGCGACCTGGATGCTGGTCTGGCGCGGCATCCAGGGCGTGGGCGCCGCGATCCTGGCGCCATCCAGTCTTTCCCTGTTGCAGACCAATTTCGCCGAAGGTCATGCCCGCACCCGCGCGGTATCTTACTATGCTGCAGCCGCCGGGGCCTCAGCCACGGTGGGCCTCGTGCTCGGCGGCGTGCTGGCGGAATGGATATCGTGGCGGGCCGGCTTCTACATCAACCTGCCTGTTGGCATTGGCCTGATCTGGGCGACGCGCCGCCTCATCGCCGAGACGCCCCGCCATGCCGGCACCTTCGATATTCCCGGCGCGGTCACCTCCACGCTGGGCATGGGCGGTCTGGTCTATGGCTTCATCCGATCCGCGCACACCGGTTGGGCAGACCCGCTGACCCTGGCGACGCTAGCCGCGGCGATTGTCCTGCTCGTTGCATTCGTCGCGATCGAGGCGCGGGTACACCAGCCCATCCTGCCCCTGCATCTATTCGCAAACCGGGTCCGGTCCGGAGCCTACGCTGCGCGCGTTCTCTATCTTGGCGCGATGGTCGGATTTTTCTTCTTCACCACGCTCTATCTGCAGGAAGTCGCCGGCTATAGCCCGGCTTGGACGGGTCTCGCGTTCGTGCCTGCGACCATCCTGCACGTTCCTTCCGCCATCGCCGTGCCGCGCCTGGTGAAGCGTTACAGCCCCAAACTCCTGCTCGTCGTGGGCATGATCGCCGGTATAGTGGGAATGGCGTGGCTGAGCCGGGTATCGGTCCATTCGGGCTATCTGGTCCCGGTCGCTTTGCCGATGCTGCTGATCGGCGTCAGCCAGGGCCTGACGCTCAGCCCGCTGACGTCCGCCGGCGTGGCGGGGGTGACCGACAGGGACGCCGGCGCGGCTTCGGGGGCGGTCAACGTGGCCCATCAACTCGGCAGCTCGGTAGGCCTTAGCATTCTCGTCGCCGTCGCATCGACCGGCTCGGGCAGCCTGACGGGCAGCGCCCTGACCGCCCATCGGATCACCACGGCATTCGATGCCGGCACGCTGATGCTGATACTCTCGCTTCTGGTAGCCACGCTGACCATCGTCCTGCCAGTCCGCCGGGTTACTCCGCCAAAGCCGGCGGCAGCATCAGCTTGAGAGAACGGCCGGAGCGACTTCCCTGCCTAAAAACGAAGGAACCCACCATGGACAGCCATTCCGACCTTTCCCGGCGTGCCGTTCTGGCCACCCCTATCGCGTTGTCGCTCGTAGGGAGCACGTCCGCATGCGCCGAGGAGCAGGCGGACGAGGCCGGTTCGGGATCGAAAACGCTCGTGGCGTTCTTCACCCGTTCGGGCAATACGCAGGTCATCTCGGGCACCCTGCACCGTCTGCTGGGAGCGGAACTTTTCCAGATCCTCCCCGCTCGCGCCTATCCCGAAGACTACGAGCAGACGGTCGAACAGGCACGACAGGAGCGCGATCGTGGCTATGAGCCGCCGTTGGAAACCCGCGTTCCCGGCTTCGCTGCCTTCGAAACGGTCTACCTTGGCTTTCCAATCTGGGGGGAAACCACCCCGCCGGTGATCCGCTCGTTCCTGAAAGCGCACGACTGGAGCGGGAAGACACTGCAACCGTTCATCACTCACGGAGGATACGGTCCCGGCAACAGCATGGAAATCCTCCGCAGCCACGCACCGGCCGCCAAAATGAAAGAACCCTTTGTCCTGGAGGCCGACCAGGAGCGGCGTACGCTGAACCAGGTCAAGGAGTGGCTGGGAAAGTGATGGCCACTCGGTCCCTCCGATCTATAACCACAGGAAAAAGGAACATGTCATGATACTCAAGCGTGCAGGCTCTCAGCCCTCGCAGGTCGCGCCTAGCGAATATTTCACCGGCACGGTCCGCCTTGATCCGCTCAGCGCGCCGCCTGCGCCGGCGCGCCATTCCTGCGCTGCCGTCACCTTCGAGCCCGGTGCCCGCTCGGCCTGGCATACCCATCCGCTGGGGCAGACCCTCATCGTCACCGCAGGCTGTGGCTGGACCCAGTGCGAAGGCGAGCCGATCGTCGAGATCCGCGCCGGCGACGTGATCTGGTGCCCGCCCGGCCACAAGCACTGGCACGGCGCCACGCCGACGACCGCGATGACTCATATCGCGGTGCAGGAAGCGCTCGACGGCAGCGCCGTGACCTGGATGGAGAAGGTGACCGACGCGGACTATCTTGTCGGCCCGCCGCAGGACTGAAGACGGCCACGGCCCGTCCGCAGTGCCGGCGGGCCGTGGCGCTTCCCGGTGGCGCCGGAAGGATCAGGCTAAGGGCGGCAAACGGTCGAGATATTTGTCGAGCGTGATCGGATAGTCGCGCACGCGCACGCCCGTCGCATTGTAGACCGCGTTGGCGATCGCGGGCGCCACGCCCGAGATGCCCAGTTCGCCGACGCCCTTGGCCTTCAAGGGCGACATCGTCGGATCGACTTCCTCGAGGAAGATCACCTCCTGATGCGGAATGTCCGCGTGGACGGGGACTTCGTAGCCGGCGAGGTCGTGGTTCACGAAGAAGCCGAAGCGCTTGTCGACGGCCAGTTCCTCCATCAGCGCGGCCCCCGCGCCCATCGTCATGCCGCCGATGATCTGGCTGCGCGCCGTGACCGGGTTGAGGATGCGCCCCGCCGCGCAGACCGCAAGCATGCGCCGGATGCGGATTTCGCCGGTATAGGCATCGACCGCGACTTCGCAGAAATGCGCTCCGAAAGTCTGCTGCGAATACCGCTTCGACAGATCGCCGTACTCCATCCTGTCTTCGGCGGTGATCGTGCCGGCTTGTGCGGCTTTGACGATAGGCATGGCACGGCCATCAGACCGGACCTGCCCGTCTTCGAAAACCGCATCCATGGCGTTGAAACCGAGGCTGGCGGCAACGGCCTCCCGCAGTTTCACGCAGGCCGCGTAGACACCCGCCGTGGCCGAGGCAGCGCCAGCCTGGCCGCCGCCGCCGAACGCATCGGGGAAGCGGGAATCGGCTAGCTTCACGACCACCCGCTCGAGTGGCACCCCCATCATCTCGGCGGCGGTCTGGCCGATGATCGTGTAACTGCCGGTGCCCATGTCGGTCATGTTGCTCTCGACGGTGACGATGCCCTGCGCATCGAGGCTCACGCGGGCACCGGCCGGCTGGATCGGCGCGCCGCGGATCGCCGAGGCCATGCCCATGCCGATCAGCCAGCGGCCTTCGCGGCGCGAGGCTGGTGCCGCGCTTCGCTTCGCCCAGCCAAACCGTTCGGCGCCGGTTCGAAGGCACTGCACAAGTTCACGCTTGGAAAACGGAATCTCCCCCGGCCCAGGCTTGGCTGCATCGCCTGCCTGCCCGCCTCCTGACGCGGAGCCGCGGTCGGCGTGTCCCGGCACGACCTGCGTGTCGTTCAGAACCCGCAGGTCCACGGGGTCCATCCCCAGTTTCTCGGCAAGCTCGTCCATCGCCACTTCGAGCGCCATCATTCCCGGCGCTTCGCCGGGAGCGCGCATGGCGTTGCCTTCGGGCAGGTCCAGCAGCGCCAGCCGCGTCAGGCCCAGCCGGTTGGCCCCGGCATAGAGCAACTGCGTCTGCGCCGCGGCGATCTCGGGCCCGCCGCCCGGCAAGTTGCCTGACCAAGTCTCATGCCCAATCGCGACGATCTTCCCCTGGCGATCCGCACCGATCCGCAACCGCTGCACCGTGGCGGGCCGATGGGTAGTGTTGTTCGGCATGAGCGGCCGCTGCAAGGTCACCTTGACGGCTCGTCCCGTGGCCCGCGCTCCGAGCGAGGCCAGGACCGCGTCGGAAGCTACGCTGCCCTTGCCGCCGAAACCGCCGCCGATGTACGTCGCGACGATGCGGACCTTGTCCCGCGCGATACCCAGCTTGTTCGCCAGGTCGCGCTGCGCCCAGCCGACGATCTGCTGCGCGGACCAGATCGTCAGGCTGTCGCCTTCCCACTTCGCGATGGTGGCATGCGGCTCCATCATCGAGTGGCTCTGGTCGGGGGTCGTGTAAGTCTGCTCGACGGTCACCGCCGCCGACGCGAAAGCGCCATCGAAATCGCCGATCCTGACGTCTGGCTGGCGCTGGTGAGGCTTGGCGCCCGACCGCGCGCCCATCAGGTCGTATGCCCCGTCCGCGCGCTCGTATTGCACGCGGATCAAGCCGGCCGCAGCGCGGGCCTGTTCGAAGGTCTCGGCAACCACCAGCGCGACCGCCTGATGGTAGTGCTGGACTTCCGGTCCGGCGAGCGGCCTGGCAACATAGAACCCTTCGCTGCGCAGCGGTCCCGCGTTCGCTGCCGTGACGATCGCCAGCACGCCGGACGCGGCCTTCGCATCTGTGACGTCGAGCGACGCGATCCGACCCTTGGCGATGGCCGCGCCCAGCACGTAGCCATAGGCTGCATCGGGAGCGACATCGTGCAACTCGTACGAGTAGCGCGCCGTGCCGGTCGTCTTGAGCGGTCCTTCGATACGGGGATGTGGCCGACCGACGACTTTTCCCCGGTCGATCGGATTGATGCCAGCGGGCGTGTCGAACTTCATGTCGTCTCTCCCTTGCCGCGTACATCGGCAATCATGGCCGCAAGCGTACGCTCGACGAGCATGACCTTGAAGCGGTTGTCTTCGTTCGGCCTGCCGCCGGACAGCAACGCCGCCGTCGCGCCCCTCGCTCCCTGCGGGAGCGCCTGATCGGCTGCGGCCATTCGGCAGGGTTTGGGAGCGACACGGCCCACAGCGAACCGCCCACTCCCGTCGTGATGAATAATAGCGCCCACCGAAACCGGTGCGAAGGCATAGGAGGCCCGGGCGCGTACCTTGTGGTAAACGTGCGTGCCGCCGATCGGCTTGGGCAGGGTCACGGCGGTGATCCGTTCGCCTTCTTCCAGCGCGTTCTCGACGTGCGGGGTCGTGCCGGGCAGACCGCGGAAGTCGGCGATGGGGATCGAACGCTCCGAACCGTCGGGCTTTACCATCTCTACCCTAGCCTGCATCGGGTGCGGCTTGTCCGGCGTTCGCAGGCCCTCGATCGTGGTGACCTTGCCCTGGTGCATCACCGCGATGCTGAGGCAGCTATTGATACGGGTACCGTTGACCAGGCCCGTGCACCCCCCGCACTGCCCATGGTCGCACCCCTTCTTGGTGCCGGTCAGCCGCAAGCGTTCGCGTAGCGCGTTGAGCAGCGTGGTGCGGCTGTCTACGTTCAGTTCGCGGCGCTTGCCACCGCCGGCTACGAGCATTCCGCGGCTCGATAGTTCGAGATCGTTCCTGTTCGCCATCCGCTCATACTCCCGTGTCGCCGTAACGGGTCCCCGGCCTTGCTCCCGGAACCGCTTCATTCTGTTAGACCCGCGCCCTCATCTGTCCTTGCCCAGCGCTTCTGCCGGTGGGCCCTTACGATAAACCACCTCTGGCACCTGCTCGCCCCACTCGACCGCCTTGCCATCAAACGTTTCGGCAAGGGCCACATGGCTCATGGGGCCCGTGAGAGCGGCGCCGTGCCAGTGGCGCACGCCAGGGGGGCAGACGACTACGTCCCCGGCGCGCATTTCCACGACCGGCCCGCCTTCGACCTGGGTCCAACCCAGGCCCTCGGTGACGATCAGGGTCTGCCCGAGGGGATGGCTATGCCATGCCGTGCGAGCACCGGCGTCGAACGTAACGGTCGCCCCGCTCAGGCGAGAAGGCGCGCTCGCCTCGAAAGGCGCCGAGACGGTAACCTTCCCGGTAAACCGCGTGGCCGGACCATCGCTCACCGGCCCACTGCCGCGTCGGGCGACAATCAATGCCATCGAAGTTTCCGCAGCATGCTTTTCGGCGGCTTCGCGCAGGAGGGCTGCGCCGGACATGGCCTTGGGCCACCCGGCGTAGAAGGCCAGGTGTGTCATCGCCTCGCCGAGTTCGACCTCGGTCACCCCATTGTCGAGGGCACGGTCGATGTGGGAGGGCAATTGGCTGCCATCGCCGGCCATCGTCAACGCGGCGATCGTCACGAGACTGCGGTCGCGCGGAGACAGGTCGGGACGGCGCCACAGGTCGGCGAACACGATCTCGTTGGTGAAACGGGCGAGGCCGGGCGCCGCGATGGCCATTGCCGCGTCTACCTCGTCCCCGCGCGGCGTTTTCTGGGCGGGAGCCAGCGACAGCGGCGACATACGGACAGGTGCGTTCTCGGTCGAAGCAATCTTGCGCTGGTCGAAGACCTCGCGCACGATGGTGGTGGCCGACACCGCATTGGGCCATCCGCTGTAGAACGCCAGATGCGTGACGAGCCCCGAAATCTCGGAAGGCGTGACGCCGTTATCGAGCGCTCTGCCCAGATGGCCGGACAACTGCGCTGACTTTCCCCCTGCGATCAAAGCGGAAACCGTGATGAGACTGCGGTCCCGCTTGCCCAGTCGGGGATTTTCCCAGTTGTCGCCGAACAGGACATCATCGGTGTAGCGAGCAAGGGCGGGAGTCACTGCCTGCATGTCCGCGGGGGCGACCGACGGACGGTCCTCCGTTTCCGCCTCGCCAATCGATGGGGAGCAGATCGACAGGACGCCCAGCACGCTTCGCCAGATTTTTGCCATAACTCTATCCTGATCGCGGTGAGCAACGCAGGTAGCCTTGCCCTCCGCAAGATAGTTCAGACCGTCGGCATAGATTAGCGCTTAAACGTGCATGAACCTATGACTGGGTTTCATGGAACTTAAAAGCTGGATGGCATTAGGACCGCCGACGACGGACGGCTTTCGATGGATAGTGTTGAAAAACTCGGGCTTGAAGTGGTCTTCGGGGCCTGGCTGCGCAAAGGGATCGCGCCGCCTATCCCGGTGTTCGATCATAACAACCCGCGTACCGGCAGCTGAGCCTCAACGCGCCACGCAGCGGCGTCACACTTCGATCTCTCCACTCGGTCAAAACCGGCTTCTTCAACACTATCGGTCGGATGCTGCCGGAAGCTTGGGGGACAACAGCGCCGCTTGGCGAACGGCCAACAGTGACGAAAGCGGATGTTGGTGTTGACCGTGACGTGAGGCCTCCGCACGGACGACCGAGCCGGGCGCCCAGCTATTCACGGACACGAGACGCCAGAGCCGCGACGATCGACCGAATCGTTTCTGTTGCCGACTCGCCGCTGCCCGTCGTCCCGTCCGCCGGGGCGAACATGGTCGAGACGGCGCGGCGGTCGGCGATCATGTAGATGAGGTCCACGCCGGCCTCTCCGGCTACGATGGCCGTCATCCGGGCGCTTGCGGGCACGATGCGAACGTCGCCTGGGGCAATGCGGGAAAAGCCGCTGTGCAGAGACCCGGCAAATGGTACGAGCACGACCTCCGATCCTGCCACATGCTCGGGCAGGATTGTCGCTCCAGGCGCGGCGCGGATCATCAGCACGACGGGGCCGGCGAGCGCGTCTCCGAGTACGGCCGCGCAAACCCGCACGCCCGGTGCCAGTTCGTGCCAGTCCTGCGCATCATCGAAACATCCCCAATGGAACCCGCCGACGGCGCGGCCCTCGCTGATGGCGAGCGCCGATACGCCCCTGGCGCCGCCGGGAACATCGCGCCAGTAGGGATCGTCCGGCGATGCGACCGGACGGTCGAGCTGGTCCTCCGCCACCTCGCCCAGTTCGAACGAGCCGTCGTGCCGCGTCGTGGTGGAGCGGGCGCCGCGCCGATCGCCATGGACGGCGAACATCCACAAGGGCGCGTCACCGCCGTCGACCAGTCCCTCGCGGTAGGGAATGCCGGATGCCTGATAGCCGAAGTCCCCCGGCCCCATACGTTTGCGCTGGAGCTGGAAGCCACCCTGGACGACGGCGCGCAACTGGTCGGTCGCGTGGTAATGGGTATCAAGCCACATCGCCTGTGGCACTGGCGGACAGATGCCCAGTTGCACCGCCGGGCCCGCCTGGGGATCGCCAAGGCTGATCCACAAGCTGGGCGGCGAGCCATCGCCTGCCGATACGCGTGTCCAGCCGGTCGGATCGCGGAAACTGAGGTCGCTGTGACCCGCCCCGAACGTCATTCCCTCGGCATGCAGCATCGTGTGCGGCTCCTTTGGTTCAGAAAGTGAACTTGGCGCTGACGCCGTATGTCCGGGGCACGCCGGGGCTGTTGCTGGTGAAACCCAGCGGCGGCGCGAAACTGGTCCCTGCAGCGATGTAGCGCTTGTTCGCCAGGTTCTGCCCGAACAGTGCGAGAACGAGGGGGACCTTCGCGAAATCGAACGAGACCCGAGCATCGAACAGGCTGAAAGCGTCTTGCGAGAAGGTGGGATAGAGCGCGGGCGAAAGGCCCGGCGAGAGCGAGTACATGACCATCTTGGAACGATAGGACCAGCCACCGCCGAGGGTCAGGGTGCCGGCGCCGGTCTCGATCGGCACGGTAGCGTTGAGCGAGGTATTGAGCTTCGAGACGTTGACGGTCGGCTGCCCCTTCTGCGGCCCCTCGACGTACTTGGGGTCGGAATAGCCGAGGGCGCCGTCGATGTGCAGTGGCCCCAGGATTGCCGAGACCTCGATCTCGCCGCCCCAGATGCGCGCCTTGCCGCTGTTGGTCAGCACGCCCGGCGGGGTGCAACTGGTGCAGCCCGCGGGCACGTCGCCGTTCACGTTGAGCTGGATGTTGCTGTAGTCCGAATAGAACCCCGCGGCATTGATGCGCAGGTGCTTGTCGAACAGGTCGATCTTGATGCCCACTTCCGGGCTGACGAGCTTTTCAGGGGCGACCGGGCCGAACTGGGCGATGGCGGAGGTGTTGGCCGCGGCCGCTTGCTCCGGCGTGATGCCGTTGCCGGGGAAGGTGGCCGCCGGCCCGGTAAGCCCGAAGGCACCCGACCGGAACCCGCGCGAGACCTTGGCATAGACCATCGCACCGGGCGCGACCTCGTAGTCGACGCCGAGAGTGAAGGGCAAGTAGTGATACTTCGCCCGGTCCTCGAAGCGGCAGGCTTGGGGGTCGGGATCGCCCGGGGCATTGGCCAGGCTGCACACCAGGTAGGTGTAGTCATTGGTGGCGATGTGATCGCGATATAGCGCGCGGCGCTTGTCCACGACGTAGCGCAGGCCTGCCGTCAGACGCAGCCCCGGCGCGATCTCGTACGTCGCCTGGCCGAAAGCGGAATACGATTGGTTCTTGATGATCGGTCCGCCGATATTGACGGTGGGGCCCACGAGCGACTGCAGCACCGCCGCCTGGCTGAACTGACTGCCCGTGACCTGGAAGTAGTAGACCCCGCCTATCCACGTCAGCCGGCCGTCGAGCGCATCGCCGAAGAGCTGCGCTTCCTGCGAGAACTGCTTGGTCGCGATGGGATAGTCTACCAGTTCCAGAACGTCGTAGGGCGTGCCGTCCAGATCGTTCGCGGTATTGTAGCGCGTGCGGGTGTAAGCGGTGATGGAACGAAAGTTCACGGCATCGGTGACGGGCACGCTGAGCGTTCCGGTGATCCCGAACTGGCGCAGCGCAAACCGCGAATCGGTGTTCGAGTAGCTGTCGTGCCGGCCGCGTCCGGCGGCATTCACGTAGTTGCTCAAAAGGTCACCGGGATTGCCGCTGAGAGCGGGGATCAGGCCGTTGAGGAAATTGGAGGGATCGAAGTAGGCGAGATTTGTGGGAAAGCCGAAGCCCTCCGCATTGGCGTAGAAGCCGCTGATGAGCGCCTCGGTCCCGCTGTCCTGGCTGAGACGCACCGTGCCGCGGAAGTAGTCCTGATTGAACGTGCTGGTCGGATTGCCGGTCGTGAAATTGCGGCCGTAGCCGTCGTGCTGGCTGTGCTGGTACACGAAGCGGGTGTCGATGATCCCCGGCCGCAACGGCACGTTGAGGACGGCGGTGCCGGTCCATGCATCGTAGTTGCCGTAGCTGCCCTCGACGTAGCCGCCGAATTCGGGCGTGGGCTTGGCGGTCGTGATGCTGATGGCGCCGCCGATGGTGTTACGGCCGAACAGCGTGCCCTGCGGGCCCTTCAGCACTTCCACCCGCTCCATGTCGATCATGGCGTTGTTCGAGCCGGCATTGACGACGTTGTAGACCCCGTCGACATAGCTGCCGATGGCGGGGTCGGCATTGATCGAGGGCACCAACTGGGTGACGCCGCGAATGGCGACCGATATTTCGAGCGGCGTCAGGGTCGGCTTGGCCTGCAAGCCGGGCACGACGCGGGTCAACGACACGACGTCGGTAACCTGCTGCTGTTCCAGTTTGACCGTGCCTAGCGCGGTTACCGAAATCGGCACCGTCTGAAGGTTCTCCTCGCGCCGCTGGGCGGTAACGACAATGTCGTCCAGGCTGACCGCCTCCTGCTGCGGGGCTTGCGCCCATGCAACGGACGGCAGCGACACCCCGATCGCCAGAGCCAAAGTCACGTGTCCCGGTCGCCGCATCGGCATGTCCCGCATCCTCCCCCGATATATATGTTGCCTGTTGGCATTTCACGTTCCCGCCCGGTGGCGGAACCGCATGATGGAGAATAAAATCCACGGGCGCTGGCGCAAGTCGACCGGCGGACATAACTGCGGGCTTCACATGTCATCAAGACATGGCAAGTGCCCGATCGCGGATTCGGCCGGTACGGAAAAGGCCGTTGCCACCTCTCTTCCGGCAGGGGAAATTCCGGAGCCCGTCCGCTACCCATGCCGTATGGCTATCACTCTGCAACAGCTTCGCTACCTTACGGCGGTTGCCGACGAAGGCTCGTTGACCCAGGCCGCCGCCAGGCTGGGCGTCACCCAGCCGGTGCTGTCCCGCGCGCTGGCACAGCTTCAGCAGGAACTGGGGACGGCCCTGCTGAAGCGCAGCGACCGCAAGCTCATATTGACGGCCGAGGGGGAGGCTGCGCTGATACCGGCGCGACGGGCCGTGGCGGCGGTGCAGGAAGTTCAGCGGTCGGCCCTGCTGAAGCGGCAGGCCCCGCTGCTCAACATCGCCGCACAGTCGACGATGCTGGCCGCTATCGCACCGGCGTTTCACGATCTGGTCCAGCGCTATCCCGACATGCACCTGAACCTGACGACCACTGAATCGGTCGAGGCGATGACCGACGCCCTGGCCAACGAACAGATCGACATCGTCTTCGGGCAGATGCCTACCCTCAGCCACGGGGCGCGTTGGGTGGCATGGGACAGCCTTGAGGTCGTGCTCGTATCGCCACCCGACCTCGACCTGCCCGACCCGGTCACGCTTTGCGATCTCACGACCATTCCGATGATCTCGATCCAGGCCTCGACCCGCCGCCAGAAGACCTTCGACGACCTGTTCCTGCGGGCCGGCATCCGGCCGAACATCGTGCTCGAAGTCGAGGATCTGAGCGTGCTGTTTCCGATGGTGCAGGCGGGGGTCGGCTCGTTCCATGCCTGGCGCTTCATCGCCAGCCGCTACGAGGGCGTTGCCGTGCGACGGTTCAACCCGCCGCAGACGGCAGACATCGGCTTCGCGTATGTCGATCGGCGCAAGGCGCAAGTCCGCGAATTCATCGACCTGGCGCTGCGCCAGCCGAGACCTGCACTGCTCTAGCGGATGTCCCAGCATGTCCCAGCATGTCCTATCGACATATAGGCGCGGCAGTTATGCTTTCCATGGATGCTGCGTTTCGTCCTATCAGCGTCCCGAGAGCCAGGCGCGCGATCGCCAGGCACGGACGGAGAGAGGCGGATGTTTCAGGGACATGGCGGACTGGCGATCGAAGGCGATCATCTCGACTTTTCCTATGCTGCGAAGGACGCATGGCCGAAGCTGACCGAGAAAGGATCGTTGCGCGCCTTCATCTTCGGCATCGGCGACGAGCAGGTCGGCCCGATGATACAACTGGGCCTGGTGTCGATCCGCGACGATGAACCGCTCGACTGGCGCCACAGCATCGATCCGCTGCACCACCACGGCAGCGACCAGTTCCGCACCATCCTGCGCGGGCAGTGGAGCCTGGCCGGTCGCAAGCTCAATCCGGGCGACTATTCGTTCCAGGAATCGGGCATGGTCTATCAGGAGCATCCCGTCGCGCCGGAGAACTGGATGATGCTGGTGATGGGCGACAGGCGCGGCAACCAGGCGACGATCGCGACCAAAAAAGACGAATTGACGGTTTTCGAATATGACGAAATCTACGGCGCGCCGGTGGAGGGCAGGCCCTATCCCCTCCCGGAAGGAAATCGGGGAACGGCCGCCGTCGCCACTACGGGGGGATCGTGTGTCCGCGGCTTCGTCAACGGGCGGGGCGAGGCCTTGTCCGAAGGCGCGGCGATTTCCGGCCTGCTGGGTGAGCCGACCGCTGGCCCGGCTATCCATGTGGTAAAGGCTGGTCCGGGCGAAACCATCCTGCCGGCATCGCTCTGGGAAACCGAACTGCTGATAGCCGTAGTCGCCGGTTCGGTGCGCATCGGCGAGAGGCCGTACCATGCCGGGGAGATCAGGGTGCAAAGCGCAGAAGCGCCCTTGCCGGCAGTGTCCACCGCCGAGGCCGCGGCACAAGTCGTGCTAGTGCGGGGCGACCGCCGGGCGGCAGCCCACTTCGAAGGCGCCGCCGCGCCTGCCTGGATAGCAGACGCCACCGCACTGCACGCGCACCTCGTGCCCCGTCCGGGTGGGCAGGCACACTAGATGCGGGCCCATTACGGCATCTAAATTCGCACCAGCAATACCGGGGCAAACACGGAGGTTAATCTCGCAGGTCGACAGCGCGGGTCGGCCTACTTGCCGCATTGGCGCCAGCCGTCGCCAAGGAGCGACCGGAGGGTAGTGACGAGACCGAAGCAGAGCTGACGGCCCAGTTCGATTCCGTCGAGCCGTCCCATTGCGAGATCGTGGACCATTGCATAGCCGAGGTTGGCGAACTGGCGGCGGGCGATGGCGAGGTCTCCGGCGTCGATCGGGCGGCCGGGGCGCTCGATGCGCGGACCGGCGCCTACAAGTGGCACTATCAGGTCAACCCCGGCGAGAGCTGGGACTACAACGCCTCGATGGGCATGGAACTGGCCGATCTCGATATCGACGGCAAGCGGCGGCAGGTCCTGATAACCGCGCCTAAAAAACGGTTTCTTCTACGTCATCGATCGGATCAGCGGTAAGCTGATCTCTGCCAAGCCCTTCGTGAAGGTGACCTGGGCCTCGCGCATCGACCTCAAGAGTGGACGGCCGGTAGAGAACTCCGGTGCCCGCTACCCGAACGGCAAGACCTTCACCATGTGGCCTAGCCCCGTCGGTGCCCATACCTGGCTGCCGATGGCCTTCAACCCGAAGACCCGCCTCGTCTATATTCCTGCGATCGAGATGGCGACGAGCTACAACGATGTCGGCATCACCCGTGAGAACTGGCGCCGGGCGCCTGGCAGCGCCGTCGAGGGCGCCGCCAATCCCGATTTCGTCGTGCCCGATGCCGGTCCCACCACGAAGTTGCAGAGCCTGCATGGTCAGCGCGGCGGTAGGCGGGCTGGCTTCGACCGCCACGCTGCGGTTGGGCTCGAACAGCCTGGTCCTGAGGGTGTCGCCGGGCTGCGGCGACACGATCTCCGTGGCGACGCCTCGGTTGGGGTATTTCATTCGGGGACCGGCGATGTCACCAGGCTTGGTGTCCATCCACGAGGACGTCGATGATGAACGCGGCCTGGGTGCTTGCGTCTTCTGCGGAAATCGGAGTCTCGGCGCCTCGGCTGTTCACCCAACCCGAGATCATGGCCATGATGGCCTCGGCAATGCGTTCGGGCGCCTTGGCGTGAATGCCCGATGCCGGCCCATGGACGCGAATTTCGGAGCCGAGATAATCCACCATGCCGGTGTAGCCCAGGAAGTCGGTGAGAGCGCCGCTGGATCTACCCGATGCGCTCAGCGCGAGTTTCCGGAATGCGCGCACTTCGGACTTGGTCGTCCACAAGAGCATGGTCGTCACGTTGTGGGTGAGGCGTTGTCGCAGGTCGCTGGTGAGCTTGGTGTTCTGTTTCGAGGTCACTTGCGACCATGACGCCACTTTGTTGGCCAGCACGGCGTTGAGGAGTCCGAGTTTGTCGGGATAGCGCTTGTACAGCGTGGTCTTCGGGATTTGCACCGCGCTAGCTACGGCTTCCATCGAAGTGCCATCGAAGCCGTCCTTGAGGAACAGCGCGGTCGCCGCATCGAGGATGGCCGCCGTGATTGCCTGGGACTGCCTTTGCGAAGGCCGGCCTCGCCCGGTCGGGCGAATGTTTGCGGTCTTTGTGCTCTCGGGCTTGGAGGCGGGCATTTTCGGGCAACTCGGCATTGGGTCGGCGAACTTTTCCCGGACAGTTTGGCTCGGGGACAGGCGATGACCCCAGGGCCCGGCACTTCGCTGAAACGACCGCGTCCGAGGCCGCCATCCCACATGACACAATCCGGCTGTGCCGCAAACCGGGATCAGCGGTTTCGGTTCACGGGCAGGACGGCTATCTCCGCGACGTATCTTGATCGCGAAGAAGATCGTTCACCCGTTCGCGCAAGTGTCCGACCGAGGTGTCGACCAGCACCCCGCCCTTGGGTTCGAGCGGAATTTCGGTGTAGAGCACGCGACGTTCGGCGGAGACCGGACTGGTCGCATCGTGCAGGGTACAGGAGAGATGGACGGTGACATCGCCCGGTGCGGTCGAGAGCGCCACTACAGGCAGGTACGGTGCGGTCTTCGCGATTTCCACCGGCATGGCGAGGCGGTGAGACCCGGCGATCACCCTAAGCTGCCCATTCGCTTCGCTGGCGGACGTGATGGCGATGCCCACCGTCATGCGCGCGCACGCATAGCTGTGGCGGCCGAGGTGGCAGTCGCGGTGGAACGAGAGATCCGAAGGCCCTGAAACGACCCCGACGGGCTTGAACAGGGCTTCGATGATACGCCCTTCGACGGGCTTTCGGGCCAAGGCATCCATCCCTTCCAGGATTCGGATCATCCGCTCCCATCGCGCGCCGGAGAGGATGGCGGCCGTCGTGGGAGATCGCTCGACAAATTCCTGGAGCCGGACGCAGACGCGCGACCCGTCGGCTATGTCTGCCCACCAGGATTTGCCGTCGCCTTCGCGATAGTCGCCCAGCGAGTGATCCATGTCTGCTGAAATCGCCTCGACATCGGCGGGATCGATCCAGCCGCGCAGAAGCACGAAGCCGGTTTCGCGAAGGAAATGGGCAATCTCTGCCGGATCATCGTCGGATGAAAAGGCTCGGCACAGATCGAGCGGGTCTCCGTCGAGGGAGCGGAAATCCAGCTTTGGATCTACCACCGGCCAGCCCTCCAGGATTGCCATCCACAGGGAATCCCAGATGGACACGTCTTCAAGCGTGCCGCCGTGAAATGACAGGCTGCGCGCAACGAGCAGGCCGTTGAAGGTTATCTGATTTTGAGCCAGGTCCGTAAACTGGGTGGGCGAAAGTGAAACGACCAGGGCATTTGCCAGCGGCGACCTGGCGATGTCGATCGTCTCGCCGGAAGAGTATAGCGTCCACACGTCTCCAGCAACGTCGAGGCTGAGAGGTTTCGCGGATAGCGCATGGTATGCGGCCGCGGCGATCGGGCCATGAGCGCCCAGTAGCCCGGGCAGCGTGTCGGCGAAGAAATCCGCAGGGTGGATCGCGGCGAGGCAGTCGCCGTCGTCCCTGGTGCGCCTGTCCAAAGCAAACGTCATGCTTTGGCATCCTCGAAAGCGAATGGGCTTTCATCGGATCGTCGCGCATGCCTGCAGTCAACGTTCGAGCAGCGGTCGCGCCAACCCAGCATGTTCTTACGTCTGGAAGAGGGCCGCATTCCAATATCCTCCCCATCGCGCCGCTTTGGAAACGACGATGTCTCGATGCTCTTTAAGATACGCATCGTACTTTTATCGATGGGTGAGCGCAAGTTGATAAATATACGCTACGTTGCTATTTTGGGCATGTCGCCATGGATCGATCTAGCGGTCTCCACCGACCGCGAGGGCGATGTGCTGCATCGGCGCCCACCCTCGTTTTTTGCCGCGCCTCGTCGAACGCGTCACTTGACCGTTACGCGGACCCTTCCGAGATTCTGGATGCGCCCGAATGCGGTGACCCTGTCGCCATCGCGCTGGGAAATGCCGCGCAAGACCGGAAAATAGGTTCCGGGCGTATCGAACTTGTGCGTGATGGTGAACGTGGCCGTTTTCGCCTTTGGGGCGATGGCGGACTGGACTGCGAACGTCCCGGCCCCCTCGAAGTCCCATTCCGCCGCAATGACCGTCCCCGCGCCAGGCGGTACGTCGATCGTTCCCCTGAATGTCACGGTCTGGCCGGCGGTGATGTCCGCGCGTTCGCGGCCATCGACTGTCAGCGTGACCACGGGCTGGATGCCGCCGCGCGCGGCCGCGGTTGGGGGCACGATGATCTGGCCGTCCTCGTACCGGTAGTTCGTCGAGGGGAGGGGGGCGATCCCCTTCTCGACCCAGAGCGCGACGTCGCGCAGCGCCTGGTTGAGAACTGGCACGTAACTGACGGTATGGATCGCATCTTCCTGCGTATCGCTGTCGCCATGCAGGGCATGGTCGGTGAACCAGAGGCGGAAGTGGTCGTTCGCCTTCGCGCCGAAATGCTTCTCGACCCGCGCACGATACCAATCCGCCGACCAGGGATAGGCCTCGCGATCCCACAGCGATTCGACAAGGATCATCTTGCCCTCGAAATTGCCTTCCGGGACCGAGCCCGCCGTCGCTTTCGTAAAGATCGGGCCCAGGAGCATCGGTCGTTGCGGGTACGTCGGCTTGCCGTCCGCACCCCGGAATTGGTCCCAGACCTTGAATTCCGGGCCCGGCACCTGGTGGCGATGGTAGGTCTGCGCGGCCAGGAAGTTGCTGTTGTCGACCTGGACCTCGTCACCGCGGGCCAGCTTTGCGGCTACGGCCGGATCGACGATGCCGAAGATCGCGGTGTCGCCCTCGATCCGGCTCAGGGTCAGCCGGGTTCCCTTGGCCGCCCCGGAAAGCACGATGAGATCGCCGCCCAGGAACTGCACGGCCGGTGGCGGGGAGGACAGGCGGACCGCAACGACATATTGCGCCTCCTTGCCTTGCATTGCCGCGAAGCTGTCGTCCACGTTGCCGGCGATCTTGCCGTTGGTCACGCTGGTCTCGAGTTTCTGGCGCCGGGCATCCGCGCCGGTAATCAGACCGGCGATCGTCGCCTTGTGCTGCAATCTGTATCCCGTGAAGCTTTCGGGGTGGTCGAAGCCGTAGTAGCCAGGCTTCGTCCAGAAATCGGTGAAGTAGCCTGGGTCGGCCATCACCACGCCGCCATAAAGGGCGGCAAAACCGTGAATGCCCATCGTCTTCCAACCGAACCACGACTGAAGCGGAAAGCCCATGCGGGTCACTTCGCGCAAGGCCGCGGCCTGTTCGTCGTTCAACCCGGCATAGGGATCGCCGCTGCCCCCCGGTTCCATGGCATCGACGATTTGCGGGAACTTGTCGTTGAGCAGGCGCATGGCGTGCATGCGCACCGTGAAGCTGTTGGGAATCGCCATGCTCGAACCAAGTACGTGCGGAACGGCGCCGTCCCAGACTCCGCGCGTATTCTCCATCGATCCGACCGTGCGATAGGCCCCGCCGCTGCCGCCATAGGCATAGCCGTAAGGCCGCTTTCCCCCGTACATCTGCAATGCCACGACCCGTGAATACTGCGCGGCGGCTGCATTGGCGCGATAGGCGCCGACCGTAGGTTCGGCCGATCCGAAGCCAGCCACCGCCGGCCCGCCGCCATTGGTTTCCACGAAATATCCGCCGCTGGCGATAGAGAAGCTGATCTTGTCGTTGGCAGGCGAGGTCGGCCGTTGCGCCAGGTTCTCGTTGTCCGGAGCGGGCGTGAAGTGCTGGAAGAAGCGACCCTGGTAACGGTCCTTGGGCGGCAGGTAGAACGAAAAGCGGGTGTCGGTTCCCTTGAAGCCACCATGGACGTAGCGATGGCGGACCGGCGCATCACGCCATTCGTCGATGTCGATGTAGGGCTGGGTGAACAGCGGGTCCGGAGCGGGGGCGGCTGCCGTCGTCGTCCGGGCGGGCTGGGCATCGACCGGCGAGACATGGGCGATGGCCGATCCCGCGATCGCGACGGACACGAATGCCAGCCTTACGCGCTTGCCGGTCCTGGTGTTGGTATTCGCTGTTTCGTACGCACGCTTCATGGGAAAGCTCCGTATTCTCGGGAAGGGGAAGCGGGACTCATGCCGGCCGGGCGATGGCCGTCGACAAGGATCAGCGTCGACGAGCCGCCCCCGGACGCGCCCGGCAGGTTGCGCAGGTTCGGGCGGTTGATCCTGATCTGGCTCGAATTGATCGCCGATACGATCGGCGCGGCGTTGAACGAGGCTGCGTGCGGGACGCTGGCAAGGAGTTGCGCGGTCGAGTTGGCACCGCGGCAATGGTCGGCGTGTCGAGCGAAACGGTCTGCGAGCCGGCCGGTGCCGCTCAGCGGCGCCTCGGCATCCTGCTCTTGGCTTTCTTGCGCGATGGCCGCGAACGGCGCGAGCGGGATCATCGATACGTCGATCAGGGCGCACTGACCGACGTATCCGAAAGTCCTTTTCATGCTCTCTCCCCTGCCTGGCACCTGCGGATTTTGTTCCGGGTTGCCGATTGGTCCCATCGTCGCCGCTGTCGTTGTATCGACATGTGCTGGCGGTGGAGAGACAGGGTTGGCAGATTCGCGAAAGCTTGTCGCGAGAAAATTTTAGTCACTAAAATAACCGACCGGACGCCGGTATTGCGAAGGTTGGCCAATTCGTGGATGAGACGTCCATGCGTCTTTCCGACCAGGAATTTAACCGTCTGCTGTTGCTGAAGAAGCTTCGTGCGGCAGAACCGGTTGCCCGGACCGAACTGGTCGCGCTGACGGGCCTCACCGGCGGAACCATCACCGCAATCACGTCGGACCTGGTCAAGCGCGGAATCGTGATCGAGGAGAAAGTCGTCTCCAGCTCCGCCGGGCGACCCCGGGTCAACCTGCGGATCAATCCTGCCGGCAAGTACGTGATCGGCACTACTGCGACGGGCGATGGCCACGTCCTCACGGAAATTGTGAATCTGAGGGGAGAAAGTCTCGGGGGCGCGAAAGCCAGGCTTGCAACCACGACGCGGATCGAGAACCTTGCCGAGCAATTTGTCGCGGCGCTCGAAAATGCGATCGGACAGAGCCAGGTGCGCCGTGAGGACATCTTCCGGATCGGCATAGGGTTGCCTGGCATCGTCGACAGCCGCACCGGCACCGTCGAGCAGATCGTCACGTTTGAGCCGGGGCCATGCGATTTCGGCGGCATCGTCGCCCGCGCCTTGGGCATTCCCACGCTGGTCGACAACAATATCAACCTTCTCGCGCGTGGAGAGCATTGGTACGGGGCAGGCGCCCATGCGGACGACTTCACGCTCATCAACATCGATCTCGCAATCGGTGCCTCGCTCTACCGGGAAGGCCAGCTTATCAGCGGCGCCCACGGCATCGCCTCCGAGTTCGGCCATACCAAGATCGTGCCGGACATCGGGCGTCCCTGTTTCTGCGGTGCACGAGGCTGCCTTCAGGCCTATTGCTCGGTCCAGTCGATCACGCAGCAGTCCTGTGAGCACCTGGGCCGTCCGTCCCCTTCGTACGAAACCATGAATGCATGCTTCGCCAGGTTGATGGGCGAGCACGCGGCCGCCGAAATAGATATCTGGCCGGTTCTCGAGCAGGCCAGTCACTATCTGGGCGTGGCGGTCGCCAATCACATCACCATGCAGGACCCCGAAGCCATCATCATCATGGGCCCGCCGATGGCGATGATGGACCGGCTTCGCGGCACATTCTTTGCTGCCCTCGAGCAAAACACCTTCCCGGCCTTGCGACGGCGGACCAAGCTTCACTTCAAGGTCTGGGACAAAAGCGCCTATGCGCGGGGAGCTGCCGCCATGGTGCTAGAACAGGTATATGCGAGGTCCTGACCACACCGACGGGGCGCGTGGCGGCGAATGTCATGGAAGGGCGTGAGGATGAGAACGAAACGGCATGCCGTTGAAGGCGCTGTTCTGGGATTCGGCGTGGCGGCAGGTGCGCTGATCGCCTGCGCGAGCCAACCGGCCCATGCGCAGGATGCCGGACCGGCGGTCGATTCGCGGTCGTCGCCGGCAGGCGAGTATGTGCATTCCGAAATGGAACTCGTCGCCGGAATCCTGCTGAGAGAGGACGGTACGTTCGAGTACGGCTTCACCGTCGGCTCGTTGGACGAACGGGCCTCGGGACGCTGGAAGGTAGTGGACCGGCGCATCGAACTGACGAGCGACCCGCGGCCGGTCGCCCCGACCGTCACCGCCGACCGTACGGACCTGACGCCTGGACAACCCTTTGGCTTCAGGGTCCTAGGCCCGGACGGTCGTGACGTTCCGGGAGTGGATTTCCGGGTCGAGTTCGATCACGGCGATCCTGTGGAGGGATATACGCCGGGCGATAGCTGGTTCCCGCCGCAGGACCAGCGGCGCAGCGTGCGATTCATTAGCTTCAGCATGCCCTCGTATCGCCTGAAATCGGAGAGATTGCCGCTCGAAGCGCGCGACGGCCGGACCGCGATCTTCAAGCTGACCCCCAATGATTTCGGAGTGGCAGACCTCACCGGATCATTTGCCGATCTGGAAGGACCGACGCTGACGCTGCACAGGCCGGAAGGCACGATGGAATTCAGGCGGAGAGGCAAGGATTGAAACGGTTCGTTGAGGCGGGACAGTCCGGGTCCGCCGGTAGCCAACCTCCGCCGGTGTGATGGCCTTGCTTCAAGCCTGTGTCTGGGTCGGGCGGGCGTTCGCGGCGGCGGAGACCGTACCGGTCTGCGCGGCCTTGCGGCGATCGGCGTACTTCTTCAGCGCATAGCCGCCCACGGCGGTCGCTATCAGTCCCACCGGGCCCATGCGGCGCAGGACGGCGGTGGCGGCTACGCCGAGCAAGGCACCACCCGTCCCGTCGACGCCACGGACATGCCGGGCAACCTGGCTGCCTGCGATCGCTCCAACAATCTTGCCAATCATCTGGGTATCTCCTTCGCTTTATGTAAAGACGACCGCAGGCAATTGTTCCGGTCGCTCACCGGCAAACGCGCCCGCTCCGCGATCCATCGATGCCTTCGCCGATGCTACAGAATGTCGGATATATGACGAGTCTCATCCGGGGTCTCGTGCACGCCCGGCCTCGCTCTCGCCGGGAACAGAGGCCGGGAGAGAGGTATTAGCGTCTATCCAGTCGGGGGCTTCCAACATGCGTATTGCGGCACTTCTTACTGCCGGTCTCGTTGTTCTCTCATCGCAAGCCGGCGCGCAGCAGCGCGATTACTGCCCGGACCGGCCCGGCATCGGAACGCCCGCCTGCACGATGTCCCCCGGCACCTATTCCGTGGAGCTTGGGGTCGGCGACTGGACGACCGACCGCGATAGCGGCGGCAGGACGGACATCCTGCGGGCTGCGGACGTGCTCGTGCGCTATGGCGTCGCGGACCATGCCGAACTCCAGGTCGAGTGGGCGGGCATAGGGTTTTCCCGCACCCGCGACGAGTTGAGAAAGGTCGATCATCGCAATGGTGGCGGGGACGTCACCCTGGGCCTGCGCCGCAACGTCCTACATCCCGACGGATCGGGGTTATCCATGGCGGTAGCTCCCTTCGTATCGCTGCCCGTCGGCCGGCAACCTTTCGGTGCCGGGGACTGGTCCGCCGGACTGCGCGTGCCGCTGTCGTATGAAGTGTCGGACCGGTTCAGCATCGTCACCACCACCGAGTTCGACGCGGCGGTAGACGAGGACGGATCGGGCAGGCATTTCGCCGCCAGCGAGGCGGCGGGCCTGGCCTCGAAATTGAACGAGAAGCTCACTCTCACGGCGGAGTACCAGGTGCTTGCCGATAGGGATCCGCAAGGACATCATGTCGAGCATCTCTCCGGGCTTTCCTTGGGCTGGCAACCGACGGACGACCTTCAGCTCGATGCCGGTGCCAATGTCGGGCTGGATCGCCATGCCGACGACCTGGAAGTGTATTTCGGCGTCTCCCGCCGGTTCTGATCGTACACGCCGTCATTGCGCAGCCGGCGCTGGCGGCCCGACCGATCGGTGCGGGGGACCGGCCGCGAATATCTGGCCATCCTCGACCCGGACACTTGAGTTGATAATCCGCCGCAGCGACGCGCGCGCCAGCGAAGTCAGGCGACCATTTGCGCTTGATTTGCGTTGTTCAGGCGTCGAAGTATAGTTTTCCTGTATAAATCACACTTTCACCTGTTCAAAATCGTCCGGAGCACCGCCAGAAATGCCTGATACCGACAACGCCACTGAAGTGACCGCACTCACCGTGCAATTGTTGAGCGCTTACCTGTCAAACAACACTGTGGCATCGACCGACCTTGCATTTCTGATCCGGTCCACCCGTCAAGCGCTGACGGGAGACGTCGCAAAATCCGCCGCTGTAGACGTCGAAACGACGCATATCCCGGCCGTATCGGTGCGAAAGAGCCTCGCGTCACCCGATCAGATACTCAGCCTCATCGACGGCAAGCCATACAAGACGCTCAAGCGTCATCTCGCGACTCATGGGTTGACGCCGGAAACCTATCGCGAGCGATACAACCTCCCCGCTAGCTACCCGATGACCGCGCCCAGCTTTGCCGCGCTGCGTCGCGAGATCGCCGAAAAGATCGGTCTCGGCAAGAAGTCGGCCCCCGTCGCTGCGCCTGTGGTGGCGGGCGATGACGTTGCCCCCAGCATCGATGAAAAATCGCAGGCGGCGGGGACGAAGGGCAAGAGTGCGAAGGTAAAGTCGCAGGCGGCGCGATCCAAGCCCGCCAGGACAGCGGCACGAAAGGCCAAGGGGCCGGCAGGCAAGAGCGATGCTCCGGAACCGACGGATACGGTTACGGCAGAGATCCCGGCGCAATCCTCCGCCGATGAGGCTCCTGATGCGGCGGTCAAGAGCACCGCTCCCGCCAAAGCGCCGCCGCGTCGCCGCAAGCTCGGGCTTTTCGGCAAGGCCGCCGGCTAGCGTGGTGTTCGGAAGGCAGGCGTAAGAGCATCGGCTGTAGCGAAGGAATCCGCGGCAACCGGTGCCGCGGTTACCGAAGCAAGCGTTCGATGAAGTGCGCAGGTAATATCCTCTGGCTGCGCCGCCTAAGGTGCGGTGCAGCCATGACTTTTACCCTCCCTCCAGCTACCTCGCAGATCGCTGCGCCATCTGCGGAAATCGCGCCGGCAACATGCTCCCGCTTATCAGGATCGAGCAGTGCCTCGATGGCGAAGGCGCTGACCGCGCGCGTTTCGGAATGGTGGGAATCAGCCGCGCAGTTACGTCCCAATCTCATACGGTCGCACAGTGCGTAGACCATCGCTCGTGTTTTCATCGTTACGGCTTGAATGATTGATACCGGTGTCATAGTCAGGATGCGACAAGCGGGTGCATGGCCGCGCAGGCAGGGGATGAGAACAAGGTGTCCTTCACCATTCGGCGATTTCGCAGGCCTTTGACGTTCTCGCGCCTTGCGCTGGTTGCGGCGGGCGTCGGTCTGATGGCCGGATCGGGAGCAGCATGTGCTCAGGGTGGGGAAGGGTTGCTGTTCCACGCTCCGCTCGACCACGATTTCAATGCCACGACAGCCGGCGGCGCAACCGTGCCGAATTTCCAGAGCGACGTCGCCATCGTTCCCGATGGCGCCTCCGGCGGGGCCGGGCGCTGGTCCGACGGGGGCTATGTCGCCTGGGAAGCGCCGGGAAACATGTTCGCACAGCGCGGCACCCTGTCCTTCTTCTGGCGTAGTCGCACGCCCGTAGGCGAGGCGCCTTTCGTCATTTTCCGGGCCAGTGCGGGCGATCATTCGAGCTGGGACATGGCGTTCCTGCGCATCGACTGGAACGGGCACGGGTTCGACGCCTTCGTGACCGATGCCAACCTTTCGCGGATCAGGGTGAGCTGGACCATTCCCACGCCGCCGGACCCGGCCGCCTGGCACCATCTCGCCTTCGCGTGGGACGAGACCCGGGGCGTGCGCCTGTTCTGGGACGGCAAGCAGGTCGCCGCGAGGGACCAGGCGGCGGACCTCGACATGGCACTCGACCAGTTCGGGCTCGCGGGCCGCGTGATCGCGCCGCACCAGGTTCAAAGCCGGTACAACTTCATGCGCGGTTCGGACCTCGACGACATCCGGGTCCATGACCACATGCTGGCGGGCGAGGATATCGCGCGCCTGGCCGTCAGGCAGGTGCCTGCGACGGGGGGCTCGACCGCGCCATTGCCTGCCGCCGTGCGCCGGGCATGGTTGCATCGCTTCGGCTGGGACGCACAGACTCCGCCGGCGCTCGAACAGGACGTAACGGTCGTGCGCAAGGTCGAGTTCGCCGATGCGAAGGACCTCAAGGAATGGATGTGGAAAGGGGTCGACGGCATCGCCGAGACGACCTGGCCCGGCGTCTACAATCGCTCGCGCCTTCCAGGCCGTGACGATTACTTCCAGTTGCCGGACTGGAACGTCTACGTCGAGGGCGGAAAGACCTACGAACTGGCGCTTCCCGACAATGTCACCTTCAATAGGGTCGAGATCCGGGGGGCGGCCTACGGCTCGCTGGATTGGTCCGGCGACGGCAGAACCTGGCGCCAACTGGCCGCGCGGCCCGAAGGCGTGGTTCGCTCGATCACCGACACACCGACGAAGACAGGCGGGACCCTGCGTTTCACCAATGCGATGCAGGAGCAGCCGATCCAGGAAATCTGGGCCTACGACATCCATCCCGGGCGGGTGCCGGAGGGCACCTTCCAGCTCAGCTACACCGTCAACGCTTCGATCGCGCCGGACCTTGGCGCGCTCGCCAGGCTGAACGCGCATATCGCGGGTCGCTACCCGGCAAACGAGCGTACGACCGTGGTCGCCCTGCCGAGCGCCGGGGTACGCGTGGCGCCGGGTGCGGGCAGCGCCGCAGCCGCCGGAAGCCTGGCGCGGGACACTGCCGCTATGCCCATCGTCCATGTCCTGATACCTTCCAACTTCGGCGATGCGCCGGCCGGGCGCCCCTTGGCCCGGGCCTGGAACTATGGTTGGGAAAACAGCCACGACGGGCTCGACGGGATCGCGATCGACTTGCCCGCGATTGCCGGCAAGGGTGATGTGCGCGGCTTGATTGCGCTCGACATCCGCGTGAAGGACCCGATCTGGCCCGATCGTGACATGATCGACGTCCAGGTCTCGGTCCGCCCGGGCCAGCCGCGCACGCTGTGGCTGGACTTGCGCGATCGCATCCTGACCGGGGACAGCCTCTACCTGACGATCGCCTCTGCTTCCTCCGACTTCGGCGCCAGGTCGCTCGACGGCATGACGGTGCGGCTGGTGTTCAAGGACAGGGCGCAAGCGAAAATCGAGCACGTTGCCGATCGCTTCAACCAGGTGAAGGACAACTGGGCCTTCCTGGTGGAAGAGCACACGGCCTCGAAGAGGGCCGCGCTCTATCGCCGGCTTCATGGCGACATTACCGACCTGCTGCGCGTCGACCCCGACAACCTCGAAGCGCGCCGCTATTGGGCGGATATCGGCTATTCCGAAGGGCAGTTACCGCCCTTCACCCAGCCCGAGGCCCCCGCCGGCATGCCGCTCTGGGCATTCCGGCAGCTTGAAGACCTCAAATTGACGCGCCGGTTCGTGAACTGGTGGATCGACAATCGGCAGGTGGCATACGGCGATTTCGGCGGCGGCATTTCCGACGATACCGACCTTACGCAGCAATGGCCGGGCCTTGCGCTCATGGGAGTGGACCCGGACAAGATCAACGCATCGCTCAAGGCACTGTCGGACGCGGTCTATGCCAACGGCATGATCGTCGACGGCCTGAGCTATATCAGTACGGACGAACTGCACGTCTACGAGGAAGGCATCAATTCCGATGCCGAGCGGCTTTACCTCAATTGGGGCGAACCCAAGGCGTTGGAGCGGATGTTCGCCACCGTGAAAGCCCTCGGCGACGTGATCCGCGTGAATCCGGCCGGGCACATGCA
Organism: Novosphingobium sp. BL-52-GroH; assembly: GCF_044813085.1. NCBI lineage: Bacteria > Pseudomonadati > Pseudomonadota > Alphaproteobacteria > Sphingomonadales > Sphingomonadaceae > Novosphingobium > Novosphingobium sp. BL-52-GroH. Next base: position 456,250 of record NZ_CP171149.1, on the reverse strand, counting down.
CTTGTCGTCTAGCTGGTACGGCGGACGCAAGATCTACCGCGACGAACCCTGGGCATGGCAGAAGCCTTACGGCTTTGTCATCATGCACACGCCGATCCTGCTTGGGGTCTACAACGCCGATCCGTCGGCACGGGCACTGGTGACGGGGATGATGGACGGCTTGCTGGCGCACGGCAAGCAGGATGCCGACGGCCTGTGGCGCTTCCCCAACGACATCAGTTGGGACCATGACACCGAGCGCGCGGGGGATGGCGGAGGTGCGACCCTGCCGCTGCAGTCGGCCTGGGCGGCGTGGCGTTTCACGGGGGATGACAAGTACCTGCGTCCCGTCCTTGGCCGGGTGGGCAAGGGCAACGTCGGCGTACTGTCGGAAATCAACGAGAACGCGATCACCGTCCTGGGGCGGCGCAAGGATTGGCAGGGCAGCGTGCTCGGGAGCGCCGAGGCCGGGAACGACTTCGCCCGTTTCGAGGCTTGGAACGGCACTGGCGAAAAGGCCTGGCTCGAGGCACTCAACGCCGCCGGAATCGCCGACAAGAGCCAGCACATGTACATGTACACGCATGGCCACTGGTGGAGCGATCGTGTCGAGGCGCCGAACGAACTGCTCCAGCGCGAGCGGCTGGGCGGCATCGCGCTCAAGCGGAACCAGACCTATCCCGGCAATGCGGTGAGCTGGCGTTTCGCCGATCCCGAAGCCGCGGTGAAGGTGGCGATCCTGGTACGGGACGCGACGCCCGATCGCTTCACCGTCGCCGCGTACAACACGACGGATGCCGAACAGCGCGCCGACATGGGCACCTGGAACGTCACTGCTGGCACCTGGACGATGACGCAGGGCTCCGTCTCCCGCGAAGTGGAACTGGAGCGAAGCGGCTCGCTGCCGGTGGTCTTCGCGCCGGGGCAGGGCACGGAGATGACGTTCACCCTCAAGCAGAAAGCCGCATTGCAGCCCGAGCATCGGCCGGACCTCGGCATCGGGCCGGACGACGTGGTGCGCAAGGGCAACCGCCTGAGCCTGACCGTGCACAGCCTTGGCTCCGTACCCGCTCCCGCCGGTACGGTCACTTTGGAAACGGTGGATGGCAAGGTGCTGGCCTCGGCACCCATCCCGCCGCTGGCGGCGCCGCTCGACCTTGCCCCAAAGACCGCCCGCGTCACGCTATCCGTGCCGGCCGGAGCATCCCGGATTCTGCAGGTCAGGGTGTCGACGGGCGGTCCCGAGATAACCCGGCGCAACGACGTGGTGGTTCTGGACGTGCCTCCGCGCTGAATCGTGAAGGAAGGGGAGCGCTATGAAACGGGCCGCGATATTGCTTCTTGCCGCCGCACTGATGCCGGGCGCGTTGCAGGCACGGCCGGGGCAGGTCGTCTGGCGTTTCGATAACCTCGAGCATATCGGCGGCCTTACCCCCCTGGTCCTGGGAGAGCCCAGAGTGGTCGATACGCCGATCGGCGCAGCCATCGCCTTCGACGGCTTGGACGATGCCATCTATCTCGACCGGCACCCATTGGCCGGCGCGGCACGGTTCACGGCGGAGGCGATCTTCAGGCCCGACGGAGGCGCTTTCGAGCAACGCTGGATGCACCTGGCCTCGCACGATCCGGGTGACCAGACGCGAATGCTGTTCGAGATCCGGGTAGTCGGAAACTCCTGGTATCTCGATACTTTCGTCAAGGGACCGGGCTACGCCCAAGCCCTGATCGACCCGGCCAGGCTGCATTCGATCGGTCGGTGGTACCATGTCGCGCAGACCTTCGACGGCACTACCTACCGCAGCTATGTCGACGGAGTCCTGGAAGGCGAGGCCAGGGTGGCCTTCCGCCCACAGGGCCCCGGCCGCACGTCCGTAGGCGTGCGGTACAGCCGGGTGAGCTTCTTCCATGGCGCAGTGCGGATGGCACGGTTCTCCCGCGAAGCACTGGCCCCCTCACAGTTTCGCATGGTTCGCAAGTAAGGCACCGACGGCCGCGCGCATCCGTCATCGCAAGCCAAGCTTAGTCTTCGATACCCAAACGCAGTTGGCCAATTCCGTTGACACCGGTGACATACATGATAGCGCTAGCATAAAATGGGAAGATGGAGAGAGACGCGTGAAAATCGATCGTCGGGAAGCTTTGGCCGCAGCGCTCGGAGCCGTTTCGATGACGGCGCTGGGTGCGGGATCGCCTGCCTCCTCGCGCGTGACGTCGTCTGGCGCCGGCATCGATCCGGCGCCAGCCTCTCCTGCTTATCGCCGGGGCTTCGACGGTCAGCGCATCGCCGACCTGGGAGACGGTAGGTTCCTCAACCCGTTGATGGCGGGCGACCATCCGGACCCCTCGATCATGCGGGACGGGAAGGACTATTACATGACCTTCTCGACCTTCGATTCCTATCCAGGGCTGGTCGTGTGGCATTCGCGCGATCTGCTCAACTGGCAGCCGGTCATTGCCACGCTGACCAGGAACGTCGGGTCGGTCTGGGCGCCAGACATCTGCAAGCATGGTGGCCGCTATTTCATTTACTTCCCGGCAGAGGCCAGCCCAAACGCCAACTACGTGATCTGGGCGGATCGGATCGAAGGGCCGTGGAGCGATCCGATCGACCTCGGCCTGCCGGACCACATCGACCCGGGCCATGCCGTGGGCGAGGACGGCTTGCGCTGGCTGTTCCTGTCGGGAGGTGATCGCATCCGTTTGAGCGAGGACGGGCTATCGACCGTAGGCAAGGTCGAACACGTCTACGATCCCTGGCACTATCCCGAGGACTGGGACGTCGAGGGATTTTCGCCCGAAGGGCCCAAGATCGTGCGGCACGGTGCATACTACTACCTCATCACCGCGGTCGGGGGTACGGCCGGTCCGCCTACCGGGCACATGGTGATTGCCGCGCGTTCGAAGTCGATCCACGGGCCGTGGGAGAACTGCCCGCGCAACCCGATCGTGCGGACGAAGGATTTGGCCGAGAAATGGTGGTCGCGCGGCCACGCCACGCTGTTCGAGGGCCCCGACGGCTCCTGGTGGTCGCTTTATCATGGCTACGAGCGCGATTTCTGGACGCTGGGGCGCCAAACCCTGCTGGACCCCGTCACCTGGACCGATGACGGCTGGTTCCGCATGGAGGGCGGCGATCTTTCGCAGCCGATCGCGGCGCCAAAAGGGGGCAGCAAGTCCGGCTCGCACGGCATTGCGCTCTCGGACAATTTCTCCACCCTCGAACTCGGCCGGCGCTGGAATTTCTTCAAGCCCGGTCCGGACGAGAAGGCGCGAGCACGCGTCGCCGACAAATGCCTGCACCTTGCAGGCAGGGGCACGGCCCCGGTCGATTCCTCGCCACTTCTGCTGATCGCTGGGGACCAGGCCTACGAGTTCCATTGCGACATCGAGATCGACCCCGGCACCACGGCGGGGTTGGTGCTGTTCTACGATCACCAGCTTTACGCAGGCCTCGGCTTCGACGAGGCGAAGTTCGTCACCCACCAGTACGGCATGGAGCGCGGTCGCCCCGTCCACTCGCACGGCCGGCGGATGTTGATGCGGGTCCGCATCGATCACCATATCGTCTCGTATCACACCAGCGGTGACGGAGGCAGGACATGGAAGCGGTTCGATCGCGGCATGGAAGTCTCTGGCTATCACCACAACGTGCGCGGTGGCTTCCTCATGCTGCGACCCGGCCTCTACGCGGCGGGTACGGGCGAGGCGCGGTTCCGCAACTTCACTTTCCGCGCGCTGTGATGAACGTCGCTCCCACGCGGCGCCGGCCGGGCCGAACCGGCGTTCCGGAGAAAAGCGTCCGGTCGGGAATTACCATCGCAAGGATATCGCCGAGATGACGTCGACCTTCTCCATGCTCCCCGCCGACTGGCACGAGGGCACCTTCCTCGGTCGTCTCGATTTCGGCGCAGGGCCGACGCCCGTGCTGCTCGGCGGCGGCCTCGTCCATGATATGAGCCACGTTGCCCCCACCGTCTCCGATCTCGTCGAACAGGGCGCTTTCGACCCCGCGCTCGGCGTGGCATTGGGCAGCGTCGAAACCGTGCTTGCCGCGGCCGCGCTGCTGAGCCCGATCGACCTGCAATGCGTCAAGGCCGCCGGCGTCACCTTCGCCGTATCGGCGCTGGAGCGCGTGATCGAGGAGCGTGCTCGCGGCGATGCCGACAAGGCGCAAGACATTCGCGGCGGGCTGGAAGCGCGCATCGGCGGCTCGATCCGCTCAATCGTGCCGGGCTCGCCCGAAGCGGCGGCGCTCAAGGCGACGCTGATCGAGGACGCTATGTGGTCGCAATACCTGGAGGTCGCGATCGGGCCGGACGCGGAAGTGTTCACCAAGTCCCCGGTACTGGCCACCGTTGGTTCCGGCGCGGCGGTCGGCGTCCGCTCGGATTCGGGCTGGAACAACCCCGAGCCGGAAATCGTCATCCTCGCCGATGCGCAAGGAAACGCCGTGGGCGCGACCTTGGGCAACGACGTCAACTTGCGCGACTTCGAGGGGCGTTCTGCGCTGCTGCTCGGCAAGGCCAAGGACAACAACGCCAGCTGCGCGATCGGACCTTTCGTGCGCCTGTTCGACGCGGGTTTCACGATAGCAGACGTCGAAGCGGCACGCGTACTTCTGCGGATCGAGGGCCCGGAAGGCTTCCTGCTGGAAGGGGAGAGCCGCATGTCGGAAATCAGCCGGTCCCCGCTCGACCTGCTGGGCCAGGCCTTCAGCGAGCATCAGTACCCGGATGGCATCGTGCTATTCCTGGGCACCCTGTTCGCGCCGACCCAGGACCGCGACACGCCGGGCCGGGGTTTCACGCACAAGGTCGGCGACGTGGTGACGATCTCCAGCGAACGTCTCGGCACGCTGGTCAACACCGTCGTGACGTCACGCGATGCGCCGGCATGGGAGACGGGCATCGCCGCGCTCTATCGTAACCTCGCCGCACGCGGGCTCCTCGGCGCGAACCGCGTCGAGCTGGTCGTCGGCTGACCTTTTTTTCGATCACAGGACGACCATGCCGACAACCCTCGCCTCCCATGCCGCAAGGATCGCCAACACCACCAGCTACCCTTCGCTCGCCGGCAAGGGGGTGTTCGTCTCGGGGGGCGGATCGGGGATCGGAGCGGCGCTGGTGGAGGCCTTCGCGCGGCAGGGCGCGAAAGTCCTATTCGTCGATATCGCTGCGGAACCTTCCGAAGCGCTGGTCGCGCGGCTGGATGGGGACGTGGCGTTTACCCCGCTTTTCGCGCGCGGCGACTTGAAGGACCTTGGGTTCGTCAAAGCGCAGGTCGAGGCGGCCCAGATGCTGTTGGGCGGCCTCGACGTCCTCGTAAACAATGCCGCCAACGACGATCGCCACGCCATCGCCGAGGTGACCCCGGAATACTGGGACGAACGCATGGCAGTGAATTTGCGCCACTTGTTCTTCGCCGCGCAGGCCGCCGTGCCCTTCATGGAAGCCGCCGGGGGCGGGGTCATCCTGAACTTCGGGTCGATCAGTTGGCATCTCGCGCTCGACCGGCTGGCGCTTTACCAGACAGCCAAGGCAGGGATCGAGGGCATGACCCGCGCCATGGCCCGCGAACTGGGCGGCAAGGGCATCCGCGTTTGCGCCATCGTTCCGGGCAACGTCCAGACGCTGCGGCAGGAAAAGTGGTACACCCCCGAAGGCGAGCGGGACATCCTCGATGCGCAGTGCCTCAAGCACCGTATCCAGCCTGCCGACGTGGCGGCATTGGCGCTGTTCCTGGCTTCCGACGATGCACGGATGTGCACCGGGCACGAGTACTTCGTCGATGCCGGCTGGCGCTGACCGGCGCCGATCGGGACGAAATTAGAAAGATAAAGCAAGATACTGCCAGAGAAGATGGATCGAATGGGCGAAGCGCAGGGCGGCAAGGTGAACCTGGCGTTCGTCGCCATGATCGTGGCCGTGGCGACGAACGACGGAGATGGGGGGCTGAAGCGGGTTCCAGGGGACTGAGGTTTGCGCCCGTCAGCCGAATCCGATGGTCTGCACCCAGGCCCGCCACAGGTCGGGCCATGCCTCCACCGGCTTGCCGATGGCGCGGCGCAAGCCGAAGCCGTGGCCGCCGTTGGCGAACAGGTGCGTCTCCACCGGTATGCCGCGTGCCTTGAGCGCGGCGCGCAGGCGCACCGTGTTCTCGACCGGCACGACATCGTCGTCCTCGGCGTGGACGAGGAAGTGCGGCGGAGCGCCCGCGGGCACGGTGCGGTCGGGTGAGTGCGCTGCTTCGAGCGCCGCCGAGGGCGATGGGCCCAGAAGCAGGGTGCGCGAGCCGGCATGGGCGATTCCCGGGTCCATGCTGACGACGGGATAGATTGGTGCTGCGCAGAACGGCTTGGCCGAAAGCTTGTCGGCTGCATCCATCGCGGAATAGACCGGGGCCGCGAAACGCCCGCCCAGGTCTGCGCACAAGTGGCCGCCCGCCGAAAAGCCCATCGCTGCCACCCGCTCGGGATCGATGGCGAAGTCACGCGCGCGGTGGCGGATGAGGCGCATGGCGCGTTGCGCGTCCGCCAGTGCTGTTTCCGGGCCGCTCGACCAGCCTTCGCCGGGAAGGCGATAGAACAGGACGAATGCGGTGAAGCCACGGGCAGTCAGCCAGCGGGCGATCTCGTAGCCTTCCTTGTCGATGACGATCCGCTGGTAGCCGCCGCCCGGAGTAACCATCACCGCCGCGCCGTTGGGCCGGTCGGGACGGAACACGACCATGCGCGGGCGGGTCACGCCATGGACCGCGCGGTCGGTGACGAGTGTATCGGTCGAGCGTTCGCTGACCGTCTCGACGAGCGTGGCCTCGAGTCTGGCCGGTGGTCCTTTGGGCCACAGGTCGATCGTCTCGCTCGGCTGGGGCAGGCCGGGAGGTTGCGCCCGGTCGGTGGTGGGCGGGGGCGTCTGCGCCGCCGCGCTGTCGATGGCCGCAGGGGCCAGGGCAGCCGCCGCGAAGGAGCCGGCGATCAGGGTCCTGCGATCGAAGTCCAAGGCATGTTCTCCGCGCTTCGTACGAAATTCAGGGGCAGCGAAATCCCGAAAAGATACGCGACCCGCCGCCTTGACGACAGGTCGCGCATAGGGTGAGGGATATCAGATCTTCGCCCGCGCGCCGAAGAGGATGGTGCGGCCGAAGTGGTTGTTCTCGTAATTGCGAGTCGCGTAGACGTCGTTGAAGCGGTAGCGGTACTCGTCGGTCAGGTTATTGCCGTCGATCGACAGTTCAAGCCACTCGGTCGCCTTGTAGCGGATCGCCGCATCGACGCTGGTGTACGAGCCATATCCTTCGAAGATATTCCCCGTTGCGCTGGTCGCATCGACGAACGGTCCGCGATAGCTCACCGATCCACGGATGCTGAACTTGCCATCGTCGTAGTACACGGTGGCGTTCCAGGCCTTCTTCGACACGCCCAGCAGGGTGTTGGAGTAGACCGCGGTGACGCCGGTGAGGGTGCAGGCGCCCGTCGTGCCGCTGCGTGTGCAGGCCGAGACGGCCGGACCGGTGATGGTGTAGTCGGCGCTGCTCTTGATGAAAGTCGCATTCCCCTGGAAGCCGGTTTTGCTCAGGAAACCCGGCAGGAAGCTGAAGGGCAGTTGCAAGGCCACTTCGACGCCCTTGAGCGTCGCGCCCTCGCCATTCACCTGCGCCGACACCACGTACTCCTGGTTGGGATCGTAGTTGATATAAGCAGGTGTGCTGGTGCCCAGCACGTCCCGGCCGAGGCCCAGCTGCGGCAATGTGGCGGTGTACTGGCCCGCAACCGGGAAGCTCTCGATCTTCTTGATGAAGCCTGCCACCGAAAGCAAAGCCTGCGGGGCGAAATACCACTCGATCGAGGCGTCGAAGTTGGTCGCGCGGTAGGGATCGAGGAACGGGTTGCCGAAAGTCACCCGGTAGTTGAAGCCGTCTACCGAACCGCCGGGGTTGAGGTTGCCCAGCGACGGACGGGTGATGACCTTGGCTACGGCACCGCGCAGGATCACGTCGTGACGCGGATAGAACGCCAGGTTCATCGACGGGAGCCAGTCGTCGTAGCTGCGCTCGACGGTCGCCGCGACGCCAGCGGTGTAGCCGGTCGACTGCTGGTTGGTGTGGGCATAGCGCATGCCGGCATTGCCCGCGTATTCGAGGCCGAAGATCTCGCCCTTCACATCGAACTGCAGGTAGCCGCCCGAAGTGGTCTCCTGCACCCGCCGGTTGTTGCCCAAATCCTCCTTGGCGGTGCGACCGTAAAGGTTGGTATAGGCGGCCGCCTTGGCGATGTCGGCGACCAGCCACTCGTTGGTCGTTCCGCTCGGCTGCCCGGCGTCGCCCAGCTTGATTAGGTCGGAAATGTCGGACGTCACCGGCAGGCCATAGACACTGGCCGAGCAGGTCACGGTGCCCAGGATCAAGTCCTGCGTACCGTTGGCGCCGCAGGCCGCAGTGTCACGCATGAACAGCTGGGTGCGGAAATTGTAGCGCCGCCACACCGCGCCGGCCTTGACGGTGAAGCCGTCCGCCATGTCCCACTCGGTGCGCAGTTGCGCGGTCTTGAAGCGGTTCTTGACGTAGGACGGGCGGTCGCGGATTTCGGCGAGCTGGAAGCTGGCCGGGCTGGTCACGTCGATGTCGTAGTTGAGCAAGGGCGACTTCATGTCCGAATAGTCGTAGCTGAAGCCGTTCGCGGTCTTGTTGTCGTAGGCGATCGTCGTTTCGACTGGGATGTCGGCATTCGACTGCGACATGCCGCCGAGCACGGTGAAGCGGAACTTGTCGCCGACTTCCTGGTCCCACGTGGCGCCGACCTGGTAGAATTCGGTCTTCGACTTGCGCAGGTAGCTTTCGGTTCGCACGTAGGCGTTGTTGAACGTGGCGCTGACCATGTTGCCATCATCGTCGTAAACAGGGTCGACTACATCGAAGCGGCGCTCGTTCGACCTGGCAAGGACTTCGAGCCACTGCTCGGCGCGGGTCTCCTTGAAGGAAGAATAGAGTCCGTCGATCGAGAACTTGGTCCTGTCGCTGGGTTCGAACTGGATCGAGCCGGTGAGGCCGAGGCGCTTGCGATCGTGCTCCACCACGCCGTAGCGGGGGATGCGCGGGTGGAAAGCGAGGCTGGCCGCGTCGCACGCCTCGGAAGGGCGATAGCCACCGCCCGAATTGACCGGGGCGCCGCCGCTCGGACCGACGTTCGAATAGAAGCAGGGGTTGCCGTCGACCGAGTTGAAGTAGGCCTGCGACCAGCGCACCGAGTTGTTGCCGTTCTCGATCGTGTCGGTATGTGAATAGGCCGCCGAAAGGTTGACGCCGAAGGTGCCGGAATCATTGCGCCATGACAGCAGCCCGGCCATGCGGGGGCCGACATTCTTCGACAGGTCATTGTACGAACCCTGCACGTTGAGCACGGCGGTCAAGCCCGCCTTGCCCGATAGCGGGTTGCCGGTATTGAGATCCACCACCGCGCCCAGCGAGCCCTCGTCGAGGCTGGCTTCGGCGGTCTTGTGGACGACGAGGCTGCTGAACAGTTCCGAGGCGAAGACGTTGAAATCGAACGAACGGTCGCGGTTGGCCGAGGCGCCGTCGGAGCTGGTGGCAATCGTCTCCAACCCGTTTACGCGGACGCGGGTGAACTGGGCGCTAAGGCCGCGAACGGTGATTGCGCGGCCTTCCCCGCCATCCTTCTGGATCGAGATGCCCGGAATGCGCTGCAACGATTCGGCGAGGTTCTGGTCGGGGAACTTGGCCATGTCCTCGGCGACGACCGCGTCCACCGCCGAGATCGATTCGCGCTTCACGTTGAGGGCGGCCTGGAGCGACTGGCGAAAGCCGGTAACGATGATTTCCTGCGCTACGTCGTCATCGACGGAGGTGCCGGGATTGCCCGCCGGACTGGTCGTGGCACCGGCATCGCCAGTTTCCTGCGCCATCCCTGCCTGCGCCATCCCTGCCTGCGGCAGGGCAAGCGCGCTGCCGGCGAACAACGCGGTTTTGAATAGCGAAATTCCGAATAGACCCTGTCGCATCACAAACATCCCCTCAAGACCCTCTCGGGCCGAATGATACCGGTGTCAGGAGGAAGCGTGGAGAAACGCTTGCGCTCTGTTCCGGCACCTCTGCTCCCGCCCCTTTTTGGAGCATCGAAGGCGATCTCCAAATCGCCCCTCCGGTTCCAACGTTCCTCCTTGCAGGCATTGGTAACCGGTGTCATTAATTAGTGACGCAGGAAGACGACCGTGTCAAGAACCTGTGGGAACGGGAGGAAAATAGCGATGACCGGCGAAGGTTTGAAAACTATTCCATATATTTATCATAAGCTTATGTTTGCGATCCGGTTCTGCTCCCACGCGGTGGTTGGTTGCGGCGATGCGGCCCTTGTCACCTCGTTCGCGGGTCTGGCGAGGCGGGTAATGTCGCCAGATCGCGACGGGACCATGGAAGGATTCGGGAAGTGATCGCTGCACTGTCCCTGCTTTGCGCGACGGCACTGTCGATGGCGGTCATCGACGAACGCGATACCGTCCGCGAGGAGGCTCCGCCGCACGGGGCGATCGGCATGAGCACCGCCTACCGCATCTCCGACATGGCCCCTGCGCCACGCGCGATGGAATTCCGGCGGCGGGTCCTTCACAAGGGAGCGGCCATCGGCGAACATCCGATCGATCACGACGAGGTCTACTATGTAATGGCCGGAGAAGGGGAAGTCGTCTCGGACGGCAAGCGTGCGAGGCTCGGGCCAGGCATGACGGCCTACCTCTATCGCGGCGCGGTGGTCGGCATCTGGCAGAAGGGTGCGGAGCCGCTGTCGCTGGTGATCGCCTACCCCAACCCGCCGAAGGACGATTGAGAGTGGTCGGGGAAGCGCCTCAGCTTCCGGGCTGGACGTAAGGCGCGAGTGCCCACAATTCGCGCTGCCAGCGGCGTGGATCGTTTTCCATGCGTGCGGTGTCGTCGAATACCATCGTCGCGCGACCGGGCAGGCCATAGGCAGACCACTCGGCAAGGCCCGGCCGTCCCGTCTTGGCAAGGCCGGTGAAGGCTCGCACCATCGCTGCGCCGAGCTTGCGGGCGCCGTCGTCGACGCCCGAGAAGCTGCCCGGCGCGGCGAATGTCCCGAAGACATAGGGGATGTCGTCGGTGTGGGCCGCGCCCCGCAAAGGGTCTAGTGGCGAGCGGCGGTCGAGGCGGTAGACCCAGGTTGCCCGTGCCCCGGCAGCAGCCCGCGCGTCCGCTTCGATGACCTGCCCTGGCCACGAGCGTCCGGCGGTGGTCGCCGCGTAGTACACCTGCTCGGGCGTCCAGCCCGGTTCGTGGCGGCGGTACTGGTCGACGACCCAGACCGGATCGAGGTCGACCTTGATCTCGGGGAGGATGCGCGCCGCCAGGTTATCCCAGGCCAAACCCTGCAGCTTCGGCCCGCGCGGATCGAGGAAGGCCCGGGTTTCTTCGCAGGTGTTGCCCAGGATCATGGGAATGTGCAGCGACTGCGGCGCGGCGTCGGGCCAGAACGGATGGCGCGGCAGGTTGGTCATGTCGAGAACAGGACCGAAGTAGACGCTACCGCCCATCACCGGATCGGTTGCGGACAGGCCTTCCATTAGGCGCTCGACAGGCATCGTGCGCAAGGTCTCGACGTCGCCCGGCGCCAGTTTCAGCGTTTCCATCAGTACCTGCGTGCGAGCCCAGGCGTGGGCAGGCCCACTGGCCTGCACCTGCTGGCCGCTCATCGTGGCGGCCGAGTGGAACAGGCCTTTGACGGCCGGCATCGCCATCAGCGTCGCGATCTTGGCTCCGCCACCGGATTGGCCGAACACCATGACCCGGGCCGGATCGCCGCCAAATTCAGCGATGTGATCGCGGACCCATTGCAGGGCCAGGACCAGGTCCAGCTGGCCCAGGTTGCCGCTGTCGGCATATCGCGGACCGAAGGGCTTGAGCCAGGCATAGCCAAGCGCGTTGAGCCGGTGGTTGACGGTGACGACCACTACGTCGCCATCGGCTGCCAGCTTCGCACCGTGGGTGAGGGGGTCGGTGACGGACCCCGTGGTGTAGGCGCCGCCGTGGAAATAGATCATCACTGCCCGGCGGGCGCGGGGGTGGGCTTCCGGTGTCCAGACGTTGAGGAACAGGCAGTCTTCCGCCTGCGGCTCGTCCGCCATCGCGCGTTGCGGGCAGATGGGTGCGAACGTCGCGGCGGAGAGGGCAGGGCCGTCCCATGGCTCGGCGACGGCGCGGGTGAAGCGTGCGGCGCGACCGTAGCGGATGCCCTTGAACGCCTGGACGCCGCTTTCCGACACGCCGGTGTACCGCCCGACGCGCGGTGGCTTCATGGTGCGGGCGAGCAGCGGGGCCGGCGCCGTGAACGTGGCCAGTCCCGCCGCGGACTTCACGAGGGTGCGCCTTGTGATCGCGGTGTGGCTATTCATTCTGATGTCCTCCCCTTCGGCCATTCAGAATCGCGGCCGGGTCGTGGATGACGCCTCGCCCTAGCGCCTGACGTCACCACCGCTTGCGGAGAAGGCGTCGAGTTCGTCGCGCGTGACCAGGCCCATGTCGCCGGGCTGGGTGTGCTTGAGGACGGTGTAGGCAAGGCCGGCCTCGGCCATGGCGGCGATGTCGGCGCCTTCCAGCCACTTGTGGAGCACTCCGGCGGCGAAGGCGTCGCCGGTGCCGATGCGGTCGACGATGCCGGTGACGTCGACTTCGGCGGTCTGGTGGGCGTCCTCGCGCGCGTCGATGCGGGCGGCGATGCGGTGGTGGCCGGCGTTGACGACGTGGCGCGCGGTCGAGGCGATCAGTTGCAGGTTCGGGAAGGCGTCGAAGGCGGCGAGCGCGGCTTCGCGGCGGCGGTCGGAGCGGTCGCCCGAGAACGGCTTGCCGAGCAGCAGCGAGATGTCGCGGTGGTTGCCGATCATCACCGTCGCCGCTTGCATCAATTCGGTAAGCACGCCGCGCGGGTCGCTGTCCCAGGCGTCCCACAGCAGGGCGCGGTAATTGCCGTCGAAACAGATGGGCACGCCGGCGCTGGTGGCGGCGGTGACGGCGGCTTGCGCAAGCGCGACGCCCCCACGCCCCAGCGCCGGCGTGATGCCCGACAGGTGGAACAGTCGGGCTCCCTCGAGCGCGGAGGCGAAGTCGAAATCGCCCCCGGAGGAAAGGGCGAAGACACTGCCCGCGCGATCGTAGACGATCGACGAGGGCCGCAGCCCCGCTCCGCTCTCGAGGAAATAGAGACCCATGCGGCCGCCACGGTCCTTCGACGCGCGGCCGACGTGGGCGGTATCGACGCCCGCCGCGCCGAGCGCGGCGCGGGCCTTGTCGCCGAGCGGGCCGGACGGCAGGCGGGTGACCATCTTCACCCGGTGGCCCAGCGAGGCGAGGCCCGCCGCGACGTTCGCCTCCGCGCCGCCCACGACCATGTCGAGCGCGTCGCACTGCACCGTCAGGCGATGGCCGGGGGTGGCGAAGCGCAGCAGCACTTCGCCAAAGCAGGTGACGTGTCCGCTCATCGCCGCATCACCGCGCGAGCCAGCCGCCGTCGACGGCGAGGACCTGCCCGGTGACGTAGTCCGAAGCCGGCGAGGCGAGGAACACGGCGGCGCCGGCGATGTCCTCCGGGTTGCCCCAGCGGCCGGTCGGGATGCGTTCGAGGATCTGGCGGTTGCGCGTCTCGTCGGCGACGAGCGCGGCGGTGTTGTTGGTGGTGATGTAGCCCGGCGCGATGGCGTTGACCTGCACGCCCTTGGGCGCGAGTTCGTTGGCCATGGCCTTGGTCACGCCGGCGACGCCCGACTTGGCGGCCGCATAGCTGGGCACGCGGATGCCGCCCTGGAAGGTCAGCAGCGAGGCGATGTTGACGATCTTGCCGCCGCTGCCGCGCTCGACCATGCCGCGCGCCGCCGCCTGGCTGAGGAAGAACAGCGTCTTGAGGTTGGTGTCGATCACCGCGTCCCAGTCGGCTTCGGAAAACTGCAGCAGATCGTCGCGGCGGATGATGCCGGCGTTGTTGACGAGGATGTCGATCTTGCCCAGGCCTGCGATGGCCTCGTCGATGACGCGGCCGACGGGTTCGATGCTCGCCAGGTCGGCCTTGATGTTGACCGCCTTGCGCCCGGTCGCGGCGATCAGGGCGAGAGTCTCGGTGGGCTGCGAGCGACCCGCCACGGCGACGTCGGCGCCGGCTTGCGCCAACGCGACGGCGATGGCCTGGCCGATGCCGGTGTTGGCGCCGGTGACGAGCGCGGCCTTGCCCGCGAGGTCGAAGGAAATTGCCATGAATCCAATCTCGTCATTGCGAGCGCAGCGCGGCAGTCCGGGCGGTCGCGCGCTGGGCTCTGGATTGCTTCGTCGCTGCGCTCCTCGCAACGACGAAGGGGGCGGGGAGGAAGCGGGAGGGGTGGACCGCGCTACTGGAGCTGGCAGATGTCCAGCACGTTCATGTCGGTGTAGTCGAGGTTCTCGCCGCCCATGGCCCAGATGAACGCGTACTTCTTGGTGCCCGAGCCCATGTGGATCGACCACGGCGGGCTGATGACGGCCTCCTCGTTGGCGATGACGATGTGGCGCATCTGGTCGGGCTCGCCCATGTAGTGGAAGATGCGGTCGTTCTCTTCGGGCAGCTCGAAGTAGAGGTAGATCTCGGAGCGGCGGTCGTGGAGGTGGGGGGGCATGGTGTTCCACACCGAGCCTTCCTCGAGCACGGTGAGGCCCAGCAGCAGCTGCGCGCTCTCGCACACGCCGGGGATGACGAGCTGGTAGATCGTGCGCTGGTTCGAGTTGGCGAGGTCGCCGCGCGCCAGCGGATTGGCCTGGTCGAGGGTGATGTGCCTGATCGGCAGCGCCTTGTGCGCCGGGACCGAGGCGATGTAGAACCGCGCGCCCTGGCCTTCGAAGATCACCTCCTGGCTGCCCATCGGCACGTAGAGGCATTCCTTGTTGCCCATCTCGAAGCGCTGGCCGTCGACGGTGATCGCGCCGGGTCCGCCGATGTTGGTGATGCCGGCCTCGCGCCGCTCGAAGAACGACTTGCCCTCGGCGCTCTTGGGCACCGTCTGCAACGGCAGCGCCAGCGGCTCCGCGCCCGGCACCGCGCCGCCGATGATGAAGCGCTCGTTGTGCGAGTAGTTGAGGTTGACCTCGCCCTCCCTGAACATCCCCGTCACCAGGTAGCGATCGCGCAGTTCCTCGTTCGAAACGCAATCCATCATGTCCGGATGCGTGGCGTGGTAGGTCTTGCAGTACACGTCGAACTCTCCCGTTTAAGCTCTCGGGAGCATTCGTATCCGGTCATGGTAACCGGTGTCAACGTCCTAGGGCATGTATTCGATGGCCGAGGCGCGGCGGATCAGGTCCGACAGGAAGAACGAGGGCTCGGACGCTGCCGTCTCGGGCCGGGTTAGCTTGAGGGCGGCAGTGCGGGCCATGGCCCGGATCGGCCAGCGCACTGTGGTGAGCGGGGGCCAGATGTGGGCGGCGATGGCGGTATCGTCGAAGCCGATGATCGACAGGTCCTCGGGCACGCTCATGCCGCGTTCGCGGGCGGCGTGAAGCACGCCGGCAGCCATTTCGTCGTTGCTGGAGAAGATCGCGGATGGTGGGGAATCGACCGAAAGGAGTTGTCGTCCGGCGGCGTGACCCGATTCGAACCGGTAGTTGCCTCGTGCCGAAAGTTCCGGGTCGGCGACGAGGCCGGCCTGGGCCATGCCCTGGAGGAAGCCCAGTTCACGCTCCCGAGCAGAGCGGAAGCCTTCCGGTCCGGCGACGAAGCCGATGCGGCGGTGTCCCAGTTCCGCGAGCCAGGCGACCGCCTCGCTCACCGCCTGCTGGTCGTTGGAAGCGACGAGATGCGCGTCGTCGTCCAGCCGCGCCGAGCCCATCCGCACCACCGTGCAGCCAAGCTCGCGACACAGGCGTGCGAGTTCGTCGTTTTCGGACAGGGGCGGCAGCAGCATGACGCCGTAGAGGCGCTGCTGCTCGATGAAGCGCGGGATATCCTCGAGGAGAGTGGGGGAATGACGGTCTACCGGGCGCACCACCAGTGCGAACTCGGTATTGCGGATGGTGTCGAGAATCCCCTCCTGCACGCCGAGTACCATCTGCGCGTTGGGATTGTCGTGGATCAGGCCGATCAGGAAGTTGCGCCGCAGCGCCAGGGCGCGCGCCTGCGGATTGGGGACGTACTCGAGGTCGGCGATGACCGATTCGACCTTTTCCCGCGTCGCCTGGTTCAGCAACGGCGACTTGTTGATGACCCGGCTCACCGTCTTCTTCGACACTCCGGAGAGCCGAGCGACGTCGTTGATGGTAGGTTTCTGCCCTTTTGCCATGCGGCATCCTTCTGACCTTTGGTCGTACCTGATTTTTCCGGCTTGCCTTCGAGGAAGGCAAAAGGCAATATGACACCGGTTACCATCGTGTGGGGCATGCGCTTGCCGGATCAGGTCCATAGAGCGGGTCCTGCATCCTGGAAAGTGGCGGGCCGCATGGTGGCGAGTGAGCTTCGTGCGCAGTAATCGGCGCGGCGGGCATTCTCGGCAAATGCGCGGCGGACTGTTGCGCCCTGGTTTGACACCGGTGTCTAGTTTCAGATCGGGGTTCTTCAGGGGGTTTGTTAGTGGGGATTGGTTTGACTGATACGGTAAAAGCAGTGGCCGAGGCATTCGTGGCGGCGCGGCGCGAGAAGCGTGCGTTGACGTCCTATCCCGGAGAGGCACCGACCGATCTGAGCGGCGCCTACGCGATCCAGGACCTGGCCATCGGCATTGATGGTCGCGCGATCCTCGGCTGGAAGGTCGGCAAGATCAACCCGCCCGATGAAGAGCGCCTTGCCAGCAACCGACTGGCGGGCCCGATCTTCGCGGGAAGCGTGGTAACCCTTGGCGAGAGTGACGACGAGAGCGGGGCGCCGCAGATGCCGGTCTTCGCGGATGGGTTCGCGGCGGCGGAGGCGGAATTCCTGCTCCACGTCGCGGCCGGATGGAACGGTATCGTCCCGCAGGACGACGACGCCACGCGCGCCGTCCTCGACGCTGTGCACCTGGGCATCGAAGTGGCCAGTTCGCCCTATCCGGGCATAAACGCGGATGGTCCGCCAGTGACGGTTTCGGACTATGGCAACAATTTTGGCATGGTCGTGGGCCCGGCCCTCGATGGATGGGAGACCATCGATTTCGACGGCGTGACCGTGCGTCTGGAGATCGATGGAAACCTCGCCGGAGAAAACACCACTGCCGCCATGCTCGACGGGCCGCTGGGTGCGGTGCGCTTCCTGCTCGGCAACCTCGCCGCGCGGGGAATCGACTGCAGCGAGGGCACCTGGGTATCGACCGGCGCGGTCACCGGGGTCCACCCGGTCGTGCCGGGGCAGCAGGTCCTTGCCACTTTCGAAGGACATGGGACCGTCGCTTGCGGCATCGTGGCGGCAATACCGGACTGACGAGGACTACGCGTACGGCAGGATAACAAGGCCGCCGTTAGGGGAGCAGGGAAATGGATGCGGAAATAGGCCGAACGCAGGCAGTCGGGGCCGGACAGGTTCCCGGCAAGGTCGGGCGATATCGCTGGGTCGTCGTGGCGCTGCTTTTCGCCGCCACGGCCATCAATTACATCGACCGCCAGATGATCGGCGTGCTCAAGCCGACGCTCGCGGCCGAGTTCCATTGGACGGAGTCCGATTTCGCGGGGATCGTGTTCTGGTTCCAGGTCGCCTACGCGATCGGGTACCTGTCCTTCGGCAAGGTCGTCGATGTGCTCGGCGCCCGGTTGGGCTACACGATCGCCATCGTGATCTGGACGGTGAGCCATATGGCGCACGGCTTCGCCACCGGCGTCGTGTCGTTCGCGATGGCCCGCTTCGGCCTGGGGGTGGGCGAATCGGGCAACTTCCCCGCCGGCATCCGCGCGGTGACGGACTGGTTTCCCCAGAAGGAGCGGGCCTTCGCGATCGGGCTGTTCAATGCCGGCGCCAACGTCGGCGCGATCATCACCCCGCTGCTGGTGCCGCTGCTGGTGCTGTGGTTCGACTGGCGCATGGCCTTCTTCGTGACGGGTATATTCGGCATCGCCTGGCTGGCGGTGTGGTGGCTGGTCTATCGCCATCCCAGCGAGCATCCCCGCGTCAGCCCCGCCGAACTCGCCTGGATCAGGCAGGACCCGGCCGATCCGGTTGAGAAGATCGGCTGGGCGCGCCTGCTCACCGTGAAGGAAACCTGGGCGTATGCATTGGGCAAGTTCCTGATCGATCCCATCTGGTGGTTCTTCCTGTTCTGGCTGCCGGGCTACCTGTTCGATCGCTACGACCTCGATCTCAAGACCTTCGGCCTGCCGCTCGCGGCGATCTACCTGATCTCCGACCTTGGCAGCATCGGTGGTGGCTGGCTGTCTTCCAGGCTGATGAAGGCGGGGCGCACTGCCAACTTCGCACGCAAGACGACGATGCTCATCTGTGCCATCTGCGTGCTGCCGATCTGGTTCGTGCAGAGCATCGACAACGTCTGGTCGGCAGTGCTGGTCATCGGTCTTGCGACGGCGGCGCACCAGGCGTTCTCGGCGAACCTCTACACGCTGCCGTCGGACGTCTTCCCGCGGGGTGCGGTCGGTTCGGTGGTCGGCATCGGCGGAACCGTGGGCGCGTTCGGCGGCATGGGCATGGCCCTGTTCGCCGGCTACATCCTGGATGCGACGCATAGTTACGAGGTGCTCTTTGCGATTTGCGCCAGCGCCTACCTGCTGGCCCTGCTGGTGGTCCATCTGCTGAGCCCGCGCCTCGCGCCGGTGCGCATCGAGGACATGTCGCAGCGCTAACGATCGGGATGCGGTGTGCGGAACAGCGCACCGCCTGTCCGGGGGGCGGGGACACCCCCGGCGGAGTTGTCGACGCCGCCTAGATCACCCGTTCCGCCTCGAGTTCCCATGCCGCCGGGTCCGGCATCCGCCCGTGGCGCGAGCGCAAATGCGCCTCGGCCATGGCCAGGCGGTCGACCGCGCGATCGAGTTCGGCTTCGGGAAGCGTGAATGGCAGGCGGACGAAGCGTTCGAAGGCGCCATTGACGCCGAAGCGCGGGCCCGGCGTCATGCGCAGCGACAGGCCTTGTGCCATCGCCGTCAGCGCGGAAGCCTCGGGCCGCGGCATTTCCGCCCAGAGCATGAAACCGCCCGGCGGGATCGGCACTCGCCAGTGCGGCAGCGCATCGGCGAGCCGGGCGACCAGGTGGTCGCGGCGCCCGCGTATGGTGATGCCGGCGTCGTATCCCGCAAGGCGGCCGTCCAGCAGCGCGGCGACCGCCAGTTGCTCCATGATCGGCGTCGCCATGTCGAGCGTCGCGCGAATACGGCTCAGCGCCACGATCGTCTGCGGGTCGGCGCGTATCCAGCCGACCCGCAGGCCGCCCCAGAAGCACTTGCTGGCCGAGCCGATGCTGATGACCGTGTCGCCATGCGGGTCGTGCGCGGCGACCGGCGGGGGCGCGGTCACGTCGAGGGCGATCGCCGCCATCGTCTCGTCGATCACCAGCGGCGTATGCGTGGCCCGTGCCGCGCGCACCAGCGCCGTACGCGTCTCGGAATCCATCAGGCGGCCGGTCGGATTGTGGAAATCGGCGATGATGTAGGCGAGGCGCGGGCCGGTCTGGCGAAACGCGGCATGGATCGCCTCGATGTCCCAGCCCGTGTCAGGAAGCCCGACTGGCACCGGGACGCAACTGTGACCGAGGATCGCGGCGATCGCGTTGTGATAGGTCGGATGGTCGACGACGATGCGATCGCCCGGTCCGGAGAACAGGTGCAGCAGCAGGGATAGGCCCTGCTGTGCGCCGCTGGTGACGAAGATTTGATCCGGTGTAGTCGGGCACCCGCGCGCGGTGTAGTCATCCGCGATCGCGGACCTCAGGCGCGGGATGCCGAACACTTCGTAGCCAAAGCCGGACAGGAAGGCCGGCATCTGGCCGAGCGCCTGTTCATAGGCGTGCCAGACGGTTTGCGGCGCGGGTAGCACGGCTTTGGTCCAGTCGACGACGTCGGGCCCGGCCTCGGCGTCATCCTCGGCTGCGTCGCCAGCGCCGGGCGTGCGGCCATGTCCCGCGGCCGGCAGGCGGGTGACGCTGCCCGATCCCTGGCGACTCACCAGGTAGCCTTCGTCGCGCAAAAGGTCGAAGGCGGCGCTGACCGTGGTGCGGCTCACTCCCAAGGCCTGCGCCAGATCGCGTTCGCCGCCGATCCGCACGCCAAGGCCGATCCGGCCGTCGAGGATCAGGAGGCGCAGTGCACGCGCAAGTTGGCGATAGGCAGCACCTCCGCCCGCGCTGCCGCGCCAGGACCCGAGTTGGCGGACAAGCGAGGTCGGGCTCAGCGCGGTCAAGTTCATAAAGGCCAATATCTTTTAATTGGCTCTAAAAAACAATGCCTATCGGCTATAGTGGCTTCAATCATGATAAAACGACGCCTTGCCCAGCTACTCTGGGGTCTTGTGCTTTACGGCATTTCGATGGCTCTCATGCTGCGCGCCAACCTCGGTCTCGATCCCTGGGACGTGCTGCATCAGGGGCTCGCGCCGCTTATCGGGCTCAGTTTCGGCATGACGGTCAACCTGCTGGGCCTGATCGTGTTGCTGCTGTGGATTCCGCTGCGGCTGCGACCCGGCATCGGCACGGTCCTCAACATCGCCATCATCGGCACGGTGGTCGACCTGTCGTTGCCGCTATTGCCGGCGCCGGAGGGATACCCCGCCCGCTTCGCGTTTCTGATCGCGGGGATCGTGCTGAACGGGATCGCCGGCGGCGCCTATATCGGTGCCGGCTTCGGCACCGGGCCGCGCGACGGGTTGATGACGGGCATCGCCGGTCGCACCGGCTGGCCGATCAAGATCGTGCGCACGGGCATCGAGTTGAGCGTTCTGGCGGCCGGCTGGTTGATGGGCGGCACGGTCGGGCTGGGCACTGTGCTATATGCGGTGACCATCGGCTGGGTTGTGCATCATGCGCTGCCGTTCTTCACTCTCCGCGGCAACGCAGGCTCTGGCGGGGCCGCCGTGGCCGCGAACCCCTGAGGTCGCCGGTCATCAATCGCGCGGGGTGAAATCGGCGACCAGGTGGCCGTTCGCATCCATCCGCGCAGGAACGATGCCGGGTTTCTCGCGGAAGGGTGCTTCGTCGTCGTTGCCGAAGATGGTGCACCACCAGCGGCCTTCCTTGTCCCTGAAGATGTTGCCGCCGCCGCCGCAGGGTACGCTTTCGTAGCGGTCGCGATAGGGGCCGAACGGCTTGTCCGACGTCGCCAGGGCGAAGGAGTAGCGGTTGGGGTGGAAGCGATCGACGGCACCGAGGTAGTATCTGCCGTCGTGCTTGAACATCGTGGCGCCCTCGAAGCCGATGTCCTTGTAGCCGCGGTGCACGCACTTTTTGTTGTGGTGCGTCGGGTCGAGGTCGGGCGTATCGAGGATGACCGGCTGCCACTCGCCGTCGTAGCCCGACAGATCGGGCTTGAGGCGGACCATTTCGAAGGCGCCGCCGTACGTCAGGTAGACCGCGCCGTCGTCGTCGCCGAACAGGGTCGCGTCGATGCCGTTGCGCAGCGGCTTGTCGGGTGAGAAGGCGTGGACGTAAGGCCCTTCCGCCTTGCCGGTGGTGCTGCGCAGCACGGCGATACCCGACCGGCTGATCGAATGGCAGATGTAGTAGTTGCCGTTGATGAAGTGGATTTCCGGCGCCCAGACAGCGCGGAAATAATCGCCCTTGCGCACCGACCACTGCCTTTCCCAACCGCCGTCGCGTTCGATGCTCCAGACGAGGCCCAGGTAGTCCCATTGCCTGAGATCGGGCGAGCGCCAGAGTTCGACGCCATCGTTGGCCTTCCAGATGTCGTCCCCTGTGGAGCCGGTCATGTAGTAGTTGCCGTCGCCGCCCAGGCACACGATCGTGTCGCGAAGATGCAGGTGCAGCAGCGGCTTGACCGGGGGGATCAGCCCTTGCGTGACGACGCGCGCGGAGTCCGAATTGGCCCAGGGCAGGAGGTTCGCGGGGGCCGGGCCGGGACCCTTGTAGCGCACGCCCTTGCGGTCCACCGCCGCCTCGCTGGTGACCCAGCCGCCGCGTTCGGTTTCGGGGGTGACGGGGAGGCCGGGACCGCTGCGGCGGGCGACGTCGTAATATCCCGGCGGAGGCGGATCGACCGGGCGGCCGTGGTCGTCCTCGATCGGGAAAGGCGGGCGCTTGAGAGGAGCGACCAGCTCCTTCGCAAGAGCGGGGGCGCCTGCGCCCAGCAGCGCCGCGCTGCCCGCGATCATCGAGCGGCGACTGAATTCGAAGCCGTTGGTCACCTTGCGTCTCTCCCAGTCACGTCGTCATTGCGAGTGCAGCACATGTCGGGTGTCGCAATGACGACGTGTTCGTTTTCTGTCATTTGGGACGAAAAGGACCCCGGCCCGGTGCTCGCCGTGAAGACGGGCGCGGGGCCGGGGCCAGCCGTCAGTACTTGAAGCGCACGCCGAAGTAGAACTGGCGCCCGAAGGTGTGGTTCAGAACCACGCGGTCGGTGTCGCCAATGTACTGGTCCTTGCGCTCGTTGGTCAGGTTGTTGCCCTCGATCGTGAGCGTGAGCGCCTCGTTGATGTTGATGCCGATCGAGGCGTCCACGTTGATGGCGCTGTTGACGCCTTCCTCGGTGTTCTGGTCGCGCGCGCCGCCGCCAAAGGCCTCGACGTAGCCGGAACGGTAGGACACCGAGCCGCGCAGGCTGAGCAGCTTGTCCTCGTAGAACAGCGTGCCGTTGGCGGTGTGCTTGGACAAGTTGGTCAGCGGGCCGACCACGACGCCGATGCCGCCGGGCCCGGGATACTTGAGGTCGGCCTTGACGTAAGTGTAGTTCGCCAGGACGCCGAGGTTGCTCAGGATGCCCGGCAGGAAGTCCAGTTGGTGCTGGTAGTTGACTTCGAAGCCCTTGAGCTTGCCGCCGTCGCCGTTGATCGTGCGGCGCACGGTGACGGGCACGTCGGGAGCAAGGCCCTGGTCGGTCGCCAGGTTCAGCGGGAAGCCGAGCTGGTTGAAGGGGACCAGCGTGGAGATCTGGGTGCCGCTGAGCGAACCGATGTCCTTCTGGAACAGGCTGACGCCCAGCAGCGAACCGGGGGCGAAGTACCATTCTGCCGAGAGGTCGAGGTTGAATGCCTCGGTGGGGTTCAGGTAGGGGTTGCCCTGGTTGAACACCTGGTTCGCGGCCTGCAGCGTCAGGTTGCCGCCGGGAGACAGCGCGCCAAGGCCCGGGCGGGTGATGACTTGCGCGGCGCCGAAGCGGACCAGGAACTCCGGCGAGAATTCGGCGACGAGGTTCATCGAGGGCAGCCAGTTCTCGTAGCTGCGCTTGACCGTGATCGGCGTGGCGACGCCGCTGGCCAAACCATAGCCGAACGAAGTTTGCTGCGTCTTTACGTAGCGCATGCCGGCATCGCCGCGGATGGTGATGCCGCCGAACTCCTGCTCGAAGTCCACCTGGAACCAAAGCGCCTTGTCGACTTCCTTGATGTTGCCTGTGTTGCTGGCGGCAGTGGCGTTGGGGTTCGATCCGGCCACGTCGCGGCCGTTGACGCGGAAGTCGACCGACCGGCCGTTGATGGTGGTCACGCAGTTGCAATAGATGTCGAGCGTGTCGACGAAGCCCTGCAGGTTGGGAATGACGTAGCCGCCATAGGCCGGATCACCCGTCACGCCGTTGAACGGGCTGGTGAGCGCAGCGACCTGTGCCGGCGTCAGCGTGCCCGAGGAGGTTTCCGCTACGAAGCGGCGGGATTCGAAAGTGTCGTAGCGGAACCGGCGATATTCGCCGCCGAACGAAAGCTTGAAGCCTTCGGCCAGATCCCATTCGCCGCCCAGCTTGGTCGAGAGGTAGTCGTTCTTGACTTCGTTCTGGCGGATGCGGATGTCGGACGTGCCGTTGATGAAGGACCAGTTTGCCGGATCGTTCGGGTCGAAGCCCCAGTTGATCGTGGGCGAGCGGTCGTTGTCGCGATAGTCCCAGCTGAAGCCGTCCGAATTCAGGCGATCGAGCACGACGGTGGTCTGCACGGGGCTGTCGAACTTCGACTTCGAATAGCCGACGTAGCCGTTCAGGCGGAAGGTGTCGGTCAGTTCCTGCTTCAGCACCGAGTTGACCTGGTAGAAGGTGGTGCTGAATTCGTCGTGGCGCGATTCGATGCGCATGTCGACGTCGTCGAACACGCCATAGACCAGTTCGTTCTGGTCGTTGACCTCGCCGGTCCGGATGATCGACTGCGACTTGCCGCTGGCGCCGGTGCGGCTGAAAGACAACGCCTCGATGTAGTTTTCCTGGCGCTTAGTCTTGGACTTCGAATAGAGCCCTTCGACGATGATCTCGGTGCGGTCCGAGGGCTTCCACTGGACCGCGCCGGTCAGGCCCAGGCGCTTGATGTCGTTGGTCCAGGTATCGTAGCGCGGAATGCGCGGGTGATAGACCAGGCTGTCCCAGTTGGAGCCGTCGGCAGCAGGCGCGGTGTTGAGCTGGGCGGCGGTGTAGCCGGGCAGGGTGGAGGCCGCGTTGAAGCCGCCGTTGGCGCCCGCGGGGCTCCAGCGCACGGTGGAATGGCCGGTTTCCTTGATCGAGCGGGTGGAATAGGCGCCCGAGGCGAGCACGCCGAAAGTACCGCCATCGTTCTGCCAGCTGACCAGCCCGGCAAGGCGCGGGTCCCAGGCCTTCGACAGGTCGTTGTAGCCCGCGCGGCCCGAACCGGCGATCACGAAGTTGTCCTTGTAGTCCAGCGGACGGGCGGCCTGCAGGTCCACCGTGGCGCCCAGGGAGCCTTCCTCGACGGAGGCCGAGGCGGTCTTGCGCACGGTCAGCGAGTTGAACAGTTCCGAGGCGAAGACGTTGAAATCGAAGCCGCGGCCACGGTTGACGCCGCCGCCGGCATCCGATCCGCCGGTCGTCGCCACCGCTTCCATGCCGTTGATGCGCACGCGGGTATATTCGGGGCCAAGGCCGCGCACGGCGATGCTGCGGCCTTCGCCGCCTTCGCGCGAGATCGCGACGCCGGGAATGCGCTGGAGGGATTCGGCCAGGTTGTTGTCGGGGAACTTGGCGATGTCCTCGGCCTTGATGACGTCGACCGCGCCGGTAGCCAGGCGCTTTTCCGCTTGTGCGGTCTGGACCGAGTTGCGAAAGCCGGTGACGATGATGTCGGCCGCCGTGGCGCCGCCGAGATCTTCCGCCTGCGCGTCCTGCTGAGGGGGCAGGTCCTGCGCGACCGCCGGGGAGATGCAGGCGATCGCGAGCACGGTGATGGAAGCGCTGCGCACCAGGCGACGACGAAGTAGCGTAGAAGACGTCATGTTTATCCTCCCCATTTTGTTCGACCTGGCGACCTTGAAGCCCGCCATTGTCGTTGAGCTTCCCCGGCTCTGCTCTATCAGTAAGCTTGATACCGGTGTCAGCAACCGTGAAATGATGGGAGGAGGATAGGCGAGGTCGTTCGCTGCTTCGTCCGCGAAAAGGGGCACGATCGATGCACGCGCCGCATCGGTTTGCGGATCGGGCGAGAAGCGGGGCGAAAGGAGGGCTTGGCGGGGCCTGCGGCGGGGTGGATGCAGGTAAGCCGGCCGGTCGTAAGATTGATGATGCGCAGCGGGCATTGATCGAGTTGAATTGCGGCATGGATGGGGCGCCCCTCGCTCGCCTAGTCTGGTCGAAGGATAAGCCCGACAAGGGACGAGGGAGAGTTGGACGTGTCGAGTAGAGCCGAAATTGCCGCCGTCCCATCGGCCATCGCCGCGCGGCCAACGCGCGTGCGGTTTCTGATTATCGCGCTGGTCTTCGTCATCACCTCGCTCAACTATGCGGACCGTTCGACCTTCTCGATCGCCGGAGCCTCGGCCGCGGACGAACTGGGGCTGGGCGCGATCGAGACCGGCTTCATCCTCAGCGCATTCGCGTGGGCCTATGCCGCCGCGCAGATTCCGGGCGGCCTGCTGCTCGACCGCTTCGGGACGCGCCCGGTCTACATTGCCGCGATCGGGACGTGGTCGATCTTCACCGCTATCCAGGGCTTCGCGGGGTTGCTGACGGGGGCGGCGGTGGTGGCGCAGTTGTTCGTGCTGCGCTTCCTCGTCGGGCTGTGCGAGGCGCCGTCGTTTCCTGGCAACGCGCGGATCGTCACCGCCTGGTTCCCGGCGCGTGAGCGGGGGACGGCATCGGCGATCTTCAATTCCGCGCAGTATTTCTCGCTGGTGGCATTCGCGCCGCTGATGGGATGGGTGGTCCACACGCTCGGCTGGCGGTCGGTGTTCTTCGTGATGGGCGGGCTGGGCCTGATGGCGATGCTGGCCTTCGCCGCGTTCATCCGCGATCCGGTCAGCCACAAGTGGGCCAACCGCGCCGAGATCGACCTCATCCGCGAAGGCGGTGGGCTGGTCGAACTGGACAGCCAGAAGGGCAAGCGCGGAGATCCCACCTTTACCTGGCACAACGTGCGCCAGCTGCTTGCCAACCGGATGATGATCGGCATCTACCTCGGCCAGTACTGCATCAACGTTCTGACCTATTTCTTCGTGACGTGGTTTCCGATCTATCTCGTCAAGGATCGCGGTTTCGACATTCTCCAGGCGGGCTTCGTCGCCGCCGTGCCGGCGCTGTGCGGCTTCGTGGGCGGCGTCGCCGGCGGCGTGACGTCCGACTGGCTGTTGGCGCGGACCGGGTCGATCACGCTGGCGCGCAAGGCGCCGCTGCTGGGCGGGATGCTGCTGGCCAGCCTCATCATGGTCGCCGCCTATGTCGAGACCCGATGGGGCGTGGTGCTGCTGATGTCGCTGGCGTTCTTCGGCAAGGGCGTGGCCTCGCTCGGCTGGGCGGTGATGTCCGACGTCGCGCCGCGCAAGCTGGCGGGGCTCGCGGGCGGCGTATTCAACACCTTCGGCAATGCCGCGGGTATCGTCACTCCCATCGTCGTGGGCGTGCTGGTCGCCAGCGCGGGTTCGTTCGATACCGCGCTGGTGTTCGTCGGCGCGCACTGCCTGCTGACGATCGTCGCCTACTTCGTCGTCGTGCAGAAGCTGGAACGCCTGGAACTGGTGCCTTGAACCTCGACCGACGCTCCCTGCTTGCCGGAAGCGGCATCCTGGCACTGGGCGCGGGCGTGCCCGGCATCGCCGCCGAGGCCCGGCGTGCGCCCGAGATCGCCATCGACACGCCGATGGCGGCGCCGCGCTGGGCGGTGCTGCAGCGCCACCTCATCGCTATGCAGGGCGACGCTGCACAAGCCTTCCACGACCGCTACTTCAACCGGAAGCACGAGATCGAGGCGTTCTTGCGCTGGGGGGCCAACGACGGTCCCGACGATGCCATCGAGGCGATCAACGACTGGCCCTATCTCTACATGATGGGCGGGAGCGACCATATCCTCCAGCTTGCCCGCGCGGTGCAGGAAGCGCACTTCGCGCAGTACGGCCGGGCGAGGACGCGCGACGTGCCGATGGGCCGCAACGGCATGTACGTGCGCGAGTTCGCGCCGCAGATGGACTGGCAGCATATCTCCGAAGGGCTGACCACGTTCAACCAGCTCGGCCTGTGCACCCCCGGCGACCGCAAGCTGATCGAGCGTGCACGCCGTTTCGCGGACTTCTACACCGGCCGCGATCCGATCGCGACCAATTACGATACGAAGCTGCGACTGATCCGCTCGATGTTCAACGGCAGCATCGGCCCGCTGATGCGCCCGGCGACGATGCTGGACTGGGCAGGCGATCCCTTCGACACCGCGCCATTCGAGATGGTCCACGGCGAGAGCAGCTACAAGGACACGCTCGAACATTACCGCGAATATACCGAAACGGTGGGCGACAACCCGCTGAACCTGCACTCCACCGCGCTGGGCTTCAACGCCTGGATGCTGACGGGCGAAGGACGGTTCAGGGACTGGATGCTCGAATATGTCGAGGCATGGGCCGCGCGGGCCCGCGCCAACGGCGGCATCCTGCCAAGCAACATCGGGCCGGACGGCACCGTCGGCGGCGGCGCGGGCGGCAAGTGGTACGGCGGCACTTACGGCTGGGGGTTCAGCCCGGTCAACCCCGTCACCGGCAAGCGCGAGGACCGCAACCGCATCCCGCGCGCTATCATGGGCTTCATGAACGCCTACATCGCCACCGGGGACGACCGCTACCTGCAGGTCTGGCGCGACCAGAACGCGCGCATCAACGCAGCTTCGCGCAAGGTGGACGGCGTGCTTTCTGCACCGACGATGCACGGGGACGGAGGCTGGTACGGTTTCAAGCCCGGTCCCTATCGCCTCAATACCGGCGAGATCTGGTATCTCTCGATGCGCGAGGGCGACCGTGCCGCCATGGCACCGACGCCGTGGACGCGGTTCCTGGGCGGAGAGGCCGCCGAATGGGCGGAACAGGCCCTGCTCGCCGACATGGACCGGGTGCGCACCCAGTTTGTACGGGTGCGGGAGGACAGGACCACCCCGCGGACGCGGCTTGCCGACAACCCGATCGAGCGCAATCCGGTCTCGGTGACGGCGCTGATGCACCAGACGATGGGCGCGATCCACGTCGCGCGGCCACCGTGGTCGCCCAATTCCCCGAACCAGGGCGGGACGTTGCTGTTCGCACGGCTGCGCCACTTCGACGCCGACCGCAGGCGCCCCGGTCTGCCGCAGGACGTGGCGGCGCTGGTGGAGAGGCTGGACGGCGCGGCGACGACGCTCTCGCTGGTGAACCTCAACCCCGCCTTGCCGCGACGGCTGGTGATCCGGGGCGGCGGGTATGGCGAGCACCGGATCGAGGCGGTGCGGCTGGGCGCGCGCCGCATTCCGGTAGGCAGCCGCGACGTGGCCTTGCGGATCGAGCCTGGCTCGGGTGCGCGGATCACGCTGGAGATGGCCCGCCATAGCCAGCAACCGACGCTGGACTGGCCGGAGATGGACTGACCGCCGTCACCGAGCTCGGTTCCTGGACGGCGGTTCAGGCTGCCGAAACCGCTTTCAGGCACAGATCCCTGAATGCCGGCAGAGCCGGGTTTTCGTTCTCGCGCCGCCAGGCGAGGTGCAATTCCACCGGGGCCTCGGGCTCGCTCACGAACGGGCGGAAGACCACGCCGCGGGCATGCAGCCCGGCAGCCGCCTCGGGTACGATGCCCGGAGCCAGTGCCGCCCCGACGAGCCCGAGCAGCGAGTGGATCTGCGTGACGTATTGGACGTAGTTCGGGGCTGCGCCGGCGCGTTCGAACAGGCTGCCGAGCAAGGTGTGGAAGTATCCCGCGCCGCGCTGCGCATACATCACGAGGTCGATGGCGTCGAAGTCCGCCGGGCCGAAGCTCTCCCGACTCGCAAGCGGATGATCCTCGGGCAGGGCCACGAGCAGTCTTTCCAGCAGAAGCGGGGCGGAATCGAACTGCACCCGGTCGATCGGCGGGCGCACCAGTGCGAGGTCGATCAATCCGGTGTGCAAAGCCTCGAATTGGTCGCCCGAGACGAGTTCGTGCAGTTGCAGTTCCAGCCCTGGCAGTTCCACCGCCGCGCGCTTGACGATGCGCGGCAGCAGGACGTAGCCCGAGACGGCGGTGAAGCCGATCGAGATGCGCCCCGCTTCCCCCTTCCACACCCGCCGGGCCGCAAGGGCCGCGCTTTCGGACAGGCGCACGATGCGTCGCGCTTCGTGCAGAAACGTTTCGCCCGCCAGTGTCAGGGTCACTCGGCGGCTGGTGCGGTTGAACAGTTCCACTCCGAGGATTCGCTCGAGCACTTGGATCTGCCGGCTGAGTGGCGACTGGGTCATGTGCAGGCGCTCGGCCGCGCGGCCGAAGTGGAGTTCCTCGGCCAAGACGACGAAGCAGCGCAAGTGGGTCAATTCGAACATGATCGATGCGTACATGCTGCCCGCCCTCAGTGAAAGATGCGAGGTTATGCCACCGGCCACATCCCATCGATGCCCGGTGGACATGAATTGATCCATTCTAAGCGGTGGGTGCGCGGGCCCGAGACCGCTAGCAAAGTGGCACAGGATCAATTGGAGCATTAGCGATGTCGCCTCAGGAATTGGCCGCCCAGATCGGCGGAGGCCTTCTCTCGTTCCCGGTCACGCATTTCGACCAGGACCTGGCGTTCGACGAAGGAGCCTACCGCGAGCATCTCGCGTGGCTTTCGGACTACGATGTCGCGGGCCTGTTCGCCGCCGGCGGGACGGGCGAGTTCTTCTCGCTGACGCCGGCCGAAGTACCGGTGGTGGTCAAGGCGGCGGTCGAGGAAGCGGGCGGCAAGGTGCCGGTGCTGTCCGGCTGCGGCTATGGCACCGCGATCGCGACCGGCATCGCCCGCGATGTCGAGAAGGCCGGCGCCAACGGCATCCTGCTGCTTCCCCCCTACCTCGTAAATTCGACGCAGGAAGGCCTCGCCGTGCATATCGAGGCGGTCTGCAAGGCGACCTCGCTGGGCGTGATCGTCTACAATCGCGACAACGCGATCATCAACGAAGATACGCTGGCGGGGCTGTGCGAACGCAATGCCAACCTCATCGGCTACAAGGACGGCGTCGGTGATGTCGAACTGATGATGCGCATCTATGCCAGGATGGGTGAAAGGCTGACCTACATCGGCGGCTTGCCCACTGCCGAGACGTTCGCCCCGGCCTATCTCGAAATGGGCGTGACGACGTACTCCTCGGCGATCTTCAACTTCATGCCGGAATGGGCGCTGGGCTTCTACAAGGCGGTCCGGGCACGCGACAAGGCAAGCGTCATCGCGATGCTCAGCGATTTCGTGCTGCCCTACATCGCGATCCGCAACCGTAATTCGGGCTATGCGGTCTCGATCGTCAAGGCGGGGATGAACGTGGTCGGCCGTCCTGCCGGCCCGGTTCGCTCGCCTCTCACGGACCTGACCGACGCCGAGCAGCGGGACCTGCTCACCCTTGTCGACAAGGCGAATGCCTCGCTGCGGGCACCTGCGTAAATCCCCCGCACACGGGTTGCTCCAACAGCCCGTGTGCCAGCCCGCCGCAGAGACATCGTCGCAGGGATGAACCCGCTCCAACCCCTCCGGGGCCGGGTTCATCCCTGTTTTCGTGCGTCCCGTCCAGGCTTGGCCGGCTCAGCCGAGGCCGACGCGCCCGGCCCAGTCCAGCCACAGGTCCGGCCACGCCGACACGGGCTTTCCGGCGATGTTCCAGATGCCGAAGCCATGGCCGCCTTCATCGAACAGGTGCGTGTTCACCTTCACCCCGGCGGCCTTGAGCGCCGCACGCAGCCGCAGGGTGTTTTCCACCGGCACCGTCGGGTCGTCTTCGGCGTGGACGAGGAAGTGCGGCGGGGTGTTCGCGGTGACGACGCGGTCGACCGAATGGAGCGCTTCCAGCCGTGGGCTCGGATCGGGGCCCAGCAGCTTTTCCCGCGATCCAGCATGTGCGATCCGTGCGTCCATGCTGACGACGGGATAGATCGGAGCCGCGCACCAGGGACGCGCGGACAGCGTGTCCGCCGCATCCACGGGGACGTAGGCCGCGGTCGTGAACCGGCTTGCGAGATCGGCGCAGAGATGGCCGCCCGCAGACAGGCCCAGGGTCGCTACGCGGTCCGGGGCAAGGTTCCATGCGGCGCTCCGCGCGCGAATGAGGCGGATGGCGCGCTGGGCATCGGCCAGCGGCGTGTCCGCGCGGTTGGCCCAGCCTTCGCCGGGCAGGCGATAGATCAGCACGAAGGCCGTGTAGCCGTGTTCGGTCAGCCATTGCGCGATCTGGTAGCCGCCCTTGTCCAGCGTCATCCAGCGATAGCCGCCGCCGGGAATGACCAGCACCGACGCACCGTTGGGGCGCTCCGGCCGAAACGCCACCATTCGCGGCCGGGCGATGCCGTGAATCACCCGATCGGGAGAGCCCGGGATCGTCGAGCGGTCTTCGATCTTTTCGACCGGCATCTGCGCCGACGCCCCCGGAGGTGTCCCTGGCCAGAGATCGATCGCTTGTCCGGTTTCGCGAAACGGCCGCATGGGTGCGGCGGCCATGGCACCCGACGAGACCGACCATCCAGCACTGGCGGCCATGAGCCCGGCAAACATGGTCCTGCGGTCCAGGGCGAGGCCGGCCGACTTGCGCGGGTGTGGCCGGCCGGAGGCGAGATCGTCCATTTGCCTCTCCATCGTCCTGCGGTCCGTCAGGAGAGCTTCAACACGCCATCGATCCGGCGAGGAGCCTGCCATGGATTGCCGTCGCGCAACGCTTCGGGGAGCATTGCTACAGGCATGTTCTGGTAGCAGACGGGCCGCAGGAAGCGCTCGATCGCCCTCGCCCCCACTGAAGTCGAACGTCCGTCCGAAGTGGACGGGAAGGGGCCACCGTGGACCATCGCGTGGCATACCTCCACGCCCGTCGGCCAGCCGTTGACGAGGATGCGGCCGACCTTGCGCTCCAGCACGGGCAGCAGGCGCGCCGCTGCGGGTTCGTCTTCGGCATCGACGATCAGGGTCGCGGTGAGCTGGCCTTCGAGGGCCGCGAGGACCGTGCCGGCCTCCGCCATGTCCGAAACCGTGATGACCAGCGAGGATGCGCCGAACACTTCGGCACCCAGGGCCGCATCGGCGAGGAAGTCCGCGGCGTTGGTCCTGAACAGCGCTGCCCGGGCCTGATGGGGGCCTTGCGGTTCGTGCCCTCGAGCCACGGTGACCACCGCCGCATGCCCGGCCAGGGTGGCTACGCCCTCCTCGAAGGCGGAATGGATGCCGGGCGTCAGCATGTCCTGCGCGGCGCTGGCCGCCATCGTCTCGCTGGCCGCGGCCAGGAACGTGTCGAGATCGGGGCCGTCGATGGCGATCACGAGGCCGGGGTTGGTGCAGAACTGGCCCGCCCCCAGCGTCAGCGATTCGACGAAGGCGACGCCGGCCGCCGCTGCGCGTTCCTTGAGGGCCGCCGGGAACAGGATGACCGGGTTGCTGGAACTCATCTCGGCATAGACTGGGATCGGCTCGGGCCGGCCGGAGGCGGCGCGCATCAGCGCGAGGCCGCCGCCGCGCGATCCGGTGAAGCCGACCGCCTTGACCCGATGGTCGGTGACCAGCGCCGTGCCGGCCTCGCGCGTGGCGGGCAGATAGGAGAAAGTGCCTTCGGGCAATCCGCATCGCGCGACGGCACGCTGGACCGCGCGGGCGACGAGTTCGCCCGTACCCGGATGCGCCGAGTGGCCCTTGACGATCACCGGGCAACCGGCCGCGAACGCGGAGGCGGTATCTCCTCCGGCGACCGAGAATGCGAGCGGGAAGTTGCTGGCGCCGAACACCACCACGGGGCCAAGCGCGACCTGTCGCATACGCAAGTCGGGACGGGGCAGGGGCGCGCGGTCGGGCAGTGCCTGATCGATCGTCAGCCCGGCCCAGCTACCCTCGCGCAGCACTTGTGCGAACAGGTGTAGCTGGCCCACGGTGCGGCCGCGCTCGCCTTCCAGTCTGCCGCGGGGCAGGCCGGTCTCCGCCATGGCACGCACGATCAGGTCGTCGCCAATCGCGATGACCTGATCGGCGATGGTCTCGAGGAAGACAGCCCGCGTTTCGGGTGCCGTTTCGGCGAAGGCGATGGCGGCGGCATCGGCGAGTGCGCAGGCGCGCTCCACCTCTGGCAGGCCGGCCATTGTGAAGCGCGGCTCGATGGGGCCCCCCGTCGCCGGGTTCACGGCGGTATAGGCGGACTGGGTGAAAAGTTCGTCGCGGCCGATGAGAATGGCGCCGGTCAGCATGTGCGGGGTCCTTTCGCGCAAAGGAAATCGGTTGGGAACGGGCGGCGGCTAGAGCCAGTGCGGCTTTCCGCATAGGGGAGGCCGGGCCCGGGAGCATTGTCTTCACCGCAGCGATCGTGCCCGCAATCGCATTGGACAGCCAAGGGCAGGGGCAAGGCGCAAGTGCCTCGCGGCGTTCGTCGTCGGCATTCTTCGGCCCGGTGTCAGAGCGCGACGCCGCGTTTCCAGAAGCCGATGGAGCCTTCGCCGTTGCTCTCGTGGCATGCCGGCTCGCCGCTGGCGATGGCGGCGATGCGGTCGGGCAGCGCTTCCGCTGCCCGTGCAGTTATGCGCGAGATATCCGGGGAACTGGGCGATCAATGCTTTGAGCGAAGCGTCGAAGCTGGCCTGGTCGCGCTCGACGCAGGCTTCGGCAGCCAATCTCGGCCCGATCGCTCAGGCCGTCGCCTCGCATCGGGGCGCTGGGCCGGTCGTCTCGGCGGGGAGGATGTGCAGCGTCGCGTGAAACGGAGCTGGCGGTGGCATGCCCTCGATGCGGGCGATGAGCTGATCGGCCGCCGCCGCCGCCATCGCACCGAACGGCCGCAGCACCGAGGTAAGGGCGGGGGTCAGCATGCGTGTCAGCAGGCTGCCGTCGAAGCCGACGACGGACAAGTCGGCCGGGACGTCGATGCCCCGGTTCGCCGCGACCTTGAGCACGCCCGCGGCCATGATGTCGTTGGCAGCGAAGATGGCGGTCGGGCGTTGCGCGAGGTCGAGCAGGAGATGGGCGGCCTTCCCCCCGGATTCGAAGGCGTAGTCGCCGAAAGCTTC
This sequence comes from Novosphingobium sp. BL-52-GroH, assembly GCF_044813085.1. NCBI lineage: Bacteria > Pseudomonadati > Pseudomonadota > Alphaproteobacteria > Sphingomonadales > Sphingomonadaceae > Novosphingobium > Novosphingobium sp. BL-52-GroH. The sequence continues at coordinate 421,756 of NZ_CP171149.1, read as the reverse complement.
GGCGACCGAGGCGTCGGCTTGACGCGCGGCTTCTTCGAGAAAGCCGGCCCGCCGCTCCATGGCCGAGGCGGTGTCGGCGGGACCGTTGATGATCGCCAGCCGGCGGTGGCCAAGGTCCAGCAGGTGCCGGGCCACTTGCGCTCCTGCAGCGCGCTCGTCGCTCAGGATGACGCCTGCAAATCCTTCGATCGGAACCGAGGACAGCGCCACCGCCGGCACCTGGGCGGCGTCGAGTGCGGCGGCAAGGCCAGCCACGCCCGAGACCGGTGGCAGGATGACGAGCCCGTCCACCCGCGAGCGTTCGGCGAAGCCGATCACGTCGCCGATCGCCGCGCCCGCCTCGAGCGGGGTCGGGTGGACGATGAGTTCGTAACCGCGTGCCGCCGTCAGCTCGACGATCCCGCGCTGGATGGAATCGAGCACCAGCGCATTGCGGTCGTTGTGCACCAGTCCGATCAGGAACGAGCGCCGCATTGCAAAGGCGCGCGCGCGCAGGCTCGGCCGGAAGTGCAATCGTTCGATCTCGGCCTCGATGCGGCTGCGTGTCTCGGCGTTGACCTTGGGCGACTTGTTCAACACCCGCGATACGGTTCGGATCGAGACCCCTGCCGCGGCTGCCACGTCCTCGATGGTGGGATCGTTCTCGCGTGATTTTCCGGGGCGGTCCTGCATCGCACCTGTCTATGCCCTATGGCGGCGCGATCAAGTCGTTCACGACGCATGGGCAAATGGCGGGCGGGTTGCTGGCGGCCCGTGTCCGGGTTAGCAGCCTTCCAGCCCGAGGCAGGAGAATACGAGCGTGGCGACGTACTTTGGCTGACGGCGATACCGATCACGGGCCCGCAAGGGAGAAGTCCTCGCGGCGAACGCTGGCGGGGGTGACCATCGCCGACGTGGCCCGGCTTGCCGATGTCTCGCTGATGACGGTGTCGCGGGTCCTGAATGGCAAGGCCAACGTGCGCCAGCAGACGCGCGAGCGGGTGCAGGCGGCCATCGAGGCGCTGAACTATTCCCCGAGCGCGGCGGCCCGCAGCCTGGCCGCAGCGAGCGAGATCCGGATCGGCCTGCTCTACAGCAATCCCAGCGCGGGCTATCTCAACGAGTTCCTGGTGGGCAGCCTCGATCAGGCGAATCGGGAAAACGTGCAACTCGTCGTCCAGCTATGCGATAGTGCGCAGCGGCGGCTGGAGACCGTCCGGCGACTGATCGAAGGAGGTATCGACGGAGTCATTCTTCCGCCTCCGTTGTGCGATGTCGCCGACCTTCATGGGCTGCTTGTGGATGCCGGCGTTCCGGCCGTCGCGGTGGCGTCGGGGCGGCCGCCGATCGCCCTGTCCTCGGTCAATATCGACGATCGCGCGGCGGCTCGCGCGATGACCGGCCATCTGGTTTCGCTTGGGCACCGTCGCATCGGGTTCGTCGCCGGCAATCCCGACCAGACCGCGAGCGCCTTGCGACTGTACGGTTATCTCGATGCACTGGGCGATGCCGGCCTGGCATCCGATAGCGACCTGATCGCCGAGGGGCTATTCACCTACCGCTCCGGACTCGAGGCCGCCGGCGCCTTGATGGGGTTGCGACAGCCTCCCACCGCCCTCTTCGCCAGCAACGACGACATGGCTGCGGCAGCCGTCTCGGTGGCACACCGCATGGGCCTCGACGTTCCGGGCGACCTTTCCGTGGTCGGCTTCGACGACGCGCCTCAGGCCACCGCGATTTGGCCCGAATTGACGACCATCCGGCAACCCATCGCCGAAATGTCGCGTGCGGCAGTGCAGTTGCTGATCGAGGACGTGCGGGCCCGTCGCGAGGGGCACCGTTCGCTTCCCAGACACCGGCAGATGGGGTTCGAGCTGGTCCGCCGTGAGTCCGACACCGCGCCGGGCGGCAGGGCGAAAGCTTAGGAGCAAAGGGGGATGAAAGGGCGACTTTGGTCTACGAGCCAAAGTCCAGATGCGCGGTGTGTTTCGACAGGTGGTTGCTTGGCGGCACGGCATGACCGTCGACCGTGACGACGTTGCGTGCCTCTCCCCGGCGATAGTAGCCATCGTACTCGGGCGTCGCATAGCACGAATGGCCGGCCTCCGAGAGCAGTGCAGGGTGGCGCGCCAGCCTCGCGGTCGCCAGCATCCGGGACGGCGCCAGCGTGCGCTACAGGCTCGTCGTACATTTCGAGCGCGGTCCCGCCGTGCAGGCGCTTGTCGAGGCGCCGGTGAAAGTGGGCAGGGGCTGATAGCGCGGCGATTTCCACACGCATACCTGGCAGAGCGACGCAAAGTTCCACGGCTCGATTTCGTGGCGGTGAGCGATCACAACGTGGCGTCGCGGGGTGCCGAACCGGCCGTCGATGCGCCGTACTTCGATTCGATGATCGACATCCCCGGCCGCGAGGGAACGCCCCATTACGAACACTTCAGCCTGGCCGGCACCGACCGCAGCCAAGAGCTCAATATCGTGGCGAGCGCGGCTGGCGGAAAGACCGTGACCATGGGTGGCACCCTGCCGCTGCCATCGCGGGCAAGCGCCTGCTCATCGGCAATCCGATCTACCGCAACCCGCTTGATTGGGTTGGGCCACCCCGATCCGTCGTCTCGGATCAAGCCCGGTACGACGATTTCCTCTATTCCGGCTACACTTGACGCCGTGGACCCGCGTCGCGATCAGGCGGCGATGATACCGACGCCCGAGCAGCAAGCCATTCTCGATCGGCCCCCGACCGGCACCGTCAAGGTCGTCGCGGGCGCGGGGTGCGGCAAGACGTCCACGCTGGTCCGTTACGGCAAGCGATGGCCGGCGCGGGCGCTCTACCTGGCCTTCAACCGCGCGATCGCCGACGAGGCGGGGCGCAAGTTCCCGCCCCTGATCGAGACCCGTACCGCGCACAGCTTCGCCCATCGCGCGCTCGACGTCGGCAGGCGGACGGTCGATCTCGTACCCCGCTACCGACACGAGCATCTGCGCGCCTTCGATCACCTGATCCAGCCGGTGCGCGGGATGACCGACTGGCAGGTGCGCGCCGCGATCCTGCGCACGATCGACAATTTTCTGATCGATGCCGGCTCCAAGATCCGCCCCGACCATTGCGACCTTGCCAGCAAGTCGCAGCGGGTGCCGGTGCGCGAGATGACGCGCGAGATCGTGCGAACTTTGCTCAAGTTCGACGGCCACGAGTTGCCGATCACTCACGACACCTATCTCAAGGCCTTCGAACTGTGGCACCGGATCGAGGGCGGCTTCGGGTATCTCTTGCTCGACGAGGCACAGGACCTGAACCCGGTGCTCATCTCCATCGCCAGGAAGGCGGGGCTGCCGACGATCCTGGTCGGTGATCCGTACCAGTCCATCTACCGATTTCGCGGCGCGGTCGACGCCATGGACGAATTCGATACCGCCGAACTGCCGCTTACCCATAGCTGGCGGTTCGGTCCGGACGTGGCAGCGCTTGCCAATCGGATATTGCGCCACAGCTCCCGGCCGCCGCGCCATCCGCTGCGCGGCAACCCCGATCGCGAGACGCAAGTGCTGCGCTATGCCGGCAAGCTGCAACCGCGCCCGGGCACGGCGATCCTGGCCCGCACCAACGCCCGCCTGTTCGAGAGTCTGGCGACGATCGAGCAGCCTTTCCACCTGATCGGCGGCATCGCCGATCTGCAACGACAGCTCTCCTCCACCTTGGCCCTGCGCCAGCGCCGCCACCATCAGGTGATGGACGCCGGCGTGGCGCGGTTCACCTCCTGGGCGTTGTTCGACCATGCCGCCAATCGCGGCGACGGCGAAGCGCGGCGGCTGCGCGATATCGTCGAGCGGCACGGCGACCGCCTGCCTGCCATCCTGAACCGGCTGGGTACGCTGCACCGCGACCGCGAAGCCGATGCCGCCCTGATCGTCTCCACCGCCCACAAGGCCAAGGGGCGCGAGTTCGACACCGTGGTCGTTCTCGACGATTTCGAGGACCCCGCCAACCTCGTCGCGCGACGCCGCAAGGACATGACGAAAACGGTCGAGGCAGACCAGCAGATCAACCTGCTCTACGTCGCCTGCACCCGCGCGACGCATCGGCTGTATCTTTCGCCCGAATTGCACGACACGCTGTGCTGACATGCACTTGGGGACTGCGATCACCCGGTGAAAGGCGCCAGCCTGTCGAACCGGGGGCCGGGCTTCTTCCAGTTGCCTTGCTAGCCTCAGCAGAAGGGCATCGGCGCCAAGTGGCCCAGCGATCTGCCCGTAGAGGAAGGCGAGCCCGAAAGTTTCGAACCCCCGGGGGAGCAGGTAGAGGAGGCTCGCTCCCACCACCAGCCACAGCGCGAACAACCGCTCGCGTTCGCTCGAGCGCCCCGCGAGCGTCATGCTCAGCACCATCAGCGTACCGCGCGAACGCAAGGACTGCTCCACTGTGAAATACAGTCCGATGTCCGAGGGTTTTAGGCCGAACAGGTTTGCGATCGCGGGCGCGGCGAGCAGCGGTCGGCATTAAAGCGATATTCAAAGGCGCACGCCGTAAGTCGCGAGAGCGCCGACTGCCCGGACGTAGTTCGAGTTTCCCGGCAGGCCGGCGTATGTATAGTAGTACTTGTCGAAAATGTTCTTGCCCCAGAGGGCAATGTTCCAGCGGTCGGCGCGCGGTCCGAACGTGATTTCGCCGTTTACGAGTCCGTATCCGGGGATGTTCTGGTTCTTCGCATCCAGCGGTTTGTCCTCGGGACGCGACAGGCTGCGCTACCAGCCGCCGGAGGTATTGACGACACCCGACAGGCGTCCCTGGACGTTCGGTGCCAGCGGACCGCTGACATAGGCCTGCGGGGAGGCCCACGGGCCCGTCGGTCAGCGGCTTCGCACGATGCGCGGTCACCCTCGTGGATCGGCGGGGGCGGCATGGCGCCTGCTTTGGCCCCGGGATGCGGCGGAGGCCCGGCTTGTGGCCGGGCCTCCTCGTTCGCTGTTACGCTTCGGTTTCGCTCTTGTCCTTGCGGGGACGGCGTGCCGGCGCCTTGGCGACGGGCGCGTCGGTCTTGCTGCGTGCCATCCGGCGACGGGGTGCCGGTGCGCCGTCCGTAGCCGGGGTGGCAGCACCGCTCGCCTTGCGGGCACGCGCCTTGGCAGGTGCGGCATCGGGCTGGGTCGAGGGTGCGGCAGCCGCCTCGTCGACCGGCTTGTCGGCCACGGTGCCCGCCTCGGGCGCGGCGGCCTTCGGCTTTGCCTTTCGTGCCGGCTTCGCGGGCTTGCCTTCAGGCTTGGGCGCCGCGCTCTTGGCAGGAGACGCGGATGGAGTGCTTGCCGCCGGCGTTTCCGGAGAGGAGGCCACGGCCGTCGCCGGAGCCTTCTTCGGCGCTGACTTGGCCTTGGCTTTGACGGGAGTCGTGACGGGAGCGGCCTCGACTTCGGCCGGTGCCTCGGCGGAGGACGAAACAGCGGGGCGACGACCCAGTCCCAGTCTCACCGAGACTTCGCGGCGCATGTCCGAATAGCTGGGCGCGACCATCGGATAGTCCTTCGCCAGGTTGTAGCGCTCCCGATATTCGGCCGGCGTCAATCCGTGGCTCGCAAGATGGCGCTTGAGCGTCTTGTAGGGCTTTCCGTCGATCAGGCTGAGCAGATGGTCGCGCGAGGACAGGCTCTTGCGGACCGAGACTGCCGCGACATGTTCGGGCGGTGCGGGAACGTCGGGTACGGCCTCGCCGGCGAGCGCCGTTCTCGTCGTCTGGATCAGATCCGCGAGTTCGGAGCTGGCGACGCTGTTGTTCGCGACATACGCGCTCAAGAGCTGGACGGTCAGGGTGGTAAGATCGGGCTGTTCGGTATCCGCCATGACATTCTCCCGGCAAGGGCCATTGTATATTTGCGAGGGTTCGCAAGTCGTCCATCCGATCCGGTCGATCTCAAGACAAGTCCTTACCAGCACATGATACAGTCGTCCGTCAACTGCGATTACCCGTGAATACGGTCCGAAAGTCGCCGCCTGCCAGCAACTTGGCGTATATTCCGCCGGCGATCGCCGTCCGCTGTGTTCACCAGCGCATCCCCACTGTCACGATCAGGGTCCGTGCCTGTCACGGCACCACCCGATGTACTCTGCGGATCGCGGGCATCGATATAGGCATAGGACGCGATCGTGCTCAGTCGCCGGGTGACCTCGCTCACGAGGTCGCACTCCACGCCGCGCGACGTGACTTCGTCACGAGCCTCGGTGATCGTATTGCCGTCGCCGATGTCCACGATCGCCTGGACGTTGTTCTTCCTGATGTCGTAGGCTGCCAAAGTAGTGGGCCGGCGGCGAATATTTCGCTCTTGACGCCGATCTCGTAGCTGCGGCTCTTGTCTGGCGGGAAGGCACCTTAGGCGAGTTGGTCGGGAACCGAGGAGTTGGGAGCGAAGGCCCGCGCGTAGCTGACATAGACCGAGACGTTGGTGCGTGGCTGGTAGACGAGGTGCCGTCGCGGCAGGCAGCTGTCGGTGCTCGACTGGTCGGTGGAGCGGGATGCTCCGTTCTGCGGGAAGTTCTCGTAGGTTTCGTAACGCTTGGCGAAACCAGCATCCAGTTGTCGTCGATCATTACGAGGTCCTGGATACAGAATGCCGCCGTCTCGTAGCTGTCGATCGTTGCGGATTCGGGGATGATGGTCAGGTTGGCGTGGTTCTGGTGAAGCAGACCATGGACGGGATCGAAGACGGCGGGCCTGCCCCGTCGCCGTGAACATTCAGCGAGACGTAGTCGCGATTCGTCGCTGAGGTCGCAGTTGCCGTCCAATCGGCGGATCATGAAGTTGTCGCCGATGTTCCCGAAAGTATTGGCCTCTGTGATACCGCTGAAGTTGCGCAGGACGTCCGTGATATTCCGCGCGGATTGCTCGTGGATCACCTGGCTGGATACAGCGGCCATGGATTGCGGCACATTGAGCAGCGGCACGTCGATCTTCATCGCCCGTCGACGCCGAGGTGAACTTGCGGGTGCCTTCTGCTTGGCCTGTGACGACGATCGCATCGTTCTCGTTTTTCTCGGCCGCACCCGGGTTCAGCTTGCGAAAGTCCCGGAATTATCGCCGACCGTGCCGGTGTATTGCGTTGTGCGGTGCGGCGTCGAGGGCCGGCAAGGCGTTCACAGCAGCGGGCTGACCATGCGCGCGATGTTCTCCGTGATCTTGCGTAGGCGCGGACGGGCCTGCCATGTCTCCCTGGACAGGCGGTCGCTGCCGGCGATATAGCCGGCCTGGACGGCCTCCAGCCGCGCCACGCTGGTGGCATCGTGGAGCAGCAGGCTCACTTCGTCGTTGAGCTGGAACGAGCGCAAGTCGACGTTGCTCGATCCGATGATGCCGAGTTCGCCGTCGATGCTGACGTTCTTGGCGTGGAGCAGGTAGTCCCGGAAAAGGTGGACGCGGATGCCCGACCGCAGGAGATCGTCGTAGTAGGAGCGCTGGGCGAGGCCGACCAGTGGCTGGTCGATAACCGCGGAAACGATGACGTCGACCTGGACGCCGCGCAGCACCGCCGTGCGCATCGCGCCGATGAGGCCTTCGTCGGGAATGAAATAGGGCGAGGTGACGACGACGCGCCGGGTGGCGCGATGAATCTGGCCCGTCAGCAGCGTCTGGAAGCCCTCGACCGGATAGTTGGCGCCGCTGGGCAGGAGCTGCGCCTGCGCGGCGCCGGCGGGCGATGGTAGCGCCATGTCGCCAGACGGCATGGCTTCCGTCTCGAGGAACCAGTCCGTCAGGAACGTCGCTGTCATTTGCGCGACCACCGGGCCGGTGACGCGGGCGACCAGTTCGCGGTTCTCGACGCCGGGGCGGAAGTCCTTGTCGACGATGTTCTGCGACCCGGCATAGCCGATCGTGTCATCGATCACGAACAGCTTGCGATGGTTGCGCATGTCGCGCCGGGTCCGGCCACGCAGCCAGTGGAAGGGGAGGGCCTCGCGGACGTGGACGCCCGCGCCGCGCAGCGCTGCCATGATGCCCTTGAGCCAGCGGTGCGAGCCGACCGGGTCGAGCAGGACGTGAACCGCGACCCCGCGCCGCACCGCGCGCGAGAGCGCTGCGACGACGCGCTGGCCGGTGGCGTCGTCTGCGAAGATGTAGACCAGGATCCGCACATGGGCACTGGCGCTCTCGATGTCCTCGACCAGGCGGTCGATGGTCGCGTCATAGTCGCCCAGCAGTTCGATCCGGTTGCCGCCGACAGCCGCAAATCCGCCAAGCCCGGTGGCCAGCGTCGCGGCGTCGCCGGGGGGTTGGATGCGGGGCAGTCGCGCCATCGGGCCGGAAAGCATCGCTCTCGCCCGCTCCAGGCGCTGGGCGCGCCAGGCCGGAAATCGCGGGCGGCCGATGGCGAGGTAGAGCAGCAGGCCCGGGATCGGCAGAAAGAATATCAGCAGCAGCCAGCTTCGCGTGGCTTCCGGCGAGCGGCGCAGCGGCACGGCCAGCAGCATGACTAGGCGCACCAGCCATTCGCAGGCATAGTAGAACGTGCCGGATTGCGCGAGGATATTGGCCATCTGGCGTGATCCTAAAGGTCATGGCTCCTCCGTTCCAGCCCCATCGTGGGAACGGGCCGCGCTGGCCGGTGGGAATTTCCCGCCCGATTTGATCATCACACGTTAATTGACGGTCGCGGACCCGGCCTTTGCGCAGCCCATAGGGCACCACCAGCACGGATGGACGTCCAGCGATGACCGCAAACGACAGCCAGGGCCCTCTCGACCAGCTCGTTACCGTCCACATCTGGCGCGAGAAATACCCGCTCCCGCCCCGTCCCTCACGGTGCCGGTCGACGGGAAGAACTACTATCTCACCATCAACGACTACGTCCACGCAGATGGCCGGCGGGTGCCGTTCGAGATTTTCATCTCGACAAGCTTGGTGGAGAACTTCGAAACGATGGCGGCGCTGACGCGGACGTTGTCGGCTGCCTGCCGGCGCGGCGATGCGACGTTCCTGTTCGAGGAAGCGGTCACTGCCCATGGCGAAACCTGCCCCAGCTGTAACCGCGATACCGCGCACCGGATCGAAGTTTGCCTGACCTGTTTCCAGTGCGGCTACAGCAAATGCGGATGAGCGCCGCAATTTTTGCCGAAACGGTGAGGGATGGTAGCATGCCGCTGCGTAAGGGGAACAACGCGCGCCCTCGCGGCGGCACGGCGCGCGAGCACCGCTGAAGGACACGGGACCAGGCCAATGAACGAAGTTGACGAAATGCTCTCGATGCTGCGCGGCGCGCCGTTGCCGCAGGCGCTGGAGGCCATCGATGGCCCCGTCATGAGCGGGCTTGCCGCCGGCCGTGAGCGCATGGCGGGGCGGCGCAGCCTGGGCCTCGCTTGCGTCGTGGCGGCCGCGGTGGGCCTGTGGGGCGGCATGGCGGCTCCCGAGCGGGTGCCGGACCGCTCGCTGCTCGCAATCCCGGCGTCCGCGCCGTCGCACCTGCTGGCCGTCTGACCTTGGTCAACGCCTATCGCTACGTCCTCGTCGCGCTGGTCGCCTTCCTGGTCGCGCTCGGGGCGCTGTGGCTCGGCCACAGGCTGCGGGTGATCGGGCCGGAGGAGAGCAGGCTCCACGTCGTCATGGCACGCGAGCTGGATCTCGACCCAGCCCAGAAGGGCCGGATCGATGCGCTGGAAAGCGGGTTCGCGCAACGCCGCGGGCAACTGGAAGCCGAGCTGCGGGCAGCCAATGCCGACCTCGCCGCCGCGATCGAGCGCGAACATGCCTATGGGCCGGCGGTGGAGAAGGCCATCGACCGCTCGCACGGGGCGATGGGCGAACTCCAGAAGGCGACGCTGCAGCACGTCTTCGCCATGCGCGGGGTGCTGCGTCCCGATCAGACGAAGCGTTTCGATGCGGCCGTGGCCCAGGCCCTGACCTCGCCGACGCAGGATTGACCCGGCGTGTCCGGGGCGGGGATGGACGACGCGGCGGCGGTGGCCGATGTGCTGGCCGGGCGGCAGGCGGGTTTCGCGGCGCTGATGGCGATGCATCGCGAGGCGGTGTTCCGCCTGGTGCGCGGCCATCTTGGCAGCGAGGCGGATGCGCTGGAGGTTACCCAGGAAAGCTTCGTCGCGGCCTTCCTCTCCTTGCGGCGCTACGATCCCGAACGGCCGTTCCGCGCATGGATCCTGCGCATCGCGGTGAACAAGAGCCGCGACTGGTCACGGCGGCGGGCGGTGCGGCGCTTTTTCACGTCCGCGCTGCCGATCGATCAGGCCGCCGGGGTTCCCGACGCCGGGCCCGATCCCGAGACGGCGCTGGTCTCGTCCCGCGCGGTCGAGCGCATTCACGCGGCGATCGCCGCGCTTCCGGCATCGTTGAAGGAGCCGCTCCTGCTGTGCGCGCTCGAGGGCCTTCAACAGGACGAGGCCGCGGTGATCCTCGGCATCTCGCGCAAGGCGGTCGAGACCCGGATCTACCGTGCCCGGCAGAAACTGGCGCATCTCGCCGGGGACTAGACCGGGCTCGTCCGGGACAGTCGTACAGGCGCCTCAATCCCCGGGTGTGGCACCGCCCTCCCTGAGCCGCCGGTCGAGGCTGCCGCTTTCTGTGGAGACCAGTTCCATGCGTTGCGGCCCGGTGCCGATGTCGATCCCTTCCGCGCCGAACTTGCGCAGCAGGACGAGGAACACGTTGCTGCGCGTGCGATAGACGTCGCGCGGGGAGGCGACGTGCGCGAAGCAGTTGAAGAAGATCCGCCCGTCGACAATCGAATCGATGAAGGCGACGGGAGCGGGCTCCGCGATCACCGCAGCCTCGTTCGCGAAGGCGGAGAGGACGATGTCGAGGACCACGTCGACATCGGTGCCGAGCGGGACCGAGAACTTGACCTGGATGCGCCCCAGCGGACTCGACAGCGTCTTGTTGAGCACGCTCTTGGTGATGAGTTCGGAATTGGGCACGATCAGGGTCGAGTGATCGGGGAGGGTGATCTCGGTCGAGCGCACGCTGATGCGCTTCACGTCGCCCTCGTCGGTGCCGACGCGCACCCAGTCGCCGATCTTGATGGGGCGCTCCGCGAGCAGGATCAGCCCGGACACGAAGTTCTGTGTGATCGCCTGGAGGCCGAAGCCGATGCCCACCGACAAGGCAGACAGGAGCAGCGCGATCCGTTCGATGCCGATGCCAAGAGATGCCAGCGACCAGATGATGGCGAGCGCGATGCCGACGTAGCGGGCGACTAGCCCGGCCGAGTTCCGGCCCGAGCCGTCGAGGTCGGTGGCGGGCAGGTAGCGCTTCTCGAGCCAGCTCATGAACGCGCGGACCAGCGCGAGGCCGATCGCCAGCACGAGTATCGAACGGATGATCGCGCCGGGCGAGATGGATACGCCGCCGATCTCGATGCCCTGGGCAATCGTGCCGATGCGGCCGAAGAAGCTGCCGATCCCGCCACTGCCGCCGAACGGCGTGACCAGCAGGCCCAGCGCCACCACTACCAGCACGACGCGCAGCACGCCGGAGACAAGCACTCCGAACTGGTCGACGAGGCTGCCGCGCAGACCGACGCTGCGCGTCAGGGTCAGGCCCATGCGGCTGTCGCGGTTGAACAGCATCGTCGCGGCATCGTCCACCGTGCCGAGCAGGAGGTACAGGGCGCACGCCAGGATGCCGATCCAGACGATGAGCCTCGCGACGAAGAGGCTGAGCCCCACGTAGCCCAGCGCGAGCGCGAGCACGGCCGAGACCACCAGCACCCAGGCGACCAGCGTGACCACGGCGAGGCTGGCGCTGGCGGACAGGCTGGCGTCGTCGTCGCGTTCGGCGCGATCGGCGCGGAGCCGGCCGAGCGCGAGCAGGAAGGCGCCGATCCATAGCAAGTGCACGAGCGCCTCGACCATCTGCCAGGCCGTCGTCGCGGACTGGCTGGCGCCGACCGCCCGGATGAAGGAGTCGAGCAGGCCGCTGGCGAACGCGATCAGGGCGAGCGCCCAGCTCAGGGGGCGCAGGCGGTTGGCGGTCTCGTCGGATATCGGCGCGAGGCGCCAGGAGGGTTGCCCGCGCATCAGTACCGCGCCGGCGAGCGAGGCGGTGAACGCGGCGAAGCCGATCGAGCCGACGAACCCGTCTAGCAGTTCGTCCCAGCCGCTCGGGAAGAGCCCGGCCCAGCGGAATCCTTGAATCAGGGCAATGGCGGCGAGCAGCGGCGCGAGAGTGCCGACGATCACTCGCCATACCGCGAAGACCGAGCGGCGCACGCGATGGCCCGGCGTGTTGCCGATCAGATAGCGCTGGCCGACATGGCGGCAGGCGATGCGCAGCGGCCCCATCACCAGAACCGCGAGGATTGCTCCTGCGAGGACCTGCCAGGGCAACCCGCCCCGGCCTTGGGCACTGACCTGCCGCGACCCCTCCTGCGCGAATAGCTGCACCCGGCGCAAGTCGCGGGGCAGGGCGGTGAGCATCGCGGTCCAGAACGCCGGCGACAGCGGCGTGGCGACGCGGGTGGAAAGGGTCTCGTTGAGCTGTTCCGCCTGACTGCGGTCGATCTCGTCGATAAGTTGCTGCGCTTCCACGTCGACGAGGCGGCCGCGCTTGACGGCCGCGTCGATGGCCGCCCGGCCCTTGGTCAGACTTTGGCGCTGGCGCTGGATCTCCGGAGCTTCCGCCAGCCCCGGGGTGACGGGTCCGAGCCCGGCGATCCGCGCGTCGACGAGCGCGATCTGCTCCTCCAGATCGCCGCCGGCGGCTCGCGCCGACTGTTGCGCGGCCGTGGCGCGGGCCCGCAGCGTGGTCCGCAGTTCGGTATCGAGGCGGTTGTCGAGCGCGTGATCGACGGCCCTCAGCTCGGTTTCCGCGTCCTTGATCTGCCGGGACGCCTTGCTTGTCTGCGCGATCTGGGCGGTGGCGGGAACGGTGCCTGTCAGCAGCAGGAGCGCGGCGAACAGGCGCAAGACGATCGGCATTCGGAAACCTCGGTTGGGGGAATCTCCTCGTGTGCCTATCCCCTGCGGCGCGCAAGACCCAAACGCCTATCGCCCGGAAGTGCGTTTTCCGCGGGCGAGTAGGCCGGCCTGCAACAGCCATTGATCGGATTGGGCGCGGACCCCGCTTGTTCCTTCGACTTAACGCCGGACACGGGCATGCCTGATTCCGTGCACCGCGGGAACGCTATGGCCCGGCCGGGGCTTATGCGAATCTATCGAGGAGACGCTCATGGCCGCACGCCCCTACTGGAAGGGCCAGATCCGACTGGCGCTGGTGTCGATCCCGGTCGAGGTCTATTCCGCGACCAAGAGCGGCGCGGCGATCGCCTTCAACCAGATCCACGAACCCTCCGGCCAGCGCATCAAGTACGAGAAGGTCGTGCCCGGGATCGGTCCGATCGACGTCGACGAGATCGTCAAGGGCTTCGAATATGCCAAGGGCGAGTATGTCCTGCTCGACGAGGCCGAGATCGAAGGGGTGAAGCTGGAAAGCAAGAAGACGCTCGAGCTGACCCAGTTCGTCGACGCCCACGACATCGACATGATCTATTTCGAGAAGCCCTATTACGTGGTCCCTGCCGATGACCTTGCGGAGGAGGCGTTCATCGTGCTGCGCGAGGCGTTGCGGCGGAGCCGGAAGATCGGGCTCGGGCAACTGGCGATGCGGGGGCGCGAATATGTGGTGAGCATCAAGGCGTGTGGCCGCGGGCTCGTCATGGAGACCTTGCGCTATGCCGACGAGGTTCACAAGGCGGCCAGCTATTTCCGCGACATAGCCGACGACGAGCCGGACGAGGAACTGCTCGATCTGGCCACGACGCTGATCGACAAGAAGACGGGAAAGTTCGACGCGAGCGAATTCCACGATCGCTACGTGGACGCGCTGAAGGAACTGATCGAACGCAAGAAGAAGGGCCGGACGCTCAATATCGAGACCGAGGCGGCCGGCGGCGATCCGAGGGGAAGCAACGTCGTCGACCTGATGGCGGCGCTCAAGAGTTCGCTCGGGTCCAGCGCGAAGGGGGCCCCTAAGGCCGCATCCAAACCCGTGGCAAAGGCGCCGGCAAAAGCGGGGACCAAGAAGCCCCCGGCGAAAACATCCGGGAAGGCGCCGGCGAAACCATCGACCCGCAAACGCGCCTGAGGCGGTTTCCGCCGATCCCGTCGGCATTGCCAGGATGCCATTTCGGTGGTCTTTTTCGCACATACACGGCGGACCATTCCCGCGCCGCGATGAGGTAGCAATCACGCCATGAAGCTCGCCGTCTACGCGACCAAGCCATACGATCGCCGCTGCCTCGAAGCCGCCAACGCGGCGTTCGGGCACGAGCTTGTGTTCCTCGAACCCCGGCTGGATGGTGATACCGTGTCGCTTGCCGAAGGATTTCCGGCAGTTTGTGTCTTCGTGAACGACCGTCTCGACCGCGCGGTGCTGGCCCGGCTCGCGGCCGGTGGCACACGCTACGTCGCGCTGCGTTGTGCAGGGTTCAACAACGTGGACCTAGTCGCCGCCGGGGAGCTGGGCCTCAGCGTCGTGCGCGTGCCGGCCTATTCGCCCCATGCCGTCGCAGAATTCACCATCGGCCTGCTGCTGGCGCTGGATCGCCGCATACCGCGCGCCTGGATGCGGGTGCGGGAAAACAATTTCGCCCTGGAAGGGCTGATCGGGCGCAATCTCCACGGCCGTACCGTCGGTGTCGTCGGGACCGGGCGAATCGGCGCGCTCGTCGCCCGGACTTTGCGGGCGGGCTTCGGCTGCGAGGTGCTGGCCAGCGACATGGTGACCGATCCCGCGCTGGAGGCGATCGGCGTGCGCTATGTCCCCCGCGAGGAACTGCTGACCACCAGCGAGATCGTGACGCTGCATTGCCCGCTGACGCCCGAGACTCGCCACCTGATCGATGCGCGGATGATCGCCGCCGCGCGTCCCGGGCTGCTGGTCGTCAACACCAGCCGCGGGGCGCTGATCGATACCCGCGCCCTGATCGACGGGCTCAAGAGCCGCAAGGTCGGCGGCGTGGCGCTCGACGTCTACGAGCAGGAAGCCGACCTGTTCTTCGAGGACCTGTCGAGCGAGATCATCGAGGATGACGATTTCCAGCGCCTGCTGACCTTCCCCAACGTCCTCGTGACCGGCCACCAGGCCTTCCTGACCGAAGAGGCGTTGGACAACATCGCCACAACGACCCTGCAGAACCTGGCGGATGCGCAAGCGGGACGCCCCCTCGTCAACGCGGTCACGGCCGAGGCGGTGATCCGGCCGGCCGGCCGGCACTGACCGGCCCGCCTCAGGTTCCGTCGGCGCGCAACGTCAGCACCTCGACGCCGCTCGCCGTCACCGCGACGGTGTGCTCGAATTGCGCGGAAAGCTTGCGGTCCCGGGTCACCACCGTCCATCCGTCGCGTTCGGTCGCGACCATGCGCGTGCCCTGGTTAACCATCGGCTCGATGGTGAAGACCATGCCCTCCCGCAGCCTCAGCCCCGACCCTGGGCGGCCGAAGTTGAGCACTTGCGGCTCCTCGTGCATCTCCCGGCCGATGCCATGTCCGCAATATTCCCGGACCACCGAGTAGCCATTCTTTTTGGCATGCTGCTCGATCGCATGGCCTATGTCGCCAAGTTGCGCGCCGGGGCGGACCTGCCTGATGCCCTTCCACATCGCCTCCCGGGCCACCTGCACCAGCCGCCGCGCCGCCGGCGGGGCATTGCCCACGAGATAGGTCTTGCTGGAATCGGCGATGAAGCCGTTCTTCTCCAGGGTTATGTCGAGATTGATGATGTCGCCGTCGCGGATGATCTCTGCGGGATCGGGCACGCCATGGCAGACGACATGGTTGATCGAGCAGTTCAGAACGTACTTGAAGCCGTATTGCCCCTTGCTCGCCGGGCGCGCGGCTAAGTCCACGGTGATGAACCGCTCGACCAAGTCGTTGACCTCCATCGTCGAGCGGCCGGCCAGGTCCTGCCCGTCCAGCATCTCGAAAACCGATGCGAGCAGTTTTCCTGAGGTGCGCATGAGCGCCAGTTCGTCGGGGGTCTTGACCATGTCAGGCGGCCATCGCGCCAGCCACGCGCACTCTGGCCACCTCGAACTGCATCTTGACGACATCGTTGAAGGACATGGTGGGATTGGCCTCGGCAAGCATCCCGATCTTCATCCAGAACTCGGCCTGCGCATTGATGGACCGGCACATGACGGTGCTGGCCTTGCGGGCCTCCTCGTGAAGCTCGTCGTCGATTTTCACTATGCCCATAAGACCTCGGCAAGACGTTGCGTATACGGTTCATATACGTTCCGTATCGTGACGGTCAATTCTCCCGCAAAAGTTTCCCGCGCTCGATGACGGATGAGCTTGCAGCAGGGCCGATCGAAAGCTAGCGGGCGATGATCGGGGTGCTTCCGTTTCGGAAAAGGCCCCGATACGATCGCGCGGGTGCCTCGAGAGGGGCTTAAAAGGGAACGCGGCGGGATGGCGGCTGTCATCCCGATCCGAGGCTGTCCCTGCAACTGTAAGCGGCGAGCGGGATGCCGGGACTTCTCCTTCGGAGAAGTCGGCCACTGGGTGACCTTGCGCGATGCGCACGATCCCGGGAAGGCTGCGCATCGAGCTTCGACCCGCGAGCCAGGAGACCTGCCGGCGCATCGGTCGCTCTTGCCCTGGTCCAGGGATAGGCCAAGGCTCGGTACTCCGCGTGAGCGACGAACCCGTGCGGCTGGGGCTGCATCGGTGTGCAGGGACGGGCGTGATTCACGCCCGCCCGTCGTTGCGCACGGACCGACATTCGTCGGCAAGCCCCGGTCATCGTCGCCGTGCGTGAGTGGGATCGTATATGCGCGCGTCGCCGACCGGGCCGACTGGCGGTACATCAGGATCGGAGGGATTTGCCGTGCGCGGCTGGTGCCCGACCGCGTGGCGCCCGATGGCGGCCGGCGACGGGCTGATCGTGCGCATCCGCCCGCGCCTTGCCCGGCTGTCGCGCGGGCAGGTCGCGGGGCTGTGCACATTGGCCGACCGGTTCGGCAATGGCATGATCGACGTGACCAGCCGCGCCAATCTTCAGGTCCGCGGCGTTGCGGAAACGGGCTGGGCGGCCTTGCTGGAAGGGCTCTGCGCGCTCGACCTGGTCGACCCGGAGCCGACCATCGAGCAGCGGCGCAACGTGCTCGTCGCACCCGACTGGATCGAAGGCGACGCGACCTGGCAGGTGGCAACGGACCTGGCGGCGCGGCTGCACCTGCTCCCCGATCTTCCGGCCAAGGCGGGTTTCGCGATAGATGCGGGCGTCGCGCCGGTGCTGGCCGACGTTCCGGCCGATTTCCGGATCGAACGCGCCGCAAGCGGCGGCCTCCTCCTGCGCGCCCAGGGCCGGGCGACGGGTATCGCCGTCCCGCCCGACGAAGCCGCCGATGCGCTGGTGGCGCTTGCCGCCTGGTTCGTCGCGACCGGCGGGATGGAGGCGGGCCGCATGGCCCGTCACCGCGCCGACCTGCCTTCGTGGGCGACGGGGGGCGAGCGGGGGGCACCACCTCGAGCGGCGCTCGTGCCTGGGCGTCACGTCCTCGGGCCGGTTCGGGGGGTGCCGTTCGGCAGCACCAGCGCTGCGGCGCTGGCTGCGCTGATGGAATGCTCGCAAGCGACGGCGATGCGGGTGACGCCGTGGCGCGTGCTGCTGCTCGAAGGGGGAAAGCCCGTCGAGATGTCGGGTTTCGTCGACGATGCGTCGCACTGCGCGATGCGCGCCGAAGCCTGCCCCGGCCTGCCTCTGTGTCCGCAGGCGACGGTGGCCACGCGTGCCCTTGCGTTGCGGCTGGCGCCGCACGTCGGCGGCCGGCTGCACGTCTCGGGCTGCGCCAAGGGGTGCGCGCATGGCGGCGCGGCGGCCGTCACGCTGACCGGACGCGAGGGTCGCTTCGACCTCGGACGCGACGCCCGCGCTGGTGATCCCCCCGTCGAATCCGGGCTCGACCCGGAAGACCTGCTCGCCCGTTTCGGAGCCGAATGATGCCACATGCCTATGAAACCGACGGTGCCGCGATCTACCGCCAGTCCTTTGCGACCATCCGCGCCGAAGCCGACCTGGCCCGATTTTCCACCCTCGAGGAGCGGATCGCGGTCCGCATGATCCATGCTGCCGGCCTCGTCGACCTCGCCGGGTCGATCCGCTTCTCGCCCGGCTTCGCACAGGCCGCCATCAATGCCCTCGCGCGCGGGGCACCCGTCCTGTGCGATGCCCACATGGTGTCCGAAGGGATCACCCGCGCGCGGCTGCCGGCCGGCAATGCGGTGATCTGCACGCTGAGGGACGCCGCCGTGCCGGGGCTGGCCCGGACGCTGTCGAACACCCGCTCGGCCGCGGCGCTGGAGCTGTGGCGCCCGCACCTCAAAGGGGCGGTCGTAGGTATCGGCAACGCACCGACGGCCCTGTTCCACCTTCTGAACATGCTGGAGGACCCGGATTGCCCGCGCCCCGCCGCGATCATCGGCTGTCCGGTCGGCTTCGTCGGCGCGATGGAATCGAAGGCGGCGCTGTGG
Organism: Novosphingobium sp. BL-52-GroH; assembly: GCF_044813085.1. NCBI lineage: Bacteria > Pseudomonadati > Pseudomonadota > Alphaproteobacteria > Sphingomonadales > Sphingomonadaceae > Novosphingobium > Novosphingobium sp. BL-52-GroH. The sequence goes on along the minus strand of NZ_CP171149.1, from coordinate 403,317 downwards.
GCGGCGCCGCCGGTGCCCTGCTGTATCGTCGAAGGGCGGATGGGCGGCAGCGCGATCACGGTCGCCGCAATCAATGCCATCGCGAGCCGCTCGGAATGACTGTCGGCACCATCCACGGGGTGGGCCTGGGCCCTGGCGCGCAGGACCTGCTGAGCGTGCGCGCGGACCGGCTGGTGCGCGAGGCCCGGCACGTCGCCTATTTTCGCAAGTCCGGCCGGCCGGGACAGGCGCGCCGTATCGTAGAGGGCATGTTGCGCGCCGACGTGGTCGAGTTCCCGATGGAATACCCGGTGACCACCGAAATCCCGCTTGCCGACCCGCGCTACAACGCCTGCCTCTCGGAGTTCTATGCCGCTTGCACCGCGCACTTGGGCGGGCTGGCGGGCGGCGGCGAGGACGTCGTGGTGCTGTGCGAGGGCGATCCGTTCTTCTACGGCTCGTTCATGCACCTTTACACGCGGCTGGCGGGCTCGGTGCCGTTACGGGTGGTGCCGGGCATCACCGGCATGTCCGGCGCGTGGACGGCCAGTGGCGCGCCGATGACCTGGGGCGACGACGTGCTGACAGTGCTCATGGCGACGCTGCCTGAAGAGGATCTCGCCCGCCGCATCCGCGACACCGACGCGCTGGTGGTGATGAAGATCGGCCGCAACCTCGACAAGCTGCGCCGCGCCGTCGCTGCCGCCGGGCGCGAGGGAGAGGCCTGGCTTGTCGAGCACGCGGCGATGGCCGACCAGCGCGTCACGCCCTTGCGCGAGGCGCTGGCGGTGACGCCCTATTTCTCGATTCTGCTCATCCACGGCAAGGGGCGCCGGCCATGACCGGCTGGATCGCGATCGCCGGGATCGGCCCGGGCGATGCGGCGCTGGTGACGCCGGAAGTGTCGGCCGCGCTGGAACAGGCCAGCGACATCTACGGCTACGGCCCCTATGTCGCGCGCGTTCCGGCGCGCGAGGGGCTGACCCTCCATGCCAGCGACAACCGGGTCGAACTGGAACGCGCCGCCGATGCCCTCGCTAGGGCGGCGGCGGGGGGAGGGGTGGTGGTGGTGTCCTCCGGAGATCCGGGGGTCTTCGCCATGGCGTCCGCCGTGTTCGAGGCGCTTGAGCAGGGGCCTCCGGCGTGGCGTGACCTCGATATCCGGGTGCTTCCCGGGATCACGGCGATGCTGGCGGCCAGCGCCCGGGCAGGGGCGCCGCTGGGGCACGACTTCTGCGCCATCAACCTGTCGGACAACCTCAAGCCCTGGAGCCTGATCGAGCGCCGCTTGCGACTTGCGGTCGAGGCGGACTTCGCGATGGCGTTCTACAACCCCCGCTCGAAGGCGCGGCCGGACGGCTTCGGCCGCGTGCTCGACATCCTGCGCAAGGCCTGCGGCGGCGACCGGCCGATCCTTTTCGCCCGCGCTGTCTCGACTCCGCAAGAGCACTTGCGCGTCGTTACCCTGGGCGAAGCCACTCCCGAGATGGCGGACATGCGCACGATGGTGATCGTCGGCTCCAGCCGCACCCGGCTGATCGCGAGGGACGGAGCCCCGATCGTCTACACCCCCCGGTGGGCGCCGTGATCGAGCCAGTCCATAACCTCGTCGACGCGGTGGACGGCCTTGCCGCCGGGGTCCGCCGGACGGTCGATCATCAACACCGGCAACCCGAGTTCGCGCGCCGCCACCAGCTTGGCCTGCGCGCCGCTTCCGCCCGCGTTCTTGCAGACGACGATGTCTATGGCGTGCTCGCGCAGCAGGTCCAGGTCGGCCGCCGCGGTGAAAGGCCCGCGATCGACGACGAGGTCGTGGTGCGGCAGGACCGGCGCAAGATCGGCGCGGTCGACGAAGCGCAGCAGGTAATGGTGCTGGGGTTGAGCCGCGAAGGCGCCGACATGCATGCGGCCGAGTGCCAGCATGACCCGGCGCGGCGGTCCGGCGAGAGCGGCGACGGCAGCCTCGATATCGGCGACGTGCCGCCAGCGGTCGCCGGCTTGGGCGCGCCAGGCCGGACGGGTGAGCCGCAAATGCGGCACCCCGCCGTTGCGCGCGGCGGCCAGCGCATGGGCGCTCATCGTCGCGGCGAAGGGATGGGTGGCGTCCACCAGATGCGTTACCCGGTTCTCGCGCAAGTGGCGTTGGAGCCCCGTGACTCCGCCGAAGCCGCCGATGCGGACCGGCACCGGCTGGGCTCTTGGACGTTCCACCCGTCCGGCATAGCTCAGCGTCGCCGACAGCCCGCGCGCGGCCAGGGCCTCGGCGAGCGCGCTGGCCTCGGTCGTGCCGCCCAGGACCAGCACGTTGGGAACCGGGGGAAGGGGAATGCCTGATACTCCTGAACGGCCCTGGCTGACGATCGTGGGCATCGGCGAGGATGGTCTCTCCGGCCTCGCCGATGCCAGCCGGGACGCGCTGGCGCAAGCCGATCTCGTGACCGGCGCTGCACGCCATCTCGCGCTGGCGGGCATCGAGCCCGCCCAGTCCATGCCATGGCCGGTGCCCTTCGAGCATGGTATCGCCGCGCTGCTGGCCCGTCGGGGGCGCGGGACGGTGATGCTGGTCTCCGGCGACCCGTTCTGGTTCGGCGCCGGCAGCGTCGTGACCCGCCATCTCCAGCCCGGCGAGTGGATCGCCCACCCTGCGCCCTCGACTTTCGGCCTGGCCGCGGCACGGCTGGGCTGGCCGCTGGAGACCACCGCGTGCCTGGGCCTTCACGCGGCGCCCTTCGCCCGGTTGCGGCCGCATCTGGCGCCCGGCCAGCGGGCGCTGGTGCTGGTGCGCGACGGCGCCGCCGTCCGCGAACTGGCGCGTTACGTCGCCGGGGAGGGCTTCGGCGCCTCGCAGGTGACGGTGCTTGAAGCGCTCGGCGGCTTGCGCGAACGGGTGCGCGACGCGACGGCCGACACGCTGGATTTCGCGGACATCGCCCATCCGGTCGCGGTGGCCATCCGCTGCGCCGGCGACGGGGCGGTGCTACCGCTTGCCTCGGGCATCGGCGACGACTGGTTCGCGCACGACGGGCAGATGACCCGGCGGCCGGTCCGGGCCCTGACCCTCTCCGCCCTAGCGCCGCGACCTGGCGAGATGCTGTGGGACATCGGCACCGGGTCGGGCTCGATCGCGATCGAATGGTTGCTTTCGCATCCCGGGACGCGGGCGATCGGCTTCGAGGCCGATCCCGTCCGGGCGCAGCGGGCCCGCGCCAATGCCGCTGCGCTGGGGGGCGACCGGCTGGCGGTGGTGGACGGACGGGCGCCCGGGGTGCTTGCCGGTCATCCACTGCCCGATGCCGTCTTCATCGGCGGGGGGCTCTGTGCGGACCTGCTGGAGACGCTGTGGCGGTTGCTGGAGCGGGGCACCCGGATCGTCGCCAATGCGGTGACGCTGGAATCGGAGGCGCTGCTCGCGCAGTGGCACGCCCGGGAGGGCGGCAGCCTGATGCGGGTGGAGCTGGCGGAGGCGGCGCCGCTCGGCTCGAAACGCGGCTGGAAAGCCCATTACCCGATCGTGCAGTGGAGCACCGCGCGATGACCGTCGCCGGCTTCGGGTTCCGTGCCGGGGCGGACCTCGGATCGCTGCGGTCGGCCCTGGACGAAGCCCTCGCCCATGCGCGTACGGAGGTGGGCTTGCCAAACGTTTCGGCGCTCGCCGCCCCGCGCGACAAGGCGGCGCTGCTGGAGGCATTGGCCCGGATGCTGGGCGTGCCCGTACTGTCGATCGAGCCGCCGGCGCTCGAGGCGGCGGCGACCGTCACAATATCCGCTGCCAGCCTCGCCGCCCGCCGCACCGGCAGCGTCGCCGAAGCCGCCGCGCTGGCCGGGGCCGGGCCGGACGCGAGACTGCTCACCACCCGCCACGTCTCGCCCGATCGCATGGCGACGTGCGCCCTGGCCCGAGGAAACCACCCATGACCGTTCATTTCATCGGCGCCGGTCCCGGCGCGCCCGACCTGCTGACCTTGCGCGGCCGCGACCTGATCGCGGCGAGCCCGGTGTGCCTCTACGCCGGATCGCTCGTCCCGACGGCGATCCTCGAACATTGCCCGCCGGGCGCGCGGATCGTCAACACCGCCTCGATGGCGCTCGACGATATCGTGGCCGCCATCGCGCAGGCCCACGCCGCCGGGCAGGACGTCGCGCGGCTGCATTCGGGCGACCTGTCGATCTGGTCGGCGATGGGCGAGCAGGTGCGCCGGTTGCGCGCGCTCGGCATCCCGTTCACGGTGACCCCGGGCGTCCCCGCCTTCGCCGCCGCCGCCGCCGCGCTCGAAGCCGAGCTGACGGTGCCCGCGCTGGCCCAGTCGCTGGTCCTCACCCGCACCCCCGGCCGCGCCAGCGCCATGCCCGAGAAGGAGAGCCTGACCCGCTTCGCCACCACCGGCGCGACCCTGGCCATCCACCTGTCGATCCACAACCTGGCACAAGTGGTGGCCGACCTCGTGCCCGCCTATGGCTGCGATTGCCCGGTCGCCGTCGTGTGGCGGGCGAGCTGGCCCGACGAGCGGGTTGTGCGCGCGACGCTGGCCTCGGTCGAGGCCGCCGTGGATGGCAGCATGGAGCGGACCGCGCTTATCCTCGTCGGCTCCGCGCTGAACGATGGCGTGTCGGGCGAGAGCAGCCTCTACGCCGCCGGATACGACCGCCGCTTCCGCCCGCAATCGGCGCAGTCGCGGTTCGCAGGCGGCAGGGAATGATCGACCTCCACCTGATCGGCATCGGCACCGGCAACCCCGACCACCTGACCCTCGCGGCGATCCGGGCGATGAACGGTGCCGACCTGATCCTCCTGCCGCGCAAGGGCGACCGCAAGTCCGACCTCCTCGACTTGCGCCGGAAGATCTGCGAGACAGTGCTGGCGGGCGCGACGCGAGTGGTTGAATTCGACTTGCCCGAACGCTCCCTGGTGCCGCCCTACATCGAGGCGGTAAACGACTGGCACGCGTCGATAGCATCGGCCTGGGCGGCGCAGATCGCGGCGCACCTGCCCCGCGGCGGCGTGCTTGCCCTGCTGGTATGGGGGGACCCCTCGCTATACGACAGTACGCTGCGAATCGCCCGCCGGCTCTGCGCGGACGGCATGGACCTGAACATCCACGTGGTGCCTGGCATCACCAGCATCCAGGCTCTGACCGCTGCCCATGCCATTGCCCTCAACACACTGGCCGCCCCCGTGACGATCACCACGGGCCGGCGCCTGCGCGAAGAAGGCTGGCCGGGCGGTGCCGAGACGGTGGTGGTCATGCTCGATGGCACATGCGCATTCGAGACCCTGCCACCTGCGGGCGTGACGATCTGGTGGGGCGCTTATCTCGGCATGCCGCACCAGGCGCTCGTGCACGGCCCGTTGGGCGAAGTGGCAGCAACGATCGTCGAACGGCGCGCCGGCTTGCGCCGCCAGCACGGGTGGATCATGGACCTCTACCTGATGCGCCTCGCCGACGCGTTTATCCAAGACGGACCGCAGCCCCCTCGCGCCTGAAGGCATCGGTGCGGATGACTTTCGTGGCGTATTCGCGCGAGAGCACGGTGCTCACCGCGACGAAGCTGGCAGTGCCGGTTTCGCGGCCGAACTCCACCCGCACGTAGCCCTGGTGCATGTTGTCGGTCCAGATGACCTCGGGCATGTGGTCGGCATAGGCCTTGTCGAGCGTGCGCGACATCTCCGGGCCGAAGCCGCTGTCCATGAAGTCGCCCGGCGAGGAGATGCCGGCGGTGCCGAACTCGATGCCGGCCGGACGGCCCTGCGCGTCGGCGAGGTCGTTGGTCCAGAAGCTGTGGCTGTCGCCCGAGAGGAACACGAGGTCGCCGGCCCCGGCCTTGCGCGAGAGGGCGTAGAACTGTTCGCGCGCCCAGGGATAACCGCCCCATGCGTCCGTATAGTCGGGCAGCCCCCAGCGGCCGCGCCATGCCAGCGAGACGTGCGGATCGGCTGCGAGCCTGGCCAGTTCCTCCTTCGACTTGGCCGCGGCGAGCTTGGGGAAGGGGTCGGGCAGCACGCCCAGTTTGGCGAGGTCGGGCACGATGAGGCGGCCGATCACCATCGGACAGCCGATCACTCGCCATGGCTGGCCATCCCTGACCGAGCGGGAGAGCGCGGCCGAGAGGTCGGCTTCCAGTTCGGGGGAGATGAGCGGGCGGTTCGGGGCACCCAGGACGTCGTTGCGGAAGCGTTCGGCCGAAGCATCGTCGACGATTCTGGCGGCATAGTCCATGTAGTCGATCTGCTCGGCGCGCGCGGTGTGGCGCGTTTCGAGCGTGTGCAGCAGGGCAAGGTCGCCGAAGCTGTAGGCGCGCCAGAACTGCATGCGGGTGCGGCCCTTGACGGCGAGCCATTCGGGCTCGCGCACCGGCATCCACTCGTAGTAGGCGCGGATCGAGGCGGCCCGGCGGGTTGCCCAGTCGCCCTCGGTGGCGGGCTGGTGGTTCTGGGCGCCGCCGGTCCAGGGGTTGTTGGCGCTTTCGTGGTCGTCCCAGCAGCCAAGCAGGGTGTGGTGGGCATGCATCGCCTGCGCCCCGGCGTCGGTCTTGTACTGGGCGTGGCGGGTGCGGTAGTCGGCCAGCGTGACGATCTCGTGCGTCGGCGCGTGGGCGCGGCCGATGGTTGCGGCGACGGTTTCGCCCCAGCCGTCCTTGCCGCCGTATTCGTAGATGTAGTCGCCGGTGTGCAGCACGAAGTCGATCGCGGGGTCGCGGGCGATCGCGTCATAGGCGTTGAAGAAGCCGAAGGCATAGTTCGAGCACGAGGCCAGCGCGATGCCGAGCCGGTCGAGGCGTCCTTCCGGCAGAGTGCGTGTGCGGCCCACCGGGGACACTGCCCTGCCCGCACGGAAGCGGTAGTAGAACGTGCCGCCGGCAGGGAGTCCGGTGGCGAGAGCCTTGACCGTGTAGTCGCGGCTCGCGTCGGTGGCGACGGTGCCGGATTTCAGGATCGTGGCGAAGTCGGGGGAAGTGGCCAGTTCCCACTGCACATCGGCGGGCGCGCCGGCGGTGATGCGGGTCCACAGGACGACGCTCGATGCGTCGGGGTCGCCGCTGGCCACGCCGTGGCGGAACACCGGGTTGGCGGCTGCCGCCGCCAGTGCGGAGATCGGCAGTGCCATGACCGCCGCCCCGCCCGCAAGGCCGGCCAGCAGAGCGCGACGGGAAACCTGGGTGGAGCGGATGAGGGGCATGGGCTGGTCCTGTGAATTTGCGGCACGGCTTCGTGCAGCTTCGAGCTTGCGTGAAATGCCTCGTCACCCTGAACGTGTTTCAGGCCCCATCGTGCCGAACACACTGCGATGTGAACTGCAAAGTGGGCCCTGACCACGTTCTGGGTGACGGTTGGGGGAGGTGGGCATTGTCTCCCACCGCTCCCCGTCCGATCAGAAGTCGGCCGTCGCGGTGAAGACCATCGTGCGCGGGGCGCCGATCCAGGCATAGTTGCCCGAAATGCCGCCCAGGTAGTCCTCGTCGGTCAGGTTGGTGACGTTGAGCGAGAACTCCAGCGCCTTGAAACGCTCGCTCAGCGCCTCGCCCCGCACGGCGACGGTGAGGTCGGTCAAGAAGTAGTTCTTCGACACCCACGAGTTGTCGGCGTCGACGAAGCGGTTGCCGGTGTACTTCCCGGTGACGCCCAGCTTGACCGGACCGTAGGTGTATGTGCCCGAGAGCACCCACATGTCCTTGGGGATGCCGGCGACGCGGTTCCCGGCAGTCACGCCCTGCTCGGCGTCGAGTTCGGTATTGCCGGTGCCGCGATAGGTGGCATCGATGTAGGTATAGGCACCGTAGAGGCTGAGGCCCTCGACCGGCCGCACGTTGGCGAGCAGTTCGAAGCCTTCGGAGTCGATGCCGCCGGCGTTGAAGAAGCGGCCGTCGCCTTCGCTGAGATAGTCCGGGCCGGCCGAGGTCGAGGACGGCACGAAGATCACCTGGTTGGAGAACTTGCTCTTGAACCACGTTGCCGAGGCGTTGAAGATCGGCGTGGTGTAGCGCACGCCCGCTTCCCAGTTCTCGGCGGTCTCCGGCTTGATGTCGGCGATGGCGTCGGCGCTGTATTCGAGCAGGGTGTCGCTCAGCGCCTTGAAGTTTTCAGAATAGCCGCCGAACACGTCGAGGCCGTCGAGCGGCTCGACCTTGACGCCGCCCGACCACAGGACCTTCGACTTCGACTTGGTCTTGAGGTTGTCGGTCTCGCCGAACAGGTCCTCGCGGTCGATATGGTTGATGAACTGCTTGCCGCCGATGTTGGCGGTGACGGGGCCGACCTGAAGCTGCTCCTCGACGTACCACTTGAAGGTGGTCTGCGGATACTTGCGGTCGTACTGCGTCCAGTAGGGCTCGGCATCGTAGGCCGGGCCGACGGCGGTGTCGGTGACGTGGTGCCAGTCGCGCCATTCGCGGCGGTTGGTGTCCTCGTACCACAGGCCGCCGCGCAAGGTGCTCTCGACCACGCCGAACTGCTGGTTCCATGCCGCGTCGAACGTGCCGCCGAGACGGTCCTTGCGGTAGTGGGTGTGGCGGTAGGACTGCTGCCAGGTGTAGCTGGCGGCCGTAGTGGGGTCGACCGCCTGGCCGGCGGCGTTGGTGGCGTAGTAGACCGGCGTGCCCGATCCCGCGGGCAGGGTGGCCCACCAGGCGGGCGTGCCCTTGACCGAACCGCCCGCAATCTCGCTCTGGGCGCCGGTGCCGTCCTGGATCACGTCGACGATGTAGGGCGGCGCCCAGTCACCGCGACCGGCCATGTCGTGGTAGTAGACCGAGGCCTTGAGATCGATCGCGTCGGCGATCGTGGTCTCGCCCTTGAGGTAGGCGAAGAAGTTCTTGCGCTTGGTGTTCCAGACCTGGCGATAGTTCTGGTCGGCCGCCGGCACCCCGGTCCACAAGCCGTTGAGGCCGTCCTGATGGGGATGGAGCGCGTACTGTGCGGGCGAGTACATCTGGTCGTAGTTGCTCTCGAACGCTTCGTCGTAGTCGACGTAGCCGGTGAGCTTGACGGGGGTTTCGACGATGAACTTGGCGGCGAAGTTATCGCGGCGGTTGTTCGCCGAGCCTTCCATCCAGTCGGTGGCTTCCTGGTGCGAGTACGAGAACCAGGCCTTGGCGACACCGCCGACGAGGCCGGTATCTACGCGGCCATAGTAGCGTTGTGCCTTGTAGTCACCGACCGAGCCTGACAGGCGCACGTTGAACTCGTCCTTCGGGTCGGAAGTGACGAAGTTGATCGTGCCGCCCAGTGCTTCGTTGGAGCGCGATGCGATGTCGGCGGTGCCCTGGAAGACCTCGACGGTCCCGATGTTCTGGGTATCGATGAAGCGGTTGGCCTTGGAGCCGCCGCCGTAGCCCGAGCCGCCGTTGGGCAGGCCGTCGATGGTGATGCCCACCTGCTGGGTGTCGAGGTTGGTCTGGTAGCCGCGGATCGAATAAGTGGTCGACCAGTCGTCGAAGCCGAAGGCGTCGCCCTCGTTCACCTGCACACCGGGCAGGGTGGCGATCAGATCGAGCACGGAGACGACCGGCGACTTGTCGTCGATCAGCGTCTCGTCGAGCGCGGCATTGTTGTAGGTCGTGCGCTGGCCGGTGACGACGATGGTCTCGGCTTCGGCATCCGCTTCTGCCGCCTCGTCGGCGAAGGCGGGCGTGGCGACGGCGATCGCGGCGAGACTGGCGCCGAGAATGCTGAGATGACGGATCGAATTGATGCGCATGGCTGGATGCCCCTGGCTCGTTCTTGTGCGACGCAGCATCTGGGCGTCTTTCTTGACGCGCTGCAGTCAGTTCGGGGACAATTGAAGGACGGTATGGCGACCATGGCCCGACGGTTACGCGACGAAACCGCTCTCGGAAGCGTCGTCACACTGTCACCGCGGTGGGCCATGGGCGCGCCATGCCAGCCCCCAAGCGCCTCCTTGCCTCGATCCACGACGTTGGCCCCGGTTCGGAGCGGGAAGTCGAAATGCTCGCCGCGACGATCGAGCGGCTGCTGGGCGGGCCGCATTTCGCGATGCTGGTGGTGCCCGACCACTGGGGGCGCCAGCCCTTGCGCGAGGCGCCTGCGTTCCAGGCCAGGCTGCGCGCGTGGTCGGATGCCGGGGTCGAGATGTTCGTCCACGGCTGGTTCCACCGCGACGATGCCGAGCACCGCTGCCTCGCCCGCCTCAAGGCCCGCCACATGACCGCGTCGGAAGGCGAGTTCCTCGGCCTCGGGGAAGCCGAGGCGCTGCGTCGCATGGAGGCGGGCAGGGCACTGGTGGAGGACGTGACCGGGCGCGGGGCGGCAGGCTTCATCGCTCCTGCGTGGCTCTACGGCCCCGGCGCGCGCGCGGCGTTGCGCCGGTCCGGCCTGGCGCTCGCGGAAGACCACTGGCAGGTCTGGAGCGCGGCCTGCGACACGGTGCTGGCGCGCGGGCCGGTCATCACCTGGGCCAGCCGCAGCGCCGCACGCGCAGCCTCGTCGATCGCCTTCGCGGGTATAGCGCGCGCGGTCCTGCCGGTGCTGCCGACGGTGCGGATCGCGGTCCATCCCGCCGATGTTACCAGTCCCGAACTGCTCGCCAGCATCGAGGCCACGCTGGCGCATTTCGCGCGCAGCCATCGCCCCTCGCGTTACGGACACCTGCTCCCCTGACGGCGGCGCACCGTGGCCATTACGGTTCGGAGGCGCTGGCGTGTCGGTGCCGCGACGGTCGGGAGCGCCGTCACAAACCCGAAATCATCCATCCATAGAGCGCCGCCGGTAACGGACACATTCCCGCCCGGCTCCTTGCGACCGGCGGATCGAGACGACTGGCGGTGTCGGACGAACATGAGCGGACCCTTGCGCATTGCCATACCCATCCACAGCCTCGAGCCGGGCGGCGTCGAGCGCGTGGCGCTGGGCCTCGCCGGTTGTTGGCATAATGCCGGCCACGAGGTGACGGTGGTGCTCGGGCGATCCGGCGGCTCGGGCCTGTGTAGCGCGCCGCCGCTCGATTACTGGAGCATCCCGACCCGGCTCTCGACCGCGTCCTGGGAAACGCCCTGGATGGTCCACAGCCTCTACAGCTTTCTCGTCGAGCGCCGCATCGACGTGCTGTTCTGCCCAGGGAACACGTACGCGGTGGTGGCTGCGGCGATGAAGCTGCTGCTGGGCAGCCATGCCCCGCCGATGGTGCTCAAGGTCAGCAATGCGCTGCATCGCCCCGACATGCCGCCGGCGCTCCGGCGCGGCTATGCCACCTGGCTGCGCGCACAAGGGACGGTGTTCGATTCGCTGGTCGCCCTGTCCGAACCGATGCGCCGCGAGATCCGCGAATGCATGCTGGCCGAGGCGCGGCAGGTGCGGGTGATCGCCAATCCGATCCTCACCCGCCAGCGGCTGCGCCGGCTCGCGCGGGTCGAGCGGCGGCCGCCATCGGCTTGGGGCATGGGCTATCTCGCGGCGGGACGGCTGGTGCCGCAGAAGAACTACCCGCTCCTGCTGCGCGCCTTCGCGGCTGCCGCGCGCGCCGAGGATACCCTGACGATCGCCGGCGAGGGTCCAGAACGGGCCCGGTTGGAAGCGCTCGCACAAGCCCTGGGCATCGCCGGCCGGGTGCGGTTCGCCGGCCACGTCGCCAGCATCGACCCGCTGCTGGAAACGGCCGACGCCATGGTCCTGAGTTCCGACTACGAAGGCCTGCCCGGCGTCGTGGTCGAGGCGCTCGCGGCGGGCATGCCCGTGCTTGCCACCGACTGCTGCGTAAGCATGGCCAGCCTCGTAGACCACGAACGCACCGGCCTCGTCGTCCCGACTGGCAGCGTCGAGGCCTTCGCCGACGGGCTGGCCCGCCTGCGCCATTTTCGCGGCCATCCCGATCGCGCCCGCGCGGTCGCCTCGGTCTACGAGGTCGAGGGGGCGGCCGGGCGCTACGTCGACTTGCTGCAGGAAGTCGCCCGGCAGCGCGACCAGGATCGCCGGCATGGCCTGGCGCTCAGCACGCTCGCGCCCTGCCGGTCGCTACGCCGTTCGCTTTAACTGGAGATGTCCTTGACCCGATCCGTTGCCGCAAGCGGCCTCGAGCGGCTGCCGATCCGTCTGACGCCCCAGGACCGGCCGTCGAACCGGGGGCGCAACGCGGTGTTCTCGATCCTCCTGTCGCTTGCGGTGATCGCCGCCATCGTGCACGAGACCAACAGTATCGAGCTGCGCCGCCTGCCGGCGATGATCCCGTCTTCGCCCGCGTTCTGGCCGGTGTTCGTCGCCTCGTACTTCATCACCCCGGCCAGCGAGTGGCTGATCTTCCGCCGCCTCTGGGGCATCCCGGCGACCGGCTTCATCGCGCTGGTCCGCAAGAAGGTCTACAACGAGCTGCTGCTCGGCTACCTAGGCGAGGCTTACTTCTACACCTGGGCCCGCCGTCGCGTGGCCCTCGTCGCAGCGCCGTTCGGGGCGGTCAAGGACGTCGCCATCCTCTCGGCGATGATGGGCAACGCGGTGACCGTCGCGCTGGTGGCGGCGGTGCTGCCGCTGCTGGGGACGACGGCGCTGGGCATCGACGCGCGGATGCTGATGCTGTCGCTCGCGGTGATCCTGGCGATTTCGATCGCCGCCATGGCGCTGCGCCGCCGCGTCTTCAGCCTGTCGCGGCCCGAGCTGTGGATGATCGGGCGCATGCACCTGGCGCGCATCGTGCTCTCGACGCTGCTGTCGGCGGTGCTGTGGCATCTCGTGCTGCCAGACGTCGCGCTGTCGTGGTGGCTATACCTGGCGACGCTGCGCCTGCTGGTCTCGCGGCTGCCGCTGGTGCCCAACAAGGACCTGCTCTTCGCCGGGATCACGGTCGTCGTTCTCGGGCAGGAGCGCGACATCGGCACGCTGATGGCGCTGATGGCGGGCCTGATCCTGGCCACCCACCTGGTGTTGGGGGCGATGGTCGCCCTGAACGATCTGGCCACCAACCTGGAGCGACGCCCGTGATCGCACTCGGTATCGCGCTGCCGATCGCGGCCGCGACGACCCTTGCCTCGACCCCCGACCTCGGCAAGGCGGAAGCGCGCTGCCGCCCGGGAGAAGGCGGACCCGCCTTCACCGTCGACGTGCAGGGCCTCAAAGACAGGACCGGCAACCTCAAGCTCGAAGTCTACCCGGCCGACGACCCGGATTTCCTCGCCGACGACAACGTGCTGGTTTCCCAGGGCAAGACCTTCCGCCGCATCGAGATGCCGGTGCCGCCGGGCGGCCCGGTGCGCCTGTGCGTGCGGCTCCCAGGGCCAGGTACTTACGCGGTGAGCCTGCTCCACGACCGCGACAGGGACCGCAAGTTCAACTGGAAGGTCGACGGTATCGGCTTCGCCGGCAATCCCCGGCTGGGCTGGAGCAAGCCGCGCGCGGCCCGCGCGAGTGCGGTGGCGGGCGCCTCGCCGACGATGTTGGAAATCGTGCTCAACTACCGCAAGGGCCTCGGCGTGGCCCCGCTGGCATCGAAGTGAGGGCATCATGAGGATCGTCGACGTCTGCGCCTTCTATTCCCCGCGCGGTGGCGGCGTGCGCACATACGTCGAGCAGAAGCTGCGGATCGGTCCGCAACTGGGCCACGAGATCGTCATCCTCGCCCCCGGCGACGAGGACGGGGTGGTCGAGCGCGGGCCGAATGCCCGTATCGTCACGCTCAGGAGCCCCCGCTTCCCGCTCGACCGCAAGTACGGCTACTTCGCCTCGGCCGCGCAACTCCACGATGCCCTCGACGAACTGGCGCCCGACTTCGTGGAGGCGACCTCGCCCTGGCGCAGCGCAGGCCTCGTCGCAGACTGGGCGGGGGCGGCGCCGCGCAGCCTGGTGATGCACGCCGATCCGCTCTCCGCCTTCGCCTATCGCTGGTTCGGGCAGGTCTTCTCGCGCCGGACGATCGACTGGCAGTTCTCGGTATACTGGGAGCATCTGCGCCGCCACGGCCGCCGCTTCGACCACGTCGTGTGCGCCAACCGCGACCTCTCGCGACGGCTGGCGGAAGGCGGGGTCCCGCGCACGGTCACGATCCCGATGGGGGTCGAGCCCGGCCGCTTCTCGCCCGACAACCGCGATTCCGCCCTGCGGGCCCGCCTGCTGACAGCTTGCGACCTGCCAGAAAGCGCCGGCCTGCTGCTCGCGGTGGGACGCCTCGCCCCCGAGAAGCGCTGGCCGATGGTGATCGATGCGGTCAACGCCGCCGCCCGCGACCGGCCGCTCGGCCTGGTGATGTTCGGAGAGGGGCGCGAACGCCGTGCGATCCTCAAGCACATCGCCGGCAACCCGCACGTCCGCCTGTTCGAGCCCGAGCGCGATCGGGAGACGTTCGCGCGGCTCCTTGCCAGCGCCGACGCTCTCGTCCACGGCTGCGAGGCAGAGACCTACTGCATGGCCGCCGCAGAAGCGCGGGCGAGCGGGACACCGGTGATCGTCCCCGACGGCGGCGGCGCTGCCGACCACGCGGGCGACGGTGCGGGATCGACGTATGCCGCCTGCGATCCCGCCGCCGCCGCGCGGGCGATCCTGGCGGTGCTGGCTGCAGGCTCGTCCGCTCGCAAGGAAGCAGGGAAGGAGGCGCGGGTCGTCACCGCGCCGCGCACCATCGACGAGCATTTTGCCGCGCTTTTCGCACTCTACGAAGGCGCGCTTGCGGCCGAGCGCACGGCGGCCTGACGACGAAGCGTGATATTCTGGCGCCAAAGGGTTGCCCCTGGCGCGCGCGGTCCCCTAAGCTTGCTCCATCACCAACAACGTGGAGCGAAGTTTTGGAAACAGTCTCGATCGTGCTTTTCCTCCTGCTGGCCGTCGTCGTCAGCGGAGCCGTTGCCAGGATGCTGCCGTTCTCGATACCCACGCCGCTGGTCCAGATCGTGCTGGGCGCCATCATCGGGTTGTCGACATCGCACCGGGTTGAGCTAGATCCCGAACTGTTCCTCTTCCTCTTCCTGCCACCGCTGCTGTTCCTCGACGGCTGGCGCATTCCCAAGGACGAACTGCTCAAGGACGCCTCGACGGTGGTGGAACTGGCCCTCGGGCTGGTGCTCATCACCGTCGTCGGCATGGGCTTCTTCATCCACTGGATGATCCCGGCGATGCCCCTTGCGGTCGCGTTCGCGCTGGCCGCGGTGGTGTCGCCGACGGACCCGATCGCGGTTTCGGCGATCGCCGCGCGCGTGCCGATCCCCAAGCGCATGATGCACATCCTCGAAGGAGAATCGCTGCTCAACGACGCCTCGGGCCTGGTGTGCCTGCGCTTCGCGGTTGCCGCTGCATTGACGGGGACGTTCTCGGCCGGCGAGGCGGCGCTGAACTTCGCCTGGGTGGCGCTGGGCGGGCTGGCGATCGGTGTCGCGGTGACCATCGCCGCCACGCGCGCCAAAGCCTGGGTCACCAAGCGCTGGGGCGAGGATACCGGCTCGCAGATCCTCGTCAGTCTGCTGATCCCCTTCGGCTCCTACCTGCTGGCAGAGCATCTCCACGCCTCGGGCATCCTTGCGGCAGTGAGTGCCGGGGTCACCATGACGTTCGCGGAAATCTCCCGCCAGGCCATGGCGGTGACCCGGATGCGCCGCAATTCGGTGTGGGACATGATCCAGTTCACGCTCAACGGCATCATCTTCGTGCTGCTGGGCGAACAACTGCCGAGCATTCTTTCGGGCGCCCGGCAGACGGTCGCGCTCACCGGGCACAGCGCACCTTGGTGGCTGGCGGTCTACGTCCTGGCGATCGTGGCCGGCCTTGCGGCACTGCGCTTCCTGTGGGTCTGGGCCTCGCTCAAGTTCACCATCCTGCGCAAGACGGCGAAGGGCGTTGGCGTTCAGAGCCCCGACTGGCGGCTGATCGCGGCCACCTCGGTGGCCGGCGTGCGCGGCGCGATCACGCTGGCCGGCGTACTGACGCTGCCGCTGGCGCTGCACGACGGCACCCCGTTCCCCGCCCGCGACCTTGCGATCTTCCTTGCCGCGGGCGTGATCGTGGTTTCGCTGGTGCTGGCCAGCATAGGCCTGCCGGTCCTGCTCAAAGGCCTGACGATGCCGCCCGAGCCGGCCAAGCAGGCGGAGGAGGACTCGGCGCGTGTCACCACCGCGCAAGCCGCGATCCAGGCGATCGAACGTCACCAGCACGCTCTCGCCGAGGACAAGGTGGAAGCCGACATCTATGCCGACGCGGGCGGGCAGGTGATGAACCTCTATCGCGAGCGGGTCGAGGGGCTGAGCGGGCGGCAATCCGATGAATCGCGCGCCAGCGACCGATTGATCCGCGAATTCCGGCTGGTCGGCGTGCGGGCGGAGCGCGCTGCCGTGGCCAAGCTCCTGCGGGCCCGCCGCATCAGCAGCGAAACCGCGCGCAAGCTCACCCGCGAACTCGACTTGTCCGAAGCGCGCTACATCGGCTGAGAGGTGCGGCGCGCGGTTAGCGCGTGCCGACTTCCCCCTTCGTCATTGCGACCCTTTGAGGGGCGCAGGGCAGGCGGCCGGATCGAACCTCAGTAGTCCTCGGTGTCGATCGTGGCCTGCACGAGCGCCGGATAGCGGTGACCGCTGACGGTCTGCTGGTTGATGAGCGCATCCGCGGCCTCGAGGATCGCGGCATCGATCACCAGGCCGGCGGCTGCGTGGTTCTGGTCGAAGTGGGGGATCGTGCGGGTGCCTGGAATGGCGTGGACGTGGTCGGCACGCGACAGTACCCAGGCCAGCGCGAGCTGCGCGGGCGTCGCCTGGGCTTGCGCGGCAAGGGCATTGAAGCCGTCGATCAATTGCAGGTTGTGAGCCCAGTTCTCGCCCTGGAAGCGCGGCATTCCGCGGCGTAGGTCCTTGTCCGTCAGGGTCGCGACATCGCTCAGCTCGCCACCGAGCGCCCCGCGCGCGACGGGGGAAAAGGCGACGAGGGGGATGCCGAGGTCACGGGTGGTCTCCAGCACGCCCAGCTCGACGTTGCGGGTCCACAGCGAATATTCGGTCTGCACCGCCGCCATGGGATGCACCGCATGGGCTTCGCGGATATGTGCGGAGGACCACTCGGACACGCCGTAGGAGCCGATCTTGCCCGCCTCGATGGCGCGGACCATGGCGCCTACCGAGTCTGCGATCGGCACCTTGGGGTCGAAGCGGTGCATGTAGAACAGGTCGACGTGGTCGGTACCCAGGCGCTGGAGGCTGCCGTCGAGCGATGCGGTGATGCTCTCGGGCGAGCAGTCGATGCCCCGGCGTTCGCCGTCGATGAGAATGCCGGTCTTGGTGGCGAGCAGGAACTCGCCGCGCCGATCCATGATCGCCTCGGCCAGGATCTGCTCGCTCGCGCCGCCGCCATAAATGTTGGCGGTGTCGAAGTGGTCGCAGCCGGCGTCGAGCGCGTGGCGGAACAGCGCGACCGCATCCTCGCGGGTGGGCGGATTTCCATAGGCCCAGGCGACGTTCATGCAGCCGAGGCCTACGGAATGGACCTGCCGGCCCGCGAGAATGCGTGTTGTCATCAGCTCCAGCCGTCCTGTTGTTCGAGACTGGCGGCGAGTTCGCCGATCACGCGGTAGCAGTCAAGGACCTTGCCGATGGACGAGTTGGGCTCGCGCCCCTCGCGGATCGCGGCGACGAATTCGCGGTCCTGCAACTCGATGCCGTTGTTCGAGATGGCGACGCCGGCGAGGTCGATCGGCTCTTCCTTGCCGTTCACCAGGTCGTCGTAGCGCGCAATGTAGGTGCCGGTATCGCCGATGTAGCGGAAGAAGGTGCCGAGCGGGCCGTCGTTGTTGAACGAGAGCGACAGAGTGCAAATCGCGCCGGTCTCGGCCTTGAGCTGGATCGACATATCCATGGCGATGCCCAGTTCCGGGTGCTTGGGCCCCTGGATCACGTTGGCGGTGACGATCTTGCCGGTCTGGTAGGCGAATAGGTCGATCGTGTGCGCGGCGTGGTGCCACAGCAGATGGTCGGTCCACGAACGCGGCTGGCCCTTGGCGTTCATGTTCTTGCGGCGGAAGAAGTAGGTTTGCACGTCCATCTGCTGGATCGCGAACTCGCCCGCGACGATCCTGTTGTGCACGTACTGGTGCGAGGGATTGAAGCGGCGGGTATGGCCGACCATGCAGACGAGGCCGGTCTCCCTGGCCTTGGCGACGACGCGCTCGGCGTCTTCCCACGAATCCGAAAGCGGAATCTCGACCTGGACGTGCTTGCCCGCGTCCATGCAGGCGATCGCCTGGTCGGCGTGCATCTGGGTGGGCGTGCACAGGATCACCGCGTCTACGTCGGGCAGTGCCAGCGCTTCGGCAAGATCGGTGCCGGAGTGCGGCGCGCCGTACTTGGCGGCGACCTCGGCGGCCTGCTCGGCCGAGCGGCTGATGACCGAGGCGATCTCGACGCCGTCGACGTTCTTGAGTCCGTCGAGGTGCTTTTCACCGAAAGCACCCGCGCCCACTAGGGCAATACGCATGGGTTTCTCCTTGAAGTTCTTGGACAATATCTGAGGCGTCGCTCAGCGATCGATCAGCGCCTGGGCGGCGGCGCTGTTGCCTTCCAGTGTGGGACTGGGCGGCACGCTGCCGTCGACCGGCTCGAGCACGATGTGGCCGACCGCGGTGTTGCTGGCGGGCACGTGATAGAAGCGGTACAGTTCGCGCGTCGATCTGCCGAGCGCGCCGCGCATGATGAGCCACATGACCATCTCGATGCCTTCCGAGCCGGTCTCGCGCAGGTATTCGATGTGGGGTACGTGGCGCAGTTCCTGCGTTTCACCCGAAAGCCTGTCGAGGAAGCGGTTGTCCCACTCGCGGTTGATGAGGCCGGCACGCGGGCCCTGGAGCTGGTGGCTCATGCCGCCGGTGCCCCATATCTGCACGTCGAGATCCTCGCCGAAGCTGGCCACCGCGCGTGCGATCGCCTCGCCCAGCGCCCAGCAGCGGTTTCCGGACGGCGGCGGGTAGGTGACGACATTGACCGCCAGCGGGATCACCTTGACCGGCCACTTGTCGGGCTTGCCGAACATCATCGAGAGCGGCACGGTGAGACCGTGATCCACGTCCATCTCGTTGATGATGGTCATGTCGAACTCGTCGAGGACAAGGCTCTGGGCGATGTGCCAGGCGAGGTCCGGATGGCCTTCGACCTCGGGCACGGCGCGCGGGCCCCAGCCTTCGTCTGCCGGCTTGTAGCTTTCGCCGCAGCCGATCGCGAAGGTCGGGATGATCTTCATGTCGAACGCCGAGGCATGGTCGTTGTAGACCAGGATCACGACGTCGGGCAGGTTCTCGGCTTCCCACTTGCGGGTGGGGGCGAAGCCGTCCTCGATCGGTTTCCAGTAGGGCTCGTCCCACTTGTCGAAGTCGGAAGCGACGCCCAGTGCCGGAATGTGGCTGCAGGCGATGCCGTGCGTGATGCGGGCCATCTTAGCGAGACTCCTTAGTGGCCGATCCGCCTTCGGCGTCACGGTTGGCCTTGACCGATCGCACGCCTTCGGGCGAACGGCCGCCGGCGATCATCATCGCCTGGTAATCTTCGACCGACATGCCGGTCATCGTCGAAACCGCCTGGAGGAAGCTCAGGCCATCGGTGGAGAAGACCTTGGCGAGGAAGTATATGTTTCCCCCCAGGTCCAGCAGGCGGTTGTAGTCGCGCGCGATCACGGCCAGCTTCTGGTCCTCGGTCATCGGCCATTCGTCGAGATAGGCTCGCTCGTTCGCCTTCCAGCGTTCGCGGTTCTCGGCCTTCATCAGGCTCATCGCGAACTGGTTGAGGTGATAGCCCTGCCGCGCCCGCTTCGCCGTGTAGACGCGTGTGCCCGGGATGTCGTCGAATTCGCCAAGGTATTCGTGGATGTCGCGAGGTCCGCTCACAGCCCGCGCTCCTTCAGTCTGGCATCGAGGCGCGGGAAAACCTTGCGCGTGTTGCCCTCGAAGATCGCGTGGCGTTCCTCGTCCGAGATGTCGAGTGCATCGACGTAGCGCTTGGTGTCGTCGAAGTAGTGGCCGGTCGTGGGGTCGATGCCCCGCACCGCGCCGACCATCTCCGAGCCGAACAGGATGTTCTTGTTGGCGATCACGTCGGCCAGGAGGTTCACGCCCGGCTGGTGGTAGACGCAGGTGTCGAAGAACACGTTGTTCATGATGTAGTCGTCGAGGCTGGGCTTCTTGAGCATGTCGGCCAAGCCCCGATAGCGCCCCCAGTGATAAGGCACCGCGCCGCCGCCGTGGGGGATGATGAAGCGCAGCTTGGGGAATTTGGCGAAGAGGTCGCCCTGCATCAACTGCATGAAGGCCACTGTGTCTGCCGCGATGTAGAAGCCGCCGGTGGCGTGCATCGCCGGGTTGCACGAACCCGAGACGTGGATCATCGCCGGCACGTCCAGCTCGCTCATCGCCTCGTAGATCGGGAACCAGTATTCGTCGGTCAGCGGCGGGTGCTCGAAGTGGCCGCCGCCCGGATCGGGGTTGAGATTGCAGCCGATGAAGCCCAGTTCCTCGACGCAGCGGCGCAGTTCCCTGACGGAAGCCGTGAGGTCCGCCTTGGGCGATTGCGGCAGCATGCATACGCCCACGAAGGTCTCGGGGAACAGCTTGACCACGCGGGCGATCAGGTTGTTGCAGTGGAATGCCCACTCTTCCGAGATCGACTGGTCGCCGACGTGGTGCGCCATCGCCGAGGCGCGCGGGGAAAAGATCGTGAGGTCCGCGCCGCGTTCCTTGATCAGCTTGAGCTGGTTCTGCTCGATCGTCTCGCGGATCTCGTCGTCCGAGATTTCGGGATAGGGCGGGATCGGCTCGCCGGCCTTGTGGGCGGCGATCTGCGCCTCGCGCCAGGCGTCGTGCGCCTTGGGCAGGACGGTGTAGTGGCCGTGGCAATCGATGACGAGGCTCATGGCTCAGGTCTCTCCGGTCGATGGTGTGTTGAATGTGGTGACGGCATCGAGTTTCGCTGCAAATCCTTCAGGCGGCGGCCTGAGGCCGAGTTCGCCCAGCGCCTGCTGCCGCGCGACGGTGGCGTCGGTCATCAGCGGCGTGATATCGAGGTCTCGCAGCATCTGAGACGCCTCGGCCATTTCGGCGGCGCGGCGGCGGCCGTGGACCAGCATGCGGTCGAGGTTGTAGTCGGCCCGCTCGGCCCAGGGGATCGCCTTCTCGCTGGCGTCGAGCGAGGCGAGCACGTCGTCTGCCACGCCTTCGGCATGGGCGGCGAGCATCATTTCGGCGGTCAGCGCCTCGAGCCCCTTGACCATGACCGAGCGCACCAGCTTTATCGCCGAAGCCCTGCCGATCGCTTCGCCGACGATCGTGGTATGGGTGAAGCCGGCGGTGGCCAGCAGCGCCTGCGCCTCGGCCGCGTGGGGCCCGGAGATGTTGAGCGGCACCGCCATGACCTTGGGGTTGACCGGGGCCATCACCGCCACGTCGACATAGCGCCGGCCGGCGGCGGCAAAGGCCTGCGCGGCGGCGCGCTTGGTGCCCGGCGCCACCGAGTTGAGATCGCAAAACAGGGTATCCGCACCGATCAGCCCGGCGCACTGGCGCGCTACCGCCAGCGCCTGGTCGGCGGTGACCAGCGAGAGCACCAGCGATGCGCCCGAAACGGCATCGGCGGCATCGGCGCTCGCAGTCACGCCAAGCTGCGCCATGGCCTCGCGCCGGGCGGGTGCCACGTCGAACGCCGAGGCGCGTTGGCCCCAGGCGGCGCCGCGCGCGAACGTCGACCCGGCCTCTCCGAAACCGATCAGGGCAATGGAACCTCTCATCCTGTCTGACTGCCGAAGCGGGGCAGGGGAGGCAAATCGGAACTGCCTGCAGGCTATAAGCTGTGCCTTATCGTGCTGTCGTGCCGGAGCGGGATGGCCGGGGCAGCCGAGCCCGGAAAAGCGACGGTTCGGGTGACAGGAGCAACCAACAAATGATGCGGTATCCCGCTTTCCCACCTGTGCTCCCTGCGGTCGTCACCCTGAACTTGTTTCAGGGTCCATCGTGCCGCAGACGTCGTGCATGGGACCGCAAACCGGCCGGGCCGATGGTGACTCGACCTCCCGGATTAAACCGAGGGACGGACGCTGAAACAAGTTCAGGGTGACGAGGGTGGGGAGCACAGGTGGGCGAGGAGGCGGCATGGGCCAGCCCCTCATCCGTCCCCGACGTCGCGCGCCGCCGCTTCGAGGTCGGCGAAGAACTCCGCCTGTACTTCCGTCGGGCGCAGTGAGGCGCGGGTGGTCATGCCGATGGTGCGGGCGAATTCGGGGGGCAGGCGTGCCAGTTCGCGCAGCCAGCCGGCCTCGATCTCCACCTGCACCTGGTCGGGCGAAAGCAGGGTGAGGAAGTCGCTGCCCATCATCACCTGGCGGATCATCATCACCGATCCGCATTCGACCGGCACTTGCGGCAGCGGCAGGTCGTGCGCGGCGAAGTAGCGGTCGAAACTGTCGCGCAGCGGCGTGCCGCGGGGGGGCAGGGTGAAGGGATAGCGCGCGACTTCTGCGGGTCCCGGCGTGGTTCCGGCAAGCGGATGGCCACGCCGGGCAAAGACGGCGGGCACGTCGTCGAGCAGGCGGTGCTGGACGAGGTCGGTCTCCACCAGCGGCTCGCGCAGCGCGCCCACCATCACGTCGAGCGCGCCGTTGCGCAGCGGCTCGACCAGTTCGGCGCGCGATCCCTCGACGATGGTAAGGCGCACTTGCGGGCGCCGCGCGAGGAAGCGGGCGACGGCGCCGGGCAGGATGCGCGCGCGTGACAGCGGCATCGCGCCGATGGCGATACGCCGCGTCTCGTAGCCGCGCAGCGCCTCGATTTCCGAAAGGCCCGCTTCCAGCTCGACTTGCGCCAGGCGAAATTCACGCGCGAGCTGGCTGCCGGCCTCGGTGGTGATGACGAACTTGCCCCGGCGGACCACCAGCGGGCGCCGCAGGGCGAGCGCGAGGTCGTTGACTGCCCGGTGGATCGAGGGCAGCGACAGGCCGGTCTCCTGGCTTGCGCCGGCATAGCTGCCGGTCTCGGCCAGCGCGAGCATGGCGCGCAGGCGAGACATCGTGACGTGGGAGCTGCGGACATGCGCGAGGGCGGCAGCGATGCGGGGGGCGATGATCTCGCCCGCGCGGGTCGGGATCATGCCGTCGTGGCGGCGTTCGAACAGCGGCAGTCCAAGCGATGCCTCGAGTCGCCCCAACGCCTGTGTTATCGCGGGCTGGCTGAGGTTCACCGCGATCGCTGCGGCGTTCACCGTACCCAGTTCGGCGATTTTTCCGACCGCGCGCAAATGCCGCAGGTTCAGGCTCCATATCTCCATCCGGCCACTCTTAGCCAAATCCTATCGCACTTGCCAAAGTTCTCTTTCCCCCTTCCGTCCGGCTCCGCCATCTGGAGGGAAAGACAAGGAGTGCATGGCATGAGTGGTATCGTCGTCCAGAACATCGAGCGCGCCGACCCGGCAGTGATCGACGGCCTCGCCCAGTGCGGCGTGGCGACCGTCCATGAAGCGCAGGGCCGCACCGGGCTGCTCGCCAGCTACATGCGGCCGATCTACACCGGCGCGCGCATCGCCGGCTCGGCCGTCACCATCAGCGCGGCGCCGGGCGACAACTGGATGGTGCACGTCGCCATCGAACAGCTCAAGGACGGCGACATCCTCCTGCTCGCCCCCACCAGCCCGTGCGAGGACGGCTACTTCGGCGACCTGCTTGCGACCAGCGCGCAGGCGCGCGGCTGCCGGGGCCTGGTGATCGACGCCGGCGTGCGCGACGTGCGCGACCTGACCGAGATGAACTTCCCCGTGTGGTCCAAGGCGATCTACGCGCAGGGCACCGTCAAGAACACGCTGGGCAGCGTCAACGTGCCGGTCGTGTGCGCCAACGCCGCGGTGCGGCCAGGCGACGTGATCGTCGCGGACGATGACGGCGTGTGCGTCGTGCCGCGCGAAAAGGCCGCCGAAGTGCTCGCCGCTGCGCAGGCCCGCGAGGCCAACGAGGGCGAGAAGCGCGCGAAGCTTGCCGCCGGCGTGCTCGGGCTCGACATGTACAAGATGCGTGAAAGGCTTGAGAAGGAAGGCCTTAAATATGTCTGACGCCCGCTGCATGTGGATGCGCGGCGGCACGTCCAAGGGCGGCTATTTCCTCAAGGACGACCTGCCCGCCGACACCGCCGCCCGCGATGCCTTTCTGCTCGGCGTCATGGGCTCGCCCGATCCGCGCCAGATCGACGGCATGGGCGGCGCCGACCCGCTGACCAGCAAGGTCGGCGTGGTCAGCAAGTCGAGCCGGGAGGGGATCGACGTCGACTATCTGTTCCTGCAGGTCTTCGTCGACAAGGCGGTGGTCACCGACGCGCAGAACTGCGGCAACATCCTCGCCGGCATCGGTCCCTTCGCGATCGAGCGTGGGCTGGTGGCGGCGACGGGCGAGGAAACCCGCGTCGCGATCTACATGGAGAACACCGGCCAGGTCGCCGTCGCCACCGTGCAGACGCCGGGTGGAGTGGTGACGTACAGGGGCGATGCCGCGATCGACGGCGTGCCCGGCACCCATGCGCCGATCCCGCTGGAATTCCGAGATACCGCGGGCTCGTCCTGCGGGGCGCTGCTGCCCAGCGGCAATGCCGTAGACGTCGTGAACGGGGTGCCGGTGACGCTCATCGACAACGGCATGCCCTGCGTGGTGATGAAGGCCGAGGACGTGGGCGCCACCGGCTACGAGGACCGCGACACGCTCGACGCCGATACCGAACTCAAGGCTCGGATCGAAGCGATCCGCCTTGCCGTCGGCGAGCGGATGAACCTGGGCGACGTGACCGACAAGTCGGTGCCCAAGATGATGCTCGTCGCCGCCCCCCGCAACGGCGGCGCGGTGACGGTGCGCAGCTTCATCCCGCACCGCGCCCATGCCACGATCGGCGTGCTCGGCGCGGTCTCGGTCGCCACAGCCTGCCTGATCGAGGGCTCGCCTGCGGCCGAGGTGGCGCAAATTCCGGACGGTTCGCGCAAGACCCTCTCGGTCGAGCACCCGACCGGCGAGATGAGCTGCGTGCTCGAAACCGACAAGAGCGGCGCGGTCGTCAGCGCCGCCCTGCTGCGCACCGCGCGCAAGCTGATGGATGGGATTGTCTATGTCTGATCGTATCGTTTCCTGGCACGACGCTCCGTCGAAGCCGCTCTACACCCCGCTCGCCGGTGCGGTGGACGCGCATTGCCACGTCTTCGGGCCGATGGCGCAGTTCCCGTTCAGCGCCAAGGCGAAGTATCTCCCCGGGGATGCCGGCCCGGACGCGCTGTTCGCTCTTCGCGACCACCTTGGATTCTCCCGCAACGTGATCGTCCAGGCGAGCTGCCACGGCACCGACAATGCCGCCACGCTCGACGCTATCGCGAAGTCGGACGGCAAGGCGCGGGGCGTCGCGGTGGTCGACCCGGCGATCTCCGAGGCCGAGCTGGCGACGCTGCATGCAGGCGGCATCCGCGGCATCCGTTTCAACTTCCTCAAGCGCCTCGTCGACGACGCGCCAAAGGACAAGTTCCTCGATGTCGCCTCGCGCCTGCCCGAAGGCTGGCATGTGGTGATCTACTTCGAGGCCGACATCCTCGAGGAACTGCGCCCGTTCATGGACGCAATCCCGGTGCCGCTGGTGATCGACCACATGGGCCGCCCCGACGTCACGCAAGGGCCGGACGGCCCCGACCTGAAGGCCTTCCGTGCGCTCCTCGACAGTCGCGACGACATCTGGTTCAAGGCGACCTGTCCGGACCGCCTCGATGCGGCCGGCGATCCCTGGGATGCCTTCGCCTTGGCGGTGGCGCCGCTCGTCGCCGACTACCGGAACCGGGTGATCTGGGGCACCGACTGGCCGCATCCCAACATGCAGGACGCGATCCCCGACGACGGCCACCTCGTCGACATGATCCCGCGCATCGCCCCGACCATCGAACTGCAGACCAAGCTGCTCGTGACCAACCCGATGCGCCTCTACTGGCCAGAGGAACTTTGAGAACCTGCTTCAAAAACTCCTGTTCCGGCCCACGCCTCCGCCCGATCTCCCACGAAAGTGTATCCTGATGGGACTTGGGATGGGCGCGCGGACGGACAGAGGAACCGAAAGTCGCCAAATGGTGCCTTTCGGAGCAGGCTCTGCGACGCGGACGCCCGATCCATAACACTATGGCATGGACAACGACGACAAACCCGCTTTAACCGGCGGCCCGCGAGGACGATATTGGGAGCCGTCACAGGTTCCCAAGAAGGTCCGCGCCCATGTCCAACGCCATCGCCACCGTCTCGCTTCGCGGCACGCTCGAGGAGAAGCTCAAGGCGGCCGCCGACGCCGGGTTCGACAGTGTCGAGATCTTCGAGAACGACCTGATCGGCTCGGCCCTGAGGCCCGCGCAAGTGCGAGCGATGATGGCCGACATGGGCCTGCACTGCTCGCTCTACCAGCCGTTCCGCGACTTCGAGGGCATGCCCGGGGCCTTGCGCGCCCGCGCCATGGACCGTGCCGAGCGCAAGTTCGACCTGATGGGCGAGCTGGGCACCGATCGCATCCTCGTCTGTTCCAATTGCTCGCCCGCATCGCTGGGCGAGCGCGCGCGCATCGTCGACGACTTCCGCGAACTGGGCGAGCGCGCTGCCGCCCACGGCATCCACATAGGCTACGAAGCGCTGGCGTGGGGTCGCCACGTCAACGACCATCGCGACGTCTGGTCGATCGTAGCCCAAGTCGACCATCCCGCGGTCGGCATCATCCTCGACAGTTTCCACTCGTTGTCGCGGCGCATCCCCAGCGAGAGCATCCGCGAGATCCCGGGCGACAAGATCGTCTACGTCCAGCTTGCCGACGCTCCGCTGCTCGACATGGACCTGCTTTACTGGAGCCGCCACTTCCGCAACCTGCCGGGGCAGGGTGGCTTCGACCTGCCCGGCTACGTCGCAGAGATCCTGCGCACCGGCTACGATGGCCCGCTGTCGCTGGAGATCTTCAACGACCGTTTCCGCTCGATCTCCTCGCGCCTGGTCGCGCAGGACGGGCATCGCTCGCTCGAATATGTGCGCGATGCGGCCCTGCGCCTGCTCGGCGAGCCGACCCGGATGCCGGCGCCGCAGGCCCCGCTGGGGGCCGAGTTCGTCGAGTTCACTGCCGCCGGTGACGACGTCGCGCGGCTTGGCGACACGTTCGGCACGCTGGGCTTCGCCCAGGTCGGCGCACACCGCACCAAGAAGGTGACTCGCTGGCGGCAGGGCAACGTGAACCTCGTGGTCAATGCCGAGGCCAAGGGCTTCGCGCGGTCCTACCGCATCGTCCACGGCACCTCGATCTGCGCGATCGGCGTGCGGGTGAAGGACGCGCAGGCGGTGATGGATCGCGCCGCCGCGCTCGGCATCCGCGCCTACAGTCCCGAGGGCCGCCCCGGCCGCATGGCAATGCCGGCGCTGCGCGGGGTCGGCGGCAGCCTCGTCTACCTCGTCGAGGACGACGGCGCCGAGGCGCTCTGGGCGCGCGAGTTCGAGGCGGTCCCGGTGGCGGACCTCGCCGACGACGCCCATGCCCGTAGCATCGACCACCTCGCGGCGGTCGTCCATAACGACGAGTTCCTGTCGTGGCAGCTCTACTGGCGGGCGCTTTTCGGGCTGGAGGGGCGCGACGCCAACGACGTGATCGACCCTTCTGGCCTCGTCCACAGCCAGGCGCTGCAATCGCCCGACGGCGGCTTCCGCCTCACGCTCAATGCCTCGGACGCGCGCGAGACGCTGTCGTCGAGGTTCCTGGCGCAAGGCATGGGCGGGGGATTCCAGCACGTCGCCCTCGCCAGCGACGACCTGTTCGCGACGGCTGCCGTCACCCGCGAACGCGGGGCGGCGATGCTGGAGATTGCCGGTAACTACTACGACGACCTCGCCGCTCGCTTCGGCTTCGACGGGGACGCGGCGGCGCGCATGGAAGAGGCCGGGATGCTCTACGACGAGGACGGGCAGGGCAACGCCTATCGCCAGCTCTACAGCCGGGCCTTCGACAAGCTGTTCTTCTTCGAGTTCGTCGAGCGCGGCGGTGCCTATGCCGGATATGGGGCGCCCAATGCCGGGGTCAGGCTGGCAGCGCAGAACAGGTTCCGCGAAGGGCCGGAGGGCGCGGAATAGCGGCGCGGCCGTCCCGGCAAGCGTCGACAATCCGGCGCGGGGTGGTGCCGCGCCGACCATGCCGTTCGGGTAATTCCAGGCGCTCCGCTCAGGCGGGCGTTTCGCTGGCGGTAGCGAAGCGGGCGAGCATGCGACCGGTATCGGGCTCGCGTCCGGTAAACAGCGCGAAGGCATGCGCGGCCTGCATCACCGCCATGCCGCCACCGTCGAGCGTGGCGCAGCCGATCGCCCTGGCGGCCTGCAGCAGCCGGGTCTCGAGAGGAAAGTAGATGATGTCCGAAACCCACATCGCACGTTCGAGCAGGGCGGGGTCGAAAGGCAGTCCGGGGTGGCTCAGCATGCCGATCGGCGAGGCTTGGACGACGCCGTCGGCCCCGGCGATGGCGTCCGCGGCGGACCGGGCGGCCAGCACTTGCGCGGCGGGAAATAGGGCGGACAGCCGCGCTGCCAGCGCTTGGGCACGCTCGGCGGCGGGATCGAAGATCGCCAGCCGTCCGGCGCCAAGGTCGAGGTGGGCGTAGCCGACGGCAGCCGCCGCGCCGCCGGCGCCGATCATCGCGACGTGGCCGCGCGGCCGCGTGCCGAGACCTGCGAGGAAGTGCGCGCGGTAGCCCGACCAGTCGGTATTGTCGCCGATCGTGCGCCCCTCGCGGAACAGTACGGTGTTGACCGCGCCGAGCCGGCGGGCGCTTTCGGAGAGCGCGTCCATCAGCGGCACCACCGCCTGCTTGAAGGGGTGGGTGACGTTGATGCCGTCGAAACCGAGGGCGGCGAGGGCCTTGAGGAATGGCGCGAGGTCGGCAGCGTCGAAGCCGACGACGTCGCTGTCGAGGATGCGGTAGACCAGCGGCAGGTCCATCGCCGCCGCCTCGCCCTCGTGCATCGCGGGGCTCCGCGATCCGCCGATGCCGGTGCCGATCAGGCCGCACAGGATGGACGCGCGGGCGGTGCGCGTGGCGATCACGCGAGACTGGAACATGGCTTTGTGGGTCCTTGGACGAATTGGGGGGCGTCAGCCCTCTGAAGGAATGCGGATCATCGTGACGCACAGCCCGGCGAGCACGGCCGGCACTGCGAAGATCGCGAAGATCACCGGCAGCGAAACTTTCTCGGCGAGCAGCAGCCCGCCCAGCATCGGGCCGATCACGGCGCCGATGCGGCCCACGCCCATCGCCCAGCCCAGCCCGGTGCTGCGCACTTCGGAAGGGTAGAAGCTGGTCGCCAGCGGGTAGCAGCCGTTGAAGCCGCCCTGGATGAAGGCGCCGATCAGGAAGGCGGTCAGCAGCGTTGCCGCGATCGGCATGGCGACCGCCCCGAACACGACGAGAGCGCCGGCGGCGAGCACCATGTAGACCAGGATCAGGCGGCGCAGGTCGATGTGGGTAGCGATCAGGCCGATCGAGGTAATGCCCACGAAGGCGCCGATGTTGTAGATCGCACCGGCGTAGATCGCCTGGGTGGCGGGCAGCCCGGCCTCGACCGCGAGCTTGGGAATCCAGCTTATGACGAAGTAGAGCGTCATGAAGCCGAAGATCGTCGCCAGCCACAGCAGGATCGTGCCCTTGGTGCGCCCGGCACCCAGGACGCCGCGCAGGCCGACCTGGCTCTTTTCGGCGATCCGGCGCTCGGGCAGGGCGTCCAGCGGCGCGCGGCCGATCGAGGCGAGCAGCTTGTTGGCGCGGGCCAGGGCGTTGCGAGGTTGGCGGGAAACGAGGAAGTCGACCGATTCGGGTAGCAGGACCCAGACCAGCGGCAGCGCTGCGGCGCACAGTATCGCGGCGCCGAGCAGCATGGCCTGCCAGCCGTGCGTGTCGATCTGCTGGGCGACGATGAAGCCGGTGATCGTCGCGCCGACCGGATAGCCGGCCTGGAGGAAGCCGACCGCGAACGTGCGGTGGCGGGCAGGGGCGTATTCGGCGGTTAGCGCGGCCATGCTGGCCAGCACGGTGCCGATGCCGATGCCGACGACGAACCGCGAGACGATGAGTTCGCCGATCGATCCCGCGAAGGCTGATCCGAACATCGCCGTCGCCATCATCACCAGCGAGGCGAGGATCAGCTTGCGGCGGCCGAAGCGATCAGCCAGTGGCGCGATCAGCAGGCCGCCTGCTGCCATTCCGGCCAGGCTGGCACTGAAAACCACGCCCAGGTTCTCCGGCGCGATCTTCCAGTCGGCCGAAAGTGCCGGGGCAATGTAGGAGAGGATCAGCACGTCCATGCCGTCGAGCATGTTGAGCAGGAAGCAGATGGCGACGATGAGCATCTGGCGCAGGGTCCAGGAATCGCCGCCATGCGTTGTCCCGCCACCCGTGCCTCGCTCGGTCACGGTCACGTAGGGGCGCACGGAAACCGATCCTGCGGCGGAATAACTGGCCATGGTAACGCCTTTCACCATCCTCTGCGGCGCTTGACCGCGCCCTTGCTATTTCGGCGATCCGATGCCGAAACCGACCTGACCATTGCAGGTGCCGTCACACTGTTTGATCTTGCCGGCCTTCGCCAGTGCCCGAAACAATGTGATGCATGCCGTTATGTTATGGCCTGCGGCGCGGCAGGTACACGAGGCAGGTTCATCAGAATATTGCGCGCAATCTCTTCGAAAGTCTCGCCGATAAGTGTGCGCGCGGTCTCCAGGTTGCGGCTGACGTAGACCGGCAGGACGCCCGGCGCCTCGAACTCGAGGAAGCGCACGGTGTCGGCATGGGCCTGCATGGCGGTGAAGCTGTCGACCAGCGCGATGCCCATCCCGTTGGCGACGAAGGCCACCGCGGTCTCGGCGAAGCGTACGTAGGTGGCGACCTCCAGGTCCTCGCCGGCATCGGCGAACATTCCGGCGATGATTCGTCCGTGCGGCGTGTCGGCGCGGAAGGACTGGATGCGCTCGCCACGGATGTCGGCCACGGTGATGCGAGCGCGTTCGGCCAGGCGGTGCCCGGCCGGGACCGCGCAGACCATCCGTCCCGCCCCTATCCGGCTCGACAGCACGTTCGGGTGGTCGATAGGGAACACCGTCATCGCATAGTCGCCGCGCTGGAGTGCCAGCCAGTCCAGCGCCTGCTCGACCGAAAGGATGTCGAACTGGATCGTCAGTCCGGGGTAGTTGCCGGTCAGCCGCGAGAGCATCTGCGGCACCACCGAGTGCCCGAGCGAGGGCGAGGCACCTACCGCGAACGTGCGGTCGTCGCCTTTGGCGAGGCGCTGGACGATGTGTTCGAGGTCGCTGAAGCCCTTGTAGATCTGCTCGATCTCGCCGAACAGGACGACCGCTTCGGGGGTGGGGACCAGCCGTCCGCGGGTGCGGTCGAACAGGCGGAAGCGCAGCTTGTCCTCCATGTGGCCGATCATGCGGCTGAGGCCCGGCTGCGAGGTGCCCAGCATGCGCGCGGCACCGCTCACCGTCTTGGTTATCATAACCCCGCGGAAAATCTCGATCTGCCTGATGGTCAGCATGCGCCTCGCTACCATGGCGCCCATTTGCCGCCAACCGGGGATCGGGGGCGTGCGCCATGGATTTCGCTTCTCACGTGCGCCTGGCGGTACTAGGCTCGCCGCCATGATCGAGATGATTATCGAACAGCGTCGGCGCAGCCTCGGCGGAGGCCTCGACGTCGGCCGCGTGCTGCCCTTCGCCAAGCGGCGCATGGTCGGGCCTTTCGTGTTCTTCGACCACATGGGTCCGCTCGACGTGGCCGCGGGCGCCGATCGCAGCCTCGATGTGCGACCGCATCCGCATATCGGCCTGTCGACGGTGACCTACCTGTTCTCGGGCGAGATCGTGCACCGCGACAGCGTCGGCTCGCACCAGCCGATCCGCGCCGGCGAAGTGAACTGGATGACCGCAGGCAGCGGCATCACCCATTCCGAGCGCTTCGAGAAGGCCCGCGCGGTGGGCGACCATCTCCACGGCATCCAGGCCTGGGTCGCCTTGCCCGAAGCCGACGAGGAAACCGACCCCTCGTTCTCCCACCACGCTGGCACCGACCTGCCGCAATGGGACGAGGGCGGCGTGCATGGCCAGTTGATCGCCGGCAGCGCCTACGGCCTGACCGCCGGCGTGCGCACTCATTCGCCGCTGTTCTACGCGCATCTCGACATGGCTGCCGGGGCGACGGCCGAGATTCCCACCGGGCATGCAGAGCGCGCGGTCTACGTCGCCACCGGCGCGATCGAGCTGGACGGCCGGCGGCACGAAGCAGGCCGGATGCTGGTCCTGGGCAGCGACGCCTCGCGGATGACCGCGGCCGAGCCGTCCACGGTGATGGTGCTGGGCGGCGAGCCGCTGGGCGAACGATTTCTCTACTGGAACTTCGTCTCGTCCTCGAAGGACCGCCTCGCGCAGGCGGCGGCCGACTGGAAGGCCGGACGCATGAAGCTTCCCGACGCGGACGACGAGGAATTCATCCCGCTGCCCGACGATCCGTTCCTGAAACCCCCGGCGATGTCCTGAAGTCGAACGTGTGGTCCCGGGCTCGATGTCCGACCGTCGTGGCGATGGCCCGGAACAGCGCTCCGCAACGACGATCAGATATCGGCCATCTCCGGCAGTTCGCGATCGTGCGCTCCCAGTGCCACGAAGCGATCGATCAGCCACGAGGCCGCCGGGCCCGGCGGGGTGTCGCGGCGCCAGATGCCGGCGAAGCGGTAGGTCCCGCCGACATGGTCGGGCATCGCCAGGCGCACCAGCGTGCCCGAGATCAGGTCGTCCTCGATCATCGGCAGCGGCATGTTGCCCCAGCCGATCCCCTGGCGCAGCAGCGCGTGCTTGGCGCCGAGGTCGGCGAGGCGCCAGGTCTTGGGGCTCATCACCGAATAGTCCTGCCCCTCGGTGAAGCGCGAGCGGTCGGTGAGGACGAGCTGGATGTGCTCGCGCCCGGCGCCCGGCGGGATCGTGGCCATGCGCCCCAGCGGATGGTCGGGGGCGGCGACCGGGATCATCGGCACCGACCCGGCCAACCGGCTCTCGATCCCGACTACGCCGGCCGACAGCGGCCCCGACAGCCCGATCACGCTCTGGCGGTCGAGCACCATCGCGGTCACCGCGCCCAGGGCCTCGACGTGGAGCTTGAGCTGGACGGTGGGGAACTCGGCGACGAACTCGCGCAGTACCAGCCCGAGACGCTCCGCCGGGAGCATGACGTCGACGGCGAGGTCGACTTCCGCTTCCAGCCCGTCGAGCAGGCCCTTCACCGTGGCGCGCAGCCCGTCGATCCCCTGCGCGACGCTACGCGCCTCGGCCAGTACGGCGCGGCCCGCGACGGTCAGCTTCGGCTTGCGCGTTCCCTCGCGCTCGAACAGCAGGAGGCCAAGCTGCGCCTCGAGGTTGGCGATGCCGTAGCTGATGACCGAGACGGCGCGGTTGAGCTTGCGCCCGGCGGCGGCGAAACTGCCGGTGTCGACGATGGCCAGCAGGATGCGCAGCTGGTCCAGGGTGGGCGTACCGGGATTGCTCACTTATCAACTTCCTCGAACGATCGGGTCTATTTTATCCCTCTGATCGAGAAAGCCGGTGAAGTCTAGAGAGGTCTCAACAGGGCGGCACGTCGCCACCCCCCACCGGAGACCTGACATGATCGAACTTCGTCCTTTCGACAGCCTCGGCGGCGCCAACCACGGCTGGCTGGACGCCAAGCACCACTTCTCCTTCGCGGAGTACCAGGACCCGGCACGCGTCCACTGGGGCAACCTGCGCGTCTGGAACGACGACACCATCGCCCCCAAGACCGGTTTCCCGCCACACCCGCACCGCGACATGGAGATCATCACCTACGTTCGCGAAGGCGCGATCACCCACGAGGACAGCCTGGGCAACAAGGGGCGCACGGAGGCCGGCGACGTCCAGGTGATGAGCGCGGGCACCGGCGTGCGCCACTCGGAATACAACCTGGAGGACGTAACCACGCGCATCTTCCAGATCTGGATCATCCCGACCCGCAGTGGCG
Organism: Novosphingobium sp. BL-52-GroH; assembly: GCF_044813085.1. Classification (NCBI taxonomy): domain Bacteria; kingdom Pseudomonadati; phylum Pseudomonadota; class Alphaproteobacteria; order Sphingomonadales; family Sphingomonadaceae; genus Novosphingobium; species Novosphingobium sp. BL-52-GroH. The sequence goes on along the minus strand of NZ_CP171149.1, from coordinate 369,369 downwards.
ACGCGCCGTCCTGGGGTGCCAAGCCTTTCCCCAAGGGCGATCGCTCGGGCAAGTTCGTCACCCTCGCCTCGGGCTATGGCAACGACAACGAAGCGCTGCCCATCCGCACCGACGCCCGCGTCGTGGCCGCGACGCTCAAGGCTGGCGAGACTGCGGAATACGCCATCGGCAAGGACCGCAAGGGCTACCTCGTCCCGGCGACCGGCGCCGTCACGCTTGAGAACCGGGGCGACGACGTGCGCGTCAACGCTCGCGACGGGGCGGCGATCAGCGACCTCGAAGTCCTTCGGGTGACCGCGATCGAGGACAGCGAGATCGTCCTCGTCGACGCTGCCTGAACTGAACTGAACTGTCCTGACCTGATCTGCCGGGCCATGCCGTCCCTTGCGAGAGGGGCGGCATGGCTTTTTCGCGGTCATGCCGAGGCGCCGGAGACGCGGGGGCCATGAGGCGACGAGGAATCGAGGCCGAGGGTTCCAAAATTCCGTTCGATGCCTATATGTCGATCCTGCGGTGCGCCTGCGTAGATGGACGGCCCGGTTTGGGAGAGGCCTGAGACCTCGAACCAGAAAGCAGAGCATGTATCTTCCAGCCAGACCCGACGAGGTCCGCCCGTGAGGCCCCGGCGGCGGGGCCTGGCCTCGGTCAATGCCGAGGTGCGTGACGGCATCGTTCCCGCGGCCGGCTCGCTGGCGCGCGCGCAGGACCTCGGGCCTCCGGTGTCAGGTTCGAACTACCGGCTGATCGCACTCATCATCGCGTCCGCGCTGTTCATGGAATTCGTCGACGCCACCGTCCTGGCCACCGCGCTGCCGACGATGGCGCTTGATTTCGGCGTCCGTCCGCAGGAAATGAGCGTCGCGCTCACGTCGTACCTGCTGGCGCTGGCGATTTTCATCCCGGCCTCGGGGGTGCTCGCGGACCGCTTCGGATCGCGCACCGTGTTCCGCACCGCTATCGCCCTCTTCGTGGCCGGCAGCCTCGCGTGCGGCGTGGCGCCGACGCTCGAGTTGATCGTCGCCGCGCGCTTCGTCCAGGGGATCGGCGGGGCCATGATGATCCCGGTCGGCCGCCTCGTGCTGCTGCGCTCGGTCGCCAAGCGGGACATGGTCAACGCCATGTCGTGGCTGCTCGTGCCGGCGCTGATCGGCCCGATCATCGGCCCGCCGCTCGGCGGGTTCATCGTCACCTATCTCGACTGGCGCTGGATCTTCTACATCAACCTGCCGATGGGCACGCTCGGCTTCTGGCTGGTCGGCCGTTACATCGCCAATATCCGCGAGGACGAGCCGGCCCCCTTCGACGCGCTGGGCTTCGTGCTCAGCGGGGTGTCGCTCGGCTGCCTGCTGTTCGGCTTCGAGATGGTCAGCCGCCCCGGCGAGGGCATCATCGCTGCGGCCCTGGTGGCGCTGGGCGCGACGGCCGGCGTCTTCTACGTCCGTCACGCGCGCGGGCGCGAGGGGGCGATCCTGAACCTCGAACTGCTCAAGGACGAGACGTTCCGCCTGTCGGTGATCGCCGGCTCCATCACCCGCATCACCCAGGGCGCGCAGCCGTTCCTGCTGCCGCTGATGATGCAGGTGGGCCTGGGCTTCTCGGCGGCGCGCAGTGGCACCATCACGGTCGCGGTGGCCATCGGCTCGCTGGCGATGAAGAGCATGGCGCAGCGCGTCCTGCGCCGCTTCGGCTTCCGCCGGGCGCTGATCTGGAACGGCATGATCGCCACCGCCGGCTACGCCGTCTGCGGGTTCTTCGGCCCCGGCTGGCCAGTCTGGGCGATGTTCTGCGTGCTGGCTTTCTCGGGCTTCTTCATGTCGTTCCAGTTCACCGCCTACAACACCATCGCCTATGCCGGGGTGGACAAGAAGGACATGAGCAGCGCGACCGCGTTCTACTCGACCTTCCAGCAGCTCATGCTTTCGCTGGGCATCTGCGTGGCGGCGGTGGCGCTGCACCTGGCGATGCTGGCGAACGGCAGCGCGACGCCGACCCTTGGCGATTTCTCCGCGGCGTTCTGGGTGGTGACGGCGGTATCGCTGACTGCCACGTTCTGGAACCTGCGCTTCGCTCCCGATGCCGGCGCCGAGATCAGCGGCCACGCCGAGGTCGCGGCCGAGGAGGATGAACGGGAACGCTCGGCGGCGTAGAGGGGGCGCCAGAAACGGGGACACGCTCACCCGACCGTCGTCAGCAGCCACAACAACAGCGCGAGCGGCAGCGTCGCGACGGCGAGACCGAGCCATGCGCGTCCGGCGCTGCGGGCGGGGAGCACCCGCGACCGACCACGGTGACGGGCGCCTTCGTGCGAATGGTTTGCAACAACCAATCTAGTCGCCCCGAACCGGCGGAATCGCGATGATGGCGCGGCATGCGCGATTACGCTTTCCACCGCGCATCGGACAGCCTAGACGACCCCATCCCCGGGGGGCCGCTGACGCGCGGCTGAGAGGTGGCCTGCAGGCCACGACCCGCTGAACCTGATCCGGTTGATGCCGGCGTAGGGAGGGCCGGCGGCAGTTTCCGTTGTCCCTTCGAATGGAGTGGACACGAAAAGATGGCTGGTAGTGTTGGTCTTATCGGTGGAGCCGCGCTGGCGCTCCCCGCCCTGCTGTTCGCGTCGGAGGCCATGGCTGCCGCCCCGGACGACGACGGCGATCGCGCGGACATCCAGGTCATCGGCCATCCCGATCCCGAAGGCCTGCTGCCCGACCAGACCGCGCCCAAGGCGATCAGCGCGATATCGGCCGCCTTCATCACCAAACAGGCGCCGACGCTGAACGCGTTCCAACTCGTCAACCTCCTGCCTGGCGCCAACGTCTCGTCGAGCGACCCCTACGGCCTGTCGGCCAGTTCGGGCCTGACCCTGCGCGGGTTGGGCCAGGACCAGATCGGTGTCCTGATGGAAGGCGCGCCGCAGAACGACATCGGCTATTTCTACGCCTACCCTTCGCAGTTCGCCGATGCCGAGAACGTGCGCCAGGTGGTCCTCGCGCAAGGCTCGGTTGACATCGATTCGCCGGTCGTCGCAGCCGCCGGCGGCCTTTTGTCGCTGTCGCTCGACGAACCTGCGGCGGAGCCGGGGGCGCTGGTCAACCTCTCGGCCGGTTCCTACGACGAGCGGCGCCTGTTCGTGCGGCTCGACAGCGGCGCGATCGGGTCGAGCGGGCTCAAGGCCTTCGTGTCCTATTCGAACAACCGCGCCGACAACTGGCGCGGCGCCGGCTTCGACAAGCGCCAGCACGTCGATGCCAAGCTGCTGCGCGAGTGGGGCGACGGCAACCGTGCCAGCATCGCGGTCTCCTACAACGACGCCAGCACCTCGGCCTATCCCAGCCCCAGCCTGGCCGACTGGCATGCGCAGGGGCGCGGCTTCAATTTCGACGAGCGCTATACCGAGGGCAATACCAACTACTGGCGGCTCTATCGCGGCCCGTTCCGCAACCTCTATTTCGCCGCCCCGGTCCACCTCAAGCTGAGCGACGCGGTGGTGTTCGACAGCACCGGCTATCTCCAGTTCGGCCACGGCAACTCGCCCTACGGCACCCAGCTTGCGACGACCGGCAACTACCTCGGCAACGAGGAACTGGCGCAACCGATCGCGCTGCCCGGCGCGGTGAACGGGGTGGCCACGGTGCTCGGTAACTACACCGGCAAGCAGGTGCGCGCCGGCAACGTCTCCAAGTTCACCGTGCAGGCGGGTGCACACCGGATCACCGCCGGGGCCTGGTTCGACTACGGGACCGACCGCGTCACCCAGTCCTACACCTCGATCGGTGCCGATGGCCGGCCGGTCGACGAATGGGGCTACCAGGACGAGGCCATCCACACCGCCGACGGCCGGCTGCTCGCGTACGAGAACCAGCGCACGGTCACCGTGACCAAGGCCTTCTTCCTGGCCGACAGCATCGCGATCACCGAACGCCTGGGTGTCGAGATCGGCTTCAAGGGCGTGGACGTGCGGCGCAACGGACGCAACTACTTGCCTGGGCCGCAGTCGAAAGTGCACTTCGACCGCTTCGCCGCGCTGCCTCGCGCCGCGGTGCACTACCAATTGGACGAAAGGCAGCAGGTCTTCGCCAACGTGACCACCAACTTCCGCACGCCCAACGAGTTCGCACTCTACGACAGCTACTACGGCGGAGAACTGGTGGGGCAGGGCACCAATGCGCTCAAGAACGAATATTCGGTCTCCGAGGAGATGGGCTATCGCTACATCGGCCCCAGCCTTTCGTTCTCGCTGACCGCCTTCCACTACCATTTCCGCAACCGGCAGGTGGCGACGGTGATCGACAGCGGCGGGGCGCTGGTCAATTCGACGGTCAATGCCGGCAGCCAGACCTCCTACGGCCTCGACGGCGAGATCGACTATCGCCCCGCGAAGGGGGTGAGCGTCTACGTTTCGGGCGAATACCTGCACGCGAGGCTGGACGACGACCTGGCCGTCAATGGCGATTATCTGCCGACCAAGGGCAGGCACGCGGTATCGAGCCCGACGTTCCAGTTCGGCGTAGGCAGTACGTACGACGACGGGCGCCTGTTCGGCAGCACCGCGCTCAAATACGTCGGCCGCCAGTACGCGACCTTCACGAACGACGAGAGCATCAAGGGCTACGCTACGCTCGACCTGTCGATCGGCGTGCACCTTGCCGGGCTGATCGACGCGCAGCGCACCGACCTGCGGCTCAACGCGATCAACGTGACCAACCCGCGCGTGCTTTCGGGCGTCCAGGCCGTGGGCACCAATGCGCAGGACACCTTCGGGCGAAACGGCACTCTGATCGCGGGCTCGGCGCCGACCTACTACATCGGGAGCGGGCGTGCCTTCGTGGCGACGCTTTCGCGCGCGTTCTGACGGTGGCGGGGGCGGACGGGCTTCGCGCCGGGGCGGTCGACCGGGCATGAGCGGCGCAGGTCATCTCGTGCACGGGATGGGCACCGCCATGGAGGCGCCGACCTGGCCCGCGATCACGTCTGCGGAGGCCGAGGCGATCCTTTCCGCGTTTCCCGCCGCCGGGCGCCTCGTCGCGCTGCGCTGGCATTCGCCGCGCCCGTTCTCGGCGGCGACGCTGGTGGAGACGGGCGAGGGTGAGTTCTTCCTCAAGCGCCATCACCGGCGGCTGCGCTCGCCGGCGGCGCTGGCGCAGGAGCATGCCTTCATGGCGCACTTGCGGTTCGCAGGGCTGGCGGTGCCCGATGTCATGGCGGCGGCCGGCGGCGCCGGTGCCATCGCGCAAGGCGAATGGACCTGCGAGGTGCACCGCAAGGCCCCCGGTATCGACCTCTATCGCGACCGGCCTTCGTGGACGCCGTTCCTGGACCACCGCCATGCCTTCGCGGCTGGCGCGGCGCTGGCGCGGCTGCATCTGGCGGCACGCGGTTTCGCCGAGCACCCGCGCGACGACCAGCCGCTCGTAGCCAGCTTCACGATCGTCCCGGCGCAAGACCCTCTGGCGGCGGCCGGGGCCTATGTCGCCGCCCGTCCGGCGCTCGCCGCGTTCCTCGCGGACAAGCCGTGGCAGGCGCAACTGGCCCGCCTGTTCGCCTCGCTCGGCGCCGGACTGCCCGCAAGGCTGGCGCGCCAGCCGATGCTATGGACGCACAACGACTGGCATCCCTCCAACTTGCTCTGGTCGCCCGAGGGCACCGTGCGCACGGTCTTCGACTTCGGGCTGGCGACGCGGACCTGTGCGTTGCACGATCTCGCGACCGCGATCGAGCGCACTGCCATCCCTTGGCTGGAACTGGAGGACGGGCGCGCCGATGCGCAGGCCGCGCTGGCGCTCCTCGCCGGCTATCGGACCGTGCTGCCGCTGGCCGGGTCCGAGATCGAGACGCTCGTGCGCCTCCTGCCGCTGGTGCACGTAGAATTCGCGCTGTCGGAGGTCGATTATTTCGCCGGTATCCTGGGCGATCGCGACCAGGCGGCGCTGGCCTGGGACGGCTACCTTCTCGGTCATGCCGAGTGGTTCCTGTCCATCCCGGGACGCGATTTCCTGCAACAGGTGGAACAGGGAGCGATGGCGTGATGTCGGCACTCGAGATCGTCGCCGTCGCCGTCAGCTTCCTGGGGATCTGGTTGACCGCCCGGCGACGCATGCTGTGCTGGCCGGTCAATCTCCTGGCCTGCGGGCTCTACTTCAAGCTGTTTCTCGACGTGCGGCTCTATGCCGACATGGTGCTGCAGGCCCTGTTCGGTATCGCCATCGTCTACGGCTGGATCGCCTGGGCGCGCGGGAAGGAGGAATCGGGCGATATCGTGGTGCGCCCGCTGCCGCCGCTGCAGGCGTCGGCGGGGCTGGCGGCGGGCGCCGTCGGGGCGCTCGCCATCGGCTGGTTCACCAGCCGCTACACCGATGCGGCGCTGCCCTGGATGGATGCCGGGCTGAGCAGCTTCAGCCTCGTCGCCCAGTACTGGACGGCGCGGCGGCAGGCGGCGAGCTGGCTCCTGTGGATCGCGGTCGACGTCCTCTACGTCGGGATGTTCGTCGTCAAGGAACTGTGGCTGACCGCCGGGCTCTATGCGGCGATGGTCGGCCTTGCGGTGCTGGGCTACAGGCGATGGCGGCAGGCGGCCGCCGATGGGGCCAGGATTTCATAGTCACAGCGTGCAGGGTCCGCTTTTGAGGAACGAGATACCGGGATCGGGGCGACGCGTTTGCCCTTATCCTGTCCAATCGACGCTTCGGGGTTTCCCGGGGACGGAAATTCTGGTTCGATCTGGGCGATCAAGAGGAGTACCAGGCATGATCCGTGAGATCCTGAAGATGGGCGATCCCCGGCTCCTGCAAGTGGCTGCGCCCGTGGCTGACATCACCGACCCGGCGTTGGCCGGCATCATCGCGGACATGTACGAGACCATGCATGCCGCCAACGGGGTCGGCCTTGCGGCGCCGCAGGTCGGCGTCGGTCTGCGCCTGATGATCTTCGGCTTCGACGAGAGCCCGCGGTATCCCGGCGAGCCTGCGGTACCCGTCACCACGCTCATCAATCCGTGGTTGGAAATTTTGACCGAGGAAACCGAGGACGGTTGGGAAGGATGCCTTTCGGTCCCCGGAATGCGCGGCCTAGTACCCCGGGCCACGCACGTCCGGTACGGAGGAGTGCTGGAGGACGGGACGACGCTCGTTCGCGAGGCACGCGGATTCCATGCCCGCGTGTTCCAGCACGAGTTCGACCACCTCGACGGCGTGCTCTATCCTCAGCGGATCGTGGACATGACGCAGTTCGGCTTCATCGAGGCGCTCTTCCCGGACAGTCCGCTCGCCGCGCTCGAGGCGGACTGAAACGCGCGCAGGCGCCGACGAACGGGCGCCTTTCGGCCGCCGCCGCCATGCGCGCACAGGGCAGGAAGACACCGCATTTCAAGCAGGGCTACGATTTTTTGGGGCCCTGTCGGTGTACAAATACGCTTCTTCGACGGAATGCGCAGCAAGCACGCGCTCAAACTGCCTTTCCCGCGCGAAAAGGGAGTTTTTCCAGCACTATCAAGCAAGTGTTCTGCAATGACCCAAACGTACCGTGTCCCGATGGCCACATATCCCGCGAGAACCCGCAAGCGTTTAAGATGCTGCGGAAAATTTTTGTGTACAATATTTGGGATATGAGTCAGGTTTGCATCGTCCAGGACCGAAGACGGCCGGGCGGGAGGGGCCATCACCAATCGTAGTGCTCAACAGGGGAAGCAATTCGATGGCTAACGCACGCGCATACCTGTCCTGCGGGATCGCATTCTCGACACTCGCCGTGACACTCATTTCCGTTCCGGCCTCCGCGCAAGTCGGCGGCGACGTGCTTGCCGAACCGGCTTCCGAGATCACCGTCACCGCGCGCCGGCAGAACGAGAAGCTGGCCGACGTTCCCGCTTCGATCACCGTGCTGACCAGCCAGGATCTCGCCGCCAGGGGCATCGTTACTACCGAGCAGGCGATCGCCTCGACGCCGGGCGTCACGATCGTGTCGAACTCGGCGCAAGTGGGGGATGCACAGATCAACATCCGAGGCGTCAACGGCGCGCGCGACGCCGAGAACAACGTGGCGCTGGTCGTCGACGGCATCCTCAAGACCAATATCTCCGCGGTCAACCAGTACCAGGGCGCGATGGAGCAGTTCGAGGTGCTCAAGGGGCCCCAGGGTGCCTACTACGGGCGCGGCGCCACCGCCGGGGTGATCGTGATGGGCACTCGCAAGCCCGGTGATAGCTGGGCGGCGAGCGGGCGCACATCCTGGGCCACGCAGGACAGCCAGCTTGCCGAAGGCTCGATTTCGGGCCCCTTGTCGGAGAACACCGGCATCGTCGTGTTCGGGCAGTACCGCCATACCGACGGGTTCTACAGCAACACCGGCACCGACGCGCGCACGCAAGGGAAGACCATCGACAACTATCGGGGCTGGGGCGCGGGCGCGCGCCTGTATTCCGAGCCCACCGACCAGTTGAGCCTCGACGCCAAGTTCCGCTACAACAAGGTGAAGGCAGCCGCGCTCAACTTCACGACCATATTCGCCCTGCCTGATTTCGCTTCGGCACTCGGCAATCCGGATTTCTTCCAGAACGTCAACGACCACAAGGACTTCGTCTACCAGCGCAACGTCCCGTCGATCGACGAACAACGCACGATCGAGGGCTCGCTCAAGGCCGAATACGCCTTCGACGGCGTCAAGCTCACCGCCTGGGGCCTGTTCTCCGACATTGACGAGATATTCTACGCCGATACCACCGCGGCGGGTCTCGGCCGGTTCAGTGGCCAGGCTTCGTGCATCGCCTCGGTTGCGGACCTCTACGGGCAAGGGGTTACGCTGCAGTCGCCGCTTTTCCTGGGGCCGACGCCGGGGACATCGACGCTGGGCGCCTACAGCCCGACCACGTGCGACGGCATCCAGATCACCCAGCGCGACCAGCGTGACCTCAGCGGCGAAATCCGGCTAGCCTCCGACACGGACGGGCCGCTGCAATGGTCGCTGGGCGCCTACTACCTGCACATCAACCGCCATTACGGAACCGCAGTGAACGAGGACGACGGGGGCGACGTCGTGGTCAGCCTCTACAACGCGCCGGGCACGCGCCAGCAGACCTCGCAACTCTTCGACGACCGCTTCAAGACCGACGTCTATGCGGGGTTCGGCTCGCTTCAGTACGAGCCGACCGACAAGCTGACGTTGTCCGCAGCGCTGCGTTTCGACCGGGAAGAGCGGCACGTCACCCCGCTGGTGCCCAATGTGCCCGATCCCGTAACCGGCGCCCCGATCAACCCGGGCTACCAGGTCGGCACTCTCGTGCCCAAGTCGCGGACCTACCAGCAGGCGCAACCCAAGCTGACGCTTCGCTACGAGTTCACGCCCGAGGTCAACGTCTACCTGGACTACGGCGTCGGCTTCAAGGCGGGTGGCTTCAACAGCCAAGGCAGTGCGGCGCTGATCCAGACCTACTTCAACGACCTGCTGGGCTCCAACATCGGCGTCAATGACGATTACGGCAAGGAGGTTTCCCACGCGCTTGAGGCGGGCTTCAAGGCCAGCCTGTTCGGAGGCGACGTGCAACTCAGCGGCGCCGTGTACCGCAACATCGTCGACGACATGCAGTTCTTCGAGTTCTACACCGGCACCTTCGGCATCCTGCGCGTCGTCTCCAACATCGACAAGGTGCGGCTGATCGGCGGGGAACTGGGCGTGACATGGCGGGTCGCGCCGGGCTTCACGCTCGATGCCGGCGGCAACGTGCTCGACAGCAAGATCCAGGCGAACTCGGTGCGACCGGACACGGTGGGCAACAAGTCGCCCTATTCCGCGGACTATACCTTGAACGTCGGCGCGTCGGTCGAACAGCCGATCAACGACCACCTCGATTTTACCTTTCGTGCCGACTACCGCCTGACGGGCCCCACTTGGTTCCACGTCGTTCAGGACCAGACCCGCCGCACCGTCTTCGACCTGTTCTATCCCGGTATCGGCACTGCCGACTATTCGGGCACCCGACGCGATGCCTATGGCATCCTCAACTTGCGTGCCGGGCTCAAGGGCGAAACGTGGCGCCTGACCGGCTTCGTGAACAACTTCTTCAAGAAGCAGTACCTGGAGGAGATCATCCCAGCGCCGGAATTCGGTGGCTCCTTCGTCACGCCGGGGGCGCGGCGCACCATCGGGCTTGAAGCGGGCTTCGACTTCTGAGACCGTTTGAAAAGGCGCGAAAGCGCGCTTTTTGGAGTGGTTCGGTGCGGCATAATGGGCAAGGCCCATTCTCAATCGGTCTTCGAGCGCGCGGACGCAGGGAATGCCTCCCTGCGTCCATGGATAAAGTGCCGGAACCAGACTATCGTTGACAACGGCAGTGTTTTGCTAGCTCCATACTTCCAGATTTGAATCGATTCCGAATATGAAAATCAAATTCACTTGATTTACTTGGGAGGCGATCAATGGCGGGCAAGTTGGCTATCGTCCTGAGCGGTGGCGGCGCGAAGGGTGCGTTTCAGGTGGGCGCTCTCGACGCGCTCGTGAACCTTCACGGCGTCAAGCCCGCGATCGTCGTGGGAACTTCTACCGGCGCGATCCAGGCGCTGGGCGTTGCGCAGAACGACGTGGCAGGGCTTGTGAAGGTCTGGGAAGGCCTCAAGGGCGACAAGGATATCTACAAGGAGCGGGCCGGCGTCATCGGCGCGGCATTCGGCGATAAAGCGCTGTACAACGCCAACCCCTTGCGCAAGCTGCTGAAGGACTTTGCAAATCCGGCAAAGCTGGCGGCCTCCGGCATCGATTTGCGGCTCGGCGTCGTCAGCCTGCAGTCCGGGGAGTTCCGCACGATCGACCAGAGCGTGCCCGATATCCATAACTGGGTATATGCCAGTTGCGCGATGCCCGTCTTCTTCGACCCGTTGCAGACGAGCGACGGGCAGCAATGGGTGGATGGCGGGGTACGCGACGTGACCCCGCTGGGTGCCGCGCTCGAACTCAATCCAACCGGAGTGCTCGCGATCCGCGCATCGCCGGGCAGCAATCCTTCCTCCACGCGCAAGTACGGCGGGATGATTTCCATTGGACTGCGCGCCGTGGGCCTCCTGCAGTCGGAGGTTTCGCGCAACGACGTCGCCAATGCCGCTCTCGTCAACGACATGCTGGCGGCGCGCAGCCAACTCTTCGCCCGGCTGGAGGCGAGCGGCATGACCGGTGTGGAAGCGAACAGCATGCTTCTGCCTCTCGACAAGCAGATTTCCAAGTACCGCTTCGCACAGATCCGCATCATCGAGCCCGAGGAGGAATATTCCGACACGCTCGAATTCGATCCGGCGAAGATTCGAAAGGCCATCGACGCCGGACGGCAAGCGATCGAGCAGCAATGGCCGATCATCCAGACGCTGGTTTCCTGACCGCCGCCAGCGTCAGGGATCAGGCCAGCACAGCTTCAGACTCGGTCTCGATGGCATGCCGGTTGCCGATAGGGGCCAGCCCGAGGTGTCCACGCAGCGTCCTGGCAGCGTAATCTTCCCGGAACAACCCGCGTTCGACGAGGATGGGCACGACCTCGGCGCGGAAGCGCTCCCAGTCGGCGGGGTGCTGCACGAACAGGTTGAAGCCGTCCGCGGCACCGCTTGCGTACCAGTGTTCCAGCGTGTTCGCGATCGTTTGCGGGGAGCCCGCGATGCGCAGCCATGTCGAGACCTGCCCTTCCAGGATGTCCCGCAAGGTCGCTCCGGCCTGTCGCTTGCGTTCGATGTCGTCGTGGAAGCGGCTGATGCCCGCAGCTTCCGGCGAGGCGATTTCAGGAAACGCCGCGTCGAGGTCGTAGACGCTGAAATCATGCCCCGCGAACTGGCGCGAGAGGCCGGCCAGGCCGTGCGCGATGTCGCCCGCGGAAGTGCGCAACCGCTCGATGCGTTGCGCGTCTTCGTCGGTATCGGCAATGGTAACGCCGAGTGCGGGAATGAACAGAAGGTCCGCGGGGTCACGGCTGGCCGCCTTTGCACGCGCGCGAACGTCGTCGGCCAGTTCCAGAGCCTCCCGGGGAGTGCGGGCGAAGCTGAACACGACGTCCGCGTACCTTGCGCTGAGTTCCCGCCCTTGCGCGGAGGTTCCTGCCTGGATCAGAGGCGGCTGCCCCTGGGGCGAGCGCTGGATGTTGAGAGGCCCCGTCACCGAGAAGAACTCGCCGCGGTGGTCGAGCCGGTGCTGCTTGGCCGGATCGAGGAAGCGCGGCGCGGTACGGTCGATGGAAAAGGCGTCCTCTTCGTAGGAGTGCCATAGGCCCTGGACTACCTTGACCGATTCCGTCGCGCGGCGGTAGCGGGTCTCGTAGTCGCCGTGTCCGGTGCGGCTGAAGTTCCCGGCGGTGCCGGGGTCCTGGCTGGTGACGATGTTCCAACCCGCGCGGCCGCCGCTGATGAGGTCGAGCGAGGCGAGGCGGCGGGCGATGTCGAAGGGCTCGCTGTAGGTCGTGCTGATCGTCGCCACGAGGCCGATGCTGTCGGTTGCCATCGCCACCGCGGACAGCAGGGTGAGCGGTTCGAGCCGGTTGAGATGGTGGTTGGGGAAATCGGGCGTGATGTACTGACTGTCGACGATGAAGACGAAATCGAACTTCGCCGCTTCGGCCTCGCGCGCTTGCTTGACGTACCATTCGATGTTGACGCTGGCATCGAGCGGCACAGCCGGATCGCGCCACAGTCCCTTGCCCGAAGCGTCTCCCACGCCGATCAGGACGGCGCCCAGCTTCAATGTATCGCGGGTCATTTCGAGCGTTCCTTCAATGGGCCGTGAACAGGGTGCGGGTCGCCGGCGTGGCGGCCTCGCGGGAAATGCGGGGTGCCGCTTCGAGCAGCCTGCGCGTGTAGGGGTGCATGGGGCTGGACAGGATGGCGTCCGCCGGCCCCGTCTCGACCACCTGCCCGCGATAGAGCACGGCGACGCGATCGGCGATGCCGGCGACCGAGCCGAGGTCATGCGAGATGAAGATCTGCGCGATCCCGCGCTCGTCGGCGAGCTGGCGCAGCAGTTTGAGCACATGCAGCCGGTTCACCGCGTCGAGGGCACTCACCGGCTCGTCGAGCAGGAGGACCTTGGGCTCCAGTGCCAGGGCGCGGGCGATCACCGCACGCTGGCGCTGCCCTCCCGATAGCAGGCGCGGGCGGCGGGTCGAGAGTTCGGGTTCCAGGCCCACGGCGTCGAGGGCGGAGCTTACCGCATCGGCGATCTGCGACAGACCGATGCCGCGCAGTTGCAGGCCTTCCGCGATCGACGCGCCGATGGTGAGGTCGGGATCGAGGCTGCGCAGCGGGTCCTGGAATACGTACTGCACCGCGCCAGAGCGGCGGAAGGCGCGCAGTGCCTTGCCGGCGAGGTCGTCGATGCGGCGTCCTTCCAGCTCGATCGCGCCGGTCGCCGCCGGGATGAGGCCCAGGATCGTGCGCAGCAGGGTCGTCTTGCCCGAGCCGGTCTCGCCGATCAGGCCGAGGATTTCGCCCGGCGCCACTTCGAGGTCGATATCGTGCACTACCGTGCGGATGCCGTAGCCGGCGTGAAGGCCCTGTATCCTCAGCAGCGCTGGGCGCTGCGGGGCGCGTTGCGCTTCCGGTGCACGAGCCCTGTCGGTTTCGATGGCGTGCACGGCGTGGTCATCGATCAGGCTGCGGGTATAGGCGCTCCTGGGATTGCGCAGGATTTCGCGGGTCGGACCGGCCTCGACGATCTCGCCCGAGCGCATGACGATGACGTGGTCGCAGACTTGCGAGACGACCGCCAGGTCGTGCGAGACCATGATGAGCGTCAGGTCTTCCTCGCGACACAGCTTGTCGATGAGGGCGAGGACTTCGGCCTGCACCGTCACGTCGAGCGCGGTTGTCGCTTCGTCGGCGATCAGCAGGCTGGGGCCGCCGCAGACGGCGAGCGCGATGAGCACGCGCTGGGCCATGCCGCCGGACAGCTCGTAAGGGTATTGGCGGTAAACCGCCGTCGCGTCCGTAAACCCGACCCGGCCGAGCAGGTCGAGCGCGCGGGCACGGGCGGCCTTGCGGGGCAGTTTCAACGTGGCGCGGATCGCTTCGGCGAGCTGGCGGCCGACCGGGATCGAGGGATTGAGATAGGAGCCGGGGTCCTGGAACACGGCGGAAAGCTCGACCCCGCGCAGGGCGCGCCACGATTTTGCGTCGAGGCGCGAGAGGTCGACGTCGCGGTAGCGTATCGACCCGGAGGCGACGGCGAGGCCCGGCGGCAGCACGTCGAGGATGGCGCGGCAGGTGAGCGACTTGCCGCTGCCCGACTCTCCGACGATGCCCAGGGTCCCGCCGCGCGGCAGGTCGAAGTGCATGTCGTGCACCAGCTCTCGCCCGTCGGCCGCGACGATGCGCAGGCCGCTGATCGAAAGGATCGGCTCGGCGGGCGGGGTTTCGGGCTCGGGACGGCGGGGGTGGCGGCCGAGGCTGATGACGTTGTCTGAAGGGGTCATGCGCGCTGCTCCTGTCTGCCGGTGCCGGCGTCCCGCATCGCGTCGGCCAGCGCGTTGAGCGCCCAGACCGTCGCGACGATCAGCAGGGCGGGCGCGATGGGTCCGAAGGGACGGTCGTAGAGGGTGGAAAGATCGGTCGCGAGCAACCCGCCCCAGGTCGGATCGGGCGGGACGACGCCGATGCCCAGGAACGTCAGCGAGGCGACGATGGAGAGGCAGGCGCCGGTCATCGAGGCGGCGGCCACGGCCACAGCGGGCAGCACCTTGGCAACGACGTGGCGGCGGATGATCGAGGCGGTAGAGGCGCCCATCAGCCGGGCGGCCTCGATATACTCGGCATTGGCGACCGACAGCGCGGCGGCGCGGGCGACGCGGAAGAAGGCCGGGGTGATGAGGATGCCCACCGCGAACATCGCCTGGGTGAGGCCGTTTCCAAGCATCGCGGTCATGGCAATGGCGAAGACGAGGAACGGCAGCATCATCAGCGCGTCGATGAGGCGCAGGCCGAACCACGCGAAACGCTTGCCCAGGAATACCGAGAGCAGGCCCGGAACCACGCCGAGCAGCAATCCGATCGAAACGGAGAGTAGGCTGGCGAGCACCGAGACGGTCGATCCGGCGAGCAGGCGGCTGAACACATCGCGGCCCAGCGCGTCGGTGCCCAGCCAGTAGGTCGCACTCGGTCCCTGGAGCAGCGCCGAGGAATCCTGCGCCAAGGGATCGTGGGGAGCGAGCCAAGGCCCGAAGGCGGCGAGCGTTGCCACCACCGCCAGGATGACGATGGAGGCACGGGCGCTCGGGTAGCGCAAGAGGGATCGGGTCATCGGTTCAGCTCCTGCGCCGGGCGGCGGGTTGCAGCACGCCGAGCAGCACGTTGACGAACATGTTGCAGGCCAGGATCAGCACGATCGAGACGACCAGCGTGCCCTGCACCACCGGGACGTCGCCGCGCAGGGCGCTGTCGGCCGCCAGCTTGCCCATGCCGGGCATGTTGAAGATCGCCTCGGTGACGACCGCGCCGCCGATCAGCATCGGCACGCGCAGCGCCACCACCGTCAGCGCCGGGCCCGCAGCGTTGCGCAGGACGTGGACGAACAGGATGCGCCGGCGCGACAGGCCGCGCACCACTGCGCCGGTCACGTAGTTTTCGGATAGTGCGCTGACGAGGCCGGTGCGCAGTTGCCGCGCTAGGTCGGCGACCACGTCGACGCTCAACGCCACCGCCGGGATGCCGATCGCGGCAAGCCAGCCGGCTGGGTCCTCGGAAAACGGCACGTAGCCCGAAGAGGGCAGCCAACCCAGCCATAGGCTGAACACCAGGATCAGCACGAAGGCGACGACGAACGGCGGCAGCGAGGACACGATCGCCGCGAAAAGGGTGATCGCGCGATCGAGCCTCCCGCGATTGCGCACGCCGGCGACGAGGCCGAGCCCGGTCCCCAACACGAGGCCCACCAGCAGCGCCATGCCTGCGATCGAGAGGCTGATCGGCAAGCGCTGGACGATCAGCTCGGTCGCGGGGACGCCGTTGAACCAGGACGTGCCCAGGTTTCCGCGCAGCACCTGGCCCATCCACTGCAGGTACTGCACCACCACCGGCTGGTCGAGGCCGAGGTCGGCGCGGATGCGGGCGACCGTCTCGGGCGATGCGGCGTCGCCCGCGATTCCCGCCGCCGGGTCGAGCCCGGAAACCACGCCCAGCAGGAAGGTGATGAGCGTGGCGACGAGGAACACCGGCACCGCGATCCCCAGCGTCGATCCGACGAAGCGCGCGGCGGTGCGTCCATGGCGCAACCGCACGGCCAGTGCACCTTGTTGAAGGGCGGCCTGTGGGAGGGGCGGGGTCATTCCACGGTCACTCCTTCCCAGCGAATCTGCGAGGGCACGATGTTGAGGTTCTTCACCCGCGAGCGCGAGGCGACCACGAACGGAGTGCTGTAGAGCCAGACGCTCGGTCCCTGTTCGACACCGAGGCGGGTCGCGCGGTGCAGGCGTTCGCGGTATTGCGGGTCGTCGAGCGGGGTGGCCCGCACTTCGTCGACCGCCTTGAGGAAGGCAGGCGACGAATAAGGGCCGCTCAGGTTCATGATCCCCTGCGGGCCATAGACCGCGAGCAGGTTCTGGATCGGCGATTCCCGGCCAACCGTGCCATCCACGGCGATGACGGGGCGCTTGGCGATGTAGACCTCGCTCTGCCAGCTCGACGAGCCGGGCGGGATGATGCGCAGCTTCGACTTGATCCCCACCCGGGCAAGCTGCGCCTGCAGGAGTTCGGGCAGTCCCTCGTTCGAGATCGGATTGATGACGATTTCCACCGTCAGGCTGCCGGGCGCATGGCCGGCCTGAGCGAGCAGGGCCTTTGCGCGTGCCGGATCGTAGGCCCACTTGTCCTTCGTCTCGGGATCGAAGGCGAAGTAGTGCGCCGGGAAGGGCTGGTTGGAGGGCGTGCCGAGGCTCGCCGTCAGCGTCTTGACCAGTTCGCCGCGGTCGATGGCATAGCGCACCGCTTGGGTGACACGGGGATCGTCGAACGGCGCCTTGTTGCGGTTTATCATGAGGTCGGCGGAGATGAGCGAAGGCGCCGTCGTGACCTGCAACCCGCGTGCCCGCGCTTCCTCCACTCGCTTGGGCGCGATCTGCGCGACGTCGATGGCACCGGACATCAGCGAGGCGATGACCGTGGTGGGCTCCGACAGGGTAGTCAGTTCGAGGCGCTGGATATGGACGTTCGCCGCGTCCCAGTAATCCGGGTTCTTGACGAAGTAGGCGTGCGATTCCGGCACGAACTCGACCATCTTGAATGGTCCGGCGCCGACCGGCCAGAGTGCCAGCTTGGCCGTCCCCTTGGCGGCGGCGGTCGGGCTGGCGATGGCGCCGACACGTCCTGCCATGACGTAGGGCAACTGGTAGTCGAGCTGGGCGAGGTGGAAGACCACGCGGCGCGGGCCGTCCGTGCCGAAGCTGGCAATGCTTTCGATCTCGGGGCGCAGGAACGAATCCTTCTGCGTCTTGCCGCGTTCGAAGAAGGCCTTGACGGCGCCCGCGTCCAGCGCGGTTCCGTCGGTGAATTTCAACCCGTCGCGCAGTTCGAAAGTCAGGGTCTTGCCATCCGGAGAATATTCCCAGCTTTTCGCCAGGGCCGGCTGGACGTTGCCCTGCTTGTCGAGCCGGGTCAGCGAGGCATAGGCGATGCTTACGGTGTTGATGTCGGCACCGGTGCGGCTCGTCACCGGGTCCCACGAGGTCGGCAGGATGAACGCCCAGCGCACGCGGGCCTCGCCCTTGCCCTTGTCGGAGCCGCCGCACCCGGCCACCGCGAGCGTAGCGGCCAGGACGAGGGTCAATTGCTTCAGCCGGTTGCGGATCACGATGCCACCAGTGTCCGTTCCTCGCTGACCGCCGGTTCGGACGATACGGCGGGAGTACGGATGTTGGTCGGCTTGGGGAGGCCCAGATGGCCACGCAAGGTGGTGTCGTCGTAGTCGCTGCGATAGACGCCGCGGGCCTGCAGGATCGGCACCACTTCGTTTACGAAACGGTCGAACTGATCGGGATGGCCGAGCATGACGTTGAGCCCGTCGAGCGCCCGGGCCTCGAACCAGCGGATGATCTCCTCGGCGACCGTCTGTGCGCTGCCGACGAAGGGGCTCCTGCGCGAGGCGCTGATCTTCTCGACCGTCTGGCGCAGGCTCAATCCGCCTTCGGTGGCGACCTGGACGATGCGCTGGGCCTGGGTGAAGAAGCTGCGGCGCGCATGGTCCAGCGCCTCGACCGGGAACGGCGCGTCGAGATCGTACTGGCGGAAATCGTGCCACCCGAACGAACGGCCGAACTCGGCGAGCGCGAGGTCGAAGCTGGTGTCGGCGCGGTTGTATTCCTCTTCGATCCGGCGGGCGTCCTCGTCGGTGTCGCCGACGTATATGCTGACACCCGGCAGGATCAGCACGTCGTCCCGGCCGCGACCGAGCTTGACTGCGCGGTCGGAAATGTCGCGCTTGAACGCAGCGCCCTCTTCCAGCGTGGCGGCGTGGGTGAAGATCGCGTCGGCGGTCTTGGCGCCGAGGTTGCGGCCATGGTCGGAATCGCCGGCCTGGAAGATCACGGGCTGCCCTTGCGGCGAGCGCTGCAGGTTGAGCGGTCCGGTGACGGAAAAGTACTCACCCTTGTGGTTGAGCGCGTGCAGCTTGGTATGGTCGAGGAAGACGCCGGTTTCCCGGTCGCGCACGAAGGCGTCGTCTTCGTAGGAGCGCCATAGGCCTTGCACGACTTCGAGATATTCGAAGGCGCGGCCATAGCGCGTGTCGTAGTCGTAATGCTCGTCGAGGCCGAAGTTGCCGGCCGCGCCCGGGTCGCCGCTGGTCACGACGTTCCACCCGGCACGTCCCTTGCTGATGAGGTCGAGCGAGGCGAGGCGGCGCGCCAGGTTGAACGGCGAGTTGAACGACGTGGTCAGCGTACCCACCAGGCCGATGTGGCTGGTCGCCACCGCGAGCGCCGAAAGCAGCGTCAGCGGTTCGAGGCGGTTCAGGTAGTGTGGGGGCGAATCCTTGGTGATGTACTGGCTGTCGACGATGAACACGAAGTCGAACTTGGCGGCCTCCGCCTTGAGGACTTGCGCGACGTACCAGTCGATGTCGACGCTGGCGTCGCCGGGAATGTTCGGGTCGAGCCAGCGGTTGTGCTGGCCGGGGCCGCCGACCCCGGTGGTGACGAGACCGAGCTTCAGGGTGCGCTTCGTCATGATCGTAACTCCTTTGCCAAATGGGGTGGTGGAGAATTCTAGAGACGCCCCTTGAGCGTCAGGCCGTACATCCGCGGTTCGCCCAGGGCGCCCTGGACGATGCCGTTCGAGGCGCTGACCGACAGCGTGTTGAAGTAGTCCTTGTTGAACAGGTTGCGGACCCAGACCGAGGCTTCCCAGCGGTCGTCGGGTGCGCGCACGCCGGCATGCAGGCCGACCAGCGCGTAGGCGCGAACGTAGCTGAACGGGTCGAGGTTGACTGCCGCGTAGAAGCCCGAGCGATAGCTGATGTCGCCGCCGGCATAGGTGTCGACGGCGCCGAGGGAGCGCGTATATTCGAAGTTGCCGGTCGCCGCATAGCGCGAGGCACCCGAGGCGCGGCGGCCCGAAAGGTCCATCGACGACAGGTTGGAATAGAGGAACTGCGAAGGCGCGTTCTTGTAGGAGCGGTACTCGGCATCGTTGTAGGTGCCGGCGATGCCTACGGTCAGGCCGTCGAAGGGCTGGGCGCGGGCATCCACCTCGACACCGCGCGAGCGCACTTTGCCGACGTTGCTGATGTAGCCGACCGCAGGGGTCACCGCGTAGTTGACGAAGTTGGCCTGGTAGTTGCTGACGTCGGCCCAGAACAGCGCGAGGTTGAACTCCGCCTTGCCGCCCAGCAGGCGGGTCTTGATCCCCAGCTCGTAATTGTCGACCTTCTCGGGCTTCACGAAGATGTCGACACCCAGCGACTGGCGCACCAGGTTGATGCCCGGCGACTTGTAGCCGCGCGAATAGGATGCATACGTGTGCACGTCGTCCGAAAGGTCGTAGGCGGCGATGGCCGTGCCCGAGATGTTGTTGGTATTCTTGGACGCGGTGTAGGACCCCGCTGGCGCGTAAGCCGCTCGCAGCGCCGCGACGCGGGCCTGGATCTCCGGCGCGAAGCTGGAAAGCGGCGCATAGTCGCCGGTTGCGTAGGCGTCGTAGAGGCCGGTCTTGTGTTCGTAGGTATAGCGCAGGCCGCCGGTGAGCCGCAGCGAGGGCGAGATGTTCCACGTCGCTTGGCCATAGGCGGCATAGCTGTAGGTCGCGGGGACGACATGGGCGTAGGACACCAGCCCGTCGAACACCGAAGCGGGCAGGGTGGAAACGGCGGCGGTCGGCGTATTCGCGGTGGTCAGCCAGGTCGTCGCGTCGCTGCCGTATAGGTTGATCGTGTCGTCATCGGCTTCCTGCCAGAAGAAGTAGAGACCGGCCGTGTAGTCGATCGCCTGCTCGCCCTTCGACGCGGCGCGAAGTTCCTGGCTGAACTGCTGCTGCTTGGTCGCGACGACGGAGTTGGTGATGATGTTGGCGCCGAACTGGTCGCCGTCGTAGTTGGGCACCCACTTCCAGTTGCGGTAGGCGGTGATCGAGGTGAGGTTCACCGGGCCGACATCCCAGTCGGCCCGAGCCTGCAGCCCCCAGCTCGGCATCTCGTCGTATTGCGAGCTGTCGATGTCGGTCTTGCGGTCGAAGGCGTTGACGGTGCCGGGCACGTAGCCGACGTCGGCGGCGCGGCGATAGAAGCCGCGGACCTGGGTGCCGTTGGCCAGGGTCGTGGGGAGCACGCCGGCGATGCTGGTGAAGCCGACGTCGCCCTTCTGGATGGAGTAGTCGGCAATCACGCGCAGCTTGAAGGCATCGGTCGGCTTGTAGAGCAGGTCGAACCGGGCGGCGTGGTTGTTCAGGTTGTCCCAGTCCTTGTGCTGGGTGGTGTTGTAGATCAGGCCGTCGCGCTGCGTGCGCAAGTACGAGACGCGGAACGCGAGGTCGTCGCTGACGACGCCGTTGTACGAGAAATAGCCGCGCAACTGGTTGTAGTTGCCATAGCTCAGCTCGGCGCGGGCCTGGGTTTCGAATTCCGGTTCGCGGGTCTTGATGTCGATCGCGCCGGCAACGGTGTTCTTGCCGAACAGGGTGCCCTGGGGACCGCGCAGGAGCTGGATGCTCTCGATGTCGATCAGGTCGGTGATGACCGACCCGGTGCGCGGTCGGTAGACGCCGTCGACGTAGAGGCCGACGCCCTGTTCAAGGCCATCGTTGGTGCCGCCGGCATTGGTGCCCAGCCCCCGGATGGTGATCGTCTGGTTGCGGCCGCTGAAGCCCTGGATGTTGAGGCTGGGAAGCTGCTGGACGATCTGCTTGAGCGAAGTGGCACCCTGGGCCTCCAACTGCCGGCTCGAAATGCTGGAGATGGCAATCGGCACTTCCTGTGCGCTTTCGGTGCGATAACGCGCGGTGACGGTGATTTCCGAGATATCCCCGGAAGCTTCGGCGGTATCGGCTGCGGCATCGTCTGCCGTCGCGGCAAGCGCAGGAAGGGCGATAGTAAACGCCATCGTCATCGCGCTTCCAAGAAGGACGCGACGCTGCTGGACCCTGGCAACCGGACTATGAAACCGCCTCAAAGAAACCCCCTGCTGATCGGAAAGATCGTCAGCAAGGCTAAGGCCCGGTATTGTCTACTAGTTCAATAGAGTTTTCCAGAATCGCATATGACTTCGGCTAATCGGTTGGTGCGGGACGTGGTGCCACGTCTTGAAAAACGCTGGTATTTCGGGTCCGGCGGCACGCTGTTGAGGCTCGTCCGCAGGACGTACGAGTTGCTGAGGCCTGACTGGAAGGCCGGCTTCAGCGCAAACAGGAGGTCGCTGGTGGCTGCGCTATTGGCTCAGGCGCGTCATCAGCACGGCCGCGCGCTTGACCTGGCGCGGGAAGCTGGTGAGGTCCACCCGCTCCTCTGGCGTATGGTCACCGCTGCTGGCGGGCCCCAGCCCGGCAAGACCATCGACGTATTGCGCCACGAAGCTGATGTCCCCGGCACCGCGCTTGAGCGGATCGAGCGCCGGCATCCTGGCCAGGCCGAGATCGGCGTTGATCGCGTTGAGCTTGTCCAGGAGCAACTGGTTTCCCGGCGTGGGCGCCATCGGCGGATACCCGTCCTTGAAGACGATACGCGCATCGGTCCGCGGCAGGTGCCGGGCGACGATCGCTTCCATCTTCGCTTTCACGCGGTCGACCTGCTCTTGCGTGAGCGCGCGAAAGTCGCCCTTGGCTATCGCGATCGGGGGGATGACGTTGGTCTTGCCGCTGGCGGTGACTTGCGCCTCGTCCGCACTGAGCCCAGCGGTCGCGCCACCGGCGACGAGCCCGATGTTGAAGGTGAGATTGGGCTCGGGCAGTTCCTCTCGGAAGCTGTCGATGATCCGTGCCAGTTCATAGACCGCGCCGTCGCCCACTTCGGGCGAGAAGATCCCGCTCGAATGGGCGGTCTGTCCAGTGGACGTGATCGTGTATTCCCGGGCGGAGCGGCGGGCGATCGAGCCATAGTCCTGCCCATCGATGACGACCAGCCCCTCGAAGTCCAGCGCCACGTCGGCCCGTTTGCCCGCAGCGACGAGGTCCGCGCGGGCAATGTCGACCGGCGTGCCCGCCGCTTCCTCGTCGCCGGTCAGCACCACTTCGATATTGGCGCGGGCGAGGGTGCCGGCCGCTTTCATCGCCCGCAGGGCCGCCAGCATCACGACCACGCCGCCCTTGTCGTCCCCCGCCCCGGGGCCGTGCAGCTTATCGCCTTCACGCGTTGTCGTCTGGAACGGCGAACTCGGCTCGAATACCGTGTCGAGGTGGCCGATGAGCAGCATGCGCGTGGTGCCCGCCTTGCCCTTGTGCGTCGCGATCAGGTGCCCGGCGCGGCCGACCTGATCCATCGGCACCCATTTCGTCGAAAAGCCCAGCGCCGCGAATTCGGGCACCAGCATGTCGCGAACCTTCCTGACGCCTTCGACATTGCGCGTCCCGCTGTTCTGCGCGACGAGCTTCTCGAGCAGCGCCAGATTGCGGTCCGCCCCTTCGTCGGCGGCCGCGACGATCTTGCGTTCCGGAACGGATATCGTTGCAAGCGCCGGGGCGGAAACCAGCAGCAAGGGCAGGGCGGCAAGGCGGGTGCGGATCATGGGTGGACGATACCCGGCGGGCGCGATGGCGCAAGGCCCCCCGTCGTGAGGAGGCGTTCAGTCCTGCGAAGTGGCGTTCGAAGCCTCGCTGGGCTGTGTTTCGATCACCTGGACGCCGTGCCGTTCGCAGGCGCTCTTTAGCCCCGCATCCAGGATCGCGTCGCACACGTAGAAGTCGATCGCCTCCATCCCGCATACCCGCACCGGCGCCGAGCGACCGACCTTGGACGAATCCGCCACGAGGATGACCTTGCGGGCATTGCGGATGATGGTCTGCGAGACTTCGACTTCGTCGATCGCAAAGTCCAGCAGGGTGCCGTCGCTGTCGAGCGCGGAAATTCCGATGAGCGCGTAGTCGACCCGAAAGTTCTCGATGAAGCGCATCGCCAGCGCGCCGACCACCGCCCGGTCGACCGTCCGGACTTTGCCGCCGACGCTGACGAGATCCATCGACTGATGCGCGCTGAGCGTGTCCACCACGTTGAGATTGTTGGAGATCACCATCAAGTTGCGATGATGGCTGAAGTTCGCAGCCACCGCTTCGGTGGTGGTGCCGATGTTGATGAAGAGGGAGGCGCCGTCGGGAATGAGCGCCGCCGCCGCCGCGCCGATCCGGGCCTTCGCACCCGAGGCCACGGCCCGGCGGGTGTCGTAGGCAATGTTGTCGACCCCTGACGTCACCAGCGCGCCGCCATGGACGCGCGAGAGCAGGGATTGCCCGGCCAGGACGTTGAGGTCCTTGCGGATGGTCTGCGGGGTCACCCCGAGCCGGTCGGCGAGGTCCTCGACAGCCACGCTGCCGGCGCTGCGGGCGATCTGGAGAATGCGGTCGCGCCGCTGGGTCACGATGTCGTTCTGGTTGTCCGTCGGGCTTTCGATCATTCCCTCCCCCCGCTGTCTCGCCGACGCGAGCCTAGGGCGACCTCCTTGCAGATCAATCGCCCGAAAGATAGGCATCCAGCGCTGGCGCGGCATCGGCAGGAACGTGCAGCCCCAGCTTGCTGCGGCGATAGAGGATGTCCTGCGCGGTCCGGGCCCATTCGGCGGCGACGAGGTAGTCGACTTCCCGGGCATGGAGCCCGGCGCCGAAATCCCGGCCTAGGTCGGCCACCGTTCGGGCGTTGCCCAGGACATCCAGCGCCCTGGTTCCATAGGCACGGGCCAGGCGGCGCAGCAGTTTGCGGGGCAACTGCGAGTAACGCCTGGCGAGGGTTTCCAGGAAGGCCTCGAAATCCTCGCCGGGCAAGTCTCCGCCCGGCAGGATCGCGCCCGCCGTCCAAGGCGCCGTCGCCTCGGGAAAGATCTGCGCGATCTGTTCCATGGCATGCTCGGCAAGCTTGCGGTAGGTAGTGATCTTGCCGCCGAAGATGCTGAGCAGCGGGGCCGCGCCTTCGCCGCGGTCGAAATCGAGCACGTAGTCCCGGGTCACGGCCGAGGCGTTGTCGGCCTGGTCGTCGTAGAGCGGGCGGATGCCGGCATAACTCCACACGATGTCGGACGGGGCGATGGCGCGTTCGAAATACCTGTTCGCGGTTTCGCACAGGTAGTCGATCTCGCCCTGGCTGATCTCCGCCTTGCCGGGTGCCTCGTTCCAGGGTTCGTCGGTCGTGCCGACCAGCGTGAATTCGCCTTCGTAGGGAATCGCGAAGACGATGCGACGGTCCGGGTTCTGCAGCATGAAGGCGTGGTCGCCTTCGTAGAGACGGGGCACGACGATGTGGCTGCCCTTGACCAGTCGCACGCCGCGATCGTCCTTTGCTCGCCCGAGCCGGCGGAGCACCGCGTCGACCCACGGTCCCGCGGCATTGACCATGGCCTTCGCGCGCACCTGGCTTTCACCGTTCGCGTCCGCGATGGTGGCGAGCCACTGGCCACCTTCCGAAACGGCACCGGTCAACCGCGTGCGTGTCTGCACGACTGCACCCCGCGCCGCTGCATCCATGGCATTGAGCACGACCAGCCGGCTGTCCTCGACCCAGCAGTCCGAGTAGACGAAGGCCTTCCCCTTGCCGCCGTGCTTGAGGCCGTTCCCCTGCGGCACCCTGTCGAGATCCAGCGTCTGCGTGCCGGGCAGCTTCTTGCGGCCGCCAAGGTGGTCGTAGAGGAACAGGCCGAGGCGCACCATCCAGGCGGGGCGCGGGGATTGCGACTGCGGCAGGACGAAACGCAGCGGCCAGATGATGTGCGGCGCCATGCCGAGCAGCCGCTCGCGCTCGATCAGCGCCTCCCGCACCAGCCGGAACTCGTAGTACTCGAGGTAGCGCAGGCCACCATGGATGAGCTTGGTCGAGGACGAGGAGGTGTAGCTCGCCAGATCGTCCTGTTCGACCAGTAGCACGGAGAGGCCACGCCCGGCAGCGTCACGGGCGATGCCTGCCCCGTTCACGCCGCCACCGACGATCAGCAGATCGTAAGCGGGTTCTGTCGTGGGGCTTTGCATGGCGCGGTTCTTTCAAGGCTACCCGGGTCGACAACTCGTCCCGACTTTCGAGATCGAAAATAGATATTCGATAACGAAAATGCAAACGAAACTATTGACGCTCGTATGAAAGCGAGTGCAAATGCCTTGCACCTGGATGCTGGTACGGCTGGGAAGGTAAGGTGGGATCGAATGGCGGTTTCCATCGCGCACGCATGATAACAGAAGACTTTCCGGAGAGTTTCGTGATGACCCAGGCCCGCTACATCCTCGCCATCGACCAGGGCACCACCTCCACGCGCGCGATCGTGTTCGACGAAGCGGCGCGGCCGGTCGCGAGTTCGCAATGCGAGTTCGCGCAGCACTATCCCGAGCCGGGCTGGGTCGAGCACGATCCCGAGGATATCTGGCGCGATGCGTTGAAGACGGCGCGAGACGCCATCGCGAAGGCGGGCGGCGAGACCGGGGCGGCAGCCATCGCCGGCATCGGCATTACCAACCAGCGCGAAACCGTCGTCGTCTGGGACCGCGCCACCGGCGAGACCGTCCATCGCGCCATCGTCTGGCAGGACCGCCGCACCGCGAAGCTGTGCAGCGAGATGAAGGCCGATGGTGTCGAGGCGGACCTGCGGGCGCGCACCGGCCTGCTCGTCGATCCCTATTTTTCGGCGACCAAGCTGGCCTGGATACTCGACAACGTCGATGGGGCGCGGGTGCGGGCCGAGCGCGGCGAACTGGCGTTCGGGACCATCGACAGCTTTCTCCTGTGGCGCCTGACCGGCGGTAAGGTCCACGCGACCGACGTGACCAACGCAGGGCGCACGCTGCTGTACAACATCCGCGAACAGCGCTGGGACGAGGAACTGTGTCGCCTGTTCCGGGTGCCGGTCGGCATGCTACCCGAGGTGCACGACAACGCCCACGTCTTCGGTACGACCGCGATGGACCTGTTCGGCATCGAGATCCCGATCGCGGGCATGGCGGGAGACCAGCAGGCGGCGTTGTTCGGCCAGGCCTGTTTCGAGACGGGGATGGCCAAGTCGACTTACGGGACGGGCTGCTTCATGCTGCTGAACACCGGCGAACAGGCGCTGGAATCGCAAAATCGCCTGCTGACGACGCCGGCCTACCGCATTGGCGGCAAGATGACTTACGCCCTGGAGGGATCGATCTTCGTCGCCGGCGCCGCGATCAAGTGGCTGCGCGACGGCATTGGCGTGATTACCCACGCGAGCGAGACCAACGACATGGCGACGCGGGTGCCCAACAACCACGGCGTCTACATGGTCCCCGCCTTCGTCGGCCTCGGCGCTCCGCACTGGGAACCGGATGCGCGCGGGGCGATCTTTGGCCTGACGCTGGGCGCGACCCAGGCCCACCTCGCCCGTGCGGCCCTGGAGGCGGTTGCCTATCAGACGATGGACTTGGCGCAGGCGATGGTGTCGGATGGTGGCGACGCCCCGGCGAGGCTGCGTGTCGATGGCGGCATGGCCGCCAACGACTGGCTCTGCCAGTTCCTTGCCGATATGCTCGAGGCTCCCGTGGAGCGTCCAGTGCACCTTGAGACGACCGCGCTGGGTGCCGCGTTCCATGCGGGCCTGGCCACGGGGGTCTGGCCTGATCTCCAGGCTCTGGCCCGGACCTGGACGCAAGGCGACCTCTTCACTCCGAAAATGAACGCTTCCGATCGCGGCAAGCTCATATCGGGCTGGCACGATGCGGTGCGCCGCACACTGTAGTCGCAGGTCTTGGGTGCTCGGCCGACGGCGCAGCGGGTTGCTGGACGCCGTTCGACGCCGGATCGGTCCTGAAGCGTGGTCGCCTTACACTGCACCGCCATCATTTGGGTCCCTGCTTGCGCGGGAATGACGCAAGCGGGTTTCAACCAAACAAGATCGCGCTCTACGCGCTCATGGCATGTTCATAAGGCATGAGCCTGCCGTTCATGCCGCGCGATGTGGCCCACATCGCGGCCTGAGTCCGGTTCGTGACGTTGAGCTTGCGCAAGATCGCCTTGACGTGAACTTTGACCGTGGCTTCGGTCACGTCGAGCGTACGGGCGATATGCTTGTTCGCGTATCCGGCCATGAGGCAGCTCAGGACGTCATTTTCGCGCTGGGACAATGCGTTGGGTACTGCGCTCGCCGATTCCTGGGTTCGTTCCATGGCCTTGAACCGGAAGTCCTCGTGCTTGAGGACGTCGGCCAGGTCGGAGGGCATGACCTTGTGGCCGAGCGCGGCCAGTTGCAGGAGAGCGATGAGCGTCGCGCAGGGCATGTCCTTGACGGCATAACCCTGGGCGCCATGATCGAAGCAGCTCAGCATCGATGCCAGATCAAATTTCTCGGCCAGGATCAGGACCTTCCAGTCGCCCCTTTCGCCAAGGGCCTGAAGCGAACCCACTTGTTCTGCCAGAGTGGGAACGTCGACGAGCAGCAGGTGATCCGTTCTCGTCGGTGTCGCCGGGAGTTCCGCCACGCCGGAGAACGTCGCAATTACGTCGATGCCGCCATCTGCTATGATGCGTCGAAGACCTTCCCGTGAAATGGGGCGAGGATTTATGATTGAGACTGCAATGCTCAATGGTCGACCTCCACGTTTGCAAGACGATGGGAGCGATGAATAAGCTCCCGGTCTGCTGTCAAAGCCCGGCCTCTCGAAGTAGTCCTGCGGCATGGCGCGGCTGAAATTTGCAGCAACTGCAAATTTCAGCTTGGCATCTCTCCTCGTCGTCTACTTTCTGCGCATATGAAAATATCGCACAATCTGTTTCAAGAAATCTTCCGAAAAACTGCCAATATAATTGGTGTATTCTGTAAGATTTACTTCTCTTTCAGGAAATTACAGCGATTGCACGAGGGCGCCAATGGGGCATTTTCGGTGGGGTCGCAAAAATAACGATAGAAAGAGGCTGGCTCCCGATGAATGGAGTGGATTTCATCTGGCCGCTCAAAGAAGCGATTCGTTCACTGTCACCGTGTCGCCCGGCATTATCATGAGGCCGGGGTCGCCGACGGGTGCCTTGCGCCCGCCTTCCCAGCCCTTGCGTCGGACGATGACGCTGGCCCTGTTCGCCCGCGTGGTGAAGCCGCCGGCCTTTGCGATGGCCTGCAACAGCGACATCTCGCCGGCATAGGTGTATTCGCCGGGTTTGTTGACTTCGCCGAGAATGTAGAACGGGCGATAGGTCAACACGTCCACGGCCACCCGCGGATGGAGCACGTAGCCCCCTTGGGCCAGCTTTGCCGAGATCGCCTGGGCCACCTCTTCGGGCGTATGCCCGCTTGCCGGGATATCCGCGATCAGGGGCATGGTCATGGCGCCGGCCACGCCGACTTCGTATTCGCCGGTAAGGGTCGGCTCGTCGAAGACGGTGACGCGCAGCTTGTCGCCCGCGTCGAGGCGGTAGCCTCCGACCACCCGGGCGTTGGCCTCGGCGACATCGAGGTTCGGATAGCCTTGAGAGGTACAGGCCGGCATGGCCAGAATTGCCAAGGCGCACAGGACGCCGCGCTGGGCGCGCCTGATGGACGATGGCCGGCGGTAGTCACCGCAAGCACCGTCGGACGCAACGTCATGTCGGTTGTTGTTCAAGTAAAACAAGCCACCCTCCTCATAGGGAACCGGGTGCGATGACCGCCGGCAGCGAACATCCTATGCAAGTCGAGGCTGCGTACCATTCCTCTTTTGAGGAAGTGAGTTTTCGTGATGAACGGCGCTGAAATAGCCCCAAAGAGGTAAACAGGGCTACGTCTTATGCCCGGTTGCTTGCGGAGCATCGAAAGCCTCACTCTAGCCCTCGCTAGTCAGCTTATCGCTGTTCAGACGACGAAGCGCGAGCTGGTCCGCCAGTTACGGTAGCAAGAGGACCGTCTCTATGTATCGCAACTTGACCGAGATGCAGGCCCAAAGGCACGCTTCCCTGTCGGTTTTCCATTCGGCACCGGTGACTTCGAGCAGGCTTGGCAAGGCGGGACCTTTCGAGTTCACGCCGCGGCGCGAGGACGTGACCGTCCGGCTTGCACCGATTCCCGTTGGCGCCCGGTCGCGCTGGGACTGCTGGGAACGCCTGGCCCAACCCGATCACCTCCTTTCCCGGCCCTTCGACGTCATCCTGGCCACCCTGCTGATTATCGGGTTCCTGCCGGTATTCGTCATGATAGTCGTGGCGATCTGGCTCGACGATCCTGGGCCGGCGCTGTTCGCGCAACGGCGGGTCGGGCGCAACGGGCGCTACTTTCCCTGCTTCAAGTTCCGCTCGATGCATGTCGATGCCGAGCAGCAGCTCGAGCAGATCCTGCGCGACGACCATGTACTGCGAAGCCAGTGGGACCGGGACCACAAGCTAGCGGCCGATCCCCGCGTCACTCGGGTCGGAAAGGTGTTGCGCGTCACCAGCCTCGACGAGCTTCCACAGCTCTTCAACGTGTTGCGCGGCGAGATGAGCATCGTCGGTCCGCGACCGATCGTCCCTGCCGAAATTCGTCGATATGGACGCTACATCCATCATTATTACGCCGTACGCCCCGGGCTAACGGGATTGTGGCAGGTGTCGGGCCGCAGCAGCGTGACGTACCGCCGCCGTATCGCGGCCGATATCAAGTACGCCCGCGTGCGCACCCTCGTGCTCGATGCCAAGATCCTGGCCGCCACCCTGCCGGCCGTCGCCTTGGGGCGTGGCTCGTGCTAGGGCACAGTGGACGCGAACCGACCAAGCCAACGCCCTTGACCGCCGATGAAAGTCGGACACCCAGAGCCCGGGCCCGGCGGTCCACGAGGCTTGCCCGGCAGATGTCCGCACTGTGCCTCGCGGGACCATGCCTGCACGCTCTGGAGCCGACACAGGCCCAGGCACAGGACCACCCGGTCGAGGTTCCCGAGTCGGTGGTGGAGACCTTGCACCCGGAAGGCATCCGCCTGGGCGCCTTCACCGCGCTCCCCCGGATAAGCTTCGACTTGCGCCACGACAGCAACGTTTACAACCAGCCCCGAGGAGACAGCGACACCATCGCCGTCGTCCGTCCGAGCCTGCGGCTGGCAAGCGACTTCGGACGTCATGCCCTGCGGATCGACGGTGCAGCGGAAAGCCGGCGCTACTTCGACAACACGGGCGAGAACAGCAACCAGTGGGCCTTCCAGGCGAACGGCCGGCTGGACCTTGCGGACCGGTTCACGTTCGCGGCGGATGTAGGCGCGGCTCGCCGGATCGAGCGTCGTGGTACGTTCGGCGACCAGTTCTTCACCGACCGGCCTGTCTCCTACAGGGAACTGGGCGCCGGTGCGCAGCTCAGCCGCATGGGCGGGATCATCGAATGGCAGGCAAGCATCAGTTCGCGCAAGCTGACCTACAATGATGCGCGCTCCAACGGGATCGTGATCGACCAGTCGTTTCGCGATGTCCGCCGCAGCAGCGCTTCGCTGCGCATCGACTATCGGCGGGCCGCGCGATTGAGCCTGTTCACCCGCATCACCGGCACGCGTCTCGACTACGACGTCGGATCGAACCGGGACTCCAGGGGTTTTTCGATCCTCGGCGGGGCACGCTACCAGGTGACGGACCTCGTCGAAGTCGAAGGGGGCGTGGGCTACGTGGAACAGGACACGAGAGACCCGGCGATGCCGGACATCAAGGCGGTCGACTACAGCCTGCGCGCAAGCTGGACGCCGGACCCCCGCCTGAAATTCGAACTCGAAGGGGGCCGCACGGTGGAGCGCAGCCCGTTGTCGCTCGGGTCAGCCATCCTGCAGTCGACGATCGAGGGCAGGGCATCGGTGGGGCTGGGGAGCAAGACCCTGCTCGCCCTGGAGGCCGGTCTCCTGCGCAACAAGTACGAAGGGGCCGACCGGCGCGAGACACGCGTCTATGCCGAGGCGACGGTCCGGCGGACGGTGTTTTCCCGGTTGGCTGCCTTCATCGGCGTCAGTGCCCGGCGGCAGACGGGCTCGGGCCTTGGGGCCCGCTCCTACGATGGCGTCGCCGTCCGCATGGGCATCGATTTCGCGTTCTGACTTTTCCGCAACCTCTGCCGAGCCGGAGGTAGGAGTAAACTATGAACAGTTCACATCAGATTGTCAGCGCCACTCCCGATCCGCGAGACCTTGCGCTCGCGCCCGGCCAGTCGTTGATGCGACCCACCGATCGTGTCGATCTCAGCGGTTCGATCGCCTTTTTCAGGCGACGCTCCGGCCTGATCGCGCTGATTACGATCCTGGCGCTGGTGATCGGTGCGGCCATCACGTTCTGGACCCCGGCAACTTACACGGCCGAGGCGATGGTGAGCCTGCAGGCGCCGCCCGAAGACCAGGCGAACGCGGCGACTGCGGGCCGGCAGGTCGGTCCCGCACCGAACAGCGCCTATGTCGACACGCAAGTCGAGATCATCGAATCCCGTGACCTGGCGCAGCGGGTCGCGACGGCGCTGGGCGCGCTGGACGGCAAGACCGAGGCGGAGCGGGCGAAGATCGTCACCACGTTCCAGTCGAACGTATCGGCCGTGCGCAGCGGCGAGAGCTACGCGCTCAAGGTCGTCTTCAGCGCCGATGGCGGGCAGGCGGCAGCGCTGGGCGCCAACATGTATGCGCAGCAGTTCACGCAGCTCGAAATGCTCTCTTCCCGCGAACGCAACAGGGAGACCACAAAGCTGGTGGCCTCGCGGCTCGAGCAGTTGCGCCAGCAGGCCCACGCCGACACCGAGGCGCTGCAGCGCTACCGCATCGCCAATGGCCTACTGAGCACGTCGGGTGCCTCGCTCACCGAGCAGGAGATTTCCAGCTACAACCAGGAAGTCACCCGGGCCCGCGCCGAGGCGGCGGAAGGCCAGGCGCGTCTCTCGACCGCGCTGGCGCAACTGCGGTCGGGATCGAGCGGCGAGGACGTGGGCGAGGCGCTGGGCTCGGCCGTGATCGGTGGCCTGCGCGCTCGCGAGGCGCAAGTGGGCGGCGAAGTGGCCAACCTCCAAGCGCGTTACGGCCCCAATCATCCGCAACTGGTGCGGATGCAAAGCGAACTGGTGGACGTGCGGCGCAACATCCAGAGCGAGATCGGCCGCATCATCTCCAACCTGGAGGCGCAGCGCGACGTGGCGAACCAGCGCCTGGCCTCGCTGACCGACAGCCTCGGGGCGGCCCGGGGCAACCTGGCGCGCAACAATGCGGCCATGGTCGGGCTCGACGAACTGGAGCGTGCGGCGCAGGCCTCGCAGGGGCTCTACGAAACCTATCTCAACAGCTACAAGCAACTGGTCGCCGAAGACGGGACCGAGCGGGCCAATGCCCGCGTCCTGTCGCTGGCCGAAGTTCCCCTCCTGCCCAGTTCGCCGAACGTGCCGATGAACATGGTGCTGGCGCTGGTCATCGGCCTCGGGGCGGGGCTGGCCGCCGCATACCTGGCCGAAGCGCTGTTCCGCGGCGTGACGACGGCCGAGGAAGTCGAACACGGGCTGGGGCAGCGCTATCTCGGTGCGATCCCGTTGCTGGCCTCGGTCAGCAAGACCGCGCAGCGCGAAGTCCCCGCGATCGTGCAGGAACCGCGCTCGGCCTTCGCCGAATCGTTCCGTTCGCTGCGCACGTCGATCGAACAGGCGGTCTACGGTCCGGCGCAAGTCATCGCGGTCACTTCGGCCCTTCCCAAGGAGGGCAAGACCACCGTTTCCTCGTGCCTCGCGCAGACACTGTCCGTCAGCGGCCGCATGACGATCCTGGTGGACTGCGACTTGCGCGGGCGCGGGGTCAGCCGGCTTCTGCGCCTTTCGCCCGACCACCCGGGGCTCATCGAGGTGCTGGAAGGCAAGGCGAACTCTCGCCGACGCGCTGGTGACGGGCGAATCCGGGCTTTCGGTGCTCGCGCTCAAGCCCTCGGACGTCGAACCCGAAACGCTGCTGACCGGAGAGACCTTCGCGCACCTGATCCAGGAACTGCGCAACTGCTTCGACCATGTCGTGCTGGACCTGCCCCCCGTGCTGCCGATCGCCGCGGGCCGGACGATCGCGGGTCTGGCCGATGCGACGGTGCTGGTGGTGCGCTGGCGCAAGACGATGGAAGGCGCGGTCCGCTCTGCCTTCGGCCTGCTCCCGCGCGAGAGCGTGAACGTAGTGGGCGTAACGATCAACCGGATGGACATGCGCCGCCGGCGCCTGTTCGGTCACTCGGACCCTGCCTACTTCTACCGGCAGTACAAGGGCTACTACGCATGACCCTGCAGATGGTCATGGCGCCGCCAGGCCCGTACCAGCGTCGTTTCAGCGAGCCGCGCGTGGCGATAGTCCACTACTGGCTGGTCTCGATGCGCGGGGGGGAGCGCGTGCTGGAGCGCCTTCTCAAGCTGTTTCCCGGCGCGGACGTGTTCACCCACGTCTACGACGAAAGCAAGATGTCGGACGTGATCCGCCGAGCCAAGGTCCAGACGACCTGGATCGACGGCCTGCCTTTTTCGAAGAAGCTCTATCAATACTATCTGCCGTTCATGCCGATGGCATTGGAGCAGCTCGATCTGTCGGCCTACGATCTGGTCATCAGCAGCGAGAGCGGCCCCGCGAAGGGGATCATCACCAGCCCCCACTCGCAGCACTTGTGCTATTGCCACTCGCCGATGCGATACTTGTGGGATCACTACCACCTCTATCGCAAGGACGCGAACCTGCTGGCGCGCGCGGCGATGCCGCTGATCT
Source organism: Novosphingobium sp. BL-52-GroH (assembly GCF_044813085.1). Taxonomy (NCBI): domain Bacteria; kingdom Pseudomonadati; phylum Pseudomonadota; class Alphaproteobacteria; order Sphingomonadales; family Sphingomonadaceae; genus Novosphingobium; species Novosphingobium sp. BL-52-GroH. The sequence continues at coordinate 335,134 of NZ_CP171149.1, read as the reverse complement.
ACCATCGGATGCGGCAATGGGACATGTCGTCGAGCGCCCGGGTCGACAAGATCGCCGCGAACAGCAGCTTCATCCGCGACCGCGTGCGCAAGTACTGGCGGCGCGAGTCGGAAGTCATCCACCCGCCGGTCGACACCCGCATGTTCACGCCCAGCCTCGAGCTCGACGACCATTACCTGTGGGTCGGGCAGATGGTGCCCTACAAGCGTCCCGATCTTGCGGTGGATGCGTTCAACCGGACCGGGCTGCCGCTGCTGATGGTCGGCGAAGGCGGCATGCTCAAGAAGCTGAAGGCGATCGCCAAGCCCAACATCCGCTTCGTGCCCCGGCTCGGCTTCAACGAGCTGCGCCAGGCCTATGCGCGGGCGCGGGCGCTCGTCTACACGGCCGAGGAGGATTTCGGCATCGTGCCCGTTGAAGCCATGGCCTCGGGGCGCCCGGTACTGGCCTACGGACGCGGCGGGGTGCTGGACAGCATCGCTCCGGAAGAGACGGGCCTGTTCTTCGACCGGCAGGACGTGGATTCGCTGGTCGACGGGATCGACCGGCTGGAGCGCTGGCTGCCCCAGTTCGATCCGCGCCAGGCCGTGGCGCGATCCAACCTGTTCGCGCCGGAGCTGTTCGACGCGAAGATACTCGCAGCAGTCGGGCAGTGACCCCGATGGACCGCGAGGGACCTTTGCATGCACCGGGCGGGAGAGTGACATGAGCTTCACGTTCCTGGGGTTGCTGCAACTCGTTATCGGTTTCGTCCTGCTGTTCCGCTCGATGCCGGCAATGCTGCTGTTCCTGATGATGTCCGGGCTGTTCGGCGGGGCCGCTTCCGTCACCGTGCCCGCGCTTGGCAACAGTTCGATACCGCCGATCCAATTCGCGCTGGTGTTTGTCTACATCCGGCTGCTGATGCCGAAAGGCGGCTACTTCGAGCTTTGGACCCAGGGCGTGAAGGCGAATTTCATGCTGGTCCTGTTCACGCTCTACGGCATCGTCGTGGCCTTCGCGGGGCCGCGCATATTCGCCGGACAGATCGATGTCGCACCCATGCGCTTCGACGACGCCCGCAGCCTTTTCGATACCGTCCCGCTCAAGCCGACGGCGCAGAACATCACGGCGTCCGTCTATCTCCTCGGCGCTTTGCTCGCGACCCTGGGCACTTACGTTGCCGTGCGGACCGCGGGCGGCATCGAGGCGCTGGTCAAGGGCGGGGTGGTGATAGCCTGGGTCCATGCGCTGACGGGGCTGGTCGCTTCGCAGACAAAGGGCACGCCGGTCGAGCAGTTCTTCGCCCTCTTCCGCAACGGCACTTATGCCCAGCTCGACCAGTCGTACCAGGGCTTCAACCGAATCGACGGCTTCTTCCCCGAAGCGTCCGGCTGGGCGGCGTTCGGCCTTGCCTGGTTCGTGTTCAATACCGAATGCTGGTATCGCTCGGTCTGGGCCAGGCATACGGGGGCTGCGGCGCTCGTGCTCGGCAGCGTGCTGTTCTTCAGCACCTCGAGCACGGCCTATGTCGGATTGGGGTGCTACGCGGCGTTCTTCCTGGCGCGGGCCCTGATCGCGCCGGCGAGCGCGGAGCCGATGCGGTTGAAGCAGGCAGGCGTCGCGGTCTTCGCCGTCGCCGTGCTGGCGGCGCTGGCGATGGCGGTACTTCCCGGCTTCGCCAACAAGATCGGGCAGATGGTCCTGCACATGACCGTGGCCAAGGGCGACAGCACGTCCGGGCAGCAGCGCCTGTTCTGGGCGATGCAGGGGTTTTCCGCATTCGTGGCTTCTGGCGGGCTGGGGATCGGCCCGGGCAGCTTCCGGTCTTCCAGCCTGTTCACCGCTATTCTGGGTACCATGGGCGTGGTGGGCGTGCTCACCTTTGCGGCCTACCTTGTCAGCGTAGTGCGCACGCTCGGGCCGACCGTCGGTGCGGGGCGCGATGCGGTGAGCGCGGTCATGAGAGCCTGCGCCACCACCGCGCCGATCATCCTGCTGCCTGCGGCGATCTCTTCGCCCAACAGCCATCCGGGCACCAACTTCGCCATTTTCGCAGGCGCTGCGCTCGCGCTGCGCCAGATGCTGCGGCGCGATCTCGCAACCCCCCACTTCGACCTGCTGGTCAGTCGCCGCCTGTCGGGCTCGCTGCCGCAACCCGTCTCGTCGGCAGGCGCACCCATGGGAACACCGTGATGCATTTTCGCTCGATCAACGACCTATACCGGGACGTCTGGCGAGGCCTTCCGCTCCTGCCACAGGACATCGACGCGGTCGTGGGAATACCCCGTAGCGGCATGCTGCCCGCATCGATGATCGCGCTGGCGCGCAACCTGCCGCTGGCCGATATCGACGGCTTCGCGCAAGGCCGCCTTCTGGCCACCGGCCATACCCGGCGCGACGGGGACGACGGGGACCTCTCCGGCTTCCGGCACGCGCTGGTGATCGACGATACCTGTCGTACCGGCGCATCGATCCGCGAGGCGCGCGCGAAGCTCGCGCATCTGGACTGCCGGATCACTTATGCCGCCGTCTACGGCGCGCAGGAGCGACCGGCCGACGTCGACCTCGTCTGCGCGACCGTTCCCGAGCCCCGCGTGTTCGAGTGGAACGTGCTGCATCATCCGATCGTCTCCCGGTCCTGCTTCGATATCGACGGGGTGCTATGCGTCGATCCGACCGAACCGCAGAACGACGATGGCGCCGCCTACCTGGACTTCCTCATGACGGCCGTGCCCCTGCACCGTCCCCGCCGCGAGATCGCCATGCTGGTCACCAGCCGGCTAGAGAAGTATCGCCGGCCGACCGAGGAGTGGCTGAGGCGCCACGGGGTGCGCTATCGCGAGTTGCGGATGCTGGACCTGCCCGATGCGGCTACGCGGCGGCGCCTGGGCACGCACGGCAGCTTCAAGGCCGAAGTTTACCGTGAGTCGAGCAACGCTCTGTTCGTCGAGAGCGAATTGCCCCAGGCGCGCGATATCGCCAGGCTTTCCGGCAAACCGGTGCTGAGCCTGCAGGGACCGCAGATGATCGTACCGGGGCTGCTGAACCCGCAGGCCGTCCGCCAGAAAATCACGCCGGCAAAGCTGCGGGCCCGGCTCGGCCGCGTGGCATCGAGGATGCTGCGGGCCAAACGGCTGGCCGATACGTGACCAGCGCCAGGGCCGCCCGCAGGAGCACCGGGATGTGACAGCGCTCGTGCAGCCCCTCGAACCTGCGCAGGCGACGGTGCGCGGGCGTCGGCAGGTCTTCGTGTGCGGGGACCTGCACAATCTCGGCGATCTCAAACTGCTGCTGCAGAACCTCGCCCTCACGCGGGGGCGCGGCGGACTGGTGCGGCGGTGGGCGCCGCTGCCGGAAATGGTGATCCGGCAGGTGCAGGCAGCGGGGGGCGAAGTGCTGTCGGGCAAGGCCATCTTTGCCTTCTCGCGCAGGGCGTTCGGCGCCGAAGTGGTCTTCGGCGGCGGGCAGCTTGTGCGGGACAACGTATCGATCCCCTCGCTGCTCGGTCTCTTGCTCGCATCGCTCAGCGCGCGTTTGGGCGGAGGGCGGCTGGTTACGCGGGGGCTGGGAGTGAGCACGATCCGCTCGCCACTGCGGCGGCTGCTGTGGCGCGCGGTGCTGGCCAACTGCGCGCGCATCAACTTGCGCGATCATGCATCTGCCCGCAACCTCGCGCGTATCCTGCCCGGCAAGGCCCACGCCGTGAACGCCGACATGGTGTTCCTGCCGCCGCCATCGGGCTCAGTAGCGGCCCGCGGCGGCAGGGAGCGCCGGTGGATCGTCGTGGCCCCTTGCGTGGACGGTAGCGAGGGTCGCTCGCTGGAGGGAGACGCGCTCGATGCGGTGATGGCAGCGGCGGTGCGGGCATTGCCTGGTGCCCGCCTCGCCGTGGCCTGCCATGACCCGCGCGAACGGATGGACAAGGCCGTCGCTCAAAGGCTGGTGACCCGCTGGCCGGACCGGCAGGTCGAGGTGTTCGACGACTACGACCTCGATGCCCTGACCGAGCTGTACCGCGATGCGGCGCTGGTGGTCACCAACCGGCTGCACTCGCTGATATTCGCGATACTGGCCGAAGCTCCTGCGCTGGCGATAGAGGACGGGGCGGCGAAGGTCCGCGTCGTGGCCGACAGTTTCGAGATTCCCGTCCTGCCACGCGACGAGACGGCGCTGGCTGTCGGCTGCGTCGACGCCGCCCTTGCGTTCGATCCGGAGTTGCGGGCCCGGGTCAGGCAGGACATGGCCCGCAGGGCCGCGAAGAATCTCGATTGATGCGCGGCCCGCCCGAACAGGCGCCTTGGGCGCGAAGGGAGTACTCCCGCTTTGGCCAGGGGTCGTCCGCCTGGGTCCTTTCCTTGCGACGCGGCGCGCGGCATTCCGTTGGAGTGGAACACGAGGCTGCCTCGATGCCGTCGCCATTCCGCTCCGTGACGCGATCGCGGGCGTCGATGGCGATCTGTGCGATCGCGACGTTGCCGATGGCGATGCTGCTGACGTCCTTCACGCCGCCCATTGCCGCCGTGAAGGCCGGGGCTACGCCGATGCCTGCATCGGCGGCCCTGATCTTCCCCGTCCGGCCATTCCAGGGCGGCGTCGCGGCAGTACACAACGATCCGCTCTCCATCGAAGTCCGCCTCGTCAACGCCGCGCGGCCATTCGACGACCGCCCCGCCGCCAGCGCTCCGTTCCGCTTCGCCGGCGTGGCTGCCGACCGGCAGCGGGCGCTCGATTGCCTCGCGGCGGCCGCGTGGTACGAGGCCGGAGACGATCCGGCGGGCGAGCGGGCGGTGGTCCAGGTCGTGCTCAACCGGGTCCGCCACGGGGCTTATCCGGGCACGGTGTGCGGCGTCGTCTTCCAGGGTTCCGAACTGGCCACCGGGTGCCAGTTCACCTTCACGTGCGACGGCGCGCTGGCGCGCAGGCCGAGCGAGGTCGCCTGGAGAAGGGCGCGCGCGCTTGCCGATGCAGCGCTTGGCGGCGCTGTCGATCCGGCGGTCGGCGAGGCTACGCACTATCACGCGGATTACGTCTATCCGTACTGGGCGCCAAGCCTGGTAAAGCTGGCCAGGGTGGGAGCGCACGTGTTCTATCGCTTTCCGGGACGCGGCAACCGCAAGTCCGCGGACCAACTGGCCCATGCCCCGCCCGAAGCGGCCATCTCATTGCTGGGCGCACTGGCCCAGGGAACCGACGCGGCTTCGGCGGACCTTGCGGCGGTGCCGACGGAGCCCGTCGCGTCCCCGGAACCGCTGTCGCGCGACTACCAGTTCGTGCGCCAGCCCGTGGCCGCCGCGGTTCCGGCGCAGGAGGTGGTGCCCGCAGGCCTGCCCGGCAAGTCGATCCTGTTCGCGGTCGATCCTGCGGCCGCGCCGGGGCGCTGGGCGATCGATGCGATGTCACGCTGTGAAGGCAAGGCCAGTTGCCGGGCCATCGCCTGGAGTTCCGCGGGCCAGTTGGAGGCCAATCGCCTTCGTCCCGCTTCCGACCGCGAGGGCCCCGTCTTCCTGTTCATGCGCCGGGCGGCGTCGCGTACGGAGCTTGCGCTGTGGGACTGTTCGGTCGTTCCGCGGGACAATCCGGCGCAGTGCCTGCCGGCCAATCCCGCCGCCGTTCGACGATTGATGCAGGACGTGCCATAAGCAGGGTAGCGCGCGCCATGGGCTAAGCGTCGCATCTTGGGGTTCGGGCGGGTGACCGCGCCGGAACACGATGTTACGCGAGCCCACCTCAAGCGTTCCGGAGCCCATAGATGACCAGAGTACCGTTCACGTTGTCCCGTAGAGAGATGGTTGGGGCAATGATGGCCGCGCCGCTGGTCCCCACGTTCGCCCATGCCGCCACCTCCGCCGTCGACCGGCTCATGGTGCAGGGACGGCCGCAGGATACCGGCTCGGTGTACCGCCTGAACAATATCCTCCCCGCGCTCGACAAGCTGGGAGGCGTACGCAAGATGCGCTGCCGCGAGCCTTACAACTACACGGCGGGCTGGGCGACATACGTCGGTCTGGCCCGGGCCGGCGTCAAGTTCTGCTTCACCCTGTCGGTCCGCGACATCTCCAAGACCCTGACGGACATGCGGGCCTTCGTGGCGCTCGTGCCGGGATCGATCTGGGCCATCGAATATCCCAACGAGCCCGACCTCAACCCGGTCACGTACAAGGGCGTGAAGGACGTGCGCATGGGCTTCCGCACCGGCAAGGCGCCGGCGCTCATGGCGTTCATCAAGGACTTCCACAAGGCCCTGCGAGCCGATCCGGTGCTGAAGGGAATTCCGCTGATCGCAAGCAACGACTTCATGCAGGCGGAGCAGGCGGCCTATTCGAACTACGGCAATTCGCATATCTACCCGACACCCACGTCCGATATCGCGGGCAGGCTCAACGGTTTCCAGAAGAAGATCGCCGAGGGCAAGCACTCCTACGGCGTCATCACCGAATGGGGCCGCACGACCGGCGGCGGGGCCAGTAATGCCACGTCGCCGCCGGTGTCGCTCGCCCAGCAGGCAACGCTGCTTTCGTCCGACATCAAGGCGGCGCTGGCCCGGCCGCCGATCCTGGCCATCAGCATCTATGAACTGTTCTGCTGGAAGGGCACCACCGAAATCACCAATTTCGGCCTGTTCAACAACGACCTGACCCCGCGGCCGGCAGTGGCGGCGATTCGGTCGGTGCTGGCGGCGGCGAAGTGAAGCCGTCCGGGCGGTCACACCGGACCTCGCTTTTCTGCACTGCGGCAGGAAGAACACGCGGGGTCCCCGCCTTCACGGAGGTGACGGGCTTTTGGTCGGCCGTCGTGAAGGTTCGGCCGGGGCGACCTCACACTTTCGAAAGCACGCCCCGCTTCGAGAGCGCCGCTCGCGCAAGGCCGAGCAATTCGGACTCGGCCCCCGCGCATCGACCGCTTGCCCGCCACAGGACATGAAGCGATCCGAAGAACGACACGGCGCCGAGCGGGGCAAGCAGGCCGATGCGCAGCACCGGCCCGGCGCCGAAGCGCAGCAGTTCGTGATCGGCCAGCGGCACGAGCACGGTCATAACGGCGACCGCGACGACGGTGCGGCGATGGGCCCAGACCTGCTCTGAGATCGGCAGACCGATGATCGTCCGCACGAGGCCCGCAGTGATGAACAGGCCGATCACCGAACTGAGCAGCCGCCCCCAGACCAGCCCCGTGATGCCCCAGCCCATCAGTCCCACGATCACGAAGGGCACGCGCAGCGCAAGCCCGCCGACGTCCCGCAGGAACAGCGCCCGCGTCGCGCCCTGGGCCATCGCCAGCGGGCGCGATCCGGTTACCAGCGTCTGGACCGCGTAGGAGCACGAGATCACCTTGATGAGGGGGACCGCCATCATCCACTTGGCCCCCAGTGTGACCTGTACCAGCGGCTCGGCGAGAAGCATCAGGCCGAAGCCGACGGGCAGGGCGATCAGCCCCACCGTTCCCTCGGCAGTCAGGTACGCCGCGCGCAGCCTCGCCTTGTCCCCTTGCATCCTGGCGAAACTGGGAAACAGTGCCTGGACGAGCGGCGTCGTCGTCTCCCTGCTGGGAATCGCGGAAATGTTGTCCGCCATCGAATAGGCGCCAAGATGCGACGGAGGCAGGAACAGGCCGATGATGAGCTGGTCGAAACGCCAGTTCAGCACGTTGACGACCTGGCCGAGGAACAGCCAGCTCGAAAACCCGAGCAGGTCGCGCGAGCGCGCGAGCGTGAAGTGCGGCAGGTACGGAATGATGATGTAGCTCATCACGGTGGACAGGGCCGTGCCGATCGCCGTGCCGACGATGATCGCCCAGTAGTTCTGGAGCCACAGGGCCAGGGCGATGGAGATGCCCAGGCCTGACAGCTTCTGGACGACCTGCATCGCGATCATCGGGCGGAAGCTCATGGTCCGGGTGCGCATTGCGATGAACGGGCTGCTGAGGCTGCCCAGCGCCCCGGTCGCTCCGGTGACCACGAACAGCGGCGCCAGGCGCGCGTCACCGTAGAGCCAGGACAGCGGCAGGGCGGTCAGCGCGAAGCCGACGGCTATGACCAGCGCGCGCAGGAACGACAGGGTCCAGGCGGTGTCGATATGGTCGCGCGAAACCTCGGCGCGCTGGATCAGGGCCGAGCCGAGCGAGAGTTCGGTGATCGTGGTGAGGATGCCCAGGACCGTGGTGCAGATCGCGACGAGGCCGAAGTCCTGCGGGGTGAGCAATCGCGCAAGCACCACCAGCGCGATCAGGTTTGCAAGGTTGGTTGCGATGCGGGTGATGCCGAGCGCCATGGCGCCCCTGGCTACGCTGGCTTTCGTCATTATCCTCTCGCGACGCCGCGCGTACGGTCGCGCCACGCCCCCCGGCCCATCCGCCAGGCCACCGCCAGGGCGCGCTTGCTGGGCGATTGCACGAAGGATCGGGCGATCAGCAGGAGCGCGGAGCGATAGTCGCCGAAGCGCCGCTTGATGTCCGCCTCGACCAGCTTGTGCTGGGCCCGGATGACGGTGCGTTCGCTGGCGCGGCTGACGTCGGCCAGCAGGTGGGCGAAGATGGCGCGATGTCCGGACAAGACCTTCTGCATGTTGGTGGTGATACGCTCATGTGGCCCGCAGTTGAAGCGGACAAGCGGAAGGCGCACCACTCCCATCGGGCCGGCCCGGCGCAGGCGGAACCACAGGTCCCAGTCCTGGCAGCTCGGCAGTGCCGGATCGAAGCCGCCCACCCTGCGCAGGATGTCGAGGCGGACGACCGCCCCGGAGGTGCTGCCCAGCGCATTGGCGCAGCGCAAGTCTAGCAGCGAGGGGTTGTCGCGTGGGCGGTGGATGAGTTCGGCATTGCCTCCCACCAGCCGGAAACCGCAGAACAGTCCGACAAGATTGGGGCGCTCCTCGAGCAGGGCGAACTGCCGTTCGAGCTTGTCGGGTTCCCATGAATCGTCGGAATCCAGGAACGCAAGCCATTCCGATTGCGCTCGCGCGATGCCGGCGTTGCGGGCCCTGTTGGCGCCGCCGTGCTGCATTTCGAGCAGGACGATGCCGTCATCGCGCTCCGCCATCGCGCGCACCCATTCGATCGTGCCGTCGGTGGAGCCGTCGTCGACCACGAAGATTTGGGCAACGGGCAGGGTCTGGGCCCTGATGCTGGCGATGGCGGCCGGCAACAGGTCGCGGCGGTTGTACGTGGGGATCACCACGTCGATCCGGGGCGGCGGTCCCGGCACCGGACGCAGATGAGGGCGTGGGCGTTCGATGGGGAACTGTCCCGATGCCAGCTCAGTCATTTGGCTTCTCCCGCAACCTGCTGAATGACGTTCATGAGCCGCGCCCCGGCCTCGCTCCAAGTGAAGCGGGCGGCGCGGGCACGGCCCTGGGCGATCTTGCCGGCCCGCAACTGCGGGTCGGTGCGCAGCAGGTTGATGGCCTCGCTCCATTCAGAAGCCCGCTCCGTGCCGGCATAGAGGACGGCGTCTCCGCAGGCCTCCGGGATGGCGCCGGCAGGGCTGGCGATGACCGGGCAGCCGCACAGCATCGCCTCCAGCGGGGGCAGGCCGAACCCTTCGGTGCGCGACGAGAACAGGATGGCGAGCGCACCGGCGAGCAGGCCTCTCAATTCATCGTCGCTCGGCCGCCCGGCAAAGATCGTCCCCGGCGGCGGTGCGAGGCCCGCGGCGACCAGGTCCTCGCGCCGTGCTCCGACGATGACGAGGCGGGTCGGCCCGGTCGCGCCGGAGGCAAAGGCGCTGAACGGCGTCGCGTTGTTCTTGTAGGCCTTAACGCTGCCGAACATGACCACGTAGCTCAACGGTTCCAGATCGAGCTTCTCGCGCAGTCCATGATCCTCGCGTGCGTCGAGGATGTGGTCCGCACCGTTGGCGATCACGATGGTGCGGCCGGCACTGGCGATCGAGAACTGCTGGAGCATCCGCCGGGAGAACTCCGAGACGGTCAGCGTCGCCTTGCTCGAGCGGCCCAGGAGGGGCGTGAGCCACCGATAGCCAAGGCGCTGGCGTGCCGGATAGCCGCAGTCGGCGAACAGGAACTGCACGTCGTGGATCATCGTGATCTTGTTGCGATGGGCGATCGGCGCCAGGTTCGCCAGGTTCACCAGGGTGCCGTCGCGTGCGGCGAAGGGCAGTACGACCTGTTCCCAGAGCTGGTTGGTGCGGGCGTAGTCGCGTCGCTCGATCGCCTCGAGCTGCGGGGCCCAGGTCGCCTTCTCGGACGTCATCAGATAGGCCTTGGGCCGCCGCTCGGGCGGAATGAGCGCAAGCATGCGATCGCATTCGCGGATCAGGCGGTCGGCGACGCGGTGTACGCCGTTCAATCCCCCGCTGTAGAACTTGCCGTTGAAGTAGATGGGCCGCACCATCGTCACATCGTCTCCACGCGGCGCGGGTCGATCCTGCCGATCAGCAGGTCGCCGATCGCCAGCAGGTTGCCCAGCAGGCGGCCGCGGCGATCGATGTGCGGTTCCGGAAAGAAGCTGCGCGCGGCGTTTGAGGCGATGTTCTGGAGCAGCAGACGCTGGCCCAGGTTCGGCTGCATCGTCCCCTTTCGCCAAAGGTGCACGATGTTCGCCACTTGCGAATAGCCGAGCCGCTTGCCGGGCGACCGCGCGCTTCGGGTGCCCAGGTGGATGCCCGTCAGGCTGTCCCCGGAAACCAGCTTTCCGCAGCGCGCCAGTTGATAGGTGAAGTCGATGTCCTCCTGCCAGCCGTAGAGCGGCAGCGCCTCGTCGAACCACAGGCCCTGCGATGCGGACATGCGTATCGCCATGTTGCAACCGTAGAGCGCCTCGCGCGGACGCAGGGGCGCGGCGCGTGGCAGGACGTGGCTGTCGAGACGGTGCGTCGCCATCTCGAAGGGTATCTCCTCGCCGTGGATGCCGTCGGCCAGGAGATCCCCGGTGGCCCCGACGACATCCGGGTCCCGCTGGAATATCTCCTCGATCATCGCCAGAAAGTCGTTGTGGGGTACGAAGTCGTCGTCGAAGAAAACCACCACGTCGGTCTTCCCGGCGAGATGGCGAAGGGCCCGGTTGCGTTGCCGGCACAGTCCCTTGTCGCCCAGCAGCAGTTCGACCTGCGGACGGGCCGCGTCGAGGCCCGCGACATCGCCGGTGCTGGTAGCGGACACGACGATGCCGTCCGGCGCGCGGCTCTGGTCCGCCATGCGATCGACGGTGCGGGCGAGCAGGGCTGCCCGACCGACCGTGGCGAAGATCACATGCATCCGCATCATTCACACTCCGCCAAGGATTTTGAGGTCGACGCTCGCGGCCGGCCCGGCGACGGGGAGCGGGGCGATCCGGTCCGCATCGGGCCTCGACCGCCAGGTTCGTGCCGCCGCGATCAGCCCGGCCCGGCCCCAGTCGAGATAGCCGGCGTAGGCTTCGAGCAGGGCATCGATCCACTGGTCGGGAAACAGCGCCAGGCCGCCGGTCCGCCGCTTCGCGTTCTCGCTCATGACCCGGGTGCGGCGATCGTCGGCGAAGATGCTCGCCAGCGCGACTGCGAAGGCACCGAGGTTGCGCGGGTCGACGCACAGTCCCGCCTCGGCCGCCTCGATGTCCGGCGCGATCAGAGCGTCGGCCGAGGAAATGACCGGCAGGCCGCTCCACAAGGCTTCCACGGCGGCGAGACCGAATGGCTCGATGTGCCGGCTCGGCATGACCGCCACGCGGGCCTGACGCGCGAACTGTGCGATCTGGTCGTGGCTGCGCCTGCCGACCCACGCCATTTCGGGATAACGCGCCCTGAGGTCTTCGAGCAGGTCGCCCGTGCCTACGGCGACGAGCCGTACGCCAGCGCGCCGGCAAGCCTCGGCGGCGAGGTCGATGCCCTTTGTCGCCTCGATCCGGCCGACGAAGAGCACGTCCCGGTTGCGTTCGGCGAGGATGCGCTCCCCGGTGAACGGCACGACCGGGTTGGGCAAAACGACCATGTCGGCCTGGGTCAGCCCGGACCTCGCGAAGTAGCCGGCCATGCCCCCGTGGATCAGCAGGAGCGGCGGGCGGTAGTCGGCCAGCAGGCGGTCCTGGATGGCCTGGCGGGCCACGCGCCACACCTTAGAGGTCCGCCCTCGCCGATCGCATGCAGTGGTGACGCACTGCAGGCTCATCGGCTTCGCGGGGCAGGGGGCGCTCTTGCCGAAGTCGAACATCGCGCCGTTCGGGCAAGTGAAGAAGAAGTCGTGCGCATGCACGAGCAGGCGCCCACGGACGGGAAGCAAGGCGCCGAACAGCGAAGGCGAGAGGATCTGGGACCACCCGTGGACGTGATAGACCGTGCGCGGCGTATCGTGCTCCGACACCCACCGCGCCACCATCACGGCCGCTTGCCGGTTGTAGAGGCCGCGCAGCAGCGATCGCGCCGGGTTGGTGTCCAGCAGGCGCCCCTGGCCGAGCGCCACGACCTCGATGCCGGTGGCCTCCAGCCCCTCGCTGCCGCCCGATCCGCACAGAAGCGTGACGGCATGACCGCGCCGGGCGAACTCGACGGCCGATTCCAGCGCGAGTTGGGAGGCGCCGCCCTTGGGCTCGGCGAGATCGTTGATGACGACGATCCGGTCGATCATGGCACGCCGGTCGCGGTTCGGGCCGTGAGTTCGCCCGCAAGCGTGCGAATGGCGCTCGTCGCGGCCTCGATCAGTTGGGCGTGCACCTCGGCATCGATACCTTCCGCCATGGCTGCCACGGCGAGGTCGGCGAGGTCCATCGGACTGGTTTCGCGTGGATCGACCACGAAACGGCTGCGGCCGGTCTGCTCGAAGAAGCTCTCCAGCTTGCGGTCCCAGGCGAACCCGACCGTCGGCACGCCGTAGGAGTATGCGACGATGCAGGCATGGAGGCGGTGGGCGAGCACGCATCCGAAGCCCGAAAGGAAGCGGGCGAGGTCGCCGGGCCTGGCGAAGTCGGGGGCGAAGTGGACGCAAGGTTCCTCTCCGAGGCGCGCGCGCAGGCGATCGCGGAACAACCTGTCCTCCGGGCTTCCGTTGGTGAACAGCGTCACGTCGTGGCCGCGCGAAGCCAGTTGCCTCGCCACTGCCCGCATCCACGCCTCAAGATGGCTTTCGACGTGACCCTCTTCATGATGCAGCCGCAATGCGATGGGGGCCGTCACGCACAGGGCCATGTGCGGGTGTCCGGGCGCCGGGGCCGGCCCGGAACCGTACTGCCTGGCGCTCAGCAGTCCGGGATCGGGCGCGAACCGCGCAGGTCCGACGCCGAGGGGCCCCAGCACCGAGCGCCACGCCGACCCGGAGTCGCTGTCGCGGACCGACAGGCTGACGAGGCGGGCTGCGAGAAGGCCCGATGCGAGGCGCTTGCGCCCGGCGGGCGTCCAGTGTCGCGAGACGCCCACGCTGGCGATCGCGACGGGAAGCCGGCGCCGGTTGGCGAGCCTGAGGGCCTGGGCGATCTTGATCGGAAAGTTCTGGTCGACATCCTGGAACAGGGCCCCCCCTCCGACGATCACGCTGTCGCAATCGCGCAGGCAGCGATACCAGCGCGGAGCGAGCCGGAAGCGAACGAGCGGGACCAGGAAAGCCGGGATGGCGCGCGCGCGCAGGGCTGGCGGCAACCATTCGAGCAGCGAAAGCAGGGCCGTGCGATGACGTCCGTGGGCCGGACTGAAGCGCGTGCGCCCGGCAAGATCCAGCGACACCGGATCGAGGCAAGGATCGGCCCTGCGCAATTCACCTTCCAGGCACTCGGCGATTATCCCGTCGCCCAGGTTCGGACTGTACTTGACGTTGAAGATGGCGGTTCGATGGGCGGCCGTTGCCTGTGACGGCGGGGAAGTATTGGCATCGGGGCGCCGGTCGCCTTCGTGGGTACGCCACAGCACTTCACGCGGGTTCCGCAACGCCAACTGATGCGAGGCTTCCAATGGACCATCCTTACAGTTGCCCGAGATCGGCGGCTGTGTTGCGGCAGGACGTTGCTGCACCGCCGCAGACCGAGCGTAGGCAATTACGCATCGGCAGCGAAGACGCTCTAAAGGGGGGCTCCGGAATGGGTAGGCACTCCGGGCGCGGTCGCTCCTGTCATGATACCGGGCGCCTGAATTCCAGCATGTCGGCCATGGCGCGCAGCAGCGTGGGCAGTTCCTGGGTCATTCCGAACAGTTCGTAGAAGTTCAGCGTCGCTCCCAGCATCGCACCCGCCACGGTACTGGCAGGCATGCCGAGTTCGGCCACGCGGGCGTAGCTTGCCAGCAACTGGCGCGAGACGGGCGCGAATTCACGATAGTCTATGTCGTTGTGAAACCTGGAAAGACAGTCCAGCGGATCTGCTTCCTCCTGAGTGCCGGTACGAAGTGCCTTGGGCATGGTGCGACTCGTTTTCTGCTGGCTTTCCGAAGGTTTACGTCGTTTTCCTCCATGTGCTTGTACATGGAGGACGGGCGCCGCATGACGGTAACGGCCGCGATTATCCGGACTTCGGGCCGGACTGGCGAATGCTAAGATGAGCCTACCATTTCGGGTCCGGCAGGCGCGCGCTCTACTCCTTTGGAGATAGCGCCGGTTCACGCCCGCTGCGCGAAGGGGTTGGTGCAGGGATTGTCCCGGAATAGCCCGCCGTATTCCAGATCGCGGGAGCCGGGCGATCCGGCAAGGCCGGTGGCCAGCGCGAATTCCGTCAGCAGTTCACGATCGAACTTTTCCATCCGCGCTGCCAGGCCGGGATGCAGCCGCACCAGCGCCCGGGCCGGGTCGACAACTTCCAGAAGCCGCAGCCCGTCGGCCTCCGCCGATCCGAGTATCCGGCGTCCGCCGGTGAAATCGGCGACGAAGTTGGAAAAGTCGGCGTCCTTCATCGAGAAGGGGCCGACCAGTCGATGCAGGATGCGCCGCAGCGCATCCTCCTGTCCGCCCGAATGCGCCGCCGCGGCAAGGGCGCCGCTGCTCGCGAGGCCCGCGATGCCAAGTCCGGCAAGGACAGTGCGACGATCGACCTTGCTCATGCCATAAGACTCCGTGCGGCCCGCAGCGACATCGCGGCCACCGTCAGGCTGGGATTGGCGGCCGAGCACGTCGGAAACGCGGCCGAGCCGACGATCACCAGATTGCGGTGCTGGTGATGCACCTGCATGGCGTCGATCACCGAGTCACCGGGGGCGGTGCCCATCCGCAAGCTGCCCTGCAGATGGCTTTCGGTGGGCCTGACCAAGCGTTGCTCGATGCCTTCTACGGGAAGGGCCGCAAGGATCTCCGGTAGTTGATCGAAGGCCCGCTCGGCACCGGCGACGGCATAACGGCTTGGTTCGGCGCCCGATACCCGGGCACGGCCGTCCGCATCGAGGACGACCCGGTCGCTGTCGCGCGGAAGGTCTTCGACGACGATGACGATCGGCAGCGTCTGGCGCCATTTTCCCGGTTCGGTGCGGAAGCCGAACTTCCAGCGGTTTTCGAAGTATAGGAGCGCGGCGCCCGAACTGCGCCGGAAATCGCCATCGTAGGCGCCGTAGTCGAGACCGGTTGTGATCGTACTGCCGTCGAAGTTGTCGACACCGCCGAGCAGGGCCTCGACTTCGATCCCGTAGGCTTCGTGCAAGCCGAGGCCGACAGGTCCTTGCGTGATCCCGGAACGCAGGAGAATGGCCGGCGAATGTATCGCGTTCGCCCCCAACACGAAGAGGTCGCCGCTTGCAGTGTATTCGCGCGTGCCGACCTGGAAGTGTACGCTGCGCACGGCCCCCCCTTCCACGTCCAGCCGCGTGACCTGCGCCCCGGCGCAGACGGAGACGGACGCATGCTGGAAAACATCCATCAACCCGTTGTTCGCGGTGAACTTCGCATCGACCGGGCATAGCGAGCAGCGAAAGTTCGCGCAGCATGGGGGGCGGGTCGGCGTGGATACGCGCGCCCTTGCGGTGGGCATGATGAAGTGCAGGTCGGGGCGGGCCCGCTTGAGGCGGGCATCGGGTGTCGAGGGAATGTGCGGCGGTTGCGGAAACGGGCGCGAGCGTGGCAGGATCCGGCCCATCTCGTCTTCGCCCGAGATGGCCATGATGTCTTCGGCCTCGCAGTAGAAAGGCTCGATGTCGGCATATGCGAACGGCCAGTCGCGACCGACGCCATACAAGGACTTGAGGCGGAAATCGGTGGGATGGAAGCGCGGCGTCTGGGCGAACCAGCAATTCGTCCCGCCGCCGAAGCCGATCGTGAAGTTCCAGGGCCGCGGGCTGGCGTTGGTATAAGTCGATCCGGGCGAAATCGCGGACTGGGCGCCCGCCTCGACTTGCTCCGCATGGCTGCGGATCTGACCCCATTCGAGTACGAGGACCTTGCCTGACCGGCGGTGCTTCAAGGCTTCGTGCAGGAAGAAGCCCGAACCGAACCCCGAGCCGATGACGATGGTGTCGAAGTGCTGCTTGTCTGCGCGCTCCGGCGGTATCTGCGTCGAAAGCATTGCCATGCCCTATGGTCGTCCCTTGCCGTTCGCGGGGCTCAACGGAAGGACTTCGAGGAGAGGCGGCTCGCACTTGTTCCAGGCATGACGTAGGCTTTCGAGACGCGGGAACGGGCGCAGCAGAATGCTCACCCTGACGACCATAGTTTCGACTTTCGCCCGATGCCGGCAATCCGCAAATAATGAGTAATTCCAAAGCGTAGGCTTTGCCCGCCATTCCGAAAGGGATGGCCAGGCCAGAGGCCGCCGGCGTCTGGCGGACCGGCACGCAAAAGGAGTAATCCCTTTGGTGCAGTTGGATGCCGCGGCCAGATCGGCGATGGATAACTACACAGCAAAGAAGCAGCAACGATGGCTTACGCGTTGCATGAACAGTCACCGATCCATCCGCCCGCGCCCTTTGGCGCGCGGGCGCTGGCGGCCCTCGCGCCGGGCCGGTCCAAGCTGCTCATCAATGGCCGGTTTCTCGTGCAGCAGGCGACCGGCGTGCAGCGTGTTGCCTGTGAACTCACGTCCGAGATCGACGACATGCTGGAGCGGGGCGAACTGATCGCCGACGTGACGCTGCTAGTCCCGCCCGGCCCCTGGGTCCAGAAGCTTTCGGTCAAGCGCATCAAAATCGAGACGGTCGGCAAGTATCGTGGCGTGCTGTGGGAGCAGTTCGAGCTGCCCCGATACCTCGGTGACAATACTTTGCTTTGTCTCGGTAACAGCGCCCCGGCCCGAACATTGTCAGATCGTGATCGACAGGTCGTAGTCATGATCCATGACGTGTCGTTTCTCGACCATCCGCGCGCCTACACGTTGCGATACCGGATGGCCCACCGCTGGATGCTGCCATTGCTCTTGCGCAAGGCACGGGCGATACTGACCGTATCTGAAACCGAGCGGGACCGTCTCGTTCAGCTTGCTCCCGGTGTCGCCGGCCGCATCACGGTCGCGCCCAACGGGGGCTGGAGCGCGCGGGCCGATCCGACGATCGGCGTGCAGCCCGCACTGTCGCCGGGCTATGCGCTCTATGTGGGGTCGCTTTCGCACCGGAAGAACTTCGAGCGGACGCTGGCGGCGGCGATCCGCCTGGCGCGCGAGGATGACCTGGATTTCGTTTTCGTCGGCTCCACCGGGGGCATCCTGCGAAAACCAGGGTGTTCTGTGCCGCGCGACGTCGCGCACCGCATTCATTTCCTGGGGCAGGTCAACAGCGGCGAACTTCTGGCGCAGATTTATCGCGACGCACGGGTGCTGCTGTTTCCTTCGCTCTACGAAGCGTGTCCCTTGCCGCCGGTCGAGGCCGCATACTTCGGTTGCCCGGTCGTCGTGTCCAACATCCCGTCGATGTGGGAGCGGTGCGGCCAGAGCGTGACCTACTGCAACCCGTGGTCGCTCGATTCGATCGTCGGTGCGGTCCGGCGGGTCCTTTCCGATCCCCGTGCGCGCAGCGATGCGGTCGTTGCCGCGCGCGCGATGGCCGCCAGGCACAGCTGGCATGCGCAAGCCGTGATCGTCTGCAAGGCGATTTTCGGGGAATGCCCTGTCATGCCCGAGCAGGGTGCGTCCGATCCGGTCGACCCGCCCTGCCTTGCGCCCGTGAAGCTGGCCGACGCGCTGGGCTGAACCGGCCTGCCGATCAGGCCTGCGAGTTGCCAGGACGTGCAGTCGGGATCATCGCCCTGTCGCAGGACTGCTTGTCCATGCGATCCCGGTCGAACACCAGTTGCCGAGCCCTGCTCTTGCCGGAGCTGTTGACCATTCGCTGGTAGATGCGCCGCGTCGTGCGCACGGCGCCGCACGGTGCGAAGAGCATCGGCAACGCGAGAGTCCACAGGCGCGGTACGCCGGGATAGCGGCCGATCAGGTACGCCGCGGCGGCTATCTTGTCCCTGCCGCCTTCGCCTTCGGTCTTGGCGTTGAGTATGCGGGCTACGACGTGCGTATTGAAGACACGGGTGGCCATGGCGCGCCGCGCCGAGGGATCGCTGGCGAAGAGCAGGTCGGCAATCTCGTCATAGGCGCGAACGTCGATCTTGAGCCGCTCCAGCCAGCCGACCCTTCTTTTCAGCTGGTCGTTGCCCGACCGGAAGCCGACGCAAGGCTCCTTGACGATTCCCCACGTCCCATCGGTGCCGACGGCGCGCCCGGCGATGTAGACCGGCGAATAGAGGTTCTTCATCGAACGCGCATTGGGCTCGGCGGCGGCCGTTTCCCACTTGCGGCGATTGACGATCGTGGCGGAAATGTAGCCGAGGAGTTCGCCGACGCGGCTGAACACGACGCCGGCGCCGGTAAGGCATTGCGTCTCCGGCATGCCGCGGACCCCGGTGATCTGGCGCATCGTCACGTCGTAGTCGATCACCCCGACCGTGAGCGCCGCGACGCCGGGCCAGCGTTCGAGCGCATCCATCACCCGGCGCACGCCGCCCCGTTCCAGGCGGTCGTCGTCGCCAACCAGCCAGAGATAGTCCCCCGTCGCCGCGGCAGTCACCGCGGCCACATTGCGGTCGACTCCGATGTTGATCGGCTGGCGCAGGTAGGTGAAGTTCGCGATGCGTCGGCCGTAGCCCTGGGCCACCTCTCCGGTATCGTCCGACGAACCGTCATCGCTGACGATCACCTCTATCTCCGGCACGTTCTGCGCGATGATGCTGTCCAGAAGTTCGGCAAGGCAAGACGAGCGATTGTAGGTCGGAATACAGATCGAGAGTATGGGCATGCCGATCCCTGCAATGAATTGTCTTTATAGGAAATCTACTTACACCATAGGTCGTGTAAATCGTCCATAGCGGTATCGGGAGGGTGTTTTTCCGCCAGGTGTATCGACGCCGTTTTGCACCAGAATCGCAGTGGGGATCGGGTAAAAGGGGTATTCCTCAGGGCTGTATATTACGGAGTTGTTTTGAATGACCCGGTCGGGGACACTGATGATTCTGCGCCTCAATGCGTGCAAACTTTCGGGCGGCGGTGATCGACCTGCTTGAAGATGAGGAATTTGCGCTCCCAGAACGGGTGCGCGGCCGGTGCGTCGGCTGCGGTCGCGCGCTCGACGAGGCGGCCCTTGTGCACGTAGCTGACCCATTGATCCGGATGCCGCCGCAGGAATTCCTCGATGGAGAACAGGACGTTCAGGCGCCCCGCCTCGGCGGTCTTCGTGAGCGAGGGGCTCGATGAAGCGACGACCCGCACCACTTCGTCCTGGTAGTCGAACAGATAGGGCGGGCGCTCGAACAGCAGGTGGTTGGTCGTGCCCCCCTCGGTGTGAAGGTTGCTGAACATGTTGATCGAGCTTTCGGTCTTCAGCCCGACGTAGGGAGACAGGCAGGTCAGGAAGAACAGCCCGGGAATGATCCAGGTCCACCTCGCGGACCGCGGCCCCGCCGGGCCCTTGTAGGGTAGGTGCTGCATGGCCGCATAAGTCATCACGGTCATCGCAACGCCGCCGATGACCGCCCAGGTCAGGATGAAGATCGAGTGCAGCAGCATCAGCGCCGGCCGGCCGGGGTAGGCCAGCCCGAGCAGGAGCACGACCAGCGTGGCGAGCAGCAGGAGCAGGGCCATCGGCGCCAGGATGCCGATACGCCCGAACAGCGAGCGCAGGGGCTCCACCCCGTGGCGGTACGTGATCTCGTAGATCCTGGCGCTGACTTCGCGCGGCATGCTCAGCATGTATAACGCGAAGACCAGGCTGGAGAAGTCCATGTACCAGCTATAGGCGGAGATCGGAATGATGTAGTGAAATACCAGCGCGCTCACGAGGCCGACGGCGAACCAGCGCCGCCAGAACAGCGCGACGATGGCGATCGCTTCGACCAAGAACGTCGAATATATCGCCAGGTATCGACCGAAAATATTGTCCTCGAGACCGAACGGGGCGGCGAGAGGCTTGTAGAGCCCCACCGCACAACTCACCGTCGGATCAAGGAAGTCCGTGTTGATCTTGTGGAAGATGCCATAGAAATACATGATCGCGAGAAGAAGCCGGGCGGGCATCCGCAAGGATTCGTACAGGTTCGACCGGCTCAGCGACTTTCGCGCATGGAGCACGCCCGCGCACAGGATCAGGGACAGATCGAAGACGACGGTGATGGTCTTGTTGTTGGAGGCGACCGGCAGGCGGATCGCGTAGAGGAGGACCGTTACCGCCGCCAGGGCGATCAGTGCCCACGTCTTCCTGGGAAACAGAAGGGTGACGGCGCTCGTCGCCACGACCAGCCAGGCGGCCAACAGGTACACGAGCCCCTGGTGCCCCGTCAGCCCCTGCGGATCGCCCGCGATGCTGAACAGGGCGGCCATTCCCCAGAACGGAGCGAAGGCCGTCAGCCCGTCATAGGCCGGGATTTCGGACGTGCGCGTGGTATTGCCCCAAGGCAGCGGCCGGAAAAGGGGAATTGTATTCGTGGCAGGCATGGAAAACCCCCTCATGACTTCGCCGGATCGAACCCCCGGGGCCGTGCCTCCAGGACGCGCGCTCTCGACAATCTCCTCAGCGATGGGGAGGCTTGCCGATAAGGCTCCTGCCACGTAGCCGCAGCGTCAATCGCCGGCCGAGTTTGAGCCAGGGATATACCAGGCGCGCGATCGTCGGCCGCGAGAGAACCAAAGCGTTGGCACGATTGAAGAACGTGGAAGGGGACGTCAGGAGCGCCAGTGCATTGACCGCGTCCGATCCGTGGTAGACCCGGTTCTGGTATGCGAACACCATGCCTTCATCCATGTCGTAGCCCCGGGCGGTGAGTTCCCGGACCCGGGCGTCGTCACTGCGGGCGTCCACCAGTTCGACAGGGCCCACACTTTCCTGCAGGCGCAGCATCTGGACGTAGTTCTGGCAGAATATGCATTCGCCGTCGTAAACGACCAGGGCGCCTTCGCCGTGCTCCGTCTGGAGACCGGCCGTCGTCAAGGGATATCCCGGCCCATCTTGCCCGGTGGCTGCCGGAATTCCTCGTTCCTGCAGTCGGCATAGAAGGCGCAACCGGATACGACCGGAACGTTCGCGAGTGCGTCGAACACACCGACGATCGTCAGGAAGGCGCTGGCGAACACGACCGTTCGCTTTGCCAGCGGCAGCCGGGCTGCCGGCATTTCGTCAGGCATGGACGCAAACCCCTTGTGAACGAGGGCGACTGACAGAAAATCATGGTTTGACGAGGCATTGATATGCATTCCGCGTCGCATCGGCAATCGGACATGAATGGCTAACACGAAGGGATAGGAAGATGGGCAGGCGATACGCCCGAATCGAAAGTCCTCGCTCTAATTGGACGGCGCAGGGGAATTTGATCCCGGCGGTGGGGTAACGGGCGCGAGCGAAACGGCCCCTTTGCTGCGGGGTGTGCGCCCATCCCCAGGCTGCCGGGTGCCAGCCTTTAGAGGTAGGCCTTGAACGCGGACCGGACGTGGCGGACGATGTCGTCCGCTTCCGCCCGGATGCTCTCGGTTGGTCCGGCAACCGACAGCACGAGCGGGCGCACGCTGCTGCCGCCCGGGATTGCCCAGGTTATCGCGCCGACGCTGGGTACGTACGTGTCGTAGCCCAGGCCATATCCTCGTTCCCGGACCGCTGAGACTTCCTTCATCAGTTCGGGGAGCGCGGCCGGCGCCCTTTCGGCCGAACGCGACCGCCGGTTGTAGCGCGCGACGAGCTTGGCGATGTCGGTGTCTGGCCGGACGGAGAGGGCGGTCCAGCCGATCGCCGAATTGAACAGCGGCGCGAAGCTGCCGGGCTGGATGTTGACCATCAGCGGCCGGGTGCCCGCGCGGATCTGCACGAACTGCATCTCCAGGTCGTTCTGGCAGGAGATCGAGACCGTCTCCCCGGTCAGCTCGCTGATCTCGTCGATCAGTGCGGGCAACTGGCCGTTGCCGTACATCGAGGTCTCCAGCCACTCGCCCAGATGTGCGACACGCATGGTGGGAAAGTAGGTCCGCTCGATCCTGTCGAACGAGAAATAGCCAAGCTTCACGAGGCTCTTCATTAGGGCGAGTGTACTGGACTGGGGATAGTTGAGTTGTCGCTCGACATCGGTGGCGCTCAATGGCTCGCGGGCATTGCCAAAAAGTTCGAGTACCTCGAATACACGGCCTACGGACTTTACGACCTCTTCCCCGCTCATCGCTTCGATGCTCCCGCTCTAAATTATATACGTAGGAAAATTAATCGCATATCCGCGTGACGATTGGCAAGTGCGGAATATGGCCGGGCCGCTTCCCACTACCCAAGGGACGGGCCGTGGTCGACAATCTGATCGGCTAAAGACGGATATGTGTTTCCTGCGCATATGAACATGTTTTTCTTTGCCAGTCCTGCCACCTTTTGACAGCCTGCGAGCAAGAAAAGGGAGGTGCAGTCATGCGCAATCGTACGAAAACGTTCCTGCTCTCGGCAGTCGCGGTGCTCTCGCTCGGCGTGGCGGTGTCGTCCCATGCCGCGGATCGCAACTATCGCCAGGAGGTGATCTCGTTGACGGCGCCGGACGGCCGGGTCGTGCCGACGCTCATCACGTTCCCCGTTGGCGGCATGAACCTCAACGCTCCGGCGATCATCCACTGCCAGGGCGGGCCCGGCGCGTCGCCGCTCGAAGGCAGCGGCCCCTGGATCGCGGCAGGGATGGCGGCGAAGGGCTATACCGTCATCGCCCCGATGGTGCGCCATGGCGAGCAGTTGTTCGATAGCGATTTCAGGGACTATGCCAAGGACGTGAAGTCCGCTGTCGACTACCTGGCTAATATGGGTTTCCGGCAGATCATCCTGACCGGCTCCAGCTTCGGCAGCATCACCACCACGCGCTACATGATCGACACCAAGGACCCTCGCATCACCGCGATGATCCACTTCGCGCCGACCGAGGACACCGGGCCGTTCACGCGCCGCGGCATGGGCGAGGAGGAATTCCGCAAGCAGAATGACTCTGCGGCCGAAATGATCGCGCGCAACGCCACCGACGAGATCTTCGGCCCGGCCTTCACCGCGCCTGCGCCGATGGCGCCCGGCACCAAGGTCGCCTTCATGAGCACGCCCGATCGCTGGATCAACATGTGGGGAGCGGGATATGGTGCCGTCAACATCGCCTTGTTTCCGCAGATCAAGGTGCCGATGCTCCTGCTCGCCGGCGAGAAGGACGGCTACAGCACGCATGCGCGGCTGGAACGGCTAAAGGCCGCCGCCACCGGCAGCCCGAAGGTCGACGTGCTCTATTATCCCGGCGAGGTCGACCACTCTTTCAATTCCAATCCTCCGGTCCAGCCCCAGGTCATCGAGGATGTCACCGCGTGGCTGGCGGGCGTCGGCCTGGGTGTGAAGCCACGGGTGCGCACCGAGGTGATCACGATCACCGACGTGGAGCCGGGTACGCGGGCGCTGCGCTACGTTTCGGAAGCGGGTGCGAAGCCGGGCACCGCGTTCCTCACTGTCCATGACTTCACCGGGTCGGCCTTCTCCGGTCCCTGCAACTGGCTGGCCGAGGGTGCGGCGCAGGCCGGCTACTTCTCGATCGGGATGCAGACCAACCGCGGCTCGCGGGGCATGCTGGCGGGCACTTATGCCGGGTCGAGCAAGGACATCGGCGCCTGGATCGATTATCTCGGCAAGCATGGCTACGACAAGGTCGTGCTGGTCGGCCACGGCTATGGCGCCACGCGCATCGCGCAATACCTGACCGCGACCGGGGACAAGCGCGTATCGGGCGTGGTCATGGCCGCGCCTGCTCCGGATTCCGCCAGCTTCCTGCGCAACGCGGTGGGGGCCGCCGCCTACGACGCGGCGCTTGCCAAGGCGCGCGCCGCGAACGGCAGCGACGACTATCGCGATTTCGTCTATCTCAAGCACGTACCGGCATCGGTGCCGACCGACATCGGCGGCGATAC
Source organism: Novosphingobium sp. BL-52-GroH (assembly GCF_044813085.1). Taxonomy (NCBI): domain Bacteria; kingdom Pseudomonadati; phylum Pseudomonadota; class Alphaproteobacteria; order Sphingomonadales; family Sphingomonadaceae; genus Novosphingobium; species Novosphingobium sp. BL-52-GroH. The sequence goes on along the minus strand of NZ_CP171149.1, from coordinate 310,903 downwards.
GCTGGTCATGACGCCCAAGGCGTTCCTCGACAACTGGGGCCCGGACGCCCCGGTGCTCAGCAAGCTGGTCGGAAAGCTGGGCGTTCCGGTGCTGTTGCTGGGTGCCGGGCAGGACACAGCGCTCGACGGTGCCGGTTTCGCGCGGCTCGACGGCTCGGGCAAGGCGGTGAGCGGCCGTGTCTACGAAGGCGCGGGACATGCGCTGACGGGACAGGAGACGAAAGCCACGGCCGACATGCTGCAATGGGCGATCGACCGCAAGATCGTTTCCGCGGATGGTCATCAGGCCGTGACGCCGCCATCGGACCTGCCCCGGATCGTACCCGTCACGCCTGTCGACAGCCCGCACCGCGCCAGGGAAGCCGGCACTCCGGAGACGGTCGGCTGACATGAAGACATGGCAGATCGGCGCGGGCGCCGGCATCGCCTCGCTCGAATGCGTCGAACGTCCCTTGCCCGAGCCCGGCCGGGGTGAAGTGCTGATCCGGGTGAGGGCGGCGGCGCTCAACCATCGCGATCTGATGATCGTCTCGGGACGCTATCACGGCCCAAAACCAGCGACGCGCGTGCCGCTGGGCGATGGCATGGGCGAAGTGGTGCGATGGGGCGACGACGTCGGCGGCCTGTCCGTTGGCGATCGCGTCAGTTCGGTCCATTTCGTCCGCTGGCTCGCGGGTGGCTTTCGCGGGGACGTCTTCGAGGAGGACCTGGGATCGACGCGCGACGGCTGGCTTTCCGAATATATCGTGCTGCCGGCCGCCGCTCTCGTCCGCGTACCGGATGCGATCGACGACCTGTCCGCTGCCGCCATCCCCGCCGCCGGCGTCACGGCATGGTCGGTGATCCATGCCTTTGGCAAGGTGCGCCCTGGCGAGACGGTGCTGACCATCGGCACCGGCGGGGTCTCGATGATCGCCATCCAGATCGCGAGAATGGCTGGTGCACGCTCGGTGCTGCTGTCGTCGAGCGCCGGCAAGATCGCCGCCGCCGCGCTCGCAGGAGTCGAGGCGGACATCGCCATCGACACCAGCCGCGCCCCGGACTGGAGCGAGGCCGTGCGCGAGGCTACCGGGGGCGGCGCCGACATCGTCGTCGAGACCGTGGGCACGGCAACCTTGCAGCGCTCGATCGCCGCCTGCGCGGTGAACGGTCGTATCGGCCTGATCGGGGCTCTTGGAGGAACGGAGCCGCCGCGGCTCGACGGTCTCATCGCCCGCAACGTCACGATCCGGGGCATCGCCAGCGGCAGCGCCGAGATGCTGCGCATTTTACTGGATGCCTATGTGGCGAGCGGGATGAGGCCCGCGATCGGTGCCAGCTTCGCTTTCGGCGATGCACCGCGGGCCTACGCGACGCTTGCCGAGGCCGGGCACGTCGGGAAAATATGCATCGAAATGCCAGGGCTCGACACGCCGGGCTCGGCGTAAAAACCCCATTCTGATTTACCAGCGCAAGAATGCGTTTCCAATTGCTGGGCACCCTGCTGCCACATAGCTTTCGTCGTGAGGGAGATCGAAAGAATCGATCTATTTAACAGGGGGTTTTCCATGAATACTTCACGGCGAACGAACGCTCATCGTATGTGGCTTCTGGGTGTGACTGCCCTGGCCGGGACGGCGATGGTGCCAACTGCGGCATGGGCGCAGTCCGAGCAGAACACCGGAACCCCCGCCGACGGGGCCGACGCAGCCGCGCTGCCGGGGGAAATCCTCGTCACGGCGCGCAAGACGAACGAACGGCTCCTGGACGTTCCCGTGAACGTCACGGCAGTCACGTCCGAATCCGTCGAGAAGTTCGGCGTGAAGGACCTGTTCGATCTCATGAATACCGTGCCGAGCCTCAGCTACGGCGATACCGGAAACCGCAACGGCAACAAGCTGACGATGCGGGGCCTCGGCGTTTCCACTACCGGCACCAGCAAGGCTTCGGTCTTCCTCGACGGTGTCTACATCGCCGGAAACTTCACGGGACTTTCACTTGCGGGTCTGGAGCGCGTCGAAGTGTTGAAGGGGCCGCAGAGCACCATCTTCGGACGCAGCACGTTCGCCGGCGCGGTCAACTACGTGACGCGCTCGGGATCGAACGAGACCATGGGCAGCATGTCGGCCGAACTGGCCTCCTACGGCGAAAAGCGCATGGACGGCTGGCTTTCCGGGCCGATAGTCGACGACAAGCTCTATGGCTTCCTGTCTGGCTATTTCTACGAATACGATGCGCCCGATGCCTGGAAGAACAGCGACGGCATCCGCATGGGGGCACAGTCCAGCAATGGACTGCTGGGCAAGCTGACCTACACGCCGACCGACAACCTGACCATACGCGGCCTCGTCAGCTATCACAGCATCGACGATTCCGAAGGCTCCGCGCTGTTCATCGATCCGGCCGACCGAAACGGCGCCATCGCCAAGGTCAACCCGATCACCGGCCTCGCCACCGGCACGTATGCCTATTACCCCATGGGCTCGGTCCCGACATTCCGCCCCGGTGCCGGCGACTACGATGTCGCCCACAACTACCTCAACAACGTCGGCACGCGGATCGATGCCTGGCGGACGTACCTGCAGCTGGAATGGCAGTCCGACAGCGGGTACAACGTGACGCTGACCGGCGCCCAGAACGACGAGAAGACCGATAGCCAGGGCAATATCTATCTTCGCAACCGGCAGCCGACGGGCCTTGGCTACGTCTACGTCAGCAAGTCGGCATCGACCGTCAAGGACGAATCCCTCGAACTGCGCGTTGCGACGCCGACCGACAAACCGATCCGGCTCGCCGCGGGTGCGTACTATCTCCATCTCGCGAACCGCACTCTCGCGGGCCCGGATTCGGTCACTTACGTCATCGCTCCGGGTTCCTCCGCGAACGACCGGGTCATTCCGGGCGGCGGGAGCAGGACGACGACCGAAGACTATTCGATCTTCGGCGCGGCCTACGTCGATCCGCTGCCCGATGTGACGATCAGCCTCGAGGGGCGCTACCAGTGGGAGAAGGTACTGCAACGTTCGCGCAGCACTACCCAGCAACTCGATATCGCCGCATACCAGGCGGGTACGGCCTCCGCCACCTTCGTCGAACTGCTGGCGCCCGACGGCAAGCCTTACCACGGCACGTTCAAGAAGTTCCTGCCGCGCGTCAACGTACAATACGATATCGCTCCGAACATGAATGTCTATGCCACGTATTCGATTGGCACAAACCCCGGACGGTTCAATACTTCGGCCTATGCCACCGTCGATCAGCGGCAAGTGCAGGAAGAGGAGCTGGTCAATTACGAGATCGGCTTCAAGGGACGCATCCTGCCGAACCTCACGATCGAGGCGGCCGCCTATCACATGGACTGGAAGAACCAGCAGACGCAGGGCTCCTACTATAGCGGCGTGAACATCTACTCGATCACCACCAACGATGGTAATTCCAAGGTCGACGGAGCCGAGCTGCTGGTCAACTGGTTCCCGGTCAAGGCGCTCGCTCTGCGTGGCTCGGTCAGCTACAACGACGGCAAGTACAAGGACTTCTGCTCCGCCAATGCCGCGGCCCTGTACTATTCCGTCACGACGCCGCCCTATGCCTGCATCTCGGTAAAGGGCAACGCGCTGGAATCGGTTTCGAAGTGGCAGACCTCGCTCAGCTTCGACTACGACACGCCGATCACCGACCACCTCGACGGCTTCGTGCGCGGTGACTGGGCATACATGAGCGGGATGTGGGATTCCGAACTCAATCTCGCGCGGATAGGCGCGGCAAACGTCGTGAACTTGCGGGCCGGCATCCAGGCCGACGCCTGGACGTTCGAACTCTACGCCAAGAACCTGACGAACGAGGATACCCCCACCCGCCTGACCCGCGCGTCCGATCCGGCGGCGGGGCTGACCAACCAGGTCAACCAGAACATCGCGTTCTCGCCGCGTCGTCCGCGCCAGTTCGGCGGCCGCGTCACGTTCAAGTTCTGAAAATCCCGTGAAACCGGCGGCCGGGCACCCTGTCCGGCCGCGGTCTTCGCTCGCCAGCCGTGGAGCCCACACATGCTCGGACGTTTCAAGATGGTCATAGCCGCCGCGGCGGCCTTGTTCGCTCTTCCGGGGGCGACCGCCCCGGGCGCACCGCTCGTCCCGGCGGCGGACGCCGCGCTGGCAACCGCGTGCTCGGCATTGCCCGCAACCGACTTTTCCTCGGTCGCCGATGCTCCCACGCAAGTGACTTCGGCCGCTTGGGCACCGGCCGCCCCGGGCATCCCGGCGCATTGCGCGATCATGGGCTACGTCAATCCCAACGTCGGCATCGAGCTTCACCTGCCCGCGCAATGGAACGGCAAGTTCGCGAAGATCGGCTGCGGCGGGTTTTGCGGCAATACCTACGGCGCGCGCACTTGCGCTGGCCTGCTGACCCGTGGCTATGCCTGCGTGATGAGCGACATGGGCCATCGCTCGACCGCGCTCGACGGCAAGTGGGCCTACAACAACCTGCAGGCCAAGTTCGACTTCGGCATCCGCGCCGCCCATGTCTCGACGCTGGCCGGCAAGGCGATCACCACCGCGTTCTACGGTAGCGTTCCAAGACGTGCCTACTACATGGGCTGCTCGACCGGGGGACGGCAGGGCATGATGGAAGCGCAGCGCTTCCCGAACGATTTCGACGGCATCATCGCCGGCGCTCCGGTCATCAACGAACTGGGCGATGGCCTGACCCTGATGTGGAATTCGGTCGCGACGCTGGCGAAGGATGGCACGCAGCTGTTCACCGGCGAGGACATCCGCACGATCCACCAGGCGGTCGTCGCGGCCTGCGACATGAACGACGGCGTCAAGGACGGCCTCATCGGCGATGCGCGGTCCTGCCGCTTCGATCCGGGCGTCCTGCAGTGCGCGCCGGGCGCGACCGGCGGGAAGTGCCTGAGCAGTGCCCAGGTGGCGGCCGTACGCAAGATCTATGGTGGTCCCGTGGACAGCCGGGGGCAGACGCTGTTTCCCGCCGCGGCGTTGCCGGGTTCGGAACCCAACTGGATGAACACCTACATCGGTGCCGACGGCAAGCCTTCCACGTATTACAAGTTCGTCGGCGACCTCTTCCGCTACATGGCATTCTATCCCGACGCCGGCCCGGCCTGGCAGCCGACCGATATGGACTGGGACGTCGATCCCCGCCGGCTCGACCTCGGCGAGATGTTCTTCAACGCCCAGAACCCGGACCTGCGGCGTTTCAAGGCCCATGGCGGAAAGCTGCTAGTCTATCATGGCTGGTCCGACCAGTCGGTGCTGACGCAGCCGGTGATCGACTATTACGAAACCGCGACGCGCACGATGGGTGGCCCCCAGGCGACCCGCGACTTCTTCCGCCTGTTCATGATCCCGGGCATGAACCACTGCACCGGCGGCGAAGGGGCCTACCAGGTCGACTATCTCGACTACCTCGAGAAGTGGGTCGAAAAGGGCGAGGCGCCGGACGTGCTGCTGGGCCAGCATCCCGCAGAGGGTGCACCGGTGCTCGCGCCTTTCGGCGCCGATCCGCTGCCGGCGGACCAGGTCGCCTTCTCCCGCCCGCATTTCGCCTATCCGGCGGCTGCCCGTTACGCCAAGGGCGATCCGACCAAGGCGAACAGCTTCGTCTCCCGTATTCGGAAGGAACGTTAGGCGTGGGCGACGAAAAGCCGGTCATCATGGTCGTCACGGCCGCGATCACCGATAGCGAAGCTTATGCAAGCTACATGAAGGCGCTGGTCGGGTCGGGTTTGTTCGCCCGCTATGGCGGTGTCCCGCTCGCGACCGGCGCCGTGTCCGATACGCTGGAAGGCGACTATCGGCCAGGCGAGATCACCGCACTCGTCGAATTCGCGTCTCGCGAGGCGGCGCAGGCATTCTGGGACTGTGCCGAGTATCGTGAGATCGCCCGCCTGCGCAAAACGGCAGGCGCCTTTCGCGTCGGCCTGTGGCGCAAGTTCAAGGCGCCGGCCGAGGCGGCTTGAACACGTGACTGGAAAAGATGGCCTCACGGCAGTCTTCGCCACTCCAGCCGCTTATTCCCGCCCTTTGGCTGGCGGCTCGGGATAGCTGTCCAAAGGTCAGGCGGGGGTCCCGCTCGCGTCGGCAAACGGGTGAAAAGCAGGCCATCGCCTTTGGTAGGGCCACGGTAGCGGGTGGGGACCAGGGCATACGGTTCGGTCCTGCTGTCGATCCGACAGGAATTCCTCGTAAATACCCATAAGGAAGCGGAGGCGCACCCCTCCGCTTCGCTGCTATAGCGCCAGGAAGCGATCGATCGCGGTACGGCCGGCGCCGAGGATTGCCCGCTCGTTGGTCCTGATCCGCTCGCTCGGCCCGCCGACGGCGATGACTGCCGGATGGCCGGTGCCCTTGCGTGGCAAGGCCCAGGCGATGGCACCGGTATTCTCGACGAAAAGCCCGTAGCCGATGGAATGCCCATAGGTACGCGCGCGGCGGACCTTTTCCAGCACGTTCCCCGGGTCCGCCTTCGCGCTCGAGCGGTACGTGCGGCGATTGTAGCGGCTCAACAGCCCGCTGACCTCGCGGTCCGACCGGCAGCTCAGCGCGCTGAACCCCACGGCGGACCGGAACAGGGGGGCGGGCCCGCCGACGCTGGCGGTGGGCGGCTCGACGCGACGCACCGGGCTCGCTACTTCCACGAACACCATTTGCAGATCGTTCTGGCAGCTCAGCGTGACCGTTTCACCGGTCGCGTCCTGCAACTCCCGCACCAGGCTGCGCAGTCCGCCTGGCCCGTAGCATCCCCGGTCCATCCAGGCGGCCTTCTGCGCAAGCTGGAGCGTCGGGAAGTAATCGCGCGCGATGGGATCGAAAGTCAGATAGCCCCGCTCGGCCATGCTTTTGACCAGGGAGTTGGTGCTGGAAACCGGATAGCCCAGTGCCCGGGCCACGGTCGTTGCACTGGCCGGTTTTCGCTGCTGGTCGAACCACTCGAAAATCTCGAAAACGCGTTGGACAGATTTGATGACTTCTTCGTCGTCTATGAACATGCCGATGCTCCCCGTTGGTGCCGGAGCCCGCGTTCTGCCCGCTTGACGGAGTTCTTTTACGCTGAGTCTCCGAACTGAAATGTTATGCCAACCGGCGACGCTGGCAAGCGAATTAATACATGTATGTGGGATATCGGCGCAGAAATATGCTTGATCGTTGACAGCCAGGCGTGATCGGTATGGCTTGCAATTCTCCCACAAGAAGAGTTGCTTTGCATGATCTGTTACGAAGTAGGGGATTCCTCCAGTATCGACAGCTTGACCCGCGTCGAGCGCGCGGACCCGGTTCCGGGCCCGGGCCAAGTCGTCATCGACGTGAAGGCGGCCTCGCTCAACTGGCGTGACCTGGAGATCGTCACCGGGCAGTTCTTCTTCCGCAAGCCCGATACCCGGGTTCCGGTCAGCGATGGCGCCGGCGTCGTTTCGGCGGTGGGGGAGGGCGTCACCCGTTTCGCGATCGGCGATCGGGTGACCTGCAACCACTTTTCCGACTGGATCGCCGGGCCATGGGACCCCGACGTCTATTATCCCGGAGACCTTGGCGACAACCGTGACGGCTTCCTGGCGGACAAGGCGCTGGTCCCGGCGCACTGCGTGGTCAGGCTACCGGACAACGTGTCCTTCGAGGATGCAGCCTGCCTGCCCGCCGCTGGCCTGACCGCCTGGCGCATGCTGTTCGAGATGGCGCAGATCAAGCCGTCCGACACGATCCTCACGCTCGGTACCGGCGGGGTGTCCATGTTCACCGTGCAGCTCGCCAAGCTGGGCGGTGCGCGGGTGATCGTGACGTCGTCGTCCGACGAGAAACTGGAGCTTATGCAAAGCCTCGGTGCAGACATCGGGATCAACTACCTGAGCCGTCCGGATTGGGACAAGGTGGTCATGGAGGCGACCGGAGGGCGCGGCGTCCAGAAGGTGTTCGACCATGCCGGCCCGGCCACGATGCGCCTTTCCATGCGCAGCGCCGCGCCAGGCGGGATGGTGTTCATGGTCGGTCGCACGGCCGGCGAGGTCGAGAAGCAACCCAACATCGTTGGCGCCTACCGCAAGAACCTGTCGATCCACACTCTCAGCGCGGGGCCGCGGGTGATGCTGGACGATCTCGTCCGGGCCTGGGGCTGGAGCGGCCTGAAGCCGGTCATCGGCGGGCTCTACGGCTTCGAGGAGGCGCGCGGCGCCTTCCATTTCCTCAAGTCCGGCAAGCACGTCGGCAAGGTCGTCATCCGCATAGCCGAGTGATGCAGAGGGCCGAGTGATGCAGGCGGAGGTTGCGATGGACACCGGCAGGATTGCACAAGGACCCGCGTTCCCGCCCTTGCGGCAGGGCCGCTACGTGCTGGCGGTGTTCGTCGTCGCCTACGTCCTCTCGTTCGTGGACCGCACCATTCTCACCCTGCTGGTGGATCCGATCCGCGCCAGCCTGCGGATCAGCGACGTGCAGGTCAGTCTGTTGCACGGGCTCGCCTTCGCGGTGTTCTACACCGCGCTGGGCATTCCGATCGCGCGGCTCGCCGATCGCCGCAACCGCGTGCACATCATCACCGCGGGGATCGTCCTGTGGAGCGCAATGACGGCGCTGTGCGGGACGGCGAAAAGCTTCGGGCATCTGTTTGTTTCGCGCATCGGCGTGGGCGTGGGCGAAGCGGCACTGTCGCCGGCCGCCTATTCTATCCTTGCCGACTACTTTCCGCCGGCGCGGCTGACGCAGGCACTCAGCATTTATACCGCCTCTGCCTATGTCGGGGGCGGGCTGGCGCTGATCGCGGGCGGATCGCTGATCGCACTGGTGCCCGCGGCGGACCTGCCGGTCGTCGGGCACGTCGAGCCGTGGCAGATGGTCTTCTTCATCGTCGGTCTGCCGGGGCTTGCCGTGGCGTTGCTGATGCGGACCGTGCGCGAGCCTGCCCGGATCGGCGTGCTGCGGGGCCGACGGGCCAGCGAGGGCGTGTCGCTGGGCGAGATCGCGCGGCACGTCGCGGACCGTCGCGGTGCCTATGGCCTGCTGATCGGCTCGGTCGTCGTCCATTCGCTGATGTGGAACGGCGTCGTCGCCTGGATGCCCACCTTCTTCCTGCGCAAGTTCGGGCTGTCTCCGGCGGCGGTGGGCTTCTGGGCCGGCCTGTCGCTGATGATCGCCGGCACCGTGGGCATCGTCGGCGGCGGAATGCTTGGCGCATGGTTGCGGCGACGCGGACGCGACGATGCCAACCATATCGTCCTGGTCCTTGCCAGCGTCCTCGCGCTGCCGTTCGGCTGCAGCATGACGCTGGTGGTAAGTCCCGCCCCGGCCTTCGCCCTCTACGCGCTGTTCCTGCTATTTACGAGCGCGCCTTATGGCGGGATCGTGGCGGCGCTGCAGGAGATCAGCCCCAACCAGATGCGTGCGCAGATATCGGCGATCTACCAGCTGGGCCTCAACCTCTTCGGCATCGGCACTGGCCCGACGGTAGTGGCACTCGCCAGCCAGCGCCTGTTCGGCGGCGACCTCGGTCTCGGTCATTCGATCACGGTCATCGTCGCGATCGCCGCGCCTCTGGCAGGGCTGCTGGCATGGCGTGCCGGCGCCCCCCACGCTCGTGCCATCGGCCTCATGCCAGGGGACTGACACCGATGCACCGTTTCCCTTCCATCCCGCCGAGGCAAAGGTTTTCCATGATCCATCCCCGCGCCAGCCTTCTCGCCATCATCGCCTCCCTTTGCTTTGCCGTGCCGCTCGCGGCCGAGGCCCCTCCGACTGCGCCGGTGGAGGGGATCAGGACCGAGGTGTTCCAGCTACCGGCGCCGCGCGCTGCGGCGGCGGGACCGGACAACCAGTACCTGACCGGCGCGCTTGGGGAACCTCTCGCCGGCATCCTGTATACGCCAGCACGCGGCGACAACCGATATGGCCCCGCACTGCTGTTCGTCGACGAGGGGCCCGGTTCCCACCCCGAAAACCCGCTCACCGCCTCGCGCTTCGCCGCGCAGCGCCTGGCGGCGAAGGGCTACACCACGCTCAGCATCCTGCCGCGCATGAACCGTGGTTTCATGCTCGACCGCTTCGAGGACAGCGCGCTCGACATCAGGGTCGCGATCGACTGGCTGGAGGCCAATGGCCATGAGGACATCGTGCTGGTCGGGCACGGCATGGGCGGCATGGCGATCGCCTATTACATGGCCCATTACCCCGACGCCAATGCCGACCTGCCGGGGGGCAAGCGCGTCAAGGCTGCGATCTACTTCGCACCGCCCTCCGACCGTTTCCGGCTGGAGACGGGACTGGCCGACGAGGGGCTCTACCAGCGCATGGTAGCCACCGCGCAGGCCAACGTCGCGGCAGGCAAGGGCGGTGGACCGGACCTGAGCCCGGACCCCGACAAGACCAAAGGGCTTGCTCCTGACCCGGTCATCGCCCATTATCCCTACCTGACCAGCAGCAAGTCCTTCCTCGATTATCACGGGCCGGATTCGAATGCGGTGCTCGGACCATTGCTGTCCAAGGAGACCGTGCCGTTGCTCCTGCTCGGCGGCAGCACGGACGCATGGCTTCCGGACGGGCGGCTGGAGGCGCTGAAGGCGGCGGCTACGGCATCGCCCCGCGTCGACGTGATCCGCTACGAAGGTATCGGCCACAGCTTCGAGGGGGCCTTCGACCGCTCCGCCGAGGACATCGCCCGCTGGCTCGACCAGAACGGCCTCGGCGTCAAACCCTACGTCACCACGGAAGTGGTGGCGACGCGAGCTGCCGATGGCCAGTATCTGCCCGGCACGCTCTACACGCCCGCCGCCGGTATCGACCCGACCAAGCCGGCGATCCTGCTGCAGCACGGCATGATGGGCGACAACCTGCAGTCTGCGGCGCAATGGCTGGCATGGCGGCTGGCGCAGGCCGGCTATGCGGTGCTGTCCCCCAACGTGCGCTGGGCGTCACCGCGCGGCTTCCAGCAGTCCGACGTCGTCGAGGCCGGGCAGGACGTGGGGTCCTGGATGGACTACCTGGAAACGCGCGGCATGAAGCGCGTGGTGATCGAGGGGCACTCGCTGGGCGGCATCATGGTGTCGGGCTACATGGCCTCCAGTCAGGACCCGCGCGCGGTAGGCCTGATCTTCCTGGCGCCCACGCGCGACCTTTCGAAGTATGCGGTCGATGGCATGGGCAAGGCTGCCTACGCCAAGCTCGTGAAGGAAGCGCGGACGGCTGTGGCGAAGGGCGAGGGCAACAGCCACGTCATCAACTACAAGCAATACGTCGCCGACGGCGCGCCCGGGCAGCGCTTCGGCGTCCAGCAGTTCGCTCGCGGCTGGCTCGGCTTTGCCGGACCGGGGCCGCGCGGATCGAACACCACCCAGGTTGCCAGCATCAAGGCGCCGGGGCTGATCTTCTGGGGCACCGCGGACGGCCTGATGACGCCTGAATTCATCGGCGAGATGAAGGCCGCCTACAAGGGTAAGGTCGAAGTGGTGACCATCGACAAGGGCAGCCACGGCTTCCGCGAATCCAAGAATCTCGTGGCCGATCGCACCGTCGATTGGCTGAAGCGCACTTATCCGTGAGTGAAATGTCGATGAATTCCGAAACCACCATGCCTGCATCGCGTACCGCGGAAATCCCCTTCTCCTATCGTGCGATGACCGTCGGGCGCGGCGTCAAGGCCGCCGCCACGCGCGAACCGTCCAAGATCGCGGTGCGCTTCGGCGAAGAGACGCGCAGCTACGGCGAACTGGCGGCGCGGATCGACCGCCTCGGCGCCGCCGCGCTCGACGATCTGTGCCTCGTTCCCGGCGATCGCGCCGCGATCATCGCCCGCAACCGCCTGGAATACATCGAGGTCGTCTGCGGCCTGCCGGAGGCCGGCGTGGCGGTGGCGACCGTCAACGCACGCCTTACCGTCAAAGAGATCGTCGCCATCTGCGACGATGCCGGTGCCCGCGTCGCCTTCGTCGATCCCGATCTTGTCGATGCGCTGCGTGCGGCGGATTTCGCCAGCGTCGAGCGGCTCATCGCTTTCGGCCCGGAATACGAGAGCTGGCTGGCCGGCGTGCGGGCCGAGGCGGAACTGCCCGACCTGGAGGAGTGGGACGTCTGGACCATCCCCTACACTTCGGGCACGACCGGCAAGCCCAAGGGCGTCATGGTCTCGCATCGTTCGCGCGTGTTCAATTTCGCCGGGATGGCCGCGACGTACGGCTGCTTCGGACCGGACGACCGCTTCCTCGCCCTCGCGCCGCTCAACCACGGCGGCGGGCTCGGCTTCACGATGGCCTCGCTGTTCTATGGCGGCTCGATCGAGATCCTCGACAAGTTCGAACCCGAGGTCGCCCTGCGCAAGCTCAAGTTCGGCGGCTTCACCGGCATCTTCATGGTGCCGACCCACTTCCAGATGATCTTCGAACTGCCGCAGGCGGTGCTCGACGAATGTCGTCGCCCGCCTCTGCGCACGATCATCTCCAATGCTGCGCCGCTGCCGCAGGCGATGAAGGAACGGATCGTGCCCTATTTCGGCGAAACCGTCCTGCACGAATGCTACGGTTCGACCGAAGGGGCGGTGATAGCGACGCTGCCGCCGCAGCACCAGTTGCGCAAGAACCGCTGCGTGGGCCTGCCTTTCGCCTGCACCGAAGTCAGCATCCGGGACGAGGCGGGAGAGGAGTGCCCGCCCGAGCAGGTTGGTGAACTGTTCAGCCGGTCGCCCTATCTGTTCAACGGCTACTGGAAACTCCCGGCGGAAACCCGTGCCGCCTACAAGGACGGCTGGGTCTCGGTGGGCGACATGGCCCGGCGCGATGAGGAGGGGTTTATCTATATCGTCGACCGCAAGAAGGACATGGTCATCTCCGGCGGCGTCAACATCTACCCGCGCGAAATCGAGGAAGTGCTGCTGCACCATCCGGCGATCGCCGACGTTGCGGTGGTCGGCATTCCCGACGACCGCTGGGGCGAGCGGCTCAAGGCCTTCGTGGTGCCGCGCGGCGGGATCGCGCTCACCGCCGACGACATCGCCGGCTTTTGCGCCGGCAGGCTTGCCGCGTACAAGGTCCCGCGCGATCTCACGTTGCTGGACGTCCTGCCCCGCAACACGGCGGGCAAGATCCTCAAGACAGAGCTGCGCCTGGCCTGACGCGTCAGGTCACGACGCTGCGTCTCACGCCGAAACGCCCACTCCTCGCCCGGATGCCACCCTGACCCCGCCTGCACCTTAACGCAGGCGGGGTCGTTGTTTGTCCGAGGCCGACGACCCGCCGCTGGGCGGGCATTTTCCGTCATGGAATCGGGCGGGGGAATATCCATGGCCGCCGAAGTGCCGGAAATCTCGCCTTGCTTGCCGATCATTCGTTTGATAGCGAAACGCAGTGTTCATATCAGAGACGGCGAGGCAGGGCGTGGGAATAGATCTGAAAGATCGGACGATCGTGATTAGCGGAGCCGCCAGAGGCTTGGGTGCCGCGTTCGCGCAAGCCTGCGCAGCGGCCCATGCCAGCCTCGTCGTGGTCGACATAGATGGCGAAGGTGCCGAGCGCATGGCCCAGCAGCTTCGCGACGGCGGAGTGGTCGCCGAAGCGTTCCGCACGGACGTGGCGGACCCGGCCTCGGTGGATGCCCTGGCCTCGGCCGTCGCCGATCGATTCGGTAGCATCGACGGCTTGCTCAACAACGCCGCGCTGGCGACCGGGATCGGTGGGAAGACCTTCGAGGAAATCGACCTCGATCAGTGGGATCAGGTCATGCGCATCAACGTGCGAGGGACATGGCTGATGACCAAGTCTTTCGCCCCGCTGCTGCGACGTTCCGCGAAAGGCGGGCGCGTGGTCAACCTCGCCTCCGACACCGCGCTGTGGGGCGCCCCGCGGCTGTTGCACTACGTCGCCAGCAAGGGCGCGGTCATCAGCATGACGCGCTCGCTCTCGCGCGAACTCGGAGTCGATGGTATCACGGTCAATGCCCTCGCCCCCGGCCTCGTGCGCGTCGAGGCGACGGAGTACGTGCCGGAGGAGCGCAAGGCGCTCTACGTCAGTGGTGCGGCGATCCAGCGGCCGCAGGTTCCGCAGGACACGGTGGGCGCCGCGGTATTCCTGCTCAGCGACGCCGCGGCTTTCGTTTCGGGACAGATTCTCCCGATCAACGGCGGTTTCATCTCGGCCTGACCGCTCTGCGCACGAAGGGCGAGCGACCCCGCCGGCATCCGCCGCGCGGGGCGCTCGCCGTCGCCTTCGGGATGCTAGGCTACCACGCCCTCGCGGGCCTGCCGGCCACAAAGACCATTGACAAAAGCGTCGATTCGATATTGTATCGTTATACAAACAGCGTTTGAAATACGAAACGTCAACAACAAGCCTTTCAGGGGGTTTCCCATGCGTTACCGCAATGCATTCATGAGTTCGATGCTGGCACTCACTGTCGGCACCCTGCCGCAGGTCGCCGTCGCACAGGACGTTTCCGCGCCCGCCGCCGAGAACGAAGGCCTCGGCGAGATCGTCGTCACCGCTACCAAGCGCTCCGAGGATTCGCAGAAGACCGCCACCGCGCTTCAGGTCTTCACCCCCGACCAGCTCAAGAAGAACGGCATCGCCGACGTCTCGGGCCTGACGACGGTTTCGCCCAGCCTCAACATCGGCGCCAGCTCGGGCGCGGCGTTCCTCTCGATCCGCGGCGTCGCCAGCCGCGACTTCACCGAGATCGGCGACAGCGCCATCGCGGTCAGCATCGACGACCAGTATCTGCAGCGCCCGACCGGCATCAATGCCAGCTTCTACGACCTCGAGCGCATCGAAGTGCTGCGCGGTCCGCAGGGTACGCTCTATGGCCGCAACGCCACCGGCGGCGCCGTCAACATCATCACCAAGAAGCCCACCGACCAGGTCGAGGGCTACGTCTCGGTCGAAGCGGGCAACTACGACACGATCAACGCTGATGCCGCCGTCAACCTGCCAATCGCAGAGGGCATCGCCATGCGCGCCTCCGCGGTTTCGCGCTACAACGACGGCTTCCGCAACAACGGCGATGCCGGCCGCGGCGACAGCACCAACGTCAAGGGCGGCCGCCTGCAGTTCCTGTTCACGCCGACCGATCGCCTCAAGGTCCTGGTCAGCGGCGATTACATGCATCTGGGGGGTTCGGGCGCGGTCTACGACGGCGTCAAGCTGACCACCGTGGGCGGCGTCATCACCACCACCCCCAAGGACGGTTCCTACGGCGCGACGCACTGGGACCTGAGCACCAAGGGCAAGATGGACACCACCAACCTGCGCGCGCTCGGCCGGGTGGACTACGATCTCGACTTCGCGACCGTGAGCTACATCTCCGGCTACATGAAGCAGAACCTGTACAACCGCTGGGACAACGACGGCCAGGCGGACAAGTACTACATCTATACCCGCGACGAGGTCTCCGAGGACGTCAGCCAGGAGCTGCGCGTCGCCTCGAGCAACAAGAGCGGGTTCATCTGGCAGGCCGGCCTCTACTATTTCAACGAGGACCTCAAGCTTGCCAACTTCTTCGACAACGACGTCAGCGGTTCGCCGGTCAACCTGCGCGAATATCACTATGACGTGACCACCCGTTCGAAGGCTGCCTTCGGCCAGGTTTCCTACGACCTGACCGACGCGCTGCGCGTTTCGGGCGGCATCCGCTACACCAAGGACATGAAGAGCCGTCAGGGCTACAGCTATGTCGGCAGCCTGACCCAGGACGTCACCGACGGCGTTGCCGAGCGCACTTACGCCACCGACGACACCCGCGCATCGTGGACCAAGGTCACCTGGCACGGAGGCATCGACTATACGCTGAGCCCCGAGAACCTGCTCTATGCCAAGGTCGACAGCGGCTACAAGTCGGGCGGTTTCAACAACTTCGGTCTGGGCAACTACGATCCCGAAACGCTGATCGCCTACGAGGTCGGCTCGAAGAACCGCTTCTTCGACGACAAGCTGCAGGTGAACCTCAGCGCCTTCTGGTACGACTACAAGGACCAGCAGGTCTCGCAGGTCATCGGTGCCGACACGATCGTCGTCAACGCCGGCAAGTCGCGCATCAAAGGTATCGAGGCGGAAACCGTCGCCGCGCTGGTGCAGGGTAACCGCATCGACTTCTCGGTCACGTACCTCGACGCCAAGTACCGCGATTTCTGCACGACCAAGACCGCGGCGGGCGCCTGCACCGTGAACTACGAAGGCAACTTCCTGGTCCAGTCGCCCAAGTGGTCGATCAATGCCGGCATCCAGCAGAGCTTCGCGCTGTTCGGTGGCGAGATCACCGCGCGGGCACAGACGCAGTACCGTTCGGAACAGTGGATGAGCTACTTCAACCGCAACACCGAGCGCCAGGGTAGCTACACCCGCACCGACCTCAGCCTCGAATACGTGCCGGACAACACGAACCTCTCGGTTCAGGCCTACGTTCGCAACCTTGAGAACGCCGTCGTGCTGACCGAGGCGGCGCAGAGCGGCCTCTACGGGGCGATCCGCAGCCAGTACGCTCCGCCGCGTACGTATGGAGCGCGCGTGACCTATCGCTGGTAAGCCAGCGAGGGGGCGCGGCGAAAATCCCATCCTCCTCCCAACTGCCGCGCCCCCTTCTTTCCTCACCGGAGATCGCAGATGAACCGCATGTCCTCCATCCTCGCCCTGGCCTTCGCGATGCTTTCCGCCCAGACGGCGGTGGCGCGTGTAGGGGAGGTGGCGGCGCACCAGCCCGCGATCGAGAGCCGATCCGCGCCGGTGATCGTGGAGGACGGCCTCAGGTTTCGTGATCTCGACCGTAACGGCAAGCTCGACATCTACGAGGACTGGCGGCGCACTCCGGCCGAGCGGGCCAAGGACCTGACCGCGCGGATGACGGTGCCCGAAAAGGCGGGCATGATGATGCATGCGGTGAATTCCGGCTATTTCGGACCGGGCGGCGCCGTGCTCGACCAGTTGGCCCCGCCGCCCCCGGGCGCGCTCAAGCCGCCGGTCAACGTCACCGGCGTGCCCGGCTTCGACCGGGCCGACAAGCCCAGCCCGCGCGATCTCATCGTCAATCGCAACGTGCGCTTCATCATGACTTCGCCTGGCGGCTCGCCCGCCGACGCGGCGCGCTGGGCCAATGCGCTGCAGGAAATGGCGGAAGGCACGCGGCTGGGCGTACCGATCGTGTTCAGCGCCGACCCGATCCACACGACCAATCGCCTGCCCGGCGGCGCGCTGCCGCCGCCGGACCGGGTGAAGATCACTTCCAGCTGGCCCGACCAGATCGGCCTGGCCGCCGCGCGCGATCCGGCGCTGGTCCGCCGCTTCGGTGAAATCGCCTCGGCAGAACTGCGGGCGATGGGCTTCCGGATGATCCTCAATCCGATGGCGGACGTGGTCAGCGAGCCGCGCTGGAACCGCATTCCCGGCACTTTCGGCGAAGACGCCAGGCTCAGCGGGGAATATGCGGCGCAGTTCATCCTCGGCGCGCAAGGGACGCATCTCGGTCCCGACGGAATCATGGCGACGGTCAAGCACTTCCCCGGCGACGGCCCGGTGGAGAACGGCCTCGACCCGCACAATCCCTACGGCAAGAAGCTGGTCTATCCCGGCAGGCAGTGGAAGCTGCACTACGATGCCTTTGCGCCTTCTTTCCGCGCCAACGTCGCCTTCGCGATGGGCAGCTACGGCATCCCGACCTGGCTCGACGACGTCGCCACCAACTTCTCGCGCAAGGTGATGACCGACCTGCTGCGCACCAAGATGCACTTCAAGGGAGTTGCGATCACCGACTGGATGCATGCGCAGCCGTGGGGCCTGGAAGACCAGCCCAAGATCGAGCGCGAGCGTCGCATGGTCTGGGCCGGCATCGACCAGCTCGGCGGCGAGCATGAGACGTCGTACATCATCGACCTCGTCAAGCAGGGCAAGCTCACCGGGAAGCGCATCGACGTGTCGGTACGCCGCATCCTCGAGCCGATGTTCGCGATGGGTCTTTTCGAGAACCCTTACGTCGATCCCGAAGCCGCGCTGCGCGTGGTCAAGGCGCCGGAATACGTGGCAGCCGGCGAGCTTGCCCAGCGCAAGTCCATCGTCCTGCTCAAGAACGCATCGAACGTGCTGCCGCTCGCGCAGGGGCGGAAGGTCGCGCTGGAAGGTTTCGCTGCGACGCCCAAGGCGCTGGCGGGCCAGGTGGTCGACGCGGCGGCAGCGGACGTCATCGTCGTCAAGGTCAACAGCCCGTTCCGCAACAACACCAGCGGGCAGGCCTTCTTCGTCAAGACCCACGAAGGCACGCCGGTCTTCGCCGGGGCCGACAACGCCGACGAGCTGGCGACGATCCGCAAGGCCGTCGCCACCGGCAAGCCGGTGATCGTGGCGATGAGCATGGAGCGCCCCGCCGTCCTCTCCGAGTTCGCCGATACGGTGCCCGCCATCCTCGCCACTTTCGGCTCGGACGACGCGGCGCTGGCCGATGTGCTCACCGGCGCCTTCGCCCCCACCGGCAAGCTGCCTTTCGCGCTGCCCGCCGACGCCGCCTCGGTCGAGGGACAGGCGGAGGACGTACCGTTCGACTTCGCGCGCACCGCGTATCCCTTCGGCTTCGGCCTTTCCTATCCTCCCCGGAAAAACTGACACCATGGAAGTGATCGACAACCCAATGACCGTGCCCGCCACGAGCGCCGACAACGCCCAGACCACCGTGGGCGCCCTGATCGCGCGTCTGCTCGCCCACTGGGGCGTGAGCCATGCCTTCGGCGTCATCAGCATCCACAACATGCCGATCCTCGACCCGCTGGGCGAGCAGGGCGCGATCCGCTACGTTTCGGCCCGCGGCGAAGCCGGGGCGCTCAACATGGCCGACGCGCATGCACGCGTCACCGGCAACCTGGGCGTCGCCTTCACCAGCACCGGCACGGCGGCGGGCAACGCGGCGGGGGCCATGGTCGAGGCGCTGACCGCCGGCTCGCCGGTGATGCACATCACCGGGCAGGTCGATCTCGAACACCTCGACCTCAACCGCGCCTACATCCACGAGGCGCCGGCGCAGATGCAGATGCTCAAGGCGGTGTCGAAGGCCGCCTTCCGCATCACCTCGCCCGACCAGCTGGTCGAGACGATGGTCGCCGCCGCCGAAGCCGCGCTTTCGGCGCCGACCGGCCCGGTCTCGATCGAGATCCCGGTCGACGTGCAGGCCGCCGCGATGGCGATGCCCGCCGTGCTGCCCGACCTTGCGCCCAAGCGCCCCGCCACCGACGCCGCGAAGATCGCGCAGCTTGCCGAGATGCTGGCGGCCGCGAAGAAGCCGGTGATCCTGCTGGGCGGCGGCGCGCGAGGAGCCGAGGCCGAGGCAACGGCGCTGGCGGACCTGGGTATCCCCATCGTCACCTCCACCAACGGTCGCGGCGTGGTCGACGAAACGCATCCGCTCTCGCTGGGCGCGTTCAACTGCACCGGCGACGTCCAGGCGCTCTACGACGAGGCCGACCTGATGATCGTCGCCGGATCGCGCCTGCGCGGCAACGAGACGTGGATCTACAAGCTGCGCCTGCCCTCGAAGGTCGCGGTGATCGACGCCGACGCCACCGCCGACGGCCGCAGCTACGCCAACGATCTGTTCATCCACGGCGACGTGAAGGCGACCTTCGCGGGCCTCGTCGCGGCGCTGGGCGAGACCCGCTTCGACCCCGCCTGGGGCGCAACCTTTGCCGCCGCGCGCGATGCGATGCACGCCGCCATGCGCAAGAGCCTGGGCGCCTACGACCGGCTCGTCGACGAGATCCAGGCGCGCATCCCCGCCGATGCCGCATGGGTGCGCGACGTGACGATTTCGAACTCGATGTGGGGCAACCGCTTCCTGCGCGTGGGCAACACTCGCGCCGGGGTCCACGCGGTCGGGGGCGGTATCGGACAGGGCCTGCCGATGGCGATCGGCGCGGCGTTCGGCACTCCTGGCGGCGCTTACGCGCTGAGCGGCGACGGTGGCCTGACGCTGTGCTTGGGCGAATTGGCGACGCTGGCCGAGGAAGCGCCCGACGTCACCTTCGTGCTGATGAACGACAAGGGCTACGGCGTGATCCGCAACATCCAGGACGTCGAATACGGCGGCCGCCGCCACTTCTCGAACATCCGCGTGCCCGACTTCGCGATGGTCGCCGGCTCGCTCGGCCTGCGCCATGAAAAGGTGAGCGACATCGCCGAAGTGGGCGCCGCGCTCGATCGTGCCCGTTCGCAGCCCGGCCCGGCCGTGGTAGAAATCGACATGCTCTCGATCGGCACATATCCGCAGGCCTTCGCCGGCCCGCCGCGCAAGGACTGACCGGACGTGGCAAGCAAACCCGCCTTGCGTATCGGCCTGATCGGCGACGGCGGCATCTCGCGCGCGGTGCGCGAGGCGCTGGGCGCAGGGCCACGAGTGGTCGGCATCCTCGCGCGCTGCCCGCGCGAGGGGCTGGACGAGGACTTGCGGGTCGAAACCGTCGACGACCTTCTCGCCCGCAAGCCCGACGTCGTCGTCGAGTGCGCGGGGCACGAGGCGGTGCGCTGCTATGGGGCGCAAGTGCTCCGGGCCGGGCTGCCGTTGATGATCGTCTCGACCGGCGCGCTGGCAGACGCGGACCTTGCAGTGGTGCTCGGCGCGGCGGCCGAGGAGGGGAGCGCGCAGCTCATCCTCGCCTCGGGCGCGATGGCCGGGATCGAAGGGCTTTCGGCGGCGCGGCTCGGCGGGCTCGACCGGGTGCGCTACGTCGGCCGCAAGCCGGCGCTGGCCTGGCGCGGGACCCCGGCCGAGCAACTGCTCGACCTGGCCGCGATCGCCGAGCCGCAGGTGTTCTTCCGCGGCCATGCCCGCGAGGCGGCACTGGCGTACCCCAAGAACTCCAACGTCGCCGCCACCGTGGCGCTGGCGGGCATCGGCTTCGACCTGACCGAAGTGGAGCTGGTGGCCGACCCGACGATCGCCACCAACGTCCACGAACTGCGCTTCGAAGGCGCCGACGGCTCGTTCGAAGTGCGCATCGCCGGGGCGCCGTCTGCCGCCAATCCCAAGACGTCCGCGCTCACCGCACACAGCATCGTGCGCCTGCTTCACGGCATGGCCGCACCGATCGTCATCTGAGACCGTCCATGACCCAGCTCCTTCGCGTCGACGCCGTCGACTTCAGCCACATCTGCGTCGGCGGCCAGTGGCGCCCCGGTGCCGGCGGCACCCGGCCGAGCATCGACCCCACCGACGGCAGCCACGTCGCCGACTACGGCATCGCCGGGATCGAGGACGTCGAGCAGGCGGTGGCGATGGGCCGGGCTGCCGTCGCGGATCCTGCCTGGCGCGATCTCAGACCGCACGAGCGCGCCCGCATTCTTTACCGCATAGGCGAGGCGATCGAGGCCCACGTCGACGCCATCGCCGCGCTGCAGACCCGCGATACCGGCAAGACGCTGGGCGAGACCCGTGCGCTGGCGCTCTCGGCGGCGGGGACGTTCCGCTACGTCGCCGCGACGCTCGAAACGCTTGACGAGGAACTGACGGCGCCGCGCGGGCCTTGGGTTACGATGTCGGTGCACGAGCCGATCGGCGTGGTCGCGGCGATCACGCCCTGGAATTCCCCGATCGCGAGCGACGCCCAGAAGGTCGCACCCGCGCTCGCGGCGGGGAATGCGGTGATCCTCAAGCCCGCCGAGTGGACCCCGCTGGTCTCGCTGTTCTTCGCGCGGCTCGCCTATGGTGCCGGGCTGCCCGAGGGGCTGCTGTCGGTGCTCCCCGGCCCCGGCTCGATCGTCGGCGACGCGCTGGTGCGCCATCCCGGTGTCGGCAAAGTCGCCTTCACCGGCGGCACCGTCACCGGCCGCCGCATCGCCGCGATCGCGGGCGAGAAGCTGATGCCGGTCTCGCTGGAACTCGGCGGCAAGTCGCCCACCATCGTCCTGCCCGACGCCGACCTCGACGAAGCAGTGGCGGGCGTGCTCTACGGTGTGTTCAGCTCCACCGGGCAGTCGTGCATCGCCGGCTCGCGGCTGTTCGTGCATGAAAGCGTGCGCGACAGCTTCGTCGCACGCCTCGTCGAGCGCGCGCGGGCGCTGCGCCTCGGCCGGGGCGACGCGCCGGGCACGCAGATGGCGCCGATGGTCGCCCACGCCCACCGCGACAAGGTCGCCGCGATGGTCGAGGGCGCGGTGGCGGCCGGCGCGCAAGTGCTGTGCGGCGGCCATGCGCCCGAGGGCGAGGCTTTCGCGGACGGTGCCTGGTTCCTTCCCACGATCCTCACAGGCGTCGCCAACACCGACCCGATCTGCCGCGAGGAAATCTTCGGCCCGGTGCTGGTCGTGCTGCCCTGGCGCGACGAGGAGGACCTTGTCGCCCAGGCCAACGATAGCGAATACGGCCTCGCCTGCGGCATCTGGACGCGCGACTACAAGGCCGCCTGGCGTATCGCCCGCCGGATCGAGGCGGGCACCGTCTGGATCAACACCTACAAGCAGTTCAGTTCCTCCACCCCCTTCGGCGGCGTCAAGGCCAGCGGCATGGGGCGCGAGAAGGGGCGGCGCTGGGTGCAGTCGTACATGAACCAGAAAGCGATTTACTGGGGAATGTCGCCAGAGCCGATAGGCTGGGGTTGATCGGCGGGGGTTTGCAGGTCAAAGAATTGGCCACCCGTTTTGCAATCGAGACACGATGACCGAATCCAAAACTTCGCCGGAAATCGACGAACGCTACATCGTGCCCGGCCTCGTGAGGGGTCTTCAGGTCCTCCAGAGCTTTACCCGCGAACGCCAGGAACAGACCGTCGCCGAGGTGGCGCGGCAGATCGGCACCACCCGCTCCACGGCTTTTCGCCTCGTCTATACGCTTGAAAACGCGGGTTATCTGCGTCGCGTGGCGGACGGCAAGCGCTACCAGCTCGGCAGCCGCGTTTTGGAATTGGGGTACAGCTTCCTCGCCGGCAAGGACCTGATCGAAGTCGCCAACCCGATCCTGGCGCGGCTGCGCGACGATACCGGCACGTCGACGCACCTGGTCGTGCGCGAGGGGCGCGAGGCGGTGTACATCGCGCGCTTCCAGGGCAACACCAGCCTCATCAGCGCGGTCACCGTCGGCTCGCGCCTTCCCGCGCACGCGACCGCGCCCGGCCGGGTCCTGCTGGCGCATATGAGCTTGTCGGACGTGGTCAGCCTCTACGACAAGTTCGAGTTCGTCACTTATACCTCCGCGACGCCGGTGAGCATGGGCGATCTCGTCACCCTCGTCGAAGGCGACCGCAAGCGCGGCACGGTGGTGAGCTGGGGCTTCTACGACCAGAACGTGGCCAGCGTGGCGGTGCCGGTCTACAATGCCTCGGGCGAAGTAGAGGCGGCGATCTCGATCAGTTGCCCGATCAACACGTTCGACCGCGAAACCTTCGAGGGCCGTATCTCCACCCAGGTCGAGCGCGCCGGCATGGAGATTTCCCGCGGACTGGGCTACCGCGCCGGGCAGGGCTGAGGGCGGCGCGATCCTCCCCGTCGCTTGGCGACAGGGAGGGTTTTTCACACCAGGTCCGCGCCTACTCCAGCGCGCACCGCATCGCGCAAGCGGCGCAGGAACTTGAGCGTCGCCTCGGCGGGATGCTCGGCGCGTTCGTGCAGGACGCGGATGCCCCATTGGCTCAGCACCATCTGCTGCACCGGGTCCTGCCTGGGAGAGAACACGTAGGACGGCGGCCGATCCCGCTCGCGCCCCGATTCCTTCCACATCTCCCACAAGCGGTAAAGCAGCATGCGGATGTTGAGGTCCGACATCGAATAGCCCAGGAACAGCAGCGTGCGCCCCATCGCGTCAGCCTTGAACTTGATGTCGAGCGGGGAATCGAAGGCGAGGCGCTTGAAGTAGTCGGTCTCGGCGAGGACGAGCGATTCGTCGTCGTCGAAGTCGCCGTGGAACTTGACGATCTGCGGCAGGCCACGCTCGGCGTTGACGATGTCGCTGGTGTTTGCGACCTTGACGAAATCGCGGCCATGGGCCTGGTAGGCGATCTCGAGGTTGTTGTCGTAATTGGTGGTGTAGACGAGCGGGAAGTCGAGATCGACGATGATCTCGTGGATCTCCGATTCCTTGATCCGTTCGCCCGAGATCGACCAGGTGCGGTCCATCCAGCTGCGCAGGGGGCCGATGCTACCGTTCTTGAGGCGATAGTATTCGGACAGCGTCTGGTAGGTCCAGCCCGAGGCGTGGGGATGGTCGTCCAACCCCAGCTCGCGCTTCATGTGCGCGATCAACTGGTCCCACGATGGCAGGCCCACGCTCATCGAGAGGCCCGCGCCCGCGAACAGCAGCACGCGCCGGTCGCGCACCGCGGCGGCGAGCATCTCGAAGTTGGCGACCATCATGCGCGGTGTCTCGCAAGGTCTGTGGCCCGCCCGCCGACGGGAAGCAGCGCAAGAGCAAGGCAGGCGGCGGCCATGAGGGCGGTGGCGATCGTCATGACCGCGCTATAGCCTCCGCTGGCGTCGCGCACGAAGCCGAAAAGCGCCGGGCCGATCGACGAGCCGACGAGGAACGCGGCGAGCAGGTAGCCGTAGATCGCGGCGAAGGCGCGCTGGCCGAAGTAGCGGCTGATGAACAAGGCGATGACGTCGCTCTCGGCCCCGAAGCCCAAGCCGATGGTCAGCGCGACGAGCACCAGCATCGGCAGTCCCGCGCTGGCGCCGACGGTGGCGGCGAGCACGAAGCCGGCGGCCGAGCAGGCGAAGAAGGCGATGGCGACGCGCGGCACCGGGAAGTGGTCCGCGAGCCAGCCCACGAGCACGCGCCCGGCGATCGTCGAGAGGCCGTAGGCCGAGGCAACGGCGGCGGCCTGCCCGGTCGACAGCCCCCGGTCGAGCGCGAGCAGCGCGATGTGCGGGACGATCCCGGTCAAGGCCACCGAGGCGAGCAGGATGGCCGCGGCCATCAGCGCGAACTCGCGCGTGCGGCGGGCCTCGGCGAGGGTCAGGCCGGGCACCGCAAGGATCGTGCCGGCGGTGTCGAGCCGGGCGGGCATGTCGGGGGCAGGGCGGGCCAGCGCGAGGTTGCAGGCGAATGGCACCACTATGACCAGCACCGCCAGCAGCGAGAGCGCCACCCGCCATTCGTACCCCGCCAGCAACGCCCCGGCGACCAGCGGCATGACCACGTAGCCGACGCCGAGCCCCGCCGCGGCGATGCCGATGGCCAGGCCCCGGTGCTGGACGAACCAGCCGGTGATGAGCTTGGAATAGGAGATGCTCTGAGTCGCCACGGTGGTCGCCCCCCAGGCGAAGGCGATGGCGTAGAAGGCGGTCAGGCTGCCGGCGAGCCAGGCCAGCGCCGGGAAACCGAGCGCGAGGGCGACCATCGCCGGGAACAGCAGGCGGCGCACGCCGTGGCGGTCGAGCAGCGCGCCGGTCAGCGGGGAGACGAGCACGCCCGCCACGTTGAAGCAGGTCAGCGCCAGCATGATCGCGCCCCGGCTCCAGCCGTGTTCGGCCGCGAAGTGGGGAGCGAACAGGCCGAACGTGCCGAAAATCATCGGACCGGGGCTGAAGGCGAGGCCGACGACCGCGGCCGCCAGGACCTTCCAGCCGGGATAGGCGGCGCGGGTTTCGGCGCCCCGCTCGGATCGGACACGGTCATGGTCGGGCATCGGCGACATAGGGGCGACCTCATCAATGTATCATAATTGAGACGGATCATTCTTATGCAAAACACTTTACCGTGGAAAGCGGCAATTATGTTTCGGTTCGAGATTCATTCTGGTCCTGCTTGACAGTGGAATAGGCTTAGGGCACGAATCCCACATCGTAGACAGTGTTTTGCATATCAAACAAATTAGGATTGCGATGCGGTATAACGTCTATCTTGCCGAGACCGGCGACGCCAAGGGCGGCGGCCGCTACATCGAAGAACCCGCCCAGGTCGAGAACATCGTGTTCCAGACCCGCGCCGGACCGCTCGACGCGTTCGAGGACGCTTTGGCGCTCGCCATGACCGCCGCCTTCGATGCCGGCGCCTTCGAGTTTTCGGAGTTGGTCACCAGCCTGAACGCCGCCGGCAGCCTTGATCGCGACGGCGCGGCCTGGACCGAAGCCACCCTCGACGCCGAACTCGACCGGCTCGGTCAGGCATTGTTCCAGACAATACCGGCAGCAGGGGAGATCGCCGCATGAGCCCGCTCGCCGAACAGCGCCTCAACGCAGGTCTGCACAATTTGTGGTATCCGGTCGCGCCGAGCTGGATGCTGGGCGCTGCCCCGCTAGGGCTCACCCGCCTGTCGCAGCGCATCGTGCTGTGGCGCGACGGCGAGGGCGGGATCAAGGTCATCGACGACCGATGCCCGCATCGCGGCGCGCGCCTGTCGATGGGCTGGAACCTGGGCGACCGGGTGGCCTGCTGGTATCACGGCGTCGAGGTTAACGGCGAAGGCCGGATCGAGGATATTCCCGCGCTGGCCAAGTGCGTGATGAAGGGCCGTCAGCTCAACCGCGCCTTCCCGGCGGTGGAGCGCGCCGGCACCATCTTCGTGTGGTTCGGCGAGGGCGAGCCCGCGCCACTCGAACTGCCCGAGGAGATTTCCGGCGGCGAATGGGCCGACATCCTGTGCACCGCGCACTGGAACTGCAACTGGCGCTATGCGGTCGACAACGTCATGGACCCGATGCACGGCGCGTACCTGCACGCACAAAGCCACTCGATGGCCGAAGGCGACAAGACCGCGACGATGCGCGCCCGCGACACCGACGCGGGCTTCGTCTTCGAGAAGACCAATCAGACCGGCGTGAATTTCGACTGGACCGAAGTGGGCATGACCGGTGCGCTGTGGCTGCGCCTGTCCATCCCCTACGGCAAGTCCGCCGGGCCGGGCGGCTCGTTCGGCATCGTCGGCATGGTCGTGCCGGTGGACGAGACGAGCTGCCGCGTGTTCTTCTGGCGCTGCCGCAAGGTTTCGGGCTGGCAGCGCAACGCGTGGAAGTTCCTCTACCGCGCGCGCCTGGAATCGCTGCACTGGGACGTGCTGGAACAGGATCGCCTGATCCTGGAAGGCATGGACGACAAGGCCCGCCTGCGCGAAGCGCTCTACGCCCACGACGGCGGCATCGTGCGCCTGCGCCGCTTGCTGGACCAGGCCGCCGAGGCCGAAGTCGCGGTGTCCGCCTGCGAGCACGAAAAGGCCTGAGCCATGGCCGAATCCTCCCTCGAACGCGGCGTCGCGGTGCTGCGCCAGTTCGGGCGCGACCGCCCTACGCTGGCCGCGACCGAGCTTGGCGCCGCGCTCGGCATCCCGCGTTCCAGCCTGCACCGGCTGCTGGGCGAGATGGTCGACCTCGGCCTGCTGCGCCGCACCGGCGATGCGCGCTATGCGCTCGACGCCGGGGTGCTGCTGCTGGGCCACGCGTGTCTCGCCTCGCACGATATCGCGACGCTCGCCGGCCCGGTGCTCCACGATTTGTGCGCTCGGACCGGGTGGACCACCAACCTCGCCGTGCGGCAGGGCGCCTCGATCGTCTACCTCGCACGGTGCCGGGGCACCGGCGCGGTGACCGAGAACGTCTCGGTCGGCACCTCGCTGCCGGCGGACGCGACGCTGATGGGGCGGCTGCTGCTGTCCGACATGGCGGTGGAGGACTTGCGTGCGCTCTATGACGGCCACGTCTTCGGCGACCGCGGCGACGCCGTGCCCGGCTCGCTCGCGGCGCTCGAATCGCAACTGCGCGACGACCGCGCGGCGGACTGCCTGGTGAGCGAAGGTTACTACGAGAGCGGCCTAGCGGTCGTCGCGGCGCCGGTGCGCGAAAGCGGCGGGCGTATGGTCGCGGCGATCAACGCGACCTGCGCGGGCACCGATGCGCTCGATGCGCAGCGGGTCCGCCCGGCAGTGATCGAGGCGGCGGCCAAGCTTACGGCGCTGCTTGGCGCCCAGCCGGGACTGCACAATATGACCAATGGAGAACGGGCATGGGCCTGAATAATGGCGGCTTGACCGGCATCGACGCCGTCGAATTCGCGACCACCGACCTCGCCGAAGCGGCGCGCTTCCTCGACGATTGGGGCCTTGCCGAAGCGGGCAGCGATGCCACCGCGCTGCGCCGGGTGACACGCGATGGAACGCAAGTCGAAGTGCGTCACTGCGACGATCCCGCACTCGCGCCCGGCGTCGAGCCCGGCGCCACTTTGCGCGCCGTGACCTGGGGCCTCGCCACGGCGGCGGACCTCGACGCGCTCGCCGAACGCCTCGGCGATGCCGAGCGCCACGCGGACGGCACTCTCAGCCTGCGCGATCCTACCGGATTCACCCACCGCTTCCGCCTGCGTCAGCGCGGCGAAGTGGCGGCCGACCTCCAGCTCGTGAACGGGCCGGGCCAGGCCAATCGCGTCGATGCGCGCTCGACCATCTACACCAGGCCCAGCCCGATCGGCGTAGGCCACGTCGTCCTGTTCGTCGAGGACCTCGACGCCACGCTCGATTTCTTCACCCGCCGCCTCGGCTTCGTGGTGAGCGACGCCTACCCCGGCCACGCCGCGTTCCTGCGCTGCCGCACCCCCGGCCCGCACCACGATGCCTTCGTGCTGCGCCGCCCCGGCAAGCCCGGCGTCAACCACGTGGCCTTCACCGTGAGCAACATCCACGAGGTGTTCGGCAGCGGCCTGGCGATGAGCGCGAAGGGCTGGCAGACCGACATCGGACCCGGCCGCCATCCGATATCCTCGGCCTATTTCTGGTACATCCGCAGCCCGATGGGCGGCTCCTGGGAATTCTACGCCGACGACGACTACTGCACCGAGAACTGGGTGCCGAGCGACTTCGAGCGCAAGCCCGAGCTGTTCGCCGAATGGGCGATCGCCGGCGGCATCGACGGCAACACCCGCCGCCAGGCGCGCGGCGCCTGACCTTATCAAATCTGGAGCTGAACCGATGGACGACACCGCAACAACGCGCAACAAGCTGGTCCCCGAAGGCAAGACCCTGGGCGAATGGATCGACACCCGCCTCGCCCGCTACGAGACGCGCAAGCTCGACTGGGATGCGCTCAAGTTCCAGGCGGACTTCGATCCCAAGTACCGCCGTGCGCAGATGCGCTACGTCGGCACCGGCGCTACCGGCGTCGCCACCGACACCAACACCGTCCAGGCCGAGCACTTCACGTTCTCGACCATGGTGCTGCCCGCCGGCTGCGAAGGCCCGCTGCACCTGCACGACGACGTCGAGGAGGTGTTCTTCATCCTCAAGGGCAACAAGGTGAAGCTGATGTTCGAGGCCGAGGGCGAATATTACGAGACTTACGTGCGCGAGCGCGATCTCGTCTCGGTCCCGGCGGGCATCTATCGCGGCCTCGTCAACGAAGGCATCGAGGAAGCGTTGATGATCGTGTGCCTGGGTACCAACGTGCCCGAGACGCCGACGTACCCGCCCGAGCACCCGCTTTCGAAGATCAAGCGCAACAAGCCGACCATCGTCAGTCAGTGAGGCGTGAGCCGGTGAGCGACGCGAAGGCCTGGCTGGATGCCGAGGCGCCCGTTCGGCATGCCGAGATCGACGGCGCGGTGCGCACGTGGCGCGAGGCGGGTTCCGGCTCGGGCGTGGCGCTGGTGCTGCTCCACGGCATCGGCTCGAACGCCGACAGTTGGGTCGGCCAGTTGGCCGCCTTCGCGCCCGAGCGTCGGGTCGTGGCATGGAATGCGCCCGGCTACGGCGGATCGACCCCGCTCGCCCCTGCCGCGCCGGTCGCCGCCGACTATGCGCGGGCGCTGTTCGGCCTGCTCGACCATCTCGGCATCGCGCGGTGCGTGCTGGTCGGTCAGTCGCTCGGCGCGATCATGGCGAGCGCGGCGGCGCGGATCGCGCCCGGGCGCGTGGCCGCGCTGGTGCTCGCCAGCCCGGCGACCGGCTACGGCGTCCCAGCCGGCGGGGAGTTGCCCGAGACGATCACGCGGCGGATCGCGGACATCCGCGAACTCGGGCCCCGCGGCATGGCAGACCGGCGCGCGATGCGCCTGGTGACGGACGCCGCTTCCACTGAGGTGCGTGCGATGGTCCACGGGGCGATGGCGGCGGTGACGCTCGATGGCTATGAAGCGGCGGTGCGGATGCTCGCGGGCAGCGACCTGCCCGGGCTGCTCCACGACGTGACGGTGCCCGGCCTGGTGGTCTGGGGCGCCTCCGACGTCGTCACGCCGCCCGCCGGTTGCAGGCGCATCGCCGAGGCTTTCACGGGCGCGGCACACGTCGAGGTTCCGGGGCTGGGCCACGCCTTCGCCACCGAGGACCCGGAGCAATTCAACGCAGCGATCCGCCCCGTGCTGGCGGCCGCCGACAAGGGAAACTGAACCATGGACCTGGGCCTTGCAGGACGCGTCGCCGTCGTTACCGGGGGATCCTCCGGGATCGGCCTGGCCACCGCCCGCCGCCTGCTCGACGATGGCGCACGCGTGGTGATCTGCGGTCGTGACCGGGCGCGCCTCGACGCCGCGGTAGCTGCGCTCGGTGCCGGCGACAGCGTGCACGCCGAGGCCTGCGACGTGCTCGACGCCGGTGCGGTCGATAAGCTCGCCGCCGCCGCCGTTGCGCGGTTCGGCGGGGTCGACATACTCGTCAACAATGCCGGGCAGGCGCGGCTGAGCACGTTCGCCAGCACGCTCGATGCCGACTGGGACGCCGAACTCAGGCTCAAGTTCTTCAGCGTCATAAACCCAACCCGTGCATTCCTGCCGCACCTGCAGGCGAGCGACAACGGGGCGATCGTGGTGGTCAACTCGCTTCTGGCGCGCCAACCCGAACCGCACATGGTCTGCACTTCGGCCGCGCGGGCAGGCGTGCAGAACCTCGTCAAGTCGCTCAGTGTCGAACTGGCGCCCAGAGTGCGGGTGAACTCGATCCTGATCGGCACCGTCAATTCCGGGCAGTGGGAACGGCGCTACAAGGAGCGTGCACCCGCGGGCGTCAGCTATGCCGACTGGCTCGCCGGGCTCGCCCGCGAAAAGCACATCCCGCTGGAACGCTTCGGCGAACCTGAGGAGACGGCGGCGGCCATCGTGTTCCTCGCATCGCCCGCCGCCGGATTCATCACCGGCGCGGCGCTGGAAGTGGCCGGCGGCGTCTCGCGCTTCGCGTGATCCGGGAGACCCGGGGTATCCGATCGCGCTGGCGCGGGAGGGACCTATGTCTGGCTATACGTGGATCAGGGCCGCCACTTCATCGGCCGGTGAGCTTTTCGTATCGCCGTGCTTCACGATCCGGCCGCGCTGCATGACGAAGTAGCGGTCGGCGAAGGACCAGGCGAAATCGAGGTTCTGTTCGACGATCAGGATCGCCACGCCCAGTTCCTTGCGCACCCGCATCAGGGCGTCCTCGATCTGCTGGACGATGTTGGGCTGGATACCCTCGGTGGGCTCGTCGAGCAGCAGCAATTGGGGCTGGCCGGCGAGAGCCCTGCCGATCGCCAGTTGCTGCTGCTCGCCTCCCGACA
Source organism: Novosphingobium sp. BL-52-GroH (assembly GCF_044813085.1). Lineage (NCBI taxonomy): Bacteria > Pseudomonadati > Pseudomonadota > Alphaproteobacteria > Sphingomonadales > Sphingomonadaceae > Novosphingobium > Novosphingobium sp. BL-52-GroH. Next base: position 279,537 of record NZ_CP171149.1, on the reverse strand, counting down.
GCACCCCGGCCTTGCGGTCGGCGATCTGCGTCAGCTTGGGGAACAGTTCGTAGACCATGTCGGGCACCTTCTTCGGCCCCGAGAACCCCTTGCGGGCGAGCGCCGAGAGGCCGACCTCCAGGTTTTCTCGCACGGTGAGGTGCGGGAAGACATGGCGGCCCTGTGGCACGAAGCCGATCCCGGCGCGCGACCGCTGGTGCGCTTTCATGCCGGTCACTTCCTCCCCGTGCCAGTAGACGTGGCCGCCGGTACAGGGAAGCTGGCCCATGATCGTCTTGAGCAGAGTGGTCTTGCCCACGCCGTTGCGGCCCAGGATCGTCCCGGAATCTCCCTTGTCGAGGTCGAAGGCGACGTCCCACAGCACCTGGCTCTTGCCGTAGGCGGAACTGATCGTGCGCAAGTTGAGCAACTGGCCCGGATATTCGATGCTCATCATGCCCTCCCGAGATAGATCGCGGCGACTTCCTCGTCGGCGCGGATTTGCTCCAGCGTGCCTTCGCGCAGGAGCTGGCCCTGGTGCAGGACGACGACGTGGCCGCCCAATTGCGCAACGAAATCGATGTCGTGGTCGATCACCAGCACCGCGTGCTTGCCGACCAGCGCCTTGACGATTTCGGCCGTCTGGGTGCTTTCGGCTGCGCCCATGCCTGCGGTTGGCTCGTCGAGCAGCAGCAATTCGGCATCGGTGGCGACGACCATGCCGATCTCCAGCCACTGTTTCTCGCCATGGGAGAGGTTGCCCGCCAGCGCGTCGCGGCGACTGCCGAGGCTCACCATCTCGAGGATTTCCTCGGCCCTCGCGCGTGCCTCGTCCTCGCCCTTGCGGCCGAACTTGGTCCACCAGCGACGGTCGCGGGTGGCGGCGATCGTCAGGTTGTCGATCACCGACAGCGCGACGAGGACCCCTGGGGTCTGGAACTTGCGACAGATGCCGAGACCGACGATGGCGTGCTCGGCCTCGGCCTGGATTTCCCGGCCATGGAACAGCACCTTGCCCGAGGTAGCCCGGACCCGGCCGATGATCGAATCGCACATCGTCGACTTTCCGGCCCCGTTGGGTCCGATCACCACGGTCATCGATCCGCTCCGGATGGTGAGGGAGAGGTCGTTGATCGCCTTGAAGCCGTCGAAGTCGACCACGACGTTGCGCATTTCCAGCATGGGGGCAGTCATGCGTGAGTCTCCACAGGTTCGAGGGCAGGTGTCCTGGCTTTCCTCCAGCGGGCGAACATGTCGCCGGCGCGCGATGCCTTGAAGGGGCGCTCGCCCTCGAACAGGCCGGCGAGGCCCTTGGGCAGGACCGTGACCGCGAGGATGAACATCGCGCCTAGGATGTAGAGCCACATCTCGGGCAGGGCGGTCGATATCTTGTCCTTGGCGAAGTTGACCAGCAGCGCGCCAGCCAAGGCGCCGGGAACGCTCAGGCGTCCCCCGATCGCCACCCAGATCACCATCTCGATCGAGGGTACGACGCCCACCAGCGCCGGCGAGATCACGCCCGCGTGGATCGTGAACAGCGCGCCCGAGAGGCTCGCCAGCAGGGCACCGACGGCAAAGGCGATGATCTTGTACGGCGTCGGGTCGTAACCCAGGAAGCGCAGGCGGTTGGACCCGTCGCGGCTCGCGCGCAGCAGTTTGCCGAAGCGCGAGGCGATCAGCCAGCGCAAGGCCAGCAGGGCGAGGATCACGATCGCCAGCGTCACGAAGTAGAGCCCGGTCGAGGTCGAGGGCAGGTTGAGGTTGAAGCCCAGCAGCGTGCTGTAGTTGGTGAGGCCGTTGAAGCCGCCGGTCATGTCCTGCTTGCTGACCAGCAGCGTCGCGAAGGCCAGGGCCAGCGCCTGCGTGATGAGCGCGAAGTAGACCCCGCCGATCCGCCGCCGGAAGATCGCCCAGCCGACCAGCCCCGCCACGGCCGGCGCCACCACGAATATGGCGAGCAGGGTGAACAGCGCGCTCTGGAACGGGGCCCACCACCAGGGCAGCCTTTCGATTCCGCTCCACACCATGAAGTCGGGCACTTCGCCCTGGCCGAGTTCGACGACCTTGAGGTGCATCGCCAGCGCATAGCCGCCGATGCCGAAGAACACGCCCTGGCCCAGGCTCAGGATGCCGCCTTCGCCCCACAGCAGGACGAGGCCCATCGCGGTCAGTGACAAAGCGAGGAAGCGGGCGAGCAGGTTGAGGTCGTACTCGCTGAGCACCCACGGCGCGATGAGCGCGAGGACGAGTGCCACGATTCCGGCGAGCGAGGCTGGTGAAACTCTGGTCATCGGGGCACTCCTATTCTGCGTCCAGCGCGCGCGACTTGACGGCGATGACGCCCTGCGGCCGGAACTGGAGGAAGAGGATGACGAACAGCAGGGTGAGGACCTGCGCGAAACTCACGTCGACGAAGATCTGCGACAGTGCGGTGATGAGCCCGATGATGAGCGCGGCGATGGTCGTCCCCACGATCGAGCCGAGCCCGCCCAGGATGACGACGAGGAAGGCAGTAACGATGTAGCCTTGCCCGACGTTGGGCGTCACCGGCCCCAGCAGCGCCAGCACCACGCCGCCGAGGCCCGCGACGGCGGCGCCCAGCGCGAAGACGAAGCAGTCCACCAGGCGCACGTCGACCCCCATCGCCGCGGCGGTCGGCCGGTCCTGGTTCACCGCGCGCACCAGCAGGCCGATCCGCGTGAAGTTGAGGATCGCCGCCATTCCCAGCAGCACGCAGACCGCGACGACGAGGATGACGATGCGCAGCGTCGGCAGTTGCAGGCCCAGGATGGTCATGCCGCCGTCGAGCCAGGCCGGCGCGGTCACCGAAACGCCGGTCGCGCCGAACAGGTCGCGCGCGGCCTGCTGCAGGATCAGGCTCACGCCCCAGGTGGCGAGCAGGGTGTCGAGCGGCCGCGCCGTCAGCCGGCTGACCAGCGTGACTTCCAGCAACCCGCCGAAGATCCCTGCTCCCAGCAGCGCAAACAGCAGCGCCACGAACAGGCCGAGCGGCCCCGGCACCAGCGTCATCGCCATGTAGGCGAGATAGCCGCCGAGCATCAGCACTTCGCCATGCGCCATGTTGATGACGCGCATCAGGCCGAAACTCAGCGCCAGTCCCAGCGCCGCCAGCACATAGAGCGAGGCGACGCTGAAACCGTTGAAGAGCTGGCCGGTAAGGAACACTGCGTCCATGTCCTGCCTCCTTTTGGGGTCGCGATCCGTCCACCTGCACCCTCGTCATCCACGGGAATGACGAGGGGTAGTGAGCGGGTTTCTCGAACCTGCGTTGCGAATGGATGCTTCCGTCAGATCTTGCAGGACTTGCCCGGGAACGTGACCGGATCGTACGGGTCCGGATCGATCGGCGCGGGCGAGGCCCACAGGATCTTGAACTGCCCGTCCGGCTGCGACTGGCCGACGTAGGCGGTCTGGATCAGGCTGTTGTTGTCCTTGAACCGTACCTCGCCGAGCGGGGTGGCGACCTTGTCGAGGGTCACGGCGGCGGCGCGGACCTTGGCCGGTTCGGTGCTCCCGGCTTTCTCGACTGCGGCCTTCCAGACGTAGACATCGAGGTAGCCATGGACCATCGGGTCGGTGATGACCGCATCCTTGCCGAACTTGGCCCGGTAGGCGGCGATGAACTTGGCGTTGGCCGGATTGGCGAGGCTCTGGAAGTAGTTCCATCCCGCATAGCCGCCGTCGACCAGCGCCGGACCCATGGCCATCGCCTCCTGCTCGCCGATCGAGAAGGACATGACGGGCAGGACCTTGGGGCCCATGCCGGCGGCGGCCATCTGCTTGAAGAAGGCGACGTTGCTGTCGCCGTTGAGGGTGTTGAAGATCACGTCCGGACGGGCCGACTTGATCTTGCCGACGACGCCGGAGAACTCGGTTCCGCCCAGCGGCTGGTATTCCTCGCCCGACAGCGTCAGGCCGTCCTTGGCGAGGTGCTTCTTGACGATCAGGTTGGCAGTCCGGGGGAATACGTAGTCGGACCCTACCAGGAATATCTTCTTGTAGCCCTTCTGCTTCGCCCAATCATAGGCCGGCAGGATCTGTTGGTTGGGCTGCGCGCCCGAGTACATGATGTTGGGCGAGCATTCGTTGCCTTCGAACTGGACCGGATACCACAGCAGGTTCTGGCCCTTCTCGAACACCGGCAGCATCGCCTTGCGGCTGGCCGAGGTCCAGCCGCCGAAGACGGTGGTGACGCCGTCGCCCTCGATCAGCTTGGAGGCCTTCTGGGCGAAGATCGCCGGGTCCGAGGCGCCGTCTTCGACGACGGGGACGATCTTCTTGCCCATCACGCCGCCGGCGGCGTTGATCTCGTCGATGGCGAGTTGCGTCGCGTTCTTCACCGTCACTTCGCTGATCGCCATGGTGCCCGACAGCGAGTGGAGCACGCCCACCTTGATGCCGTCCGCACCTGCGGTGCCGGCTGGGTCGCCGTCCTTTCCGCACGCCGCGACGAGCGCGGTGCAGGCCAGCGCTGCCGTCAGGAAAATTCTCTTTTTCATGAATGCCATGCTCTTATCCCCTATTCTGAAGGCGGCTCAGAAGCGCGCGCCGATGTAGCCGACGACAGTGGCGCCGGCCCGGTTGTCGCCGTTCGAGGCGGCGGAGAACTTGTTGGTGTCGATGTAGTCCGCGCCGATCAGGAAGTTGCCGCGCGCGAAGCTGGCGCCGAGCGACCAGTTGACCTTGCTGTTCCAGCGGGTGCCGTCCTCGTATCCGACGAGGCCTTTCACGGCGAAGCCGGTCTTGGCGATCGGCAGGGTGGCGCTGGTGTATCCGTACGTGCTGTGGCCGGTGAAATGATACTCGTCGTGGATGGCGCCGGCCGCGAGGATCACCGGGCCGACGGGGCCGCTGACGCCCACTTCGTACTGGTCGAAGTCGATGTTCCTGGCATCGTGGAACACGAGCCGCAGATAGCGCGCGCGAACCTTGACGCCGCTGACGGTACCCTGGAGCCCGGCATAAAGGTCGGTTTCCATCGAGCCGGCCCCGGCATCCTTGTCGAGGCTCGATCCCCAGACCCCGACGAAGGCGCTGACGTTCTCCGCGATCGGAACGCCCGCCTCGACCGATCCCTGGATCACCGGTTTGGTGTCGCTCAGCGACGCGCCGCGCAGGCGATAGTCGTTGAGGAAGGTGACGCCGCCATTGAACGTGAACGGCAGCGCGTCGTCGGCGAATGCGGGCGCGGAGAGGCTTGTGGTGGCGGCGCTCAGCGCCAGCCCCAAGGCGATCGGCTTCCATCGTGTCATCGTGTTTCTTCCCTCCATCTATACCCTGGCGTGCGGGCTCGTTGGCCCGGCGACCCCTGAAGGTTGTGCAGTGCAGCAGGAGAGCGCCATGGGGCATTTGACGTAGACGCCGGTGGCTCCGGAACGAGGTTGGCGCCGTTGCGGGGCGCATGCACGCGTCCATACGTCAAATGCCCCATATGACCGGACCGACCTTGCGTGGATTGTGCAGTTGCAGCGCGGTTCGCTGCACTTACGGAAGGGCAGCAAGCGCGTGTATCGGGCGATCGCCACCAGCGAGGAAACCACGCACGGAGCAGTGGCCAGCGTGCCCGCCAGCCTGCGCAGCCCCGGCACGATCGACCTGTCGTTCGTCCGGCGCGAAGGGCGCACGGCGGCGCATCGCACGTTCCAGTCGGGCTGCATGCGCGTGCGCATCCCGCGCCCCGGCCATGCCGGCGAGGCACCTTGCGCGGTGCTCATCAACACGGCCGGCGGCGTCGCCGAGGGCGACCGGATCGACCAGCGCGTCCACTGGGGTGAGGACACCGTCGCCACCGTCGCCACCCAGGCGGCGGAGAAGGTCTACCGCGCGCTGGCGAGCGGGGCGCAGATCAACACCCGGCTGGACGTGGCGCGCGGGGCCGATGCCGAATGGTTGCCGCAGGAAACGATCCTGTTCGACAATTCCCGCCTGCGCCGCGACGCCCGGATCGTACTCGACGAGGACGTGACGTTCCTCGGCGTCGAGGCGGTCGTGCTGGGCCGGCAGGCCATGGGCGAGACCCTGCGGCACGGCGCCCTGCGCGACAGGATGCGCATCTGGCGCAACGGGCGGCTGGTCTATGCCGATACGCTGGTGCTCGATGGCGAAGTGTCGCGCCTGATGGAAAGCGCCGCGATCGGCGGCGGGGCGCGGGCGATGGCGGTGCTCGTCCACGCCTCCAATCGTGCCGCCAGCTTCCTCGATCCCGTGCGTGAAGCTCTGGAAGCCGCCCGTGGCCTCGCCGCCGCGAGTAGCTGGAACGGACTGCTCGCGGTGCGCCTGCTTGCGCCCGATGGCGAGACGCTGCGCCATGATATCGCCGCTGCCCTTGCCGTGCTGCGCGCCGGGCGGCCGCTTCCCCGCGTCTGGAGATGCTGAGATGAACCTCACCCCCCGCGAGAAGGATAAGCTGATGCTCTCGCTCGCCGCCATGGTGGCCCGCCGCCGGCTGGAGCGGCAGGTCAAGCTCAACTACCCCGAGGCCGTCGCGCTGATCTCCGACTTCGTGCTGGAGGGCGCGCGCGACGGGCTGTCGGTCGCGCAGTTGATGGAGGCCGGAGCCCACGTCATCACCCGCGAACAAGTCATGCCGGGCATCGCCGAGATGATCCACGACGTCCAGGTCGAGGCGACCTTTCCCGATGGCACCAAGCTGGTGAGCGTCCATGACCCGATCCGTTGACCCCTTCATCCCCGGCGAAGTGCTTGCCGCCGAAGGGGAGCACGAACTCAATGCCGGCCAGCCGGTGACGGTGCTCAGGGTCGCCAACGGCGGAGATCGCCCCGTCCAGGTGGGCAGCCACTACCACTTCGCCGAGGCGAACGATGGCCTCCTGTTCGACCGCGAGGCCGCGCGCGGCCAGCGCCTCGACATTCCCGCCGGCACCGCAGTGCGCTTCGAGCCAGGCCAGTCGCGCGAGGTCGGCCTCGTGCCGTTGCGAGGGCTGCGCCGCGTCGTCGGTTTCCAGGGCAAGGTGATGGGGGACCTCGCCTGATGGCATACCGCATGTCCCGCAGCGCCTATGCCGACATGTTCGGCCCCACCACCGGCGACCGGCTGCGGCTGGGCGATACCAACCTCGTGATCGAGATCGAGCACGACGCCACGATCCTGGGCGAGGAGGTCAAGTTCGGCGGCGGCAAGGTCATCCGCGACGGCATGGGCCAGAGCCAGCTCACCAACGCGCAAGGCGCCGCCGACACCGTTGTCACCAGTGCCGTGATCCTCGACTGGACCGGCATCCGCAAGGCCGACATCGCGCTTCGGGCGGGCCGCATCGCCGCCATCGGCAAGGCCGGCAACCCCGACATCCAGCCCGGCGTCGACATCGTCATCGGCCCCGGCACCGAGATCATCGCCGGCGAAGGCAAGATCGTCACCGCCGGGGGCATCGACGCGCATATCCACTACATCTGCCCGCAGCAGGTCGAGGAAGCACTGGCGAGCGGCGTCACCACGTTCGTCGGTGGCGGCACCGGACCGGCGACCGGCACCAACGCAACCACCTGCACGCCGGGGCCCTGGCACCTCAAGCGCATGCTGATGGCGGCGGAGGGCCTGCCGATCAACCTCGCGCTGTCGGGCAAGGGCAATGCCAGCCACCCCGCCGCGCTCGAGGAGATGGTGCGCGCCGGCGCCGCCGCACTCAAGCTGCACGAGGACTGGGGCACCACGCCTGCCGCGATCGACTGCTGTCTGTCCGTGGCCGATGCGATGGACGTGCAGGTGATGATCCACACCGACACGCTCAACGAAAGCGGCTTCGTCGAGGACACCATCGCCGCCTTCAAAGGCCGCACCATCCACGCCTTCCACACCGAAGGCGCGGGCGGCGGGCATGCGCCGGACATCCTGCGGCTGGCGGGTTTCCCGAACGTCATCCCTTCGTCCACCAATCCGACGATGCCGTTCACCATCAACACCATCGACGAGCATCTCGACATGCTGATGGTGTGCCATCACCTAGACCCTTCGATCCCCGAGGACCTGGCCTTCGCCGAAAGCCGCATCCGCAAGGAGACGATCGCCGCCGAGGATATCCTGCACGACATGGGCGCGCTTTCGATCCTCTCGTCCGACAGTCAGGCGATGGGCCGCGTCGGCGAAGTCATCACCCGCACCTGGCAGACCGCCCACAAGATGAAGGCCCAGCGCGGCGCCCTGCCGGGCGACAGCGAGAGGTCCGACAACGCGCGGGTGAAGCGCTACGTCGCCAAGTACACCATCAACCCGGCGATCGCGCAGGGCCTGTCGCGCGAGATCGGCTCGGTCGAGGTGGGCAAGCTGGCCGACCTCGTCATCTGGAGCCCGGCCTTCTTCGGCGCCAAGCCCGACATGGTGCTCAAGGGCGGCATGATCGTCAGCGCCATGATGGGCGACCCCAACGCCAGCATCCCGACGCCCCAGCCGGTCCATTCGCGGCCGATGTTCGGGCAGTACGGCCGGGCGATGGCGGCCAGCTGCATCACGTTCGTCAGCCGCGCGGCACATGAGGCGGATATCGCGGGCGAACTGGGCCTTTCGCGCACGGTGCTCCCCGTCGAAGGCGTGCGCGGCATCGGCAAGGCGCAGATGAAGCACAACGATGCGCTGCCCGACATCCGCGTCGATCCCGAGACGTACGAGGTGCACGCCGACGGCCAGCTCCTCGTCTGCGAACCCGCCACCGAGCTGCCGCTGGCGCAGCGATACTTCCTGTATTGAGGGCCACTGATGCGACGCGCCGCTCCCTTTGCCGGAAACCCCCGCCGTCCCGAATCCTTCCTGCTCCGAAGGAATGGGGAGGTAGCAAGCCGCAGGGCCGACGGAGGGGGCCTCCCACTCCCGGCTCCATCGAACGGAACCTGAGACCATGCAGCGCATCACCGCCATCATCCCGGGGGGCGCCGCCGAAGCGGCCGACACCGTCCGTCTCGACTTCGACCAGCGCAACCGCCGCCGCATGGTCTTCACGACCGAAGCGGGCGCGGTGATCCTGCTCGACATGCCGCGCGCCGTCCACCTGCGCGACGGCGACGCGCTGCGGCTCGACAGCGGCGCCAGCGTCCGGGTCGAGGCGGTGGGCGAGGCGCTGCTGGAAATCCATGCCCACTCCACCGCGCAACTGGTGCGCATCGCCTGGCACCTGGGCAACCGCCACCTGCCGACGCAGCTCGCCGGGCAAAGCCTGCTGATCCGCCACGACCACGTCATCGCCGGGATGGTCGAGGGCCTCGGAGGCCACGTACACCACGTCATCGCGCCGTTCGACCCCGAAGGCGGGGCCTATTCCGCGGGCGGCCACGGCCACCATGACCATGACAACGATCATGACCATCACCATGGTCACGCCCATGGCTGACGCCGATCTCTTCGACCTGATGAGCTGGATGTCGCCGGCCTGGCCGATCGGCGCCTTCGCCCACTCGGGCGGACTTGAATGGGCAGTGGAGGCAGGCCACGTCACCGACCGCGCCAGCACCTGCGCCTGGCTCCTGGCGCTCATCGGGCACGGCGCCATCCGCAACGACCTCGTCCTGTTCACCTATGCCTTCCGCGCCGCGCGGGCAGGGGACGAGCGGGCGCTGGCCGAAGTCGCCGACCTCGCGCTCGCCAGCCAGGTCGGGCACGAGCGGCGGCTGGAAAGCACCGCGCAAGGCGCGGCCTTCGTGCGCATCGCCCGCTCGGCCTCGGGCGTCGAGCGGTTCGCTCCGCAGGTCGAGGCACTGGGCGATGTCGAGGCGGCCTACCCCGTCGTGGCTGCGATCCTGTTCGCCGGGCGCGATATCGACCTCGCCCGCGCGCTGACCGCATGGCTGCACGGGGCGGTGTCCAACCTCGTCTCGGCGGCGCAGCGGCTGGTGCCGCTCGGCCAGACCGACGGCCAGCTCACCTTGCGCGATTGCCGCGCGGCGGTCCTGTGCGCGGTGGAGGACGCCTGTGCGCTGCCCGATGGCGATCCCTTCGAGGCGCTGGGCGGATGCACGCTCGTCGCCGATCTCGGCTGCATGGCCCACGAAACCCAGTACACGAGGCTATTCCGCACATGAATGCTATACCCACGAACGGCGCACTGCGCGTCGGCATCGGCGGCCCGGTCGGGTCGGGCAAGACGGCACTGATGGATGCCTTGTGCAAGCATTTGCGAGAGGCCTACGATCTCGCCGCGATCACCAACGACATCTACACGCGCGAGGATGCCGAGTTCCTCACCCGCGCCGGTTCGCTGTCGCCCGACCGCATCGTCGGCGTCGAGACCGGGGGCTGCCCACACACGGCGATCCGCGAGGACGCCTCGATGAACCTTTCCGCCGTGGAACTGCTGGAAAAGCGCTTCCCCGGCCTCGACCTGATCCTGATCGAGAGCGGGGGCGACAACCTCGCCGCCACGTTCAGCCCGGAGCTGGCCGACATCACGATCTACGTCATCGACGTGTCGGCGGGCGACAAGATCCCGCGCAAGGGCGGTCCGGGCATCACCCGCTCGGACCTTCTGGTCATCAACAAGATCGATCTCGCGCCGATGGTAGGCGCCAGCCTCGAGGTGATGGATCGGGATTCGAGGAAGATGCGCGGGACACGGCCTTTCGTCTTCGCCAATATCCGCGCGGGGCACGGACTGGAGGAGATCGCCACATTCATCGTCAAGGCCGGGGGCCTGCCCGAAAGGATCGCCGCATGAAGCGTATCGCCGCACTCTTCGCATTCGCCGCCGCTTTTGTGCCAGGCCTTGCCTCGGCCCATCCCGGCCACGGCGACACGTCCTTCGCCGCCGGCCTCCTGCATCCGCTGACCGGGGCGGACCATCTCGCGGCCATGCTGCTGGTCGGGCTCGGTGCGGCGGTCTTCGTCAGGCGTTCGGGCTGGGTGTTGCCGGCAACGTTCCTCGCCGCGCTGCTCGCGGGCTTTGCAACGTGCACCTGGCTTCCCGTCACGTTCGCGGAGGCGGGCATCCTCGCCTCGCTGGTCGCGCTGGGGACGGCTACGGCGCTGTGGGTTCGTGCTCCACTTCCACTGGCGATGTTCGCAATTGCGGTATTCGGCTATGCGCACGGCGCTGCCCATGGCATCGAGACACCCGAGGGCGCGGCGCCGGCGCTGTTCGCGGCCGGTTTCCTCGCATCGAGCGCGGTCCTCCACGTGGGCGGCTACGCTCTGGCGCGAGTGCTGCCGGTATCGGCGCTGCGGGGCATCGGGGCCGGAAGCGCGGGCCTGGGCCTTTTGCTGGCGGGATTGTCTTGAGGGGGTTGAGTCAGGTTGACGAAGACGGCGACTGATCCAGGCATGACGTCCGACGTCGCCATCAAGCGCCAGGTCATCGTCGGCACACGCCGGCGCTACAACCAGTGGGTCAACGACCAGACGCTGGAGGACTATGCGCTGCGCTTCACGGCGACGAAGGCGCGGGTCTGGTCGCCGGGCTGGGTCGCCAATACCGCGCTGGGTTCGATCGCCTTCCTCGCCTGCGAAGCGCTGGGCGCCACCGTCACCATCGGTTACGGCTTCGAGAGCATGGCCTGGGCGTTGGCGGTGGCCTCCGCGATCTTCCTGATCTCCGGCGTACCGATCTGCTACTATGGCGCACGCTACGGCGTCGACATGGACCTGCTGACGCGCGGCTCGGGCTTCGGCTATCTGGGCTCGACGATCACTTCGGCGGTCTATGCCTCGTTCACCTTCATCCTGTTCTCGATCGAGGCGGTGATCCTCTCGGCCGCGCTGGAGCTGAGCTTCGGCATCCCGCTGCCGATCGGCCACCTCATCAGTGCGATGGTGGTGATCCCGATCGTCGCCTACGGGTTCCGGCGCATCAGCCAGTGGCAGAACTGGACGCAGCCGCTCTGGTTGGTACTGCAGATCACGCCGATCCTGTTCCTCGCCGCGCAGGGTCCCGAAGGGCTTGCCCTGTGGACCGGCTTCCAGGGCGCCGAGCAGGCCCGCCCGCTGGCGAGTTTCGCGGTGGCGCTGGCGGTATTCCTCTCGCTTCTGCCCCAGATCGGCGAGCAGGTGGACTACCTGCGCTTCCTCCCCGAGCGCGAGACCATCGGCAAGTGGCGCTGGTGGTCGGCGCTGCTGGCGACCGGCCCGGGCTGGATCGTGATCGGCGCCGGCAAGATCGCGATCGGCTCGTTCCTGGCGGTGGTGGCGCTATCCAAAGGCCTCGGCGCGGACGACGCGGGCAATCCGGCGATGCTCTATTTTCTCTCGTTCGGTGGCCTCGTGGCGGACCGGACCGGGGCGATCGTGCTGACCATCGTGTTCGTGGCGCTGTGCCAGATCAAGATCAACGTCACCAACGCCTATGCCGGATCGATCGCGTCCTCGAACTTCTTCTCGCGCCTGACCCACCGCCATCCGGGGCGCGTGGTATGGCTGGTGTTCAATACCCTGATCGCGCTCATGCTGATGCAGGGCGGCATCCAGACCGTGGTGGAGCGGGTGCTTACGCTCTATTCCAACTTCGCAGTGGCGTGGTTCGGCGCGGTGATTGCCGATCTCATGATAAACAAGCCGCTGGGGCTCTCCCCACCCGGCATCGAGTTTCGCCGCGCCTACCTCCACGATCTCAATCCCGTCGGCGTCGGGGCCATGGCGATCTCGATCCTGTGCTCGACCCTGTGCTTCGCCGGGCTGTTCGGCGAGGTGCCGCAGATGCTCTCCCCGGTGATCGGGCTGGCCGTCTCCTTCGCCCTGTCGCCGCTGATCGCCAAGGCCACCGGCGGGCGCTATTATCTAGCCCGCCCCCGCGACACCTTCGCGCCGGGCGAGTGCACCTGCAAGGTCTGCGAGAACCGTTTCGAGGCGCCCGACATGGCGCTCTGCCCGGTCTATGATGGCGCCATCTGCTCGCTGTGCTGCACGCTGGAAGCGCGCTGCCACGATGCATGCAAGGAACGCCCTCAGTCGATAGAGGGGCTGATCCCGGCCGCGCGGCGATATCTGCCATCGAAGCTGGCGGACGAAGTCTACGCCCGCGTCCTGCGTTTCCTCCTGGCCTATTGCGTGTGCCTGGGGATCGGCGGACTGGTGCTGCTGCTGATCTACTACCAGCGCAGCGTGGCGGGCGACGATGCCGACGCGTTGGCCAGCGTCCTGCGCACGGTCTTCGTCGGCTTCACCGCCATCGCGGGCTTCGGCGCCTGGTATTTCACCCTCTCGCGCGAGAGCCAGCGCGCGGCCGAGCAGGAGACCGAGCGCCAGACCGTCTCGCTGATGAAGGAGATCGCCGCCCATGCCCTGACCGATGCCGAACTCCAGCGCGCCAAGAACGCCGCCGAAGCGGCCAACATCGCCAAGAGCCGCTACATCATCGGCATGAGCCACGAGATCCGCTCGCCGCTCAATGCGATATCGGGCTACGCGCAGCTTCTCGAACGCTCTGGCCAGAGCGCGCCGGTGGCCGATGCGGTACGCGTGATCCGGCGCAGTTCCACTCACCTCGCCGATCTCGTCGACGGCCTCGTCGACGTTTCGCGGATCGAGAACGGATCGGTGCGCATCGCGCGCGAGCGGGTCAACCTGACCGACCTGCTCACCCAGATCGTCGACATGTTCCGAATCCAGGCGGCGGCGCGCGGTATCCAGTTCGAGCACAGCCGCCCCGGCCATCTCCCGACCTGGATCTACACCGACCAGAAGCGTCTGCGCCAGGTGCTCATCAACCTCATCTCCAACGCGATAAAGTATACTCCCGCCGGCACGGCGGCGCTGCACGTCTACTGGCGTGACCCGGTGGCCGAGTTCGAGGTGGTGGATACCGGCGTCGGCATCGAGGAGGCCGCGCTCGACCGTATCTTCGAGCCCTTCGAGCGGATCGGCACGGTGCGCGGGCAGAAGGGCGTGGGGCTCGGGCTGACGATCACCCGGATGCTGGTCGACGTGATGGGCGGGCAGCTCACGGTCAGCAGTCGGCCGGGCATGGGCAGCACCTTCAAGGTCAAGATGTTCTTTTCCGAAGCGCCGCCGCCCGACGAGGTCGCGATCGCGGCGCCCGCTTTCGCCGGGCAGAGCCGCAGCCTGCTCGTGGTGGACGACGACCCGGTCCACCTCGAACTGGTCCGCGACCTGCTGGTCCCGCTAGGGTTCGAGGTCCGGTTCGCCGACAATGGCCGGGCCGGCGTCGAGGCGTTCGTGCAGGGGCGGCCCGACCTCGTGATGATGGACATCGCCATGCCCGGCATGGACGGCTGGGAAGCCGCCCGCGCGATCCGGGCGCTGGACGCGGACACCCCGATCCTGATGGTCTCGGCCAATGTCCACGATTTCCAGCGCGCCCGCCGCTCCGACGACCCCCACGACGACTACCTGACCAAGCCTTACGAGATCGACGTCCTGCTCGATCGCATCGGCGTCCTGCTAGACCTCGAACCGGCGCCCGCGGAAAGGGTGGGCGAATGAACGCGACGATCCTGGTCGTGGACGACGACGGCGATACCCGTGCCATGCTGGCGGCATTCCTGCGCGCGCAGGGCAGCGAGCCGGTGCTCGCCGCGGACGGCCTGGAGGCGTTGGCGCTGCTGGAAGGCACGGTGCCGGACCTCATCCTGCTCGACGCGGTCATGCCCGGTCTCGACGGCTTCGAGACCTGCCGCCGCCTCAAGGCCGATCCCCGCGCGGCGGGTGCGCCGGTGATCTTCATGACCGGGCTGAGCGATACCGACCACGTCGTCATGGGCCTCGGCGCGGGCGGGGTGGACTACATCACCAAGCCACTGGTGTTGGACGAACTGAGTGCGCGGATTCGCGTGCACCTCGACAATGCCCGCAAGGCCCGCAGCGCCCTGACCGGACTGGAAAGCGTGGGCGCGCGCCTGTTCACTTGCGACGCCCGCGGCAGGATCGCCTGGACGACGCCGCCGGCGCACGAACTGCTGTCTGCGATGACACCCGAAAGCCGGCGGGCCTTCGACGACTGGCTCGCGGACGGTGCGCGCGAGGCTGCGGCAATCACGCTGGGCCAGGCGGGCGACCGCTATCTGGTGACCCCGCTGGGGCAGGCCGGTGCGGGCGAGGCATTGTTCCGCATCGCCGCCTCGAGCGAAGGCAGCGAGGCTGAAGTCCTGCGCCGCCATTTCACGCTCACCCCGCGCGAGGCCGACGTCCTGCTGTGGACCGCGCGCGGCAAATCCAACAAGGACATGAGCGATATCCTCAACATCTCGGCGCGCACCGTGAACAAGCACCTGGAGCAGATCTTCATCAAGATCGGGGTCGAGAACCGGGCCTCCGCGGCGGCGGTGGCGACCCGGGCGCTCTACGCCCCCTGACCGGCGCGATCCGTCTCCCGCGGGGGAGGGATCGCTGGCCACGTTGACAGGAGCGACCGGGGAGATGATCCTATGCCCCCATGCCCAGTACGATCCTGATCGTCGACGACGATCCCCACATCCGCCAGCTCCTCGTCTTCGCCTTCGGCAAGGCGGGTCTCGACACGATCGAGGCGGCCGATGGCGAGGAAGCGCTGGTCCAGGTGGAGCGCCATTCCCCCGACCTCGTCATCCTCGACATCAACATGCCGCGCATGGACGGGCTGGAAGTGTGCCGCCGCCTACGGGCGGGCAACGAGGTGCCTATCTTTTTCCTGTCCTCGCGCGATGACGAGATCGACCGGGTGCTCGGCATCGAACTGGGCGGCGACGACTACGTGGTAAAGCCCTTCTCCCCGCGCGAGGTGGTGGCGCGGTCCATGGCGATCCTGCGCCGTACGGCAGGTCGCCCGCTGCAGGGCGCGATCGTTTCGGTGATGCGGCAGGGCCTGCTGAGCCTCGACACCGAAAGCTGGACGGCGCAGTGGGAAGGCAGGGACATCGGCCTGACGGCGACTGAATTCACCATCCTGCGCACATTGCTGGAAGCGCCCTCGCGCATCTTCTCGCGCGACCAGATCATCGACCGTTTCCGCGGGCCCGGCTTCGCGCTGACGGACCGGACCGTCGACAGCCACGTGCGGAACCTGCGCCGCAAGTTCGCCGACGTCGGTGGCACCGACGTGATCGAGACCCGGGCCGGGATCGGATATCGGCTGGGAGAGTGCGCCGGGGTGTCCTCTTCGGCATGATCGCGCGTCTGAAGGCGTGGATCGGCGGCCACTGGCCGGTTCTGCGGCTGCGCACGATCTTGCTCGGCACGCTGCTGTTCTGCGCCGCCCTGCCGGCCTTCGGCGCGATCTTCCTGCGCGTCTACGAAAATGCCCTGGTGCGCCGGACCGAGGCGGAACTCGTCGCCCAGGGCGCGGCGCTCGCAGCCAGCGCGGCGATCGTATCGAGGGGGATTCCGATGCAGCCGGCGCTATCTTCGGACCCGGAGCGCTACCATGATCGCGCGACCGAAGTGGACTTGCGGTCGTCCCCGATCCTGCCGCCGCGGCCCCATGCGGCCAAGACGCGCCGAAAGGCGGACAGCGCGGCCCTTGCCCTGGCCTCTCGGATGATGCCGGCGTTCCGCGAAACCAAGGTGACCACGCTCGCATCGATCCTCATGCTCGATCGGCGGGGCGTGCTCTTGAACGGCCGGGAAGCGGGCGGCAGCCTCGCCAGCCTGCCGGAGGTACGCGCGGCCCTGGAAGGAAGCGCCATGACGGTGCTGCGCGAGAACGAGGGCTACAGGAACCGTCATGCCCTGGAATGGCTGAGCCGGGCGGCCAACATCCGCCTGCACCACGCCCGCCCGATCATCGTCGACGGCAAGGTGGTGGGCGTGCTGCTGGTATCGCGGTCCCCGCGTGCGCTGTTTTTGGGCATCTACGAGGATCGCGGCAAGATCGCGCTGGGAGCGGCCTTGATCCTCGCGATGCTGGTGATGGTGACCGCGGTGCTGTCGCGCGCGATCGTCCGTCCGGTCGAGCGGCTGAGCCAGGCGACGCGCGAGCTGGCGTCCGGCCGTCGGGTCGCGGCGCGCCAGCCCTCGCTGCAGGTGGTCGAGGTCAGGGCGCTGTTCCGCGACTTCGAGCAGATGGCCGACAGCATCGAGAAGCGGTCCCGCTACCTCAAGGACTTCGCAGCCTCGGTCAGCCACGAGTTCAAGACTCCGCTGGCAGCTATCTCCGGCGCAATCGAATTGCTGCAGGACCATGCCGACGACATGTCCCCGGCAGACCGCGAGCGTTTCCTGGCGAACATGGCCGCCGACGCCCGGCGGCTTTCGCAACTCGTGCGACGGCTGATGGAACTGGCGCGGGCCGACGTGCTGGTCGGTGAGCGCGATGCCACCGCGCAGCCCGAAGCGGTGCTGGCCGCCGTTGCCGATGCCATGGCCAAGGAGGACTTCCGGATCGACCTGCGCCTGCCCGAGTCGTCGGCTGCCATCTCGATGGATGCCGGGGCGCTGGAGGCAGTGCTGACCACGCTGGCCGAGAATGCCCGGCAGGCCGGTGCGAGCCGCCTGGGCGTGGCTCTGGCGACGGAGGCGGACAGGGTCCGTATCGATCTCGTCGACGACGGCCCGGGCATTCCGGAAGGCGACAGGGAGCGGGTGTTCGATCCGTTTTTCACCAGCAAGCGCGAGCAGGGCGGCACAGGCCTGGGCCTCGCCATCGCACGCTCGCTGCTGGATGCCTACGGGGGCGGGCTGGAACTGGTGCCGTCGGCCGAGGGCGCTCACTTTCGCATCCTATGCCTCCGGTCCGACCCGCAGGTCTACTGAACCGTCAGCACATCCTTCACGCCTCCCCATCGCTTCGCGACGGAGAGGAATCCGGCACGGGGGGGCCTAGGCTGCCACTGCCATGTCCGCGCCGGTCGAGAAGCGGCTGCGGTATTCGCCCGGCGATAGGCCGAGGATGCGGTGGAATACCCGGCGGAAGGCGGAGGCATCCTCGTAGCCTATGCTCCAGGCGATCTGGTCGACCGGGCGGCGGGTGAACTCCAGCAGTTCGCGGGCCTTGCCGATCCGCAGGTGCTGGACATATTCGATCGGCTTCAGCCCCGTCGCCGCCTTGAACCGGCGCAAGAACGTGCGCTCCTCCAGCCGGGCCTCCTGGGCCATGTCGACGACGCTGGTGGGCCGGCCCGAACGCGCCTGGAGCCAGTGCTGGACTTTGAGGATCGTCTCATCACCATGGGTGAGGCGCGGGGCGAAGCTGCTGTAGTGGCGCTGTTCGCGTCCCGTCGGGTCGATGAGCAGGAACTTGGCGGTCTCGATCATCACCGTGGGGCCGAGCAGCCGGTCGACCAGCCGCACGCCGAGGTCGGTCCAGGCCATCAGCCCGCCGGCTGTAATGATGTCGCCGTCCTCGATCACCATGCGGTCGGGGTCCACCAGCACCTCGGGGAAACGCGCGCGGAAGGCTTCCGCGAAGGCCCAGTGCGTGGTTGCCGGACGGCCCGCCAGCAACCCGGTCGACGCGAGCAGGAAGGCCCCGCCGCACGTCGATGCCAGGACCGCGCCGCCGGCATGGCGGTTGAGCAGCCAGCGGGCGTAGGGCGCGGCCTCCTCGGCGTCGGGCGGGCCGGTGAGACGTCCGGGGGCGATGATGATCGCCGGTTCGCCCGGCTCGCCGGGAGCGGTGTCGTGGCTGCGCCCCAGGCGGCTCTGGGCATCCATTGTCCAGTGGCTGACCCGGATCGGCGGACCGCCCCGGGCGGCCGAGAACATCGAGGCGATGGCGAACAGGTCGGTGATGCCGTGAACCATGGCCATCTGGCAGCCCGGATAGAGAACCAGACCCACCTCGCCACCCGTATGAGCGCTCGCCATATGCCAGATCCTCGTTTGTCAGTTTTGGCCCGGCTTATGTCGGAACCGCCAATCCTGCCGTGCCGAGAGGCAGCGTAACTTCTGTTTCACCGGGCGGAAAGGCCCTCTTCAGGACAGGAGACAGACAATGAACACCATCACCACCGAGGACGGCACCCGCATCTTCTACAAGGACTGGGGTGACAAGGACGCCCAGCCGATCGTCTTTTCGCATGGCTGGCCACTGAGCGCCGATGCCTGGGACGCGCAGATGCAGTTCGTCGCCGCTCAAGGCTTTCGCACCATCGCCCACGACCGCCGCAGCCACGGCCGGTCCGACCAGGTCTGGGCGAACAACACCATGGACCAGTACGCCGACGATCTCGCCGAACTGATCGAGGCGCTCGACCTGCACGACGCGGTGCTCGTCGGCCATTCCACCGGCGGCGGCGAGGTGACCCGCTACGTCGGCCGCCACGGCACGCGGCGTGTCGCCAAGGTCGCGCTGATCGGCGCGGTGCCCCCGCTGATGCTGAAGACCGAAGCGAACCCCGGAGGCCTGCCGATCGACGCCTTCGACGCGATCCGCAAGGGCACGTACGACAACCGCAGCCAGTTCTTCCTCGACCTCACCATCCCCTTCTACGGCTACAACCGCGAAGGTGCGCAAGTTTCGGAAGGCATCCGCCAGGAGTTCTGGCGCGAGGGGATGATGGGCGGCCTCAAGGGACAGCTCGATTCGATCCGCGCCTTCTCCGAAAGCGACTTCCACGACGATCTGGCGAAGTTCGACGTGCCCACGCTCGTGCTGCACGGCGACGACGACCAGATCGTGCCGATCGGCGCATCGGCGCGCGAAACCGTCAAGATCGTCAAGGACGCCCGGCTCGTCGTCTACGAAGGTGCCGACCATGGCCTTACCATGACCCATCAGGATCGCTTCAACGCCGATCTTCTCGCTTTCATCCGCGATTGAAGGCATTCTGGCGGCGGTGCCTTCGCCGCCAGAATCTCCGCTACCAGCAAACCAAGGAGATTTCCCATGACCCAGCAGACCTTCCTCGTCACCGGCGCCTCGGACGGCATCGGTGCCGTCTACGCCGACCGCCTCGCCCGTCGCGGGCACGACCTGATCCTCGTGGCCCGCCGGGTCGACCGGCTCGCCGACCTTGCCGCGACCCTTTCCGCAGAAACCGGGGTTTCGGTCGAAGTGATCGGCGCGGACCTGGCCGACGCCCGGGCCCTCGCTGGAATCGAGGCGCGGCTGCGCGAGGACCGGACGATCACCGGCCTCGTCAACAATGCCGGCATCGCCAACGAAGGCCCGATTCTAGCGGCCGATCCCGACTATCTCTCGGGGATGATCGACCTCAACGTGCGCGCCGTGACCCGCCTCTCCGCCGCGATCGCGCCGCACCTGGCCGAAGCCGGCGCGGGTACGATCATCAACGTCACCTCCGTGACGGCACTGATGCCGGAAGGGTTCACTTCGGTCTATCCGGCCACCAAGGCCTTCGTGCTGGCCTTCTCCGAGGCCCTGCACGCCGAGCTTGGGCCCAAGGGCGTGCGCGTCCAGGCGGTGCTGCCCGGCATCACCCGCACGGCGATCTGGACGGAGGAGGCGCTTGCCGGCCTGCCGCCCGAGATGGTCATGCACGTCGACGAAATGGTCGATGCCGCGCTCGCCGGGCTCGACCTGGGCGAGACCGTGACGATCCCAGCCCTGCCGGACATGGCCGACTACGAAGCCTACGTCGCCGCCCGTAGTGCGTTGCGACCCAACCTTTCGCATGCCCATGCCGCGTCGCGCTACGGCGCGGCGGCCGTGGCCTGACAGGAGGTCGTGCCATGATCCTCGGCCTCACCATTCCCCAGTTCGTCGTCCTGCACGTCGCGATCAGCCTGATCGCGATCGCCAGCGGCCTCGTCGCGCTTCCCCGGCTCGCGGCGGGGAAACCGGCGGGAGTGCTCCTGCCGCTGTTCATCTGGACCACCGTCGCGACGGTGCTGACGGGGTTCCTGTTCCCCTTCATCGGGGTGACCCCGGCTTTCGCCACCGGGATCGTGACCAGCGTGGTCCTTGCCGCCAGCCTCGCCGCACGCCATACCCGTGCGATGGGGAGCCGCGCCCCGCGCGTCTTCGCCATCGCGGCGACGGCCTCGCTGTGGCTCAACATGTTCGTGCTGGTGGTCCAGGCGTTCCAGAAGCTGCCAGCGCTCCATGCCCTTGCCCCCAGCGGCACCGAGCCGCCTTTCCTTGCCGCGCAAGGGCTGGTCCTGCTCGGCAACCTCGCGCTCGGGACGGCGCTGTTTCGCCGGGCAGGACGCCCCGCCATCGTGTGAACCTCAGTGGCGAACCGCACCGCGAAGGCGGATCGTGACATCCAGCCCCGGTCCGGCGTCGCGCAGTTCGACCGTGCCGGCATGGAGGTGCGCGACCGCCTGCACGAGCGAGAGCCCGAGCCCCGCCCCCCAGCCGCCTCGCGCTTCGTCGAGGCGGCTGAACCGGCGCATGGCCTGCTCGCGCTGGCCGGGCGCGATGCCGGACCCCTCGTCGGCGACCGATATGGTAGCTCCCGTTTCGTCGGGGACCAGCGAGAGGGTTATGGTCCCGGCGCCGTACTTGAGCGCATTGTCGACGAGGTTGCCGATCGCCTGGTCCAGAAGCTGGCGATGCACGGGCATGTCGAATGCGGCGGGCGCCTTGACCACGATGGCCCGCCCCTGGTCCTCCACCAGCGGCGAATAGATTTCCGCGACGGTTTCCAGCAGTTCGGAGAGGTCGGCAGGGACGAAGCTCTCGCGGCCGAGGCCGGCCTCGGCTCGGGTGATGCTCAGCGCGGTCTCGATGATCGCCAGCAGGCGTTCGCTTTCCGCCAGGGCCTGGTCGACGAAGGGTTGAGCCAGCGGGTCCTCGACGTGTTGCGCTGCCCGGTCGAGTGCGGCGCGCATCCGGGTGAGAGGGGACTTCAGGTCGTGGGCGAGAGTGTCGGTGGCGATCTTGAGTTCGTCGTTGAGCGCAGCCACGCGGTCCAGCGCCTGGTTCACTTCGCTGCCGAGCAGCGCGAAGGCGTCGCCGGTGTCGTCGGGCGGCACCCGGCGCGCCAGGTTGCCGGCGCGCACATCGCCGAGCGTAGCGACGCTGGCCTGGAGGCGGCCGAGGATGAAGCGGGTCGAGAGGAACGCCGCCGCCGCCGCGAAGACCACCGACAGGCCCAGCGCGATCATGCTGGTGCGTTCGAGCAGGTCGAGCACCTGACGCTCGCTCTCGACGACGGTGCCAGTGACGAGGACGGAGCCGTCGGGCAGTCGCATCGACTGCACCAGCATCGCCTCTGGTTCGGCGTGGCCCGACCGCTTCAGCTTGACCAGCGTATAGGGGGAGCCCGGCGGCGGATCGGCAGGCAGCCGGTCGAGGTTGCCGCCTATCGGCGCGCCGGCGGGACTGGCCAGCAGCAGTACGGCGGCACGCTCGACCCGGCGCGAGGCGCGTATCTCGACCGCGCGGGTGAGGGCGGGCAGGCCGCCGTTGCCGTAGGTGTCCAGCAGGTCGTCGCGCATCGTTTCGGCGACCGCGACGGCGTCGGCGTGGTTCTGCGAGCGCAGCAGCACGGCCGGCCCGAACAGCAGCACGGCAGCGGCGATGATCTGGAACAGGAAGACCAGTGCTGCGAAGCGGAACGTAGTGGACCGCCAGATCACGGTTCGGGCCCGATCCGGTAGCCGGCGCCACGCACGGTGTGCAGCAGGCGCCGTAGCTCGCCCTCGTCGATCTTCTTGCGCAGGCGGCTCAGATGCACGTCGACGACGTTGGTGCCGGGATCGAAATGATAGTCCCACACGCCTTCGAGCAGCATCGTGCGGGTGACGACCTGGTCGACGTGGCGCAACAGGAATTCCAGCAGGCGGAATTCGCGCGGCTGCAGCTCGATTGCACGCTCGCCCCGGCGCACGCGGCGCGACAGCAGGTCCATTTCCAGGTCGTCGCAGCGCAGCACCGTGTCCGGGCCCGGCGCGGACGGAGCGCCGCGGCGGATCAGCAGCCGGATGCGGGCGAGCAGTTCGGCGAACGTGAAAGGCTTGACGAGGTAGTCGTCGCAGCCGCTGGTCAGGCCCTTGATGCGGTCCTCGGGCGAGCCCAGTGCGGAGAGGATGATGACCGGCGTTTCCACGCCCGCCCCACGCAGCGCGGCCAGCACCGCCATGCCGTCGAGCCCCGGCAACATGCGATCGAGCACGATGCAGCCGTAGCCGCCGTCGGTCGCCAGGAACAGGCCGTCCCGCCCGTTCGCCGCTCGGTCGACGAGGAAGCCGGCTTCCTCGAGCCCCTTGGCGATGAATTCGGCAGTGGCCGCATCGTCTTCGACGAGCAGGATCTTGTTGCTCATTCCGCTGGCCGTCCCCGTGATTGCACTTCGGTGTCTACCCTTGCCGCATATTGCGGGGCGTGGGGAATACATTAACTTTCGATCATCTTTCCTCCAGCGGGAGGAGGGACGCGCCATCGTATCCGTGCCAACTGCCCGACAGCAAGGTCCCGACGATGGAATCCCCCACTGTGCACGATAGCCAGCAAGACAGCCCCCACCACCGCCGCGCCAGGCTCGACGAAGGGACCTGCCGCCTCATCTGCCCGATCGCCTCGGCCATGGTCGGCGTGTGCATGACCGGGATCGGCCTGCTGCGCGTCGCGATCGTGGTGCGCGGGGGCGAGACGGTTGCGGACGACCTTCTTTCCGCCGACGCCCTGGCGTTCCTGTTGGCGACTCTGTGTTCCTATTTCGCTTTGCGCGTGCAGTCCTTCACCCGGCTGCACTGGCTGGAGCGAGTAGCCGACGGCGCCTTCATCGCGGCGATGCTGATGCTGACGATGGCGTGCTTCGTCATCACCTATTCGCTCGGAAGCTGAGGCCAGTCGTGGCTCCGGACACGCGTTTTCCGGACCTCGCATCCAGATTGCCGATTTTTCATCTGGCAGCGAAGGTCCTGCAATCCGCAGGCGACTAACCGGGGCCCATACCACGGAGCCTGCCATGCGTTATGCCTTCCTGATCCCAATCCTCGGCCTGCTGGCCTCCCTCGGGGCAACCCCGGGCCTCGCGGCCGAAGGGCGCCCGGCGGGCGGGGCGCTGGGAATCTGGATGAACCCCAAGCACAGCCTGGTGGTCCATACCGATGCATGCGCGAACGCCACGGGCGCGACGCTGTGCGGCCGGATCGTCTGGGCCAGCCGGCAGGCGCTGGCCGATGCGAGCGACGCCAGCGTGCCGCGCCTCGTCGGCACCGAACTACTGGAGGACTACCGCCTGCGCGGCAAGGGGGTGTGGCAGGGCACCGTGTTCGTTCCCGACATGGGCCGACGCTTCTACTCGGAAATCGACGAAGTCTCGCCCGACCGGCTGAAGGTCAAGGGCTGTATCCTGGGCGGGCTGCTGTGCAAGTCGCAGGTCTGGACCCGCGTGGCGCAGGTGCCGGCATGAACGCCCTGCGCGTCCTGTTCGGGCGCCATCGTCGGCTGGTGACGGTAGGCGTGGTTCTCGCGGTGATTGCGCTGGGCTTTGCCGCGCTCGATTCGCTGACTCGGGAAATCCGCTATTCGCAGGTCCGGGCCGCCGTCCATGCGCTGACCCCGATGCAGATCGCGCTGGCGCTGGCCTTCACGACCGGGAGCTATCTCGCGCTGACCTTCTACGACTACCTCGCGCTGCGGATCATCGGGCGGCCGCTGCCCTGGCGGACCGCGGCGCTGGCCTCTTTCACCAGCTATACGCTGAGCCACAACCTCGGGCTTTCCTTGCTGACCGGCGGTTCGGCGCGCTATCGCATCTATGTCGCGGCCGGCCTCGACGGGCCCGACGTGGCGCGCGTCGTCGCGCTGGCGGCGGGCAATTTCTGGGCCGGGGTCGTCACCGTCGCGGGCGCGGCGATGCTGGTCCATCCGGGCGGGCTGGACCTGGGCGCCTTGGTGTTGGGCCCCGGTCTCACGCATCTTGCCGGGGCGGCGATGCTGGCGCTCATGGCGAGCCTGACGGTCGCTGCCGGGCGTGTGAAGAGTCCGCTATCGCTTCTCGGCGTCCGGCTGCCGATCCCCCGCCCGCGCGACATCGTGGCGCAGACCGGCATCGGCTTCGTCGACCTGTCCTGCGCGGCGGGAGCGCTGTTCGTGTTGCTCCCCGCCGCCAATTCCGCCCAGCTTCCCGCCTTCGTGCTTGCTTATGCACTGGGCATCGTCATCGCCTTGGTCAGCCATGTGCCTGGAGGTCTCGGCGTGTTCGAGGCGGTGGTCCTGGCCGTCGTCCCCGACGAAGGTGGTGACCGGGCGACGCTGTTCGCCGCGCTCATCGCCTACCGCCTTGTCTACTACCTGCTGCCGCTGGTCATCGCCGCACTGCTGCTGGCCTGGCACGAAGGGGTACGAAGCCGCCGCGTCGCCAGGCTGGTCGACGGGATGCAGATGCTCGCCACCAGCCTTTCGCCGCTGCTGCTGAGCGGGGCGGCGTTCCTGGGCGGCGGGATGCTGCTCCTGTCTGGCTCGCTGCCCGCGATCCACGCGCGCATGGGCCTCCTGGCCGACGTCTTGCCGCTGCCCTTCATCGAGGCCAGCCACATCGCCGCCAGCCTCGTGGGCACGGCGCTGCTGCTGCTGGCGCCCGGCCTCTACCGCCGGCTCGATGGCGCCTGCCTGGCCACCCGCCTGCTGCTGGTCGCCGGTGCGTTCTTCTCGCTGACCAAGGGCATCGACTATGAGGAGGCGGTGGCCTGCCTGGCGCTGGCCGGACTGCTGCAGCTCACTCGCGGCGCCTTCTACCGCCGCACCGCGCTCCTGGAAGCACCGCTGACGGCGGGGTGGATGGCAGGCATCGCGATGGTCTCGGCGGTTGCCCTGTGGGCTGGCCTCTTCGCCTATCGCCACGTCCCCTACGACGACGACTTGTGGTGGAAGTTCGCCCTGCGTGCCGACGCCCCGCGTTACTTGCGCGCTGCGCTCGCCTCTGCGGTGTTCCTGGCCGGCTTCGCCTTGTGGCGGATGTTCGCGCCGTCCGCCTCCCGCCCCCACGGCGAGAGCGTCGAGGAGGCGGGTCCGACGATCCGCGGGATCCTCGCCACCAGCGGGCGGACCGAGGCGATGCTGGCGCTTACCGGGGACAAGCGCTTCCTCGTCTCGGACGCGCGCGATGCTTTCGTCATGTACCAGGTCAAGGGATCGAGCTGGGTCGTCATGGGTGACCCGGTGGGCGCGGAAGGGTCGTGGGGCGAACTGCTCTGGGCGATCCGCGACCTGTCGCACCGCCAGCAGGGGCGCCTGATGCTCTACGAGGTGTCGCCCGCCGTGCTCGACCTGGCGATCGGCATGGGCCTTCAGATCGTCAAGTACGGCGAAGAGGCCGTGGTCGACCTCGAAGCATTCGAACTGGGCACGCCGACGCTGCGCAGCGTCCGCAAGTCCGAACGCGTGGCGGCCAAGGCCGGCGCCACCCTGCGCGTCGTCCCCGCCGCCGCCGTTCCCGTGATCCTCGACGAACTGGAAGCGGTCTCGCGCGAGTGGATGGCCGCCAAGGGCCACCGCGAGAAGGGCTTCAGCCTGGGCAGCTTCGATCGCGACTATTTGCGAAACTTCGACATGGCGCTGGTCATGGTGGAGGGGCGCATCGTCGCCTTCGCGAACCTGTGGCTGACGCAGGACAAGGCCGAGGCTTCGGTCGACCTCATGCGCCATCGCGACGACGCGCCGCGGGGGACGATGGATTTCCTCTTCGCCAACCTGATGCTGTGGGCCAAGGCGCGCGGATATCGCCGCTTCACGCTGGGGCAGGTGCCGCTGTCGGGGATCGAGGGGCGCCACCTCGCGCCGGCCTGGGCCAAGGCCGCCGCGCTGGTGTTCCGCCATGGCGAGAGCTTCTACGGCTTCCGGGGCCTGCGCGGCTACAAGGAGAAGTTCGCGCCCCACTGGGAGCCCCGCTACGTCGCGGGGCCGCATGGGATCGGCCTCATCCAGGGCCTGCACGACGTTTCGCGCCTGATCGCCGCGGGTCCTGCTGCCGCTCCGGCCCTGCCGCATCGGTCCGAACCGGAAGCGCCCCGCGCTTGGTCCATGGAACGGATGCACACGGCATGACACATCGCCCATCCCGCCCGCTACGGCGCAATCTGTTGCGGGGCTTCCTGCTGCTCGTGGTACTGGCGCTCGCGGCGATCAACGCCCCGGCGCTGCACTTGCTCGGCGCCGAACCGATCCACTTTTTCCCCGCTGGCGGCGTACAGGCGCCGGGGCGACCGAAACTCGCCGCGGTGTTCCTTTCGGGCGACATGGGCTTTCACTTCGGGATGGGGGCGGACGTCGCCGAGGCGATCGCCGAACGGGGGATACCCGTCGTCGGTGTGAGTTCGCCGGTGGTCTTCGCCGCGCACCGTACTCGGGCCGAAGCCGATGCGGTGGTTGCGGGCGCGATCCGCCTGGCGCTCGCCCGCAGCGGTGCGCAGCGGGTGCTGCTGATGGGACAGTCCTACGGCGCCGATATTCTCGCCACCACCGCGCCCGACCTGTCGCCCGCCTTGCGCGCACGGGTCGCGGCGATCGACCTGACGGTGCCGGCGCAGGACGTCTTCTTCCGCGCCGACCCCAGCGGCTTGGCCTATCTCGGCACTCCCGATGCGAAGCCCCTGCGGGCCATGCGCGGGCTTGATTGGGCCCCGGTGATCTGCGTCTACGGGCTTCAGGAGCATGGCAGCCTGTGTCCCGCGCTGCGCGGCACGCCGACGCGCGTGATCGGCCTGGCCGGCAACCACTACCTCAACCGCGACCCCGCGCGCCTCATTACGACAACCTTTGCGGCGCTGCGCGCCGCCGTGCCCAAAGCAGGAATCTGACCATGGCGAGCGAACCTGCAAACCCCGGCAGACGCGCCACCGGCAGCCTTGCCGACTGCCGCGCCGAACGCCATGTCGCGGCGGCCAAGTTCACGGTCGATGCATCGGGCGTCCAGATGTGCCGCTGCCGGGTCTGCGGCTGTGAACTGCGCCGGCTTCCGTCGCTGCGGCGCTGGTTCCGGTCGGGCATGATGGGGTGAGGGGATGGCCTGCCGCGCCGGTACGATTACGACCAGCCGCCTAACATGACGAAAATTTAAGACTGCGCTCAGGTCGCCCTCATCCCGCAAGGCCTATCCGCCAGTTCCTCTCATTCGCGTAGCGCCGGAACTGCCATGACCAAGCCCATCTTCTTCGATCCCACCGGCCGACGGAGCCGCTGGTCGCGGCGCGTCGTGTCGTTGCTGCTGATCGCGGTCATCATCGGCGCGGTGGCCTTCGCGACCACGCTGGTGGCGGTGCCGCCCCAGCGCGAACTCGAACTGCCCCTGCAGCGCCTGCACGCATCCACCCTGCACGGTTCGCCGCTCAAGCACCGGCTGACTTCGTGGCTGCCCAAGCTCCACGCGGCCGGTGGACAGAAGCCGCTCAGCATCGGCTTCTATCTTCCCGGCAACGATGCCAGCTTCCTGTCGCTGGTCCACCATGGCAACGACCTCGACTGGGTGGTGCCGGCGGTGGTCAGCGTGTCGGGCTCGCGCCACGACGTCGCGGTCGAGAGCGATGCGCGCTTCGATCATCTCGTCGCGGGCGAGCCGCACCGCTTCAAGGTGCTGCCGATGGTACAGAACTACGGCGCAACCGAATGGGACGGCGCCGGCGCGGCGGGCCTGCTGCACGACAAGGCGCAGCGCGCGGCTTTCGAAAAGCGGCTGGGCGCCATGGTGGCGCAGCGCCGCGAGGCGGGCCTGGTGATGGACTTCGAGGCGCTGCCCGCCCGCGCGATGCCCGACTACGTGCAGTTCCTGCGCGAGTTGCGCAAGGCGTTGCCGCAGGGCTCGCGGCTGGCGGTGACGGTGCCGGCGGAGACTGCCGACTGGCCGCTCGAAGCGCTGGCGAAAGTCTCGGACAAGATCATCTTCATGGCCTACGATCAACACTGGGAAGGCGGCGAGGCCGGGCCGATCGCGGCACAGGACTGGTTCGTGCGCGAAGTGCAGGGTGCCTTGAAGCGCATCGGCCCCGACCGCATCGTCGTCGCGCTGGGCAGCTATGCCTACGACTGGCACGGCGACCAGACCGATGCCCTCTCGATCGAGGATGCCTGGCTGGCCGCGCACGACAGCAGCGCGCCGGTCACGTTCGATGCCGCCAGCGGCAATGCCGGGTTCGCCTATGATGATGGTGACGGCAAGGATAGCCAGCACCACGCGATCTGGATGCTCGATGCCGCGACCAACTGGAACGAGCTGGCCGCGCTGAAGCGTCTGGGCATCCAGGACATGGCGATGTGGCGCCTGGGCACCGAGGATTCCGGCTTCTGGGCCGACCTCGCCGCGTTCCGCAAGGGCGGGGTGCCGGACCTGTCGATCACACGGACCGCGGGCAGCGCCGACGTCGAGGGTTCGGGCGAAATCCTTCGCATCACCGCTACCCCGCGCGACGGCAGCCGTACCATCCGCTTCGATGCCGACGGCGTGATCCACGACGAGCAGTACCAAGCCCTGCCTACGCCCTACGTCGTCCAGCGCGCCGGGGGCTCGGACCCCAAGGTACTGGCGCTGACCTTCGACGATGGCCCCGATCCAACGTGGACGCCCAAGATCCTCGCCGAGCTGGAAGCCGCCCACGTTCCCGGCACCTTCTTCGTGATCGGCGAGAACGCGCTCGGCAGTCCCGGCTTGCTCCAGCGCATCGTCGCCGACGGCGACGAGCTGGGCAACCACACGTACACGCACCCCAACCTGGCCAATGCGGGGCCGAAGCAGACCCGGCTCGAACTCAACGCCACGCAGCGGCTGGTGGAAGCCTACACGGGCCGCAGCATGACGCTGTTCCGCGCGCCCTACTTCGGCGACGCGGAGCCGACCACGCCCGACGAACTCGGCCCGGCACTGGAAGCGCAGAAGGCGGGCTACACCGTCGTCGGCCTGCACGTCGATCCCAACGACTGGCAGCGGCCGGGCACGCAAGCCATCATCCAGCAGGTCCTCGACCAGGTCCATTCCGCGTCGAGCGCCAATGCCATGAACGTCGTCCTGCTCCACGACGGCGGCGGGGACCGCGCGCAGACGGTGGCGGCACTGCCGCGCATCATCGCCACGCTCAAGTCGGAAGGCTACCGCTTCGTCACCGCCTCGCAGCTCGTCGGAATCCCGCAGGCCCGGGCGATGCCCGCGATCTCGGCGCCGGATCTTGCCGCCGTGCGTGTCGACGTCACTGCGTTCGTGGTGCTCATGGCGATTTCGATGGTGCTGGCGTGGCTGTTCTACGTCGCCATCTCGCTGGGCATGGCGCGGGCCGTCATCATGGCCGGCCTCGCCTGGTTCCAAAGCCGCCGTCAGCGTGCCGAACCGCCGCACTTCGAGCCGACGGTCTCGGTCATCATTCCCGCCTTCAACGAGGAGCGCGTGATCGCCGCATCGGTGGCCCGGGTGCTGGCGAGTGACTATCCGGCGCTCCAGGTGATCGTTGCCGACGACGGATCGAAGGACGCCACCAGCACGATCGTCCGGCAAGTCTTCGGCGACGACCCGCGCGTCACCCTGCTGACGCTGCGCAACGGCGGCAAGGCGGCCGCCCTCAACCGCGCCCTGCGCGACGCGACCGGCGAGGTCGTCATCGCGCTCGACGCCGACACCCAGTTCGAGCCCCAGACGATCCGCCGTCTCGCGCGCTGGTTCGCCGATCCGCAGATCGGTGCGGTCGCCGGCGATGCGCGAGTGGGCAACCGGATCAACCTCGTCACCCGCTGGCAGGCGGTCGAATATAT
The DNA here is from genome assembly GCF_044813085.1 of Novosphingobium sp. BL-52-GroH. Lineage (NCBI taxonomy): Bacteria > Pseudomonadati > Pseudomonadota > Alphaproteobacteria > Sphingomonadales > Sphingomonadaceae > Novosphingobium > Novosphingobium sp. BL-52-GroH. The sequence continues at coordinate 249,088 of NZ_CP171149.1, read as the reverse complement.
CACCGCGCAGAACCTGGAACGTCGCGCGCTTGCGGGCTTCGATGCGATGACCGTGGTGCCGGGCGCGGTTGGGGCGTGGCGCCGCGCCGCCCTCGATTCGGTCGGCGGCTATCCCGAGGACACCCTGGCCGAGGACCAGGACCTGACCATCGCCATCCAGCGCGCGGGCTGGCGCGTCACCTTCGATCCCCGCGCCGTTGCCTGGACCGAGGCGCCCGAGAGCTTCGGCGCGCTTGCCAAGCAGCGCTTCCGCTGGGCCTTCGGGACGCTGCAGTGCCTGTGGAAGCACCGCGTGGTCATCGCGCGCCGCTCGCCTTCGGGCCTCGGGCTGGTCGGCCTGCCGCAGGCGTGGCTGTTCCAGATCGGTTTCGCGGCGATCTCGCCGTTGATCGACCTCGCACTCGTGCTCTCGATCATCGGGACGGCGCTGCGCGTCTCGGCGCACGGCTGGGCGCAGACCAGCGGGGACGTCGGCACCATGGCGGTCTACTGGATCGTCTTTACGGCGATCGACGTACTGTGCGGATGGGTCGCCTACCGTCTCGACGGGCACAAGGTGCGCTATCCCGCTCACCTGCTGGTCGCCCAGCGGCTGGTCTATCGGCAGATCATGTACTGGGTCGTGTTGCGCGCGATTGCCTCCGCCGTGGCGGGCTGGGTCGTGGGCTGGGGCAAGCTGGAGCGTTCGGGACGCGTGACGTCGCAAGCAACGGGCTGAGGTTCACGTCGTCCCGGCGTTGATCCGGGACCATGGGCAATCCTTGAGGCGTTCGAATGCACGCTCGCGCCTGAAGACCTGCCCACGGTCCCGGAGGGACGACGAATCAGCCCAGGTAAACGCCGGCGGGATTTCCGGTCACACCCGATTCCACTTCGAAAAGCGCCCCGTCGAACTCCGACTCCGGCAAGCCTTTCGCGGCTGAAGTCACGAACATGCGATCAAGGTTTTCGCCCGCGAAGGCGATGTTGGTGACGCGCTTCGCCGGCAATTCGATCGAGCGGTCGCAAGTGCCGTCCGGGGCGAAGCGGCTGATGCGTCCGCCGTCCCAGTGCGCGACCCAGAGGAACCCCTCGGCATCCGTGGTCATCCCGTCGGGATAGCCGTCGTCCTCGGAAAAGCGGATGAACTCTTCGCGCGCGCCCGCACCTTCGGCGTCGAAGGGGAAGCGGTAGATCGTGCGGCGGCCTGAATCGGTGTGATACAGCCAGTTCCCGCAGGGCGAGAACGCCGGGCCGTTGGTCACTGTATAGCCGGTATCGATCACCCGCCACTCGCCCCCGGGCGAAAGGCGGTAGAACGAGCCGGTCACCTCCTCCTCGGCCATGTCCATGGTGCCGCACCAGATGGCGCCGTGGCGATCGGCCTTGCCGTCGTTCATGCGGTTGCCGGGCAGGTGCGGTTCGGGGTCATGGCGCGTGGCGATGCCGAGCGGGTCCAGCGAGATGGCCGCGACACCATCGCGAAATCCGCCGATCAATCCGCCCGCAGCGCGCGTGGCGACCCAGCCGAGCGGGGCCGGCATGTCCCAGCGGGTGATGGCGCCGTCCCCGAGCGTCATGCGGTTGAGCGCGGGTGCGAGGATGTCGACCCAGTAGAACGCCCGGTCGCGCGCGCACCAAAGGGTGCCTTCGCCCAGGGTGTCGCGTACGTCTCGCTCGATCTTGCGCCATAAGGCCATCGGTATCTCTCCCTCGGTACGCGTTGGAGCCCCCACCCGCTCCCCGGTCGGACAGGACCACGAAGACCGGGTGGGGAGCGGGCCGGCGCGGTGGAACGCCGGCCCGATTTCGTCATTGCTTGAAGGGGCGTCGTCACCCCTCCTTTCGTCATTGCGAGTCCCGCAGGGCCGCGGCAACCCAGAGCGTCATGGGCCGAGGCCGCGGGTTGCTTCCCGGCCTTCGCCGGGGTCGCAATGAGGATGGGCCTTCGTCAGTGGTTGTCGCGCGGCAGGCCCATGGTCTGGGCGATCCGCTGGTACTTCTCGGCACCTTCGAGGATCGCTCCGGTATCCATCTGGCCGACGAGCGCGCGCTGGATCTCCTGCCACGGGGTCTGCGACGCAGGGTAAGGATAACCGCCCTTGGCCTCGAGATCGGCGCGGCGTGCAGCCAGTTCCTCGTCCGAGATAAGCACGTCGACAGTGCCCTTCTTGAGGTCCATGCGCACGCGATCACCGGTCTGCAGCAGCGCCAGGCCGCCCATCGCCGCCGCCTCGGGTGAGGCATTGAGGATCGAGGGGCTGCCCGAGGTGCCCGACTGGCGCCCGTCGCCGATGCAGGGCAGGGCGCTCACGCCTTCGGTGATGAGGTACGAAGGCGGCCGCATGTTGACGACTTCTGCCGCGCCCGGATAGCCGATGGGGCCAGCGCCGCGCATGAACATCAGCGTCTCGGGCGTGATGCCGACCGAAGGATCGTCGATGCGGTGGTGGTAGTCCTCGGGACCGTCGAAAACCACGGCGGGGCCTTCGAAAGCATCCGGATCGTCCGGGTTCGAGAGGTAGCGGGCGCGGAACTCGTCCGAAATCACGCTGGTCTTCATGATCGCCGCGTCGAACAGGTTGCCCGACAGCACCAGGAAGCCGGCCTCTTCCACCAAGGGCTTGTCGAAGGTCTTGATGACCTTGTCGTCCTCGATCGTGGCATCGCGGCAGTTGTCGCCGATGGTCAGGCCGTTCACCGTCATCGCGCTTTCGTGGATCAGCCCCTGGCCGATCAGCTGCGCGACCACGGCAGGCACGCCGCCGGCACGGTAGTAGTCTTCGCCCAGGTATTCGCCGGCGGGCTGGAGGTTGACCAGCAGCGGGATCTTGTGGCCCAGGCGCTCCCAGTCCTTGAGCGGCAGGTCGACGCCGATGTGGCGGGCGATGGCGGCAAGGTGGATCGGCGCGTTGGTCGACCCGCCGATCGCGGCGTTGACGACGATGGCGTTGTGGAACGCCTCCAGCGTCAGGATGTCCGAGGGCTTGAGGTCCTCGTGCACCATGTCGACGATCCGCTTGCCAGTGCGCCATGCGCATTCCTGCCGGTCGCGGTAAGGCGCGGGGATCGCGGCGGAGGCGGGCAGCATCATGCCCAGCGCCTCGGCGAGCGAATTCATCGTCGTCGCCGTGCCCATCGTGTTGCAGTAGCCGGTCGACGGCGCCGAAGACGCGACCAGCTTGATGAAGCCGTCCGCATCCAGCTCGCCCGCCGCCATCATCTGGCGGCCCTTCCACACGATCGTGCCCGATCCGGTACGCTCGCCCTTGTGCCAGCCGTTGAGCATTGGACCTACCGACAGCGCGATCGCCGGGATGTTCACGGTCGCCGCCGCCATGAGCAGCGCCGGGGTGGTCTTGTCGCAGCCGGTGGTCAGCACCACGCCGTCGAGCGGGTAGCCGTAGATCGCCTCGACCAGCGCCAGGTAGGCGAGGTTGCGGTCGAGCCCGGCGGTGGGGCGCTTGCCGGTTTCCTGGATCGGGTGGACCGGGAATTCCAGCGCGATGCCGCCCTGTTCGCGGATGCCTTCGCGGATACGCTCGGCCAGCACGAGGTGGTGGCGGTTGCAAGGCGACAGGTCGCTGCCGGTCTGGGCGATGCCGATGATCGGCTTGCCCGATCGCAGTTCCTCGAGGCTGAGCCCGAAGTTCAGGTATCGCTCCAGATAGAGCGAAGTCATGTCGATGTTGTCGGGATTGTCGAACCAGGCGCGCGAGCGCAGTTTCGGTGCGGTTTTTTCGGTCATGGAGCGGTTCGTTTCGTTCAGATCAGCGCGGAGACGTGGTGAGGCGGTAGATCATGACATGCCGGTACGGCTTGCCGGGATCGACTCGGGTGGAGGCGAAGTCCGGGTGGTTGGGGGCATCGGGGAACTTCTGCGGTTCCAGCGCGATGCCGTCGCCCATGCGGTAGAGGTGGCCCTGCTTGCCGATGAACGTGCCGTCGAGGAAATTGCCGGAGTAGAACTGCACGCCCGGTTCGGTGCTGAGCAGCTCCAGGACACGGCCCGAGACGGGATCTTCGAGGCGGGCGGACAATTCGGGGGTCTTGGTCTGGCCCTTGTCGAGCGCGAAGTTGTGGTCGAACCCGCGACCGAAGACGATCTGCTGGTCACGGCCGTCGCGGATGTCGCCGGCGAGCGCCTTGGGCTTGCGAAAGTCGAACGGAGTGCCTTCGACGGGACGCAGCTCGCCGGTCGGGATCAGGTTCTCGTCCACCGGGGTGTAGTGGCTGGCGGGGATCGTCAGCACGTTTTGCGTGGCATCGCGAGGCGACCCTTCGCCGGCCATGTTGAAGATGGCGTGGTTGGTCATGTTGAGCACGGTCGGCTTGTCGGTCGTCGCGTCGAATACGATCTGCAGGTTGCCGCTCTCGTCCAAAGAGTAGGTCACTTTGGTCTTGATCGTACCGGGGTAGCCCGAATCGCCGTCCGGGCTGACGAGCGAGAACACCGCGGTGGCGACTTTGCCCGATTTGATCGATTCGAGCTTCCAGTTCTGGACGTCGAAGCCCTTGCCGCCGCCATGCAGCGACTGGCCGTGGTCGTTCTGCGGCAACTGGTAGGTCTTGCCGTCGAGGGTGAACTTGCCGCCGGCGATGCGGTTGCCGTAGCGGCCGATGGTGGCGCCCCAGTAGTTCGGCTTCTTCTCGAAGTCGGCCACGTCGTCGTAGGCGAGCAGAACGTCGGCGCCCTTGCCGTCGCGGTCCGGAGCCATCAGCTTCCACAGCGTCGCGCCATAGGTGAGGATCGTCGCTGAAACGCCGTTGGCGGCCTTGAGAGTCACTGCATCGACCTGCGTGCCATCCGCCAGCTTGCCCGCGGGCGCCTGCGACGCGTCGGCGGCCAGTGCCGGATTTGCCCCTAGCGACAGGGCCAGCACCGATGCTGCCGTCGCCCAAATGATCTTGCCCGGATTCCTCATGCCCTAGATCCCGCCTCTCTTGTGTGGGTGTCGATTCTGTAAGATGCCTTCGACGCTGCCCATTGACGACGTCGTTCAGCGCATATAGTCCGACAAATAGAAACAGTGCAAGCCGGTTTGCCACCAAGGTCCAGACCCGGTTGTGTTTTGAGAGGATAGTCATGCCCCCAGTGGTCTCAACCGGAGATGCCCCAGTGGTCCACGCGCAGCCGTCCGGCGTGCGCTACGGCCCCGCGCTCACGCTGCTTGCCAGCCTGTTCTTCATGTGGGGGTTCATCACCGTCATCAACGGTACGCTGCTGCCGCACCTGCGCAGCGTGTTCGAACTCAGCTATTTCCAGGCGGCGCTGATCGAATCGGTATGGTTCATCGCCTACTTCTTCGCCTCCATCCCATCGGCTCTGCTGATCGAACGGATCGGCTACAAGAAGTCGCTGGTCACCGGCCTGCTGATCATGGCGGGCGGTTCGATAGGCATGACCGTGGGCGCATGGATGCCGTCCTACGGCGTGACCCTGCTCATGCTCTTCGTGATCGCAAGCGGCATCACGCTGTTGCAGGTTGCCGCTAATCCCTATGTGGCGGTGATCGGCAAGCCGGAGACGGCGTCTTCGCGCCTGAACCTGGTGCAGGCGATGAACTCGGCAGGAACGATGCTGGCCCCGCTGTTCGGCGGCTACCTCATCCTGGGCCGCAGCAAGGGAGGCACGGCGGCGGCGGGCACCGTCCTGACCGAGGCAGAGCGCCTTGCCGATGCCCAGTCGGTGATCCTTCCCTATCTGCTGGTCGCCGCGGTGCTGGTGATCCTTGCGATCGTCATCGCCCGGTTCCCCCTGCCGGCGATGGGCACTGCCACGCAGCGCGCGAAAAGCCATGAACCGAAGGCCGGCTCGCTGGCGTCGCGGTTCTGGAACCACCCGCTGTGGCAGCACCGCAACCTGACGCTGGGCGTCGTCGCGATCTTCATCTACCTCATCGCCGAGATCGGTGTGGGCAACCTGTTCGTGAACTTCGTCAGCCGCCCGGAGATCGGCAACATGACGGCGGAGCAAGCCAGCCGTTACCTGACGCTGTTGTGGGGCGGCATGATGGTGGGCCGCTTCGTCGGTTCGGCCGTCATGGCCAAGATCGATGCGGCCAAAGTCCTGGCGGTGTTTTCCATCGGCGCGTTCGTCGTCATGGCGGTCACTATCTTCACCACCGGGCCGATCGCGATGTGGTCGCTGATCCTCGTGGGCCTGTTCCACTCGATCATGTTCCCGACCATCTTCACGCTGGCGATCAAGGGCCTAGGCCCGCTGACCGAAGAAGGTTCGGGCCTGCTGGTCATGGCCATCGCGGGCGGCGCGCTCGTTGCGGTGCAGGGATGGATCGCCGATCACTACGGACTCCAGGCATCGTTCGTGCTGACCGCGGTGTGCGAACTCTACATCCTTTTCTACGCGCTGTGGGGCAGCAAGGTTACGCATGCCGAAGCCGCTCCCGTGCCACAGGGCGCCGAATAGACCCGGTTGCCCGAGTAGACCATTTTGGCCCCGGAAGAGCGATCTTCCGGGGCCTTTTTTCTGGCTGGAGATTGAGCGGAAAGACCCGGGGCCATTGCCCGAGATCCCTGAATGTCGAGACTGCCTGCCCGGCGCCGGTTGGCGCAGGCTACGTCAGAGCGCATTTGCATCGTCATTCCCGCCTTCGCGGGAATGACGGAATTGTTGTCCGGCTGAAAGTACGCGCAAAACGAAGCTGCACGCGTCACCTCGACATTCGAAGGGTCCGGGGCAATGCCCCTTAACGCTTTCCCTTATCTGTCCACCATCGAACTCTTGGTATCCTCGAGCGCCAGATCGACCAGCACGTTCATTGCTTCCGCCGCGCCAGCCGCGTCCCCGGCCGCGATCGCGTCGTAGACCCGCACGTGATCCGGGATCGGGTTTCGGGGCAGCGCGCGGGCGCGTTGCTTGAACTGGGTGGTCCAGTTCACCGCCGCGCCGATCGAGGCGCTGAGCACGAGGAGCGCGTCGTTGCGCGTGGCCTGGAGGATGGCCTTGTGGAAGTCGCGGTCCGCCGCGCGTCCGGCTTCGGTGGTGAGGGTGTGGCGGCGCATCGCGGCGAGGGCGTCCTTCATCACTTTGAGGTCGGCCTTGTCGCGGCGCTGGGCGGCGAGGCGGGCAGCCGCAGGCTCGACGATAGCGCGCAGTTCGAACAGGCTGCGGACGAATTCGATGTCCGGCTCCCCGGCGAAGGCCCAGCCGAGCACTTCTGGGTCGAGCAAGTTCCAGCGGTCGCGCGGCAGGACGCGGGTGCCGGCCTTGGGGCGGCTTGCGACGAGGCCCTTGGCCGTGAGAACCTGGATCGCCTCGCGGTAGGCGCTGCGCGAAACCTGCAGTTCCTCGGCAAAGGCGACTTCGCCCGAAAGGATGTCGCCTGGGGCATATTTGCCCGACAAGATCGCCGTGCCCAGCTTGTGGGCGATGGCGCCGTGCAGGCGCCTCCCCGGACCCCGTGCCTCGTCTCCTTGCTTTCCGCTTATGTCGCTATTGGTAAAATCGGCATCTGGCACTGGTTATGGTCCCTCCGGCCGCGAAACTAACAGTCATTTCCCAGAGAAGGAACGACAAACATTGCGTTTCCCGTTCTCTCCTAATATGTCGGAGTAAATAGGGAGACCTCAGATGACCGAATTCCGCTCCATCGTCGCTGCAACCGGCGAACCGCATGGCGAACCGCTTCCCGTCAGCACCTCCGCGGACGTCGCGGCGGCCTGCGCCGCGGCCGCCGAAGCCTTCGATACCTACCGCGCGACGAGCCGCGAGGAGCGCGCCGCGTTCCTCGAGCGAATCGCCGACGAAATTCTCGCGATCGGCGATTCGCTGCTTGATGCCTATACTGCCGAGAGCGGCCTGCCGCGCGGCCGCAGCGAGGGCGAGCGTGGGCGTACCATGGGCCAGCTTCGCCTGTTCGCCGACGTCGTGCGCAAGGGCCAATGGCAGCAACTGCGCATCGACCCGGCGCTGCCCGAGCGGGCGATTCCGCGCCCCGACTTACGCCTGCGGATGATCCCGGTAGGCCCGGTCGCCGTGTTCGGCGCCTCGAATTTCCCGCTCGCCTTCTCGACCGCCGGCGGCGACACGGCCTCGGCCCTGGCCGCGGGCTGCCCGGTCGTCGTCAAGGGCCACCCGGCGCATCCGATAACCGGTGGCCTGATCGCCAGCGCCATCGCCAAGGCGGTTGCCGGTGCCGGCCTGCCCGCAGGCGTGTTCCAGCACCTCGTCGGCCCATCCAACGAGCTTGGCGCCGCGCTGGTCCAGGACCCGCGCATCATGGCGGTGGGCTTCACCGGCTCGCGCGGCGGCGGCCTCGCCCTCGCCAGACTGGCGCAGGCGCGTGATGTGCCGATCCCGGTCTATGCCGAGATGTCGAGCATCAACCCCGTCCTGCTCCTGCCCGAGGCGCTGAAGGCGCGCGGCGCGGCGCTCGGTACGGCCTTCGTCGGTTCGCTGACGATGGGTGCCGGCCAGTTCTGCACCAACCCGGGCCTGATCCTGGCAATCGAGGGCGAGGGGCTCGACGCCTTCGTCGCTGCCGCCACCACCGGGGTGAACGAAGCCAAGCCGCAGACCATGCTCACCACCGGCATCGCCGCCGCCTATGCCAAGGGCGTCGAGACGCTGGAAGGCCTGCCGGGCGTCGAAACACTGGCGAAGGGCGAGGAGGGCAGCCGCACGACTGGCGGCGCCGTGCTGTTCCAGACCACGGCAGCGCAGTTCCTGGCCGACAAGGAAGCGGGCAACGAAGTCTTCGGCGCGGCCTCGATCGTCGTGCGCTGCAAGGATGAGGCAGAGTTGTTGACCCTGCTCGAAGGCCTCGAAGGCCAGCTCACCGCCACGCTCCACCTCGACGACGCGGACGAGGGCACCGCCTCGCGCCTGCTGCCCGTGCTGGAGCGCAAGGTTGGCCGCATCCTCGCCAACGGCTGGCCCACCGGCGTCGAAGTGTGCCACGCGATGGTCCACGGCGGCCCGTTCCCCTCGACCACCGACCCGCGCACCACGTCGGTCGGCAGCCTGGCGATCGACCGCTTCCTGCGTCCGGTCAGCTACCAGAACCTCGCGCAGGGCCTGCTTCCGCCCGAACTGCGCGACGCCAGCTTCGGCGACGGCGCCCCGCGCCTGATCGACGGCACCCTGACCCTCAACTGATCGCCACCAACCCCCGCAGCGCGCCTTCCGAAGGCGCGCTGCGGTAGCGCCAAGAACCCGGGGAGAGACCCATGACCTACCTTCGCCTGCTCCAGCACCGCGCCGCCGATGGCGCACGTTCCGTCATCCTCGCCGAAGGCGACGCTGCCCACGTCCTGCCGGGCGTCACTTCCACCCGCGAACTTGCGACGCGCGCCATCGCCGAAGGCGTGAGCCTGGCCGACGCGGCCAGGGCCTGCGGGCAGGGCGAAGCCGTCGACATCGCCGCCGAGCTCGCAGCGGGCCGCCTGCTCGCGCCGATCGACCACGAGGACGCGGCGCACCTGCTGCTCACCGGCACTGGCCTGACCCATCTCGGCTCGGCCGAGGGTCGCGACAAGATGCACCAGGCGGCGCTGTCGAACCAGCAGACCGATTCGATGCGCATGTTTCTCGAGGGTCTCGAAGGCGGCAAGCCGGCGGCAGGCGAAGTGGGCCAGCAGCCCGAGTGGTTCTACAAGGGCGATGGCTCGCTGCTGGTCGGCCCGAACGACGTGCTGACGATGCCCGCTTTCGCGCAGGACGGCGGCGAGGAGCCGGAACTGGCCGGCATCTACATCGTCGGCGAGGACGGCACCGTCTATCGTCTCGGCCTCGCGCTCGCCAACGAGTTCTCCGACCACGTCACCGAGCGCCATAACTACCTGTGGTTGGCGCACTCCAAGCTGCGCCAGGCAGCGCTTGGCCCGGAACTGCTGATCGGCACGCCGCCGTCGCACATCGAGGGCACCAGCAAGGTCGTGCGCGATGGCGAGACGATCTGGGAAAAGCCCTTCCTCTCGGGCGAGGCGAACATGTCGCACAGCATCGCGAACCTGGAGCACCACCACTTCAAGTACGACCTGTTCCGCCGCCCCGGCGACGTGCACGTCCACTTCTTCGGCACCGCCACGCTTTCGTTCGCAGACGGTGTGCAGACCCGGGAGGGCGACGTGTTCGAGATTTCGGCAGCGCCCTTCACGCTGCCGGTCTCCAACCCGCTCGCCCGCGCCGAGGCACCTGCGGACGCCAGCGCTCCGCTCGTCAAGGCGCTCTGAGCGATGGACCCGATCCGCATCGCGGTGGTGGGCGTGGGCAAGATCGCCCGCGATCAGCACTTGCCGGCAATCGCCGGAAACGCGGCCTTCAGCCTCGCCGCCACGGTCAGCCCGCATGACGCGGGCGTCGATGGCGTGTCGCACCACAAGAGCCTGGACGAGCTGATCGCCAGCGGCCCGGCGGTCGATGCGGTGGCCCTCTGCACGCCGCCGCAGGTCCGCTACGATCTGGCGGTGCAGGCGCTGGATAAGGGCATGCACGTCTTCCTCGAAAAGCCGCCGGGAGCGACCTTGTCCGAATGCGTGGCGCTGTCGAGCCGGGCGGAGAAGGTCGGCGCGACGCTGTTCGCGGCCTGGCATTCGCGCTTCGCGGCGGGCGTCGCCCCCGCGCGCGCATGGCTTGCGGAACGACGGATCGAGAGCGTCTCGATCGTGTGGCGCGAGGACGTGCGGGTCTGGCACCCGGGCCAGGCATGGATATGGGAGCCGGGCGGCCTCGGCGTCTTCGACCCGGGCATCAACGCGCTCTCGATCCTTACGCATATCCTGCCGCGGCCCGTCTTCCTCAAGACCGCGACCCTTGAAATCCCCGCCAACCGCGCCGCGCCGATCGCCGCGCAGATCGATTTCCGCGACACCGCCGGCGCGCCCATCCACATGGACCTCGACTGGCGCCAGACCGGCCCGCAGTCGTGGGACATCGTGGTCGAGACCGATGCGGGCATGCTCAAGCTGTCCAACGGCGGCGCGGTGCTGACGTTGCCGACCGGCGCCGAGCACAACGAGGATATGGAGTACCCGGGCCTCTACGCCCGCTTCGCCAACCTCATCCGGGGTGGGCGCAGCGATGTCGACATCGCCCCCCTGCGCCTCGTCGCCGATGCGTTCCTGCGCGGCAATCGCCAAGCTGTCGACGCATTCCACGACTGATTATCCCTGGGAGGGGACACCGCATGATGAACGCATTTCGTCGCACCACACTGGCCCTGCTGCTCGGCGCGAACTCGCTCACGGGGGGTGCGCTGACCGGGACCGCGCAGGCCGATACGGGCGGGCAGCCCACCACCGCGACGATCGAGGCCGACAAGCCCGGCCCGGTCTACCACAAGGAAATCTTCACCCAGTTCGCCGAGCATCTGGGTACGGGCATCTACGGCGGCCTGTGGGTCGGCAAGAACAGCAAGATCCCGAACACCAACGGCTTCCGCAACGACGTGGTCAAGGCGCTGCGCGACCTTTCGGTGCCGGTGATCCGCTGGCCCGGCGGCTGCTTCGCCGACGAGTACAACTGGCGCGAGGGCATCGGCCCGCAGAACAAGCGCCCGGTCAAGATCAACACCCACTGGGGCGGCGTGACCGAGCCCAACACCGTGGGTACGCACGAGTTCTTCGAGCTGATCCGCCAGGTCGGATCCGAGGCCTACATCGCCGGCAACGTCGGCAACGGCACTCCGCGCGAGATGGCCGAGTGGGTGGAATACATGACCTCGCCGGCCGGCTCGCTGGCCAACGAGCGCGCGAAGAACGGCCACAAGGAGCCCTGGAAGATCCAGTACTTCGGCGTCGGCAACGAGCTGTGGGGCTGCGGCGGCAACATGCGTCCCGAGTTCGCGGCGGACGAGACGCGGCGCTACGCCACGTTCATCAAGCCACCCGCCGGCACCAAGATCCTCAAGGTCGCCGCCGGCGCCAACGTCGATGACTACAACTGGACCGACACGATGATGCGTGTCGCCGCAGGCCAGCTCGACGGCGTCTCGCTGCATTATTACGTGCACCCCGCCGGTGGCTGGCCGCCGAGGGCGCCCGCCGTCGCCTTCGACGAACACGGCTGGGCCGATGCGCTCAACGGCGCGCGCAAGATGGATGAGCTGATTACCAAGCACAGCGCGATCATGGACAAGTACGACCCCGAGAAGCGGGTCTTCCTCGCGGTCGACGAATGGGGTTCGTGGTATGCGCAGGACGAGGGCACGCATCCAGGTTTCCTGCGCCAGCAGAACACACTGCGCGATGCGCTGATCGCCTCGATCCACCTCGACATCTTCGCCAGGCACGCCGACCGCGTGCGCATGACCGCCATCGCGCAGATGGTGAACGTGCTGCAGGCGATGATCTTCGCCGATGGCGACAAGATGGTGCTGACCCCCACTTACCACGTCTTTGAGATGTACAAGCCGTGGCAGGACGCCACCGTGCTGCCGATCGAGATCAAGTCCCCCTGGTACGCGAAGGACGAGTTCACGATGCCGGCGGTCAGCGGCTCGGCGGTGAAGGGCAAGGACGGCAAGATCCACGTTGGCCTCTCCAATCTCGATCCGAACCAGCCCAACACGGTGACGATCAAGCTGGACGGTGTCAGCGCCTCGGGCGTGACGGGCCGTATCCTGACCGCATCGGCGATCAATTCGCACAACACCTTCGACGCACCCGACGTGGTCAAGCCGGCCGCCTTTACAGGGGCGAGCGTGCAGGGCGGTACTCTCGTCGTGACGCTGCCGGCCAAGTCGGTCGTCGTGCTTGAACTGCAATGAAGGGCTGGATTCTCGCTCTCGCCGCGCTGGGTCTTGCTGGCGCGGCAGCAGCGCAGGGAACTGCGTCGGCAACGCTGAACGCGCAGCTGACGGGCGACCTCACGGTGCACGACCCGGTCATCATCCGCGAGGGTGACACGTATTACGTGTTCAGCACCGTGGGCAAGTACGTCGGGATCAAGACCTCGAAGGACCTGAAGGCCTGGACCGACGCGGGTTCGGTCTTCGCCGAGATCCCGGCGTGGGCCAGGCAGGCGGTGCCCGGCACCGAAGGCATCTGGGCGCCCGACATCTCCTTCGTGGACGGAGAGTACCGGCTCTATTACTCGGTATCGACTTTCGGCTCGAACCGTTCTGCCATCGGCCTCGCCACCAGTCCTACGCTGGGCGCGAAAGCGAAGTGGAAGGACCAGGGCCTTGTCGTCATGTCGACGAAAGACGATGACTTCAACGCCATCGACCCGAACTTCGTGGTCGACGCGCAGGGGCGCCAGTGGCTGGCGCTGGGCAGCTTCTGGAGCGGCCTGAAGCTGTTTCCGCTCGATCCGAAGACCGGCAAGGTCGCCCCCGGGACCGAACCTTATTCCATCGCGCGCCGCCTTGCCCCGGCAGGCGGACCGGCGCCGGTCGAGGCGCCGTTCATCATTGCGCACGGGGACTGGTACTACCTGCTCGCGTCCTACGACTACTGCTGCAAGGGGGTAAACAGCACATACTATACGGTGGTCGGTCGGTCGAAGAAGGTCACCGGACCGTACCTCGGCAAGGACGGCAGCGACATGATGCAAGGCGGCGGCACGATCTTCCTGCGCGCCGACCTGCAGGAGCAGCAGCGCTTTCGCGGACCCGGCCACGCCGGCGCCTTCACCGACAGGGACGGCACCACCTACGTCGTCTACCATGCCTACGACAAGCAGGCCGACGGCGCGCCGAAGCTGCGCATCGCGCCGGTCCGCTGGGATGCCGACGGCTGGCCTGCCGCCGAATACTGAACCCCACCCACTGGCGCTCCGGCTTCGGTCGGGGCGCCTTTTTCCGGGATGGGCCCGAACTTACCTGGGCGATACCAAAGCCCATACGAACACGGGATGAGGACGACATGACGATGCACCTTTCGCGCCGCGCCTTCGCTGCCGCGACCTCGCTGCTGCCGTTGGCCTGCACGGCCCCCGGCAAGACTGCTCTCGGCACGCAGACACCCCCCCAGGCACCGGGTCCGATCAATCCGCTCGTGCGCCAACGTGCCGATGCGCAGGTTTTCCTGCACGAGGATGGCTGGTACTACCTGACCGGCTCGGTGCCCGAGTACGACCGCCTCGTCCTGCGCCGGGCGAAGACGCTGGCCGGGCTCACCACCGCCGAGGAGCGGGTGCTGTGGCGCCATGAGGCGAGCGGACAATTGTCGGGCTTCATCTGGGCGCCCGAACTGCATCTCATCGACGGCCGCTGGGTCATGTACTTCGCCGCCGGCCCCAGCGGCGGCGGCGAGGACGTGTTCCGCATCCGCACGTTTGCCGTGGTCTGCGACGGGCCCGACCCGATGACCGGAAACTGGTCCGTGCTGGGCGAGTTCAAGGCGCCGTGGGACAGTTTCAACCTCGATTCCACCGTCTTCACCCATCGCGGCGTGCGCTATTTCTCGTGGGCGCAGCGCGAGCCGGGGATCGAGACCAATTCCAACGTCTACATCGCGCCGATGAAGGACGCCCTGACTCTCGCCGCCGCGCCGGCGCGGCTGACGGTGCCGACGCTGGATTGGGAAGTGCGCGGCTACAAGGTCAACGAGGGCTCCGCGTTCCTGGTGAAGAACGGTCGGGTGTTCATGACCTATTCGGCCAGCGCCACCGACGCGCGTTACTGCCTGGGCCTGCTCAGCATCGACGAGACCGCCAACCTCATGGACCCGCGCGCCTGGACCAAATCCTCCGAGCCCGTCTTCGTCACCTGTCGCGAAACCTCGGTCTACGGACCCGGGCACAACAGCTTCACCACCGACGAGAACGGCCACGACATGCTGGTCTATCACGGCCGCGACTACGAGGCGATTCAGGGCGACCCGCTGTTCAACCCGGACCGGCACACCCGCGTCCAGCGCCTCTACTTCGATGCGCAGGGCAATCCGGACTTCGGCGTGCCGGTGGGCAACGGCCCGCTGCCCGAGCGCTTCGCCCCCGCCGTGCGGCGATCCGAGAACCTTGCGATCGAGGGCGCGCGCCTGAAGGTGGGCCCCGCGCCGCTGGCACAGACGCAGTTCCGCTCGCTGCCTGCTGACGACGGCAGCGTCCGGCTTTCGCCGATCCTCAGGCCCGACCACTGCATCGTCGCAGCGAGCGACGGTTCGGTCGCGCTGGCGCCGCTCACCGCGACCGCAACGGCGCCGGGAGCCGACCGCTTCCGTCGCGAGATCGGCAAGGGCGGAGCCGTGCATTTCGTGTCCCAGGCCTTCGCGGGCAAGGCGCTGGCACATGCGTCGGACGCCGTGCGCCTCGCTCCGGTCAACGATTCGGCGAGCGCCTGGCTGGCGGGATGATCCTGGCGTTGCAGGTCGATGGATGGACCCCGGTCACGCCCGGGGCCGTCTATTAGTCTGATAAATAGGCCGGACGGAATCCCGCATTGCGCTCATTGCGGCCGATCGGCCACACCCGTGGAAGCTTTTTGAGAGGTCCGGTGCTTTTCCTCTTGCCACGAATTAGTCCGACTAATAAATAGTCCGAGTAATTTGGAGGGGCATGGTATGGGCCAGCCCCATTGGGAGGGTTGATACATGGCACCCAAGCCATTCACGTTCTGCACCGCATCCGTTCTCGCGTTGGCCCTCTCGGGCATCGCCCATGCACAGGACGCGGCACCGCAAGACGCTGCCGTGAGCGACGGGGGCGCATCTGCCGAGGACATCATCGTCACCGGCGTTCGCGCTTCGCTGGCAAGCGCACAACGGATCAAGGAAAATTCGGTCCAGATCGTCGATTCGATCGTGGCCCAGGACATCGGCAAGCTCCCCGACAACACGGTGTCCGACGCGCTGCAGCGCGTGACGGGCGTCCAGGTGACGCGCGGCGCGGGCGAGGCCGGTACCGTGCTCATCCGCGGTCTGCCCAACACCGCCACCCTGCTCAACGGCCGCGAAGCGTTCACCGGCACCGGACGCGGCGTTTCGCTGCAGGACATCCCGGCCGAACTGCTCGCCGGCGTCGACGTCTACAAGACCAGCACGCCCGACCTCGTCGAGGGCGGCGTCGCCGGCGTGATCGACGTGCGCCTGCGCCGTCCGTTTGACTTCGACGGCCTCGAGATCGCCGGTGGCGGTCGCGCCGTCTATTCGGACCAGTCGGACAAGTGGGGCTACCTCGGCAACCTGCTCGTCGCCGATCGCTGGGACACCGCGATCGGCGAAATGGGGCTGATGCTCTCGGCCTCGTACAACCGCCGCCGGTACGAGGACAACACGGCCTTCAACCAGACCTCGACCAACATGGCCGATCCGGACACCGGCGAAGATATCGGCGTGCCCGACACCGTCGGCGGCCTCTACAGCGAGGGCGACCGTCGGCGCATGGCCTACAACGCCTCGTTCCAGTGGCGTCCGGCGCACAACCTCGAAGTCTATGTCGACGGCCTCTATACGCAGTACAAGAACCGCTACGACACCAGCTTCTTCGTCGGTCTGCCCAAGCTGGGCACGGTCACGTCGATCACGCCGTATGCCGATAACCCCGAACTGGCGAGCGCCGTCACCGGCGAGAACCTTTACACCATCACCAGCAAGCAGGCCTATCAGGACCGCACCACGACCTATCAGGTCAACGGCGGCCTGAAGTACGATGCCGACGACAACACGACGATCACGACCGAGCTGACGTACAACCGCAGCAAGCTCAAGAATCGCAACATGATTGTCGACTTCTCGTTCAACGCGCCGAGCGCCACGTACAGCTTCGACAACGGCGGCACGCCGTATGTCGACATTCAGGGCGTGGACATGACCGATGCGTCCAACTTCACGCTGCGTACGCTGTTCGACAACCACAGCCTCGCGGTCAGTGAGCAGTGGGCATGGCGCGCCGACCTCGAGCACCGCTTCGACGACGGCTTCCTGTCCGCGTTCAAGATCGGTGCCCGCTACACCAACCGCGACGTGAATTCGCAGGCGACCGCTTCGATCGGCCTCGCCGCCAGCGATCCGGTCGCCGTCAGCACCCTTCCTGACGGACTGGTGACGCTGTCGCCGGGCGGTCTGGTCAAGGGCAAGGCGGGCGTCGGCCGGTTCATCGTGGCGGACGGCGATTACCTGCTGGACAACAGCGACACCGTGCGCGGCTGGTTCGGCCAGCTTGCCGGCGAGCGCGCCTATACCCCCGAACTGGCCTTCTCCGACGTCGAGAAGACCTATGCGTTCTACGGTCAGGCTGCTTATCGCTTCGACATCGGTTCGATGCCGGTGGACGGCGTGGTCGGCGCGCGCGTGGTCAACACCGTCCAGAACCTTGCGGGCAACGGCGTGTCGAGCAAGCAGAACTACGTCGACGTGCTGCCCAGCATCAACATCCGCTTCGGTCTTGCCGACAACCTGAAGCTGCGCCTGGCGGCGGGCAAGACGCTGACCCGTCCGAACTTCGCCGACCTCAATCCGCTGGTGACCTACGTGCCCAGCGGCGCGACCGGCCCCGGGAGCGTTGCGGGCACCGGCAGCGGCGGCAACCCCGACCTCGCGCCGATCGAGTCCAAGGCTTACGACGCGACGCTCGAATACTACGTCAGCCGTACCACCTCGATCACCGCGGCGGCGTTCTATCGCAAGTTCGACGGCTACATCCAGACCTATTCCGAGCGAGAGATCTATAACGGGCTGGAGTGGCAGGTCAGCCGTCCGCGCGGGGTACAGGGCACGCTCAAGGGTATCGAGCTGGCCTACCAGCAGTTCTTCGACTTCCTGCCCGGCGCGCTGGGCGGTCTGGGTGCCCAGATCAACGGCACCTACATTGAGGGCAAGAACGACGATCCGCTGAATGGCGGCACCCAGCGTCTGGTGAACGTCTCGAAGTATTCGTACAACCTTGTGGCGATCTACGAGAAGTACGGCATCTCGGCGCGCCTGGCCTACAACTGGCGGTCGAGCTTCGTGGACAGCTACACCTCGGGCGGCGTGCAGGCCGGTTCGATCGTGGCGGACCCCACCGGCCAGCTCGACCTGTCGGTCAGCTACGACGTGACGCCGGCCTTCACGGTGACGTTCGACGCCACCAACCTGACCGACCGCACCTATCAGGACCGGTTCAAGGGCCTGAACGCGGAATCGGGCCTCTACTCGAACACCCCGCGCGATACGCGCACGTATGATCGCACTTTCGAAGTGGGCGCGCGTTTCAAGTTCTGATCCACTCGGCAGGGTGCGCGGCGTTATTGCCATTCCGTCATGCACCTTGCCCTGGGCGGCCGCTCTCCCGGGTTCCTTCCTCTCCCGACACGCCCGGCGAGCGGCCGCCTGAATATCGTGTGTGATACCGACTTAGGGATACGGCACGAGCTGAAGGGGACGAGATGCGCAAGAATGCCCGGTCGATCCTCGCCGCAGCGGCACTGCTCGCAACGGCGGCGGCACCACCTCCACCGGCTGAGCCTGCGCTCGACATCCCTGCCATCGCCAAGGCCCGCTTCGGCAACGATGCGCCCTGGTATGAAAGCCGCATCCCCTTCTTCGAATCCGCCGATCCGAAGATCGATGCGGTCTACTACTACCGCTGGGGCCTGTTCCGCGCGCACCAGCGCGATCTCGGCGCGCAAGGCTACATCACCACCGAGTTCGCCGACGACGTCGACTGGCAGCGCGAACCTTACGCCAGCCTCAACGACGCCAGCGGCTTCCACATCGCCGAGGGACGCTGGCTGAACGACCGCCGCTTCACCGGCGACTACATCGATTTCATGTACGAAGGCGGGAACGACCGCCATTTCACCGACCACATGGCCGACGCGGTCTGGGGCCGCTACCTCGTCGATGGTGACCGCGATGCGCTCCTTGCGCACCTGCAGACGATGCGCCACGTCTACCGCCTGTGGGACGAGAAGTTCGACTTCTCCAAGGGCCTCTACTTCGTAGAGCCGCTGCTGGATGCGACCGAATACACCGTGTCCTCGATCGACGCCTCGGGCGGAAAGGACGGGTTCCGGGGTGGCGACGCGTTCCGGCCTTCGGTCAACGCCTATATGTTCGCCAACGCCCGCGCGCTGTCCCGCATGGCGCAGATGGCGGGCGATACGGCGATGGCGAAGGAATACGACGATCGCGCGCAAGCGCTCCGCGCGCGGGTGCTGGCAGACTTGTGGAACCCGGCGCTCGGCCACTTCACCGACCGCCATCAGTTTTCCAACGAACACGTCCGGTACTGGGAGCCCATCCGCAATCGCGAACTCGTCGGCTACCTGCCGTGGATGTTCGACCTCGTGCCCGACGAGGCCAGGTATTCGAAGGCGTGGGAGCACTTGCTCGATCCCGCCTCGCTCGCCGGCGGCGCGGGGATGCGCACGGTCGAGAAGAGCTACGAATACTACATGCGCCAGTACCGCTACCTCGGGCCGGACCCCGAATGCCAGTGGAACGGACCGATCTGGCCATACCAGACGACGCAGGTGCTGACCGCCATGGCCAACCTGCTCGATCATTACGACCAGCACGGTCCCGCGACCCGCAGCGACTGGATGCATGCGCTGCGCCAGTACACGCAGTTGCACTACCAGGGGCAGCGCCTCGACCTCGAAGAGGACTACGATCCCGAAACCGGCAAGCCGATCGTCGGGCTGGACCGCAGCCATCACTATTTCCATTCCGGGTACGTGGATCTGATCCTGACCGGCCTCGTCGGCATCCGTCCGCGCGCCGACGACGTGCTGGAAGTGAACCCGCTGCTGCCCGCAGGCGGCGACCCGCAGGCGCTGGACTGGTTCCGCATCGAGCGGGTGCCGTATCATGGACATCAGGTTTCGGTCACCTGGGACGCGACCGGCACGCGCTATAGGCGGGGCCGGGGACTCGCGATCGAAGTGGATGGCCGCGAAGTCGCTCACCGCACCGACCTTGGCCGGCTCGAAGTGCCGGTGGCGCGCAAGGCCAACGCGCCGATTGCACGGGCCGAGAACCTGGCCGTCCAACTGGTGCGATCCGGCTGGCCCAAGGCCAGTGCGTCGTCGGGCGCGGACGCGGAAAAGCTCCACGACGCGGTCGACGGGCGTGCGTGGTTCTACCCGGAACTGCCCAATGGCTGGGATTCGGTGCCTTCCACCAAGCCGCAATGGTACGCTCTGGACTTTGGTCGCAGAGTTACGCTTCGCCGCGCCGAACTGGCGTTCTTTTCTGACGACAGGCGATTTTCCGCGCCAAGGGACGTCGTGGTGGAAGCATGGCAGGCAGGTCGCTGGCGCAAGCTCTCGGCCCCGGTGGTCGCGGTCGCCAACGGCATCACCCAGGTCGAGTGGCCCGCCATCGAAACGGACCGCATTCGCGTGACCATGCGCCCGGCGGCCGGCAATGCGATCCGCCTGGCCGAACTGAAGGCCTTTGCGCGTTAGGGATTGGCCGGGCCGAAGGCGGTGGCGGCGGGTTGATCCACACACGGGGCAGTGCCGATGCCCCGTGTGTGGATCAAACTCTACGACCGTTTGAGAATCGCGCGAATGGCGGCGCGCGGATGCGGCGAACCTTGCCGTTCCAGTTCATCGATGGTTGCGGCGGCCATCGCGCAATAGGCACCCAGAAGCTCCGGGCAATCGGCCTGCAGTGCTGCTAGATGGCCGGAGATCGTTTCTGCGTCCCCACGCAACACAGGGCCGGAGAGCGCGCCCATCCCGCGTTCCAGGCTGTTTTCGAGCGCCGCGCGTACCAATGGCGCAAGCAAGGCTCCCGGCTCTGCGGCGCCGGCTGCGCGCAGTGCCCGCATCGCGCCTGCAAGCAACGTGACGAGGTGGTTGGCACCATGGCTCAGCGCGGCGTGATAGAGCGTGCGTTGCTGCTCGTCGATGTCGAAGGGCAACCCACCCAGTGCCCGGACGAGGGCATGGGCCTGGTCGGTCGCTTCCCCGCTCGATGCGGTGACGGCGAAATGAGCGCCGGCCATGCGCTCCACCTCGATCCGTGGATCGCCGGTGAAAGTCATGGCGGGATGAACCGCCGCCGTGCGTGCGCCTCGTTCGTGCAATGGTGCGAGGATGGCCGCTCCGCTCCTGCCGCTGAGGTGGAACGCAAGGGAGGCGCGGCCGGTTGGCCATGCCCGGGCCAGCTCTTCGACGATCGTGGGAATCGCATCGTCCGCGACCGCGATGATGATAACGTCGCAGGCGGACGCAAGGTCCGGCAGGTCCTCGAACGGCGTAGATCGCCCGATTTCGAAGGCAGCGTGCTCCCGCTTTGCCGGGTCGCGCCCCCAAACTGCGGGAGGCGAGGCGGAATGCGGTCCGAGGCCCACGGCGAAGGCGCGTGCCGCCCGGCCGGTTCCGACGATGCCGAGCCGCTGGATGATGGGGCTATCTGTCATCCCGGGCGAATACCGCGCCGATCGCTTTCACGCCATCCCGGCTCTTTCACGCGGCTGCTGCACTTTCGAGTTGCGCCGCGATACCCATCAGCGCGATCCGTGCGATGCCGGACAGCCGGCCGGCGTCCCAGCCTTCGCGCGCGCCGGCGGACATGCCGGACATGGTTGCGACAACCATGTCGGTTACGGCTTCTGCCATCTCGGGGTGAGACTGCGCCACAAAGGCCCGGATCGTATCGCGGCGCCCCTGAGCGGCGGCGCGGGCGACGCTTGCGGCCTCGCCGTCCGGAGCAGAGCGCGCCGCTTCGAGCACCAGGCATCCGCGGCGAGAAGGATCCGCGGCGTATCTGTCGGCGGCGTTCGCCAACAGCTCGTGGATCGCCTCGATCGCCGTCCGGCCGGGCAGGAACGTGGCCTCAAGCGGCAGGCCCGAGGCGCAGTAGCGCTTGAGGACCCGTTCGAAAAATGCAGCCTTGCTGCCGAAGGCCGCGTAGAAGCTCGGCGGGTTGATGCCCATGGCTTTCGTCAGCGCGGCAAGGCCCACGGCCTCGTACCCCTTTTCATGGAAAAGCGCTTCGCCGGTCGCCAGCGCACGATCGGGATCGAAGGCGCGTGGCCTACCCCTCGTCGCACTTAAATTAGCAACCACTATAAAACCTCTTGAAGGACTGCGTTCGTCATATATGTAGCGGTCGTTCAAAAATTACCAGCGAACTTGGAGTTGGCGTGCCGGCCGCCTCCGGGTTCCCCGACGAGAAAGAGAAGCCACATGGACATTGGATTCGTCGGCCTTGGCCGCATGGGGCTGGCCATGGCCTCGAACCTGGGTAGGGCCGGTCACCGCGTCCGTGCCTGGAATCGCTCTCCGGTGCCCGCGGACGCTGTGCCGAACGGCGTGATCGTTGCAACACCGCAAGAGGCGTTCGACGCGGACGTGGTCTTCACGATGCTGTCGGATGACGCCGCGATCCGCGAGGTCGTGCTGGATGGCGACCTGCTGTCGCGTGCGCGCCAAGGGCTGGTCCATGTCGTTGCCGCCACCATTTCCGTCGGGTTCGCCGATGAACTGGCACAAGTCCATGCGGCCCAGGGCCTGGGCTATGTCTCGGCGCCGGTCTTCGGCCGTCCCGAGGTTGCCGAGGCCGCGCAGCTCAACATCATCGCGGCCGGCGCTTCCGACTCGATCGCCAGGGTTGCACCCCTGTTCGAGGTCATCGGCCGCCGCGTCTTCACGATGGGGGAGCACCCAAGGGCGGCCAATGCCTCCAAGGTGGCCGGCAACATGATGATCGCGATGGCCATCGAGGCGATGGCCGAGGCGGTGGCGATCACCGAGGCGCACGGAGTCGAGCGCGGAGCTTTCCTGGACCTCATGACCCAGACCCTGTTCGGCTGCCGCGCCTACGAGAACTACGCGGGCAAGATCGTTTCAGGCGACTACGAGCCCGGCTTCCGGCTCGCACTGGGGCTCAAGGACCTGCGGCTCGCAACTGCGGCGGGCGATGCCTCGGGCAAAGTGCTGCCGATGCTCGACGCGGTCCACGGCCAGATGAGCGCGGCGCTCGCTGCAGGGCGCAGCGACGATGACTGGTCGGCGATGGCGGAAAATCTGCTTGCAAACTGACGTGCGCCCGCACGGTTACGTGCCGGGCGCCGCCACATCTCCACCCAGCGCCTGGTAGACCTGCACTTGCGCGGCGAGCTGGTTGTAGCGGTTCTGGACGAGGCTGCTACGCGCGGTGCGCAAGCGTTCCTGCGCGTCCAGCCAGCTTCGCAGCGGGATGAAACCGTTGCGGTACTGGCGTTCGTAGAGCGCTTCGGCATCCTGCGCGGCGGCGTAGTTGGCCTGGAGGAACTGCGCCTGCCGGATGTACTGGTCCCGGGCCGACAGGGTGATCTGCGTATCGCGCAGGGCGTCGTAGAACGTCTGGCGGAAATCCTCGACGGCGATTTCGTAGTCTGCCCGGGCGATGCCCGTTGCGAGTCGCACTTTGGCGGGGTTCAGTTCGGGTAGCGACAGGGCGGCGCCTATGCTTGCTGCCGGGTTGCTGAAGAACTTCAGCAGGGAAGCGCTCGCCGTGCCTAGCGCTCCGGTCAGGCTGAAGGAGGGATAGTAGCTGGCTACCGTCGCGTCGCTGGTCGCCAGCGTCGAGCGCAGGCGCAGTTCGGCAGCGGCGAGGTCGGGGCGGCGGGCCAGCAACGTGGCCGGGACGCCGGCGTCTATGGCCGGCAAGTCGCGCTGGGGCAGGGTGACCAGTTCCGCGCCTTCGTAACCCTGCCGGTCGAGCAGGGCGGCGATCGCCTTGATCGCTTCGACGCGGGCCTGGACGAGCTGCGTCTGCGAGGCCTCCTGCGCCGCGACGGTCTGCTGCGCGTCGCGTAGTTCCAGGCGCGAGACGGCGCCTGCGTCGTACTGGCGCTGGACGAGGCTAAGCGCGCGCTTCACGTAGGCGATACTCTGTTCGCCCAGCGCGATCTGTTCGTTGGCATAGCCCAGTTGCCACCAGGCCTGCACGGTCGTGCTGACCAGCGAAAGGCGCGTTTCGGCAAGGTCCTGCGCGGTCGCCTGTGCTTCCCAGCGCGCGGCGTCGGCCTGTGCGTCGAGCTTGCCGAACAGGTCGATTTCCCACGACGTGCCCAGCGACGCCGCGCTGCTCTTGTTCCAGGCGGAATTGCCTTCCAGCGCCTTCGATGCGTCGGAGGACAGTCCGGCCGAGAAGCTGGGCAGCAGCGCCTGGCGGGCCAGATCGGACGACAGGCGTGCGCGCTTGAGCCGCAGGCCGGCGGCCGCGAGGTCGGCGTTGGTCGCCAGCACCTGCTCGACAAGGGAGGACAGGCTCGTATCGCCGAACTCGTTCCACCACGGGCCGCCGGTCTTGTGCGGATCGCCAAGCGGGCTCGCGTCCCAGCCCGCCGCGACCGGCACGGCCGGCGCGGCATAGGGCTTGCGCACTAGTCCGCCGCAGGCCGCTGCGAGCGGGACGAGCGCCAGAACGGCGAGCATGCGAAGGCGCAGGGGCTTGTTGGGCTGTCGCACGGTCAGTCTCTCGAAAGGGCGTCGACCGGGTCGAGCCGGGCGGCACGGCGCGCCGGCAGGAAGCCGAAGACGACGCCGATCATGGTGGAACACGCGAAGGCGGCGACGATCGAGGTGGTTGAATACGCCATCTGGAAGCTCGCGCCCGACAGCGAGAAGATCACCCCGACCGACAGCGACAGCAGCACGCCGATCACCCCGCCGATCAGGCAGACCAGGATCGCCTCGATGAGGAACTGTTGGAGGATGTCCGACTGGCGGGCGCCCACCGCCATGCGCACCCCGATCTCGGCAGTGCGCTCTGTGACGGAGACGAGCATGATGTTCATTACCCCGATCCCGCCCACGATCAGCGAGATTACCGCAATCGCGGCCACCAGCAGCGTCATCGTCTGGGTGGCGCTGGTGATGGTGGCGCGGATGTCGTCGGAGTTGCTGATGAAGAAGTCCACGGTGCCGTGGCGCTGTGTAAGCAATTGCGTCACGGCCGCTTCGGCTGCGGAGGTGGAGGTGTTGTCGCTGATGCGCACGGTGATGCTCGAAACGTAGGACTGGCCCAGCATCCGGCTCATCGCGGTGGTGTAGGGCACGTAGGCGGTCAGGCTGTCGCTCCCGCCGAAGCCCTGCTGTTGCGTGCCGACCACGCCCACGATGCGGGCCGGAACCTTGCCGAGCAGGACGACTTTGCCCAACGGCTCCTCGCCGGTGGGGAACAGGGTTTTGCGGGTATTCTCGTCGATGACGACGTCCTGCGCCAGTTCGCGCACGCTCTGCGCATCGAACAGGCTGCCGGAGATCAGCGTGAGGCCGCGTACCCGAAAATAGTCCGCCCCCACACCGCTGACGTTGGCGGTGGCGGCCACGTTGCGGTAGCGCGCGGTGACGCTGGTGGAGACGCTGGGCGTCACGCTGTCGACATAGGACAACTGCGACAGGGCCTCGGCATCGGAATCCTTCAGGGTCTGGATCTTGCCCGATCGCATGTCGCCGAAGCTCTTGCCGGGATAGACCGTCAGGGTGCTGGTGCCCAGGCTGGAGATGTCGGAGAGGATCTGTTCCTGCGAGCCCTTGCCCAGCGCTACGACCGAGACCACCGAGGCGATGCCGATGATGATTCCCAGCATCGTCAGGAAGGTGCGCAGCTTGTGCGCCGACATCGCCAGTACCGCCATGCGGAAGGCCTCGCGAAAGCGATCGGCGAGCTGCTGCATACCGCTGGTGCCTTCCGGCGGGGCGGGAAGGGCGGGGGCGATCCGGGTCTCGTTCTTGTGGCGATCGTCGATGATCTCGCCGTCGCGGATCTCGATGATGCGCTCGGCGTGTTCCGCGACGTGCATGTCGTGGGTGACGATGATGACCGTATGACCCTCGGCGTGGAGTTCGCCCAGGATCGCCATGACCTCGGTGCCGCTGGCACTGTCGAGCGCGCCGGTCGGCTCGTCGGCGAAGATCACCTCGCCGCCGTTCATCAGCGCGCGCGCGATCGAGACGCGCTGCTGCTGGCCGCCCGAAAGCTGGCCCGGCCGATGCCTCGTGCGCTCGCCAAGGCCGAGGCGGGCGAGCAGTCGTTCGGCCCGCGCATTGCGTTCGCCGCGCGGCTTGCCGGCATAGACCGCCGGAACCTCGACGTTGCCGAGGGCGGAGAGGTCGGTGAGCAGGTGGTAGCGCTGGAAGATGAAGCCGAAATGCTCGCGGCGCAGGGCTGCCAGCTCATCGGGCTCCAGCTTCCCCGTGTCACGGCCATCGACCTTGTAAGACCCTGTGGTTGGCCGGTCGAGGCAGCCCAGGATGTTCATCAACGTCGACTTGCCCGACCCGGACTGGCCGACGATCGCCACCATCTCGCCGGCGTGAATGGTCAGGTCGATGTCCTTCAGCGCGGCGAAGACGCCGTCGCCCGAAGGGTATTCGCGCCGGACCTTCGACAGCGACAGAAGCGGGGTGCGGTCCATCACGCGGCTCAGAAGCCCGGCGGGCCCATGCGCCGGCGGCTGCTCGAAGCGGTGTCCGCCGAAGCCTCGCCGATGACCACCGCCTCGCCTTCCCTGAGGCCGGAGAGCACTTCGACGTTGACGTTGTTGTTGAGGCCGACCTTGACCTGGCGGTTCTCGATCGCGCCGTCCTCGGTCTTGACCCGCACGGCGTAGCTGCCGTCCTTGCCCTTGGCGCCGAGCGCGGTGGCGGGGATCGTCAGCGCATTGGCGCGTCGGTCGAGGACGATGGAGACCTTGGCGGTCATCAGCGCGCGCAGGCGGTTGTCCTCGTTTGGCACCTCGAACAAGGCGTTGTAGTAGATCGCGGTGCTGCTGGAACTGCTCGAGGAGGAGGACGAGCTGGAGCTGGAACTGACTTCGTCGACGATCGATTCGGGCGCCGGCTCGATCAGGCGCAGCTTGGCCTCGTAGCGCTTGTCGGGGTCGCCCAGGATCGTGAAGTAGACGGGCAGGCCGGGCTTGACGTTGATGACGTCGGCCTCGGAGACTTCAGCCTTGATCGTCATCACGTCCAGCTTGGCCAGGATCACGATCGTCGGCGCCGACTGGTTGGCGTTGACGGTCTGGCCCTGCTTGGTGACCACGGCGACGACCACGCCGTCCATCGGCGCGGTGATCTTGGTGTAGCCCAGTTGCACTTGCGCGGTGTCGACGCTCACGCTGGCCGAGCGGATCTGAGCCTGCAGCGCGTCGTAGCTTGCCTGCGCCGATTGCAGGGTGGCCCGTGCCGCCTCGAAGTCCTGCTGCGAGGTCGCCTCGCCCGAACCCAGCGCCTGCTGGCGGCGGAACGCCAGTTGCGCCTGAGCCAGAGTAGCCTTGGCTCCGGCGAGCTGGGCCTGCGTGTTGGCCACTTCGGCGCGCGCCGTCTCCAGGCTGTTGGTCTGGGTGCGCGGGTCGATCATGCCGATCAGGTCGCCCTGGTGCACCACGTCGCCAACCGCGACCTTCAGCTCGTCGAGCCGGCCCGAAACCTGGGCGCCGACGCTGACCAGTTCCTTCGGTTCGAGCGTGCCCGTCGCCTCGACGGTGTGCTCGATCGCCCCGCGCGTGACCTTGGTGGTCGCGACGTCCGGTTCGGCAGGCCCGGAAAGGAACAGCTTCCAGACCAGAAGGAGAATACACGCGCCCAGAATGGCGCCACCGATCACGATGCGACGAGTGGTGAACATAGGCTCCGGTATGACCGTGGTCGGATCGCTTTTGGGTAAAGACTTCGACAGGGGATTGTAAAGTTTTCGTAAGGACGGGCGGGCGGTGGCTGACAAGGTGCGCGCCTTGGCCCATCAGGGAGCGGTGGACGAGGACTCCAAACGCATCCTGTTGATCGACGACGATCACGAACTGGGTACCATGCTCGGCGAATATCTCGAAAGCGAAGGCTTCCGCATCGAGATCGTCTCCGACGGCACCCGGGGTCTGGCGCGTGCGCTGTCGGGTGAGCACGATGCGGTGGTTCTCGACATCATGCTGCCCGGCCTCAACGGCATCGACCTGCTGCGGGCCTTGCGCGAGACCAGCCAAGTCCCCGTCATCATGCTTTCCGCCCGCGGAGACGAGGTGGACAAGGTCATCGGCCTCGAGCTGGGCGCAGACGACTACGTCGCCAAGCCCTGTTACCCCCGCGAACTCGTGGCCCGGCTGCGCGCCAACTTGCGCAGGCACCAGCCCGCCCTGCACGACCACGCGCGGGTGATCCTTGTGGGCGGGCTCGACATCCAGGTCGCCGCGCGCAAGGCCCTTTGGCGGGGCGTGCCGGTGGAACTGACGGCGTCGGAGTTCAACATCCTTCTGGTTCTCGCCCGTGTGGGGGAGGCGGTGGCGACCAAGGACGAGCTGTCGTTGCGGGGCCTCGGTCGCGCGCGCCAGACGTACGATCGCAGCGTGGATGTCCACGTCAGCAACCTTCGGCTCAAGCTGGAGGGGGTTTCCCAGGGTGACGCGAGTGTGGAGACGGTTCGCGGCGTCGGTTATCGGCTGGGCCTGAAATGATCGGGGCGGTGATCGGGCAGGGCCTCGCCGGACGGCGCCTGTTCTGGAAGATCCTGATCGCCTTCCTGCTCACGTTCGTCATCATGACCCAGGCCGTCTGGCTGCTGTTCGCCTTGCGCGGCGATCGCGAGCCGCCCGAGTTCCTGATGACCCGGCACATCGGGCCACCCGTGCTGGAGGCCGCTGCGCAAGCGGTCACGAGCGGCGGTCGCGCGCGCTACCTGGCGATGTTGCCGAACCTGCCGGAGGATTCGCGCAAGCGGTTGCAGCTCCTGTCCACCGACGAGGCCGCGCCACCGCCTAAAGACGGATATGGAGTGCTGGAGCGCCGGGTGAGCGATCCCGCCGGAGCCGGATACCTATTGCGGTTCAGCTATCATCGCGATGGTTCGCTGCGGCTGCTCAACATTCCTCCCGAACTGGTGATCGCCGCCGTGGGGGCCGGACTGCTGTTCAGCGGCCTGCTCGCTTGGTATCTGCTCGCCCCGATCGGGCATTTGCGCCGGGGGTTCGAACGACTCGCACGGGGTGACCTCGCCACGCGGGTCTCGCCCGCCATCGGTGCGCGGCGCGACGAAGTGGCCGACCTGGCCCACGAATTCGACCGCATGGCCCGCCTGATCGAGCAACTCGTGCAAGGGCGCGACCGATTGCTCCACGACGTCTCGCACGAGCTGCGCTCACCGCTGGCGCGGTTGCAACTGGCGATCGCGCTCGCGCGGCAGAGCCCGGCCCGCATCGAAAGCGCCATGGACCGCATGGAACGCGAAGTCGAACGACTGGATGATCTCGTCGGCGAACTGCTCACGCTGGCGCGCGCCGAAAACGACCAGGACCCCGGGGACGAGTACTTCGACCTGGTCGGCGTGGCTGCCAGCGTTGTCGCCGACGCGCGCTACGAAGCGCAGCCCAGGAACATCGCGATCAGCTTCGAGGCGCCGGGAAGCGAGGACGAGCGCCCGCCGATGCGCGGCAATTCCGAACTCATGCGCCGGGCGATCGAGAACGTGGTGCGCAACGCACTGCGCTTTTCCCCCGCGGATGGCCGGATCGAAGTGCGCACCGTCTATCTTCCCGTCGAGGGGGCATTCCAGCTTGCGGTGACCGACGAAGGACCGGGCGTCCCGGCGGAACTGGTGGAAACGCTGTTCGAACCCTTCGTGCGGGGACCGGCGGAAAGTTCCGGCCTGGGGCTAGGGCTGGCCATTGCCTCCCGCGCGGTGACGGCGCACCGGGGGCGAATCGAAGCCATCAACCTGCCGGGGCGGGGCCTCAGGGTCGAATTTCACATTCCCGCAGAGCCGATGTGAGCCGCGGCCAGGCTTTCCCTTCCGCTTGCGTCCACACGGCTATCGACGAATGCGCGGGTCAGTTCACCCGGCGACGGTGCTTGCCACCGTATTTCCGGCCGCAATAGTCGTCGAGTTCGGCCATTTCCGTGGCGGCGGCCGTGGCAATGGCGGCGGCGCACGGCAGCGAGGTCTCGGAAGCGGCTATGCGGGCTTCGACGCGATCCCGCAGTTCCTCGATGTCGGCACGCGACAGGACGTTCTTTTCCCGCAGATAGCAGATCAGGCTCTGGAGAATGATCATCGCCTTCTCGCCCGGATCTACATCGCTATTTTCGATCATGTTTCAGCATCCTATTAACGCGGCCGTATCCTCGGCCTGCACTGTGGGAGGATGATATAATCGCCAAACATTGTCCAGTGGTGCCGAGCAGTCAGAACGCTGCCAGGATAGGGTTCGTCGCGAAATATTATTCCGCAATTGCGAGATCACGAGGCGGTCAATCGGCCAGCGCGGCAACCTCCCGTTCCAGAAGCGAGCCAATGTAGTCGCGCAGCCTCGAGTGATCCTCCTGTGGGAACAGTTGCATGCCGGCGACCATACCCCACGACACCGATATGATGAGATCCATCATCGTCGAGCGCCGCTGCGCCGAGGTTCGAGGCGCCAGGGAGAGCAGAGCGGCTTCCAGACTGATCCGCAAGCGCGCGTCGGCTTTGCGGTTGATGATGGCGATGCTCGGGTTGCGACCCACTTCCGCAAGCAGTTCGCACATGAGGCGGCGATCCTCCTCCGGTGGCTCGTTGGTGGCGATCCTGTTTATCCAGGAGCGAATCGCCGCACTGTCACCGGCATCCACGGCTGCTTCCAGCACGTCCTCTTCCAGCCAGGCGGTCAGGTCCGCCTCGCAGATGGCTGCGATGATGGCCTCCTTGTTCGCGAAATCGCGGTAGATTTGCCCGACGGCAATACCTGAGGCGTTGGCGATCTGCGCCATTCCGGTTTGGTGGAAACCTTTTTCCACGAACAGTGTTCTAGCAGATTCGAGGAGGTGCCGCCGGCGTGCTGCCGACCGGATAGCGCGGCTTCGTTCCATTGTTCCGTCGTTTGTCACTGCTGCTCCCGGCTTGCAATCGATGCTGCGACGCAATAAAGAGCGCCTGATTCATGAGTGAACACTCACTCACGCTTTAACTCTCTTGGCGGATAGACTCCATGAAAAAGATCACCCCGGCCCTCGTGCTGCTTCTGTCCGCGTGCGGTGGCGGGGGAGAGCAGGCTGCGCCTGCCGGTCCGCCCCCGGTAGGAGTGGTGACGGTTCGTGAGGAGGCCGTCGTCCTCAGTTCGGAGCTTCCCGGCCGCACGAGCGCCTATGAAACGTCCGACGTGCGGCCGCAGGTCAACGGGTTGATCCTCCAGCGCCTGTTCACGGAAGGCGACCAGGTCCGCGCCGGCCAAGCGCTCTATCGCATCGATCCCGCCCCCTATGAGGCGCAAGTCGCCAGCGCCCGCGCGGCTCTCGCCCGTTCGCGTGCCGCGATCGCGTCGACGGCGGCACTGGCCCGCCGCTATGGCGAACTGGTGAAGATCAACGCCATCTCGCGCCAGGATGCCGAAAACGCGACCGTGAGCGCGCAACAGGCCCAGGCCGACGTCGCCGCACAGCAGGCGGCCCTGCGCTCCGCCCAGATCGACTTGGCTCGCACGACGATCCGTGCGCCGATCTCCGGCCGGATCGGACGGTCGACCTACACCACGGGCGCTCTCGTTTCGGCCTCGCAGGCCGACGCGCTCACCACGATCCAGCGGATCGATCCGATCTTCGTGGACATCCAGCAGTCGAGCGCCGACGTGCTGCGGCTGCGTCAACAGATGCTGTCGGGCGAAGTTTCGCGCGAAGGCGGAGCGGCAAGGGTCAAGCTGAAGCTGGAGGATGGCAGCACTTACGCCGAGGAAGGCGTGCTCAAGTTCACCGACGTCACCGTCGATCCCACAACCGGCAGCCAGGTCGTGCGCGCGCAGTTCCCGAATACCCGCGGGCTCCTGCTCCCGGGTATGTACGTACGGGCTGAACTGGTCGAGGGCACCCGCAGCAACGGCCTGCTCGTACCGCAAGGCGCCGTCTCGCGCGACGAGAAGGGCAATCCCACGGTGCTCGTCGTCGGCGCACAGAACAAGCTGGAGATGCGCAAGATCTCGGCACCGCGCACCGTCGGCACCAGCTGGCTCGTCACCGGCGGGCTCAAGCCGGGCGACAAGGTCGTCGTGGACGGCGCTCAGATGCTGCGTCCCGGAGCGGCCGTGAAGCCCGTGCCGGCCCAGGCGCAAGGCGGCACCGGCGCTTCGGCCAAGCCGTCGGCGCCATCCTCGGCACAGGGGCAGTAACCGCACATGTCCCGCTATTTCATCGACAGGCCCATCTTCGCATGGGTCATCGCCATCGTCCTGATGATGGCCGGTGCCATCGCCATCCGCAGCCTGCCGGTTTCGCAGTTCCCCGAGATCGCGCCTCCCACCGTCACGATCTCCGCGAACTATCCCGGCGCCGATGCCGAGACGCTCGAGCGCACGACGACGCAGATCATCGAGCAGCAGCTCAAGGGCATCGATAACCTGCGCTACTTCTCGGCCTCGTCGTCCTCGGCCGGCAACGCCACCATTACCCTGACGTTCGAGCAGGGCACGGATCCCGACATCGCCCAGGTCCAGGTGCAGAACAAGCTGCAGGCGGCGACTTCGCTGCTGCCCGAGGCCGTGCAGCGCCAGGGCGTGACGGTAGCCAAGTCCTCGGCGAGCTTCCTGCTCGTCACCGCGGTCTATTCCAAGGACGGCAGCCATAGCGCCACCGACCTGTCCGATTACATCGTCAGCCAGCTCCAGGACCCGGTGAGCCGCATCAACGGCGTGGGCGAACTGCAGATCTTCGGCACCCAGTATGCGATGCGAATCTGGGTCGATCCGCTCAAGCTGCGCAGCTACAACCTCACGATCGCCGATGTCACCGCGGCCGTGACGGCGCAGAATGCTCAGGTCTCGGCGGGCCAGATCGGCCAGTTGCCGTCCTCCAAGGAACAGGAACTCAACGCTACCGTCTCGGTCCAGTCGCGCCTGCAGACGCCCGAGGAGTTCGGCAACATCCGCTTGCGCAGCACCGAGGGCGGCGCGGTCGTTCGCCTGCGCGACGTGGCGCGGCTCGAGCTGGGCGCCGAAACCTACGGCTTCGACACGCAGTTCAACGGCCAGCCCTCGTCGGGCTTCGGCGTGAAGCTGGCGTCGGGTGCGAACGCGCTCGACACCGTCGACGAGGTCAAGGCCACGGTCCAGCGCATCGCCAGGAACTTCCCGCAGGACGTCAAGGTCGCCTTCCCGTACGATTCCACGCCGTTCGTGCGCCTTTCGGTCGAGCAGGTGGTGCACACCTTGATCGAGGCGATCGTGCTCGTGTTCCTCGTCATGTTCCTGTTCCTGCAGAACTGGCGGGCGACGATCATCCCGACGATCGCGGTTCCGGTCGTGCTGCTGGGTACGTTCGGCGTCATGTCGATTCTGGGATATTCCATCAACACCCTGACATTGTTCGGCATGGTGCTCGCAATCGGCCTGCTGGTCGACGATGCCATCGTCGTGGTCGAGAACGTCGAACGCCTGATCCAGACGGAGCATCTTTCGCCCAAGCAGGCGGCACGAAAATCGATGGACGAGATCAGCGGCGCGCTGATCGGCATCGGCATGGTGCTGTCGGCGGTGTTCCTGCCGATGGCGTTCTTCGGCGGCTCGACCGGCGTGATCTACCGCCAGTTCTCGATCACCATCGTATCGTCGATGGCCCTGTCGGTGCTGGTCGCCCTGATCCTGACGCCTGCGCTCTGCGCCACGATCCTCAAAGCGCACGAGCCCGACAAGCGGGAAGGCAACGGCCTGCTGGCCCGGTTCTTCCGCTGGTTCAACGACAAGTTCGATCGCGGAGCAGAGAAGTACCAGGGCGGCGTCCGGCGGACGGCGACCGGCTGGAAGCGGTCGGGCCTCGTCTACCTGCTGATCGTGGCGGCCATGGCGACGATCTTCACGCGGCTCCCCGGCGGCTTCCTGCCGGAAGAAGATCAGGGGATGATGTTCGCGCTGGTTCAAGGGCCAACGGGGGGAACGCTGCCGCGGACCCAGAAGGCCCTCGACGTGGTGCGCAACCATTTCCTCAACGACGAGAAGGACAACGTCGCTTCGATCTTCACGATCAATGGCTTCTCCTTCTCCGGCCAAGGCCAGAATGCCGGCATCGCCTTCATCAAGCTGAAGGACTGGAAGGAGCGAAGCGGCGCCGACAGACGTGCGCCCGCGCTTGTCGCGCGTGCCTCCAAGGCGTTCTCGACCTATCGCGACGCGCTGATTTTTGCGATCGTGCCGCCCGCCGTCCAGGAACTCGGCAATGCGACCGGCTTCGACCTGTGGCTGGTGGACGAGACGAACATGGGTCACGAAAAGCTGCTGGCCGCGCGTAACCAGCTTCTGGGCATGGCTGCGGGCGACAAGCGCGTGGCGCAGGTGCGTCCGGTGAGCCTCGACGACGCACCCCAGCTCGACGTCAAGATCGATCAGGACAAGGCGGGCGCACTGGGGCTCGACATCGGCGACATCAATTCCGAGATTTCGACCGCCTGGGGCAGTGCCTACGTCAACGACTTCCTCGATCGGGGCCGTACCAAGCGCGTCTTCATCCAGGCGGACGAGCCCTATCGATCGTCGCCGGAGGCGATCGAAAACCTCTACGTACGCAGCTCCAGCGGCCAGATGGCGCCGTTCAGCGCTTTCTCCACGCTCTCGTGGAAGACGGCGCCGGTGATCCTCTCGCGCTACAACGGCCAGCCCGCCATGCAACTCCAGGGCTCGCCCGGCAACGGACTGAGTACCGGCGATGCCATGCAGGCAATCACCGAGATGCACCAGAAGCTGCCGCCGGGCACTGCGCTGGAGTGGACCGGCCTGTCCTACGAGGAACGTCTGAGCGGTGGCCAGGCGCCCGCGGTCTATGCCTTGTCGCTGATCGTCGTGTTCCTGTGCCTCGCGGCGCTGTACGAGAGCTGGTCGGTGCCTATCGCGGTCATGCTGGTGGTGCCGCTCGGCGTGATCGGCGCCGTCTGCGCGGCGTTGTTCACCGGGCTGAACAACGACATCTATCTCCAGGTCGGCCTCATTACGACGATCGGCGTCTCCGCCAAGAACGCGATCCTGATCGTCGAGTTCGCGGAGGAACGCGTGCAGTCGGGCATGAACGCCTTCGACGCGGCGATGGAAGCGGCCAGGCTGCGCCTGCGCCCGATCCTGATGACCTCGCTCGCGTTCGTATTCGGCGTGCTGCCGCTCGCGGTGTCGACGGGCGCGGGCGCGGGTGGCCAGAACGCGATCGGTCGCGCGGTGGTCGGCGGCATGCTTTCGGCCACGATCTTCGCGATCTTCTTCGTGCCGATGTTCTTCGTGGTGGTGGCCCGCCTCTTCAAGCACGGGCAGACCGATCGAGCGGACTCGGCGCATGCAGCCGAACACTCTTCCGACGACGGCGAAGCGCCGCAGGGATTCTGAACATGACCAAGTCGCTCATTTCCCTGCTCGCAGGCACCGCGCTGCTGGCCGGCTGCAACCTTGCGCCAAAGTACGAAAGGCCGGCCGGAGCCATTCCGGCGACGCTGCCCCAGGGCGGCGTCTATCCGGCCGCGGCGACGGACGCCGTAGACGTCTCGCGCATCGGATGGCGTGATTTCTTCCTCGAGCCGCGCCTGCGCCAGGTGATCGAGACGGGCCTCGCCAACAACCGGGACTTGCGCGTCGCGGCGGCCAACGTGCTGCAGGCGCGGGCCCAGCTGAAGGTGCAGCGCGCGGACCTGCTGCCGACCGTCAACGCGGCCGGCACCGCGACCTATACCAACAACCTCACGAGCACGGGCGGTGGGACGGGCAGTTCGCAGGACATCTCGATCTATCAGGCGACGGTGGGCCTCTCCGCTTTCGAGCTGGACCTGTTCGGCCGGGTGCGCAACCTGTCGCGTGCGGCGCAGGAGCAGGTCTTCGCGAGCGAGGAGGCACAGCGTTCGACCCGGATCAGCCTGATTGCGGAGATCGCCACGGCCTGGTTGACGATGGCGTCCGATCAGGAACAGCTTCGACTCTCGCGCAAGACGCTGGGCGCTTTCGAACAGACCTTGCGCCTCACCCGCGAGCAGTTCCGCATCGGCATCGGTTCGGAGCTGGAAGTGCGCCAGGCCGATACCAGCTATCAGGGCGCACTGAGCGACATCGCCGCGCTCGAGGCCAGCGTCGCGGTGGACCAGAATGCGCTAAACCTGCTGGTGGGCACTACGGTGCCGCAGGACCAACTGCCCGCCGGCCTCGGCGCCGACCCCGCGACCCGCGACGCCCTTCCGGGCAATGTCGCGTCCGATGTTCTTCTGCGCCGTCCCGACGTGCTCCAGGCGGAACACCTGCTGATCGCCGAGAACGCCAATATCGGCGCCGCGCGTGCCGCGTTCTTCCCGACGATCTCGCTCACCGGCACGATCGGCACCCTGAGCACCGCCTTGTCGGGTCTCTTCAAGGATGGGAGCTATACGTACACGGGCTCGCCCAGCGCGTCGCTCCCGTTGTTCGATTTCGGTCGCCGGTCCGGCAATCTGGAATATGCCAAGGCTTCGCAGCAGGCCGCGGTGGCCACTTACGAGAAGACGATCCAGACCGCTTTCCGCGAAGTCGCGGATGCACTCGCCCAGCGTGGCAAGATCGGCGACCAGGTCCGCGCGCAGGGCAGTCGGGCGGAATCGGCACAAGTCGCCGCCAGGCTTTCCGACGCCCGCTTCCGCGCAGGAGTCGATTCCTTCCTGACGACGCTCGATGCGCAGCGCACGGCCTATGCGGCGGAACAGCAACTTGTGACCACCCGGCTTACCCAGGCGGGCAACCTGGTGGAACTGTATCGTTCGCTCGGCGGAGGGCTGGAAGAGGTGTCCTCGACGGCCGACGCAGCGAACCAGCCCGCGCCGTGACGTGATCGGGGCAGGGCCTTGGGGCCTGCCTCTCCAGCCGGCACGGCCCACGCACCGACCGACTACCCAGTCGTTTACTCGCGTGGGTCGATGCCGATTCTGCCTAAATGGACGGAATCTCGATTGGGATGATGCGAAACCCATTTCGTCATTGCGAGCGCCCGGCCCACGATGACGAAAGTGCGTCGACGTAACATCATCCCGCTCCGATCGCGGCGCTTCAATGCATCGTTTGCTCGAGGTGGCGGAGCTTGTCGGGGTTGCGCATGACGTAGATGGCCCGGATCAGGCCATGTTCCACCAGCAGTGCGGTGGTTTGCAAAATGCCATCCGGCTCGCGCGTCACGAAGCCGGGCAGGCCGTTGACGAAGCCGTAGCGCACGATCTGCGACGGCCCCAGCCTCAGGCGGGCAAGGGCGGCGTGTGCACGAACGACTTCGCTGGGGCCTTCCAGTACACGCGCCACGGCGGGCCGCTTGCCGCCGCCATCGGAGTGGAACCGCACCCCTTCGGCGAGCAGCGCGCCCAGATTGGCGATTCCGTCTCCGCGCGAGGCCTGGAAGAAGGCGGAGGCGATTTCCATCGCCTGTACCCGGTCGACGGCATAGCGGGTCCGTTCCATCCGGACGTTGGTTCTGGCCCGGTTGGCGAGCTGGCGGCAGGTCGCCGCGTTGCGACCGATCGAGGTGGCGATCTCCTCGAAGCTCTCTCCGAACACGTCGTGCAGGAGGAACGCCGCGCGTTCGAGCGGCGAAAGCCTTTCGAGCGCGAGCATCAGCGGCAGGGTCACGTCCTCGTCCGCCTCTTCCTCGACCACCGGTTCGGGGAGCCATGGGCCCTCGTAGGTCTCGCGTCGTACCCGCGCGGATTTCAGGTGATCGAGGCAGAGGCGGGTGACCACCCGGCGCAGGAACGCGGCGGGAACACGCACCGCCGCGTGGTCCGCTTGGGCCCAGCGCAGGAAGGCCTCCTGCACCATGTCCTCCGCATCGGCCATCGAGCCGAGCATGCGATAGGCCACGCGCAGGAGCGCAGGCCGGTGGACGTCGAAGGCGGCGGTGCCGGCGTCCATTATTTCCAGCCCAGTTCCGGCGCATAGAGATTGAAGCCGACCGCGAGGCGGTTCCAGCCATTGATGACGTTTATCATCAGGGTCAGCTTCAATTGTTCCTCCTTGCTGAACTCGGCGTCGAGGGCCGCATATACGGCATCGGGCGCGCGTTTGGTCGCAACCTCGGTCAAATGGTCGGTCCAGGCCAGAGCGGCGCGTTCGCGATCGGTGTAGCACGGGGCTTCTTGCCATGCCGCGAGCAAATGGATGCGCTGTTCGGTTTCGCCGGCCTGGCGGGCTTCGGCCGTGTGCATGTTGAGGCAGTTCGCGCAGCCGTTGATCTGCGAAGCCCTGATCTTGATGAGTTCGAGCAGCGACTTCTCGATCCCGCTCTCGCCGACCTGGGCCGAGAAGGCATACCAGGCTTTGAAGAGTGCGGGCGAGACGGTGTAGATATCGGCGCGTGGTGTCATGACGATCATCCTTTCATCGTGGTGATGCAGTCATGACGAGACCGCGTGCGCCGATGTGACATCGTCCGCGATTTTTCGTGTCCGATGCCGAAGAAGGCGCACCAAGCCAAGGACGGGGCGGCTACCCTCGTTGCGCGAGGGGCGGGGCGGCGAGTTATCGGAAGAAGCGATTCTCCGGCCGGGCAAGGCCAAGATGATCGCGAAGGGTGGTGCCTTCGTACTCCTGGCGAAAGATGCCGCGCCGCTGGAGTTCGGGGACGACCTTGTCGGTGAAGTCCTCCAGGCCCCCCGGCAACCAGGGGAACATCACGTTGAACCCGTCCGAGCCGCGGTCCTCCAGCCAGGCCTGCATCTGGTCCGCGATGGTCGCGGGGGAGCCCACGAAGGCGAGGCCGGCATAGCTGCCCGCCTTGGCTGCGAGCTGGCGGATGGTCTTGCCCTTTGCCGCTTCCACCATGCGATCGCGACTGGACTTGCTGGCATTGCTTTCGGGATCGCGCCCCAGGGCCGGCATGCGCCCTTTCACGTCCGCATAGAACGCCTTGCCCCGCTGCAGACTGTCGGCGGAACCGAAGATGACTTCCGCGGTTTCGGCTGCAAGCTGGCAACCGGGTTCCGAGGCGCTAGTCCGGTGAATGACCGCTCAGTTCGGTAAACCGTGTTTTGATGAAAAGAAGCGGATGATCACCCTCGGGCAACGCGAGCGACAGGGCGATCGTCGCGGCTTCGAGACATTGGCTCAGGGATTGGGGCACTGAAAGGCCGAGCACTTGGGGACCTGCGGCGGCCGTTGGTCCGGGACTGGCAGGAATCGGAAGGCGTCGACGTCCAGATGAGGCCAGTGCTTTACAGAAGGTGTCGCGCAGGCCTTTCGAAGTGGCAGGGGAGCATCCCGTTTGCCGGCATCGGCTGTGGCGCACGCAGGCGCCGCCCATCGGGACCTGCGGCGAGCAGGTCCTTCAGGACGGCGACGTGCGCCGCGCCGCTCATCCCTGGTGGCCGGCCAACTGGCCCGGAATGTGGCTTTCGTGGTTTTGGAGATACCACTCGGCGATCTCCTCGCGGGTCGCCCACCACACGCCCGGGAGCGACTTGGCATGCTCGATGAACTCGCGCAGGGCACGGATGCGATGGGCGCGGCCGGAGACGTGCGGGTGCAGGCCCAGGTTCATGATCCGCCCCGTCGTCGCGCCTTCGGCATGGAGCACGTCCAGTTCCTCGATCAGCACGTCGCGATATTCGTCGGTCGTGTAGTTCTTGCGGGTGATGAAAGTGAAGTCGTTGATCTCGTTGGAATAGGGCACCGAGACGATCGGCCCGTTCGGCGTCCGCAGCAGGTAGGGCTGGTCGTCGTTCATGATGTCGCAGTAGAACGTGCAGCCGTATTCGGCGAGGATGTCGGCGGTCTGCAGCGTGCCCCGCAGCGACGAGGACAGCCAGCCCTTCGACTTGCGCCCGGTGAATGTCTCGAACTGGTCGAGCGTACGCAGCACGATCTCGCGTTCCTTCGCCGGGTCCTGCGCGAAGTCGCTGAGCAGTTCGCCCTGTTCCCAGTTGTGGGTGAGCAGTTCCCAGCCGCGCTCCAGCACCGCGTCGGTCATCGCCCTGCGGCGCTCGAAGGTGACCGCGTTGGTGGTGCAGCTTGCCTTGACACCCAGTTCGTCGAACAGGTCGATCAGCCGCCACAGCCCCACCCGCTGCCCGTATTCGCGCCAGGAGAAGTTCGGGAAGTCGGGCGTGTTGCCCGGCAGGATGTCGGGCAGGATCGACGGGCCGCCGGCGTAATAGGGCTTGGTCGTGTCCTTCGTCAGGTCCCAGGTCTCCAGGTTGAACGTCAGGATCAGCGCAACCCGCGCTCCGTTCGGCCACACCAGCGGCCGGCGATGGGGAAGCGGGACATAATCGTATTCCATCGTGCGACTCCGTCGATGCTCGTCTTTAGAATTCCGCCATCAGGCGACCGAAGCCATCCATCTGGTGGTTGATGCCCATGCTGCGCAGGGCGTGCCAGTACGTCGCGGTATTGATCGCGATGACCGGCTTTTCCAGCCAGAATTCCGCCATCGCCGCAACTTCGGCGAACGCCAGGTTGGTGCCGCACTGGATGATGGCGTCGACGCCTTCGCTCACGGCGATGGCGGTGCGCTTGAGCTTCTGCTTGTCCTCGTGCGCGATCATCATCGGCGAGGGGGACTTTAGCCCCTCGATATGGACGACGTCGTAGCCCTGGTCCTCGAAGAACTTCTTCACGTTGGCGTCGCCCACGGGCGCATAAGGGGTAAGGATGCCCAGCTTGCGGATGGGGCCGGTGGTGGTCTCGTAGGCCTTGATCGCCTCGTCCACCGCGGTCGAGCCCATGATGACCGGGACACCGCCGGTGCGCTCGAGCATTCTCTTGTGCAGACGATCGGCGCCTTCCGCACCGTCCCAGAACGTCTCGGCGGACATCCCCATGATGACGCAGCCGGGGTCCATCGACATCGAGACGTCTACCGCGTCGAAGGTCGCTTCGCGGATGTTGTTGAGCATCACCATGAAGCTCTCGTCATCCGTGACCTTGGTGTCGGGAATCGCGATGCGCGAGAAATGGTTGGTGACGCCGCGCGGGCGCAGGTCGTCGTATTCCGGTTGCACGCTGGTGTTGGTCGACGGCGCGACGACGGCGAACTTCATGCGATAACCAAGGGAATCCACCATGGGCTGTCCTTTTCGTATTCGGGCTTGTGCTGTCCTGCCGCTTTAGTGGGATGCCTGGGGGACCGGGGCCATCGGCGCCTCGCCGACTTATCGACAGTCGGATAGTCACAACCGTTCCCCGCGCATCGGAGGAGTTGCAGGAAGCTTGCCCTCCGGCAAATCGATGGGCGAGGGATGGCAATGCCCTCCCGCCCCGCTATGCTTGGTGCGTGACCTCGTTCCTCGCAACCATCCTGCGCCGATGACCCTGCAAGTCCTTCTCGTCGAGGACGATCGCGAGTTGCAGCGACAGCTCGTGGCGCAGCTTGCGCAGTTCGGCCATGAGGTGCGGACGGCCGATGACGGCCACGCCGCCCTGGCGCTGGTTGCCCAACATGCGTTCGACATCGTCGTCCTCGACTGGATGCTCCCGAAGGTCGACGGCATTTCCCTGCTGCGAGAACTGCGCGAGAACGGCATGAACGTTCCGGTTCTCATGCTCACCGCGCTCGGCCAGGTCGCCGACAAGCTGGAGGGTTTCGAGGCAGGGGCCGACGACTATGTCGTCAAGCCGGTCGACGCGCTGGAACTCAACGCCCGCCTGCAGGCGCTCATGCGCGCGCGGCGCGCCACACAGCAGCCGACCGACACCGTGAGCGCAGGCGACATTGTCGTAAGTCCCTCGCGAATGCTGGCCTGGCGGGGAGGGCAGGCGCTGAGCCTGTCGCGCACCGAGTTCAGCCTGCTTCTCGAACTGGTTCGTGCGGATGGCGCGGTGGTGACGCGCGCGATGCTGATCGAGCGGATCTGGGGCCACGACATCGTGCCGACGACCAACATCGTCGATGCCCATATCAAGCACTTGCGGGCCAAGCTCGTGAAGCACGGCGAGGACCCGATCGGCACGGTACGTGGCATCGGCTACGTCCTGCGGGCGTGAAGGCCCCCGCGCAATCGCTTCGCGGGCTGACGATCGTCTTCCTCGGCCTGTTCCTAGCAGTGACTGCCCTGGCCGGCATCGGCATGTACTTCGTGACTTTGTCGACGATCAACCAACTGGTCGACAAGCGGATCGCCTTCGAAAGCGACGAACTGGTTCCGGAAGGCACTGCCGTCGGCCGCGAGGACCTGGCCCGGCGGATACGCCATCTCACCGGGCAGCGCGATACCGGCGATCTCGGATTGCTGCTGACCGATGCAAAGGGTCGCGGGATCGCCGGCAACACCTGGTTTTCGCGCGAGCTTCCGGTCGGGTTTTCCTCGCTCAGCCGCCAGGACCGCATCGAGGGCCTCAGCGCGGGGCGCGTGTTCGTCCGTGAAATCCCGGGCGGGATGCGCCTCGTGGTCTTTGCCGAAACCGAGCCCATCGACGACTATTCTGCATCGCGCAGGCTGATCTATATCGCCGGTTTCGGAGCGATCGTGACTGTGGTGCTGGTCGGCCTGCTGCTGTTCCGCAGGCTCGTAGGCCAGCGGATCGAGGCGATGCGGCGGACCGTGGACGCGATCATCGACGGCGATCTCTCCCGGCGCGTGCCGGTCGTCGGCGACGGCGGGGAGTTCGACCAGCAGGCCGCTGCGTTCAACCGCATGCTCGATCGTATCGGCCTGCTGATGGCCGAGATCCGCAACGTGTCCAACGACATCTCGCACGAGTTGCGCACGCCGCTGGCCAGGTTGCGCAACGAGTTGTCGCTGCTTGAACAGCGCGACGAAGCGGGGTCTATGCGCAGCGAACTGGCCCGGGCGACGGCGCAGGCCGACGACCTGCTCGGCATGTTCGGTGCCATGCTGCGGATCGCCGAGATCGAAAGCGGCGCGCGCCGGGCCGGCTTCCGGCCGCTGGACCTGGGCACGCTGATCGAGGACGTCGTCGAGATGGCGCAACCGCTCGCCGACGACGGCAACCGCCGCCTCGCGGTGATGCAGTGCGAGGCCGTCCCGCTCGTCGGCGACCGCCAGTTGCTCTCGCAATTGTTGCTGAACCTGGTGGAGAACGCCTTGCGGCATAGTCCGGAAGGTTCGCAAGTGCGGATTTCGGCTGCGAAGCCGCGCGATGGGTTCGCCGTGGTGGTGGTGTCGGACGACGGGCCCGGCATCGCTCCCGACCAGCGCCTGCTCGTCCTGCGCCGGTTCGGCCGGCTGGACCGCGATCGCGGGCGAAGCGGCCACGGCCTGGGACTGCCTCTCGCCGATGCCATTGCCCGGCTCCATCGCGGCAGTCTGGTGCTCGAAGATGCCGCACCGGGACTGCGGGTTGTCGTCATGCTCCCTGCGTGAGACGAAGAAATCGGCGTGACGCGGGGGACGTCACGCCGATCAGGTTGGCGACAGCGCGACGCAGACGTTCCCCATCGTGTCGGAACGTGCGCTGCGCAGTCGCGTTCTTCCAGGTCGCCGGCCGGCGAAGGGCCGGCGTGGAAAAACTCTTAGAACTGTACGCTGGCGTCGAGGCCGAAGGTGCGCGGCGCGTTGAAGTTGCCGTAGTCGCCCAAGATGTTGTTGACGCTGCCGGTGGTCACGCTGGTCGTCGGGGCGCCCGGAAGGCTGTTCGACGGGTCGCGGCGGAAGACGTACTGTTCGTTGAACAGGTTGCGGCCCCACACGCCCAGGGTCAGCTTGTGGTCGCCGACGCCGATGTCGGCGAGCGAGATGCGCCCGTTGAAGATCAGCGAGGCGTCGTTCTTGGTGGCGAACTGGTCGAAGGTCTGTGTGGCCTGCGAATAGTTGCCGTCGAGGTGGAAGCGCAAGTTGGTGTCGCCGCCGCCGATCGGCAGCGTGTAGTCGATCGAGCCGCTCGCCGCGTTGCGCGGAGTGAACACGATGTAGAAGCGC
Source organism: Novosphingobium sp. BL-52-GroH (assembly GCF_044813085.1). NCBI lineage: Bacteria > Pseudomonadati > Pseudomonadota > Alphaproteobacteria > Sphingomonadales > Sphingomonadaceae > Novosphingobium > Novosphingobium sp. BL-52-GroH. Next base: position 205,477 of record NZ_CP171149.1, on the reverse strand, counting down.
TGGTCCACCGTGGTCGAGACGCCATCGGTGCCGGTGTAGGTGATCGGCACAAGCGGGATCTTGGTGTAGGTATAGGCGTAAGATGCGTTCAGCGTCAGTCCTTCCACCGGGTTCACGGTCAGGTCCGCTTCGATGCCGCGGATCTTGGTGGTGCCGGGCGCATTGATGGTGACGAGGTTGTTGTAGTTGGAGCCGTTGAACGACTGGATCGAGCTGATGTCGACCTGGCTGTTCTTGCGGTCCATGATATAGCCGGCCAGGTTGAACCGGGCGCGGTGATCCCAGAAGTCGCTCTTCAGGCCGATCTCGTAGGACTTCACGTCCTCGGGGTTGAACGACTGGTAGTTCGCTGTGCGCGAGCTGGCGCCGCCGGCGCGGTAGCCGGTCGCATATTTTGCGTAGAGGTGCAGGTCGTCGGTCGCGTCGTAGGCCAGCGTGGCCATCGGGTTGAAGCGGTTCCAGCTCTCGTCGAGCGGCTGGTAGCCGGCGGCAGCGGCGGCGGTGGTGTTGGTGTCGTAGTTGACGTTGCGCGAATAGTGCAGCACGCCCTTCTTTTCGTCGTGCGTATAGCGGCCGCCGACGGTCAGGTGGAGCTGTTCGGTGGCGTTGTAGGTCAACTGACCGTAGGCGGCGTAGCTTTTCGACCAGACTTCCGACGCGCGGTCGATGGACCGGCAGCCGACCTCGGAGCCGAAGCCGCCCGACCCGGTGCACGAGTTGAGGATCGTGTAGACCGCCTGGCCCGCGCCGTCCAGGTATACTCCGTTCGAGTTCGGCGTCGCGGCGTCGTCACTGACGTGCTCGTTGAAGTAGAACAGGCCTGCGACGTAGTCGATCTTGCCCACGGTGCCCACTGCCTGCAGTTCCTGGCTGAACTGGCGCTGGCGCAGGTCGGCGAGGCTGTAGCGGCTGAAGGCGCAGGGCGCGGTGGCGGTGCATGCCGCGGTAAGGTTGACCACGGGAACGCGGTGGGCGCCGCCGCTGTTGTCCCATTGGGTCGCATCGACGCCGCGCCAGGCGGTGATCGCGCGCAATTCGATCTCGGGAGAAACCGTCCACTTGAGGTTGTTGGTGAAGCCGTGGGTCTTGTCGATGCTGGGTTGCTGCGGCACGCCGATGTCGGCGACCTTCATGCGCGTCTTGCCGTTGACGACGACGCCGGGCAGCAGCGACTTCACAGTGCCGGTGAGATTGGTGTAGCTCGTTCCCGGCAGCGTGCAGGCCGATTGCGAGGCCTGGGTGCCGGCGGCGCAGCCATTCGGGTTGACGTTCAGCAACTGGCTGTAGAACGGAGTGTTGGCATCGCGCGCGACGTCGTAGGAGAAGTCGTCGGTGATCGAGCTGGCGGGTTGCCAGCGGACTGCGGCGCGGAAGCCCTTGCGATTGTAGTAGTTCCAGCCGCTCTGCCCGGCTAGCGGGTTCTTCGTTGTCGCGTCCTGGTGCTGGAGGACGCCGTCGAGCTTCACGCTGAAGCCGGCGATCTTGGGCAGGTCGAGGTGGATGTCGCCGGTATAGGCGCCATAGTTGCCGACGCCGCCGCTGGCGCGACCGCCGAATTCGCCGGTCGGGGCCTTGCTGACGATGCTCAGCGCGCCGCCTTCGGTGTTGCGGCCGAACAGGGTGCCTTGCGGACCCTTGAGGACTTCGACGCGTTCGACGTCGAACAGGGCGGCGTTGAGGCCGTGCTGGCGGCCCATGTAGACGCCGTCGACGTAGATGCCGACGCCCTGTTCGCGGGCGGGCTGGTTGGCGTCGAGCGGCACGATGCCGCGAATGCCGATCGTGAGGGCGCTCTGGCGCGCCTCGAACGTGGCGACGCGCAGCGACGGCACGGCGCCGTCCGCAAGGTCGTAAAGGCTTTGGACATGACGCTCCTTGAGCGCCTCGGTGCTCATGACCGCCATCGCGATCGGCGTTTCCTGAAGGTTCGTCTCGCGCTTGGTCGCGGTTACGACGATGTCGCCAAGGCCCACATCCGCGGCGGCGTCCTCGGCTGCGCTGGCTGCGGGAGCTTCTGCGAACGCGCTTGTGGCGGCCATGCTGGCGAGCACCGAGCCGGCGAGAAGCGCCGCGCGGACAGTTCTATTCAACATGATGAAAATAAACCCTTTTAGATACGTTTCTTGATCTGCGAGGGCGCTAATATGGCGTCTTCAAGACAGTTGGATTTAAGTTTGAAGACACTCGAGTCACCGGACCTTCATGTTCATCTCATGAACGGTTCAACGGTTTGAAATTCGGTGCTTTTGTGGCGAACGAGGGCGCGGAAAACTTTTCTTCCGCGCCCGAATCCGGCGGTTTCAGGGTTTGCGGATCGTGACCTCGTCCAGAGGGGCACCGGTGGCGGTGAAGGCGCGGTAAGTCAGCGCCGCCGGATCGACGTCGATGACCTGGTAGGCCTGCGTGCGCGACGCGGACTTCGTTGCCCAGGGCAGGCTGCCGACCTCGTACATCTTGGGTCCCGCCACGGAGACGGCGTAAGTCGAGCCCCTCCCGTCGACGGTCGGTCCGTCCGGCCCGATCGCGCCGCGCGCGTAGCCGTGGTCGTGGCCCTGCAGCACGAGATCGACCTTGTACTTGTCGACCAGCGGCTTGAGCGCGGCGCGGACCTTCGGGTTGTCGCGACCCGGTTCGCTGGAGAACAGCGGGAAGTGCAGGAACAGGACCGTCCAGCGGCTCGGATTGTGCGCCAGCAGCCCGTCCAGCCACTTGACGATGGACTTGCGAGCGGTCTCGTCGCGGTCGACCTGCATGGAATCGATCGAGATCAGGCGCAGGCCCTGATAGTCGGTGTACCAGTTGGTCTCGCGACTGGCGGGGACGTCGGCCGGGCCGTTCTCGGGCAAGGTGAACTGGCGCCGCCATTGGCCGTTGATCGAGGAGCCGGCGCGGGCCTTCTCGTCCTTGACGTATTCGTGGTTGCCGGGCGTGGGCATCTGCGGAGTCTGGGCATAGAGGAACCCGCCCGACGCGAACCATTCGCCCCATTCGGCATCGCTGTCGTGCCGGTTGATGAGGTCGCCTGCGTGGATCACGAAAGCGGCGTCGCCAGACTTGCGGAAGGCCATGCGCAAGGTCCGCGAGGCTTCCGCGAGGATGTTGTTCTGCATGTCGCCCATGTAGACGAAGCGGAACGGGGCATCGGTCCCGGCGGCGGTATGGAACTGGAGCCATTCGGACCAGTGGCTGCCATCGCCGACGCGGTAGGCGTAGACGGTGTCGGGTTCGAGGCCCCTGAGCACCGCCGAGTGGTAGGCCGCGCGGAACGCCGGGTCCTCCCGCACGGCGAGCGTCGCGTCGTCGGTCACGGCGGGAACCGTCATCGGCGTCTTGACGTAGTCGGGGCCGTCGGTCGCCTTGGCATATTGCACTTGTCCCGAAAGACCCGGCGCCGAGCGCCAGGTGACGGCCATCTCGTGCGCCGGATCGGCGGTGAGGTTGAGCACGATGCGCTCGGGCGCCAGCGTCGCCGGGGCGAGCGGCGCGGCGGGTGCGTCCGCCGCTCCCGCCGGAGCGAGGGGCAGGGCGGCCCCCAGCAGGAGGGCGAGAGCAAGGGTACGGAATGGGGGTGCCATGGTCGTTCGCCTCAGAAGATCAGGTTGAAGCCGAGCGTCATGCTGCGCCCGTTCTTGATGTAGGCGCGGCTGGCGCCCTGGCCGGACGACACGGTCTGCCAGTAGGTGTGCGCGTCGAAGAGGTTCTGGACCTGGAACTGGATCGAGGACTTCTTCATGAAGGTCTTGCGGAACGTCAGGTCGACGAAGCTATAGGCCTGCTCGTAGGGGTTGTTACCGAAGTCGTTGATGCCCCCCAGGAACTTGCTCTGGTAGTTCCAGGCGCCGTAGATCTCCCAGCCCTTGCGCTCCCAGAAGAGCTGGAGGTTGGCGATCGTCTCGGGCGTCTCCATCAGCGGCAGGGTGTAGCCCTCGGGGTGCCAGGACAGGCCGGTCACTGCCTTGGAGCGCTGCAGCGTCAGGTTGCCGCCGACGCCCAGCGACCCCAGGATGCCGGGCAGCCAGTGCAATTGCTGCTGGGCACTGAACTCGACGCCGTAGACCTCGGCCGACTTGCCGTTGTTGGGCATCGAGATGGCGACGCCGGTGGGGTCGACGTTCTCGCCCAGCGTCCCGTCGCGGATGTTGCTCGAAGAGGAGCGGAACAGGAAGTTGGTGATCCGCTTGTAGTAGAGTGCCACCGAGTAGGCGCCGGTGTTGCCGGCATAATGCTCCAGCGACATGTCGAAGTTGACCGACCGCATCGGCTTGAGGTTCGGGTTGCCCTGCTCGATGCCCAGCAGCACCCAGTCGGAGGTCGCGTTTTCCTCGCCGTCGCCATCGGGGTCGGTATCGTAGCTGTATTCGCGCGCGGAACTCATGCGGGCGATGTCGGGTCGGGCGAAGCTGGTCCAGACCGCGCCGCGCAGCTTGGTCTTGTCGTCGAGTTCGTAGTTGACGTGGATCGAGGGCAGGACGTTGGTGAAGCTGGAGCGGTCGGTGGTGTAGCGCGCGCCCTGAACTTCGTCGAGGTTGTAGGCTTCGATGGTGTTGCGCGTCGTCTCCACGCGCACGCCGGTGATGACGGTGGCGCGGCCGAAGCGGGCGGTCGCCATCGCATAGCCGGACACGACCCGCTCGTTGAAGCGGAAGCTGTCCTCGTTAGAAATCTCTGCGTTCGAGGGATCGACCGCGAAGCCTTCGAACACCGTGCCCTCGCCATTCTCGGCGCGCTGGAGTTCGGCCAGCATCTTTTCGTTGTCGATCGTCGTGCCGAGCCGGTAGAGGCCGCTGTAGGCGCCGCCGAACAGGCTGGTCACCTCCTTGCCGTAGAAGTCCGAGAAGTCGGCGAGGGTGCCGTCGGCGTCGAGCTGCAGGAACGAGCCCGAATACGTGCGGCGGCGGGAATCGTAGAACTTGCCGCCGGTCTTCACCGATTCCAGCCACGTTATGTCGGGCTTCCACTGCAGGTTGACCTGCGCCTGCCAAAGCTTCTCGCTGCTGCCGCCCACTTCGCCTTCGAGGCTGCTGAAGGCATATTGCGACGGGTCCTGCACGGCTTCCATGCCGGCGTCGTTGAGCAGCCATTTGGGATAGCGCGCATCGCCCGAACTGCTGAACAGTGCGCCGGTGTTGCCCAGCCAGCCGTACTTGTCGCTGCGGAACTCCATCGTGTAGCCGTCGTCGAGATTGTCCTTGGACTGCGAGTAGGAGAGGTCGTAGTCGATCGTCACCGTGCCCAGCCGCGAGACGCCGCCAAGGTTGGCCGAGGCCAGGTTGCCGCTTTCGTTGGTCGCTTCCCAGAAGCGGCGCAGGCGGAAGCCCTGCGGGTCCCAGGTGCCCGAACCGCCGTTGAGGCTGTAGAACGACTTGGCCGACCGGTCGGCGTCGGTAATCACGCCGTCGCCGTCGCGGTCGACGATCTGGCTGGTGGTGTAGCTGTAGATGCGGCCGAGGTTCTCGTCGTAGCCGACGACGCTGTCGTCGGGCTGGGCGAGCGAGGTGTCGTCGGTGTCCACCTGCGACAGGCGGGTGGAGTTCTTGGCCGTGTCGTTGCGGAAGTTCAGTCGGTTGAGGAACTCCTTCTTCTTGTACTTGGCGTATTGCCCGCGGAAGTGGAGGTCGTGGTCGTCGGATCGGTAATCGATGCTGGTGTTGCCGCCCCAGCGCTTGACGTCGGTTTCGCCGAAACCGAGGTCCATGCCGCGCATGACGAAGCGGTTGGGGTCCCAGCCCAGCGTCTCGCTGTCGGAATACCAGGTGTCGGGCTGGTTGTCGCCGTCGACGCCGTTCTGCTCGAACTGCGACTTGCGGCGGCTCCAGTTGGCCGAGACGTAGATGCCGAAGTTGTCGCTGAACTGGCGCGAGACGGCGCCGGAAACCTGCCCCGACTTGCGGTGATCGTACTTGTCGAGCATTCCGCCTTCGGCCGAAAGACGGAAGTAGGTCGGGTCCTGGTCGAAGGCGGTGGGGGTGGAGATGTCGACCGAGCCGCCCAGCGCGTCGCCGTCGCGGTCGGGGGTGAGGGTCTTGTAGACGGTGATCTGCTTGATGCCGTCGGGCGGCAGGACCGAAAGGCGCACGCCGCGGTAGAAGTTGTTGTCGCGCGAGCCGGCGCCGCCCAGCCGCACGCCGTTGATAGAATAATTGTTCAGCTCGGTTGAGAGGCCCCGCACGGTGATGCGGTCGCCCTCGCCGGTGGTGGCGCTGCGCACCGCGTTGACGCCTGGCAGGCGGGCGAGCGCTTCGGACACGTTGTTGGCGGGCAGCTTGCCCATGTCGTCGGCCATGATGGTGTCCGAGACGGTGTCGTTCCGGCGCTTGGTGTCGAGCGCCTTCTGCACCGCTTCGACATAGCCGGTGACGACGATCTCGCCATCGACGGGCTCGGTCGGCTCCACTTCGGCGCGGGCGGCTTTACGCGTTTCCGTGCGGGGGCTGCGATCGGCGATGGCGGCGGGCCTGGTCCTGGCCGCCAGCGGCTTGACGATAATCGTGCCGCCGCGGCGCTGCGTATCGACGTTGGCTCCGGCGACGAGCTGCGCCAGCGCGCGCTCCGCCGACATCGTGCCGGAAACCGAAGCGCTGCGCCGGCCGCGCAGCGCATTGGGTGATGCGGCCACGGGCATTCCGGTGACGCGCGAATATTCCTGCAGGGCCCGGGCGAGGTCCTGGGCGGGAATGGCGAAGGCGAAGCTGCGCGGGCCGGCGGCCTGCGCTTGCGGTACGATGGCGATCCCGCCGGCGAGCGTCGCGAGTGCGATCGCCAAGGCCGATGCGGCAGGTTTGGTCAGGCGAAACATTTTTGGAAAGGAACCCCCAGTTCAGAAACCGTTCCTGGGTCAGACGGAGTTTCGTTCCCAAACCCGACAAATATTTATTTTTACATTTCCGTGACTTATTGATGAATTTTCAGTGACTGTGGAAGGCATCCGCTCCCTACCGCGAAAGCACGTAACGCCCGCCCTCATCCCGCCAACGCAAATCATGGATCGCCGCGACTGCATCGAGCACGGCGGCTGGCTGGTCGATCTCGAACCGACCGGTCACCAGCAGCTCGCCCAAGGCCGGGTCGGCCAGGGCGATGGGGCGGGGCGAACTGCGGTTCAGGCTCTCCAGGAGCTGCCGCACGGGCGTGTCGTTGGCCTCGTACCACCCTTCGGTCCAGCCCGGGCGCTGCCCCTCGACCCCGCGCAGGCTGCGCACCCGCTCGCCCGAGACCTCGAGCCCGGTGCCTGCCGGCAACCGCCATTGCCGCCCAGCGCCGGCGTCGACGCTGACCAGGCCGCGATAGACCCGCACGAGCTGCGTATCGTGGTCGATCCTGTCGATGTCGAAGGCCGTGCCCAGCACCGAGACGCTGGTGCCGCCGGTCTCGACCGAGAACCCGCGCAACCGCTCGTGGGCAACGTCGAAGAAGGCTTCGCCCGCCTCCAGCGACACGCGGCGCGACCATGGCGTGATGCGCACGGCGATGCGGGTGGCGCCGCTCATGCGAATGCTGGAACCGTCGGCCAGTGCCACGGTGCGCGTCACGCCATGCCGGGTGGCGAAAATGGCTTCGTCCAGGAGCATCCCCGGGCCTGCGCGGGTGACGAGGACGAAGCACAGCATCGCCGCACCCAGGCCCGCGATGCGCCGCCAGACCCTGGCGGAACGGCGCGGGCTTTCGTCGTCGTTGGAGGCGCAATCTTCGGAGGTGGCGGGGGCCTCGCGCAAAGCGGTGTCCAACTCCTCGGAATGCCAGATCGCGCTGACCCGGGCGTAGGCCTCGACGTGGCAAGGGTCCTTCAATATCCAGCGATCGAAGGCGGCGGCCGTTTCGGCGTCCTGGAGGGGGCGGCTCATCCGGTCGATCCAGCGCGCGGCCTGCCAGTCGATATCGTGGTATTCGCTGCCCATCAGTCGCGCCCCACCAGATCGACGCCGGCCTGCTCCAGCGCCCGGCGCAGGTCGATCATGCCGCGGGTGATGTGCTTTTCGACTGCCTTGGCGCTGATCGACAGGTCCTCGCCGATCGCCCGGCAGCTCTCCTGGTTGAGGCGACGACGGATCAGCACCTCGCGCCGCAAGGGCGGCATCCGGCGCAGGCAGCGGTTGAACACGTCCACCGCGCGGCGGGAATCGAGCACGCGGTCGAGCGAGGGTTCCTCGCTCCGCCACTCCGCGTCGACTTCGTCGGACAGCCGCCGCTCGCGCCGGTGCATGTCGACCAGGAGATTGTCGGCGATGCGGAACGCAAGTGCGAAGAGGCTGCCGATCTGCTGGCTGGCGCTGAGTTCGACGAGCCGTGCCACCGTCTCCTGCGCGACGTCGTCGGCGATGTCGTGCCGCCCGCCGCGACCGCGGACATAGCGCAGCACAGCGGTCTGGACGGCGTCCCAATCCTCCCGCCCGGTGTCGCCGGCGCATGGCTTGTCCAGATCCCTGATCGACGAAAGCACGAAAATCCCCAGCCCCTTCCGGAAACCGCGCTCGTTAATCGGACCTCGTGACACTTTGACGATGGCCCCGTAACGCCGGTGTCATCCGCTTGCGCCAGACCCTCTCGTGTCACATTCGAGAGGATACCCGCGATGACGCCCTCCCATGGTTTCGAGATGGACCGTATCAAGGCCGAGATCGCCGACAGTTTCGACGAAGAACTCGAAATGGAGATCGACGAAAGCCGGCTCGAGTCCCTGCTGGACGACATGTCGGACCATCCCGAGCAGGCGCAACTCGACCGGCGCATCTATTTCCGCGAGCTTTTCCGCCTCCAGCACGAACTCGTTCGCCTGCAGGAGTGGGTGCAGTACAAGGGGCTGAAAGTCGTGGTCCTGTTCGAGGGGCGCGATTCCGCGGGCAAGGGCGGCGTCATCAAGCGCATCACCCAGCGGCTCAATCCGCGCGTCTGCCGGGTCGCCGCGCTGCCTGCCCCCAGCGAGCGCGAACGTACGCAGTGGTACTTCCAGCGCTACGTCGCGCACCTGCCGGCGGCCGGCGAGATCGTGCTGTTCGACCGTAGCTGGTACAACCGCGCCGGGGTCGAGCGCGTGATGGGCTTCTGCGACGAGGACGACGTCGAGGAATTTTTCCGTTCCGTCCCCGAGTTCGAGCGGATGCTGGTGCGTTCGGGCATCATCCTGCTCAAGTACTGGTTCTCGATCACCGACGACGAACAGCAGTTCCGCTTCACCATGCGCATCCATGATCCGCTCAAGCAGTGGAAGCTTTCGCCGATGGACGTGGAATCGCGGCGGCGCTGGGAGGACTATACCCGCGCCAAGGAGGCGATGCTGGAGCGCACCCACATTCCCGAGGCCCCCTGGCGCGTGGTCGAGGCAGTGGACAAGAAGCGCGCGCGCCTCAACTGCATCGCCCACCTGCTGGAGCAGATTCCCTACCAAGACGTCCCGCGCGAACCGGTGGTGCTGCCCGAGCGGGTCCGCAACGCCGACTACATCCGCCAGCCGGTGCCGCCGGAATTGTACGTGCCGGAGGTTTTCTAGGGAATTTCGTCGTCTTGGACCAGCCGGTCCCCCCTGCTGCCGTCCGAACCGAATCGCCCTAAGGGAAGAAGCCCTTGCTTCTGAGGAACAGGTACGTTGCGAGAGCCGTCCCCGCGGCAATGGCGCCCGCGGCCAGAGTTCCTTCGGGGCCGGTGAACGGCAGGCCGCCGGTATTCATGCCGAACAGCCCGGTCACCAGCGTGGCCGGTAGCATCAGGGCGGTCATCAGCGAGAGCACGTAGAGGTTCTGGTTGGTCCGCTGGTTCGCCTGCAAGTCCAGTTCATCACGCAACAGGCGCAATTGCCCCTGGACCGCGAGGGCATCCGCATCGAGGCCCTGGAGTCGTTGCGACAGTTTCTCGACGGTCGACCGCAGCGCTTCGGGAAGATCGTCGTCCTGTTCGAGGCGGCGGAACACCCGCTGAGCGCCGTCGAGCATGCGGTGGATCTGGGCAAGGCGGCGGCGGATGGCGAGCAGGTTGCGGCTGGTCGGCGGGTGGTGGCCGTCGAGGAAGGCGTCTTCGGCCGCCTGGACGTCCGCCGCCAGATTGCGGATGACAATGTCGAGGTTCCGGCTCAGCGCGCCGATCAGCACGTCCAGCGCGCTCGCCGCGCCGTCGACGCGGGCGCCGTCGCGGATGCGCTGGCTGACGATGTCGGCCGACCCCAGCGGATGACGCCGGGCGGTGACGATCAGGTCGGGCAGCACCGCGACCCGCAGGGCGCCGATGCGGGCAGTGTCGCGCACGTCGAAATCGCGTTCGAAGTCGTGAAGGATGCAGCATACGGCGCCGCCGTCCACCAAGGCGCGCTGGTGCGTGTCGGTGGCCAGCAGCAGTTCGCGCGCGCCGGAAGGGAATATCGCCGCCTGCTCGATCCACAGACGCGTGCCGTGGTCGGCGAGATTGAGGTGCAACCAGCGGAACCGGCCCTCGGGGGGCGCTCCGCAGGGCGCCGGTTCACAGGCGCCATCCGCGTCGAAGTCCAGGCCCCAGACCAGGCCCGGACCTGCGCCGAGGTCCGCGGGAGAGGGGATGAGCCGCTCGCCCCTAGATCGTTCCCCCGCCGTCAGAAGATGACCGAGAACAAGGCGTAGAGCCCGCCGGCCAGCAGGATCGACACCGGCAGGGTCAGCACCCAGGCCATCAGCATGTTGCGCACCGTGCTCATCTGCAGGCCCGAGCCGTTAGCGGCCATCGTGCCGGCGACGCCGGAGGACAGGACATGGGTGGTCGAGACCGGGAGGCCGAGGTGGTCGGCAGCGAAGATCGTGCCCATCGCCACCAGTTCCGCCGAGGCCCCTTGCGCATAGGTGAGGTGCGACTTGCCGATCTTCTCGCCCACGGTGACGACGATTCGCTTCCAGCCGACCATCGTGCCCAGCCCGAGCGCGAAGGCGACGGCGATTTTCACCCAGGTCGGGATGAATCGGGTACCGGCGTCGAGCGATTTCTTGAAGCCGTTGACCGCCTCGAGCTGTCCTTCGGTCAGCTTGGCGGCATCGTCCTTGGCGAGGCGCTTGATGCCTTCCGAGGCGAGATACATGTCGTTGCGCACGTTTTCTGTCGCGGCGGCCGGGACCTTGGCGAGCGAGCCGTATTCGCTCACCTGGCGGTCGATATCCTTGATGAGGACCGCCAGGGCCGGGACGGTGCCGGGCTGGAAGGTCTTGTTGGCGATGTAGCTGGTCACCGCCAGGCGCGCGGCGGCGGGCTGGAGGTCGGTGGCAGGGCTGCCTGCCCCGGGCTTTGCCAGGGCCGCATGGGCGGCATCGGCGCCGAGGTGGAACTCCTGGGTATAGCTTTCGGGAACCGCTCGGTTGAGCGCATAGGCCGTCGGCACGGTGCCGATCAGGATGAGCATGATGAGGCCCATGCCCTTCTGCCCGTCGTTCGATCCGTGCGCGAAGCTGACGCCGGTGCAGGTGAAGATCAGGAGGGCGCGGATCCACAAGGGCGGCGGAGTGTTGCCCTTGGGTTCCTGATAGAGCGCCTTGTTGCGCACCAGGACCTTGAGGGCCAGGAACAGCAGGGCCGCCACGCCGAAGCCGATCAGCGGGGAGAGCAGCAGGGCCTGGCCGATCTCGGTCGCCTTGGTCCAGTCGACCCCGGCGGTGCCGCTCTTGCCGTGCAGGATGGCGTTGGCCACGCCGACACCGATGATCGAGCCGATCAGGGTGTGCGAACTGGAGGAGGGGATGCCCGCCCACCAAGTCGCCAGGTTCCACAGGATCGCGGCGATCAGCAGCGCGAAGACCATCGCGAACCCGGCGCTGGAGCCGACCTGGAGGATCAGCTCGACCGGCAGCAGAGATACGATCCCGAAGGCGACCGCGCCGCTCGAGAGCAGCACGCCCAGGAAGTTGAAGAAGCCCGACCATACGACCGCCACGTTCGCGGGCATGGCGTTGGCGTAGATCACCGTCGCCACCGCATTGGCGGTATCGTGGAAGCCATTGACGAACTCGAAGCCCAGCGCGATCAGCAGCGCGATGAAGAGCAGGGCGAAAGGCAGGAACGCCAGCGCCGAAACGCCGGCCGCACTGGCGTCCGCATAGACGCTGTAGGCGACGTAGGCGATGGCGACGAGGATTGCGGCGCCGAAGCCCAACTGGCCCGCCAGGCCCAACCCTCCGTCCAGGTTCGGGCGCTCGTAGTGACTGGCCTTGCCGTGTCCTGCCGGGCCGCGCTTGGCCGTGACTGTGGCGTTCATGGAACGTAACCCCTCCGATATCTGATGGCAGGCTAGGCCGTTCCCGTGACACCGATATGGCACTGCGTATCCGCTCGAACGCGCTTGCGTTCAGGCCGCGCGTGAAGCACATGAGGAGGGTGACCAAAGGGCGGGCAAGCAGCGACTACCGGTTTGCGCCGCATGAGCGGCCGATGATGCCGGGTTCTCCGGCGACGCCCGATCATCCGGTGTCCCGCCGCATCGGCTATTTCCTGATCGGCGTGCTGGTGGGCCTTACCGGCGGGTTCATCAACGGGCTGCTCACGGCCAACCTGCAGCAGATACAGGGCGCGCTGGGGCTCACCAGTACCGAGGCGGGATGGCTGACCGCGGTCTACTCGATGAGTAACGTGTGCATGAGCCTGCTGCTCATCAAGTTTCGCCAGCAGTTCGGCATCCAGCGCTTCACCCGCATTTTCCTCATCGCCTTCCTGGCCCTGAACCTGGCGCAGTTGTTCGTGCACAGCTACGGCACCGAATTGATCGTGCGCGCGGCGAGCGGGGTGGTGGCGAGCGGGCTGTCGACGCTGTGCCTGTTCTACTTCATGCAGGCCATGCCGGCGAAATGGCGTCTCAAGGGACTGGTGCTGGGCATCGGCGTGCCGCAAGTGTCGGTGCCTTTGGCGCGCGCCATCTCACCGGCGCTGCTGGTCGACGGCAACATCCAGAACCTGTTCGTCTTCGAGTTCGGGCTGACGCTGCTCTCGCTCGCCGCCGTCTCGCTGCTGCGCCTGCCGCCGAGCGAGCGGATCCAGGCGTTCGAGCCGCTCGACTTCCTGACCTTCGGCCTCTTTGCGCCGGGCGTCGCATTGCTGTGCGCGGTGTTCTCCTTGGGTCGGACGGTGTGGTGGACGACTGCCTGGATCGGCTACGGGCTGGCTGCGGCGATCCCGCTCATCGGGGCGGCGCTCATCGTAGAGCACAATCGTGCCAACCCGCTGCTCAACACCCGCTGGATGGCGAGCCGCGACATCGTCCGTTTCGCCATCGTCGCGGCGAGCATGCGCCTGCTCCTCTCGGAACAGACTTTCGGGGCGACCGGGCTGCTCACTTCGGTCGGCATGGGGCAGGACCAGCTCGTCCCGTTCTACGCCATGGTCACCGCCGCCACGATCGCCGGGCTGGTCCTCAGCGCGATCATGCTCAACCCCATGGACCTGCTTCGTCCGGTGGCATTTTCCTGCGGGCTCATTGCACTGGCGGCATTTCTTGACATCGATTCGAACAACCTCACGCGGCCGGCGCAGCTTTACCTCACGCAGGCGATGATCGCCTTCGCCGCGATCTATTTCATGGGCCCTACCATGCTCAGCGGTGTCCTGCGGGCGCTATCGAAGGGACCGAGCCACCTGGTGAGCTTCTCGGCGATCTTCGGGATTTCGCAGCAGTTGGGAGGCATCGGCGGGGCAGCGCTGCTGGGCACGTTCCAGATCGTGCGCGAGCGCTTCCATTCGGAAATTCTCACCCAGTCGCTGCTCGTCACCGACCCGCAGGTGGCGCTGCGCCTGCAGCAGCTCGGCGCGGCCTACAACCGCACTTTGGGCGATCCGGTCCTGCGGCAGGGAGAAGGAGCGGTGCTGCTCGCCCAACAGGTATCGAGGGAGGCGAACATCCTTGCCTTCAACGACGTTTTCCTGCTGATCGGCTCGCTGGCGACGATCGGCCTGATATATCTTCTCGGGCGCTGGATTTACTTCAAGATCAAGGGGATCAATCCGTTGGGCAAGGAACTGGCGGCGATGGCCGCAATGCGCGAAAGGGCAGCCGGGGCATGAGCGGGCCTCCCTCCGATCCCGAAAAGCGCCTTTCCGATCCGGTCGAAGTGCAGGCCGAAGCGCCTGCGGCCGCGGAAACGCCGGTGTCGCAACGCGGCTGGGCGCCTCCGCGCGGGGGGCGGCCGGTGACGATCCTCGCCATCCTGTTCATCCTCGCCGGTGTCCTGCTGGTCCTCTACGCGTGGGGCCTGCCGCCGTTCTCGTCGGCCCTGCAGACTACCGATAACGCCTATGTCCGTGGCCAGACCACGGTGATCGCACCGCAAGTATCGGGCTACGTCGTCGAAGTCACGGTGCAGGACTACGAACAGGTCAAGAAAGGCCAGGTGCTCGCCCGCATCGACGACCGCATCTATCGCCAGCGGGTGGACCAGGCCAAGGCGCAGGTCGCTGCGCAGATCGCCAATCTCGACAACAGCCAGCAGAGCCAGCGGTCCAGCGAGGCCCAATTGGGCGGGCAGGAGGCCAGCGTGGCCAGCGCCCGGGCCCAGCTTGCCCGCGCGCAGGCTGACATGCGGCGGGTGGATGACTTGCTCGGTGGCGGTTCCATTTCTGTGCGCGAGCGCGACCAGACGCTGGCAACCTTGCGTCAGGCGGAGGCGGCGGTCCGGCAGGCGCAGGCACAGCGCACCGTGGCGAGCGAGCAGATCAACACCGTCACGGTAGGTCGCGGAGGCCTGAAGGCAGGGGTAGAATCGGCGCGCGCGGCGTTGCGGTTGGCGGAAATCGACCTTGCCAACACCGTCATTCGTGCGCCGCAGGACGGGCGGCTGGGCGAAGTCGGCGTGCGGCTCGGCCAATACGTCACCGCAGGTACCCAGCTCACCTTCCTGGTGCCGCCCTTCATCTGGGTCACTGCCAACTACAAGGAGGCCCAGACGGCGCGGATGGCCCCCGGCCAACCTGCCACGCTCAGCATCGATGCCCTCGACCATGCCGAGATCCGGGGATGGATCGAACGCATGGCCCCGGCGGCGGGCAACGAGTTCCAGGTTATCCGCTCCGACAATGCCACCGGCAATTTCGTCAAGGTGCCGCAGCGCATCACCGTGCGCCTCCGGCTCGATCGCACCGACCCGCTCTACGGCAGGATGCGGCCAGGCATGTCGGTCGTCGCGCGGATCGACACGACGGGCGGGCCCGCGCCCCGGCAACGCTGATGCGGCGCCTTCTTACCCCTGGCGCGGCAGTCGTGCTTCTCGCCGGCTGTGCGGTGCCTTCGACGCCTCCGCCGGAAAGCGCCGCGGTGGTCGCGCCCGAGGCATGGCGCAGCGATCTTGCCGGCACCGCGCCGCTCGACACCGAATGGTGGCGAGGCTTCGGCGGGCCGACGCTGGATGCGCTGGTCGCCCGCGCGCTCGAGCACAATCCCGACGTCGCCACTGCCGTCGCCCGCGTGCGCGAGGCACGGGCGCAGGAACGCCAGGCGCGCGCTGCGCTGCTACCGACACTCGACGCCAGTCTTTCGGAGAACGACGCCCGCTCGGTCAGCGCCTTTGGCCTGCCGACGGAATCGGCGAGCGGCCAGCCTGTCGTCCAGGCCGCCTACGAGGTCGACCTCTTCGGCCGCATCTCCGATCAGGTCTCGGCGGCGCGCGAGGCGGCGTTGTCCAGCTTGGCGGCGCGCGACACGGTGAAGCTGTCGGTCGCGGCGGCGACGGCGTCGGGCTATCTGACCCTGTGCGGCTTGCGCAGCCGCCTGCGGGTGGCGCAGGACACCCTACGCGTGCGCGAATGGGCATTGCGCCTTTCGCGCGACCGCGGACGGGTCGGCTACATCTCCGCACTCGAAGTGCGGCAGGCCGAAGTCGAATACCAGAGTGCCGCGCTGATCCCGCCACAAGTGCTGCTGGCGATCGGCAGACAGGAAAACGCCCTGCGCCTGCTGACCGGCGACGTCCCTGGTGCGGTGCACTCGGGGGAGATCGAGGCGATCGCGCCGCCGCCCCTGCCGCAGGCGGGCCTCCCTTCCGAACTGCTGCGCCGGCGACCTGACATCGCGCAGGCGGAACGCACCCTGGCGGCGAGCGATGCCACGCTCTCCGTCGCACGCAAGCAGTTCCTGCCGAGCGTGCGGCTCTCGGCATCGGCGGGCGCGGTCTTCAATAGTGCCTTGCCCGATCCGATCACCATCTGGTCCGTGGGCGGCAGCATTCTGGCGCCATTGTTCCACGGCGGCGAGTTGCGCGCCGGCGTCGAAAGCGCGGCCGCGCGGCGGGATCAGGCCGCCTTTGCCTACCAGAAGGCGACGCTCACGGCGTTTCGCGAAGTGGAGGATGCGCTGGCCGCGATCACCCAGCTCGCACGGCAGCGCGAAGTCCAGGAAGCCCAGCGCGCTAATCTCCAGCAGACGGTGCGCCAGGCGGGTGACCGCTACGAGGCAGGCTACGCCAGCGTGCTGGAGCGCATCGATGCCGAGCGGGCTCTGCTGACGGCCGAGCTCAACCTCGTCCAGTTGCGCACCGACGAGCTGACCGCGCGCGTCACCCTGTACCAGGCCCTGGGCGGCGGTTGGCGGGAGGAGCAGGCCGCCCGGTGATCCGGCTCGCCCCGCGTGGCCTGACGAAAGGCGTCGCATAAAGGCTCGAGACATCGCCGGACCGCGAACTTAACCCTCTTCGTTGACCTCGCCGCGTTGACCGACGAGAGCTAATCTCGCCTATCGAGGCCCCTGTACGCCGAAACAAGTCGAACGGATGGGCGCGCGCCGCCTGTCGGCGTCCGCCTGAGCTACCGACCGGGAGAACCTGAAAATGCGCAAGATCGCCTACGCTGCCGCCCTCTCCACCATCGCCGCCCTGGTCGCCGCGCCTACTTCGGCGCGCGAGCTGGCGAGCCTGGCCCGGCTGAACCCCGAGACCGTCGAACTTAGCCGCGAGGACACCGCACCCGTTGCCGTGTGGATCAGCGCCGACACCGTGCTCGACAAGGGGGACCGGCGCTTTGCTACCGCCAGCAAGGATGCCAGGCTCGACCTGCCGATCGCGGCGACCGAGCGGCGCTACGTCATCCTGGAGGGCAAGGGCGGCCGCCGCATGGTCGTTGCGGAGCGCGTGCTCCCGCTCCAGCAGGGTAGCAACTTCCGCGATATCGGTGGCTACGTGACCCGCAGCGGCAAGACGGTGAAGTGGGACAAGGCGTTCCGTTCCGGCGCGATGCCGCTGTTGACCGAGACGGACTATTCCATGCTCGGCCAGCTCGGCATCGGCAACGTCGTCGACCTGCGCTCGATAGAGGAGCGCGAGGTCGCGCCCGACATGCTCGACGACCGTCTCGGCGCGCTGTTCCTCGCCAACGACTATTCGCTCAAGCCGATGATGGCCAGCATGGGCAAGCGCGGCGGGGAGAACGTGTACCAGGGCATGGAGACGATGCTGGCGCCCCAGTACCGCGCCATGTTCAAGCGCCTGATCGCGGGCGACGGCGCGGTGGTCTACCACTGCTCGGCCGGGCAGGACCGTACCGGCATCGCCACGGGCCTGCTCTACGACGTGCTGGGAGTTGACCGCGAAACGATCCTGAAGGACTACCAGCTCTCCACCTCGTTGCGTCGGCCGCAGTTCGAGATGCCCAAGGTCGATCCAAAGGACTATCCGAACAACCCGATCGTCCAGTACTACTTCGCGCGCAGCGAGGAGCAGCGCGGCAAGGCAGAACCGCTCTATACCCCGAGCGGGGTTTCGCACCTGGCGCAGTTCTTCACCTACCTCGATGCGGAATACGGTGGCTCGGAAGGCTATATGAAGCAGGTTCTGGGCTTCACCGACAAGGATATCGAGACGCTGCGCGCCACGATGCTCGAATGATCCAACGGACGGTCCCTCCGGACCGGCTTGCGCTTGCGGCGGCCTGCATCGTCCTATAACGAAGTTGCGAATCGTTCGCAAACCACTAACGGACCGTCCAGTGAACCCGCTGAGCGAATTTTACCTGCGGCAGCATGCCGGCCTGGTCCGCTATGCCCGATCCGTGAGTTCCGACGAGTTCGGGGCCGAGGACCTCGTGCAGGAAGCCTGGATACGCTGTCGGCAGATCGCCGGTCGCGAGCCCATCGGCGATCCTGCGCACCTTTTCCGGCGCGTGCTGCGCAACCTCGCCATCGATCGTAACCGCAGTCTCGGGCGGGAGCGATCGAGGCTGGCGAGCGGCGACTTCGCCGACGTGCAGGCGCGCATGGCGGATGATGCGCCGTCGGCGGAGCGAACCCTCATTGCCCGCAACGATCTGGAACGGCTGCACGACGCTCTGGCGACTCTGGACGAACGGACCCGGGTGGCGTTCGAGATGCACCGCTTCGAGGGCGCGCGCCTGCGCGACATCGCCGATGCGCTCGATATTTCGGTGACCCGGGCCCACGAACTCGTCGCGCTCGCCCTGCGGCACTGCCGCGATTCCCTGCGATAGCGCCGCCGGTCCCGCCAGGGCGCCTGCCACGGCGCAAAAGTAGCTTGCCGCGGCGAAAAAACGATGTGCTGCAGCGTCCTATTTTCACGATGGCGGCCGCATTGTAAGGACGGGTTATGGGCTCAGGGCAACAGGACGATCCTCCATCCTCCCGGTCCTGGCAGGATGCGGAGGACGACGCGATCGCGTGGATGATCGCGCTGCGCGAGGAGCCGGAGGATCTCCCCCTGCGCCGTCGGTTCCAGCAGTGGCACGATGCCGATCCGACACACCGCGCCGCCTGGGCCGAACTGCGCCACGTCGATGGACGAACTCGATGCGATCGAGCCTGCCTTCGCGTTCCGTGAACGAGGCCGCCCGGCGGCCGTCGTGGCCCGGTCCTCGCGATTGTCCCCGGGGCGCAGGCGCGGCGTTGCCGTGTTCGGCGCCTGTGCGGCATGCCTGGGCCTGCTGCTGGCCCCGGCCCTGTCGCTTCGCCTGCGCGCCGACCATCGCAGCGGCGTGGCGCAGGTCGAGACCGTTACCCTGGCGGACGGCAGCCTGGTGCAGCTCGCGCCGCTTTCGGCCATCGCCGTCGACTATGGCGCCGGTCGCCGGGACGTCCGGCTGTTGAAGGGGGAGGCCTTCTTCTCGGTCGTGCCCGATCGGGCCCACCCCTTCCGGGTGATCGGCGAGCGTGCGACGGTCACCGTCTTCGGCACTGCCTTCGACGTCCGCGAGGCGCCGGGCGCAGGGCAATCGACCGAGGTCAGCGTGGCGCATGGCCGCGTGGGAGTAGCTTCGCGCACCGGGAAGGCTGCGCTCCTCGTCGCCGGGCAAGGCGCGGCGGTCGACAGGGTGGGAGACCTGCACCACCTGGCACTACCCGCTACGCAAGTGGCGGCCTGGCGCGAACGGCACTTGATCGTCCAGGACGAGCCGGTCAGTCAGGCCATCGACCGGCTCCGGCCCTGGTTCGGCGGCATGATCGTCACGCGTGGAGATGCGCTCGACCGGCAGCGCCTGACCGGCGTGTTCAATGCCGCCGACCCGGTCGGGGCGCTGCGCGGCATGGCGCGTGCCTACGGCGGCCGGATCACGGTGATCGGCGACTGGCTCGTCGTCTACTCGCAGGACTGAGAGCCCGTTTGAAAATGCGCGGGAGCGCGCATTTTGACGCAGCAGAATGGGCAGCGCCCATTCTCAAATGGTCTCCGGCCCGCTTCGGAAACAAAGCGGCAAAAAATTTTCAGAACTCGCGCCGAAAGCGGGGTGACCTCGGGCGTCTCTTTGCAGGGGGATGCGATTGCAACGCATTCGCATCATTGTACGTGCCGTCACTCGACGCATCAGGGGATATCTCGAGAATGCATTTCCGACAGATCGAACGGGCCTTAATGGCTGCCTTGCTCACGGGCTCGTCGCTGGCCCTTGCCGTGCCAGGCGTGGTGCGCGCGCAAGCAGCGCCGGCGGAGCGCCAGTTCGATATTCCCGCCCAGTCGCTCGCCACCGCGATCACCAGCTTCGGCCAGCAGTCGGGCCTGCAGGTCAGCGCGCCCGCCGACTTGCTGGCGGGGCGGACCTCCAGCCCGGTGAGCGGGCGGATGTCGTCGCTGTCCGCGCTCGGCCACCTGCTGGGCGGGACGGGCCTGTCGTTCCGCATCGTGGGCAATACGGTCGTGCTGGAACGCGCGCCCGAGGTCGCGGACGGAGCCGTCTCGCTGGGGCCGGTGCGGGTCGAGGCAAGCGGCGGCAGTGCCGCGGCGGGCATGAGCGCGGCCAGCGATCCGATCGTCACGGAAGGCACCCGCAGCTACGCGCCGCTCGCCACCAACGTCGGCAAGATGGCGCTCAGCCCGCGCCAGATCCCGCAATCCGTCACCGTCATCACGCGTGAGCGGATCGAGGACCAGAACCTCATCAGCATTGAGGACGTGATGCTCCAGACCACCGGTGTCACCGTCGATCGCGCCTGGTTGTCCTCCACCTACAACTCGCGCGGGCTGGCGATCACCAACGTGCGTTACGATGGCGGCGCGACCAGCAACCGCGTCGACGGCATGTCGGACATCGACACCGCCATCTACGACAGCATCGCCCTGGTCCGCGGCGCCGACGGCCTGTTCGGCGCCGGCGAGGCGGGCGGCGTCCTCAACTTCACGCGCAAGCGGGCGCTGGAAGACGCGCAGCTCCAGTTCGCGGCCTTCGGGGGAAGCTGGAACAATTATCGGCTCGAGGCAGACGTGACGGGGCCCGTGACCTCGGACGGGAAGATCCGAGCGCGCGCCATCGGCGTGCTCGACTACGGCCACGGCTTCCAGCGCTTCAAGGAAGACCGCCGCCAGTTGATCCACGCTCTGGTCGAGGCGGACATCACGCCCACCACCCTGCTGGTCGCCGGCGTCACCCGGCAGGAGGACCAGCACGACGGCTTCAACGTCAGTCTGCCGCGTTACCGCAACGGCGTCGACATCGGCCTGCCTCGCGACTTCAACATGGGTGCGCCCTGGAACTGGATCGAGCGCGGCACCACCGTGTTCTACGGCCGTGTCGAGCAGCGCATCGGCGAGGACTGGACGGTCAAGCTGACCGCCAACCGCATGGAGAACCGCGACAAAACCAACGCGGCGGAAATGGAGAACGCGGTCGATCCGATCGACGGTTCGGGCGTGGACTGGTGGTATTTCCAGCAGGACAAGGCCACCAAGGAAACCACGCTCGACCTGAACGCCCAAGGCAGTTTCGAAGCCTTCGGCCAGAAGCACGACCTCATCCTCGGCGCGGACTATACGCACTACACGCAAGTCTACCAGCAGTTGTGGACTTACGTGGGCCCGGGCGACATCTTCGACCCGGTCTATCCCGAGGAGCCGGCATTCCCGCCCGCCTGGAGCTACCGCAACCGGCAGGTCGTCGAGCGCATCGGGCTCTACGGATCGTTGCGGATACGCCCGGCCAAGGCACTCTCGCTCATCGCCGGCGGCCGCGTGGCGCTGCAGGACAAGACCCAGAACTACAACCTGGCGACCGGCGCGCTGCGCAACCAGATGGACCAGAAGACCGTCTTCATCCCTTATGCCGGCGCCGTGCTGGACATCGGCAGCCAGTTCAGCCTTTACGGCAGCGTCGCGGAAATCTACCAGTCGCAGGCCACCTACAACAGTGGCCCGCGCCCGGGAACGCCGCTCGACCCGGTGAAGGGCCGCAACTACGAGGCTGGCATCAAGGGTGAACTGGCCGGCGGCCGCCTCCTGGGATCGCTGGCGTTCTACCGCGTCAACAAGCGCGGCCAGGCGGCGTCGGACCCCGCCTACCCGGCGGTCTCGGGCGACAACTGCTGCTACGTCCGCGACGGCTATCTCAAAAGCCAGGGCTTCGAGGTGGAACTGAACGGCGAAGTGCTGCCCGGCTTCCAGATCGCTTTCGGATACACCTACAACGACAACTCCAACAAGCGCGACAGCGACGCCCGGTTCGCCGAGACGACGCCCGAGCACCTGCTCAAGATATGGGCCGACTATCGCTTCCAGGGCGAGGCGCTCAAGGGGTTGAGCATCGGTGGCGGGGTCACGGCGCAGAGCAGCAACTTCCGCTCGGGCTACATCCAGCAACTGAATCCGGCGACCGGCATCTACGACGGTCCGTCCTACGAATACCAGTTCAAGGTGCCCGGGTATGCGATCTGGTCGGGCCGGCTCGAATACGCCTTCGACGAGCGCTATTCGATCAGTGCCAACCTCAACAACATCTTCGACAAGACCTACTACGTGACGATCGACAGTCCCGGCTACGGCAACTTCTACGGCGACCCGCGCAACGTGCTGGTCTCGGTGCGGGGCAAGTTCTGATGATGGCTGTTGCGGGAGCATGCTGATGCTGCGGACGGCAGACCTCGATCGCAGCGAAGCCGCTATGCAACGGCCGGTCGCCCTCCCGCAGCAGCCGGCGGTGCCGCCTTCCCACGTCTCCGGGGGCGGCTATCGTCCCGGGGCAAGCACGCCGCGCGGTCGAATCGTGGGGATTTCGCTGGCCGTGGCAGTGCATGTCGTCGTCGGCGCGTTGCTGGTCGTCAGGTGGCATGACGAATACGTGAAGAAGGAACAGGCGGCGCTCAGCGTCTTCGACGTGGCTCCGCCGGCTCCACCGGTCGAAACGACCAGCAAGGACCTGCCGACCCCGGAACTGGTCCCGCCACCGACGCGGCGACGCCCCGTCGAACAGCCGCCGATCGAAGTGCCGCTGATCCAGCTCCCCACGCCTGCCGCGCTGCCGGTGCCGCAAGTCCGGCCGGCGCCGCCGGCCCCGCCGGTCGAGCGAACGGAGCCAGAAGCCAAGCCCGTGCCGGCGCCACCGCCGCCCGGCACCGGCAAGCCGACATGGGAAGGGCAGGTCCTGGCCGCGCTGAACAAGGTCCGGCGCTATCCGCGCGAAGCCATGTTCCGCAAGCAGCAGGGCGTTCCCTATATCCGTTTCGTGATCGACCGGGAGGGCCGCGTACTGAACAGCCGGCTGGAACGTTCGTCCAGCGTGGCCTCGCTCGACGCCGAGGCTGTCGCCCTGCCGAAGCGGGCTCAGCCGCTGCCCAGGCCGCCCGAGAGCGTGGAAGGCGAGACGATCGAACTCGTGCTTCCGGTCGAGTTCTTCGTGAGGTGACCTGACGCAAGGGCCGGCTAGGTGCCTGGCCTTTCCCGATCCTCCCTGTCGCGCACGATGGGGAGGGGACCGGCGCCCCGGTGAAGGCCCGGGGGGGAGAGGGAGAAGACCCCTCCGTCGGCCCTGCGGACCGCCACTTCCCCATCGCCTGCGAAAGGGAGGATTGGAGTAGGCAACCAACGACCTCTCTACAGGCGGCCTCGCGTCAAGGCGTGCCCGCAGCGATGGCCTGCAGCGTCGGCAGGTCGAACTGGGTGACGGTGATGCGGTTGCGGCCGCCGTGCTTGCTCAGATAGAGTTGGCGATCCGCTTCCGTGATCCACAGGTCCGGCGTCATGCCGGGCAGGCAGCGCGCGCTGGCCACGCCGATGCTGACGGTGATGAAGGGACTGATCTGCGAGCGTTCGTGCGGGATGTTGAGCGACTGGATCTGCAGCCGGATTTCCTGCGCCACCAGCTCCGCTCCGTGAGGATCGGCGCTTGGCAGGATGCAGGCGAATTCCTCCCCGCCGTAGCGTGCCGGCAGGTCCGAGGCGCGCTTCACCGCCCGGGTCAGGGCCGAGGCCACCATCGTGATGCAGCGGTCCCCCGCGGGATGGCCGTAAGTGTCGTTGAACTGTTTGAAGAAATCGATGTCGAGCATGATGACCGAAAGCCAGTCGCCCGCGCGCGCGAGGCGGGCGGTTTCGGTCTGCAGGGCCCGCTCCATCTGCCGGCGGTTGCTCAGCCCGGTCAGGGCATCGGTCACCGCCATGCTCGCCAGCTGGTCGCGCAGGCGTTTCAGTTCGACGTGGTTGCCCACCCGGGCGCGCAGGATGGCGGGCTGGATCGGTTTGGTCACGTAGTCGATCGCGCCCAGCGACAGGCCGCGCATCTCGTCCTCGGTATCGCCGAGGCCTGTGGTGAAGATGACCGGGATGTCGACCAGTTCGGGATCGGCCTTCAACTGGCGGCAGACCTCGAAGCCGTCGATCCCGGGCATGAGCACGTCGAGCAGGATCAGGTCCGGCTGGGTCGATCTGGCCGTTTCCAGCGCCTGTTCGCCCGAGGTGGAGAAGCAGACCTCGTAGTCGTCCTCCAGCACGGCGTTCATGATCTCGATGTTCGAGATCTCGTCATCGACGATGAGGATGGTCGCTCTGGTCATGACATGACTCCTTCGCGGTCGGCGAGGCGCGTGTCCTGTGCATCGATGAGGGCGAGGGCGGTCTCATAGTCGAGCTTTTCCAGCGCCTGGTACACCACATGGTGGGGACGTTCGCCTTCGGGCAAACCGATGGCCTGGGCGTAGCGGTTGAAGCTGGCGCGCGCGCCGAGGCTGCGCCGGCGAACCAACTCGCGCAATTCGTCCCGCGCCACCTGGGCGACGCCGGCATCGAAGGCCGCAGCCGGCGCCCCAGCCGCGGTCGTTGGCCCGGCCGCAAGGCTCCGGGCAGCCACGATCGCGGGGGCTAGCCGGACTTCGAGTTCGTCGATGGCGGTGCGTGCCGTGTCGATCTCGCCGGCGGCCAGCAGTCTTTCGACGTGCGCGGCGATTTCCTGGATCGCGGGCAGTTCGAGGGACCCCGCCACGCCCTTGAGGCTGTGCGCCAGACGCCGGGCGTCGGGCAGCAGCCCGGTCCCGATGTGCGTGCGCAGTTCCTGCGCCACGTTGCCGTAGGTCGCGCCGAACGTGAGGATCAGCTTGTGGAGCAGCGAGGCCTTGCCGTTGACCCGCAGCAGCGCGGCGCGCAGGTCGAACGGCGGCAGCGTTTCGGGTAAAATCGCCCCGAGCTGCTTGGCGACGACCGCCGGTTCGGCGGGAGCGGCGGGCTGGTCCGCCTTCAGCCAGCGGTCCAGCGTCTGTACCAGCGTCATGGGATCGACCGGCTTGGCGACGTGATCGTTCATGCCCGCGGCGAAGCAGCGCTGCTTTTCCTCTTCGTAGGCATGGGCGGTCATGGCGATGATCGGCAGGCGTTCGGGCGCCCAGCTTTCGCGGATGAGCTTCGTTGCCGTGATGCCGTCCATCTCGGGCATCTGGACGTCCATCAGCACCGCCGCGTACGTCGCGCCTTCCACGGCGACGCGGTCGCAGGCGATGCGGCCGTTTTCGGCGGTGTCGACCAGCAAGCCGGCGTCGCCCAGCAGTTCGGTCGCGATCTCTCGATTGATCTCGTTGTCCTCGACCAGCAGGACGCGCAGCCCGCGCAAGTGCGCGGCCACCATCGGCAGGGCCTCCTCGGGCTGCGGATCTGCCCGACCCCGCGCCTTGTCCTGCGCGACGATTTCGAGGATCGTGTCGAGCAGTGTCCGAGGCACCACGGGCTTCGTCAGGAAGGCGTCGACTTCGGCACGACCCGGGCCGACGACGAAGTCGTCGGCACCATAGGCGGTGACGATGATGGTGCGGGGGCGCGGTCCCCTGCAGGTCGCCGCATGCATGGCCTCGACCGTCTGCAGCCCGTCCATGCCCGGCATCTTCCAGTCGAGCAGGACGAGGTCGTAGGGCTTGCCGGTGTCGTCTGCGGCGCCGATCGCGCCGAGCGCCTCGTCGCCCGAGGCCACCAGGTCGAGCGCCAGGCCCCATTCGGCGAAGATGTCGTGCATGATCTGGCGCGAAGCCGGATTGTCGTCGGCGGCCAGGATGCGCAGCCGACGCATGTGGTCAGGCACTTTCACCTCGGGTGCGGCAACGTCCTCCTCGCGCATCATGCGCATCCGGCAGGTGAAGGTACTGCCCTGGCCGGGAGCGCTGTCGACCTTGATCGTACCGCCCATCTGCTCGACGATCTGGCGGCAGATTGCCAGGCCCAGGCCGGTGCCGCCGAAGCGGCGCGTGGTCGAACTATCGGCCTGGGTGAAGGAATGGAACAGCGACGCCTGCTGCTCCGTGGTCATGCCGATGCCGGTGTCGCGCACCGCCAGTTCCAGCGTGACTTGCCCGTCATGCTCTGCGGCGAGGGTGAGGCCGACCGAGACCGTGCCGCCCTCGGAAAACTTGACGGCGTTGCTCATCAGGTTGAGCACCACCTGGTTGAAACGCATCTCGTCGCCCGCGACACGGTTGGGCACGTCGCCGGCTACCTGCGCGACGACCTTGACCTGCTTGGCATCGGCATCGGCGGCGATCATCTGGACCTGGTTCTCTATCGCGGCGCGCACGTCGAAGGGATGCGCTTCCAGCGTGAGCTTGCCGGCCTCGTTCTTGGAAAAGTCGAGGATGTCGTTGATGAGCCGCAGCAGCGATGTGCCGGCATGGGCGATCTTGCCGACGTAGTCCTTCTGCCGGGGGTCCAGATCGGTACGAGCGACGAGATGGCAGAAGCCGAGGATGGCGTTCATCGGCGTGCGGATCTCGTGGCTCATGTTGGCCAGGAAGAGGCTCTTGGCGCGATTGGCTTCCTCCGCCTCGCGCGTGCGTTCCTCCAGGGCCTCGTTCTTGGCCAGTATCTCCGCGCTCATGCGTTCGTTGCGATCGAAGCTTTCCACCAGCCTGTCGCTGAGCCAGACGAGCACCGCGGTCTGGAACGTGACGATCCCTGCGTGAAGGATGACGCGCTCCAAGTTGCCCTCTCCCGGGAAGACCGCATAAGGCAGCAGATAGAGAAGCAGGAGGTGATGGAGCGCCACCGCTGCGGCCGCCGCCAGGATCGCGCGCCGGTCGCACCAGGCGATGGTCAGCGCCAGCATCGCGAAAAAGTACATGTGCATGTCCATCTGCCAGGCGTGGCCGCGCAGGAGGACAAGGAGGATCGCCGGCTCGCCCATCAGGGCGACCGCGGACAAGTAACGCGTCGCAGGCGCGATGCCGCCGCGCCACCAGGCCAGATGGTAGCAGGCCGCCAGGACGGCGCCGGCCAGCGCCGCACCGACCGGCGAGTGGCCGGTCAGGAGGGCGACGCCCGCCAGCAGGGGGACGTGCGCCCAGAACAACGAGAGCAGGAAGCGGCCGAAATGCAGGCGCAGCTTGTCCAGTTCGACGTTCACGGTCTTGTCTCCTGCAGCAAGGGGCCAGCGCATCCGGCCGGATCGGGCATCGCGACGGCCAGCCAGGCGCCCGCCTTGCGGACGGCGACCGGAAAGTCTGGTCGATCGGAATCGGCGATGACGATGTTGGTGAAGTGGCCGGTGGCGGTCAGGCCGCCGTTGGCGCTTCGGATCATGCCGACCATGTCGGTCATGGCGGAGCCGGGCGCCGCCACGACCAGGTATCGGCCGGAGGGGGACCCCGCCGTGACCCAGGCGAACCCAAGCCCTCCGAGCCCGGCGAAGAGCAGCGCGGCCGCTGGGAGCCAGTCCGCAACCATTCCCCATCGGCATGCGTTTACCCTTGGGGTGAGTTGCATGGAGAGGCGCGGCCAATTCATGATCTCAGTAAAAACCATAACGGTTTTTTTAAGGTTAAGGCTCGACTGCAAGACATGCGCTTTGGCTTGGATCGCGGATAAGGACGTAGGATTCCCGCGAAGTGGAAGACGTCGGCTGCCTGCGACATCACGCCTGCCGAACCTTCCCCCGCGCCGGGGTGTTGAGCCCATGCGGCCGTAGCGAGCGCGGCCAGTGCAAGGGACGCGAGCAGCAGGAGGGTGGGATAGATCGAAAGCAGTACGACGAAAGCGAGCTACGATTGCCACTGAGCAGTTTGCTGAAAGCCCAATGGCGAAATTGGAGGTAGCCAGGTCTGAAGCGGACGGCGGGATGTGACTGTCCTTGAGGTTCACCGATATCGGCGCTCCTTTCAGGTACACAAAATTCACGCCTTGGTGAGGGATAGCGCTGGCGATTGCGTATCCTGACTATGACGCCGAACGACCATTTCCATCGCTCCCTGCTTCAGCGCAGGCGTTTCCTGGCCCTTGGCGGCGTTTTTGCGGGCAGTCTTGGCGTGGCAGGGCTGTTCCCGGCATGGGCGCGTAGCGGCACGCCGGGTATCGTTCAGGCCGACACCAATTCCGGCGTTCTGTCCGGTAATTCCATCGCGCTTCAGATCGGCGCGAGCCATTTCACCACCGGCGGGCGTTCGGGCCACGCGGTGACCGTGAACGGAACGTTGCCCGGCCCGCTGCTGCGCCTGCGCGAAGGGGAGATGGTGCGCATCGCCGTCACCAATCGCCTCAAAGAGCAAAGCTCGATCCACTGGCATGGACTGCTGGTGCCGTTCCAGATGGACGGCGTGCCGGGCGTCAGCTTTCCCGGCATCGATCCGGGAGAGACGTTCGTCTACGAGTTCCCACTCACCCATTCGGGCACATTCTGGTACCACTCGCACTCCGGAATGCAGGAAGCGGAAGGGCTGTTCGGCCCGATCGTGATCGATCCCGCCGGCCCCGATCCGATCGCCTGTGATCGTGAGCATGTGCTTGTCCTTTCGGACTGGAGCCCGATCCATCCGCACGAGCAGATGCGCCGTCTGAAGATGATGGGCGGCTACTTCAATCGCCAGCGCCAGACACTGTCGGGTCTTCTCGCAGGGAAGGACCAGTCGCTGTCCGACCGCCTTGCCTGGGGGAAGATGCGGATGGACGCGACCGACGTTTCGGACGTGACCGGATCGACTTACAGCTTCCTCGTCAACGGCCACGGCAATGCAGAAAACTGGACAGGCCTGTTCGTACCGGGCGAGAAAGTGCGGCTGCGCGTCATCAACGCCTCTTCGATGACGAACTTCAATTTCCGCATTCCCGGCCTCTCGCTCACTGTGGTGACGGCGGACGGCAATCCCGTGCAGCCGGTCGAGACCGACGAAGTGCAGATCGCAATCGCCGAGACATACGACTTCATCGTCCAGCCGGGCACCTTGGAAAGCTACGGCGTGATCGCCGAGGCCATCGACCGCTCCGGGCTCGTGCGGGCAACGCTGGCGCAGCGGCAGGGCCTCGTCAGTGAAACGCCAAAGCTGCGCGAGCGGCCTGTGCTAACCATGCGCGACATGGGTATGGACATGGACGGCATGGACATGGGCGAGGGCGGCGCTATCCACCTCAGCAAGCCGGCCAACGGTTCGTTGGGCGGCCACTCGATGTCGATGCGCGATCCTTCGGTCGCGCCAAGCGTGAAGATGGGGCCAGGCGTCGCCACGCTTTCGCCGATGCCGGTCGACCGTCTGGCCGACCGCCCGACCGGGCTGGAAAAAGTTGAGCACCGCGTGCTGACTTATGCCGATCTGCGCTCGCGTGATCCCAATCCGGATCCTCGTGTGCCGAGCCGCCAGATCGATGTCCACCTGACCTCCGCGATGGAGCGGTATATGTGGTCCATGGACGGCGAGGCGATGTCGGAGAACCCGGCGCCGATTCCCTTCCGTTTGGGCGAGCGCGTGCGCGTCAACCTCATCAACGACACGATGATGCCGCACCCGATCCACCTGCACGGCCATTTCTTCGAACTGGTCAGCGGCGAGCCGGGGAACCGCGCGCGCAAGCACACCGTCAACGTACTGCCGGGCGGAAAGGCTTCGTTCGATCTTACCGCTGATGGCGAGGGTGACTGGGCTTTCCACTGCCACATGCTTCTCCACATGCATGCTGGCATGATGCGGGTCGTTACGGTGCGCAGGGAAAGAGAAGCCTGATGGCTCGTCTTTTCCCGATCCTCACCTTGCTACTGCTGGCTGGCTCTCCGCTTGCGCTACAGGCGCAGGAAACCGGCACCACATTGCCGCATGCCGAGGACCATGCAGGTATGGATCATGGCGCCATGGACCATTCGCACATGGACATGTCCGAGATGGATATGAACGGGCAAGACATGAACGGCATGGATCATTCCGCCCACGTCATGCCCGCAAGCAAAGTTGGCGATGAGCCAGGCGATACTCCGCCGCCGCCGGCGCCGACCGACTTTCCTGCCGAACGTTTCTTCGCGCCCGATCGCATGGCGGCCTCGCGCGCGGCGATGATAAAGGAGATGACGTTCAGGACGTTCGCGCTACAGGTGGACCAACTGGAATTCCGCACCGGCAAGGGCGGTGATGGCATCGGCTGGGACGGGCAGGCCTGGTATGGCGGCGACATCGACCGGATCGTACTGGCCAGCGAAGGCGAAGGCACGTTCGGCGAGCGTGCCGAACGCATCGAGCTGGGTGCCTACTGGCGTCATGCACTGGACCCATGGTTCAACCTGCAACTGGGCATGCGGCAGGATTTCCGTCCCGATCCTCAGCGTACGTACGCGTTAATCGGCATCGAGGGGTTGGCGCCGTACTGGTTCGAACTGCAAGGTCAGTTATTGGTCTCGAACAAGGGCGATGTCCATGCGCGCGGCAAGGCTGGCTATACACAGCGCATCACCCAGTCATTGGTGGTCGAGCCCGAGGCCGAGGTGGATTTCGCGTTTCAGGACGTTCCTGTGCTCAACGTCGGTGCCGGGTTCGAG
Organism: Novosphingobium sp. BL-52-GroH; assembly: GCF_044813085.1. Lineage (NCBI taxonomy): Bacteria > Pseudomonadati > Pseudomonadota > Alphaproteobacteria > Sphingomonadales > Sphingomonadaceae > Novosphingobium > Novosphingobium sp. BL-52-GroH. The sequence goes on along the minus strand of NZ_CP171149.1, from coordinate 175,093 downwards.
CGCCTCGAATTGGGGGCGAGGCTTCGCTACGAACGCAATCGCTCGCTTGCGCCTTACGTAGGCGTCAATTGGGAGCGCAAGCTGGGAGAAACCGCTCGGATTGCGCGAGCCGCGGGCGAGGATGTGTCCGGCGTTTCGGCGGTTTTCGGCCTGCGTGCGATGTTCTGACTTTGCATGACCGCGCCGTCCGCCGGACGATCGCTCGAAAAGCTTGCGGCGCCGTTCGAAGCGGGGACAGTCCCCGATCTTGTGATGGAGCATCTGTCCCGGTTCGCCCCCTGACCCCTCGCTCGATCCATGGCGCGACAGCGAGGCCATTCTCGACGAACTCACCGATGACCTGGCAACTCTTATTGCTGCGGATACACAGCGCAGCAGGTCCTGCAACGTCCTCCTGTCCACTCGCAACTGCGGCTAAACCGCGCAGAACTCGTGGGTCTTATTCCATCGCCTACGGTGATGTCCTGTGCTGGATGCAAGTCGATCGCAAGCCCAATTGCGACCACCAATCCAGGGGAGGGACCTTAGTGAAGCATATCCTCTTTGCCACATGTTCGATCGGTTCGCTGATGATGGCAGGCGCGGTGCATGCTCAGGAACAGACGAGTGAACAGACCGAAGCGGCTCGGCCCAGTTCCAGTTCGGACGACATCGTGGTTACGGCTCGCCGCATCGAAGAGAGCGTCCAGTCGACGCCGGTTTCATCCATGTCGTGAACTGAGGCAGCGCGTTCAATGCCGTTTCGCAGCGCCGCCAGTCGTACTCGTCGCGCCAATAGCTGCAGAGTGCCTGCAGGCGGGCGAGCGGGACACCTTGGCTCCAATCCTCGACCGTTTCCGGTGCCGGCCATCGTGCGTGTTCGAGACGTCGGTGCAAATCGTCCAGCGCAGCCTCCGGGACGGCGATCGAACGGCGTGATGGCGTCGTCCATCAGAAGGTGACACCCAAGGCGTCGACGGTGCCCAGGTCTTCGCCGGCCACGAAGATGCGCTCGACGATATGCGCGCCCTTTTGGCCCCATTCGTCCATGTTCGCGATCCAGGCCTGCATCGCGTATGGCGGCCAGCGGCGGTAATATTCCCACAAGGTCTCGTCGTCCGGCACACCTTGTGCACCGGTTTCGACCAGACAGCGGCGATAGTGGCGCAGCAAGTCGCGATCGTTGGCACGGCGCTCCTCGATCGTCAGGGCGCCCAAGACGAAATAGGTAAAGTCCCGGATCGGTTTGCCTTTGCGGACCAGTTGCCAGTCGAGCCAGACGCGCTCGCCGCCGGGCCGGACATAACTGTTGCCCTGATGACTGTCGCCGTGGACCAGGCACCAGGGTCCCTGTTCCTTCGTCTGGGCAAAATCGACCAGCGCGTCGAATACCGTATGAAGGCGCGAGAGATCGCCCTTGATCCAGTTGGGGAGGAAAGTCTGGTACTCTGGACGCGCATGGTTTGCCTCTGCGAAGCTGTACATCATGTGCAACTGCTGGACGTCGACCGGCGTGACCATCGAAACCGGCAGCCAGTCTGCAGCATGAAGCACCGGACTGTCCCAGAATGCGCCGTGGATGCGTGCCAGGCTGGCCACGCCCCGGGCGGCTTCCTCGACGCCCATGTGATCCGTGCTGATTCCGAAGTGCCCGCCTTCGATCGAGAGGTCTTCCATGACGACGAGACCCTGACCGCTGTCTTGGCGCGGGTCCCAGGCCTCGAAGTACGAGCGCGGAGCCGGGAACGCGACATGGCGCCGGAAGTCTTCGTAGAAACGGGCTTCCAGCCGGCAGATGCCCTGGCTTTCGAACTGCGCCCAATTGGCCTTGAGACAGACGTTCTCGGGAATGCCGGACGCCTTGCCGATGTCGTTCAAGGTGAGGCGGACCTGATACTTGGTCGTATGGCTGTTTCGCAGGAAGACCTTCTCCATCGCTTTCACGACGATGCCGGGATAGCGGGCCTGCATGATTTCGGTCAGCCACTGCGGAGTTACGTCTTCCAGGCGGGCGGGGATGCCTACCGGGTTCGCCAGCGCCGTCATCGCCTCTCTCCTTATTTTGTCTTTTTGAGTTCGCGCAGGGCCCGGTTGGCAGCGATACGCCCCGCTATACCGGACACCCCGCCGCCGGGATGAGCCCCAGCGCCACCGATCAGGAAGCCAGGGAAGGGCGGCTTGGGTCCGCCGAAGCCGGTCGCCGGACGATGCACGCCTGAGCGCAGGGCGCCGAAATCGATGTGGGTGACGCATCCGTTGGTCACGTTCAGGCGCTTTTCGCGTTCGCGCGCGGTCTCGACGAAGCGCCCCACTTCCGTGTCGAGGCCGTCGTAGAATTCGCCCAGATGGGCCTTGATCGACGCCATTGTGCTGTCCTTGAGAGCAGGCGACCAGCCTTCGCGCGCATCGACGGCGACGCCGGGCAGGTAGACGTATGCCAGCGAACCGCCCGGAGGGGCCTGTGTCGGGTCCGAGTTCGACAGCGGGCTCAGCGACATCGCGTGGCGCTGCGGAATGTCGCCCCGGCGCGCGGTGGCGAAGGATTCGCGCACTTCCTCCGGGGTGCCGATCAAACCGACTGCCTTGTTGAGGTCGGCATCGTCGTGCCGCAGGTCCTGGTGCCTCCTCAGCGTAAGGGGCCCCGACATGGCGATGTTGGCGAGGAAAGGCGCCGCGTTCGAACGGTTTGCGGGAGCATGTTCGATCCGCTGCATCAGCGTGCGGGGAACCCCGCCTGGCGTCGTTAGGCGCATGGCGGTGCGCGGGTCGCAGGTTGCAATCACCATTTTCGCGCGCAGGATTCGGCCATTTTCGAGCCGCACGCCTTTTGCGGCGCCATCGTCGACGATGATCTCGGCGACGGGGGCGTTGAGTTCGATCTTCGCGCCCGATGCCTCGATGCTGCGGGCCAAGGCATTGGAAAACGACTGCAGACTGCCGATCGGCTTGCCGGTGCCGTACTTGTGCGTCACGGCGAAGATCATGTAGGCGGCGGCATTGCCGTCGTCGTCCACGGGCCCCGCGCCCGCCGCGATCCCGAGCAACAGCGCGATCGTGGCCGGGTGTTCGAAACGCTCGCAGGCGATCTGGTCGGCCGTCGCCTTGGATATGGCGACGAGTTCGTCCTTCAGGCGGACGTTGCGCACCGCGCTGCCGATCATCTTGGACAAGTTCTTCACGTCGGGGCGGCCGGGCTCCGCCATCATCAAGGGGAAGCCGATGTCCATCATGACGTTCAACGTCTTCATGAACTCGAGATAGGCCTTGCCGTCGTTGCGGTTGATCCGGGCGATGTCCTCGGCGGTGCGCTTGTAGTCGTAGAACAGCGCGATGGAACTGCCGTCGGGGTGCAGGTAGGCGTAAGTCGGGTCGGGATCGACGGTCCGCAGGCCGTGCTTGTGCAGTTCGAAATCCTCGATGATGCCGGATTTACGCGCGAACAGCAGTTCGACCGCGCAAGGAGTCACCAGATGTTCGGGAGCCTCCGGGATCATATAGCCGGAACTGGTCATCCCGCCGACCTTCTCCAGGCGTTCGACGACGACAACCTTCTTGCCTTCGCGTGCCAGGTAGCCAGCCGCGGCCATGCCGTTGTGTCCGGCACCGATCACAACGACGTCGACCTCTTCGACGGCCCCACGCATGTCCGTGCTCATGGTTCAGGCGCCCGCAGCGGCGGTATAGGCCTTGCCCCATTCGGCCAGCGCGACCAGTCGCGACTTGCGGTCTGCCTGGAGCTGCGGAATCTTCGCTTCGTCCGGGCCGTCCGGCACCAGCACCAGCGGCTCCTTCCCGAGGTTCGCCAATGCCAGGGCGCACACGTCGGCCGGATCGTAGGCCATCGAGTAGTCCATTCCGAGGCCTTCGGTAGCCCGGCGCAAGGTGGGTGTGTCCATGATCGGCGCAGCGATGCCGACGATGTCGACGTTCTGGCCATCCAGCTCTGCCCAGAGCGATTCCACGAAGTTCAGCTCGAACGCCTTTGTCGCCGAATACATGACCAGCCACGGCTGGCCGCCGAGCCCGGCGCCCGACGACATGATGACGATGCCGCCCTTGCCGCGCGCGAGGAAGCGGTTGCCGAAGCCGTGGCTGGCTTCCAGCACGTTGGCAGCGTTCATCGTGAGCAGACGGAGCGATCGCTCCACAGGCGCGCCGAAGAAGCTGTTGCCCGCGCCATCGGCGCCTGCGTTGGAGATATAGAGACCGATATCAAGATCGGCGGTGGCTTCGACGAGGCGGCCGCCGGCCCCCGCTTCAGTAAGGTCGGCGGTGAGCGAGCGGTACTCGATTCCGTATTGGTCCTGAAGCCGCAGGCCCAAAGCGTCGAGTGCCTCCTTGCGGCGGGAGACGAGGACCAGGTTGATGCCCATCGCGGCCAGTTGTTCGGCGTAGCACGCGCCGGTGCCTTCGGAGGCACCCGCGATAATCGCCCATGGGCCGTACTTTGCCGTGAAGGCGGCCTGGTCCAGCTCGGGCAGGTCGATCTTGCGCATCAGCGTCGTTCCTCTCGTTCGGGGGTCAGCGCCGGGCGCCGACGATGCCTGTTTGGGGACAGCGTAGAGAACGGCGGAGAGTAGCCCGCCTATCGTGGGAAAGGACGTTGGAGTTCGGAGCCAAGCCGCCGTTGCCGCGCCTCCGCTCGCGGTGATCTCGGTCGCCGTCGATCCGGCCCCTTGGCCGTCGATATCGGCGACGACGACCGAGGTGCCACGCCGTGCAAGCGCTATCGCGCAAGCCCGGCCGATGCCGCTGGCCGCGCCGGTGATGACGGCAACCTTGCCCGAAAGCGTATCCATTACCCTCTCCTCTCGTTCGAAACTGCGATGTTCCGATGCGGGGTTCGGCCTGTCCGGCTGTCTGCCGGATCATTGCCGGCATCTTCTATGACCGAGTTTTCCGGGAAGGGCTCTCGACGAAAACCGGCGCGTTCCGATGACATATTTTCCAGAATCCTATCGGGAGATAGGGCCGACGCCGCCAGCGTCGCTCCATTCTATAGAATATGGAAAGACCCCACGCGATCTCTTCGCATCTGCATTCCGAGTCGTTACAGCTTGCACCCAGCGGCACGGGCAGGTCGGTGACGTTGCGACAGGCGGTGGTAAGGCTGTTGCGCGCGCGGATCGTGGAAGGCGGGCTGCCGCCTGGAATGCTGCTGCGGGAAACGGCATTGGCCCAGCAGTTTGGCGTGAGCGCCACGCCCATACGCGAGGCACTCGGTACGCTTGCTTCGGAAGGACTCGTTGAGATCGAGGCGCATCGACTCAAGCGCGTGGCGCCAATCGACATGGCCGCCACCGGCGACCTCATCCGGGTGCAGGCAGAGTTGTGGCGACTTGGATACCGCTGGGGAATGTCGCGCATCGGAGCGGTGCAGGTAGAGCGAATAGAAGACGCGATTGCGCGCTATCGGGCGGCTCTGGCGATGTCGGAGCATATGGCCGCGATCCAGGCCGGCCTGGATTTTCATACCGTCTTCATCGTGGCCTCGCAGAATCGCGAACTGCTGCGCTCAACGCTCGACCGACGGGGCCTGATCGCGCGCTTCATATTCCTGCACGGTATCGAGACGCTGTCGGCCACCGGCCTGTCGCAGCACGAAGCAATCCTGCACGCCTTCAAGGCGGACGATCACGCCGCCGTGCTCGCCTGCCTCGATCGGATGGCAGCCCGTCTTGTCGCGCTTTGCGACAACCACTCTTTTATAAACAAGGACTAATCATGGATTTCGAACTACCCGAAGAATATCGCGCCTTCCGCGACATGGTGCGCCGCTGGGTCGACAAGGAAGTGCCCAAGGAATGGGCACGCGAACTCGAACGGGACGAACACGCCTATCCCTTCGCCTTGTGGGACAAGTTTACCGAAGCCGGTTTTCACGGCGTGGGCATTTCCGAGGACTTCGACGGGCAGGGCGGGGATGTCGTCATGCAGATGCTGCTGGCGCGCGAGCTGGCTCGTTCGCTGGGCGGGCTCGCGTGGATCTGGGGTATCACCAGCTTCGCCGGGTCCAAGTCGATCGGCCTCTACGGATCGGCTGAGCAGAAGGCCAAGTATCTGCCGCTGATCGCCACGGGGCAGTTGAAGGCCGCGATCGCCTTTACTGAACCCGCCGGCGGCACGGACCTGCTGGGCGCCATGGCGACCACTGCCGAAAAAGTCGAAGGAGGCTGGAAGCTCAACGGCGAGAAGATCTGGTCGTCGTCCGCGCATGTCGCAGATTACCTCTTGGTGATCGCCAGAAGCGACAAGAGCGCCGAAAAGAAGCACCAGGGCCTCACGCTGTTCTGGGTGCCTACCACGACGCCCGGCGTGAAGATCACCCCGCTCGCCAAGCTGGGCATGCGCTCGATGGGCAGTTGCTCGATTCATTTCGAAGATGCCTTCGTCGCCGACGAACAGGTGCTGGGCGAGCCGCACAAGGCCTGGTACATGCTGTTGCCCACGCTCAACAACGAGCGGATCATGGTCGGGGCGTTCTGCTTGGGCGTAATCGACGGGGTGCTCGAAGACGCGCTCGACTACATGAAGCAGCGCAAGGCTTTCGGCGGGATCATCGGCCGCTTCCAGGCCCTGCAGCACTACGTCGCCGACATCGCGACCATGCAGAAGACCACGGAACTCATGCTCCACTACTGCGCTGACAAGCAGAGCCGGGGCGAAAACGTGGGCATTGAGGCGAACATGCTCAAGCTGATGGCGTCGGAGAATGCCAATGCGGCGGCCGACCTGGGCATCCAGATCTTGGGCGGCATGGGCTATTCGGCCGAGACGGACATGCAGCGCTACTGGCGCGACAGCCGGTTGTGGCGGATTGGTCCGATCACCAACGAAATGGTCCGCAATGGCATTGCCGAAAGCCTCGGGCTGCCCCGGTCCTTCTGAAAGACAGGTGAGAAACGGCGACGTGCAGTGCACGATCGCCGCATCCTCGAGGAGAGCGAGATATGATGTTTCCGCAGCAACCGATCCCCGACCATGTGCCCGCCGAACTGGTCGAGCCGGATTTTCCTTTCATTTTCGGCCTGACCACGGAGAAGGACCCGTTCGACGATCTGGCCATGAAGGTCCATGATGGCCCGGACATCATCTATGCACCCCATGCCTATCCAGGCGGCACGGCCGCCTGGGTGCCGCGGCGGATGGCTCATCTGCGGGCCATCTACCTGGATACCGAGCACTTCTCGTCGAAGGACTTCTCGCCGTTTTCCAAGCTCGTCGGCGGAAACTGGATCAATTCGCCGGCGGAACTGGACCCGCCGCAGCACGGGCCTTTCCGCCAGATGGTCAATCCGGCCTTCACGCCCCGGGCCATGGCGGCGTTGGAAGAGAAGATCCGCCAGTATGCGGTGGAGTACATCGATGGATTCGTGGCGCGTGGCGAATGCGAGTTCATGGGAGACTTCGCGTTCGAGTTTCCGATCAAGGTCTTCATGGAGCTGATGGGCCTGCCGCATGACCGGGTTGCGGAGTTCATGGAGTGGGAGATGAACCTGCTTCACAACCACGACTTGTCGAAGATCGCCGAAGCGACGCGTAACGTTCTGGACTACCTGGGCAGTGAAATCGAGGATCGCAGGATCAACCCGCGCGACGATCTCATCACCTTTGGAGTGCAGGGCAAGATCGATGGTCGACCTTTGACTCAGGACGAACTGCTTGGCTTCATGTTCAACTTGTTCATCGGCGGTCTCGATACCGTGTCGACCAACATGGGGCTGCAGTTCCGCCACTTGGGCAGCGACATGGAAGATCAGGCGTTCCTGCGCGCCAACCCCGCGGAAATCCCGCATGCGATCGACGAATTGATGCGTGCTTATGGCGCGGTGACTACCTTCCGCACCTGCAAGAAGGAAATCGAGCTTGCCGGCGTGCGCTTCATGCCGGGCGACAAGGTCGCGATGTCAACCACGCTGGCGGGGCGCGACCCGGCGGAGTTCGACGATCCGACCGCAGTGCGCCTGGATCGTCGCCCGCGCCATGTCGGGTTCGGCTTCGGCGTGCATACCTGCGTGGGCATGCATCTTGCCCGGCGCGAACTGCGCATCGCGATGGAGGAGTTTCTCGCCCGGATCCCCGAGTTCCGCATCGCGCCGGGGCACCAGGTCCGCTGCCATCTCGGCATGATCCAGCCTGTCGAATTGCCTCTGGTCTGGCAACGCTAGTCCGCGACGACTGATCCGGGTGTCGTGATGGGTCCCTGTGGGAAGACCAGGTCTCTAGGGAAAGGGATCACCCCAGGGACGGCACCTGGCCGTCGTAGCCATGTCACCGTGAGCCAGTTCGAGGTGAGGACAAGTTCGGGGACTGAGAGACACCGACGTAGTCCGGGCATCGAGGCGAAGATTTCCGGATTTTCCTGGCATCGGGCCTGCTCAGGGGAAGGTTTGCGGATCCTGAAGGGGGGGGGCTTGCTAGAGGTGGAGGCGGGGATTGCGGACGAAGAGGCCTTGGGCATCGCCGTAGCCCAGGTTGCACAGGAAGTTGCTGCGCCAGCGCCCGTCGGGGAAGAATTCGGCGTCGAGGCCTGCCTTGTCGAATCCCGACATCGGTCCGCAATCGAGGCCCAAGGCGCGCGCCGCCATCATCATGTATGCGCCCTGCAAAGTCGATGAGCGGGCGAGGGTATCTTCGATCAGCTCCTGCTGGCCCTCGAAGGACGCGCGCATGTCACGCGCGCGGAACAGCTTGGGAAAGAGTTCGTGGAAACGGGTGTCCCCGGCGATGACAACCGTGCAGGGAGCGGCCGCCACCTTTGCGACATTTCCCGGATTGATGTGCGGCAGCAGTCTCGCCTTGGCTGCCGCGGAGCGGACGAAGACGAAGCGCCCCGGATTGCTGTTTGCGGTCGTCGGCCCCCATCGCGTCAGCTCGTAGAGCAGGCGCACGGTCTCGTCGTCTACCGGGCGGTCCGACCAGGCGTTATGGCTGCGTGCCTGGAGGAACAGGCGGTCGAGCATTGCCTTCTCGGTGAAATCCGCGGTGTCTGTCATGCCGGGCCGTTCTTTTTCGTCGCCAGACCACGCTGCCGCCGCCCGCCGTTCAAGCGGGCGGCTCGCGTCGCGATCAGTAGGACCCGGGAGGCGAGATCGGGTCCGCGCCTGCCGTGTTGCGGCCGTAGATCTCGTAGCCGATGGTCGGGATGTTCTGGATGTGGCGCGTCGCCATGGACACGTCGCGCCAGTAGCGGTTGATCGGCTTGTCGGTCGCGAAGCCAGACGAGCCTGCCTGGAACATCAGCGATTCGCTGGCGCCGTGGACCAGTTCGATGATCTGCGCGGTTCCTGCACGGTGGCGCGCCTTTTCCGCCAGGGTGTATTCCTCGCCCAGGCCGACGCGGTCGAGCTTGGCGGTGATGTCGAACAGGATCAGCTTGGCGGTGTCGATCATTGCCGCCGCTTCGCCGAGGTCGCGCATGTAGGCGCCCGAATTGGTGCGCGGCGTGATGAAGGTCGTCAGTACCGGCTTCTTGACCAATTCGGCGGTCACGATCTCGAGCATCGCCTCGACCGCGCCGACGAGTTGGGCAACGCCCGTGGTGCGCACTACGGGGACTGCGGGAAGCAGGTCCGAGGGCGCGCCGAAATGGCGCTTGGTGCGGTCGATCTGGCCGGCCCGTTCATCCATCAGGACCATCTGGGCGTCGGGAATGAAGACGTCTTTGGCAACCGCGGTGTCCGAGCCCGTGCCCTGCATCCCGGTCACGAACCAAGTATCCTCGATGGTCATGGCATCCATCGGCAGGTAGCACATGTTGATGCCGGGAACGACGGGGCCGTCATAGCCTTCCAGCACCACGCCCTGCTGCGCCCAGGTCGATTGGCGCGAGCCGGACATGTAAGGCCACTTGCCGTTGATGATCCAGCCGCCGTCGACCTTGCGGGCCTTGCCCGTCCCAATTCCGGAGACGCTGTTCCGACGCCGTAGGGCTGACGATCCGACCAACGCTTCGGGCATGGTGAACTTGCGTTCATACAAGCGCGTCGTCGTCGTGGGGATGTAGAATTCTGTCGCTCGGGACCGGTTCGCCGGATGGAGGCACGAAACTGACTTGGGCGACGCGCCAGGATCGTTTCTTGTCACCGGGCCAGTAATGACGCGGATGGCGCGCTTCGGCAGGAGGATGCCGATCGTGTACCTCCACGTGGATCAGCCGCCCGGTCTCGCGTAGCTGTACTGTCGAGCCCGGAAACTCGCTGCGGATGCGGTCACTTAGCGCCTGGGCGTCCTCGGAGAGGTCCGGCCCTGACAGCGCGCGGGGCGCACCGTCCACCAGCTCGGCGGTGGCCGATCGCAGAGCCTTTACGCCGTCGTTGATTATGTCGAGCGATATGATCGCGGCGGCCAGCGAGTCCGCCCACCACCAGCCCACACCAAGACCTATCACGCCGAAGAGCCCCGCTGCGCCGGTGAGCCAGTTGGCTTTGTTCATAAGCGCGTCAGTGTGCAGCAGCTTGTCGTTCAGCGCCTGCGCCAGCGGCAACTCCTTGCGACCGATGATCATAGGCGGCACCAGGGAATAAAGCTGCGCCGCGATCATCAGCCAACCGAGCCAAAACTCATGCCCGAACAGAACGATCGAGGCGACGCTCGGGTGCTCGGCCGCGACGAGTGCGGTAATCGCATCAAAGAGCAGGATTGCACCGACAGCCGCCAGCGCCACCGCCGCAACGAAGAAGCCAAGGCCGTTGACACGGTGAAATCCGAAGGGGAAACGCGTGGAGGGCTTTCCTTTGCGTTCGATCCGCGCGGCGAGGAGAAACATCAGTGGCGGCACGAGGCCGAGGGTGTCTTCGATCCATGCCGTCTTCATCGTTTGGCTCTGGCCCAGCACCAGTCCCATCGCGACGATGATCGTCACGCTCCAGAACAGGTTCCAGTATTCCAGGACCACGGCTTTGCGCATGGTGTCTTCGAGTTCGGTTGGCAGGTGAGGGTTGCTCATCGACCGGCCCCCGGCTCGGCAACCGCGCGGCTGGCGTGTTCGACCGTCATGATCCACCGGTTCTCTCCGTTGCGCATGGCCGCCTTGAGTTCCAGCGCGTCGGACGGCTTGCCACTGGTTCTCAAGGCCGGACCAAAGGCGACGTTGGTCTGCCATGGGCTATCTGCAGCGAAATTGCCGATGGCGAGGTCGAGTTCGCCGTATTCAAGCCGCTTGAGCAGAGCCTCACCGGACCCATCGACGATCATCGCCTTGGCATTGGTTGCCGATTCCAGCCTTCTGATGAGGGATGTGGTCGGGGCCTCGCCTGCGGTCTCCCGATCGGCAAACCCGATTTTCATCGATCGCTCGCGCAGGATGCGATCCGTCGTCCCCGCCGGATCGCGCGGCAGCGCGTCGCACGCGGAAATCAATGCGAAACCGGCGAGCAATAGCTTTTTCATGTGCGCGAAACGCAGGGCGGATGCCCGTGTTCCGCCAAGCGTGTCACGATGACATTGCTTACCATTGTGAGAGTGCCACCGAACGAGTCCGCGATCACGAGGATTTGGCGGCGGTGCGAGCGGCGGTTCGGCCGCCGCGCACCTTATCGATCCGAGACTACGCGCGTTCAGACGGTTCGAGACGAACGACAGTCATTTTCGCGGCACGTCTTTCAGGATTCGCCCGCGGGCAAGACCGCGATGGTGGCGGCCCCCAGGTACGAACGGTGAGGGTGGAGGGCGATGGCGCGCGGTGCATTTGAGGGTATCACCGGGGACCGACAACTTTGACGTCGCCGCCCTGGGCGCATTGACGGCATGCGGATACCGCCCGCCTTTTGTAGCAGATTATGCTCAATATGAAAGGCGATCCTATCTTCGATCCTCGTCCATGACCATTCTGAGATAACGGGCGTGACATCACGATGGCCGTGAGCGTTGCCATTGCAATACAACCGGAAACGGTTGCCAACACGACGTCCTCAACCACAAGATGGCCAAGCAGGAAGAAGCCGAAGCCGATGGGCGAGAGCTGAGAATAGTAATTCTGTCCTCGGTTTGCCGATGGTCATGGTCACGACTGCCAATTTACACTTCGAGCGGAAATAATCGATCAGCATAGCGAACCTCGCGCCGCAGCATGACAATTTTATCATCCGTATGGTGGGCTCGGCCATCAGACCTTGGAGTAGAATGCGTCATCGTCGTGAGTAATCTTGGATGGTTGCGATGATTATCGGCCAGGTGCCGATACCGATCGAGCCTTCGGCTGGTTTAAGTCTTGAATTGTCGCCGCTCCTTGCCGCCCGAGTCAGCCCCAGCCAGGCCGCGAACTGACGGCCTGATCGGAACAAAGATGCGTAGGGCACCGCAGCCGCGATAGCCGAGGCCGTAATCGGGCCGATCCCCGGGATGATGGCTAGCCTCCTGCTCGTCTCGTCGTTACGGTGCCAATCGAGGATCTGTGCCTCAAACCGATCGATCTCGCTCGATAGCGCCCGCAACTGAGCGGCAATGCCATGAAGGGCTGACCGCGCGTGAGCGGGAAACCCCACCGCAGGCACGGCCGGACGCGGCCGCCCGTCAGCTTCCGAACCCGTGGAGCAAGCTTTCAACGTGCGCGAAACGATCGGCCTCGCTCGACATTACCTCGGCAAGGATCCAACGACCCTTGCTTTCAGCGGGCCCGTGGCCGCGCAATCGATCGAGCAATCGCGACGCAAAGTGAATGCGTTCGCGGCCGGGCCCGCGTCTATGCGCGCGATCAATATATCGCCAATGGTGATCCACCACGTCACGCCGGCGTCGTGGCTTAAGGGATATTCCTAATGTCGCGGTGCAGCATGGTCAGCGAGACTGCTCTTCCTCGCCCGCCACAATCCTTGAAGGACCCGGACCATGAGCTATCCCGTCGATCAATACACCGCGCTTGCGAAAGCTAACGGACAATTTCTGCTGAAACTCACTGAAATCGCCCGCGTCAGTGGCGAGAATTATGCGCAACTCGGTGGCAAGGCCGTAGCAACCTACTTGGATCAGCTAAAGGAACTCAAGCCGGGCAGCGTGCCGAGCTTAGCGAGCGGAGGCGTCACCGGCCTGTTCAGCGAGGTCGAGAAGAGCCGGGAGGCATCGCTCGGCAAGATCAAGGCCGCTTTCGACGAATGGCAGGGCTGCTGCCAGGGCGTGCTGTCGCAAGTAGCCAGTCCGCAGGAACTGACGGGCGCCGTGCAGGCATGGTTCCAGCCTTTGCTGACCATGTCGGCTAGCGGACTTGAGAAGGTGAAGGCGCCAACCGGCCAGACCACGAAAGTCCCCGAAACGGTTTGAAGATCGCGGCATTCGCAAAGCCGGCTCCCGCCCACGTCCGGCGGTAGCCGGCTTTACAATATCGACCGGGGGCAAAGCAGGGGTCCATGGCTGTTCGAACAATGAATAGGTTTCGGTCTTCAGGCCGCAGGATTGCAGTACCTTGCGCTTTCCTGCCGATAGTTCTTGCCAGTTGTTCGTTTGCGCCCACTCCTGTCCGCCCGCCGCCACCTGTTCCGGATCGCTATGCCGAGCAGTCAGCGCCGGGAAGCTCGGTCGCGCGGATCGGCTGGCGCGAATTCTTTCGCGACGATCAACTCCAGTCCCTGATCGGCGAGGCGCTCGCGAACAACCGCGATATCCGCATAGCAAGCGCCCGTGTGGCGGAGGCCCGCGCATCCTGGCGGGTCGAGGGAGGGGCAATCTACCCGCAGCTCGACGCCGTCGGGACGGGTACGCGAGGGCGCACGCTCTTCAACCTGCCCGGCGCCGGCCCCCAGCCCGTCAAGCAGAAGCAGATCAGCGCCCAGCTGAGCGCCGGCTGGGAGATCGACTTCTGGGGGCGCCTGCGCAACCTGCGCGAGGCGGCCCGTGCAGAATATCTCGCGACCGAGGAGTCGCGCCGTGCGGTCGCGACCGATCTCATCGCCCAGGTCGCGAACGGCTATCTGCTCGAGCGCGAATATGACGAGCGCGCGGCGTTGGCCGGTCGCTCGATCGAGACCCGCGAGGAATCGCGGCGCATCATGCGACGGCGCTATGAGGTGGGTTCGGGGTCGAAGCTCGACATGATGCAGGCCCAAGCCCTGCTTGCACAAGCGCAGATGGCCTTGCAGGCGCTCGATCAGGACCGCGGTGTCAACCGCAACGCGCTCGCATTGCTGGTCGGGCATCCCGTGGAGATAGCGCAGGGGACACTGGCGCTCGCCAGGTCCTGGCCGGATCTGACATTGCCAGCCGGCCTGCCCGCCGAATTGCTCGTCAACCGGCCCGATATTCTCGCCGCCGAGCACCAGCTGATCGCCGCCGATGCCAATATCGGCGCGGCGCGTGCTGCCTTCTTCCCGAATATCAGCCTGACGGGTGCCTATGGCGCGGCCAGCGCATCGCTCGACGATCTCTTCAGGAACAGCGTGGAGGAATGGAGCTTCACCCCGACGATCACCTTGCCGCTCTTCAATGCCGGTCGCCTGAAGGGCAACCTCGATTTGGCGAAAGCCCGACGCGATCGGGCGGTCGCCGAATATGAGCAGACGGTGCAGACGGCGTTCCGCGACGTGTCCGACGCGCTGCTACGCAAACATCAGATCGCCCTTCAGATCGAAAGCACGGCCAGATTGCTGGAGGCGCAGCGCGAACGTGCGCGGCTCGCGCAGCTTCGCTTCGACAATGGTCGATCGGCCTATCTGGAGGTGCTGGACGCCCAGCGCGACCTGTTCGCCGCCGAGCAGTCACTGACCCAGCTTCGCCGATCCGAACTGGCGAGCGTGATCGCGCTCTATTCGGCGCTGGGCGGCGGCTTTGCGTCCGATCCGGTTTTCAACACCGAGGCAAGGCAAGGCGGAGACGAGGGAAGATGATCAAGCCCCCCAAGAAATGGCTCATCAGGGGCGGCATCGTGGTTGCCGGCATAATTGTTGTCATCATCCTCTGGCAGCTTCTCCAGCCGGCCGGCCTGCCCGAAGGCATCGTCAGCGGAAATGGCCGAATCGAAGCGGTAGAGATCGACGTGTCCGCAAAATCACCTGGCCGGATCCGCGATATTCTCGCGGATGAGGGCCAACTGGTCCGCGCGGGCCAGATCGTCGCGCATATGGATGTTGATGTGCTCCAGGCACAAAGGTCCGAAGCCGAGGCGCAACTCGCCGAGGCGCAGAACGCGGTTCTCATGGCGCAGACGGGCATTTCGCAACGCCAGAGCGAACGCGCTGCCGTGCAGGCATCGGTGCGCCAGCGCGAGGCGGAGTTGAATGCCGCGCGTAGGCGTTTCAGCCGCTCGGAAACGCTCGCACGCGAGGGCGCAACCGCGGTCCAGGATCGTGACGACGATCAGGCACAGGTCGAGAGCGCCACAGCGACGCTCGAGGCCGCCCGCGCCCAACTGGCCTCTGCCGATTCGGCGATCGCGACGGCGCGCAGCCAGGTGATCGGCGCCCGGTCCAGGGTCGATGCCTCCCGTGCGACCATCAAGCGGATCGAGGCGGACATAACCGACGGCGACCTGCGCGCGCCGCGTGCCGGCCGCATTCAGTTTCGTGTTGCTCAGCCTGGCGAGGTGGTCGCCGGCGGCGGCCGGGTTCTGAACCTGGTCGATCTCTCCGACGTCTACATGACCTTTTTCTTGCCAGAGACGGCAGCTGGGCGCGTTGGGATGGGCAGTGAAGTGCGGATCGTCCTCGATGCGGCGCCGGACTATGTCATCCCGGCGAAAATCAGCTTCGTCTCGGATGTCGCCCAGTTCACGCCCAAGACCGTCGAGACCGAGAGCGAGCGGCAGAAGCTGATGTTCCGTGTCAAAGCCCGCATCGATCCGATGCTTCTCCGGAAAAACATCGCGCATGTGAAAACGGGTCTGCCGGGAATGGCCTATGTCCGGATCGATCCGACTGCGCAGTGGCCTGCCAAACTCTCGCGAATCTTTCGTGAATAGGACCATCCCGAACCACGGCGCCGATCGGACAGCCCCGGTGGTCAGGATCGACAGCCTATATCAGCGCTACGGCAAGACGGGAGCACTGTGCGACGTCGATCTCGAGATCCCATCGGGCCAGATAGTCGGCCTGATCGGACCGGACGGCGTAGGCAAGTCCAGCCTGTTGTCCCTGATCTCTGGCGCCCGTGCGATACAGGATGGAACCGTGCGTGCCCTGGGTGGCGACATGGCCGAACGACGGCATCGCGAGGTGGTCTGTCCTCGTATCGCCTACATGCCGCAAGGTCTCGGCAAGAATCTCTACCCGACACTCTCGGTCGAGGAGAATCTCCAATTCTTCGCACGGCTGTTCGGCCATAATGTCGCCGAACGGCGCAAGCGTATCGATGAACTCACGCGCAGCACCGGTCTCTATCCTTTCCTGTCGCGGCCGGCGGGCAAGCTCTCAGGCGGCATGAAGCAGAAGCTCGGGCTGTGCTGTGCGCTCATCCATGACCCCGATCTCTTGGTTCTCGACGAACCCACGACCGGCGTTGATCCGCTAGCCCGCGCGCAGTTCTGGGATCTCGTCGCGCGCATTCGTGGGAAGCGCCCCGGCATGAGCGTGATCGTCGCCACGGCTTACATGGACGAGGCCGAAAGATTCGACTGGCTGGTGGCGATGGACGAGGGAAGGGTGCTGGCGACCGGCACGCCTGCCGAACTGCTGGAGCGCACCGATAGCGCCTCATTGGAGGCGGCATTCATCCACCTTCTCCCGGAGGAAAAGAGACGCGGCTATGTACCGGTGGAGATTCCACCGCATGTGACAGACGAACGCGACATCGCCATCGAGGCTGCCAATCTCACCTTGCGCTTCGGCGATTTCGTGGCGGTGGACCATGTCAGTTTTCGCATCGAGCGCGGCGAAATCTTCGGCTTCCTTGGCTCCAACGGCTGCGGCAAGACGACCACCATGAAGATGTTGACCGGCCTGCTCCCAGCCAGCGAGGGGCAGGCTTGGCTGTTCGGCCAGCAGATCGATCCGCGCGACATCGCGACACGCCGCCGCGTCGGCTATATGAGCCAGGCCTTCTCGCTCTACACCGAACTCTCCGTCCGCCAGAATCTCGAACTGCATGCCCGCCTGTTCCATGTCGCGCCGGACCAGATTTCCGGCCGGATTGTGGAAATGGTCGAGCGCTTCGGGCTCAGCGCAATCGTGGATGCACTGCCCGAATCACTGCCGCTCGGCCAGCGCCAGCGGCTCAGCCTGGCGGTCGCGATGATCCACAAGCCCGAGCTGCTGATCCTCGACGAACCTACGTCCGGCGTCGATCCGGTGGCGCGTGACTCGTTCTGGCGGCTGCTGGCGGAGCTTTCGCGTCGCGACCGGGTGACGATCTTCGTCTCCACCCATTTCATGAACGAGGCCGAGCGCTGCGATCGCATTTCCATGATGCACGCCGGCAGAGTCCTCGACAGCGATGCGCCCGACCGGCTCATCGCGAGGCGCGGCGCGAAGACGCTGGAGGAGGCCTTCATCGGCTACCTTGTCGAAGCCGAAGGGGGCAACGCCGCCGCTGAGGCTCCGAATGCCGTTGAAGCGCCCACGCCGCATATAGAGGGGCGCGTACGTCGAACCCTCAGCCTGCAACGCATGCTCAGCTATGTGTGGCGCGAAACGCTCGAGCTGCAACGCGATCCTGTGAGGGGCACTCTCGCGCTTGCAGGCTCGGTGATCCTGATGCTGGTGATGGGCTTTGGGATCAGCACCGATGTCAACGAACTGCGCTTTGCGGTGCTCGACCGCGACCAGAGCACGCTCAGCGAAAGTTATCAGCTCGACATCTCGGGCTCACGCTATTTCGCTGAACAGCGGCCGATCAGCGACTATGCCGATCTCGACCGGCGCATGCGAAGCGGCGAACTGGCGCTGGCCATCGAAATCCCCCCTGGATTCGGACGTGACCTTCTGCGGAGCCAGCCAGTCGCAATCGCGGCTTGGTTTGACGGCGCGATGCCACAGCGAGCTGAGACCGCCCAGGGCTATATCCAGGGCCTTCATCAGCATTGGCTCGCCGAGCAGATGAGAACGCGCGCCAGCGTGAAGCCCGCCAGCAACATCTCCATAGAGAACCGCTATCGCTACAATCCCGACGTGGCGAGTCTACCCGCCATGGTCCCGGCCGTGATCCCGATCCTTCTGTTGATGCTGCCGGCGATGCTGGCGGCGCTGGCGGTTGTGCGGGAGAAGGAAATGGGCTCGATCATCAACCTCTATGTGACCCCCGTCACGCGCACCGAATTCCTGCTCGGCAAGCAGCTGCCCTATGTGGTGCTCGCCATGATCAACTTTGCCGTCATGATCCTGATGGCCGTCTTCCTCTTTGGCGTGCCGATCACCGGCAGCCTTCCGCTGCTAATCCTCTCCGCGCTGCTGTTCTGCATCACTGCCACGGGCATGGGGCTGCTGGCGTCCGCCGTCACCAAGAGCCAGATAGCAGCCCTGTTCCTGGCCATGGTCGGCACACTGATACCGGCGTCGCAGTTTGGCGGGATGATCGATCCGGTGTCCTCGCTCGCAGGCGCCGGCCGGGTAATCGGCGAAATCTATCCCGCAAGCCACATGTTCACGATCAGCCGCGGCGTTTTCAACAAGGCGCTGGGCTTCGATGACCTATGGGGCTCCGTGTGGCCGCTGGCGCTGTCGGTACCGGTTATCCTCGGCCTGGCGATCCTTCTGCTCAGAAAGCAGGAACGCTGACATGCGGCAGACGCTCTCCAACATCTATCGGCTCGGCGTCAAGGAACTGTGGAGCCTCTGGCGCGACCCGATCATGCTTTTCCTGATCGTATTCACGTTCACCTTCGCCGTCTACAGTGCGGCGTCATCGATGCCCGAGACGCTCAACAGCGCACCAATCGCGATTGTGGACGAGGACAATTCCCCGTTGTCGCAGCGTATCGTCTCGGCCTTCTATCCCCCGCACTTCATGAATCCAAAGATGATCGCGCCGGCCCAGATCGATCCGGGTATGGATGCCGGTGACTACACCTTCGCCCTCTATATTCCCGAGGGTTTCCAGCGCGACGTGCTCGCCGGCCGGCGCGCCGAGATCCAGGTTAACACCGACGCAACACGCATGACCCAGGCGTTCACCGGCAGCAGCTATATCCAGCAGATCGTGATAGGCGAGATCACCGAATTCACGAACCACTATCGCGGCCAAGCCGTGCCACCGGTCGACCTTGCATTACGCGCACGCTTCAATCCGACGCTGGACAAATCCTGGTTCGGCAGCCTGACCGAGATCATCAACCAGATCACGATGCTTTCCATCATCCTGACGGGCGCCGCGCTGATCCGTGAGCGAGAACATGGCACCATCGAACATTTGCTTGTCATGCCGGTTACGCCGTTCGAAATCATGCTGTCCAAGGTCTGGTCCATGGGACTTGTGGTGCTGGTCGCATCGATCTTTTCTCTGAACTTCGTCGTGCGCGGGCTTTTGGGAGTACCCGTGGCAGGCTCGTTGCCGTTATTCTTCACCGGCGCAGCGCTGGTGCTGTTCGCAACTACCTCGCTCGGCGTCTTCATGGCAACGATCGCGCGCAACATGCCGCAATTCGGCATGCTGGCCGTCCTGGTGCTTTTGCCTTTGGAGATGCTTTCCGGCGGCATGACGCCGCGCGAAAGTATGCCCGCACTGGTGCAAACCATCATGCTGGCGGCGCCGACCACGCATTTCGTCGAGCTTGGCCAAGCCATCCTGTTCCGGGGCGCCGGGCTCGATGTGGTCTGGCCGCAATTTGTCGCGGCCGCAGTGATAGGCGCGTTGTTCTTCGGCATCGCGTTAACCCGGTTCCGCAGAACGATCTCGGCGATGGCGTGACAAGCCCAATACTATCCGCGATTTCGCCGATGACTGTCAGTGCGACGATGCTGCTCCATTTGGCAGTTTGCGCATCAGCCGATTACGGAGATCCACGTGGTCAGCGGTGACAGGCAATCGCGAGCGCGTGGGGTTGGTCGGAGCAGACAAACGGGTGGGGAGCGCTTCCGTAACACTACCGATATATCCGTTAATGCGGATGCGTAAGCCATCCCACTGTCAAAGGGAGGACTTTCATGCATGCCTTAGACAAATTTCGTCAGTCGATTGATATCATCCTCTTGTACGGATTAGCAGCTGGCCTGATGATGGCGATTGCAGCAATCGTCATGGCGAAGCTTCCCGAATGAACAGCAATCCGCATCGTCGGGGTGTTTGCGCCTTGTTCTAAGCGTTCTACCTGGATTTCTGACGCGCGGCGCCGCACAGATGGCACACACTGCGGTTGCAACCGCCGGCGGGCTTTCGGTAAGCGGTAAAAATCCCCCACGTGGCGGTGGAGCCGCCACGGCAGGTTTGGCGATGTAATTTCGGTGATCAAGCAGCGGTGGCGATGTTGCTCATTTCGAACATGGTTTGCCCGGCGTTTGTATTGACCCAGTTGTATGGGAGCAGGTCGTCGATTGGATCGGTGTCGGAGCGGCTGATGATCCGGGCGAGCACATCGGAGAGGTAGGCGTAGGGCTCGAGGTCCAGCATCTTGCAGGTTTCGACCAACGAGGCGATCGCAGCCCAGTTTTCGGCTCCGAGCTGGTGGCCAGCGAAGAGCGCATTTTTCCTCTGAAGAGTCACTGGCCTGATGGCACGTTCGGCGGAGTTGTTGTCGAGCTCGATCCGCCCGTCGTCGAGGAACCGACTGAAGCCGGCCCAACGTTTCAGCGCATATTTCATCGCGTCGCTTGTCGCCGAGCCAGCCATGACGCGGGGGCTGATGGCGGTGAACCAGGCGTGGAGCTGCTCGACCAGCGGACGGCTCCGTTCCTGCCGTACAGCGAGGCGTTCCTCGGGCGGGCGACCACGGATGTCCTTTTCGATGCCGTAGATCCTGGCGATGCGCTGCAACGCATCCTGCGCGATCGGAGCATCACTGCCCGCGTCGACAAACTTACGTCGCAGGTGCGCCCAGCAGTAGGATTTCCAGACGCCAGCATTGGCGCGGTCATCCTTGCCGAACTGGTCGTAGGCTTGCCAGGCATCGACCTGCAGGATGCCCTGGTAGGCTCCCAACAGCTGTCTGGCCCACATGGCCCCGCGGCCGGGCATATAGGTGTAGAGCGCCAGCGGCGGATCGGCACCGCCATGGGGCCGGTCGTCACAGACGATGACCCACATGTAGCCGGTTTTGGTCTTGCCGGTCCCCGGTGCGAGCACCTTGACGGTGGTTTCGTCTACGGACAGCCGTGATCGTGCAAGTGCATCCACGCGCATCCGGTCGACGATCGGCAGCAGCGCCGCAATGCCCCGGCCAACCCAGTTGGCCAGCGTGGCGCGGCTGACCTCGATGCCTTGCCGCGCGAAGATCTTCGACTGGCGGTAAAGTGGAAGGTGGTCGCAGTATTTGTTGATGAGAACATCGGCGATCAGCGCTTCGGTCGGCAAGCCGCCCGGCACTACGCGCGCCGGTGCTGGGGCCTGGTGTACGCCATCGGTACAGCACCGGCATGCATAGCGCGGCCGGATCGTGACCATGACGCGGTGCTGCGCCGGGATGATGTCGAGCCGTTCCGCACGGTCCTCGCCGATCTTGTGCAGCGCGCCGCCACAGGCGCATTCCAGGCTGTCGGGTTCGATCACCACCTCGAAGCGCGGCAGATGCGCCGGCAGCGATGCGCGCTGTGTATCGGCGGGCCGGCGTTTGCGAGGCACGAGGCCATGACGCTCGGTTTCTTCGTTTGTCTTAGCCTGCAGGCCCTGGGCTTCGCCAAGGGCCACGGCCTGGTCTTCCAGCGCCAGTGCGAGCTGATCGGCAGGAAGCTTCTCCGAACGCTTGCCGAAGGTCGTGCGGTTGATCAGCTTGAGGATATGCTCGAGCCGCGCTGCGCGGGCGCGCTCGGCCAGCAGCATCGCCTTGAGCTGCTCGACGTCGTCGGGAAGCTCGTCGTATCCGGCTTCAGGCCCGGTCGCTGCAGTGAGTTCTGGATGCGCCGCCACGCCTGCATTCTAGCGGATTTTGCCTCGCGAGGAACAGCCTTGCGCCAAGCAGAATCAGGCTTGCGGCCTACTGCGCATGAAGCGGTTTGGGCACGCGCGGCACGTGCACGCGCGACCAGTCCAACCCCTCGATCAGCGCCGAGGCTTGCGCCGCCGACAGCTTCATCACCCCGTCGCCCGGGCGTGGCCAACGGAACTTCCCATCGTGCAGGCGTTTGGTCACCAGCACCAGCCCGGTGCCGTCCCAAACCAGAAGTTTGATCCGGTCCGCCCTGCGCGCCCGGAAGATAAACAGCATGCCTGAGAAGGGATCGAGTCTGAGCTCACGCTCGACCAGCGAGGCAAGGCCCACCATCCCTTTCCTGAAGTCCACGGGCTGCGTTGCGACCAGCACCTTCAGGGGGCCAGGCGGGATGATCACGCGCTCACCCGCGCGGCCAACAACACCCGCTCGATGTGATCCGCGCTCACGTCGGGCGGAATGCGGATCAACAGCCCGCTTGCCTCGACGATGATCTGGCCGCTCACTGGTGGCACTGCCGCGCTGGACAACTCGTCAACCTTTCCGCGCTCGACCATCGCAGGCACAAAGGTCATCGCCTCTGCGCGCTCCCGCAATCCGCGTCGCCATGTGTACAACTGCTGCGGAAACATCCCGTGGCGGCGCGCCACCGCTGACACATTGGCGCCCGGCTCCAGACTTTCCGCGATGATCTGCGCCCGCGCCTCGGGCGTCCAGTGCCGCTTGCCCCGCGGGCTTTCGATCACGTCAAGCCGCTGCACCTGACCCGGGGCGTTCGTTTCGAAACATGTTTCGAAATCAGTTTCATCTCTCACTGGTAACCTCGCCATTTATTGCGGCGAAACTACCAACCTCGGAGCATCTGAAAATGTGGGGGATTTTTACCGCTTACGGCTTTCGCCTCAAATCGTCGCGGCGCCTTGGTGCGTATGGGAAGCGGCACATGTTTTTTCCGTCCACGCTCGCCGGGTTCACGCAAGGATATTATCTCAGCGGTCAATATGTGTCCGTCGAATATCGCACGCCGTGCACGGGTTCGCGCGACTGTTTCTGTCGACCGAAGTCTTGCCATTTCCGCGCCGCGTGTACCGTACTAAGGCGGTGACTACTCAGTGGTAGGCGAACAAGGTGGAGGCCGCAGGGCTGTCATTCCGCACGTGGTTTGCCCAACGGCTTGCTGACAAGCGTCAGGGTTGGATCACCCGGATATGCAGTAACCGAGAATCCCATGTCCCGCTCCAGTTCTATTGCGGCGACATTGGCCCTGCTCTCGATCGATTCGATGCTTTTCAAGCCGCGGGTCTCTGCCTCGTTCGCAATAAAGGACAACAACGTCCATCCGATCCCGTGATTTCGATAGTCGGCGTGCACCGAAATTGCCACCTCGCCCCGGCCATGTGCTTTGTCCCAGACAAGCACACCCGACGCGACCGGCGGTCCATCTTCGGCGAAAACTATGAAGCTGGCTGCATTGCCATCGGTCGAGGGCAGCAGGGTCCGGAGCTGCTGAGGCCCGATCTCATTCAGCCCGGAGAGGAAGCGAAAGCACAGGTCATCCTCGCTCACATGGTGGAACAGCTCCTGCAATATCGGCTCGTCTTTAGCGCCTGCCGGTCGTACCGACAGCTTGAGCCCGCTGCGTGTCACCAGATGGGTTGGGTTACTGTTCATTGCTCTGACCTTCCTGATCTACAAGTTACAACTCTTTTTGCCCGAGGCCTGCATCGTCCCGTCGATAAGCCGACGTGTCACTGGCTAACTCCTGCTGCGGGCCTGACGACGCCGAGGGAAAGGACCGCAATCATGCGCTCCTCGTCGGTGGGGATTACGCGTGCGATGATTCTGCTATCGGACCGGCTGATGATCGGCGCATTGCGTGCGTTGGACTCCCCGTCGATAATCAAGCCGGTCCAGGCCAGACGCTCGCAGATCGATGCGCGAATGATCGGATCATTTTCGCCGATGCCCGCCGTGAAGATGATCCCGTCGATACCGCCGAGAGAGGAGATGAGGGCACCGGCCTCGCGCGCCGCACGCCAGGCAAAAAGGTCGATGGCTTCCGCAGCGTGCGGATCCGGGCTCTGATGTAGAGCGCGCATGTCGCTCGACACGCCGGATACCCCGAGCAGGCCGGACTGCTTGTAAAGCAGCGTCTCGACGTTAGCAGCGCTCATTCCTTCCTGCATCTGAAGGTGAAGGAGGACGCCGGGATCGATATCGCCGCAACGCGTTCCCATCATCAGTCCGTCGAGCGCGGTGAAGCCCATCGTCGTATCGACGCTCTTCCCGTCGTGCATCGCGCATAGGCTCGCGCCGTTGCCGAGGTGGGCGACGATCACCCGGCCGCGTGCCAGTTCCGGGTCGGTCTCCCTCAGGGTCCGCGCAATATAGTCGTAAGAAAGACCATGGAAGCCGTAGCGCCGGATGCCCTTGTCGTGCAGCGCGCGGGGCAGGGCGAAGCGCATGGCGACGTCCGTCCGGTCGTGATGGAAGGCGGTATCGAAGCAGGCAACCTGCGGAAGGGCAGGGGCCAGCGTGCGAATGGCGCGGATCGCCGCAAGGTTGTGCGGCTGATGGAGTGGTGCCAAAGGACACAGCAAGTCCAGTGCCTCGAGCAAGGCGTCGTCGACCAGCAGAGGCCGGGCAAAGCTCATTCCGCCATGGACGACGCGATGGCCGATGGCGACGATCTCGTGTTCGGGCAGATGCTGCGACGCCCAGCCGAACAGTTCGCGAAGTAGCGCCTCATGGGTCAGCCGAGCGCCATTGTCCCAATCCTGATCGATCAGGACGGTGCCATCGGCGCCGCGCGCGACCAGATGGGGGGCGATGCCAATCCCCTCCAGCTTACCGGCCGCGGCATGCTCCGGGCCATCCGGACCCAGCGTGAACAACGCGAACTTGATGCTCGACGAGCCGGCATTGAGGCTGACGACGGCCCGGGTCACGGTAGTGCCTTGGCTTCCGGCAGCCCCGGCGCGGCTTTGGTGGCCGCGCGCGCGAGCAGCACCGCGACGGCGCACGAGGCGAGCCGGGTCCGCAGGGAGTCGGCGCGGCTGGTGAGGATGATCGGCACGCGCGCGCCCAGGACGACGCCGGCCGCGTCCGCACCGCCCAGGAAGGTGAGCTGCTTGGCGAGCATGTTTCCGGCCTCGAGGTTCGGCACCACGAGGATTTCTGCCTTGCCCGCCACCGGCGAAACGATCCCCTTTTCCTTTGCGGCCGCCTCGCTGATCGCATTGTCGAATGCCAGCGGGCCATCGAGCACGCCGCCCGAAATCTGACCGCGATCGGCCATCTTGCAGAGCGCGGCGGCGTCGAGCGTCGATCGCATCGACGGACTGACGGTTTCCACCGCCGACAGGATCGCGACCTTGGGCTGCTCGATCCCGATCACGTGGGCGAGGTCGATGGCATTGCGGATGATGTCCGCCTTTTCTTCGAGCGTCGGTTCGATGTTGATGGCTGCATCGGTGATCATCAGCAGGGTCGGGTGCGCCGGCACATCCATCAGATAGGCATGGCTGATGCGCCGCTCGGTCCTGAGACCGGTCTGGGAGGAGACGACCGCGCCCATCAACTCGTCGGTATGGAGCGAGCCCTTCATCAACAGTCGGGCTTCACCCGAGCGGACGAGCGCCACGGCTTGCGCGGCAGCGGCGTGGCTGTGTGGCGCAGCTATCAGACGGAATTTGCTTATTTCCTTGCCGGCCTCCCTGGCCGCTTCTCGGATCTTCCCTTCGGGGCCTACGAGGATCGGCTCTATCAGGCCAGCCTCGGCGGCCTCCATCGCCGCGAGAATGGCGGTGGCGCTGCACGGATGCGCCACGGCGGTCACGATGGCGTCGCCACCGGTTGTCATCTCGATCAGTTTGCGATAGCCGTCATGATCGGAAACGCGAATGTCGGGCAGAACCATCCTGGGACGACGGACCTTCTCGGTCGGCGCCTTGACGGCAGCCTGGCCGGTGATGACCTCCTGTCCGTTCTGGTTCATGCAACGGCAGTCGAGGAGAATAATATGGTGCTCGGCCTCTTTCCCGGTGACGGTCACCGAGGCGGTGATGGTGTCACCGAGGCAGACCGGCTGGATGAAACGCAGGGTCTGACTGAGATAGATCGTGCCAGCACCGGGCAGTTCGGTTCCGAGCACTGCTGAAATCAGTCCGCCACCCCACATGCCGGGCGCGATCACCTGGTGGAACATATCGGTGGCGGCATAGGCGGGATCGAGTTGCACGGGATTGGCGTCGCCTGACACCGTGGCAAATAGCTGCATGTCCTGATGGCACAGGGTTCGGACAACGCTTGCGCTGTCGCCGACCGCGATCTCATCGAAAATGCGATTTTCGATCATGTCCAACTCGGTCACCGCTCAATGCTCCAGCACATAGCGGCCCGGAGCGTCCGCGAGGACGGGACAGCCGCCGTCCGGCGCGCCCATCGGCGGCGGCGCGACCGCCTCCCCCGAATGCGCGCCCAGCCACTCGTCCAGATCAAGAGTGGCACCCTCGGCCTCGCGGGTGAGGAGGTGATACCATCGCCCTTTGTGCCCGGGGTCCGACACGATCCCGGCATTGTGCCCGCCGCTGGTCAGCGCGAAGGTGATCTCGGCGCTGCTCAGCAGGTGGATATTGTGGACCGAGCGCCACGGCGCGACATGATACCGTTCGGTACCGACGACGAACATCGCCCTGCGCAGCGCCGACAGGCTGATCGTCCGGCCATCGACCTTGTAACGTCCTTCGGCGAGATCGTTGTCAAGGAACAGGCGGCGCAAATACTGGCTGTGCATGGCATAGGGCATGCGGGTGCCATCGGCGTTCCAGGCCATCAGATCCGACATCGGTTCGCGTTCGCCCATCAGATAGGTGTTGAGCACCCGCGACCAGACGAGGTCTTTGGAACGAAGAATCTGAAAAGCGCCGCCCATCTGTCCGCTGTCGAGATAACCACAGCTCCACATCATGTTCTCGAGCAGGTTGAGTTGCGCTTCATCGATGAACAGCCCAAGCTCACCCGGCTCGCTGAACTCCGTCTGCGCGGCGAGCAGTGTCATCGTCGCCAGACGCTCATCGCCGTCGCGTGCCATCGCCGCCGCCGCGATCGACAACAGCGTCCCGCCGAGACAATAGCCGACGCCATGAACGGTCGGCGTCACGGTTATCGCCGTCACCGCATCGAGCGCCGCCATCGGGCGCAGGCGACGATAGGATTCCATGTCGTGGTTGCGGTCAGCACTGCCGGGATTGCGCCAGGAGATGCAGAATACCGTGTAACCTTGTCCGATGAGCCAGCGGATTAGCGAGTTTTCCGGCGAGAGATCCAGGATATAATATTTCATGATCCAAGCCGGCACGATCAGGACCGGTTCCGGCCGCACCGTGTCCGTAGTCGGCATGTACTGGATCAGTTCGATCAGTTCGTTGCGATAGAAGACCTTGCCGGGCGTGACGGCGATCTCTTCCCCGACCTCGAACGCTTCGGTCCCCACTGGCGGCTCACCCCGCATGGTGCGCTGCATATCCTCGAGGAGCAGTCTGGCGCCTTCGACGAGGCACTGCCCTCCGGTCTCGAATATCCTCTTCTGGAGCACCGGATTGGTCGCGATGAAGTTGGTTGGCGCAAGCATATCGAGCGCCTGGCGAGCCGCGAACGCCACAATATCTTCATGATGTCGCGTGACCCCGGCCACGCCCGTGGTCGCAGCATGCCACCACTGCTGGTTCAGAAGGAAGGATTGCGCTGTCAGATTGAAGGGAGGCTGCTTCCATGCGGTAACCGCGAATCGGCGATCCTGGGAAAAGGGCTTTATGGCTGGTTCGGCGTCGGGGTCGCCCGCATTCGCGATGGCATAATCGCCGAGGCGCGCAAATTTTCGACCGATCTTGGCGGCCAGTTGCAATTGCTTGAACGGCGAGTGGCCGAGGTGCAGGCCCCAGTCCCAGAACGCCTGCATCACCGTACCCGGGGATAATCCAGGCGTTGCTTGCGCAATCGCGGCGACAGCGGCCCGGTCGAGCGTTTCGGCCACGCCATCGAGCGGATCGGGCCCAGGATGCGACGGCTGTATGGCAGGCATGATTCATCGCTCCTGTATGGCCATCACTCCTTAGTGCTGCATGCGCGCGCGCTCACTACGTAGATGCCCGGTGGCGGATTGGATGAGCTTTGCGGCCGAGATTATCCGGCGGGAAATCGGGCACTCGCGGAGTGGCCCTCCTTTGAAAGCACAATGCTGCGTCAGCATAGATGCACCAAAATCCATGGCGCGGATCGTGAGGCCGGCGCCGGGCTTTGCGGCCGCCGCTGGAAACATTTCGGGCTGGAAGCGTGTCTGCCGATCACGGTGATCAAAAGGCGGTGACTAGGGCGTAAAGCCCTCGCCAAGATAGAGCCGCCGAACATTGTCATCCTCCAGCATCGCCTTGAGCGTCCCCTGGAAGATCACCCGGCCATCGCAAATGATATAGGTTTGGTCGACGAGCTCGACCATCTCATGAACATTATGGTCGGTGATCAAGGTTCCGACGTGATCCTTCCTCAGCGTGCCAACCATCTTCTTGATGTCGAGGATCGATGACGGATCGATGCCGGCAAACGGCTCGTCGAGCAGCATGATTGAAGGGTTGGCCGCCATGGCGCGCGCAATCTCGCACCGTCGCGTTCTGCGCCGGAAAGCGCCCTTGCCGATTAATAGCGTACATGCCCGATCTTGAATTCGGCGAGCAGTGCGTCCCGCGCGCAGTTCGCGCGCCTCGGGCGCCGCTCTGAATTGCTCGAGCACCGCGCAAATGTTCTGCGCGACCGTCATCCCGCTGAATATCGAAGGCTCCTGTGGTAGATATCCGAGACCCCGCCTGCCGCGCTGGTCCATCGGGAGCGGCGTGATGTCCTCGCCATTCAGCAGGATCCGTTCCGATTCAATCCTGGTAAGTCCAATGATCGCAGAGAAGCAGAAGGTCTTGCCCGCTCCCTTGGGTCCAAGCAGGCCCACCACCTCGCCGGGCGATACCTGAAGCGACACGTCCTTCAGAACCTGGCGCTTGCCATAGGCCTTTGCGATCGCGACGACCGACAATCCAAGCGGCGGCTGCTGACCGTTGCGAGGCGTCCGTTGCCTCGCCGAGGATGCTGTGCCTCACATTCGTCCTTTAGTTCCTTCGCGCATCGCCGCAGGAGCTTGCGGTTTTGCGCGCTGACATCGAAACAAGCCGGTCGTGCCTCAGCGGAGCGCCGCTTCCTGTCTGCTGGCGCCGCGCTCGACCCTAGTCAGGCATTCGGCTCAAGGTCGTGTCCGGGGCCGTGATTGCTGATCTTGGCTGGACCGTCCTTACGTAGTGGTCCTATCGCCCGGCTGCAGATCCGGGGGACAATGGTTGCCGTGGCCTGTCAACAAGGGCTCTTGCCGCTGTTGCCTTGCGCTCACGGGATCAGCAGTGGGCTGTCCGTGCCTTTGGAGATTTACGTAGATCGAGGCGTGGCCCCGGGCGCTAGACCGGGCGGGCCGGGAGGTTCCGGCAGGCCCTGGACCGTTTGCACGTATGACATTGAGGCCCGTCGAGCCCAACGTGTTCCAAGCCGTGATCCTTCTTCGAAAGCGACACCGGGCTGAGGCGCGCCTTGCACCTGTTGCTCATGACGCGCGGCTATGGCGTGAAAGCCTATGCGGAGGGGGCTCGTGCTGGCGGCTCCGATGACGAAAGAGGGCGCCTGCTTGATCGCAGAGCACCGGTTCGCGCATGTTGACGGCATCAGTCTTCTGCGCGAGCTCAGGGCTGCGGGATGGCATCGCCCGGCCATTCTTACCACCGCACAGGACCCTGCGGAGATCGAGTTCCACGCACGCGGCGCGGCGCGGGCTACGCGCATATTCTCAGCAGACCCTTCCCGCATCATGTCCTGCTTGGCCTCGTCGACGCGGTCCTCGCTCCGCGTCCGGGTTAGACGCAGCAATATGCCCCGATACAGCTTGGGTCATCTCCCCGCTGCCAGGGCTGTGCTGGCGCTTGAGCATAGGTTGCAGCTCACTCAGGGTGTGGGGAGGGCGGGTGGGGTCGTCAAGCGCGCGACAGCGTCAGCGAGCGAATGTTCGCGCAGCGGTTTCTCGATGACCAGGGCGAATCCCTCCTTCATCGCCCGCTCGACGAGATCGGGCGAGCCATAGGCGGTGACGAGGATTGCCGGTCGCTGCCATCCTCGCGCACGGAGGGAATGCAAGACCTCGAGGCCGTCCATCTCGGGCATGCGATAGTCGGTGACCAGGCAGATCGCCTCGTCCACAAGCGGATCGGCGATCAGCGCCGCACTTGATGCATAAGAGCGGATGTCATAGCCTTGGGCATGAAGAAGAAGCTGGAGCGAGCGCCTCACGCTCGGCTCGTCTTCCACCAGTAGTATCGTCGGGCGCCCTCTCGGGAGCGCAGCAACATGGCCGTTCATGATCGTCTCGCATCGACCGGCTCTAACCGGCCGGATGCAAGAAATCGCAGCAAAACCAGGGCAAGTCGTTACGTAGAGGTCCTATGAACCGTGGCTGCCGAGATTGGCCGCGAACGCGATACGCAGCGCATCGGACAGGCTGCGGACTCCCAGCTTTGTCATCAGATTGGCGCGATGCACCTCGACGGTCCGTGGCGAGATGCCGAGATCATAGGCAATCGTCTTGTTGGGCAATCCGTCGGCCAGGCCCCTGAGCACGTCCTGCTCGCGCCCTGTCAGCGCCGAGATCAACACAGCCGCGTCGGCCGCCCGCGCGACAGGATTGTCGCTGTCGTCGAGCTGCTCGAAGGCGGCGGCGATGGCGCCGAGCAACACCGCCTTTTCAAAAGGCTTTTCGATGAACTCGACGGCGCCGGCCTTCATCGCGCGGATCGCGATGGAAATATCGCCATGGCCGGTGAGGATGATGACGGGCATAGCGACGCCGCGTTCGAGGAGTGCCTGCTGCACCTCAAGCCCGTCCATGTCGGGCATACGTACATCAAGCAGGATGCAGCCGGGCTCGGCGTGCCGCACCTCGCGCAGGAAGGCGACTCCGGACGGGTAGCTCGCCACCGTAAAACCAGATGTTTTCAACATGAAACCGGCGGAGCGCCGGATCGATTCTTCGTCGTCCACGATATGGATCATGCGCCTTTCGGTCATTCGACTTCCTCCGGTTCGGCTTCGACGAGCGTGAAATGAAACTGGGTCCCGCCGCCGGGTCGGGGTTCCAGCCATATGCGACCACCGTTCGCCTCGACAATCGTTCGGCAGATCGAGAGGCCCAGGCCCATGCCATCGCTCTTGGTGCTGACGAAGGCGGTGAACAATTGGTCCGCGACGTGTTGTTCCACGCCGGGTCCGGTATCGGCCACGGTAACCCGAATGAGCCCCGCTTTCTCCCGGCGCGATTTGATCCACAGATGCCGTTCGGACGACACCGCCATCGCCTCCACCGCATTGCGAAGCAGATTGATCAGCACCTGCTGTATCTGCACCTTGTCGAGGAGAACTTTCGTGGCGCCGGGATCGAGATCGAATTGGGCATCGACACCTTTCTCCCGTGCGCCCATCAGCCCGAGCGCGGAAGCCTCGGTGATGAGGGAAGGCAGGTCCTCGACTGTCTTCTCGACTTCCCCGCGCGCCACGAAGTCACGCAGCCGTCGGACGATTTGCCCTGCGCGCAGAGCCTCTCGGACCGAATCGTCCAGGGCCTCGCGGATCATGGGGAGATCCTCCGGATTAGCCTCGGCGAGCAGGTCGCGGACCCCTTCGACATAATTGGCGACCGCGGTAATCGGCTGGTTGATCTCGTGGGCGAGCGTCGAGGCCATCGTTCCCATCGCGCTCACCCGGGCGACGTGGATCAGCTTGGACTGCAGCTCGTTGAGGCGTTCCTGTGTCTCCTGCCGTTCGGTGAGATCCCGGATGAAGCCGGTGAACACGCGCTGAGTCTCGCCAATAGCTTCGCCCACCGACAGTTCCATCGGGAAGGTCGAACCGTCGCGCCGCGCGCCGATGACGATGCGCCCGATACCGATGATCTTCCGCTCGCCGGTCGTGAGATAGCGTTCGAGATAGCCATCATGGCGCTCGCGATCAGGCGACGGCATGAGCATGCTAACGTTCGAACCGCGGACATCGACCTCCGAATACCCGAACAGCCGCTCGGCGGCGGCGCTGAACGACAGAATGTTGCCTCGTTCGTCGATCACGATCATGGCATCGGGGACGGTTGACAGGATCGAGCGGAGGTGACTGGCGCTGGCCTTGTGAGCGCTCTCGGCGGCGCGTTCGCCGGTTGCGTCGCGAACGACCTTGCCAAAGCCGCGAAGAGCACCGTTGCTGCCGCGAAGAGCGGTGATCGATATATGTGCCAAGAACTCGGATCCGTCCTTCCTCAGCCGCCAATCGTCCTCCTCGACCTTGCCCTGCTCGCGGGCGCGTTTGAGGTCGGCTTCGGGCTTACCGGCTTTGACCGCGTCAGCCGGATAGAAGACCGAGCAATGCTGGCCCACGGCCTCATTCTCGCTCCAGCCCTTCAGGCGTTCAGCACCCTCGTTCCAGGTCGCCACCCGGCCTTCGGGATCGAGCATATAGATCGCATAGCCCTGCGCACCGTCGATCAGGAGGTTAAGCTCGTCGGCGATCTCCGAGAGCTGGTTCTGACGACGTTCGTCCAGGGCGACACGTCGCCGTCGCAAGGATGCGTTGCGGAGATCGAGTACGGCAATCCCTGACGCGACAAGCAGCAAAAAGGCCAGGTCGACGGGTTCATAAGCGGCAAGAGGACGCGATAGCGTAAAAAGTGTGCCGACGAGGACAGCGAGAATCGCCGCCGGCGTCGCAACACCCGTTCCGCCGAGCGCAGCCGCAACGATGATCGAAAGGATGAGCAGCAGATAGGGGTTGTGATCGACGCCCGCTGTCCGGAGGGCAAGATCGGCAGGTACGGCGAGGAGGACGGTGATGATGGCGATCGCATGGCCCCAGCGCGTTGGCCGTGTAGAGCTATGATGCGCATCGGTTGACATAGAGATCCCGTCTAAATTCTTGATCCATCCCCTTCTATTTCTGATCGCATTCGCGCCCAAAGGATCGCGTGTAACCTGGATCTGTTAGTGTTACTTGCTAGAAACAAAAGGACAAAGTAAGCCGTAGCTCGTTTGCGCCATTCAAAAATGTCCTTTCAGTCTGGTCCTGAATCGGTCCAAAGCCTTTGCGCGTTTCGTCCAGCATCAGGACTACAGGGCAATTTTCTCTTGGAGAAGCATTAAATCCGCGATTCCGGGCGCCATTGGAGTCCAGAACTCGGTGCCGTTTCCGGCAAGGGGGGCAGCATCGTCGGTCTCCGCATGAGCACACCGAGAGGCGTCGCAGGTTGTGAGGGGCTGCATCCCCCGCTGTCCCGTGCTTGCCGCGCGTCCCGCCAGTCGGGACGGTTGATCGCGTGCAAACACAAGAAAGCGCGCCCTGCGTATTTCCCGAAGGCCTTGCATTCCGCAGGCCGCCCGACCGGAAGTCGAGAGCCTGCGTTCGCCGTGCGAGTGCGGACCCAATCCTCACGATCGATATCGGAAAGGGCACCGCAGACGCTATGCCGATCGCCCCTGCTTGTCCACAAGATACGCTGGCGCCGCTGAGCGTGATGATTCCCCAGCCTGGGAATCCGATAGCTGAGTGGGCATCGTCGCCCGTGCTTAGTGAAAATCCCCGATCGGCCTGATCCGCCACTTTGACCGGCCGACCGCCATATGAGGCTCGTGGCGGAACTTCAGATTTGATGGGAGCGTAGCAGTTTCAGAATATCGTCGGCGTCGCGCTGGGCAAAATCCTTGGCAATCTCGGCCACAACGCGGTCCTGGACCCTCGGATCAAGGTCTTCGCGGAGCACGCCCAGCATATGCGGCGGTGCGATGAGGATCAGCGGACCATCCTGCCGGCCCAGCGATGCCACCGTCCCCAAAGCCCGGTGCCCGAACCGGTCCTCGCGGCGCTGGTGGTAGTCGGCCTCGCCATAAGTGCTTCGTTTCGGCACCGCGCTGCCGAAACTGCGTCCCGGTGCGTCCGTACCCATCGCGCGGCTTGGAGGATTCTTCATCGCCTGCTCATGCAGAAGCTCCAGTTCGGGCGCGGCGTCGGTGCCGCGATTGCGGAGCACCTGCAGATGTCCGCCATCGACAACGAGAATGGTCGCATCGTGAGGAATAAGCATCGTTTCTTCCCTTTCCTGGAGCCTGTCCCAATCAGCGTCGCACGGCAGACCCGTGCCCGGGCGAGCCTCGCAAGTGGCCGAAGGGCGCCGCGTCGCGAAGTAGACGGACGACTTCCTCGTCCGTCGTCTGATCGAACACGGCATAATGCGCTCCGACCGCGTAAAACGGCTCGGGCTGCGCCAAGCAGACGATATCATCGCACTCTGGAGAAATCTCGGCGATGCTTTCACCGGGCGCGACTGGTATGCCAAGGACGAGGCGCGCGGGCCGGTTCTTGCGCAAGCCTTTCAGGGCCGCCTTGACGGTGCCGCCGGTCGCGATCCCATCGTCGATCACGATCACCGTGCGGCCCGTCACCTCCGCCGGAGCGCGACCGCCGACATAGGACGACCGCCGCCGCTCGATTTCCGCGAGCTGCCGCTGCATCTCGGCCCTGATATAGTGGGGGCTGGGCGCCAGCTGCTGGACAATATCCTCGTTGAGTACGAGCTGGGGATCGGCGCCATCGACCACCGCGCCGATTCCCAGCTCTTCATAGCCGGGTGCCCCGATCTTGCGGACGAACAGCAGATCCAGTTCCGCGTCGAGTGCCTTGGCCACTTCGAACGCGACGGGCACGCCGCCGCGAGGCAGTGCCAGCACCAGCGGATGCGCGGCCGCCAGAGGGGCAAGCGCCGCGGCCAGCCTGCGGCCTGCCTCGCGCCTGTCGTGAAACCCGGCTGTATGTGCGGCCATGGTCAGGCCTCCTGAAAATGTCGCAGGAACCAACGCCCCGCGTGGTCGATCACCTCGGCGAGCGTGCCTGGCTCTTCGAACAGGTGCGTCGCTCCCTGGACGATCACCAGTGCGTTCTTGGCGCGAAGATGACGTTGCGCCGTCCGGTTCAGCTCGATGACCGGCAGGTCTCGGCTGCCGACGATCAGCAGCGTTGGCGCGCGGACATGCACGAGCGCGGCCGAACCGGCTAGATCGGGCCGGCCGCCGCGCGAAACGATCGCGGCGATTTCGGCGTCCGGGCCGGAGGCGGCGAGCAAGGCCGCGCCCGCCCCCGTGCTCGCACCGAAATAGCCCACCGGCAGCGCTGCCGTTTCGGGCAGGAGCCTCACCCAGTGTGTGGCGGCTTTCAGCCGCGATGCCAACAGCGGAATGTCGAAGATGTTGGCCCGGTTCTGCTCTTCCGCGGGTGTGAGCAGATCGATCAGCAATGTCGCAAGCCCCGCATCGCGCAGTGCGTGCGCGACGTGATTGTTACGCGGACTGAGCCGTCCACTTCCGCTGCCGTGTGCGAAGATGACGATGCCCTTGGCCGCGGCCGGTACGCCCAGCAGCCCCTTGAGCCCATCGGGGTGGATGGTGACGGGAACCGGATCGTGCGGAGCAGGGATGATCATGTCACAGTCCGAACGGCCAGGTTTCGGGCGCCCCATGGGGTCGCTCATGCCCCAGCGGCGTCACCGCAGTCGTTTGCTCGAACCAGACGAAAGCATCGAACTGCTCGGCGAGGACCGCCTCGAAGTAATGGCTGAGGCGCTCGGTCTCCGGGCGGTACACGACGCCGATGGCGCGTTCGAGCAGGGGCTCCCGAAGCAACGCGGCGAGATCGCGATTCCGGGTTCGCCAGTCGGTCAGCGTGCGGGCCAGCCCGGTGGATCGGAAGGCGTGCTCATAGCTGTCGGCGCGCGCGGGCCGTACGGTCTTGATCTGCATGTCGGCGCCCCAGTCGCTGGCGGCCGCGACCGAGCCGTTATCGGTACTAAACCCGATCGACACCACGTCGTCACCATGCGCCATCCGGCAGAGCTCGCCGATGTTGAATTCGCCCTGCCAGCCCATTGCGGTGGCGGCGGCGTTGCCGACATGGCTGTTATGCGCCCAGACGACCGCTTTTGCGCCGTGGCCGCGATGGGCCAGCAGCGCCTGCAGCGTTTCGAACATGTGCCGGTCGCGCAGGTTCCAGCTCTCGGTCGAGCTGTGATACATGGCGCGGTAGTAGCGCTCCGCGGCGCGCACGATGCGCGCATTCTGGACAGCGTCGAACCAAGCTTCGCCGTCTCCACGCAGATATTCGAGCCGATGGGTCAAAAGCTCGTGAAGCTGGGCGACCGCGCGATCTTCGCAACTGGGGCGACCTCCGTGAACGACGGCGCGGCCATAATGCGCCGGTTCATCCTGCCAGGGTGTCAGGCAGCCGTAGCGCCGGCGTGCTTCCGCGGCCGCCTCGGGATCAATCTTGTCGAGATAGGCGAGCACCGCGTGGATCGACTCGCTGAGGCTGTAGATGTCCATGCCATGGAAGGAGACGCGGCTATCCTCAGCAAGCGATGCATTATGGCCGCGCATCCAGTCGGCGAATTCCAGAACCTCGACATTGCGCCACATCCAAGTCGGAAAGCGCACGAAGCTGTCGCCGAGGCGGGGGCGCGGCGCCTGATGGCGGACATAATCGTCGATCTGCGCAGCGTCCGGCCAGTCGGCTTCGACCGCAACGATATTGAAACCGTGATGCTCGATCAGCCGGCGTGTGATTGCGGCGCGCGCGCGATAGAATTCGGACGTGCCGTGGGTTGCCTCGCCTAGCAGGACGACGCGCGCTTGGCCGAAGCGATCGAAGAAGCTGCCGAACTTCTCGGCACGCTCGGGCGGTGGCAACGGCTCGGCGTAGCGGCGCAGTGCGTCGATCAGCGCCGCCGGCGCCTCCCGGTCGATAGGATTGTACAATGCTGCGTTCGCCATGATGATCCCCTTTTCAGGCCTCGCCCGCGCTCAATGACCCAAAAGGAGGGGTACCGGGCTCTCGGCAAGCATCCGCCGTGTCACGCCGCCGATGAGTTGCTCGCGCAGACGCGAGTGGCCATAGGCGCCGATAACGCAATAGGCGGGATGGCGGTCGCGGCAGGCGCCGAGAAGCGCATCGCACACGGATCCTTCCAGCGGGACATCGCGGTCGATGATGACATGAATGCCATGGCGTGAGAGATAGGCGGCAGCGTCTTCCGCCAGCGCGAGGAGAGGGGTCACCGCGCGGAGCGTTTCGGCGACAGCAGGAGCACCGTTCCAGGCGATGAGCGCCTGGCCATTGACGTAGCGACTGCGGATTTCTCGCGGAACCGCGAGGATCGGCTTCCCGGCACGCATGACAATGTCCGAAGCGATCACCCGCATATCGGGAAGCTCGGGATTGGCGAACAGGGTGTTGAGCACGATGTTGTCGGCGAGCGCCGCCTCCGCTTCCAGCAGCTTGGCAATGTCGCCGGCCGCATCGGCCCAGTCCCAGGCGATGTCCTCGACTGCGAGGCGCACTTCAAGTTGGCGGCGATTTGCCGCTTCCCGCTCACGCGCGTGGGCAAGCAGGGCGAGTTCGGCATCGACCATCACATACCCCGCGCCCACCAGAATCGGCGCTTGAACGATGTCGAGGCAAGTGAGATGCCCGGAGATCGCCCGGGCAAGGTCAAGTGCGGCCTGGAAGCGGGCCGCTTCGCCGGCGTCGTCATGGATCAGCAGCAGTACATTTTTCATGTGAGCCTCGGTCGCGTGCCCGCCGTCGAAGCGGAGTCGTAAGCAACAATGGCGCTCACATTCAGAGTAATCATTACGTGAGGATACGGAGGCGCGCGGCTCGACATCCTTCTGCGTAAACTGCCGGATGCCCAAACCCATCAGGCGACGGATAGGAATCCGGATGTCTGGCTCAGGTCAGCACGAAGATAGACGCGGGAGGCCCTGATGCACCGGTCGATCGAAACACGCGCGAACATGTCCGGCCATGGGGGCAGCCGTTTGTGGATCGGCTTTGCCACGCTCGGCAGAGCTGACTGAGTTTTCCTTTGCCACGCCTTATCCCCCCGCGTGGATTGCCGAGCTTCCCCTCCACTTGTGAAAGATCAAGAATGCCGGCGCCGATCGCGTCTCTGCTTTACGTCAGCGCCAGTTTCTACGCGCCCCCGGCTCGCCGTCTAAGTATACCTGCGTAATGCTCGGCCAAGTTAGCGTCCGCGCTCGTGGTGTAATTTCTGGTGTAGATTGAGGTGATCGCATCGGGTGGGGCATGCCCCACCCGATGCGATTTCGATCTCGGTGGCCACCGGGCTCATCGGTAAGGTGGAGTTACCACACTTCACACGCCCACCGAGGAGTTGATCCCGATGACCGACGACAGACTACCGCTTGCCGAGCTGATGGCGAAGACCGGAGATGGAGATTTCCTGCGCACGATCGCCGAGAGCGTATTGCAGATCATCATGGAGGCCGACGTCGACGGCCTCGTCGGCGCTAGCCGACACGAGCGCTCCGGCGACCGGACGACCTGGCGGAACGGCTACCGCGACCGCAGCCTCGATACCCGGCTCGGCACGCTCAACCTGAAGATTCCCAAGCTGCGGACCGGCGCCTACTTTCCCGGCTTTCTGGAGCCGAGGAAGACCGTGGAGAAGGCGCTGGTCGCGGTGATCCAGGAAGCGTGGATTGCCGGCGTCAGCACCCGACGCGTCGACGAGCTGGTGCAGGCGATGGGCATGACCGGCATCTCCAAGTCCTCGGTGTCCAAGCTGTGCAAGGATATCGACGAACGCGTCCATGCCTTCCTTAAGCGACCCCTCGCCGGTGAGTGGCCCTATCTCTGGCTCGATGCCACCTACCTCAAGGTGCGCGAGGGCGGGCGGATCGTCAGTGTCGCCGCGATAATAGCCGTTGCCGTCAACATCGAGGGCAAGCGCGAAATCGTCGGCCTGCACATTGGCCCCTCCGAAGCCGAACCGTTCTGGTCGAGCTTCCTCAAGGACCTCGCCCGGCGCGGCCTGAGCGGCGTTAAGCTGGTCATCTCCGATGCGCACGAGGGCCTCAAGGCAGCGATCACCCGCGTGTTCAGCGCTACCTGGCAGCGCTGCCGCGTTCACTTTATGCGCAATGCCCTGGCTTACGTGCCCAAGGGCCAGAACACCGTGGTCGCCGCTGCCATCCGCCAGGTCTTTCTCCAGCCCGATCATGCCGCCGCAACGCAGGTCTGGCGCCAGGTCGCCGACCAGTTGCGAGCCCGCTGGCCAAAGCTTGGCGCTTGCATGGACGACGCCGAGCACGACGTCCTCGCCTACATGACATTCCCCGAGCAGCACCGGGTCAAATTGCATTCGACCAACCCGCTGGAGCGCCTGAACAAGGAGGTGAAGCGTCGCGCCGACGTTGTCGGCATCTTCCCGAACGAGGATAGCATCATTCGCCTCGTCGGCGCTGTCCTGCTCGAGCAGAATGACGAATACCAGCTCCAGCACCGCTACATGCAGATCGAGGGCATGGCCGCCCTTGCCACACCAATGATCGAGGAGGTCCAGCCGCTACAGATTACACCCAAGGCCGCCTGAAAATGCAGCCCGCTGGCCACACCCAATTTTACACCACATTGACGGACGCGACCCTCGGCCAATCCACGCCGCATACGAACTCAAGCAAGGTTTTCACACCGGCGACAAGGGCAAACCCGCTTGCGCAGGTTGCGCCTCGATTGTTCTTGAGCCCGTCGAGCAGGATCATTCGGATGTGGCTCTTGAACAGATTGCTTTCCCGTCTCGTCAGGTCGGGCGAACTCATCCTGTTTGAGGCCGATGGGACGCGGCACGACTATGGATCGTCACAACAAGGGCGGCAGCCGGTGACGATCCGGTTCACCGATCGTAGCGCGCCGCGTGCCATCGCCAGAAACCCGCGCCTGGGAGCGGCCGAGGCCTGGATGGAAGGCCGCCTCCTCGTGGACGGTGGGGACGTTCTTGCCCTGATCGATCTCGTCCAATCCAACGTAGCCCGGGAACGCGAAAATGGTGATGCCCTTCGGGGCAATCGCTTGGGGAGCATCGCTTATTCGCTGATGTCCCGACTGGATCGATTGAACTGGAAACGACGCTCCAGACGCAACGTCGCGCACCATTACGACCTCAAGGGGGGGCTCTATGATGTCTTTCTCGATTCCGACCGACAGTATAGCTGCGGCTATTTCGGCGACAGCGCCAAGGATCTTGAAGAGGCGCAGGCCGACAAGAAGGCGCACATCGCATCCAAACTCTATCTCAAATCCGGCCAGCGGGTGCTCGACATCGGATGCGGATGGGGTGGATTGGCGCTCTATCTCAACCGTGTCGCAGACGCGGACGTGCTGGGGATCACGCTGAGCCTGGAGCAGCTTGAGATCGCCCGCCGCCGTGCCGACGAGGCGGGCGTGGCCGATCGTGTCAAGTTTGAGCTGATCGACTATCGCGACCTGACCGGAACATTCGATCGGATCGTTTCCGTCGGCATGTTCGAGCATGTCGGGCCGCCCTTCTATCGGCGGTTTTTCGAGAAATGGCGATCACTGCTGACGGATGACGGCGTGATGCTGCTTCAGACCATAGGGCGAATGGGCGGACCGGGCACGACGGATCCGCTCGCCAGCAAGTATATTTTCCCCGGAGGCTATATTCCTGCTTTGTCCGAAATTTTCGGCGCAAGTGAAACCATGAAGCTGATTGTCGCCGACGTAGAAACGCTGCGGCTTCACTACGCTCACACACTGGAGGACTGGTATCGTCGAACAACTGCGGCGAAGGAGACGATCGAAGCGCTTTATGATGCCCGTTTCTATCGCATGTGGACATTTTATCTCGCCGGTGCTTTGGTCGCTTTCCGACATGGCGAATTGTGCAACTATCAGATCCAATATATCTGTAGGCGCACGGCTCTTCCGCTCGTGCGTGATTATATGATGGCTTTTCAAGCAGAAAATGACCCGGCCGAAGCGGATCCCTTGGTTAGCTCGGTTTGAAGAGGCTTGTCGGCGCGCACGAAATGCTGACTTCCTGTTCCGCCCGCGGGATATCCCTCGGTGGAAGTGAGAATGTTGCCCTGCTCATCTGAGGCCAAACTCACGGCGTCCTCCAAGTGATTTGGGCGTATTCTACTGTCCCCGACTGCCCGTGCCCGCTCCGCGCGTCATCATGCCCGGGCGGGACGTTGTTAGGCCGCCTAGCCTCCACCGGATCGAGATAGGCTTCCGTACATACCCGTATTTCGAGCTTCCCCCGGATCGGTCACCGTGGCCTTCATCACGAATTGCGATGCCCTCAAAGCGCTTGGGGATTGTCCCCGAGCTCCGCGCCGAGCGCTGGTGATGCCGCGACGGCAATTGCCGCCAAAGACAACAGGAGGCCGAAATATGTCGATACCAAAGGCACTCTTCCCGAAGCGCGCGGCCGCGCAGGCGGGAACCTGTCACGTCGTCGCTTGCCTCGATCGATCCGAGTATGCGGCCGGCGTCGTTTCGCACGCATTCCGAATCGCCCAGGCGCTCGAGGTTCCAGTGACGCTGCTGCAGGTGCTGGAAGGGCAGACGGGCAAGGAGGTGCGGCCAGACCCGATCGAGTGGGATCTTCGCCGGCACGAAGCGAGGCGGGTCCTGGGCAAATTGTCGACCGCACCCATGCCCTCGACCGCAACTGCCGAGATCAAGCTTGCAGAAGGCGCGACGGCAGAGGAAATCTGCCGTTTCACCTGCGCACAACCCGAATGCCTGCTCGTGCTTGGCACTCACGGCGAAAATGGTTCGACCCCAACGGGAATCGGCGGCACGGCGCATCATGTGCTCGATCGTGCGCCCGGCTCGATCTTGCTTGTCCCGATAGCGGCCTCCGCTGCGTCAACACCGACCTATCGGCGAATTCTTGTCCCCCTGGACGGATCGACCTGGGCCGAAAGCGTGATACCGCTCGCCACGCGGCTCGCGAAGTCGGCACGCGCGGAACTGATCCTCGCACATGTCGTGCCGACGCCGGAGCTTACCGAAACAAGGCCCCTCGAGCCACGGGATCTCGAGCTCCGGCGGATCGTCGTCGAGCGGAACGAGCAGACCGCCCGCGTCTATCTTGATCACGTCCGGAACTACATTGCCGCGATGGGAATCGCGGTTCGCGTCATCTCGATGCGAAGTGAGGATGTGCGTTCGGCGCTATCGGGACTGATTGTTACCGAGGCAGCCGACTTGGTCGTCCTGTCGGCGAATGGGCAAGGCGGCCGCCATCACGCGGACGTTCCATATGGAAGCGTCGCCGCCTATCTCATGACCCACTCCGCAGCGCCGATGTTGATCGTTCGCCCGTCCACGGTCGCACCCGAGCCAATGGCGCTCACCAATGTCCAGGCAGCGCGCCTCCCGGCTGTGGGCCCTGTTTGAGAATGGCCGATGTGGAGCATGTGGACCCGATAGTCGCTGCCGCGCACGAGCTGGCGCGCCGGCACCGGCTCGGCGGGCTGGTCCGCAAACCGTCACCGCTGGCAACCTGGTCGGAGCTGTCGGCATTGCGCGCGTGGCTGAACACGGCGCGGGCTGCTGCTGGCGCCGCCGAGCCGCAAAGCAGCTCGGCCGCCGAATGGCTGCTCGACAACGACTATCACGTTCAACGCGCCATCCTCCAGATCAAGGAGGATATGCCCGCCCGGTTCTACCGCCGATTGCCCGGCCTGGCCGGTGAGGCGGCTAAAGGCCAGCCACGCATCTATGCCCTGGCCCATGGGCTGCTCGATGCGTCGCATCTACAGATATCGCTCAACACCGCGGTCCCGTTCATCCAAAGCTATCAGGACGAAGAGCCTCTCAGCATTGCCGAGCTATGGGCGTTCCCGGCCATGCTTCGCCTGGCCTGTCTCGAACTGCTCGTTACAGGCTTCG
This sequence comes from Novosphingobium sp. BL-52-GroH, assembly GCF_044813085.1. Classification (NCBI taxonomy): domain Bacteria; kingdom Pseudomonadati; phylum Pseudomonadota; class Alphaproteobacteria; order Sphingomonadales; family Sphingomonadaceae; genus Novosphingobium; species Novosphingobium sp. BL-52-GroH. The sequence goes on along the minus strand of NZ_CP171149.1, from coordinate 132,288 downwards.
GACGCCTCTTCCCCGACGTAGCGCCGCCGTTCGAAGTTGGTCCCGAGGCCGCTCTCTCCGCGAGGGCAGACGATACCGAATGCGTCTCGCGCGCCATCGCGAACCTCGCGGTCATCTCGACGATCCAGTGGAAGGACTTTTTCGACAGGACAAGTCGCGTCGAGGCGATCCTGCGACATGACCCGGCAGCGGTCTACCACCACATGGATTTCGAGACGCGCGACCGTTACCGCCATGCGATCGAGCAGTTGTCCGACCATGGCGGCATGCCGGAATGGGATGTCGCCGAACGCCTGCTCGCGCAATGCCGGGCCAATGCCGACGTGCCGGCCGATCATGTCGGCTACTGGCTGGTCGGCGATGGCCGGCCGGCGTTCGAGGATGCGATCGACGTGCGGCCGCTGGCGCTGGAATTGATCGGGCGCAGGCTCCTGCGCTATCCCGCCGCGCTCTATACGGTATCGCTCTTTCTCGCGGGATTTGTCAGCTTCAGCGTCCCGGCACTTTACCTCGCGCTGGTCGAGGCGACAGCGACGGGATGGCTTCTGGGCATCGCGCTCACCACGTTGCCGGCCACCATCCTGAGCGTTACCTTCGTCAATTGGGTCGCGACTCTGCTCGTGTCGCCCCGGGTGCTTCCAAAGCTCGACTTCGAGGGCGGGATAGCCGACCATTGTCGGACGGCCGTCGTCATGCCGGTGCTTGTCGCGCAGCCGATGGACGTGCCAGCGCTTCTCCAGCGCCTGGAAAGCCATTATCTCGGCAACCCCGACCCGAGGCTGTATTTCGTCCTGCTGAGCGACTATGCCGACGCCGATAGCGCGAGCCTTCCTGGCGATGCGGAGGTCGACGCCGCATTGGCGGACGGCATCAAGCGTCTCAACGAGACCTATGGCATTGCAGGGAACGGCCCCTTCCATATGCTCCACCGGCCGCGTCTCTTCAATCCCGCCCAGTCGGTCTGGATGGGCTGGGAACGCAAACGCGGAAAGCTGGAGCAATTCAACGGCTACATCCTGCGCGGAGACCTCAGCCCTTTTCCACTGACCGCCGGCCGCATCGAAGCGCTGCGCGCCGCAAGGTTCGTGGTCACCGCCGATGCGGATACCCGATTGCCGACCGGCGTGGTCAACCGGATGGTGGCGGCTCTGGCCCATCCACTCAACAAGGCCCGGTTCGACCCGCGCACCGGGCGGGTGGCAGGCGGCTACACGATCCTCCAGCCGCGGGTCGAGATCGCTCCAGAGACCAGCGGACGATCGTTGTTCACGCGCTATTTCGGCGGCGACACCGCGATCGACATCTATTCGCGCGCCGTTTCCGACGTCTACCAGGACCTGTTCAGCTCAGGCATCTTCGTCGGCAAAGGCATCTACGAAGTCGCGTCCTTCGAGCGCAGCGTCGAAGGGCGGATCCCTGAAAACAACCTGCTCAGCCACGATCTGTTCGAGGGATTGCACGGTCGCGCGGCGCTAGCGAGCGACATCATCGTTTATGAAGGTTTTCCCTCCGGCTATCTCGAATACCGCCGGCGCTGGCACCGCTGGGTGCGCGGCGATTGGCAGCTATTGCCCTGGTTGCTTCCCTTGGTCCCGGGCCGCGCCGGAACGCACCTTCGCAACCGTCTCACCTGGTTCGACCGGCTCAAGATCTTCGACAATCTTCGCCGCAGCCTCGTGCCGCCCAGCCTCGTGGCCCTGCTGCTTGGCGGATGGTTCATCCTCGGCGGCAGTCCCTGGATCTGGACATTGCTGGCGATCGTGGCGCCCGCGGCCTATCTGTTCACCGATGTCGTGACCGGCGTCGCGCGCGGGCGTCGGCGCGGCGTGCTCCAGGGTGTCCTGCGACGGTTGGGGGATGAGCTGGGACGATGGGCGCTCTCGATCGCTTTTCTGATCAGCGATGCCGCCATCGCGCTCGATGCGATCCGGATCACGCTTTGGCGGCTGGGAACCCGACGTGGACTGCTGGAGTGGACGTCAGCCGCGCATACCACGGCGCATTTTGCCGCGCTTGATCCGCGCCGGGCCGCCTGGCGCGAGATGTGGGTATCGCCCGCATTCGCGCTTGCCGTCGCCGCGGGACTGGCGCTGACGCATTCACCGACGCTCCTGTCGGCGGCGCCGCTGCTGCTGCTGTGGTTGCTGGCGCCTGACATCGCCTACCGGATAGGCCGTCCGCGCCGCTCCCTGGTCGAGCCACTGGAGGCAGGTGACCGCCTGTTCCTGCGCAGCATCGCACGCCGGACATGGCTGTTCTTCGAAACCTTTGTGAGGCCAGAGGACAATTGGCTGCCGCCGGACAATTACCAGGAGCCGCCCGAAGAAGAGATCGCTCATCGGACCTCGCCGACAAATGTCGGCATGATGCTGCTCGCCACGCTGACGGCGTGGAAACTGGGTCATATCAGCACGACCGACCTCGAGATGCGGCTGCGTAATGCACTGGACGCGCTCGACCGGGTCGATCGTTACCGCGGACATATGCTCAACTGGTATGATACCCGTTCATTGCAGCCGCTCGAACCGCGCTACGTCTCCACCGTCGACAGCGGCAATCTTGCGGTCAGTCTTGTTGTTGTGGACGAGGCGTGCCGCGAAGCCATTCAAGCTCCTGTGCTGTCCCCGGCATTGTGGGCCGGGCTCGACGACACCCTCGACCTGCTTGCCGGCGCGCTCGCCGACGACGTCGACCCCGACCATGCCTGCCGACCCCATCTCGGCGCGATGCGGGATGCGGTGGCGGCGGCACAAGACGGCGACGCCTGCTGGAGCGTTCTGCTGGACGCGCTCAGCGATCGCGATTTTCCCGAGCTGCAGGAAAGGATCCGCAAAAGCATCGCGAGTGCGAGTATGCTCTCGACGAAGGTGATCCGCGATGTTCAACTGTGGCTCGAGCGGGTCGATCATCATTTGCTCAGCATGCGCCGTGATGTGCGGATGTTCCTCCCATGGCTGCCGCTGTTGACGCGGCCTCCCGCTGGTTGCAGCGACATCGTCGCCCGGCTCGCCTCCATGCTGGCGGGCGAGCGCATTTCCGCCGAAATCGATGCCGCGTGCGAAGAGGCGAGCGGCCTGCTGGATGCATTCGGTCGGACCCTCGACCCTGGCGAAGCCCGGACCTGGGTTGAAGAATTCCGCTCGGCTCTTGCCCGCGGCGTGGATGCCCACAAGCTTATGCGCGACCGGCTGGCTGGCATCGCCCGGCGAGCGGACGCCTGGGCGCATGGCATGGATTTCGCCCTGCTGTTCGATACCAGCAGCCGGCTCTTCCATATCGGGTACAATGTCTCCGCCGACCGGATCGATCAGCATCATTACGACCTGTTGGCGAGCGAGGCGCGGCTGGCAAGCTTCTTCGCCATCGCCAAGGGCGATGTGCCTCCCGAGCATTGGTTCTTTCTCGGGCGCCCGATCACCAAGAAGGCGTCGGGCCTCTCGCTGGTCTCGTGGAACGGCTCGATGTTCGAATATCTCATGCCGAACCTGTTCCTGCGCAGCGATCCCGAAACTCTTCTCGGCCAGAGCGATCGAACCGCTGTCGACCTACAGCAGGCCTATGCGATCAGCCATGGCATTCCCTGGGGCATATCCGAGTCCGCCTTCGCCTCGATGGGCCCCGATCGCGTCTATCGCTACCACGCGTTCGGCGTCCCGGGGCTCGGCCTGCGCCGAGGGCTTGCACGCGATCTGGTAGTGGCCCCCTATGCCACGGTGCTGGCGCTCGCCGCGCGCACCGCCATGGCGGTGCGCAACCTTCGCGATCTCGCGGAACTGGGCATGCTTGGGCGATACGGCTTCTACGAAGCCATCGACTTCACACCCGAGCGGGTGCCGGAGGGAGAGCGCTGCGCGGTGGTTCGATCCTATATGGCGCACCATCACGGTATGAGCATGGCGGCACTCGGCAATGCGTTGTGCGGCGATATGTTCGTCCGTTGGTTCCACGGCGATCCCCATATCCGCACGATCGACCTACTCCTCAACGAGCGGATTCCCTGGGAACTGCCACCCGAAATCTCGCGCATCGAGTTTCGCGAACCCCAGCCGGTCGCCGAAGGCGCGATCCCCCACCTCCAGCCCTGGAACCCTGCTTCCATCGGGGGCTTCACGCCGTTGCATGCAATTGGCAACGGACGCCTGACCAGCCGTCTGGCGGCCAATGGGGGAGGGGGCCTATATTGGCACCGCTATGCGCTCACCCGCCCCGATCGATTGCCTGGTGACGCCGGCCTCTGGATATATGTGCGCGACCGGGACACGGGTGCATTCTGGTCGGCGACCCCGGGACCCGTGCATGCCGCGGCGACAGAGGAGCGCTTGCTCTTCCAGGCGCATCAGGTCGAATATCATCGCCGGGACCATGATATCGCCCTGACCATGGCGGTCGGCATCCCGCATGGCGACGATCTGGAGATCCGCCGCGTCACTGTCGTCAACGAAAGCGACCGCTCACGAACGCTCGATTTCACGAGCTATGCCGAGATCATGCTCGCGCCGCCGATCGACGGCGCGCGTCATCCAGCCTTCAGCAAGCTCTTCGTCGGCAGCGAGCTGCTTCCCGGGACGAGCGGCTTGCTGTTCACGCGCCGGCCGCGCGATGCTGGCGACCGTCCGCCGGTGCTGATTCACCGGGTTGTCGCCGACGACAAGGGCTTCACGCCGCGGGGCGTCGAAACCGACCGCGCGGCCTTTCTGAAGCGCCACGGCGACCAGGCAACTCCGGCCGCCATGCAGCATGATGAACTCGGCGGAACGACAGGCTGGACCCTTGATCCCATTCTGGCGATGCGCGCGGAACTGCAGATTCCCCCGCATAGTAGGCGCGAACTTGCGTTCGTCACGATCGTCGCCGGCTCGCGGGCATCCGCTCTGGAAATCGCCGAGCGCTATGCGACTTTGACCGCACTCGAATGGGCGATGAACGACGCCGTTGCGGATGCGGCGCGGGAGATGCGCCAACTCGGACTTGGCCCGGACCGCGTGTCTGACGCGCAGATGCTGCTCTCGGCGCTGCTACAGCCTGTTCTGCGATCTCCTGGCGAGCAGATCGCGCTCGTCGCCGACCATCTTGGTCGGGGCGATCTGTGGGGGCTGGGAATATCGGGCGATCACCCCATCCTGCTGGTGCGCGCAGGCGACGGCCAGCGCACTGCACTGCTGCGATTTCTTGCCGGAGCCCAGCAGCTATGGCGCAGGCGTGGTATCGGGATCGACCTTGTGATCATGCACGAAGGAGCGGCGGGCTATCTCGAACCCGTCCGCGAACGGCTGATCGAGCTCCTGCGGGAGGCGGGTGTGCAGGAGCAACTCGGACAGAATGGAGGGGTTCATCTCGTCGGGATCGGGCACGGAGACGGCGATCGCGCTCAGTTTCTCGAACGCGCCGCGCAGATCGTGCTCGACGAGACGGCAGGCGCGCTCGGCGATCAATTGGTACGCGCCGATTCTCCCCAGCTTCGCAGCCCGCACTTCGAGCCCATCGGCGGCGGGGCACCGCCAAGTCCAGGTTCCGGGATGCGCCCGCTGGAGGAGCTGGCGTTCGACAACGGCTTTGGCGGGTTCGCGCCGGGGGGCGAAGCCTATGTGATCCATCTCAAGCCGGGCGAGACGACCCCCGCACCTTGGTCAAACGTCCTTGCCAATGGTGGCTTTGGCTCGATCGTCACCGAGGGGGGGCTCGGATTCACCTGGGCGATCAACAGCGGTGAAAATCGCCTGACGCCTTGGGCCAACGATCCCGTCCGCGATCCTCAGACCGAAATACTGTATCTGCGCGACGAGGAGAACGCACGTCTGTGGACCCCGACGCCTCAGCCCGCCGGGGCGGGAACCGCCTGCCGCATCCGGCATGGGGCGGGCTTCACAAGCTGGGAAAGCAGCTGTGAAGGCCTCGACCAGGAGGTTCTTGTCTTCGTGCCCGTCGACGATCCGGTCAAGATCGTCCGGCTGCGGCTTCATAACCTGTTGCCCCACGCCCGCCGGATCACGGCGACCTATTATGCCGAATGGCTGCTCGGCGCGGTTCAGGGAGAACCGGCCCCGCTGCGAACCGCGCATTATGACGCCGAAGTCCATGCGCTGATGGCCAACAACCCGTGGACGGAGGAATTCAACGAGCGAACGGCGTTCCTGACGAGCAGTCGTCCGCCGCACAGCCTGACGACGTCGCGGCGGGACTTCATGGGACGCGATGGCAATCCACGCCGGCCCGAAGCATTGCTGAACTGGGATCTAGGCGGCCGCCAGCGTTCAGCGGGCGCTGATTGCTGCGGCGCCTTCCAGGTTCACCTGGACATCGCGCCCGGCCAGACAGGGGAGGTGGTGTTCGTCCTGGGACAGGGAGATGACCAGGTCCACGCGCGGACCCTGGTGCGGCGTTGGCAGGATTCGGCGGAGGTGGAGCCCGCCCTGCAGCAATGCCGGGACGATTGGGACAGGCGTCTGGGCGCCGTCAAGGTGAAGACGTTCGACCCCGCGTTCGACATCCTCGTCAACAGATGGCTCCCCTACCAGACCATGAGCGCGCGCCTGCGTGCCCGCGCGGGATTTTATCAGGCGGGCGGCGCCTTTGGCTATCGCGACCAGCTTCAGGACGTGCTCGCCCTGCTGCACGCCGATCCCGACCTGGCGCGACGGCACATTCTGTCGGCCGCGGCCCATCAGTTCGAGGAGGGCGATGTTCTCCATTGGTGGCATCCGCCCCTGGATCGGGGTGTCCGGACGCATTGCTCGGACGATCTCCTTTGGCTGCCTTACGTCACCGCCGCCTATGTTGAGGCCACCGGCGATGCCGGCATCCTCTTGGAAGAGGCGCCATTTCTGCGCGGCCCCCCGCTGGCAAGCGACGAAGCCGACCGCTACGCGCGGTTTGACGTCACCACCGAGCGCAGGTCCTTGTTCGAGCATTGCGAACGTGCGCTGGAGCGCGGCCATCGGCTCGGGGGGCACGGGTTGCCGCTGATGGGCACCGGCGATTGGAACGACGGCATGAACCGCGTAGGCGAGCAGGGGCGTGGTGAAAGCGTCTGGCTGGCATGGTTCCTGATCGCCACGATCGACGGGTTCGTTGATCTTTGCGCCCGGCTGGAGCGTAACGAGCTCACCGAACGCTGGAAGCCCCGTGCGGCGGCGCTTGCCAAGGCGGCCGAGCAGTCGGCTTGGGATGGCGAATGGTACCTGCGGGCTTTCGATGACGACGGCCGCTCCTGGGGTTCGGCTTCGGACGGCGAGTGTCAGATAGACTCGATCGCGCAATCCTGGGCGGTGCTCTCGGGCGGCGGCAGTCCGGAACGGAACGCGCGCGCGATGGCCTCGGCCCAGCAGCATCTGGTGCGCGACGACGACCGGCTGGTCCTGCTGCTCTCGCCGCCCTTTGATGCGACGCCCCGCGACCCCGGCTATATCAAGGCTTATCCGCCCGGCATTCGGGAAAATGGCGGTCAATATACACATGCCGCCGCATGGCTGGGCATTGCCCTCGCCCGGCTCGGCGACGCCGAGGGCGCGATGCAGATCTTCGATCGCATCAACCCTATCAACCAGACCCGGTCGGTCGAACAGGTCGCGCGCTATCGGACCGAACCCTATGTGCTGGCGGCGGACGTCGCGGGGACGCCGCCCCATGTCGGTCGCGGCGGCTGGAGCTGGTATACCGGCGCCGCGGCGTGGACATGGCGGCTGGCGGTCGAGGAAATATTGGGCCTGCGACTGGTGGAAGGCCGCCTGCATCTCGCACCCTGCCTGCCGGCGGCGTGGCCATCCTTCGAGGCGACCATCAACCGGGCCGAAGGCAGCCTGCATATCACGGTGGAAAATCCCGAGGGGCTTGCTCCGAACGCCGCGCGCATCCTGGTCGATGGGGCGGAATGGCCGAGTGACGGTCTCGCGTTTCCCACAGAAGGCGAGACGCACGAAGTGCGGTGTCTCCTGACGTGCCGGATTGCCTTGGCGTCCTGATTTTGCGCGATGCCGAGTTGCGAATGTTGGAACTTGGCCCCCCGGCGCGAGGAAACACGGAATGCCCTCGCTCGCAGAGTGAGCAATGCGTTATCCAACAGGGTTATTGCGCGACGAGCGCGAGCTGTCGGACCATGCCAGCAGGGCAAGCGCACATGCAAAAGGCGTTGCTAAGTAACAACCCCGATAGGGGCCGCGATCGCCCAGGCATACTTGTTGGATATCGGGGCGGCGACGCACAGCATGAGGTTGCTGCAGACTGATGCCGCGGAGCGTTTTGCCGTGACGTTGCGGGTGACGTGAAACCCGATCGGTCTCGGTTGACGGGAAGGCTACCGCGCAGCGGGGCGGCTGGTAGCATCGTAGAGCAATCGCAGCGGCGCGCTCTGCGGTCGTCCGATTGTCCGCCAGGCCTCGACGGCGGGCACCCTCTGGACTTTGACATGGTGCCAAACCCAGGATGCGGTGCGGCTGCATAGGAGCAATTCGGTGGAGCACGCGCACGTTCATCCCAATCAGGCACAGCTGCCGGCGGGCCTTGCCTCGGCAAGAGACGCAGCCTGTGGGATGACGGTCGATCCCGCAAAGACCGCACATCACATCGATTATGAAGGCAGTCGCTGGCACTTCTGCAGCGCAGGATGCCGGGGCCGCGTCGCGGCCGATCCCCAGCGATATATTGCCGCAGTGCCGAGCGCCGCGCCCGGTAGCGTCTGGACCTGCCCTATGCACCCCGAGGTCCGCCAGGATCGTCCAGGTAGCTGCCCGATCTGCGGGATGGCGCTCGAGCCAGCGATGGCGACGGCGGATGCCGGCCCGAGCCCGGAACTTGCCGGCATGACCTGGCGCTTATGGGTTGCCTTGGCGCTCGCTTCGCCCCTGTTCGTCCTGGAGATGGGCAGCCATATCTTTCCGATGCTGCATCATCTGGTGCCGATGCGGATTTCGGAATGGATCCAGCTCTTACTGGCAACCCCGGTCGTGCTGTGGGCCGGTTGGCCCTTCTTTGTCCGAGGCCGGGCGTCGCTTCGCACCCGCAGCCTCAACATGTTCACCTTGATCGCGATGGGAACGGGGATCGCATGGGCCTATAGCGTTGTCGCAACGCTTGCGCCGGGGGCCTTTCCGCCGGCGTTTCGATCGCCGGAAGGGACGGTCGCCATCTATTTCGAGGCAGCTGCGGTCATCACCGCGCTGGTGCTGCTAGGGCAGGTGCTCGAGTTGCGCGCCCGCGAGCGCACGTCGGGCGCGATCAAGACATTGCTTAACCTCGCGCCCAGGACCGCGCGGCGCATCACCACCCACGGTGAGGACGAAGAGGTCGACCTCGACCAGATCGTCGTCGGCGATGGGCTGCGCGTGCGGCCCGGCGAGAAAGTGCCGGTCGATGGCATCGTCGAGGACGGTCGCTCCTCGCTCGACGAGTCGATGGTCACGGGCGAGTCGATGCCGACCACCAAAGCGGTGGGTGCCACCGTCATCGGCGGCACGCTTAACCAGACGGGCACCCTCATCGTCCGGGCCGACAAGGTCGGGCGCGACACGATGCTGGCGCGGATCGTCCAGACGGTCGCCCAGGCCCAGCGCTCACGCGCGCCGATGCAGCGCATGGCCGATCACGTCGCCGGCTGGTTCGTGCCGGCGGTTCTGGCGATCGCGGTCCTCACGTTCGCCGGCTGGGCAGCGTGGGGACCGGAGCCGCGCTATGCTTATGGCCTGGTCGCCGCCGTAGCGGTGCTGATCATCGCTTGCCCCTGTGCGCTGGGGCTGGCGACACCGATGTCGATCATGTTGGGCGTCGGGCGTGGTGCCGCGCTCGGCGTGCTGATCAAGAACGCCGAGGCGCTCGAACGCATGGAAAAGATCGATACGCTGGTCGTCGACAAGACCGGGACGCTGACCGAGGGGCATCCTTCGGTCACCAGGGTCATAGCGGCCGAGAGCTTCGGGGAAGACGAGCTGCTGCGGCTGGCCGCCGGGGCCGAGCGTGCCTCCGAACATCCGCTGGCGCGCGCCATTGTGGAGACCGCCGGCGATCGCCGGATCGCGATTCCCGAAGTGACCGACTTCGACTCCCCCGCCGGCAAGGGCGTACTCGGCATCGTAGAGGGCAAGCGAATATTGCTGGGGAATGCCGCCTTTCTGAAGGAGCACGGTGTCGATGCCGCGCCGTTTGCCGCGCAGGCCGAGGATCTGCGGCGCGAAGGCGCAACCGCCATCTTCGCGGGCCTCGACGGCCTTGCAGCCGGTGTGCTGGCGATTGCCGATCAGATCAAGAAGACGACGCCTGATGCGCTCTCCGCTTTGCGGGCGGAAGGCATCCGCGTCGTGATGCTGACCGGAGACAACCGCACTACCGCTGCAGCCGTGGCACGGACGCTCGGCATCGACGAGGTCGAAGCGGATGTGCTGCCGGATGGGAAGAGTGCCGTGGTCGAGCGGTTGAAGCGCGAAGGCCGCATCGTCGCGATGGCTGGCGACGGCGTCAACGACGCGCCCGCGCTCGCCGCTGCCGAGGTGGGGATTGCGATGGCCTCGGGCACCGACGTCGCGATCGAGAGCGCGGGCATCACGCTCCTCAAGGGGGATCTTATGGGGATCGTGCGCGCGCGCCGGCTGAGCCAGGCGACGATGTCCAATATTCGTCAAAACCTCGTCTTCGCGTTCGTCTACAATGCGGCGGGGATACCCATCGCGGCGGGCCTGCTCTACCCGCTTTTCGGCGTCCTGCTGTCGCCGATGATCGCGGCCGCGGCGATGGCTCTATCGTCTGTGAGCGTCGTCACCAACGCGCTTCGGCTCAGCCACCAGCGGCTATGATCCCCCACCCAGCCTGGGATGCTGCGTATGCTTATCAGTCGATCCACCGGAGCTGCGGCGGGTGGCGCGGGACGGGCGGGGTCGGTGCGGTTGGGTAACCGATAATGATCGGAGCAACCGGCACGACATCGTCGGGAACGCCGAGCACCTGCTTGCCGTCCTTAGTCTCGAGCCAGCGCTGGGCAAAGCCGATCCAGCAGGAACCCAGGCCCTGTCCGTGCGCCGCTAGCATTAGGTTTTCGGCCGCCAGCGTGGCATTTTCGACCGCCCACCCTCCGACTCGCGCCGAGATGACAATCAGCGCCGGCGCATGATAGAAGATGTGGAAAGCCGGGCTTTCAAGAGTTTCATGAAGATGTTCCGGAAAGGCTCCGCGCGGCATCGTCTCGATCATGTGAGCCTTGGCCGCCGCGGAAATTCGATCGAGCAGCGCGATATTCTGGATGATGGTGAAATCCCAGGGTTGCTCGTTGACGGCGCTTGGGGCCTGAATCGCCGCGTCGATCAGACTCTCCAGCACGTTCTTTGCAACAGGCGCGGCCGCGTAGGCGCGCGTTGCGCGGCGCCCATAGATCGCTTCGCTCAAATCCATGTGAGGCACTCCGCAATAGATTGAGTTCTTGTCGGCGCCGGCGGGTCTTCGTGCCGCCTGTTTCTGGGGGCTAAGTTCGACCGGAAAGGCGGTGGCTCCAATCCGTACAAGAACGGAGTGTCCGCGACCTCCGAGCGATTAGACTATTTGCAACATGGGCATTTATGACAGCTGTTGGGATAAACAGGATGAGCGTGGCGGTGAGGTTCGTAGCAGCGGATAGACGGGGATCGATCCGAAAAGCTCGGCGGGCTGCCTGGGAGGCCGCTACCGGGTCCTTCCTGCTCTTCGCGGGGGGCGCTATCATTCCGGTTGCGCTATTCCTGCTGCTTTCAGGCCAGCTGGCGCTGGTCGCCAGTCTGATAGCGAGCGGCCTGGGTCTCGCGCTGATCGGCGCGGGCACAAGCCTCTTCACCGACCGCTCCTCACTGTTCTCGGCAATGCGCCAATTCTTAATTGGTCTTGCGGCAGCTGCAGTCACATATGGAACGGGCGCAATCGTCGGGGTTTCACTCGGCTAATCGCAGATCAGCCGGGCTGAGCTTGATCGATCATTTTGATGGCCTCGACACATTCGACGATCTTCCACGCGACGGTCGTTGCGTACGCGATCTCTGGTTCTGACGTCCGCGGCGGAAGACGGACCCACCCGGGTGGGGGGGCAGCGACCGTGGAAAGCCTGTGCGCTCGCCGTTCAGTTCGATGCGCTGCCCGCCCGAGCAGGTCCACAAGCCTAAGTAGCATTGCGGATTGGGACCATCGATGCTCGCGCGCACCGTGCCAGCTGTCGTCCATGCTGGCAGTTGCCTCGCTGGATCTTGTTCAAAAGGATCAGGATATGCTCGACAAGGCAACGGACTATGGCCGCTCCTTCGCCGCCGATGCACGGCAGGACCCCAGGCTGCGTGCCTACATGGCGGCGGTTTATCTGCGGATGGCGGGTGGAATCGCGGCGTCGGCGGCGACATCCTGGCTGGTCGGGCATAATGCCACGTTGGCCACCGCGCTGTTCACCGCTGATGGGCTCACGACGTTGGGATGGATCGTAACATTTGCCCCGTTGGGCCTGGCCCTCCTGCTGAGCGCGGGCATCAACCGCCTGAGCGCGGCTGCGGCCGGCCTGACCTTCCTTGGCTATGCGGTGCTGGTCGGGCTCTCGCTCGGCGGACTGCTGCTCGCCTACACCGGAGCGAGCCTTGCCACGACCTTCGTCGCGACCGCCGCGGGCTTTGCCGCACTGGCGTGGGCCGGGAGCGTCAGCCGACGCGATCTCTCCGGCTTTGGTGCTTTCCTCACCATCGGCTTGGTCGGGGTTATCGTGGCGATGCTCGTCAACTTGTTCGTCCGCTCGACGGGCTTTGATATGATGCTCTCAGAGGTGGGCGTGCTGCTGTTCGCGGGATTGACCGCCTTCGACGCGCAACGGGTGAAGCGACTTTACTATGAAACGGCGGACGAGGGGCGCGAACGGTCGGCCATTCTCGGGGCGCTGTCTCTCTATCTCGATTTCCTCAATCTCTTCCTGTTCCTCCTGCGCTTTACCGGCCAGCGCCGCCGATGAGCGATCCCGCGGCCTTCTGGCAGGAGGCGTCCGCAAAGACTCTTGATAGGCTCTCCGCATCGCGCGAAGGCCTGAGCGCCGGCGAGGCCGCTGCCCGGCTTGACCGCGACGGTGCCAATGAGGTCGCGGCCAAGCAGCGGCGGCACCTATTGCTCGATCTACTTCGCAGGCTCGCCAACCCGCTCGTCGCCATCCTGCTGGTCGCCGCCACGATCGCGGGCGCGACCGGCGATGGCGCGAGCTTCGCAATCATCGTCCTCGTGGTGATACTGTCGACCGGCCTCGACATGGTGCAGGAACATCGCGCTGAAGCGACCGCGGACGCGCTCAAGCGGTCGATCGCGCTCCGCGCCAGCGTCCTGCGCGACGGCAAGCCGGTCGAACTGCCAGTCGCCGACATCGTGGCAGGCGACATCGTACTGCTCGCCGCCGGCGATCTGGTGCCAGCCGATGGCATCGCGCTGGCAGTCAACGGCGCGCAGGTCAACGAGGCTCTGCTGACGGGCGAGCCCTATCCGGTCGAGAAGCAGGTCGATCCCTTGCCAGACGCCACGACCCCGGCCGAGGCGCGCAACGCACTCTTCCACGGCACCTCGCTGATCGGAGGCACGGCTACGATGCTCGTGGTCGAGACCGGCGCACGGACTCGCTTCGGTGCCATCGCTGCGTCACTGGCGGGAACCGAGCCGCCGACCGCGTTCGAGCGCGGCATCCACAAGCTTGGCATCCTCATCGCACGTCTCACCATCTTCCTGGTGCTGTTCGTGCTGCTCGCCCATCTTGCGCTGGGCCGGCCGCCGCTCCAATCCTTCCTCTTCGCGATGGCGCTGGCGGTGGGCCTGACGCCCGAGCTCCTGCCGATGATCATGACCGTGTCGCTTGCCTGCGGCGCGCAGCGCATGGCGAAGGCGCGGGTGGTGGTGAAGCGGCTGTCGTCGATCCACGATCTCGGCCAGATGGACATCTTATGCACCGACAAGACCGGCACGCTGACCGAGGCGCGCATCACGCTGGTCGGACATCCCGGCATCGACGGCGATGACGACGAGCGCGTGGCCGAACTCGCGGCGGTGAACGCGCGGTTCGAGACAGGTCTCAAGAGCCCACTCGACGAGGCCTTGCTGCTCCATATGACGGGCCGGCCGCTCGGCGACTGGCGCAAGCTCGACGAGCGGCCGTTCGATTTCGAGCGGCGGCGCGTCTCGGTGTTGGCTGAGCATGACGGCGAGCGGATCGAGATCGTCAAGGGCGCGCCCGAGACGCTGCTCTCGCTGTGCGTGCAGGCGCAGGATCGTTCGGGCACACTCGTTCCGCTCGACGATGCGCTGCGGACACGGCTTATGGGGCTGCACGACGATCGCGCGGCCCAAGGCCTGCGGCTTCTCGGGCTCGCCTGGAAGCCTGCGAGCGGCCAGGAAAAGATCGGCGACAGCGACGAGAATGGGCTGATCTTCGCCGGTTATTGCGTGTTCGTCGATCCGCCCAAGGAAAGTGCGGCCGGCGCGGTAGCGCGGCTCGAAGCGGCGGGCATTCGCATCAAGGTTATCTCCGGCGACGCGGCTGCGGTCGTCGAGCATCTGGTAGCGGCGCTCGCGCTTCCGGTGGACGGCTTGCTGACCGGCGAGGCAATTGCGAAGCTGAACGATCCGGCGCTCGCGGCGCGGGTCGAGGCAGTCGACCTGTTCGCGCGCGTCACGCCCGACCAGAAAGTGCGGATCGTGCGCGCGCTCAAAGCACGTGGGCGCACGGTTGGGTTCATAGGCGATGGCATCAACGATGCGCCGGCGATCCGGGCCGCCGATATCGGCCTGTCGGTCGACGGGGCCACCGACGTGGCGCGCGAGGCGGCCGACATGATCCTGCTCGCACCTGACCTCAATGTGCTTGCCGATGGCGTTGCCGAAGGTCGCCGCACATATGCCAACATCATGAAATATATCCGGATGGGGACCAGTTCGAACTTCGGTAACATGCTGACGATGGCCCTCGCTTCGCTGGTGCTGCCTTTCCTGCCGCTCACCGCCGTACAGGTGCTGCTCAACAATCTCCTCTACGACATGTCGCAGATCGGTATCCCGTTCGACCATGCCGATGAGAACGATCTCGCCCGCCCGCGCGGCTGGGACATGCCCGGGCTGGTGCGCTTCACCGCGGTCATGGGGCCGCTCTCTTCGCTGTTCGACATCGCTACCTTCGGACTGCTGCTGTGGGTGTTCCATGTCGATGTCGCGGCCTTCCGCGCGGCCTGGTTCATCGAGTCCATGGCGACTCAGGTGCTGGTGGTGTTCGTGATCCGCACGGTGCGGCCTGCCTGGGCAAGTCGCCCCCACATTGCGCTGACCGTCACCGCGTTGACCGGCCTTGCCGCCGCGCTCGTCGTACCGTTTCTGCCCGTGGCGAATCTGCTCGGCTTCGCTGCTCCGGGAGGCGCGGTGCTTGGCGCCATCGCGCTCCTGGTGGTCGCCTATCTTGCTAGCGCCGAGATGCTCAAGCGCTTCGCGCTGCGCAGCGTGACGTCCGGCACGAGTATGCCCGATCCGGCTAAGTAACAATCCGCATAGGGACGGGCTCGCTGCAGGCCCATCAGGCAGGACGGCACCGCACGTAGTGCGGCACGAAGACTCGCCGAGCGAGAAGGTGCAGAGATAAGGATCGTTCGATGACCTATGCAACTGCCAGCCCCTATTCCGGCGAGCTCGTGAGGTGTTTCCGGATGCGACCGATGCCGAGATTCTGGAGGCGATCGGCAAGGCCGATACCGCTTTTCTCGCATGGCGCGAGACGAGTTTCGCGGACCGCGCGGCGGTGATGCGCGGCGCCGCGGGCATCCTGCGACGCGATGCCGATTCCTATGCGCGGATCCTGATGCTGGAGATGGGCAAGCTGCTGAGCGAGGCGATGGCGGAGGTGGAGCCGTCCGCTGCGATCTTCGACTATTATGCGGACAATGCCGGGCGGCTGCTCGCGCCCGAGCGCCTTCCCGTAGCCGATCCGGCAGAAGGCGAGGCAACCCTGGTGCATGAGCCGCTGGGCGTCCTGCTCGCGATCGAGCCCTGGAACTTCCCTTATTACCAGATCGCCCGGATCATCGCGCCGCATCTCTCGGCCGGCAACACAATGCTGCTCAAACATGCTGCCAACGTTCCGCAGAGCGCGGCGGCGTTCGAGGGATCCTGCTCGCGATCGCGGCCGCGGCAATGGCGCGCGATGGTGACAATCGTCTCGCGTCGATGACGCTGTTCGCCGCCCAAACCGATTTCAGCGAGCCGGGTGAGGTCAGCCTGTTCATCGATGCGGCGGAGCTGGACTTTCTCGAGACGATGGCTGGCGCCAGCGGCGGCTATCTCGACAGCCGGCAGATGAGCGGCGCCTTCCAGGCTTTGCGTTCGAACGAACTTGTCTGGCCAAATTTCATCCGAGACTATTTCCTGGGCGCGCGCGAGCCGATGAGCGACCTGCGCGCCTGGCACAGACAGTATCTCCGCTCCCTCACTCTTGGCAACGATCTTGCTGAGGGACGGTATCAGGTCGGCGGCCGGCCGATCGCTCTCCAGAAGATCGATGTGCCGGTTTTCAAGGTCAGCGTTGAAAGCGACTACGTCGCGCCCTGGCGCTCGGTTTACAAAATCCATCGGTTTCTGAACGGGAAGGTGACGTTCCTGCTTACCACGGGCGGTCATGACGACGGAATCGTCTGCGGTCGGGACGATCCGGACCGATCCTTTCGACTGCTCGCACGACCGGCGGAGGCGGACCGCCTCGATCCCGAAACCTGGCTCGCCCGGGCGGAGTCCGAAGCCGGTTCATGGTGGCCGGCATGGGCCGCCTGGTTGGATCTGCACTCAAGCGCTTTTAGCGTACCGCCAGCCCTCGGCGCTACCGGCGCGAAGCCTGTAACTCGCACGCTGGATCCGGGCAGCTATGTCTTCGAACGCTGATGGGGCGAACGCCGCAAAGCCATCGGGCGCCTGGCGGTCCTGGCTTCTTGGCATCATCCTCGTGGCGGCGCTGGTCGGGGCGGTGCTGCGTTTCGGCGAGATCGAGAATTTTGCCCGGCTGATCGCACGCGCCAACCCTCTCTGGTTCGCCCTTGCCGTTCTGTTCCAGCTTTCAACCTATGCCGGCGTGGCGGCCGGCTGGGCGACGGTGCTGCACAGCGCCGGGACACCGCGGCCGCTTCCAAGATTGATGCGCATTGCGATCACCAAATTGTTTGCCGACCAGGCCGTGCCAAGCGCGGGGATGGGGGGTAACGTCCTTCTCGTCGATCAACTCGTGCGGTTGCGCGTGCCGCGCGGGACGGCGGTCGCGGCCCTGCTCGTCTCGATGATCGGCTATTATGCCGCCTTCGCATTTTTCGCGGTAGCCATGCTGGTTCTGCTCTGGCTCCACGACAAGGCGACGCCGCTGATGGCCGGTGTGGTCACCACCTTTCTTCTGGTGGCCCTCGCTATTCCGTCGCTGGCGCTTTGGCTCCGACACCGCGGCAGCCAGCCACTATCGCCCCGGCTTGAACGCATGGGCGTAGTCCGTAATCTCTTCGAGATCGTCGGTCAGGCCCCGGCGAAGCTGATCGGCGACCGCCAGCTTCTGGTTCGCGTGACAGGCTTCAATGGCTGGGTCTTCCTGGCCGACGCCGCGACACTCTGGGCGTGTCTGCACGCGCTGGGAGAACCCGCGTCGTTCGGGACGGGATTCATCGCGCTGATCATGGCATCGATCGTAGTGACGCTCGGCCCGATCCCGCTCGGTCTCGGCAGTTTCGAGGCAACCTCGACCGCGACGCTCGGACTTCTGCGCGTGCCGATCGAGACTGCCTTTGCCGCGACGATGCTGCTGAGGATCTTGACGTTGTGGCTGCCGCTATTACCCGGGCTACTGATGATGCGCTCGGCGCTCAAGCGCCGACCGTTTCGGTCCCGCCGATCGTCTCGATCTGACAGCGCGAGCGGGCACCATGCTCGTGAGGTTTAGTACTTATCTGTAAAGCACGTCGCATCGCGACTATCCTGTATTTGCTCGCCAAAACAGATAGCGGTTCGAACCAAGCATGACATTCATTACCAGCCGCCCTCTGCTTCTGGGTGGCGATGCCATCGCTCTGGGCATGCTGAAACAGACGACAGCATTGGCCGGCGTACCAGCCCAAGGTCCTCCGCGACCGGCGTTGCTCCAACAGGCTTTGAGTGCCCTGGCTCAACATCAGCCGGCGATAAGACATCGCGACGCCATCGGTATCGTCGATTTCAGCCAGCCGTCGCGTGTTACCCGGCTTCACATCGCCGAATGTCATAAGCGGGCGTCCTGTGTATCGAAGGATATTGTTCGGGCCAGTGGCAAACTCGGGCGCAGTCAGAGACGCTTTGCTGTCGCGCAAGCCGATATAAGCCATGTCTTCGAACGGTTCTCCCCGGGCCGAATGATCTACGCGGGCAAAATATGACCGGACCGCATAGGACACCCTTTCACATCGCGCGTCCTTGGCCAACTATTGGTGGGGTCTGACGATGGTTGAGCAGGATGGCGCGCGTCGTCGCGCAACGACGAACGCGTTCAAGGTTTGGAGATCTTCGGGGCGGCTTGGATCGGTCCGATCTCGCTCCGGTGCACAGCGACAGCCTTCGCCCGCTCGTTCGCCAGCAAACCGCGAAGAATGTTCGCCTTTCCTGCGTCGGCTTCGCTAGCGAGCAGCTTTTCGAACCGCTCGATATTGCTCTGGATAACAAATTCATTCATGGACACGGTTCCTTTGGGAACGCGGCCCGGGCCTATCCGAGTCAGACGGCGACTATAGCAGGCTTCGAATCAAGGGTCGCGCATATAAGTCGCGATTTCGCGGTCGCTCCGAGAAGCTGGCACGACCGCTTTATGAGGGCTTCCGGCGCGACGAGCGGACTGCCGTTCCCGCATGTCCGGCGGCCCAAACCGTGTCGTTTAACCATGCTCATCTTTCGATGACCTCGGATCCTCGCCATTCCGTAGATAATCAGCGAGCCAATCGAGAATCGGTCGCTGACTCACGAGCATGCTGCGCGAGGCGCGGGAGAGACCGAACCAGCGGGCTTCATCGATCTCCGGAAACGACTGCATCGTGCCGGACCGCGGCGGCCACTCGATTTCGAACCTATTGCTCCTTATAGCGTCGATATCGACCTGCTGCTCGAGCGCGAATGCCTCGACCACTTTCCCACCCGCCTGTTTCAGCCGCCCGAGCCGATGAAGTCCGCCAATAAGAGGAAGACCGAGCTCTTCTGCAATTTCGCGTCGGGCGGCCGTGGATGCATCCTCACCCGGCTCGATCAATCCCTTGGGCATTTGCCACGATCCAACGCCCCTTTTTCGCCAGAGCGGTCCACCGGGATGGACAAGCAGGACCTCGACCTCGTTGCTGCCGCGCCGGTACATCAGAATTCCCGCGCTCATCCGTGTCACGACAATGCCTGTCGGAGGACCGAACCTATGGCTCGAGCGGATGTACCCGGGCAATGTACCGGCGGGCCATCCGCCGGCATTCGTACAGGTAGCCCTGCCACATTGGTCAGGTGTGGACGCTCAATCCGCACCTACAGCGGCCGATGTGCCAGGACGCAGCCAGGCCAGAAGGAACGGCGTGAGGAGCCGTTGGGCGTCTCGATATCGATGTTCAGGCGCTTGAACTGCCAATAGATCATCACGCTCATGGTCGCGGCGTAGAAACACCACACAGAGGCAAAGGCGTACTCTTTGACGATCTCCGCGATCGTCAGCGCGATGACGTTCACTGCGCCATAGGCTTTGACGACGCGATGGGTGGACAGCAGCAGGGCGCCGCACGTCGCAAGGATATACAGGCAGGATATCCAGAAATCGCCGGTCAGCGGGTTGCGGTAGGCGATCGAATTCTGCTCGACGAAAACCGGGCTCGGGAAGAAAATCAACCCATAGGCGTTCCACGCGCACACGAGCGTGCCGATGGCGGTCAGGCCGAAAATGGCCTTCCGGCGCCAGCCGGGAGGTTCCATCAGTAGGACCGCGACCGGCATCAGCAGGGGCAGTATCGCCTGAGCATAAAGCATGAACAGGAAGGCGACGTGACCCAGCGCAAGCTTGCCGATATGTCCGTCAACTCCGAGCCACACGAAACCTTCCACGAATTGGTGCAGCGCGAACAGCATGGGCACGGAAGCGAACAGCAGGGCGCGCGGCTCGCGAACATGGCGCAGCGTTGCCACGCCGATCGATCCGATCACCGCACTGGCGATAAAACTGGAAGTGGCCGAAAAGCACATGGGGTCAGTCCCCGAAGAGGGGTACAGACCCCTGGCAAGCGCTCCCTGCGCCATGCGCAGGCTGACGCGGTGATCGTTGCCAGCACTGTCGCATCGGGTATCCCAGGCATATCGACAGCGACAGAAATAGCTGTGCGGAGGCCGGCGGTTCGCTTCCGTTCACGCGGCTACTGCGGGAGCCGGCGCCGTCCCTGCATGAGGAGACTGCTCGGCCTGGCTGATATGAGCGATCGTCCGCACGAAGCTGTCCGGATTGAGCGAGATCGAATCGATGCCCTCGTTCACCAGGAATGCGGCGAAGTCGGGATAGTTGCTGGGCGCCTGCCCACAGATGCCGATCTTGATGCCGGCGGCATGGGCCTTGTGGATCGCTTCGGACACCATCCGCTTCACGGCCTCGTCCCGTTCGTCGAACAGCGTCGCGAGCAGGTCGGAATCGCGATCGACGCCGAGCACGAGCTGGGTGAGGTCGTTTGAACCAATCGAGAAGCCGTCGAAATGCTTGGCGAATTCCTCGGCCAGGATCACGTTGGAGGGGATTTCGCACATCATATAGACCTGCAGCCCGTTGTCGCCGCGCCGCAGGCCGTTCTGCGCCATCACTTCGAGCACGCGGTCGGCCTCCGCCGGAGTGCGACAGAAAGGCACCATGACGATCACATTGGTGAAGCCGAGCGTTTCCCGGACGCGCTTGAGCGCCCGGCATTCAAGCGCGAAGCCCTCGCGATAGCGCTCGTCATAGTAGCGCGAGGCGCCGCGAAAGCCGAGCATCGGATTTTCCTCTTCCGGCTCGAAGGCCCGACCACCGAGCAAATGCGAATATTCGTTGGTCTTGAAGTCGCTTAGCCGCACGATCGCGGGGTGCGGATGATAGGGCGCCGCGAGCTTGGCGATCCCGCGCGAGAGGAGATCGACGAAATAGTCCGCCGGGCTGGCGTGGCCGCGGGTGAGTTCGCCGATCAGGCGATTGTCTTCCGCGCTCACCCGCTCGGGATGGAGCAGCGCCATGGGGTGCGCCTTGATCAGCGCGTTGACGATGAACTCCATCCGGGCAAGACCGACACCCTTGGCCGGCAGGCGCCACCATTGGAAGGCGGCAGCGGGGTTGGCAATGTTGACCATCACGTCCGTCCGGGTTTTGGGAATGGCACCCAGGTCGATCTCTTCGCGGTCGAAGGCGAGAAGACCTTCATAGACGCTGCCGACGTCGCCCTCCGCGCAGCAGAGGGTGATTTCCTGCTCATGGCCAAGGACCGTTGTAGCGTTGCCAGTACCCACGACTGCAGGAACGCCCAGTTCGCGGCTGACGATCGCGGCGTGGCTAGTGGCGCCGCCATGATCGGTGATGATGCCGGCCGCGCGCTTCATGATCGGCACCCAATCCGGATCGGTCGTGCCGGTGACGAGGATCGCGCCATCGCGAAACTGGCCGATGTCGGCGGCGTTGCGGATCACGCAGGCCTGCCCCGAGGCGATCGCGCTGCCGATGGCGGCGCCGGTCACCAGCGGCGTGCCGCCTTTGGACTTGAGCTGATAGCGCAGGAAGGAGGAGCGGCTGAGTCCGGCCTGAACGGTTTCCGGCCGCGCCTGGACAAGGTAGAGCAGGCCGGTCTCGCCGTCCTTCGCCCATTCCATGTCCATCGGCCGCCCATAATGCGCCTCGACGATAACGGCCCACCGACCGAGCTCGAGGATGTCGTCATCGCCGAGCACAAAGGCTTCGCGGTCGGCGGGGCTGGTCTCGACGATCCGGGTCCGCTTGCTTCCACCCTCGGCATAGCGCATTTTCAGCGCCTTCTTGCCGAGGCTCTTCTCGATGATGGGGCGCGTGCCGGCCTTTTCGAGCAGCGGCTTGAAGACCAGATATTTGTCCGGATCGACGCTGCCCTGCACGACCGTTTCGCCCAGACCCCAGGCGGCGCTGATCACCGCAACATCAGGAAAGCCGCTCTCGGTGTCGATCGAAAACATCACGCCCGATCCGGCGAGGTCGGACCGCACCATCTGCTGCACGCCAATGGAGAGCGCGACGTCGAAATGATCGAAGCCCTTGGTCTGGCGGTAGCTGATCGCCCTGTCGGTAAAGAGCGAGGCAAAGCAGCGGCGGCAGGCGTCGAGCAGGGCGCGATGGCCCCGCACGTTGAGGAAGGTCTCCTGCTGACCGGCGAAGCTGGCGTCCGGCAGATCCTCCGCCGTCGCGCTGCTGCGGACCGCCACGGTCAGATTGGACGCGCCCGTCCTGATCTTGAGTTCGTCATAGGCCGCGCGGACAGCATCGGCGAAGGTGGGGGGGATCTCGCCGTCCAGCAACAGGGACCGGATTGAATGGCCGGTGTCCTGGAGCGTCGCCTTACCTTCTTCGTAGGCGGCAAGCTGCGCCCGGATCGCGGCTTCTACCCCGTTGGCCGCAATGAAGCTTCGATAGGCACCGGCGCTCGTGGCGAAGCCGTTGGGGACACGCACGCCCTTGGCCGAAAGCGTCCGCACCATTTCGCCAAGCGAGGCGTTCTTGCCGCCTACCGAGGCGACATCGCCGATTCCGATCTTGTCGAACCAAAGTATCGGGTTGTCGGTCATTGTCCTGTCCGTCGCCGCGAAATTGAGAGGCGAGAATGGTTTGCCCGCCGCCGCCTGTCTGTCGGGGATGATACGTAGTGACTACCTCTCCGAAGTCTGGCATTATTCCGGCTCGGGTGCTTGCGTTCGTCAGGGTGTGACGCAATGCGGATCACCGTCTTCAGTACCAAGGTCTATGATCGGGAGTTCCTTGAGGCCGGCAACGCGTCAGCCGGCCTCCCGCACGAACTCGTTTTCCTGGAACCGCGGCTCAGCGTCGAGACCGCCCCGCTAGCTGCCAATTCGGGCGCCATCTGCGCGTTCGTGAACGACTGCCCGGATCGACAAGTGCGGGAGCGTCTAGCGGCGCGCGGCATCAAGCTCATCGTGCTGCACAGCGCGGGATTCAACAATTTCGATCTTCCCGCCGCAGAGGCGCTGAAGTTCGCGGTCGCGAGAGTGCCGGCCTATTCGCCCCAGGCGATCGCGGAACATACGCTCGCCCTCACCCTGTCACTCGACCGCAAGATCGACAAAGCCTACGCCCGGGTGCGCGAGGGCAACTTCTCGCTCGAAGGGCTTTTGGGCTTCGATCTTAACGGGCAAACCGTCGGCATCGTCGGAACCAGCAAGATCGGAACGGCGGTCGCGTGCATCCTCCAAGGCTTTGGCAGCCATATTCTCGCCTGCGATCCCGCCTTGAACGCCGAGTTGTCGTGCTTGGCGGCGTCTATGTCGAGCTGGACGCGTCACTGGCAGTCTCAGACATCGTCACGCTGCACTGTCCGCTGATGCCGGAAACGCGGCATATATTGATCGCCGCGCCGTCACCCGGATTAAACGCGGAGTCAGGCTGAGCAACACGAGCCGGGGCGGGGTGATCGATACCCAGGCGATGATCGAAGGGCTCAAAACAGGTGCGATCGGCTATCTCGGGCTGCATGTCTATGACGAGGAGGAACGTCTTTTCTTCGAGAACCTGTCGCAGGACGTGATCCAGGAGGATGTCTTTGCCCGCCTTCTGACATTCCCCAACGTGCTCGTTACCGGTCACCAGGGCTTTTTCACAAGCGAGGCACTGACCGCGATTGCGGCGGCCACGAACGAGAATCTGTCCAGCTTCGTAGCGACGGTCGTCGCCACACACCAGATTGTTCCGGCCCGCGACTGAAAACGGGTCCGCCGCACGACACTTGCCGAACCGTGGCCACGCGCGATGCTCGATACGGTCATCTACGCATAGGCGCGCACCCGGAAAACCTTCATCCTGCGTTCAGCCAGCGCTCACCGTTCCAAGTCATTGATACTACTAGATGAAGTCGTGCGAATTTATCCGGCACGAGTTGATGGCCATCGGCGGTCCCGGACGTGATGCGGGCTTCTGGGAACAGGTTAAAAAAAGGAGAAACAGCATGGCAACCCAGCCCGAATTCCCGGCGCCCGACACCATCGAACCCCAGTCGCCACCGGAAACCCCGCCCGCCCCGGCTCCGACGGAAACGCCCTTTTCCGAACCGCCTGAGATCATTCCAGACGTTCCCGACCGGGACTATCCGGGCCGAGAGAACGATCGCGCGTAAGGACGTTTCGTGCCGATCGGATTCCGACCGCTTGTGAGGACATCGGGATAATCAGCCATTGGGCTTGTCTGACGGAAGACCGAACGCCGGGTTACGATCACCAGCGCTCGGAGATGCAGCCGAGGGGAACTCGCAAGCCGCAGGCTGCACCTATTCGATCGCGGCGCGCAGCACGTCGGCACGACTGATCAAGCCGACGACCCTGCCGTCTGTGATCACAGGGAACCGTTTGACAGCATGGTGTTCCATGAGTTCGATTGCTTGCTGGAGGGATGCATCGGATCCGATCGCCACCGGGTCGCGCGACATGATCTCCTCGACGGATCGGGATTCGAGCGCTTTCGCGCGCGCGTCGGCATCAGCGCCGACCAGCGCGCTCAGAGCCGCCTTCTCCTCCCGCCGGAAGCAATCCACTTCGGAAATGATGCCCTCGAGATGCCCATGCTGATCGACCACGGGAAGGGCGCTGATGCGGTGGTTGCTTATGGTTCGTATCGCCCCTGCGGCAACGAGGCGTCATGCGTGATCGTCGCCGCCGCAGGTTCATGATATCGCTTGCTTTCATTTTACCTCTCCGTCCGCTCTCACATCTGCCAAACCGACCGCGAAAGACGGTCCGGCGAGGCCGAGAAATTGCACCTCATGCCTGACCTGTGACCGCCTCGTGCGGGCCAGGCCCTGACGCGTTGATTGAAGCCTCCGCTGGCATTCCGCCCGCCCCGGCAAGAGCGTACAGCCGCTCTACCTCTTTCGGATGGCAAAGATCGGTGCCAGGCGTCAGGACGGCGGCTGCACCTGCCGCGATCCCATAGCGAAGGGCGTCCGTCGGATCCCGGCCGCACGCCAGCGCGAAGGTCATTGCCGCCAGGAAGCTGTCTCCCGCGCCGACCGTGCTCTTCGCTTCAACGGGTATGGCGGGCAGCCACAGGACGCCGGAACCCTGCGCGAGAAGGGCGCCTTCACGACCCATCGTCACCGCAACATATTTGGCCTGGTCCTTTTTGACGATGTCTGTCGCCGCCGTGGCGATCTCGCGCCGATCGGCAAGTGAACGGCCCACAAGCTGCTGCAACTCGCCAAGACTTGGCTTGACCAGCAATATGCCGCCACCTGCAAGGCCTTGCTGAAGCGCAGCACCCGAACTGTCGAGAATGAGCTCCATCCCGCGAAGCCGCGCCTTGGCCTGAAGGCGGCCGTAGAAATCGTCCGGGACGCCCGGCGGTAGCGATCCGCTGGCGACCAAATAATCACATTCGATGTCGTCGAGACGATCGAGCGATGCCTGCCATTCTCGTTGGGTCACGGCAGGACCGTGCGGCACGAACCGGAATTCCTTGCCCGTTTCACGCTCATAAACCGCCGTGCATATCCGGGTATTGCCCCCGATTGGGATGCGGGAGCGAACCATTTGGTGCAGATCGAGCAGGCTATCGAGCGTGGCGCCGGTGGCGCCGCCCGCTAGATAGTGCGCACGCGCGGTGCCGCCCAGCCGGGCGATGACCCGCGCCACGTTGATACCGCCGCCGCCCGGATCATAATGCTCCTGACGGGCCCGGATCTTGTGCGTGTGAAAGACGCGGTCCGCCTCATAGGACACGTCTATGGCCGGGTTCATGGTGAGGGTCGCAATTCTCTTCATGCCCGCAGGCTATCATTGCGGCTCAATGCGCCGGAATAAGTAAATATCCCGAGATTTGCTGCTATTTCACTCGCGCGACGACCGCGGCCTCCGTCCCGGTCCGTCGCCCCCGATCTGTGCAGCAGTCGAGGGGGTTTTAATGCGCAGGATAGTACCACACTCCCGCTTTTGGCAGGCTCAAAGGATTAGGACGACCTGGCCTGACGGGAGTACCCGTTGCCGCGATCGGCAAATGTCCCGGGACGTATCGCATTGGCGTTTCGTGATACGTGGCTTGGCTCGTGCCTTTTTCAAGCCGGACCCTGCGGCCGTCTCAAGGCTATCTACTTATCCCCGCAGCATGCGCCATGGCATGGCTCATCAGGCGGCTGACGCGGCCGTTGCCGTCGGGGAAGGGGTGGATTCAGTTGAAGCGGTGGTGCGAGGTCGCCATCGCCAGGATGCGCTTGCCGCGGCCCGGCCCCACCGCCGTCAGGCGCATGCCCCCCGGTGGATCGAAGGCGAAGCGGTAATGGAAGTCGGCCATGAAATCGGGCACCCGGTCAGACGAAGGCGGCAGATGCCGACCGACCTGGGCGTCCTGCCCGCGGCCGGTGCGCCATTCACCCGGCGTTATCACGAAGCGGTGGCCGGCCCCTTCGATCGTCAGCATGGCTTCCGACGCGTCGGCGTAGAAATCGCGGTGTAGTGCGCGGATGAAGGGGTCAGCCGGGTCGGGAAGGGTGTCTTCGTGCGAGGCCCTAGACCCCTCATTTCCGCGCAAATCCGAGGTCATAGCAGCCTGTTCCTCATACGACCCTCCTGCGAAGAATATTCTTCCGGTATCGGGACTTACGCTACCTCGAAGAGGTTATCGCCTTGCGGCTACGCGCCCCACGCTAGCTCAGTTTACACAACCAGCGCGGGATGGAGATGTCACCGTGCGAGACATAGCTCTTATCTACGAACGTCTCTCTTTGAAATCGCAGCGTGCGGTCAATCCCTTGCCCCACCAACCAAAGAGCCCATTTGAACTTGCTCGCCTCGAGGCTTCGGTTGAGCGCAAGCGAAGCAATGCGACGAAGCGCAAAATTCTGGAGATCGTCGGAACCTAGCCGTTTTTGTTCGATCTCCAGCCGCAGTCCTGGAAACACAGGCACCGTTTCGTACCAGCGATAATGCGCGAGATCGATGACCCGGGTGCGAAACTCGGCACTGAAGCTGCGATTGCTGGGTCTGCCGCGCTTCCAGGAAACCAGCGCCTCGGGACCATCGTTTCGCAATCGGCCGAGAAAACGATAAACCTGCCGGCGCGATACACCGAGCAACATTGCTGTGTTTTCTATCGGCCATTCGCCGCGCTCAAAGCGCCGCAGGGTATTGTATCTTGAAAGCTCGCCATGGCTCATAGCCACCACCGTCATAAGTGCATCTCCTGACTGGCAGGAGATCATGCCACCAGGATCGCGAGCCGTCCTGGCTAGTGACGTCTCTAAATTGCGGGCGGTGACATCTCTAAGTTGCGCTTACATGGATTAGAATTGATAATATATATTATGTTAAATAGGGCTGCGCTACGCCGTTCCTAGTTCTAACGGTACCTGCCCAACGCCAGTCTTACATCCGGCGCTATGGTGTATACAACCTTTCGTTGCGCGGCCCGATTGCAATGATGATCGACGCGGAAGCCTTGGTAGTAGCGGTGCACCAGACTCGCGCGAACGAGAACCGAAACTGCTCGGCTGACACCGTCCGACCCGAGCGCAAGATGCGTGCCGCGATCTCTTCATCCTGGCGTCGGACAAGGTCCGCAATGCTTTCCGAAGAATCAGTCTTGGCGGTACGTTTCGACCGGACGGCAGCCATCGCGATTGGCAAGGCGTGACCCTGTCAAAAAATGCATCCAGCTCGGGTGCGTTAAATCCGGCAAGATCGAAGCAACGTGGAACTTGAGATTTTGCATGAAGAAGCCGAATGCAAGCGCCCGCTGTGCGGACGTTGCAGTCTTACAAAAGCTGCCGCTTTCTGCGCGTAAACCTGTTTTTAGGCAACGAGATGCTCGCTTCGTTTCCGGTCGCGCGGATGGTGTAGCTCTTGGTCGACATGTTTGCTCCAAACACAAACGTTTTCTGTAAGTTGCGCGTCCGTTCCGCCGTTCTGGCCGCAAACATCAGGTCGGCGAGGCCCGTGATCTGGACCAGTCCGGCGATGGTGGCGTTGATCGTGATGCTGCCGGTCAAAGTAGCGCCGTGTTGGCCCTAGTTGCGGCGTTGGCCGAGACGGCGGGCAGTACCGCATAAGTCATATCCATTACTGCGGCGCCCCGACTTCGGTGTATCGCATTGAAAAAATTGTCTTGCAGTCCAACGAGACAGATCAGCATTACGCCCCACTTACTGATGAAGTAAGCTATAGGCCTAATATTGACAGACAACCCCTAATAATGAATTATTTGTTCATATAAAAATCGATCGATTGGGTGTCATACTGATACTAATTCGAAACCAATCCAGTTCTATTGCGGAACTTAGAGGCTGTTTGGAAAATCGTTGCCGGGGGTTGTCGCGAGGCTCTGCGTCTGATTCAGGCTCTGGATGTGGACCCAGCAGAGCCGAGGGCGAATGGCCCAAATTGCCAAGAAGACGAAGCGCTATCCCAGTGATCTGACCGATGAAGAATGGGATCGCCTGGCGCCCCTGATGCCCAAGCCGGGGCGCCGGGGCCGTCCACGCGAGGTGGATTTTCGCGAGGTGATCAACGCCGTGCGCTACCTTGTTCGTTCGGGCTGTGGCTGGCGGATGCGGCCGATCCATTTCGGGGCATGGCAGACAGTCTATGGCTGGTTCCGGGAACTGGCTCGCAGGTTCCTGTTCCAGACAATCCACGACATCGAACTGATGCTCGATCGCGAGCGCCAAGGGCGAGAGGCCAGTCCGAGCGCAGCAGTTCTTCGCCGATGGCGCCTATGACCGCCTCAAGCTCATGGACAAGGCAAGCTATCTGGATTTCGTCGTCGAGGTCATTCGACGCAGCGATCAGCAGCAGGGCTTCAAGGTGCTGCCCCGACGATGGGTCGTCGAGCGGACCTTTGGCTGGATGATCCGATGGCGCCGATTGGTCCGTGACTACGAGAAGCGCATCGACGTCTCGCAGGCCATGATCCTCGTCGCTATGGGCGGCAATCTCCTACGCCGAAACCCTCACCCCTGATTTTCCAAACAAACTCTTAAAGCGGCCCGAACGGCACCTGAAACGCGGTTGCCACGACATTGGATACACCTTAGCAACACCTGATGCCCCCACCCTCCACCAGCCCGGACACGCCCCCAAAGAAGTCCGCCCGGCGCAACACTCCCCGCCTGTCGCAGGACCGCCGGGTGGCCGACATCATCCTCGCCGCCCGCGCGGTCATTCGTGAAAAAGGCTACGAACAGGCCTCGATGGCCGAGATCGCCGAGCGCGCGGGCGTCGTCGAAGGGACGCTGTACCGCTATTTCGAGAACCGCCGCGCGCTACTGATCCGCGTCGCCGACGAATGGTTCTCGGAAAAGCTGGCCGAGGACACCGGAATTGCGGGGATCCGCGATACCCGCGATAAATTGAGGCACATCATATGGAGGGCCCTCCAGATCACCCGGAGCGAGCCCGCGCTCAGCCGCTTCGTGCTGACCGAGGTGCGGCCGACCGTCGATTACCGCGAATCCCGCTTCTATGCGCTGATCCGCCGCTTCACCTCCGAAGTGCGCACGCTTTGCCGCGAGGCGGTGGCCACGGGCGAGTTCCGCGCCGACGTACCCGATACGCTGATGCGCGACCTGGTGTTCGGCGGCATGGAGCACCAGACCTGGGCGTTCCTGCGCGGCGACGGCGATTTCGACACCGCTTCGGCCGCCGACGGCATCGCCGACGTGGTCTATCGCGGCATGAGCGTGCGACCCGCCACGCAGGATGCGCTGGACGCCGCCATCGAGCGCATCGAGGCGGAGGCCGATCGGCTGGCAGGCTTGCCCTCCGCCCGTTAGGCAGAGGGCAAGACCGCGTCAGATGCGGATGCGGAAGCCGGCAGTGAGATAGCGGCCGGTCACGTCGTAGGTCTGCTTCACCGTGGGATAGCTCAGGTCCGGCACCGCCGAGGCGTTGAGCAGCGGCGGCTTGACGTTGAAGGCGTTGAGCGCGTTGATGAAGAACTCGCCCTTCCTCTCCATGGTGTAGAACGTGAGCGTTACGTCGGTGTAGCCCTGGTTGGGGGCCTTGCCATGATCGGCATAGACGCTGGCGCCTTCGAAGGCGGGCATTTTGTAGCTGCCGGTGAAGCGCTCCTGCACGTTGAGGCTGAAGGCGTCGCTCGAATAGGTCGCCGAGATCGATCCGCGCAGCTTGGCGTTGTACAGATAGCCGGCATAGTGGCGCACCGGCTGGGTGGGCGACTGCTGCTGGTCGAGCGTGGGGACGTAGTTGGCGAAGCCGCGCACGTCGAACTTGCCGCCCAGCCCGTCGAAGCGATAGCCCACCTCGATGTCGAGCCCGCGCTGGTGGATGTCTGCCAGGTTGAGCGGCTGCGAGAGCACCAACGTCGGGAAGTTCGCGGCGCTCCGATCGCTGAACGGCAGCGGGCGCAGGACCAGCGCGCATTCCGGCCCGGTGCCGCCGCTCGCTTCGCACAGTTGCACGTTGGTGACGGCGGTAGAAGCGACGATGGCATCGGTGATCTTGATGTCGTAGGCATCGATCGAAAGGCCGAACCCGGGCAGCCAGCTCGGCTGGTAGACCAGGCCGACGATCTTGGTGAGGCCCCGCTCGGGCTCCAGCGCCGAGTTGGAGACCACGCTGGTCGTGGCGATGGCGGTGACGCCGGTGTGCGGATCGGCCAGCGTCGCGACCGAGTTCGACGGCCCCGCGAACAGCTCATAGAGGCTGGGCGCGCGGATATCGCGCGAGATCGTGCCGCGCAGGCGCAAGTCGGCGAAGGGCTTGTAGTTGAGCCCCAGCTTCCAGGTCTTCACCGAGCCGCTGGTCGAATAGTCGGTATAGCGGCCCGCCGCGTTCAGTTCGAGCAGGTCGGCGAACGGCAGGCGCGCCAGCAGCGGGGCGACGAACTCGACGTAGCCTTCCTTGACGCTGACGCTGCCCGAAGCGCTGGCCGCGTTGGTGAGCTGGAAACGGGTGATCGAGGCCGGGGCGCCCGGCAGCCCGGTGCGGTCGATCGCGATGGCCGGGTCGGCGTTGCTGGTCTGCTCGAGCGTCTGCTTGCGATATTCGCCACCGACCGAGATGCTCAACGGGCCGTAGGGCAGGTTGAACAGCGTGCCCGAAAGGTTGACGCTGCCCATGTCCATCAGGTTCTTGGTGCGGAAGCGCGAGACCCCGTAGACGTAGTCCACCGCCTCGCGGCTGGCCGAAGCCGGGCCGAACAGGTTGATCGGCACGCATCCAAGATAGAGCCCGGGATTGGTCAGAGTGACGCGGCACACGACGTTGCCGTTGCCGTCGAACACCGCGTCGGCGGCGGCGGCGAGCTTGGGCAGTTCGGTCTCGCGGCTGCGGGCGGTGAGCTGCGAGCCGCCGTGGACGTAGTTGACGTTCCAGCTCCAGCCGTCGCCGAACTTGCCTTCGACGCCGGCGATGAAGTTGATCGAACGGGTACGCTGGCGCGCGTCCTGCAGGTCGAGCGTGTTGCCGCCCAGTTCCTCGGCCACTTGCGGATTGCCGATGTAGGAATACTGGAACGATGGGGCCGTGCCCATCAGCGCGCGGGCCCCGGCCGGCAGGAAGGCGTTGTCCTGGAAGATCGTCAGGCCGGTGGACTGGCCCGCATAGTGGCCGTCGGGCAGGCGAAGCGGCCCCGCGTCGGATTGGTTGACGGCGGCTTGCGCGAACACGGTGATGTCCGGCGTCGCCTCGAAGCTGATGCGGCCAAAGCCCTGCATGGTGCGCAGCGGCGCGGTGATCGTCGTGTCGGTATCGATCAGCCCGCCATCGCCGCCGACCCCGCCGGCGCCGCCCGCGTTGAACGGGCGATAGGCGCCGCCGGGAAGGAAGACGTAGTTGTTGAGCCCGCCGCCGCCCGTGGTCCGCCCGCCGTTGGACGCGGTGTTGAAGCGGCAATCGGGGATGGTCCGGTAGGGGTTGGCCGCCGTGCCGGTGCCGGCGGTGCAGTGCTGCTGGCCACCGAGCGGACGGTCGTTGTTGGCGAGGCCGTTGATGTCGTAGCGTTCGACGCTGGCGATGATGCGCAGCCGATCATCCATCAGCGACACGCCGGCGGCGAGGCCGAGGCGGTACGACGCGGCGTCGCCATAAGTCGAGATGCCGCTTTGCGCGGTGACCTTGAGGCCTTCGAACTTCTTATCGAGCACGAAGTTGACGACGCCCACCACAGCGTCGGAGCCGTAAGCCGCCGAGGCGCCGCCGGTCACCACGTCGACGCGCTGGACCAGCATCTGCGGCAGCGTGTTGACGTCGACCGAGCCGTCGAAGCTGGTCGGCGGCACGCGCACGCCGTCGAGCATGATCAGCGTGCGGCGCGGGCTGAGGCCGCGCAGGTTGAGGAAGTTGCCGATGACCGGGGTGACGCTAAAGCGCGTCTCGGACTTGGTCGGACTGGTCGAATTGCTGAACTGCGGCAACTGGTTGAGGGCGTCGGGGATGTTCGACGGCGCCTTGGTCGACAGGTCGGTCGACGAGATGATCGTCACCGGGGTCGGGTTCTGGAAGCCGTTGGCCTGGACGCGCGAGCCGGTGACGATGATGTCGCGCACGGCGGCGTCGCTGGCCGCCTCGGCTGCAGGATCGACGGGCGCGGCGGGATCGGCAGTGGTCGCGGCGGGTGCCGGATCGACCGGCGCTTCGGCAGGGGTTGCCACGGGCGCCGCATCCTGGGCGAAGGCGGGCAAGGCCAGTACGATCGCGGCGGAGAGCAGCGACGCTCCCGAAAGCAACCGGACCAGGGTATCGGTAGACGCGAGTCTTCCAGCTTGGATCGTTTCCATCAGGTATCCTCCCTTGCGACCAGCTTGCGGGCCGCGAGTTCGGCGCGCCGTTTCGACGTCGCCGGTATCGAGCGGATCGCCGGGGCACCGCGCCCCGCCCTCCGTACGAGAAGGGAATGTACGCGAAATCGAATTATAGTCAAGCAGTTCACTGTTATTTGGATATTTGCGTCGCAATAGGGTGATTGCACCGAGGATGAGAATGCATCATCTATTTCGGAACGCGAGGGTTTTTCAGGATTTGCCGCTGCTCGGGGAACGGCCGCCACATACCGCGGGCGCGCTGCACCAAGCAGTGGGGGAAATCTCGATTGTTAAGACAGATAGCGCGAATGTGTCGGACGATTTCGCAGCGAGACGGATCGTCGCAGATTCGAATCTGGATCGCCGGCACAGATGAACTTATCTCATTTGTTCCCCGCTCTTTTGCGAAATTGGACGATAATAGGCTTGAACAAAATTTAGCAATGTAGTTTACTAGTTCTGTCATCGAGGCGGATAACCGCCGAACCATGGGAAGGAATCGCGTGGCTGAAGGCAAGATCGCCGGGGCTGGCGCCACGGCAGCAGTCTCCCCGAGCGGGCGCTCGCGATGACGGGCGCCCCATCCCCCCGGGGGCCGCTCGCCGGCCTGCGGGTGATCGAAATGGCCGCGATCGGCCCGGTGCCTTTCGCCGCCATGCTCCTTGCCGACATGGGCGCCGACGTCGTCAAGATCGACCGGCCAGTGCCGGTCGAAGGCTACGGCGTGATCAATCGCGGCCGCTCGCGCCTTGCCATCGACCTGAAGTCGGCGGCGGGCCAGGCCCAGGCCATCGACCTGATCGCTGGCGCCGACGTGCTGCTCGAAGGCTTCCGCCCGGGCGTGATGGAGCGCCTGGGGTTGGGGCCCGACGCCATGCTCCAACGCAACCCTTCGCTCGTCTACGGACGGATGACCGGCTGGGGGCAGGACGGCCCGCTCGCCCACGCCGCCGGCCACGACATCAACTACGTCGCCGTCTCGGGCGCGCTCGCGGCGATGGGCCCGGCACAGGGCCCCCCTGCCCTGCCGCTCAACCTGGTGGGCGACTATGGCGGCGGCGCGCTCTACCTCGCGCTGGGCGTGCTGGCGGCGGTGCTGTCCGCGCGCGAGACCGGCCGGGGCCAGGTGGTGGACGCCGCGATCGCCGACGGCGCGCTCTCGCTGATGTCTGTGTTCTACCACTTCCACCAGGCGGGCGAATGGACGCTCCAGCGCGAATCCAACAGCGTGGACGGCGGCGCCCCGTTCTACGGCGCCTTCGAATGCGCCGACGGCGCCTTCGTCACCGTCGCGCCGATGGAGCTGCAGTTCTGGGCGCTGTTCAAGCAGAAGCTGGGCCTGAGCGACGCCTTCGACCGGCGCGACGACCGCGCCTGTTGGCCGGCGATGGTGGACGAACTGCGCACTCTGTTCCTGACCCGGACGCGCGCGCAGTGGTGCGCGCTGCTCGAAGGCACCGACGTGTGCTTCGCGCCCGTGCTGACCATGGCCGAGGCGCCCGACCATCCGCTGTTCGCGCAGCGCGATGGCTTCGTCCCCTTCGAAGGCGCCATGGTCCCCGCCGCCGCGCCCCGCTTTTCCGCCACCCACACACGCGTCAGCGATCCCGAGCGCGACGAGGCGGCAGACGCGGTGATCGCCCGATGGTCCGCGCCGGCGTCCTCACGGCCCGCCGGCTAGCGCGCCCGATCCCCGACCTCATCGATACGGAAAGCCAAAAGCATGGACTGGACAGTCGACCGCCTCCCCTACGATGCCACCCACCGCGAGTTCCGCGAGACGGTGCGCCGCTTCTTCACTCGCGAGATGGCCGCCCACGGCGACCGCTTCGAGACCGAAGGCAAGACCGACCGCGCCTTCTGGGAACGCGGCGCCGAACTCGGCCTGCTGGGCGCGCAGGTGCCCGAGGAATGGGGCGGCCCCGGGCTCGACATGACTTACGCGCTGCTGGTGACCGAGGAGCTCGCCTATGCCGGCGCGCCCAACGGGTTCCAGACCCATTCGGACGTGTGCATCGACTACATCCTGCACTACGGCCCCGATGCCATGAAGGCCAAGTGGCTGCCGCGCACCGTCGACGGCAGCGCGATCTGCGCCATCGCGATGACCGAGCCCGGTGCCGGCTCCGACTTGCGCGCGGTGCGCACGATGGCGCGGCGCGAAGGCGACCACTTCGTCGTCAACGGCTCCAAGACCTACATCAGCAACGGCCAGAACGCCGACATCATGATCACCGCGGTCAGGACCAGCACCGAGACCCCGGCGCTCTCGCTGCTGCTGATCGAGGCCGACAGCCCGGGATTCCGGCGCGGGCGCAATCTCGACAAGATTGGCCAGCACAGCGCCGACACCTCCGAGATCTTCCTCGAGGACGTGCGGGTGCCGGTGGAGAACCTGATCGGCGTCGAAGGCCGGGGCCTCACAACACTAGTGCAGCAGCTGCCGCAGGAGCGGCTGTCGATCGCGCTCTCGTGCCAGGCGATGGCCCAGCGCGCCTTCGACGAGGCGGTGCGCTTCACCCGCGACCGCACCGCGTTCGGCAAGCAGGTGATCGATTTCCAGAACACCCGCTTCGCGCTCGCTGCGATCAAGACCAAGCTGCAGGTCGGCTGGTCGCACATCGACTGGGCCATCGCGCGCCACGTCAAGGGCGAGCTCACCGCCGACGAGGCGGCCGCTGCCAAGCTGTGGCATGCCGAGATGCTGTGGGAGGTTGTCGACCAGGCGCTGCAGCTCCACGGCGGCGCGGGCTACATGAACGAATACCCCATCGCCCGCCTGTGGCGCGACGCGCGGGTGATGCGGATCTACGGCGGCACCGCCGAGATCATGAAGGAACTGATCGGTCGCTCGCTCTGAGCGCGGGCGCTCCTGTGACAACGTGGGGATGAGGCGATGTGGACGTTTCCTGAGACCAAGACGCTGGGCGACACCGCGCGCTTCCATGCGCGGCACAACCCGGACGCACCGGCCATCGCCTTTCGCGGGCAGGTGGTGTCCTACCGGACGCTCGATGCGTGCACCAACCGCATCGCCGCCGAGCTGATCCGCCGCCGGCTCCCGCCCTCCAGCCGGATCGGCTACCTCGGCCGCAACGCGCCCGAACTTGCCTACCTGCTTTACGGCACCGCCAAGAGCGGGCATGCCTTCATGCCACTCAACTGGCGCCTGGCCGCCCGCGAGATCGGCATGCTGGTGACCGACAGCGAGACGCCGCTGCTTTTCGTCGACCGCGACTTCGCCGGGCTGGTCGACCTCGCGCTGGCGCAGGTGCTGAGCCCGCCGACGGTGGTGATCTTCGATCCCGGCGCCCCGGTCCCCTTCCCCGGCTTCGGCACGGTCGAGGACGAGACCGCCGACCCTGCCCCCTACATCGCCCCCGACGCGACCGTGCTGCAGGTCTACACCTCGGGCACCACCGGCTTGCCCAAGGGGGTCGAGCACAGCCACGAGGCGTTCAACTTCATCCGTCTGATCGAACACCTCGAACCCGAGATCGACTGGGGGCTGGGCGACACCTTCCTGATGGCGATGCCCAGCTTCCACCTCGCGGGCATCGGCTGGATGATCCAGAGCTTCTACACCGGCATGTGCGTGTCGATGCTGCCGATGTTCGAGGCCGGCGCCGTGCTCGAGGCGATCCGCGACACCCGGCCCAGCATCGTCATGATGGTGCCGACGATGATCCAGATGGTGCTCGACCATCCCGACGCCGAGGCGACCGATTTCTCGTGCATCCGCCTGTTGGCCTATGCCGGCTCGCCGATGCCGCTGCCGACGATCAAGCGCGCGCTGCAGCGTACCGGCTGCCGCTTCCTCAACTGCTACGGCGCCACCGAAACGCTGAGCACGGCGATCTGGCTACGCCCCTCGCAGCACGATCTCGACGACGAGGAACGGCTGAAATCGGTGGGTACGCCCGCGCTGCTGACCGACGTTCGGCTGCTCGATGCCGAAGGGCGCGACGTGGCGGTGGGCGAAGTCGGCGAGATCGTGCTGCGCATGCCCTCGGTGTTCAAGGGCTACTGGCGCCAGCCCGAGCAGACCGCCGCGGTGCGCCGCAATGGCTGGTACTGGACGGGCGACGGCGGCTACCGCGATGCCGACGGCTACGTCTACCTCAAGGACCGCCTCAAGGACATGATCATCTCGGGCGGCGAAAACATCTACCCCAGCGAGATCGAGCAGGCCCTGTTGGAGCACCCCCAGGTTGCCGACGTCTCCGTGATCGGCGTGCCCGATGCCAAGTGGGGCGAGGCAGTCAAGGCGCTGGTCATCCTGCGCGAGGCGGTGAGCGAAGCCGACCTTAGCCTCTTCTGCCGGGAAAGGATCGCGGCCTACAAGGTGCCCAAGTCATTCGACTTCGTCGAAGACTTCCCGAGGACCCCGAGCGGCAAGGTCCAGAAGAACCTGCTGCGCGCACGCTATCTGTGACCCATTCGTCCCCGAGACTTGCTCGGGGAGGAAGTTCCGTCAGTATGCGGGCTCGATCACGGCGCGGCAATCACCGAAGCCGATCGGCACGAAGCCATCGGCGCGGGCCGTGGCGGTGAAGAGGACTTCGTCGCTGTCTTCTAGGAACCTGCGCGTCTCGCCGCCGGGCAGCGCGATGGCCGTACTGCCTCCGTCCGACAGTTCCATCAGGATACCGTAAACATCGGGCGAAGGCCCCGAGATGGTGCCGGTGCAAGTGCCCATGCATTCACATGATCGAGGAAGATGCCGATGGCTTGGCCGATCTGGCCATGCGCACTCGGGCTCGTCATCCGCCGCCAGCCTGCTGGGAATGCAGGGCAAGGGCCTGGGCACGATCGGCACGGCGCTGCCCAAGCTGATGACTGGCCTCAAGATCAAGCCGCTGTCCGAAGCCGAAACCACCAAGCCGGTCGAGGTCGCACTCTGACGCGGCGCTGATGGGACGAGGGCCGGTCCCGCCCCTGGCTCGGGATCGGCCCTTAACGCGCCTTGAGCGCCAGGCGGGCGGCACGCTCTGCGGTCGCCTCGACAAGCACGGCAGTGATGCCTTCGGGCAACTCTGGCACAGCGATCCCTCCCCCGATCGCCGCCTCCACCGTACGCGCGAGCGCCGCCGCTCGGCGGCGCACGAACGGAGCGGTCAACCCGGCATCCTGCGCGAAGCGGGCGAAGCTCTCGGCGTCGATGTCCTCCAGTCGCGATGCCCCGCCGAACCGCATCGCCAGGCGCGGGGACAGTTCCTCCCACGCGCGCGTCGCGACGAGGTCGTAGAGGGGCGCCAGCACCACCTCGCCGCTGGCTCGCCGCAGCAGGCTAAAGTTCTTGGCGTGAGCATCGGCATTGCCGACGATGACATTGAACAGCGCGGCATCGGCCAGCTTGAGCACCTCGCGCGCAGGCCGCGTGGCGGCGCGGCGCAAAAGCGCGAAGCTGTCGCGGAAAGTCGGCCCGCCCTCGGCCGCGTACTTGCGGCGGGGTTTGCGAGATCGGGAACCGGCGGCGGCTCACCTTGCGGCAAAAACGCTAGAGCGCCAGCGACATCGCCGCCGAGCGCCGCGAGCAGCCGGAAGGGGTTGTCCGGCGAGACCCCGAGCCCCCGGGCGATTGCGGTCCGCTCGGCCTCCTCTGGCAGCAGGCCCCCGAACACCGCCTTGCACAGCGCATCGCCGTACGGCTCTACCTGCTTGGGCAACGCTTGCGAAAGCGGCGGCGCGGCCACACTGAGGTGCACAACGGCGAATATTCCCGATCGGGTCTATCCGCCCTTGGATGGCTAGAACAGTTTAGATGTTTAGCGAACGGGACAATTTCCTGAAG
The DNA here is from genome assembly GCF_044813085.1 of Novosphingobium sp. BL-52-GroH. Classification (NCBI taxonomy): domain Bacteria; kingdom Pseudomonadati; phylum Pseudomonadota; class Alphaproteobacteria; order Sphingomonadales; family Sphingomonadaceae; genus Novosphingobium; species Novosphingobium sp. BL-52-GroH. The sequence continues at coordinate 93,528 of NZ_CP171149.1, read as the reverse complement.
TGTCGCCGTGGCGTTGTTGCGAATATTGGATAAATCCGTGGCGTTGATCCGGCGCCCCCCTTACATTGCCATCGCATCCCGAACCATTCGGAAGCGAACTGCTCGGCAGACGATCGGCGGATCGCCAACCATTTACGTCGCATTCTAAATGCCCGGAAAGATGGCGCAGCGATCTTACGGGTCTCGGGCCGGGTTTCTGAAAGGGACCGGACCGAGCCTGTAGAGGTCATGCTGACCGATGAGGATCAAGGCGCAGAAGACGCTATCATTCGCCCCTGCCAAGGCGATTAAGAACAAGTTGAACGCCTGAGAAAGCCTCCTGCGGGGCCAGGCTGCTTTGAACCATGGACCCGGATCAACTTGCCACTGCAGTCGCGCCGATAACGAGGCTGATACAGGCGCGGACGGCACAGCCTGTCGACCGTCTTCGAAAAGGTCGTTTGGGAAGCGTATCTCAGGCGGCGTCATGGAAGATGATCCCCAATGTGTGCCGGCGGCCAGAGCGCACCTCGCTGACGCCGTGCCGCAGCTTCACACGGTAGTCGCCTCGGGTGCCGCGATGGGGCCGGGTGTTGACGGCGAACACCACCGCGTCTCCCTTCGTCAGAGGTACGACAGTGGCCCGCGATTGCATTCGCGGCCTCTGCTCGGTGAGCACGAACTCGCCGCCTTCAAACGCGTCGTGCGGCTGCGAAAGCAGCACCGCTGCCTGCAGTGGGAATACGTGGTCACCATAGAGGTCCTGATGAAGGCAGTTATAGTCGCCTGGACCATATTCCAGCAGCAGCGGCGTGGGACGGCTTTGTCCGGCGGCGTGGCAGCGCTCGAGAAATACCGCGTGCGTTGCCGGAAAACGCACATCCACGCCCATGCGCTCGTGCCATGCGTTCGCGATCGGGGCGAGCCGGGGATAAAGCTCTGTCCGGAGCGCCTGGACGAGATCAGGCAGTGGATAGGAGAAGTAGCGATATTCGCCCTTCCCAAAACCGTGCCGGGCCATGACGACGTGGCTGCGGAACGCTGGGCTATCTCCATACAGACCGGCCAACGCGTCACATTCGTCCCAGGGCAGCAACTTGGGCAGCACGGCCCAGCCCTGCCGGTCGACTTCGTCGCCGACCATCGCCCAGTCGAACCCCGCGATACCAGCCCCGGTCACGCCGCCTGCTCCATGGCGAGCAGCTTGCGCTTCCGGTACACGCCCCAGCGATAGCCGGAAATCGAGCCATCGGCCTTCAGCATGCGGTGGCAGTGGAACACGATTGCGAGGCGATTGGCGGCACATGCCGCGCCGACCTCCTGCGCCGTGATGCCTGATTTGATCGCCTTGGCAACGGCGCCATAGCTACGCGGCTCGCCAATTCGGATAACACCTAGCGCGGTCCACACCGCGCGTTCGTCTGCATTGCCGCGCATGTCGAGATCAAATCCGGGTTCACCCACCGGATCGGCGATGTGGCGCGCGACCACATCGAGCATTGCGACGATCGAGGGCTCGTCCTCGACAAGATCGGTCTCTGGGAGCGCATCGGTGAGCTTCCGGGTCAACTCGTGCCGGTCGGCGCCAAGCAGGATCGCGACCACCCCGTGTCGGCTGACGGCGATCGCTAAAAGGCCGGTAGCAGTGGGCCGAAATCCGTAATGGATGGTTTCGGCCACAAGTGCCTGCTGATCATTGCTCATATGTCTTACTCCATCAATCATGGAGAGAAGATAGAGGATGTCTTGGCCATCGACGCTCCGGCTCTTGCTCTCAAATCGAAAGAAAGGCCATCGCGTGCGGATTAGCCGCCCGCATGCTCGCGATCGAGGATCGCGCGTTTGCGCTCGACGCCCCAGGCATAGCCGGACAACGCGCCGTCGTTGCGGATGACCCGGTGGCAGGGGATCGCCATCGCCAGCTTGTTGGCGGCGCAGGCGCCCGCGACTGCACGCATTGCGCTCGGCGCGCCGATGCGGGTCGCAACGTCTGCGTAGGACAAGGTCTGGCCGAGCGGGATTTCGCGCAGCGCTTGCCATACGCGCTGCTGGAACGCGGTGCCGCGAATGTCGAGCGGCAGGTCGAGGCCGACTTGCGGCGCCTCGACGAAGCCGACGACCTTGGCGATCACAGCCTCATAGTCGGCATCGGCGCCAATCAGCGTCGCTTTGGGGAAGCGGTCCTGAAGTTCGCGTGCCAAGGTGTCGGGATCGTCACCAAGAAGGATCGCAGCCACGCCTTTGGCGCTCGATGCGACAAGGATCGCGCCGAGCGTCGTCTCGCCGATCGCGAAGCGGAGTTCCTCCTTCGCGCCGCCGCCCCGAAATTTCGAAGGCGTCATGCCGAGCATGGCGTTGGCGTTTTCGTAGAAGCGCCCGCTGGAGTTGAAGCCGGCATCGTAGATCGCCTCGGTCACGCTGTTTTCGACTGCCAGCGCCTCCCGGACGCGCTTCGTGCGATGCGCGGCCGCATAGGCTCTGGGCGTAAGGCCCGTATGCGCAGTGAAGATCCGGTGGAAATAGCTGGGGCTGATAGACAACGCTTCGGCGAGATCCGTCAACGACGGCGCGGCCTCGCTCTCCTCGATCATGCGGCAGGCGCGGGTGACCATTTCGGCATTTACGACCTCTGCTGCCGGCCCGTCCGGCTTGCAGCGCTTGCAGGGCCGGAAGCCAGTGCGCTGCGCTCTTTCCAACGTGTCATGGATGGTGACGTTCTTGGGATTGCAACCGCGAGACGCACACGACGGTCGGCAATAGATGCCGGTCGTGTTGACCGTGTACCAAAATTCGCCGTCCGCGGTCTTGTCGCGCGCGACGATGCGCGGCCAGCGCGGGTCCGTGAGGATCGCTTCCGCATGTTTGTCCTGGCTGTTCATGTTCTTGTCCTCTTCAGCTTCGGGACAGAGCTATTTCGGTGCAAGACAATCGGCACTCCGACTCTTGCTCTCTAATCGAAAAAGAAGCCTCGCAGCAGGCTGCCGGCGATCTCTTGCGCGGCTGGGCCAAGCTCCTGGTCGGTGAGCTCGCCAGCGGTCCAGAAAGAGAGCGCGCCGCGAAAAGCGAGTGCAAGCTGCATTGGCAGAGTGCGTAGCGCCTCCTTTCCGCGAAGCGTAGCTAGGCCTGACCCGTCACCAAGCGCGCGCGCCCATAGGGCTGAAGACTGCGATATGACGTTGCCAGCCGGCGCGCTCGCTGTCCCGACCCAGCCCATGACCGCGCGATTGACGACGGACTCCTCAAGCATGACGGTGACCGCGATGTCGATTGCGAGGGCTATGCGTCCGGCTGCGTCATGCAGTGGCGGTGCTTCCTCGAAGCGTGCGGCCATCGCGTTGATCCGGCGCGCTGACAGAGCATTCATGATGCCCCCCTTGCTGCCGAACTGATTGAACGGTGTCGCGAAGCTCACGCCTGCTTCTGAAGCGAGATCACGCATCGAAAATTCGGCCTTTCCGCCGCGTAGCAGGCGCTCGGCTGCGTCGAGCACGCGCTGGCGCACGGGCTCGCCCCGACGGTTGGTAAACTCGATCTCGGCCTTGTCACTGCTCATCAGACTACATATATCATGATATACTTAAAATGACACGGAGGAGTTTGGCTGTGTCTGGGATTACCGAAAAGACCTTTCTTATCACCGGCGTCAGCTCCGGCCTCGGACGGGCATTTGCGGAAGCCGCAGTGCAGGCTGGACACCGTGTCATCGGAACGGTGCGACGCGAGATGGACGCCGCGTCCTTCGCAGCGCTGGCGCCGGACCGCGCGACCCCATTGGTCTTGGACGTGACCGACTATGCGGCCATCGCGGATGCCGTTGCCCACTCGGAGCGCGGCGTCGGTCCCATCGACGTGCTGGTGAATAATGCGGGCTACGGCCATGAAGGCGTGCTGGAAGAATCGTCGATGAACGACCTCCAGCGACAGTTTGCCGCGAACGTCTTCGGTCCGGTGGCAATGATTCAGGCCGTACTCCCCGGCATGCGCGAGCGCCGCCGTGGGCACATCATCAACGTAACGTCGATGGGTGGATTCATCACTATGCCCGGCATCGCCTTCTACTGCGGTAGCAAGTTCGCACTGGAGGGTATCTCGGAAGCGCTGGGCAAGGAAGTAGCGGCGTTCGGCATCAAGGTCACGGCCCTGGCTCCAGGCCAGTTTCGCACCGATTGGGCGGGGCGCTCGATGGATCGGACGCCGCGCAGCATCGCCGACTATGATGCGGTCATGGACCCCATCCGGGCTGCTCGGCAGGCCAAGAACGGTAACCAGCCGAACGATCCAGCGAAGGCGGCGCAGGCACTGCTGTCAATCATCGAAGCCGACCAACCGCCGGTTCGACTGTTTCTAGGCGCGGATGCGCTGGGTTTGGTCAATCACAAGTTCGAAGCCATGCGTGCGGAGATCACCCGGTGGGAGGCCCTTACTTGCTCAACGGGATTTGAAACGGCTCACGACCAAAGCTGAGTTGTCACGTTGGCGGCAGGTCTTGGTAGAAGCCGACGTCCGCTATCACTTCGTGAGCAACCGAAGTTGGTCGGCAAATGCCTCGGTCTCAACCGCCCCGAAGTTCCAGGATTTCGAGCGTTTGCGTACGAAATCCTGGCATGGAGGAACCCGCGGGCCCTATCCACCGATCTATGGGTAAAGGGGCTTTAGTGTGGATCGTGGGGGCTGAGGCAGACGTGTCAGCTTGTCCATAATCAGCAGGATAACAGGTACTCCGGGGGTGATTGAGCAGTGTCGCATCCCTGATCCGGCACCCAATGGGCGAATGTCGGCGGCGCGCGGGGCAGACGCCAGCGAGCGAAGGTCTCGACGAAGGTCATGTGGCCGCCGCAGCACGGACATGGCGGGCGGTGATTATGCGGCTCGTCGGGTTCGGGCGCCTCGACCGGCAGGGCGACGCCCAGCAGCCTGCGAGCCAGCGCCATGGCTCCCTTGTGCGTCGAACTGGCGAGCAGGCCGTATTGACGGATGCGATGGAAGCCGCGCGGCAGGACGTGGATCAGGAAGCGGCGGATGACCTCGTCGGTCGCCAGCGTCATGACCTGTTGGCGTTCATCGCCATCGCGGCGATAATCCTTGTAGCGGAATGTCACGGCGGCCTCGTCGAAGCCGACGAGCCGCCGGTTCGAGATGGCAACGCGGTGCGTGTAGCGCGAGGCGGGCCCGCCGCTGCGGAAGATATCGGCGACATCGAGCGAGACGCGCACGGGCTCAGCCGGGAGGTGCTCTGCCTTCCATCAAGGCCACGATCTGGTCGAGCGGGCTGGCCACCGCGCGCATGGTCTTGCTCGAAACCTTGGTGTAGATGGCGGTGGTGTCGATGTTCGTATGGCCCAGCAGCACCTGGATGACGCGGATATCGACACCCTGCTCAAGCAGGTAAGTGGCAAACGAATGCCGCAATGTGTGAACGGCGCGGAGCGGTGCCTTCCGCCTCTACTCCTCAAACTGTGTTTCATCACCATGCTGCGACGCTATTGTTTCGCAAGCGTGTGCCTGTGCGCCCGCTCGTTTACCGCCGCTCCGGCCCGTCGACCACACGCTCTCGCTCGGTCCGATGCAGGCGCGCCGTTTCACCGCTCGCGCCGTCAAGGCAATCAGGGCGGCTAGGCCAAGGGCGGTCGTGTCGACCAGCACGAGGCCGTGGGTGTCGAACCGGCCCATCCCACCAACAACACTGGCGAGAGGAATCATCAGCATCGATAAAGCGGCCATAGCTTGGCGGAAGCGATCGTTACCGAAATACCTGCGACGCAGCCCAGCGGGACGCCTGCCGTCAGGGCCCCCAGTATCTTCGTCGAGCGGGTCTGCTCGACCGCGCCGGCCTTGCGCGCCTTCTTGCGGCGGGACTCCACCCATAACAGGTTGCCCGTGTAGAACAGGAAGGCGCCGGTCAGCCCCAGCACGAAGTAGGACCAGCGGATCGCGTTGCCGCCGAAGTTGCCGAAGTGCAGCGCGAAGAAACTGGTCACCGTGGCCGACCAGCCATCCTGCATGCCGGGCATGTAATCGGTCGAGGTGATCTCTCCCGTCCGCGGGTCGACCCCGGCCATGCCGTAAGTGGGCGCGCGCAGGCCGAAGCGGGCATCGCTGCCCTGAACGCGCAGCGAGGGCAGCCCGCCGCGGGCCTGTCCATAGACCAGCACTTGGGGGGTGAAGCCGGGGGCCTGCTGCTTTATCCGCTTCACCAGTTCGATCGGGGCAAGCGCGGCAACGGGTGGTACCGCCGCCGTGTTCGGCCTCTTCTCCGCGCGACGAAGTCCAGCTCATGCGCGCGGGTTTCGCCGCATCGACGCCAAGGTGGACTTCGTAGCCTTTGGCAGCCTCGGGATGGGCGGCCAGCACCTTGGCGATAAGTTCGGGGGTGCGTTCCAGCGAGGGCGGCGGCGCGAGGGCGGACGGTGGCGATGCCCTGCGTTGCAGCGGCGCTTCGAACATCGTGACGGCGCCTGCATAGGCCACGAACAAGGCAAGGCCGGAGACGATGCCGACCCAGCCGTGGATTTCCTTGTACATCTTCACAAGACCGGTCCGCAGTTTCATGGCTGCGGTGCTCCTGCCAGCAGGACCATCGCCCAGACCACGAGGTTCGTAGCCGCCAGCCAGAGCCAGACGTGCGCAATCGATCGGAACAGGAAGCAGAAGCTGAGCGTCGATGCCCAGACCGGCGACATCAGCGGGCGGACGGCGCAGGGGAACGTCGAGGTATTCAATGAGCCTGCACACGCCGAATCCAGCGCGCCCACACCGGGCAGTTTGCAGCTCTGACCGACGAGGAGCCCGGCAAGATCGAGGCAATTCACGCCGAAACCTCCGGAGACGCGCCGTGAGTGTCGATCAGAAGCGGCTTGCAACCGAGATCATCGCGACACTGGGCAATATCAAGTGGTTTGCAGACCTGATACGTCGCTGTGCTGACATCCCTGAGAATCTGATACGGCGCTTCCTTACCGAGCGCAATCCGGCAACGGGCGGCAAGCTGTCAAAGCGAAGCGCTGCTGCCATGGCGCCGAAAGTGTGGGCAAACAACGGCCGAGGTCGCAATGATCGCGGCCGCCAGCTTGGCAGCCGTTCATTTCACCGCGACATGCGCCGGTGATGGGGTGAACTGCCGAAATCTCACGAACCCGACCGGACTTCCGCTCGTTTGCTCGAAGAAGGAGACCGCCATGAACGACACCGTCCAGATGATCCACGAAGACGCCTTGCCCGGCCATGAAAGTACGCTGGACCCCAAGCCGGAATGGCAACCTCGTTATCCCGGCTCCGGCCGGCTGGAGGGCAAGGTCGCGATCGTTACCGGAGCGGATAGTGGCATCGGTCGCGCCGTTGCCGCGCTCTATGCCCGGGAAGGTGCCGACATCGCGATTGTCTACCTGCTGGAAGATGACGACGCGCAAAAAACGCGCAGCATCGTCGAAGCCGAAGGGCGCCGGGCTATCACCATTCGGGCCGACGTCGGCGTCAAGGACGCCTGCGACCTGATAGTCGAAGAAACCCTGACGGCATTCGGCCGTATCGACGTCCTCGTCAACAATGCCGGTGAGCAACACCCCGACAAGGACATCACCGACATTTCGGAAGACCAGCTGCGCCGGACCTTCCAGACCAACATATTCGGCATGTTCTTCCTGACACAGGCCGTCCGCCCGCATTTGTCCAAAGGCGCCGCGATCGTCAATTGCACCAGCGTGACGATGTACCAGGGCAGCAAGGAACTGCTCGACTACAGCTCGACCAAGGGCGCGATCACGGCATTTACCCGTTCGCTTTCGGAGAACCTGATCGAGCACGGAATCCGGGTGAACGCCGTTGCGCCGGGACCGATCTGGACGCCGCTCAACCCCTGCGGCGGGGCGAGCCCGGAAAAGCTCGAACATTTCGGCGAGAGCACGCCGATGGGCCGTCCTGGGCAGCCCAACGAGGTCGCACCCGCCTTCCTGTTCCTCGCCTGCGAGGACGCCAGCTACATGAGCGGTCAAGTCCTGCATCCCAATGGCGGCATCATCGTCAACGGTTGATGCCAGGTAGGGTATGACCGTCGCTGCGACCTAGTTTACCGTCATGCCCGGAGGCCATTTTGAACCCATGGTGAAGGAGAATGTGATGCCCGCACAATCGAAAGCGCAGCAGAAGGCGGCCGGAGCCGCCTTGTCCGCAAAACGCGGCGAAACGCCCAAGTCGAAACTGAAGGGTGCATCGAAAGACATGGTGGAGTCCATGAGCGAGAAGCAGCTTGAAAACCTTGCTTCCACCGAGCGCAAGGCGCTGCCCGAGCACAAAGACTGATTTTCGCCGGCACGATGACAAGCCCGGTCAATGCGAGGAACCTCGCCGCCGGTCTGAGGGTTTGCGAGGTGTATCCCCCTTTGCCGGGCCCACCATCATTTTTCTTTTCCGGCTGCTTTGCCGCGCAGGCGCAGTCGACCGAGAGAGGCCGGACGGTGCTGCGCGTAGCCCTATGCAGCACGAATAAGCCTGCCACGAAATCGAAGGGGCGGGTGTTTCGCCAAGCGAGGGCGCATCGTTCCCCAACCTCGACTTTGCCGCCTTCGCGCGTGCCTGCGGGGCGCGGGGGTTCACGGCACGAAAGCCGCATGAGTTACCTGCCGCCGTGGACGGTTGGTTGGCAGAGCCCGGCCCCGCCATTCTGCATGCCTTCGTCAATCCGGACGAGATCCCCGCCATGCCGCATATCGATCCGGCACAAGCGCTTCGCTTCGGCATATCGAAGGTCAAGCAGGCCTTCGGCGCGCTGACCCGGCGGGCGTAAGACGGCGGGACTATGGGCGAGCAACCTTGCCGACTGCCGACCGTTGGTTTGACCAACAGACCCAGCGGAGAACCTCACCCCGATGATCGTCGTCCACCATCTGGAAAACTCGCGTTCGCAGCGTGTGCTGTGGCTGCTGGAAGAACTGGCGATGCCCTACGAGGTCAAGCGCTACGAACGCGATGCGGCGACCATGCTGGCCCCGCCGGAACTGCGCAGAATTCACCCGCTCGGCAAGTCGCCGGTTATCGTCGATCGCGACCCCTTCGGCACCGAGCGGATCATCGCCGAGACCGGCGCCATCGCCGAATACCTCACAGGCAAGGCCGACGGACTTCTCGGCAAACCCTATGGCGATGATGCGGCGCTGCGCTATCGCCACTTCCTGCACTATGCCGAAGGCTCGCTCATGCCGCCGCTGCTCATCAATCTGGTGTTGGGCCGTATTCCGTTGATCGGCAAGACCGCGCAGAAGAAGCTGCAGCCGATGATCGATGTGCACCTCGACTTCGTCGAACACGAATTGTCGTTCCGCCCGTGGTTCGCAGGCGACACGTTCACCGCAGCGGATATCATGATGAGCTTTCCGCTCGAAGCGGCCCGCGATCGTGGCGGGCTGGAAGTCGGAAGGCCCGCGACGATCGCGTGGCTCGACAAGATTCACGCGAGGCCGGCCTATCAGGCCGCCCTCGCGAGAGGCGGTCCGTATCGCTTTGCCTGAGTTGGGCAACGCCCCGACGCGCAAGGCATTATCCCACTTGCACGTCACCATGGAGGGGATCAGGTATGAACACGCGACTGACCATCAGCCATCATCCCTCCTTCGGAGACTAGCGCGATGAGCATCGTCATCAACGGGCTACCAGCCGTCCTTCCCGCCGATCCGCGCGTATCCCTACTGGATTTCCTGCGCGATCACCTCACCCTCCACGGCACCAAGAAGGGTTGCGATCAGGGCGCTTGCGGGGCCTGCACGGTGCTTGCCGATGGTGAGCGTATCCTATCGTGCCTGGCGCTTGCGGTTCAGTACGAAGGCCGCTCGATCGTGACCATAGAAGGCATCGGCACGGCCACAGACCTGCATCCGCTGCAGCAGGCCTTCGTCGAGCACGACGGCTTGCAGTGCGGCTATTGCACGCCGGGGCAGATCTGCTCCGCCATCGGCATGGCGGACGAAATACAGCGCGGCATCCCCAGCCATGTTTCCGCCGACCTCTCGGCATCGACGATCGACCTCACGCGTGAAGAATTGCGTGAAAGGATGAGCGGCAACCTGTGTCGCTGCGGGGCGCACAACGGTATCATCGAGGCCATCACCGCGACGCTTGCGCCTGTGCCGGAAGCCGCGGAATGACCCCGCTTCGTTATGCGCGTGCCAACGACGCGGGTGACGCCGTGGTTCAGGCCACTGCCGGAGCACGCTATCTGGGGGGCGGCACCAACCTTGTCGATCTGATGCGCGAGACGATCGAGCGCCCCAAGGCGCTCGTGGACGTATCGGGGCTTTCCATCGGCATCGAGGAAACCCGCAGCGGCAGCCTGATGATCGGCGCGGGCACGCGCAACACCGCGATTGCCGGCCATCCGCTAATTCGCGAGCGCTATCCTGTCCTCGCCCGTGCCATCCTTGCAGGTGCCAGCGCCCAGATCAGGAACATGGCCACGACAGGCGGAAATCTGCTGCAGCGAACGCGCTGCGCCTATTTCTACGACCAGAGCGGTTCACGCTGCAACAAGCGCCAGCCCGGCCAGGGCTGCGATGCCCGCGAAGGCTTCAATCGCAATCACGCCATCCTCGGCGCTTCCGATGCCTGTGTTGCCGTACACCCCTCGGACATGGCAGTGGCGCTGGTTGCACTCGACGCTATCGTCCATACACGCAGTTGCGAAGGTGAGCGGCAAATTGCCCTGACGGATCTGCATCAGTTGCCAGGCGATCGTCCCGATATCGAAACGATACTGAGGCACGGTGAACTGATCACAGCCATCGAACTGCCGCCAGCCCCGCTTCGCTCGACCTACCGCAAGGTGCGCGATCGTTCGAGCTATGCCTTCGCGCTCGTATCGGTGGCGGGCGTGATTGCGCTCGACAAGGGCGAGATACGCGATGTTCGCCTCGCACTTGGCGGCGTCGCCCACCGTCCGTGGCGAGCCCGCCGGGCCGAGGCAATTTTGGCGGGCGGGTCCGCAGGCCGCCTCGCATTCGAAGCTGCCGCCGACGCCGAACTGAGCGAAGCAATTGCTCTCAGCGGCAACGGCTTCAAGATCGAACTTGCCCGCCGCACCATCGTCGCAGTGCTTGAGGAATTGACGGGAGACGGCGCATGAGCATCGCCAAGGACGCCAAGGCCCTCGTCCAGGGCGCCGCACAGGGGCTGATGGCCAAGGCGGTCGCTCTGGCGCCGGACAACTGGGTGCCGGGCGGCGTTCCCGATCCTCTGATCGAGCGCCAGCATGGCCATGTCGGACGCGCTGTGTCCCGCATAGACGGTCCGCTCAAAGTCTCAGGAACCGCCCGCTTCGCTGCTGAATTTCCGATGGAGGGAATGGTCTACGCCGCGATCGTCTTCAGCACGATCGCGAAGGGTCGCATCGCCAACCTCGATACTGCCGAAGCGAATGCCGCCGAGGGCGTCGTTGCCGTGATGACGCACCTGAACGCCCCGCGCCTGTCGCCGCCGCCAGCGTTCATGTCGAACCCCAAGGCGGCCGGTGGTGACAGCCTGCCGGTGATGCAGGACGAGACCATTTACTGGAACGGCCAGCCGGTCGCCGTCGTACTGGCCGAGACCCAGGAGCATGCCAACCACGCTGCCTCTCTTGTCGAAGTCGCGTACGAGGCCGAGCCTGCGGTCACTTCATTCGAACAGGCGCGGGTCGATGCGCGCCCCGCGGTGTTCATGGGACAGCCGCTGCACGACGAGAAAGGCAAGGCGCAAGCCGCTCTCGAAGGAGCGGCGGTGCGCGTCGGCGCCACATATCGCACGCCCCGGCACAACCACAACGCCATCGAACTTCATGCGGTTACGGTGGCCTGGCAAGGCGACGTCCTGCGCGTCCACGACGCATCCCAGCTCGTCAGCCACACCGCCTGGTCGCTCGGACAGATGTTCGGCATCCCGGAAGAGAAGGTGGTCGTGACCTCGCCCTACGTCGGCGGCGGTTTCGGCGGGAAGTGCATGTGGCAGCACCATGTTCTGGCCGCTGCCGCCGCGCAGTTGTGCGGGAGGCCCGTCCGCCTCGTCCTCTCGCGCGAGGGGGTCTATCGGCTGGTCGGCGGACGTTCGCTGACCGAGCAGCACGTCAGTCTCGGCGCCGATGCGGATGGAAAGCTCAGGGCGTTGATCCATCGGGGCATTACCGCGAAAACGCCGTCGAACGTGATGCCCGAGCCCTTCATACTGGCCGCCAAGAGCGCCTACGCCGCCGATACCATCGAACTCGATGTACATGCGGTCGAACTCGATATGCTGGCAAACACCTTCATGCGGGCGCCGGGGGAGTCGGTGGGCACGTTCGCGCTGGAATCGGCCATGGACGAACTGGCCGAGACGCTGGCGGTCGATCCGATGGAACTACGCATCCGCAACGAGCCCGAAGTCGATCCGCTAAGCGGCCTGTCGTTCTCTTCGCGCCGCATCGTCGATGCCTGGCGCGCAGGCGCCAGGGCTTTTGGCTGGGACCGGCGCAATCCAAAGCCCGGCAGCACGCGGGATGGCGAATGGCTCGTCGGCATGGGCTGCGCCAAAGGCACCTACCCTTATTACCGAATGCCGGGAGGCGCGGCGCGACTGACCCTGATGCCGGACGGTGCCAGCGTGGGCATCGCCGCGCACGAAATGGGTATGGGCACTGCCACGGCGCAAGTTCAGGTCACCGCAGAGCGATTGGGCCTTCCCCTCGAAGCGGTCGATTTCCATTACGGCGATTCCACTCTGCCCGGCACCGTCCTGGCTGGCGGATCGCAGCAGACCGCCGCCATCGGTGCAGCGGTGATCGCGGCGCACCGCCTGCTCATCAAGCAACTGCTGGAGATCGTCGGCAACGATTCGCCGCTCGCGGGCCTCAAGCCCGACGATGTGGCATGCCGCGATGCCGGCCTTTGCAAGGTCGACGAGCCCACGCGGCACGAGACATACGCCTCGATTCTTGCACGCGCCGGACGCGGCAGCGTCGAAGTGATCGGCGAAGGGCCGCCGCCCCTCGAACTGATGCACTGGTCGATGCACAGCCACGCGGCCATGTTCTGCGAAGTGCGGGTCAACGCGGTTACCGGCGAACCGCGCGTCAGCCGCTTTCTCGGTTCTTTCGATTGTGGCCGCATCCTCAACCCCAAGACTGCGGCAAGTCAGTTTCGCGGCGGCATCATCATGGGGCTTGGCCTTGCCCTGATGGAGGAAACACAGTTCGACGAACGCAAGGGCCGTGTCATGAATCCGAGCCTGTCCGAATATCACATCCCGGTGCATATGGACGTGCCGGAGATCGACGTGATTTGGACCGACATTCCCGACCCGCACGCGCCGATGGGCGCACGCGGCATCGGTGAGATCGGCATTACTGGAACAGCGGCGGCCGTGGCGAACGCCATCTACAACGCCACCGGCAAACGCATCCGTGACCTGCCGATCACGCTCGACAAACTGCTTTAACCGGGCCAGCAACCCTTTGTGTCCTTCGTCAGAACATTTGGCGCGGATCGCAGCGTAAACTAGCGGATAGCGGGCCTCATCCGGGGGTAGATTTTAGGCGTCGGCGGCTTCATGCGCGGCGTCGCGTGCGACGTTATCCGCACTTTGCCCGTGCCGGATCAACCAGAGGACAAGAGGCCGGAATGCGCGGCTACCCATCTTCCTCGCGATGCACGGGGTCACGCTGCGTCCCCGCCTGCACATGGTTTTCCCGAAAAAACGCATCGTCCTGCGCCGCCTTGCCGTGCTGCGTTCGCGCGCCGCCCGCGTCGTTGCCTGCGGTGGAACCCGCGCCGGGGTTCACGCGCTCGTTTTCGAGCGATCGTACGCCCGCAGCAGTTTCACCGGAAGCCTTCGGCGGGTCCGTTTCGTCCTTCTTCCACCGATCCGCCTGCTCGGCCGGCTGTCCGGTCACGTTACGCTGATCTTTAGGTTCATATTCGCCGCCGCCTGACATCGTCGCTCTCCTTGTGATGCTGTTGCAAAGCCACCAACGATCATCTCCGTTTCGTAGAAAACGCCCGCTCGGGCCGGGATGGTGGCAATTCGCGTCGAGATGTTACCGATTGCTCGCCCCCGCCGCCGGTAGTCGAGGTTAACATGGATCAAGCCGTTTTCGCGGGAGCCGACCGGACCATTTGCGCATTTTGCATAAATGACCCGTTCCATTGCATTCGTCGGTGCCGGCCCGACCACAATCTATACGCTGCACGCCTTGCTGCGACAGGAGCCACCGCCATTCGAACTCACCCTGTTTGAAAAGCAGGCGAGCGTTGGACGGGGCACCCCCTATCGGCCCGGCTGGAACGATCCGGCAATGCTGTCCAACATCGCCAGCGTGGAGATCCCGCCGCTTGAGGAGACACTGGTCGACTGGCTCGACCGGCAGAGCGACGATCGGCTTGCGGAATTGCACATCAGTCGCGAGCAGATCGATGATCGCGCATTCTACCCACGCGTGCTGCTCGGCGATTACTTCTACGATCAGCTTCATGCGATGCTCGATCGGGCCACGCGCGCCGGTGTGATGGTGAACGTGCGTACTCGGTGCGAAGTCGTCGATGCGATAAGCGCGGACGATGGAATGACTCTAGTCGTCCGGCCCGAGCGGGAAGATGTTTTCAAGACTCGCTTCGACCATGTCGTGCTCGCGACGGGTCATCAATGGCCTGATCAGCCGGAAGTACGGCCGGGCTACTTCGTCAGCCCCTGGCCTGCTTCCGAAATCGAGAAAATTCCTGCCTGCCGAATCGGCATTCGCGGTTCGTCGCTGACCGCGATCGATGCTGCGGTGGCGCTCGCGGTCAGCCACGGCGAGTTCGTCGACGATGGCGAGGATGGACTGGTCTACGCGCCTTGTGCGGATACCCACGACTTCCATATGACCATGCTGTCGCGCAAGGGGCTTCTCCCGGAAGCGGACTTCTATTTCCCTATCCCTTACGAACCGCTTGCCATCTGCAACGACGAAGCCATCGAAGGCCTGATCGCCGGGCAGAACGACGACCTTCTCGATCAGGCTTTCGCGCTGTTCAAGCAGGAACTGGCCGCAGCCGATGGCGCCTATGCGCAACAGGTAGGGCTCGATCGACTCAATATGGAGGAGTTCTGCGACGGCTATTTCGCCGAGCGCATGGCGGCTGCTCCGTTTGCATGGGCTGAACGGAACCTGGCGGAAGCCAAGGCAGATTACGAGGCACGCCGCACCGTGGCTTGGCGCTACGCGATTTTGCGCATGCACGAAGTCATCCAGAACCTCATACCGCATCTCGACGATGCGGATTTCCAGCGCTTCTCTCGCTTCTTCAAACCTGTGTTCGTTGACGATTACGCTACGGTTCCGCACGAATCGATCAAGCGGATGCTGGCGCTTCACAAAGCTGGAAAGCTCGACGTCATGAAGGTGGGCGAGAACTACAGGATCGACAGCCACCGGGCCGAGAGCGGCGCCGTCCTGCACCTCGACGGTGAGTTGGTCCATTTCCCGGTTTTCATCGAGGCTACCGGCCAGCGTGCCTTGGCCGCCAAGGACTTCCCTTTTGCGTCGCTGCGCGATCAGGGCATCGTGCGCGACGTGGCTGCCGACCAGGAGCGCGGTCCTGCGCGGGGCATCGTCTTGGATGACCAGTTCCATCCCATATCGCCAGACATCCCGGACGACCAGCTTTTCTGTCTGAGCCTGCCTTTCATCATGGGTCGACATCCCTTCATCCAGGGCATCACCAGCTCCTGCGAGATGGGCCGGGTCGTCGGCGCGGAATTGGCCGCCGCGGTTGTCCGGGAAAGCGCGGCAGTGGGCGAACCGGCCAGCCATGCAAGGGGCATGGCTTTGTCATGAAGTTGTTCGCAATCTACATCGGCGGCGAATTTCCGGGCGCCAACATCGAAGTCCACGACGTGCGGTTCGTCGTCGCCAATGCGATCGAAGATACTTACGCAACATTGCGCCGCGACTGGTGGGGCGTGCCCCGAAGTCTGCACATCGATTGCTGGGCCCAGATCACCCATGCCGATGGCCATGACGTGTCGCTGCGCGCCGAGCCTTTCACCGGGCCGGAAAAACTCTATTTCGTCAATCTTGGTGGCTACGAGCCCGGAGAGTTTGCGGAACGTCACCGCAACGTTTTCGTCGTGGCCGAAAGCGAGGGCAAGGCCAAGTCCCGCGCGATGAAGTCGGTCAGGCACTGGGTCGATCCGCACAGGGACGACCTGTACGAAGCTGAGCAAGCTTTCTGCCTGACCGACCAACCCGTCGGCGAGCGACTTTTCGTGCATTTGACACCGGCTTCTTCTGGTATCGAACCCAGCTTCACCTGCCAATACATACCCATCCGGAAAAACAGTTGAGCTATCCGATCGTGCAGCGGAAACCCGATGAGTCACGCACGAGGCCCGTGACTGTGCTCCATGGCTGACAGGCCGCGAACCGCGTGGAACCATCCGGTCACGCCCGACGGCCGCTACTTCGTGGTCCGTGGAAGGCTGTGGCGGATGTCGGATCCCCGCCTTCCCGAAGACCGTAGAGCACAACTGGTGACAGAACTGATGACGGCCCGCCGCGCGATCGCGGCGGCGCGGCGATCAAAAGACAAGATCGCCGAAGACGAGGCGCACACCGCCGTCGATCGGGCCAAGCACGCTCTGGGAGAAAGGGGAGAGGTCTGGTGGGATGACGGAGCGCCGGACCTCAATCGCCATATGGCGAGGACTACACCTTATGCAGCCTGGTACGCCTCCCGAACGGCATGACTTTGCCAGTGCAAAATCAATCTGAATCAATGCGATTTCAACCCTTCTCCTCATCCCACCCATGTCTGCATGCGTCGAGTGGCAGCAAGGATCACATCAACGGATGCAGTCTGCAATATACGCGAGGACCGGACACTGACCAACATAGCCGAATGGCTCGCGCCGATCGCAACGATGATTGCGGCCATGATGACCGCCGTCAACTTGGGCGCTCGTGTGACGGGGTGGGGCTTCGTGGTCTTTACGATCGGCTCGGTTGCCTGGACGACCGTCGGGCTCGGCTCGGGACAGGTAAGCCTGATTGCGGCCAACGGGTTTCTGACGTTCGTCAATCTGGTCGGCATATGGCGCTGGCTGGGAAGACAACGCGCGTATGAGGACGGCGGACGATCTGCCAAGGTGGCCAGTCGCAGGGCGTCTTCTCCCACATTGTTCACCGCCACCGGGATTGCGGGCATGCCCGTGCTCGACGGCGACAGCAAACCCCTCGGGAAAACCGTCGAAGCGCTTATCGAATGCAGGTCCGGAGCGGTGAGCTATGTCGTCGTGGCGACCACGGTGGCAGCCGGGATCGCCGAACAGCTGCGGCCGGTTCCGCGCGACGCCATCGTGTTCGAGTGCGACCAGTTGGTGCTGCTGATGCCTCGTGATGCGTTCGAGGCTATCGCGCCGATAACTCCGGATAGCTGGCCGACTTCTATTTAGCTGGGCCACGTGGTGCGGGAAACTCGCTGTCCTCTGTCAGCGTTGGATACCTAAATTATCACAGGAAGCCTTGCCATGACCCACCCCGTCCGTTTTGCCCCTTCGGTCGAGCAAATAAAGCCGGATGAGGCAGAAACCATTCGAGCCCTCGAAGAGCAATTCAATTTGATCCAGGAGACGACAGCCGACGACTACAAATCGGGCGTACGCGCCGTGCATGCCAAGGCGCATGGCATCGCCATCGGCCGTCTGACGGTCAGCGCCGGGCTTCCCCCGGAACTCGCCCAGGGAATTTTTTCGCATCCTACCAGCTTCGATGCCGTCATCCGCATTTCCACCAATGCAGGCGATGTACTGGATGATGCCATTGCCCTTCCGCGCGGGCTGGCGCTCAAGGTCATGGATGTCCCCGGCGATCGCTTGCCTGGATCGGAAGGCGAGACCTCGCAGGATTTCATCATGGTCAACGGGCCGGTCTTCACCGCTCCCGATGCCGGTTGCCGGGTGTTCATTTCGATAGCGACCCAACTATCTGGATTTTAGGCGAAGCAGAGGTCCTTTCACTTTATAGGCCAGCGTCTCGAGGATGATGCCGTTGTTGTTCGCGGTGAAAGTGCCAATACGGCCGCCCGCCTCCAGTACGCCTTCATAGACGCCGCGTTCGGGGTCGAATTCCCGGGAGATGGCCGCGAACAGACGGTCGGTATAAGCCGTCGGCCAGAGCACCCAGAGACCTATCGCCGCCTTGAGTGTCACGGCGCTACTATTCGGGAAAGGATCGCCGCCGGCACTGACGGTCGCCCATGGCTTGCCGTCGGCGAAGACTGTGTCGTAGACAAAATGCGGAACCGCCGCGAGCTGGTGTTCGGTGCGAGCGGTCAAGATTCCCGTCCGCTCGGCACGTTTCTCCTGCGCCAGATAGATGTGCCAGGCCTGCGCCGCAGCCCAGCCTTCGGTGAATTCAAAGGCATCGCTCGTCGCGTCGTCGGCGCGATCCCATCCGAACTCCACGCCATCGAGCATGGCGCTCTCCGTCACGATGTGGTTGCTGCCGCCGATGTTCGTCGCATCGCGCTTGTCATGCGCGATCGCGACGTCCTCGATCATGGTCACGGCGTAGGGCGCGGGCGCCTCGGCGATGGCCGCCGGATGCCCCCACAGCGCGAAGCCCTTGGCAGCATACTCCTCGTAACCCAGCCGCCCTTCCTGCTGATAGATCACGTCGCCATTCACCAGCTTGGTGCCGAACATCGCGCCTTCGCGAACCAGCCCGCCGACCCGCCAGTAGCTGACCAGATCCTCGACCGCGCGGCGCTGTTCCGGATAGAGCCGGTGCACGATCTTCAGCCACACCAGCGCGCGTCCGACATCCAGTGCCGAGCAGCCGATCTCGCGCGGGACGTTCCCGTAATCGGTGCGCTCCAGCGTCATAGTGTTGAACGCCTTGTTCGGACACATCTGCCTGAACAGGGTAATCTTGCGCAAGGACGCCAGCATCGCGCCGAGCCTGCGATCAGCCTCCTCGATATCGATCAGCCCCAACTGCTCGGCAGAAACCACCGCACCGATGCCCGCAGCCGTGTCCCAGAGGGTTGACGATGGATAGCGGGCCACCGCATCGACCAGCCCGGTTTCCGGCCGGGTGTTGGCCTTGAAGTACGCCCAGGCCGCCGATGCCAGCGCCTGCTCGTCCGGAGTCAGCGGACCACTGCGGCCGGGGTGCGCCGCGCTATCGGTCGATGGTATCGCCCAGACCGCCCCGGTCACGATCGGCGACGCCTTCGCATCCGGCAAGTGGGGCCCGGAACGGCGCAACGGAGCGGGCGCCGGAGCCGGCTTTGCCGTCGGGAGGGCAACCGGCGTGGTCGCTCGCGCCGGCGCCGAACCGGCTACCGGCCGCGCTAGCGAGGATGGGCGCAGGATGGCGCCCTGCAGCTTGTAGAGCAGCGTCTCGAGGATAATGCCGTTGTTGTTGGCGGTGAAAGTCTCGATCCGCCCGCCGCCGTTCTCCAGCAGGCCCTCGTAGAAGCCGCGCTCGGGGTCGAAGGCGCCGCGAACATGCTCGAAGAGGCGGTCGGTGTAGGGCGTGTTCCAGAGGACCCAGAGGCCCAGCGCCCCTTTCAGCGCCACCGATGCGAATTCCGGATGCGCTTCCCCGGTATCGGTGATCGTCGCCCAGGGCACGCCATCGCTGAAGACGGTATCGTAGACGAAGTATGGCGCCCCCGCGAGCTGATGCTCGGTGCGCGCGGTGAGGATTCCGGTCTTCTCGAACCGGGCCTGCTGCGCAAGGTATACCCGCTCGGCGGCGCGGGCGATCCAGCCGCTGCTGAACTCGAACGGTCCGGTCCTGGTATCGCCCGGCTCGTCCCAGCCGAATTCGATCCCGTCGAGCGCATAGCTTTCGGTGACGACGTAGTTATGCGCGCCGAACATATGCGGATCCCGCGCGTCGTAGGGAATCCGGATGCCGTAGATGGATAGAAGCCCATAAGGCTCCGCCGCCGCGGCCTTGCCGGTGTCGTATCCCCAGAGCCGGAACGCCTTGGCCCCGTATTCTTCGTAGCCGAGGCGACCTTCCTGCAGGTACTGCACCTGCCCGTCGGGTCCAAGCGCGGTGCCGTAAAGTTCGCCCTGCCGGACAAGCGCCGGCACGTTCCAGTGCTTCACCGCCGCCTGCACGAGAGGCTGCAACGCCGGATAGCGCTGTTCGATGACGCGCATCCACACGAGGAGACGCCCCACGTCGAGAGCGGAACAGCCGATCTCTCCCGGTTCGCCGCTGTAGGTCACCCGCTGCGCGGTGGCGCTGTTGTACGCCTTGTTCGGACACAGGTTGCGAAACAACTCGATCTTACCCAGCGTCTCGAGCATCTGGCTCAGTCGGTCAGCAGCGTCGTCCTGATCGATGAGTCCGATCTCGCGGGCGGATACGATCGCACCGATGGAACTCGCGATGTCCCACAGGGTAGTGGACGGGAACCGGTCGACCGAGTTGACCAGGCCCGTCTGCGCCTGGGTATTGTTCTCGAAATAGCGCCAGGCGATGCGCGCCATCTCCATTTCCCGCGCGGTCAGCGGGCCGTACCGTCCGGGGTGCGTGGCCTGCTTGTCTGCCGAAAGGATGGAGTACGGGCCGGCGACGATAGGGTCGCTCTCTGTCGATGCGGCCAATATCGTCTGTGCTGGGAGCAGCAGAGCCGCTGCCAGCAGCAGCCAGCGGGGCGGCAGCCAACGGGTTAGCAGGCTCTTCACCTTTGATCTCCATGGCTCTTGTCTAGAGCCTGCAGAATCACGGCAGCCTCCCCGCTGCCGAGCCGCACCGACTGGGCATCACGCACCCCGAGGCGTGCGGCGACACTGCGCATTTCGGGCGTACGCTGCGACGGCGGCAAGTTCGCCCAGGCCCACGTCGCGGCGCGGGTCTCCGCCGACGTCGGAGCGCTGCCGGTCCCCTTTGCGCTGGTGGCGACGCGCCCGGGTTTGGTCGCTTCGATGCTCATGATGAGCGCGCTGGCACTGATCAGCCCGAACACGATGATGAGGTGACTTCTTGCCCGGGCAAGGTTTGCGGCGAACGACATCATTCGGTCTCCCAGTCAGGCTTCCAGAAAGCGGCACGGATCATGATGCCCATGGCGAGGATGTTGTTTAGGCCCCAGAAGCCGTTGGCGATGAGGCCACCAAGGCTGTAGTCGGGATCTCCAAGGGCCAGCCGCACGGCGGCAAAGGCAAACGCTCCGAGCGTCAGCCCTACGAGCACGATCTGCGGCATGACGAGACGGGCGAAGTTACCCGCCTGCCGTTCCTTCGGCGTGACCGGAAACTTGATCTGCCGTCCCCGCACGACCGCCCATATCGCCCGCAGGGAAAGCGGGAATGAGGCCAGGTAGGTCACCTTGCCCTTGTAGCCCGAAACGCCCCAGGTTCCGACCATGAAGGCCAACTCGTTGCAGACCAGGAACGGCAGGGCATGGGCGAAGAAGTCGCTGGTGTAGGCGCTTACTGGCGGAACACCGAGGAAGAGGTAGATAAGCGGCGCGGCAAGGAACATCATGTTCCATAGCGCGCCGAGGTACGACCAGAACGTCGTCGCGTACATCAGCCTCTGCGGCAAGGTCAGGCCCGGTCGCGTAACCGGATTGTCGTTGAAGAAGATGTCGAGGCTGCCGCCCGCGTACTTAAACCGC
This sequence comes from Novosphingobium sp. BL-52-GroH, assembly GCF_044813085.1. Classification (NCBI taxonomy): domain Bacteria; kingdom Pseudomonadati; phylum Pseudomonadota; class Alphaproteobacteria; order Sphingomonadales; family Sphingomonadaceae; genus Novosphingobium; species Novosphingobium sp. BL-52-GroH. The sequence goes on along the minus strand of NZ_CP171149.1, from coordinate 71,935 downwards.
TGGATGGTCCAGGTAAGCAGGTCCTGGGGCGACAGCATCTTCGATTCCACGGCCGGATGCAGCACCGATTTCCACCGCCGCTCGCGATCCCGATGCAGGACTATCGATGTGTAGATGTCCTCCGATACGTGGAACTTGTAAGGGGTAAGTTCCTGCGCCTGCGCCGCCTGCCAACGGGCGAGCGCCTGCGAGGCGGGATCGGCCCGGCTGCCTAGGAAGCGGTCGATCAGGGATCGCTTTTCTGGCGATGTACGCCCGACCACTTCCGCATAGGCGCGCAAGGCCACGAACATCACCGCCTCTCGCCGGTGCAGCGACGCGGCGCCGCAGCAAAACGCTGCATTGGCTCGGTTGCGACGACGCTGGATGATATCGTAGAACATCCTGGGGTCGTTGACGAAGGGGTCCTCGCCGATCCGGATCTCTCCGAACACTCGCTCGATCGCGCCAGCCGCAAGGCGTCCTGCGGCCCCTGCGCTTCGCCCCCATACTTTCGTAAGGGTATGCCCCTCCGGAACGTCGTAGAACCACTGCGGGGTCTGGACGAAGGCGACGTCAGGATCTCTGAAGTAGCCCAGCGTATTTTCCAGCAATGACGGAAAAGGGCGCGTATCGGCATCGCAGATGACGATGAAATCGCCGCTCGTCTGCTCCATGGCGTTGCGCAGGTTACCCGCCTTGAAGCCCACGTTATCGGCACGGGTGATGTAGTTTACCCCCTCCTCCTGCGCGACGGCGCGCATACTTCCGCGGCGACCGTCGTCGAGGACGTGGATCGTCAGGTCCAGTCGATGCGGATAGCGGATCGCTTTGGCGTCCCGGATGGACAGGCGAACAAGTTCTTCGTCCTCGTCGTAGGTCGCAATGAATACATCGACCGAAACCGGGCGGTCGCCTCCTTCTCCATCCGTACAATCCGCTATGGAAGCAGGAGGCGGCTTTTGCTCGTAATCGCAAGTGGACCACAGGTTATACGTGAAAAGGGCAAGACCAACGTAGGCGAACGTCTCGGCAGTAACTAGGGGAACGGCAAACCATAATGCATCATAATTGAGTGAACTACTCCACCTCCACCATAGATACCAAGCGCCGAGAGAAAGGTTAATGATGGCTAAATATTGCCATATACCTTCCGTTAATGATGAGCAGGGGAGAGGTTCTGGAGGCTTTCGGTGCTCGAATCGTTCGAAATAGAACGCCATTGCCTCTCTCTCTTGCGACCAAAGCGATGTATTATTTGATGAAGCCTGTTTCGGTTCCGCGCAAGATGCAATAGGGTGAAGTCATGCAAGCTTCCCGGTTGCTGCAACCTCGGTCCTGGGTCTCTGGATCCGTGCTCGTTTCGAGCTGCATCTTCGCACCGTTCGCCTGCGCGCAGGACACTGAGGCCGGGGCCGACGATGTCCTGGCGGGGGCGGAAAGCTCATTTGCCCTGCCGCTGCGAGAGCTCTATTTGCGGCGGTATGACAGCGAGGCACGCGAACTGCTGGAAGGCCTGACGGTGACGCCGGGCCTCTACGTTCCCCTCAGTTCACGCGCGGCGGGCAATCAGGACAACGGCGTCGTCGCATCGACAAGCCCGGCACTGCGCCTGAACCTGCAATATCGGCCGCTCGGCCACTGGTTCGCGAACCTCACCATGCACAAGTATCTCGACAAGTCCGCACGCAAGCCCTGGGACCCTGATTTCACGTACAGCTTCGGATACGACGACTGGCACCCCTATACCTTCAGCCTGATCTACTCGAACTATGCCAACAACCGCTTCGATCCGGCCGAAGGCGACCCGGTCACGCGACTGTCTCAGGGAACGGTGTCGGCAGGCTACAAGGCACCAATGCCCAGAGTCCTTGCCCGCCAGCTGCTCATCGATTCCGACTTGTCGATCGACTGCCGGGCGAACCTCAACGCCACCCCGCGCTTCGTCCGCAATGATGGCAGTCCCGGCAAGTGGAAGCGCAGCGCGTCGCTTGGATGCCGCTATCCTTTCACCCGGCGCATCTACCTGGACTTCACCGCCTATGCCTGGGAGCACGGACAGCAGCCGTGGGATCCGGACTTCACTTATGGGTTCGGCTTCTTCGATTACCGATCCAATCGCGTCTCGGTTCAGTATGCGAACTATTCGGGCAATCGCTTTCCCTGGCGACGCGCGGGCAAGGATACCGGGCGCTTCAGGAACGGCGGCCTGATGATATCGTGGAGTCACGAATTTTGACCATGCCTTCCGCCACCCGCCGCGACGGCATCCGGATGCTGGCTGGCCTGGGCCTGATGGGGCTTTCCGGCTGCGGCGTCGTGGCGCGCGCCATCCGCGAGGAGACGACGGGCCTCGCATCGCCCGGGCCGACCGACAAGGATCGCGCGAAGGTCGCCTGGCAGTATTTCCGGTCCGCGCGCAATGGCGCCACTGGCCTCGTCGAAACCAGCGCGGGCGGTGGTTTCAGCACGACCGCGACAATCGGCGACCAACTGGCGGCCGCGATCTGCGCCTTGCGCCTAGGTGCCATCGACCGGCGCGAATTCGACGCCGCGATCAGCCCCCTGCTGGTTTTTCTCCATGCGGCGCCGCTGGCGCGCGGCCAGTTGCCCGGCCGCTTCTACGCCTGCAACAGTGGGCAGTTGATGGACCCGCCCGCCACCGACCGCGATCCCGGCTGGTCGGGTGTGCAACTGGGTAGGCTGCTGCTCTGGATCAGGACGCTGGCGCTGTCCTACCCGCAATACGCGCATTCCGTGGCCGGCATCGTCGAGCGCTGGCAGATCTGCGCCGCGATCGACGGACAAGGGCAGGTCCTGCAGGGGCCGCCGGGTTCCGCGACGCTCGCCACGGTGCGAGACGTCGCGACGGGCTACGGCGTCTATGCCGCTCAGGGCTACCGCGCCTGGGGCCTTGCGGCGGCAGACAACCTGCCGAAGATCGCAGACTACAGCGTCACGGTGGAAGGCGTGGATTTCCCCATCGCCGGTGCCGGAAGCGCGATCCCACCGCTGCATGTCGTGCCTTATGCGCTGCTTGGCATGGAGATGGGCTGGCATGGCCCGGACGGAGCCGCGCTCCACGCCCAGAAATCGATGGCGGACAGGCTCTTCGCCGCGCAGGAGCGCAGGCGGGCCCGCACCCGCATCGTCACCGCCCGTTCCGATTTCCGGCGCAATTCCGCGCCCTATGCCCTGACCGGCACCGTCGTCGGCGGCGGCACCCCGTGGGCCACGCTGGCCGAGGACGGCTCCTCCCAACCTGCGCTCGCGCTCATCTCCACCAAGGCGGCGTTCGCGATGTGGGCCATGGGCGCGCCGTCGGCTAAGGCAGCGATGTCGGCAACGTCTACCCTCTTCGACAGCGATACCGGCTGGCTGGAAGGCCGCTACGAAGCCTCCGCAGGGTATGAATGGACCCGTACCGCATCGACCAATGCGATCGTCCTGGAAGCCCTGCTGCATCGCGAGCTTGGCCGAATCCTGCCCGCAGACCTCAAGCGCCCGATCGGCGGCGACGTAGCGGGTCCCCTGCACTGCGTGGCGCCACAATGACGGTCAATCACTTCACCATCGCCCGCAAAAGCGCCGACGAGGCCGAACGGCTGAAAATCGTGGCCGCCTATCCGATAGAGCGCATCAGCAACGACCCGGTGCTGACGACCCTCGTTTCGGAGACGGCCGCGATGTTTCAGGTGCCGATGACCCTGATTTCCATCGTGACCGAGGAACAGCAGTGCTTTCCTGCATCCGTCGGGCTCGCTGTCTCATCAACGGCTCGCAGCATATCTTTCTGCGGCCACGCTATTCTGGCCGAGGGCACGATGGTTGTTCCAGACGCCCAGTTGGACCTCCGATTTGCAGGCAATCCGCTCGTGGTCGGAACACCCTACGTGCGATTCTATGCGGGCGCGCGCCTCCTTTCGCCCGAGAACGTGGCGATCGGTACGCTATGCGTGATTGATACCATCCCCAGGCCCCTGGAGACCTTCGACCTTCAGGGCCTCGAAGAGCAGGCGCAGGCGGTCATGTACCGTTTGGGGAAACTGCGGGAGCAATGGTCGTGACCCCGACCGGCCACCCGACGTCGGACAACGCCGGCCATCGGCTGCTCCTGGTGATGGCCGCGATCGGCCTGATCGGGCTGATAGCGGCGGTCTGGATCGCCGGATCGGCGCTCACCGGCGCATGGTGGCGTGAGGAGCAATCGCGCAGCGCGGTTGCGGCCACTTACGAGCGCATCGACAAGCTCGACCACTTCGTCTCCAGCCTGCGGGACATCGAGATCGGGCAACGGGGCTACCTGTTGACCGGAGACCCGGCCTACCTTGCCCCCTTCGAGACCGCCCGCGAGACGCTGTCGGCCGAACTGGAAGATCTGCAGCGGTTGGACTGGTCCGTCAGCGATCGCGTCATGGCGCGGCTGGCCGCCCTGGCGCGCCGCAAGGTGGCGCTGACGACGCGATCAATCCACTCGCGGCAAGGCGATGGAAGTAGCCTGGGCAAGACCTTGATGGACGCGATCCGCGTGCAGTCCATCGCCGTCGAGCGGGAGGAACGAGCCGCCCTTGCAGAAAGGCTGGAGTCCGAGCGCACCGCCGCTGCGAACAGTCGCTATACCGTCCTTGCGGCATTGCTTGCCGGGCTGGCGATCACGCTGGCGGCGGGCGGCCTGCTCCTCTGGCATGTCGGAGCCCGGCGCAGGACCTCGGCGGTGGCCCGCGCTAACGCAGCTCTCCTGCGCGAGACGCTCGACAATGTCGGCCACGGCGTGGCGCTAATGGATCGTGATGGCCGCCTGCTGGCGTGGAACGCGCAACTGGGCACGCTGCTGGGTGCTTCGATCGAAGACGGCAGCACCATCCGCTCTACCCTCGCCTCGCTGCCCGGGATGCCCGAAGAGCCGGAGGAAACGCTTGCCGCGTATGAGCGCGCGCCCATCTCGCTCGTCCGCGATCTGGGGCTGGACGGTCTTTGCCTGGAAATCCGCGGCCGGCCGGGAGCGAACGGCACATATACGCTGACTTATACCGACATCACCGAGCGCAGGGCGCAGGAGAAGATGAAGAACGACTTCGTCTCCACGGTCAGCCATGAACTGCGCACGCCGCTCACCTCGATCCGGGGGGCGACCGGGCTGCTCATGGGGCCCCTTCGGGAAAGCTTGCCGCCTAGAGCGCTCGAACTCGTCAAGCTGGCCGATCGCAATGCCCAGCGCCTGCTCACGCTCGTCAACGACATCCTCGATGCGGACAAGGTCGAGTCGGGAAAACTGGAATTTAACTTCGCCTCGGTGGACCTCAACGAAGTGGCGCACGATGCCACCGAGATAAACCGATCCTATGCAGCCGAACGAGGCATCATCCTCGCCCTCGGTCGAGAGGAAGGCGCGGTGATTGTCGAGGCGGATGCACACCGGCTGCAACAGGTCATGGCCAACCTCATCTCCAACGCCGCGAAGTTTTCCCCCGAGGGCGGCATCGTGACCATCACCGTTGAGGCCTTAGCGCAGGAGGCGGTAATCACCGTTCAGGACCACGGCGCCGGCGTTCCCGCCGAATTCCGCGAGCGGATATTCGGCAAGTTCGCCCAGGCGGTCGGCGGCAACCAACGCCAGACCGGGGGCAGCGGCCTTGGCCTCAACATCTCGCGCGCGATCGTCGAACGGCACGGCGGCAAGATCGGATTCACCAGCGTCCCCGGAGATACCCGTTTCCGCTTTGCCTTGCCGCTCGCTAACGCCGCCGCGAAAGCGGCCTGAACCGTTTCACCCGCCCGTCGGGCGATAGCACTTGGTCAGGACCAGACGGTTGCCGCCACCGGAACTGGCGTAGCTTACCGTATCGACGCAGGCTTGAATGATCCCCGCCCCCCGTCCGCGAGAAGAGAGCGGTTCCGGCATCGCTCCGTCTTCGAAGAAGACTTCGGGCACCGCCCGCCCGCAGTCCGTCAGGATCGCGGTCACACAGCCGTTTGCGGCCGTCAACGAGAACCCGATCTTCCCGTGTCCCGCAACGTCAAAGCCGTGATCGATGACATTGTTGGCCGCTTCCACCACGGCCAGCTCAAGGTCGAAGATGCTCGCGGTGTCGACTCCCGCCGCTTCGCAGCGCAGTCGCAGATGCTCCGCGAGAATCCGTACTCCCGCAAAATCGGCCTGCACGACTATGGCATCGCCCTCAGGCGAGGACTGCACGTGCCTGTCCCTCGTCGTCGCACAGGCGGAACAGGGTATCCAGGCGGGTCATGTGGAACAACCTCCGCACACCATCGTTCGCACCGGTTACGGCAACGCGCCCGCCAGGCCCCATCATCTTGAGCAGCGACACGAATACACCAATCCCGGTACTGTCGATGAACTGCACCTTGTCCAGATCGAGAAGCACCCGGTCGGGCTTCCCCGAAAGCAGCGCGGCGACCTGCTCGCGAAAGCCCGGCGCCGCCATGGCATCCAGCCTGACGTGATCGACAGCGATCTCAAGAATACCCGCGCTATTACCCATCACCGTCGTCGCCCTTCTCGTGCTCGAATGCCAGAAGCGAAATGTCGTCCTCAAACCCCGCGCCCAGGCGCCTGGAGGTCAGCCCTCGCTCGATGTCCTGAACAGCCTGCGCCAATGGCATGGGGCGGGTTCTTGCCATCAATGCGGACAACCGGTCCAGACCGAATTCCTCCCCCGCCTCGTCGGTGCTTTCGGTCACGCCGTCGGAGTAGAGCATCAGCCGTGCGCCCCGCGGAAACGCGAACCGGGCGGGTGCGAATTCGGTTCCGGAGAACCAGCCTGCCGGCATCGAGCGTCCGTCCTCCAGCATGTTCACCTCTCCGTCGATCAACAGGATCGGAGAAGGATGCCCGGCGCAGCATATCCAACCTTCCTCGCGCTCGGGAGACAGCAACCCGCACGCGATCGTCGCGTAGCTGTCGTCCTCGCGTGCGGCGATCTCCTCGTTGACAGTCGCCAGCGCGTTGCCCAGCGCCACGGGCGTGGCCGGCCGCATCTGCTTTAGGCGATGGTGCAGATGGAAAGAATCGAGCGCGGCGGGAACGCCGTGTCCGCGAACGTCGATCACGAAGAACAGCACCGATCCGTCCGGCAGCAGGGAAGCGCCAATCGAATCGCCCCCCAGCACCGCCGCCGGCCTGTACATCCGCGACAGCGCGAGGGCGCCGATGCGCCCCTCGGGTGGCAGCAGCCGCTCGTGCAGGGCGGTCGCCGCCGCCAGATCCGCGCGTATTCTGTCGAGAGCCTCGCGCGTGCGCCCGTGCGCCGTGGACAGCAGGTTGTTGCGACGCTCCAGGCGGCGGTGGAGAAGGCGGTTGCGCAGCGCGCTTGCAACGGCGATCTCCAGCGCGATGGGCTGGACCGGCTTTTCCAGGAAATCGTCCACGCCCGCTTCCAGCGCGGCACGCATTGTCTGCTCGTCCCCGCGCGCGGTCATCATGACGATGTGCAGATACCCCTCGCCCGCACGCGCAGCACGCGCGCGTCGCACGACTTCCATCCCGTCGACGCCGGGCATCTGCCAATCGGTGACGAGCAGGTCGACCTCCGCGCTTTCCAGCGCCGAGAGCCCACGTTCACCCCCATCCGCCGACGCGACCTCGCAGCCCAGCATCTCTAACTGGATCGCTACGACCTCAAGCAGGAGCGGGTCGTCATCGACGACCAGCACCCGAAGCGGGGTTCTCGCGGGAACCACCAGCGAATTGGAAAACGCGCCCATTCCGCAAAAATACTTAAAAACATCCTACCGGAAGGTAAACATTTACCAACTGCTCCTAGGCTCGCTCCAAAGTCACAGGAAAGGTCACGCCTTGTCACAACCTGACACGACGCAGCGGGAGGTTTGTCGACACCTTGTCGCCGGTCTGGCCGCCTTCGTCGTTCCAGTGATTCTCGTGGCACTGGGCCTGGTTCTGCTCGCACAAGTCCGGGGCGCAAATGCACTGCGCCGGGAAGAGGCCTCCACGCAGGAACAGCGCACCCTGCTGGCATCGGTGCTGGCAGACCATCAGGATATCGAGACCGGCTCTCGCGGTTACGTAATCGCCGGCAAGGAGAGCTTCCTGAAGCCGTTGCGCAACGGAACGGCGCAATTGGCGAAGACCGCGCCCGTCCTTCGGCAATCCTACGCGGACGATCCGGAAGATCTGGCGATGATCGAGGACCTGCTCAACCTCTCGCGTGAGAAGCAGGCGTTCGCGCAGGAAACCGTGGCCTTGCGCCATGCGGGTTTCAAGGACCGTGCCGAAGCGCAGATCACCGAGGGACGCGGCAAGCGCCTGATGGACGGAATCCGAAAGGACATCGCGGAACTGCTCGCCCGCGAGAACGCCCGGCTACGCCAGGTCGTCGCCGAGTACGATCGCGCCACCGCCCTCCTCCGCACGGTGAGCTTCGGGCTGCTCGTGGTGCTCCTTCTCTTGCTCGGCGGCGCGTGGCTGGCCTTGCGGCGCACGATCGCCAGCCGGGACCGTGCCCTCACCGACCTGCGCGACGCCTCCCAGCGGCGTCAGGCCATTCTCGAAGGCGCGATGGACGGGATCGTCACCATCAATCCCAGCGGCAGCATCGAAGGCGGTAACCCCGCGTTCGAGCGCATGTTCGGCTATTCGCTGGCCGAACTCGACCGAAGGGACGTGGGCATGTTGCTCGCCACGCGCCCGCCATTAGGGGAAGTCGCGGGCCTGCTGCGCGCCATGGAACTGCCCGAACACGGACCAGGCGCCTCTCACGAAATCGAAGTCCTGCGCAAGGACGGAACGGCGTTCCCAGCCGAGGTCGCTCTGTCTGCAGTGCGGCTCACGGAGGGGTTGCGCTATGTCGCGGTCATCCGTGACGTGACCGAACGCAAACGCATCGAACGGCTCAAGACGGAGTTCGTCTCCACCGTCAGCCACGAACTGCGCACGCCGCTTACGTCCATCGCAGGTTCGCTGGGGCTGCTTTCCGCGCAGTCTGGCAATGGGCTTGACGCACGCGCTACCCGGTTGGTTGAGATCGCGCGGGGCAATGCCGACCGCCTCGTCCGCCTGATCAACGATATCCTCGACATCGAGAAGATGGAATCGGACCGCATGCCGTTCAACAACCAGGAACTGGACCTTTGCACGCAGCTATTCGCGGCGCGCGATGCGATAGACGGCTATGCGCGCGAATTCGGGGTCAGCGTGGAATTCGAACCGCCATCCGGGCCTGTCCTTGTCAATGCGGACAGGGACAGGCTGGCGCAAGTGTTCGACAACCTCCTGTCCAATGCCGTGAAGTTCTCGCCCCGCGAAGGCACCGTGACCATCGAACTGGAACCCGGCACCGAACGGCACGCGATCCGCATCATGGACCAAGGCCCGGGCATACCGGCGGAATTCCAGAGCCGCATCTTCGGAAAGTTCGCTCAGGCTGACTCATCGGACTCCCGCCAGAAGGGCGGCACCGGCCTTGGCCTCAGCATCGTTCGCGAGATCATCCGGCGACTTGGGGGAGATGTCGATTTCACGACGACACCGGGAGAAGGCACGACGTTTCGCCTTCTGCTGCCAGCCATGCGGCCCTTGAGCGCGGACTCCGACATCCCGGCAACGGCCGTCTTGCTAGTCTGCGGAAACGGCGCGGCATCTACGTTTACGGCGGCGCTTCGCAAGGCGGGCTACGAAGTTCGGCTGGCTCGGTCGGTGGCGGAACTGGAGCCGCTTCTGGAAAGCAATCTGTTCGCCGCAATAGTGGTCGACATGGGACTGCCTGATGGTGAGAGAATTGCCATGATCCGCACCATCCGCGAATCTCCGGTCAACGAAAGTACCCCGCTGCTCGCGCTAGGTGGACGCCCCGGAGCCAGCGAACTCGACGGCGATGCCGCGCTCGTTCTCGACTGGCTGCACAAGCCAGGCGAGGTCTCCCGGCTCGTCGACCGCATCGACGCGGCCGCATTCGGCCATATTGGCAAGTTGCCGCGCGTGCTCCATGTCGAGGACGATCCCGACGTCGTCGCTCTTCTCGCCGCAGCACTCGAAGGTCGCGCGAAAGTGGTAGCGGCGCCCGGAGTCGCTGCGGCCCGCGCGGAACTGAGGCGCCAGAGCTTCGATCTTGCGGTGCTCGACCTGACACTGGCCGACGGAAGCGGCATAGCGCTGCTTCCCGAACTTCGCGCCACTGGCAGCGAGCCGCTGCCAGTGGTCATTTTCTCCGCGCAGGATGCCGATCCGTCAACCGCGAGCCTGGTCGATGCATACCTTACCAAGTCCCGCACGCCGATCTCGAGCCTCGTCGCGATCGTCGGATCGTTGGCCGGCGCACGTCCAAGTCAGGAGCCTTCACGATGACCCTGCAAGTCCTATACGTCGACGATGAGCCCGACCTTAGGGAAGTAGCCGCCATGTCGCTGGAACTCGATCCCGAACTGGAAGTACGATGCTGCGGCTCCGGCGCTGAAGCTCTGGATGTACTCGAGACTTGGCAACCGGATCTGGTCCTGCTGGACATGATGATGCCGGGCATGGACGGCCCGACGACGCACGCAAAGATCGTCGAACGTTTCGGCGCCGCTCTTCCAGTCGTTTATTTCACCGCTCGGGCCGAAGCTTCGGAGCGGGCCCGCCTCATCACGCTTGGCGCGCGGGGCGTCATCGCCAAGCCATTCGATCCCATGTCACTGGCAGCGCAAGTGCGGAGTTTTGCTGGCAATGACTGAGGCACCGGACCCCTTCGCACCACTTCGCGCTCGTTTCATGAACCGCTTGGCCGAAGATCGTATCGCACTCTCGACGTGGGACGGAAGCTCGGCAGACACCATCATTCCGGTGGTCCATCGCCTTGCCGGTCTTGCCGGCACTCTTGGTTATTCGGAAATTTCTACAGTCGCGAAGGCGTTTGAAGCCGCTTTACTCGGCGGTGGAAGCAACGGCCATGAGGCGAGAACGATGCGGGATTCCTTGCTAGAGCGGGTCGATATATGCCTTGAGAAGGGGCCCACAGGCTCGGGCATTGTTGTCCTTCACCCCCCCAAAATATAGGCCCCCTACGTTGGACAGAGTCTCTCGGACCCATATCCGCAGCGGACATGCGCAATCTGAGGTGGTCCCCGCTTTCTTGGACAGATTGGCGGCTGAGTTAAGCTAATCCCCGTTGTCGTACATGCCACCGGTATGATCTGATTGCCCCATCGCCGATGATGCCGGCCGCCCCCAGAATGGCATTTCGACAGCGCGGCTGCATCCGGTCGCATCAAATATGGATGGCATGGCCCAGGATTTTCAGGGAAGCTTCGTGAAAGGCTTCCCCCAATGTCGGATGGGCGTGGATGATTCCGGTGATATCGTCCACCACGGCGCCCATTTCGATGGCGGTCGTGAATGCGGCCGACAGTTCCGAGATATGGGCGCCCACCGCCTGAATTCCGACGATTTGCCGGTCGCTCGCGCGCGCGACGACACGCACGAAGCCGCCTTCGTCGCCCGCTTCCATCGACAGGGCGCGACCGTTTGCCGCGAAGGGGAAAATCCCCGCGACCGTATCGGGCGCATCGGGACCAAGGCCGACACTGACGATTTCCGGCTCGGTAAAGCAGACCGCCGGGATCGCCACCGGGTCGAAGCGGCGGCGCTTTCCCGCGATGATCTCCGCCACCATTTCGCCCTGCGCCGACGCCTTGTGGGCCAACATCGGTTCTCCCACCAGATCGCCGATCGCCCAGACATTTGTCGTGGACGTCGCGCACCGCTCATCGACCTTCACGAACCGTCCTTCCATCGCCAGCGCCATTTCCGCCAGCCCCCAGCCCTCGGTCAGCGGCTTGCGGCCCACGGTAACGAGGATGTGATCGGCGGGCAGGACGATCTGTTCATGGTCGGCTGTTTCGACCGCCAGACCATCCCCGCGTTCGCCCAGCGCCTTGGCGCCCAGCAGTAGCGCTACGCCATGCTTGTCGAGCCAGCGACGCACAGGCTCCACCAACTTGCCGTCATAGAGCGGCAGGATGCGATCGGCGGCCTCTACGACCGTCACCTCGACGCCGAATTTGGCGAAGGCAATGCCGAGTTCCAGCCCGATATAGCCTGCGCCGACAACGACCAGCTTCTTCGGCAGCTCCGGCAACGAAAGCGCCTCGGTCGAGCTGATGACCTTTCCGCCGAAGGGCAGGAACGGCAGTTCGACCGGCATCGATCCGGTCGCCAAAATCACATGATCGGCCTGGATGACGACGGCCCCGTCGACGGTCTCCACCGTGCAGGTCTTGGCGTCCGAAAATTGCCCCCACCCTTCGATCACCTTGACCTTGGCGCGCTTGAGCAAGGCGCCTACGCCCCCGTTCAGCCTGTCGACGATCTTCTCCTTCCAGGCGATCGTCCCGCCCATATCCAGAAGCGGCGCGGACGCCAGCGAGATACCGAAGCACGGTGCGCTGGCGGCACTGGACATGGTCGCGAACGTGCTCGCCGCATGGATCATCGCCTTGGACGGGATGCACCCGCGGATGAGGCAGGTGCCGCCAAGCCGGCTCGCCTCGACCAGAATAGTGTCCAGCCCCAACTGGCCGCATCGGATCGCAGCGACATAGCCACCGGGGCCTCCTCCGACGACAAGAACCCTGGGCCTGAGAATATCGGTCATCGATCAATCCATGAAAAGGAGAGCGGGGTGTTCCAGCACCCGGCGATAGGCCTGCACGAAAAGCGCCGCGTCATAGCCATCCACGATCCGGTGATCGAAGGAGGAGGACAGGTTCATCATCTTGCGCACGGTAACGAATGCCCCTTGGACGATGGGCCTCTCCACCAGCTTGTTCGGGCCGACGATCGCAACTTCGGGATGGTTGATGATCGGCGTCGTCGCGATGCCGCCCAGCGGGCCAAGCGAGGTGATCGTGATCGTCGATCCCGAAAGCTCGTCCCGTGTCGCTTTGCCGTCCCGAGCGGCGCTGCTCAGGCGGACCAGTTCCGACGCGATGTCGTAGACGTCACACGTCTCGGCATGGCGGATGACTGGCACCACCAGGCCTGCAGGCGTCTGCGTGGCGATGCCGACATGAACGCCGGCATATTCATGCAGCACGCCTTCGTCATCGTCGAAGCGCGCATTGATCTGCGGGAAATCGGGCAGGACTTTCACCAGCGCCCTGATGAAGAAGGGCAGCAGAGTGAGCTTGGGCTGCCCGTCCTTGCGATGTGCGTTGAGGTCGACGCGCAGCGCCTCCAACTCGGTCAGGTCGCATTCCTCCACATAGGCGATATGGGGAACGCGGCGCTTGGTCTCCTGCATCTTCTCCGCGATCTTGCGGCGCATTCCGATGATGCGGGTATCGTTCACCCGCTCGCGCACCGCGTAGCGCGCATCGCCGCCGGTGGCGTTCGCACCGCCGCTGGCGATGTAAGTATCGAGATCCTGCGGTGTGATACGCCCACCGGGGCCGGTGCCGGGTACGAATTGGAGGGGAATACCCAGGTCATAGGCGCGCCGCCGCGTGGCGGGCGCGGCAAGCGGCGCCCCCCCCGCCGCGCGCGTCGTGAAGGCCGCCTTTTCAGGGCGGGACACGCGAGCCGGTTGCGGCTCAGGCGCGGCGACCGGCGGCGGCGCGATCACGACTGGAGGGGGAACGGACTCCGGCGCACGTGCCAGGTCGACAGGATCCGCGCCGACGTTGCCAACCCCCTCGACTTCCAGTTCGACGATCACCGAACCTACGGCCCGCATATCGCCAACCGCGCCATGGATGACGAGCACCTTGCCATCGACAGGCGATGTCATGTCGACCGTCGCCTTGTCAGTCATCACATCGACGAGGCTTTGGTCCTCCTTGATGACGTCGCCGGGCTTGACGTGCCAGACGACGATCTCCGCTTCGGCGACTCCCTCGCCAACATCGGGCAGCCGGAAATGAAAGAGGCCCATGGTCAATACTCCATGGCGCGCTTGAGCGCGGCCGACAGCCGGCCAGGACCGGGGAAATAGTCCCATTCGAAGGCATGCGGATAGGGCGTGTCCCAGCCCGCCACCCGGCCGATCGGGGCCTTGAGATGATCGAAGCAGCGTTCCTGCACCAGCGCGGACAGTTCCCCGCCAAAGCCGCCGAAGCGGGAAGCCTCGTGGAAGATGACGCAGCGACCCGTCTTGCGCACCGAAGCCACGATGGCGTCGATGTCGAGCGGCACGATGGAGCGCAGGTCGATCAGTTCCGCGTCGACACCCGCCTCCTCTATCCCTGCAAGGGCGACATGAACCATGGTGCCGTAGGCGAGCACAGTGACATCCGCACCTTCCCGCACGGTGGCGGCCTTGCCCATCGGCACGGTGTAGTGGCCATCGGGAACGTCTGCCATCGGATGATCCGACCAGGTCTTGAGCGACTGATCGTGGCGTCCGTCGAAGGGGCCGTTGTAAAGCCGTTTAGGCTCCAGGACGATGACGGGATCGTCCTCCTCGATAGCCGCTATCAGCAGGCCCTTGGCGTCATAAGGGTTGGATGGGATGACGGTCTTGAGACCGGTAATATGCGCGAAGATCGCCTCCGGGCTCTGGCTGTGCGTCTGCCCGCCGAAGATGCCGCCGCCATAAGGCGACCGCACGGTAATGGGCGCCCAGAACTCGCCGTTGGAGCGATAGCGCAGGCGCGCGGCCTCGCTCACCAACTGATCGAACGCCGGCAGAATATAGTCGGCGAACTGGATTTCCGCCACCGGGCGCAGGCCATAGGCCCCCATGCCGATCGCGGTCGCGATGATGCCGCCTTCGGAAATCGGGGCATCGAAACACCGGGTCAGGCCATGTTTTTCCTGCAGCTTGTCCGTCACGCGAAACACGCCGCCGAAATAGCCGACATCCTCGCCGAAGATCAGCACGTCGGGGTCCTGAGCCAGTTTGACATCGAGCGCGCTATTGAGCGCCTGGACCATGTTCATCGTCGGCACGGTTCAGACCCCCAGCTCGCGGCGTTGCTCGATCACGCGCCAATCGGGCTCCTTGAACACGCCCTCGAACATCTCCCGCACACTGGGCTTGGATTTCCCCAGTGTACCCACTGCTTCGGCCTGCTTGACCGCGGCCTTGACCGCCTCGTCCAGCTCGGCGGTCAGCGCATCGTGCCGCCCCTGATCCCACTCCCCCAGCAGGACCAGATGCTGCTTCAGCCGCTCGACCGGATCGCCCAGCGGCCAGTGTTCCGCTTCTTCCACCGGCCGGTACTTCGTGGGGTCGTCGCTGGTTGAATGGCCGGCGGCGCGATAGGTGAAGAACTCGATCAGCGTCGCACCATGATTGGTCCGCGCGCGGTCCGCGGCCCATTGGGTCGCCGCCCAGACCGCCAGGAAATCATTGCCGTCCACACGCAGGCCGGGAAGGCCGTAAGCGAGCGCCTTGGCAGCGAAGGTCGTTTCGTTGGCGCCTGCAATTCCCGCGAAGCTGGAGATCGCCCACTGGTTGTTGGTGACGCACAGGATGCAAGGCGCCCGGTAGACCGAAGCGAACGTCAACGCCTCGTGGAAGTCGCCCTCAGCCGTGGTACCCTCGCCGATATAGGCCAAGGCGATCTTGTCGTCGCGCTTGTACGCGGACGCCATCGCCCAGCCCACGGCATGACCGAAGCGGCTGCCGACATTGCCGGACAGGGAATAGAAGCCATAGGCGCGCGCCGAATAGAGGATCGGCAGTTGGCGCCCTTTCAGCGGATCCTCCGCGTTCGAGAAGATTTGGTTCACCATGGCAGTCAGCGGATAATCCCGCGCGTGCAGCCAGCTCATGACGCGATAGGTCGGAAAGCACATATCGCCTGGGCTGAGCGCCAGCGACTGCGCCGCGCCGATGGCCTCTTCCCCAGTGGACTTCATGTAGAAGCTGGTCTTGCCCTGCCGGTGCGCGCGGAACAGCCGTTCATCGAACGCGCGAGTCAGCAGCATAGCCCGCAGCCCCTTGCGCAGGACCTCAGGCGTCAGGCCGGGGTTCCACGGGCCAACTGCTTCGCCCGCTTCGTCCAGAACCCGGATCAACGTGTAGGGCAAGTCGCGCATCTCCGCCTCATCAGACGCGCTGTCCGGCCGCCGAACGAGACCCGCGGGCGGTATTGCGACATGGTCGAACGTCACCGGGTCACCCGGCCGCGCGGGCGGTTGGGGTATGTGCAGTTCCAGCCGAGGCAGATTCATATGGCGGGTGTCCGGTTTTTGCGGCTGCCCCATAGTGCCATGCGAAGGCAGGCATATCTTTGCCAATTTCGCGACATGGATGCCATTCTGAGCAAAGTTATCCTATCATGCCAACCTCATGTAGGATGTTTGTTCCAAAGATGATTCGAGGTGGATATGGATGAGATGGACCGGAAACTGCTGCGCCATCTACAGCATGACCCTGACCTGTCCGTCGCGGCCCTCGCGGAAAAGGTGGGGCTTTCGCACACACCCTGCTGGCGCCGGCTCAAGCGGATGGAAGCCGACGGGATAATTCTGGGGCGCGCATTGTTGCTCGATCCACGCCGTCTCGGTCTGGGGGTGGATGTCTTTGCCCATGTCCGTCTCAAAATGCATGACGAGCAGACACTGGAAGCGCTTGAAAGGGAAACGCTGGAGCATCCCCAGATAGTCGAATGCTTCTCGATGAGCGGCGAGTGCGATTACGTGATGCGCGTGGTGGTAGGCAGCATCGACGACTATGAGCGTTTCCTCAAAAAGGTTCTGCTCCATCTGCCTGGCGTGGCATCGATCAATTCCAGCTTCGCGCTACAGCGCGTCAAGATGACGACCGCCCTCCCCGTGTGAGACGATTACAGCGTTACAATGGCGAGGGCTGGAAGGGGACGGCGCAACGCCCCCTTCCCTACGGGTCAGAACCTGTAACCCACGCGCAATCCATAGGTGCGCGGCGGCAAGTAGCTCATCTGGATGGGCGCGCCCTGGAGGACGCTGCCGACCAACCCGCCGACAGCGACGTCAGCATCCGCCAGATTACGCACGAAACCGGCCACGCTCCATCTCTCGTCAGACGTGCGGTATGTGACAAATGCGTTCATCACGTCATAGCCTCTGCCGCTGAACTGCGGCTGGTTGAACGCATCGAAAAATACCGGGCCGGAGAAGGTATATTCGCCGCGCAGGGTAATGCCGCCGTCGAACGCCGGTATCTCGTATTGGGCCGCCACGAATCCCGAATGCTTGGCCGCCTGCGCCAACCGGTTGCCCGATAGATCGAGCACGCCCAGCGACCGCCGGTTGGGATCCGTGGTGCGATAGTCCGAATAGGTCGCATCAAGCAGCGAGCCGTTTGCCTCGATCGTGAAGCGACGCGTCGGACGGATTGTGACCTCCGCCTCCAGCCCGTTCACCTTCGCGCTCGCCGCATTGGTGACAACCGACACCAGCCCCTGAATGAAGCCGACCTGCAAGTCGGTATAATCGTAATGGAAGACGGAGATATTGGTCCGAAGCGACCCGTCCAGCCAGGTCGCCTTCACGCCCGCCTCATAGCTCCAGATCGTCTCCGGCCGGAACGCGGGGGTTTTCGCGCCGACTGCGTAGCCGCCACTCTTAAAGCCACGTTGCACGCTCGCATAAAGGAGGATGTCCCGCGCCGCTTTGTAGTCGATGCTGAGCTTGGGCGTGAACGAATGGAACTTCGCTGTTGATGGCCCCGCCACCGCATCATCACGCAGTACGCGGTTTGGCAGCGTCCCGGTGGCCTCGTACACCAGCGCCTTCTTTTCTTCGGTATAGCGGCCACCGGCTGTAATACCGATCCAGTCGGTCAGTTTGTACGTAGCCTGGCCGAAAACGGCGTAGGAATTGGTTTCCAAAATGCCGACCTGATCGTTGTTGAACAGGTTGATCGACGGGATCGAGCCGAAACCGTTGGCGAAATTATGCTCGAAGAAATAATAGCCGCCCAATACCCAGTTCAGCCGCGGCATGGTGCCGACCAGCTGCAGTTCCTGTGACCAGCTATGCCCATCCTCATTGCGGCCGACACGCGCCACATAGAGGTTTGTGCCATCGCCGTCGTTATACCAGTAATATTTGTTGCTGCGATAGCCTGTGATAGACCGGACCAGAATCCGGTCATTCAGATTCCATTCGACATTGGCCGAAGCGCCCCAGAATGTGCGTTTATTGATCGTATCCTGATCGAGATTGACATCCTGCTTGCCGGGCGCGCTCGCTCCCAGCACGACGCTCGTTGCGACGTAGGGGCCCTCGAAATGTGGGGTAAAGAAGCTGTCGTTCTGATGATAATAGTCCGCGCTCAAATCGATGCGCAAATCCGCCACGGGTTCGATGCGTATCCGCGCGCGCATGGCACGGGTCTTCAGGTCGTTGACGTCCCTACCGTTGGCGAGGTTCTTCCCGTATCCGTCATGGTCGTCGGTACGGAAAGCGATGCGCGCCGACACTCCGTCCGCGATCGGCCCGCCCACGGCGCCTTCGACGGTCAGCGCGTTGAAATTGCCATAGCTGGCGTCGATGTAGCCGTTCAGCGTATCGCCTGGCGCGTGGGTGATGATATTGACGGCGCCTCCGGTTGCATTGCGGCCATATAGCGTCCCCTGCGGTCCGCGCGCCACTTCCACCCGCTCAAGGTCATAGAAATTCGCGATCGCAGCGGCGGGACGGGACACGTAGACACCGTCAGTATGCACGGCCACGCCGGGATCCGCGCCGGCGGTCGCAATCTCGAACCCGATGCCGCGAATGGTGATGACCCCTGACGCACGGCGTTGCTGCACGTTCACACTGGGAATGGTCGCAGTGAAATCCTGAAGATTGGAGACGGCCCGCGCCTGCAGGCTTTCTCCCGAAACGGCGGAAATCGCGATTGGCACGTCCTGCAGCCGTTCCGACCGGCGTTGCGCCGTCACGATGATGTCGCCCTCCGCCTCACCGGCCTGCTTCGCGGCAGCAGCGCCCGTGGGCGTCGCATCCTGCGCCCAAACGGCCGTCGCTGGCAGACACAGCGCAAGGACCAACAGCGACGCGCTGCGAAATTCTCGATAATGCATGTCTTCCTCCCCCTCATGGTGCGGTATATCCACATCGTCCATTGTCGTAAGCTGCTGGGAGGAAAGGCGCTTCGTCGCCTGCCTCCTCTCCGGGGCCCGATAAAAAGATCACCCCCTCGCGAACCTGAAGGCGCGCGTGCCGACTTTACGATGCCTTTCTGACATCCGATTATGATTATGTCATCAAAATATCTTTTCCGATTTTGGCGGTAAGCTGATAAAGCGCGATGCGCCGGGAGTGACGATGGATTTACACATGTCCGCTCCAACGAAATGGGAAGTTCGATATGAAACTATGCCGGGTTTTCGCGGAGGGCGCGCCTTTCTGGGGAATTGCCCGCGATTCCGGGCAGGTCGATCTGATCGACGGTCCACTTGAGGCCTGGGCCCCCGATCTGGTTGCGAGTCGGTTCACTCGTTCCCCGCCGTTGACCGGGCAGAGCGTCCCGCTTGACGGGGCGGGGCTCCTGGCGCCGATCGACCGGGTGAACAAGGTCGTGATCGCGGGCGCCAATTACCGCAAGCATGTCGCGGAATTCGGGCTCGATGCCGATACGCCGCCGGTCGCCTTCCTGAAACCCTATGATGCGCTGACCGGCCCCCATGATGCGATCCGCTATCCGCCTGTCACCGCGCAACTCGACTACGAAGTGGAGTTGGTCGCGGTAGTCGGCCGCCTGCTTGCCGAAGCGCCCACGCCAGGAGAAGCGATCCTGGGCTATACCATCGGCAACGACGTCTCCGCGCGCGACCTGCAAAAGGGCACGCCGGGCATCGGCATGGACTTTTTGGGTGGCAAAGGGCTGGACGCCACCACGCCGGTCGGCCCGTGGATCGTCACCCGCGATGAATTCGGCGACGCGTCGCCCGATCTGCGCATGACTTTGTCAGTGAACGGCGAGGGGCGGCAGGACGGTCGGTCCTGCGAGATGACGTTCGACGTGCCGCGCCTGCTCGCCTTCGTGAACACGCGCACGACGATGCGGCCGGGCGACATCCTTTTCACGGGCACACCCACGGGCGTCGGCCAGGCCAGTGGACGGTTCCTGCAGGACGGCGACCGGATAGAGGCGTCGATCGAGGGCATCGGCACGCAGCGCAACATTGTGCGCAAGTTCACCGGGGAATCGCCGCATGGCTGATGCTCCCGCCCCCCGTATCCGCCCGCTGCCCCCGCAAGAGGCACGCGGCGGCGCGGCCAAGGCGCTCGCCTCGCCGGTCGGCGACATGACCATCTTCCGAATACTCGCCCATGCGCAGACCAACATCGTTCCCGTCATGAAACTGGGCGGCGCGATATTGAGCGATCAGCAGCTGGACGCGCGCAGCCGCGAGTTGATGCTGCTGGCCTTGTTCGCGCTGGAGGGGGGCCGCTATGAGTGGGCACAGCATGTCGAGATCGCGCTGGACGCAGGCATCACCGAACAGGAAATCACCGGCATCCAGCGTGGCGATTTCCAATCCGGTTTTTCACCGCGCGATCAGGCATTACTGAAATTCACGGAAACTCTCATTAGTCATCCGAATGTTCCTGGTAATATATTCAGTACCGTTCGCGAATTTCTTGACGAACGCGAGATAATCGAAGCAATAATTGCCATCGGCTACTACATGATGCTCGTGCGCCTTACGGAATCGGTTGATCTGGGTGCCGAGGCCGTCAACGGCCGGAACGTGATCTTGTCGCTGGCGGACAGGCCCTTGTTAGCGCCGGCCGCGAGCAAATAGCCGATCAAGCGCAGAACGGTGCGCTTCATGGGAGAGAAAGGACAGCATATGCTCGACGAGGTGTCGCCACGCCTTCAAGACGGCACCTCATTCGATGACCTGATCGATGTCGACATGCACGAGGTGTCATTGCGACATTGCGTGACCATGAAGTCCATCAATTCGAAATGGAACGCGTTTTATGACGACCCCGGCTACCGCAAGATTTCGGGCGAGCGCCGTGATCTGCTGCGCCGCTTGGACGAGGCCAAATGGTAGATCGTCCGGCGCGAGATCATCCTCGACCAGACGGTGATCAGCATTTCCAATCTGGCCATCGTCCTCTGACGGACGCCATATGCAGGCACTGGGTCGACGGCCCGCCCAAACAGGAGCAACGACATTGACGGATTTTACACGGCCCCTGAACGGAAAGCGGGCGCTGGTGAGTGGCGCCGGGGCGATGGACGGCATCGGCTACACGACGGCGCGCACCCTTGCACAGGCTGGCGCGCGCGTCGCAATCGCCGATATCTCCGCCGACGGGCTCGCCCAGGTTGCCGCAAAATTGGCGATCGATGGCCTCGAAACGCTGCAAATCCCGCTCGACATTTCGGATGAGGCCGCCGTCATCGCAGCGATGCAGCAAGTGAAGGCCCAGTTCGGCGGGCTTGATATCCTCGACAATAATGCCGCGAGCCAAGGTCAACAGGGCGACCGACTGATCGGCGACATGTCCACGGAGCTTTGGGACCGCATCTTCGCCGTGAATGCGCGCGGCACGATGCTCATGTGCAAGCATGCCTTGCCGCTGATGATCGAAGGCGGCGGCGGGGCCATCGTCAACATCAGTTCGGGGACCGCCCATGCCGGTGACCTGTTCGCCACTGCCTATGCCGCATCGAAGGGCGCGGTGAACACGCTGACCCGCTATATCGCGACGCAATATGGCGCGCAGGGCATCCGATGCAACGCGATCGCGCCGGGCCTGGTGATGACCGGAAAGCTACGCGAGAACATCCCGCCGCCAATGCTCGATATCTTCCTCGCGCATAGCCTGAACCAAAGGGTGAGCGAGGCCACGGATATCGCCAACGCCGTCCTATTCCTCGCCTCGGATGCCGCGCGGATGATTACTGGGCACATCCTTCCAGTCGATGGTGGTTTCTATGCCCACATCCCGACAGTGCCGCAGACGGTGGCGCTCTTTTCGGGGCAATAGGCTCGCGTCGGGAGATTGTCTTTGAAACTCTTGCGTAACATCCTGGCCTGCGCGACCGCGAGCCTATCGCTGACCTCGGTAGAACCCGTCATGGCCCGGAGTGGGTCGCCGGCCGCCGCAGCGCGGCCGGATGTTTCGGCTCAGCGGGCTGCGATGAGAGCCCTCGCCTTCCTCCATGGCCGCTGGGTCGGCACGGCGACGACGTATCAGTCCGATGGCAGTACCGTCACATCGCTCAGCATGGATGTGATCACGCCGCTGATGGACGGCGAATTGCTCGCCATTGCCGGGTCATCCTATGCCCCCGGCGCGACGCTGGACGATGCCCCTGTGATGCAAAATTACGGCATCCTCCATTTCGACGACCGCCACGCCACACTTGCCCTCACTTCTTTCGCCATGGGATCTCAACTGCGCGGAGAAGGGCGGATCGTGGCGGCCGGGCATGCCGAATGGCTGATGCCTTCGCCGGTCGGCACGCTCCGCTTCACGGTGACGGCGCAAGGTGGCGATGGATGGCATGAGTTGATCGCCGTCGCCCAGGACGATGGCAAGAACTGGCGCCCCTATGTCGAGATCGCCTTTCGCCGCCTACCGTAAGTAGCCGGAGTCGATCCGCCCTGCTGGGCGTCAGGCATCCTGCTCCACCGCGCGATGCGTCACCGCCCATCGCACCAGCGCATCGATCACCGGCTGCAGGCTTTCGGATCGCTCCGTCAGAGAATATTCGACGCGTGGGGGAACTTCCGCAAAGACGACCCTTGATACCAGCCCGTCCTGCTCCAGCTCCCGTAGACAGTTGGTCAGCATATGCTGGCTGATGCCATCGACAGCGCGCTTCAACTCGCCGAAACGGTGGGTCCGCAAATAGAGGTGCCACATGATCTCCAGTTTCCATTTGCCGGACAGCAGCCCAAGCGCATAACGCAATTCCGCGTGCATCCGCGAAGGGTCGATCTCGACTCCTCCAATAGTCACATTTTCCATGCTAATAGGCATAAATCCATCCTACTTGCCGGCT
Source organism: Novosphingobium sp. BL-52-GroH (assembly GCF_044813085.1). Classification (NCBI taxonomy): domain Bacteria; kingdom Pseudomonadati; phylum Pseudomonadota; class Alphaproteobacteria; order Sphingomonadales; family Sphingomonadaceae; genus Novosphingobium; species Novosphingobium sp. BL-52-GroH. The sequence goes on along the minus strand of NZ_CP171149.1, from coordinate 49,034 downwards.
TGTTACCATTGGTTATCACCCTGTGTGACAAGTGCAATGGGAGCAAGACGATGGACGTCAGCGCATGGCTGGAGCGCCCGCTGCAACACGCCAGTTTCGTATTCTTCGGGGGGGGGGGCGGCAGGATCGGCCGGGCTACGGCGCATGCACCTGCCACACGCGGCGCTTATATCGCGATCGTCGTCCGCGGTTAAGCCGAAGGTGAAGCATGTGCAGCTGAAATGCGGGCCGCCGGCACGTCCAGCGCAGTGTTCATCAAGGTGGACCTCTCGACCCTCGCCGGCATGGAGGCGGCCGCTGGTCACGTGATCGAATGGCGTCACGCGCTGCATGGCGGTCTGCACACCGCCATGGCGACTTTCGATGCCAAGACGCTGGCCGCCGATCGATTGGAATGCGCCTTTGCGCTGCAATGTATGGCGCGCGCCGTACCCAACCGAAAGCTCGCGCTCGCGCTCGCTGCGACGGGCGACGGACGCATCGTTCGTATTGCCGGCAATGGGCCACCACGTTCATGCCCGACCTGGATGACCTCGAGTTCGAGCGGCGGAAATGGTCTTTTTCAAATCTGTTCTCGGCACCCATGTTCTCGGTTTCCTGTATCTTCAGGAAGCTGCGCGTCGTTTCACTGCCCCGCCGGTATGGGTGGAAGCCGCTTGCATCAAGTTGACCAAGACCAAGGCGATGACGGATCGTCAGATGCTGCTCAGCATGCGGTTGATGGGCAAGTTCGGCGCGTGCCCCGAAGATGCCGCCGTCAATGCCATCCGCCTGCTCACATCCCGAACCCCCGAAGTGCCCTCCGGCAGCATCGTGCGCAATCCAGGTAAATCATCCCCGAACCGATAGCACCAGACCCCGGCAAGGGTGCGCGGGGAGGCCAGGCGGCTAGGCTGCGACCTTCCCGTCCTTCACAGGCCGCAACGCGGGGCCGGATCCGGTGGCGCTGGAATCGAGCGGACGGACGGTGGTCCCCACCATCGGTCCCACAACCTTATGCCCCCAGGTGGATAGCGCCGTCGGATTGACCTCGAACCCGACATTGGCCTCGATCCAGGGATGCTCCTCCCATAGGCACTCGACCGGAAACTGGCCGGGCGTGAAATGATAAAAGGAAATGATAGGGTCGTTGGTGTGGCGGCCCAGCGTCATCTGCATCTTCAGTTCGCGCTCGATCACGCGGTCCTGCGTGATACCGACATCGTCCAGCGCATTGAACGCGAGCCCTAGATGCTGCAACCCTTTGTGACCCGGCACGTAGGCGTAGGCGATCGAGTGGCTCCGGCCGTTGAGCGGCGTCCGCAGGAAGGTCATGTTCGTGCCGCCGAAGCCGTAGCCGAACCATTCGAAGCCTAGGATGCCGATGAAGAACTCGTCGATCACCTCCAGCGGTTGCGGCGAAATCAGCACGACATGGCCCAACCCGTCGGGTCCGGCCGCAAATCCCTTGTGCCCGCGGCGAGGACTGGTGAACGAGTCCGGGTGCCAGCGCTGGCCGTAGAAGATCTCGTGCTGATAGCCCGCGGGATCCTTGAACCGGGCAACTTCGCGCACGCCGCGCAGCTTGACGAGATTCGCGTCGCCCAGCTCGAACGGGACGTTTCGCTCGCCAAGGCGCTGGAGCACCTGGCGATAGGCGGTACGGTCCTTCGCTTCCCAGCCGATATATTCGATGTCGTCCAGTTCAGCCGGCCGGATCGCAATCCGATGCTCGCGATCGTCCATTCGCAGGTACAGGGTTTCGGGATCATAGCCGGCCCGCGTCTCCGCGACTTCCATACCCAGAACTGCGGTCGCGTAGTCGCGCCAGGCCTCGACCGACGGGCTCGACAATCCGAGATAGCCCAATCCAAGAATATCCATGTCAGCTCTCCAATATACCGCCGGTTACACCGCCACGACGGGGTTGCGCAGCGATCCGATCAGATCGTTGCGGATTTCGACGATGGTGCCGTCGCGCAGCAGCACTGGTGGCTTGCGTGCGAGGCCGACGCCGGGGGGCGAGCCGGTGGTAACGACGTCACCCGGCCGGAACTGGAACTGGCGGGAATAATGCGCGATCAGCCATGGGATCGAAAAGATGAAATCGCTGGTGTCGCCATGCTGCATCTCATTCCCGTCCACGATCGTGGTGAACGTGACCGCGTGCGGATCCGTCATCTCGTCGGTAGTCACGATCGTAGGCCCAAGTGGCGCGAATGTGGGAAAGGACTTGCCAAGGGTGTTCGACATCACGGCCTGATTGGCCTCGGTCGTGTTCTTCGCCTTGCCGATATCCATCGCCCAGTCACGCGCCGACACGTCATTTGTCAGCGTATAGCCCAATACATAGTCCATGGCCTGGGCTTCGCTCACTTCATGGCAGTGGCGGCCGAAAACGAAACAGAATTCCCCTTCATAGTCGACCCAGTCGGGATGCGCGCGCGGCAGCCGGATCGGCGAATTCGGCCCGATCACCGACCCGCTATATTTGATGAACGCGCCCGGCCGCGTCGGTAGCTCGGCGTCGAACTCGCGCAGATGCGCCCTGTAGTTGGTCCCACAGGATAGCATCAGGCCGGGCCAGGGAATCGGCGCCTGCAGCCTGACCTCGGCTGCGGGCCGGATGGCGCCTATATCCCGCAGGCGGTCGCCATCGGCCCCTCCCGCGCGATCCACCACACGCCGGACCAGGCCCAGCCCCTCATCCTCGGCGGACAGGATGGCGCGCCAGCTTCGCGGGAGCAGGCGCGCGCCAGGAACGATCGCCGCGGCTGCGACGAGGTCCAGCACGTCCCCGTCCATGAGCACGCCCGCATGTCCGTCGGAATGATTATCGATTGTTACCAGCTTCAATTCGCTCTCCCAATCCGGTGCGCCCCGGTCGACGGCTGACGCAATGGTCGCGACGTCGGGCATCTGGGCGTCACTCTACGTCGCATCGGCGCTTCGTCAAGAAAATTAACTCAATTGAGTTATTCTGACGAACGTCCTACGTTGCCTTCACAAGATGACAAGCATGAAGGAGAAATGCTGATGACTGATACGGATGTGCTCGTCCGCAACGAAAGCGCGGTACGCGCCTTTCTGGACGGTATGGAACGGCAGGACGAGGCGCTCGTCCGTTCCGGTCTCCACGACGATGTCATTCTCCGGCTGCCACGGCCTGGCCTGGCGCATCGCACAATCGAAGGCGGCGACAATCTCGCCCGGTTCGTCACCGAGCTGAGCCAGACCGTCTATGTCGAACCCCAGGCTTCCACGGACATGCTGCTGGTGTCGCAAACGCACGCCGTAGCGGAATGGCGGCTTCGCGCAAAGCTGGTCCACGGCGGCGATTATGACCAGTTCTACTGCTGGACATTCGATCTCGCCGACGGCGCCATTACCGAAATCCGCGAATATATCGACACCGCCTATGGCATGGAAAAGAACGGCCAAGTCGGCCGCCCCGCGATCGAACGGCACAGTTGATCGCGCCATGGCCGGGCGCGGGTCAGATACCGCAGCGAAGCGCGACGGCTCGCGCCCGGTCGATGATTTCGGCCTTGCGGACGGGATCGGCGGGGCCGGCCATTCTTGCGGGCAGAGGCGCGGTGTCGAGCAGTTTGTCGTCGCCCATGGGCCGCCCCACGAACAGGAAATGCGTGTGACGGGCATTGTCCCCCAGATGAGCGGCGGCGACGAAATCGAACCGCTCATCCTCAACGATCGCCCGGCTGATTTCTCGAACGAACGGCCCCAGCGTCGCGGCCGCCGATTCCGAAATTGTTGCCAGCCCGGCATCGTGCGTGTTGGTCATCAACATGAAGGCACCTGGCACATGGCCGAGCGCGACGATCGTCCATTCCCGGCCACGATGGATCAGCTCGCTGCTCTGGCCGCTCGCCATGCCGCACACATGGCAATCATGCATATCACTCATTCCTGCTTCTCCCGTCAGCCGACCAGGCGGCCGCCATCGATGACGAAATCCGTCCCGGTGATGTAGGCGGCGGCATCGCTCGCCAGGAACAGCGCCAGTTCCACCACTTCCTCTGGACGTCCCGGCCGCTGGATCAGGCTGCGTTGCAGCACCATCGCGGTCAGTTCGGCATTGTCGACGATCTCTGCGGTGCCGGGCGTGGCGATCAGGCCAGGACTGATCGCGACAGCGCGGATGCCAGCCGCGGCGCCCTCCTGCGCGAGTTGCCGCGTCAGCGCCGACACCCCGCCTTTGGCCGCAGCATGCGCCGCGCAACCCGGCATGCCTGCCGCATGGCCATTTACCGAAGCAATGTTGATGACCACCCCGCCCTGCCGCGCCAGCCAGGGCCACGCCGGGCGCGTGACATGAAAAATGATGTCCAGCTCGTTTCGAATGGTGAATGACCAGTCCGCAAGCGTCATCTCCGCAAAGGGAGCGAAACGGGCCGCAGAGGCATTGTTGTAGAGAATGTCGATCCGGCCATGCAGTGCCGCAGCCGCCTCGACCCATTGCCCGGCGGCGCTCCCGTCTCCCAGGTCTACCCCGTCGAAGAAATCCGCGCGTCCGCCCTCGCGTTCGATTTGCTCCTTGGCATCGGCATGGCCGTACCCATGAAGGTCACAGCCGATTATGGTGGCTCCGGCCCCGGCGAAGCGGAGTGCGGCCTCCAGGCCCTGACCACCACCCGTACCGGTGATGAGGGCCACCCGCCCTTCCAGCGATCTCGTCGGGCTCATTTTCCCTAATCCTCTCAAATCAGTTCCTGCTGCGTTATTTCGGAAGGGCCAGTGGCATCCGGCTCGATGTGCCGCCATCCAGGTGCAACGTGGCGCCGGTAATGAAACGCGCCTCGTCAGAGGCGAGGAAAGCGGCCGCCGCAGCGACATCGTCGCCATCCCCGAACCGGGCGAGCGCCTGCATCGACTGGATGAGCGCCCCGCGCGGAGAGTCCGCGACCGCCGCCTGGCGCGGGCCACTGACGATGAAGCCGAGCACGAGCGTGTTGGCGCGAATGGCGTCACCGCCCAGTTCGACCGCCAGCGAGCGGGTCAGCGCCTCGATTGCGGCCTTCGAGGCCGAATGCGCCGTCATGCCATGCACGCCGCGCGTCGCCACTGAGGTCGAAATGTTCACTATGGCTCCGCCGCCGGCCGCCCGCAGCGCCGGAATCGCCGCCTGACACATGCGCAACGCCAGTGTCGCGGCCCCCTCGACGATGCCCCGCCAGTCCGCAGCGTCTATCGCCTCGACCGTGGAGTCCCGCGCCGTAATCAGATCCGTCGGCGCCGCGTTGTTGACGAGCAGGTCCAGCCGCCCAAAGGTTTCCCGCGTGCGCGCGACAAGGGCGGAGGGCGCATCGTCCACGGCAAGGTCGGCAGCCTGGAAACGGGCCTCGCCCGCAAACCCCGCCAACTCCGCGACGGCAGCCTCTCCCGCGACCCTGTCGCGCCCGGTCAGCATGACAGAGCCGCCCTCTGAGACGATCCGACGTGCGATCGACAGGCCAACGCCACGGCTCGAACCCGTCACGATCGCCACCTTTTCGGCAAAGCGCATGACTAGCCTCCGCAAGCTGCGTTCGGGCTACTCCACTGCACGGAAGCGCTCGACAGAATGACGGCCTTTACCGAACGCGGCGCAGCGCGGGCGACAATGCGCGCGACATCCGCAGTCGTGCCTAGATCGACCCCCATGTCCATCTGCATCTCCCAGCCTGGCGCCGTTCAGAAATTGCTCGCCCTGATCCCCGACCCTGGAATTTTCGCTCCGTCCGTTTCGTAGCGATAGACCCCGGCCCCGGTTTTTCGGCCGTAACGTCCCGACGAGACCATCTTCACAATCAGCGGGCATGGGCGAAATTTCTCGCCCAGCGTCGAATGCAAATAGCGGATCACGCGCAGCCGCGTGTCCCACCCGGTCAGGTCGCCCAGTTCGAGCGGTCCCATGGGATGATTGAACGCCAAGCGATGAGCGGTATCGACGTCCTCCGGCGTCGCAACGCCTTCATAGACCATCCACATCGCCTCGTTACCCATCATCGCCGACACCCGGCTTGTTGTGAGACCGGGGGAATCATTGACGACGATGACCTGCTTGGCAAGCGTCTCGCCATAGGCGCGCGCGCGTTCAACGGTCTCTACCGAGGTTTCCAGCCCCGACACGATCTCCAGCAGCTTCATCTTGTGGACAGGATTGAAGAAATGCATTCCCACCACGCGCGACGGATCGGCACAGGCGCCGGCGATTTCGGTGACGCTGAGCGCCGATGTGTTCGTCGCGATGATCGCATCGGACGCGACCACCTTGTCGACCCTGCTCAGAATATCGAGTTTGACCGTGATATCCTCGACAGCGGTCTCGACCACCAGAACTGCGCCGGTCGATGCCGCGATCAGATCCGTGGAAACCGACAGTCGCGCTAAGGCGCGATCCGCATCGGCCTGCGCCATCTTGCCGAGCTTGACGCCACCGGCAAGGATATCGGCGATCTTGGCACGACCGCGGTCCGCTGCGGCGGCATCGACATCGACCAGCGCTGTTTCATATCCCGCGCTCGCGAACGCGTGCGCGATGCCGTGCCCCATCAAGCCGGCCCCAATGACCGCCACTCTTCCCTGTTTCGCCATGTCTCTCAGATACCCTCGTCCCGCCAGATATTCGGCTTACCCCAGCCTAGCCAGCGGGCTCGCCCACATCAAGTGCCATTCTGTATAAGGATAAAAATTTCAATAATCGAATGCGACAGACGAAAATTCTCCATTGCGAGTTGACACCTTACATCAGAATTGGAAGAAGCGACTTCACAGCACCCGCTTTTCCGCGCAAATTCGGCGCATATGGCTGGAATCGGGCGCAACGCAGGCAGGATGAAAATGCTTACCTTCCCGGAATATATGAGCCTGTTCCCGCACGATCAGTGGACAGTGCCGGCAGTTCTTGAGCACCAGGCTCAAGCGCGCGCAGACAGTCCGTTCCTGAACTTCAATGACGGCGCCTGCCGCCTCACTTTCGGCGAAATCAATCGCGAAGTGAACCGCTTTGCCCATGGCATGACGGCGCTCGGCATCCGAAAAGGCGACCGGATCGGCCTGATGCTGCCCAATTGCGTGGACTTCCTGTTCGCCTGGCTCGCGCTGGCCAAGCTGGGGGCTGCGGAAGTGGCCATTTCGGACGCTTACAAGGGCGCGTTTCTGGAGCATCCCCTCAACCTCGCTTCGGCGCGCATGGTCGTCACGACGAACGAATTGCTGCCGGCGGTCCAAGAGGCCGCTCGCAATGTCCCAGGGCTTGAACGCATCATCGTCTGCGGCGGCGATGCCCTCGCCGAAGACGGATCGGTCCCGCTTACCGCCTTCGCCACCCTGCGGAGCGACAATGAGAGCAACCCCGGCATCGACGTGCGGCCGTCCGATCTGGGTGCGATCCTGCTCACATCTGGCACCACCGGGCCATCCAAAGGCGTCATGATGCCTCATTCGCAGATGTATTTCTTCGCTGAGGAAAATATCCAGATCACCGGCCTGACCGCCGACGACACCTATCTGACCGGCTTTCCGCTGTTCCACGGCAACGCACAGATACTGACCGTCTACGGCAGCCTAATCGCGGGTGCGCGCTGTGCGCTCTACCCCCGCTTCAGCGCCTCCGATTTTATCGGACGCATACGTCGTTCCGGAGCCACCGTCACCAATCTGCTGGGCGCGACAATGGCTTTCGTACTGGCCCAGCCCAAAGCGCCAGACGATCGCGAGCATTCGCTCCGGACGGTCTATGCAGCCCCGCTCTCCCCGGACCTGGGCGCGAAGTTCGTGGAGCGGTTCGGTCCCACGGAGTTTGTCGACGGTTTCGGGCAGACCGAGATTTCCCTTCCATTTCTCACGCCGCGCGGCGCTCCCCGTCCCGCGGGCGCTGCCGGCGTACTCAATGCCCAGTTTTTTGATGTCCGTCTGGTCGATGAGTCCGGAGCCGAAGTCGCGACGGGTCAGGCCGGGGAATTACTGGTCCGCAACAAGGCAGATGGCATCATGTCCATGGGCTATGTCGGCATGGCGGACAAAACGGTCGAGACCTGGCGCGACTTGTGGTTCCACACCGGCGATTCCCTGAAACGCGACGAGGACGGATGGTATTATTTCGTCGGGCGCGTGAAGGACGCGCTGCGACGCCGGGGCGAGAACATCTCCGCATTCGAGGTCGAGGAGGTCGTCCGCGCCTTCCCGGCGGTCGCCGAATGCGCTGTCGTGGGCGTGCGCGCCGATCAGGATGCCGGCGAGGACGAGGTCAAGGCCTGTGTCGTTCTGAAGGAGGACGAAACGCTCGATGTCCGAGCGCTGATCCAGTGGTGCGACACGCGCATGCCGGGCTTCATGGTCCCCCGCTATGTCGAGGTCTACGCGCGCCTGCCGCAGACCCCGTCGGAAAAAATCAAGAAGAACGAGCTTCGCGACGCAGGGATCACTGATACGACTTGGGACCGCGTGGCGGCGGGCGTGCTACTCGCTGGAGAACGGGATCGCACCCAGGCCGCCTGAACGACAGAGCAATCGATTATAGGGAGATGGAAATGGCTAATTCAGATCAGATTCTCGTGGAGAAAAAGGACCAGGTCGCCTGGGTTACATTCAACCGGGAAGATCGCTTCAACGCATTCGACTATGAAACCTTCGGCGCGCTGCGCGATGCGATCGAGGAGATCGGCTACGATCCCACGATCGGGGTGATCGTGCTGACCGGCGCGGGCGACAAGTCCTTCTGCGCTGGCGGCTATCTCGCCGATCTCCAGGATTTCGACATCATCACCGCGCGCAAGCTCTACAACATCTCGCAGGAGCTGTTCCAGACGATGCGCAAGGTGCCCCAGCCGATCATCGCAGCGGTCAACGGCTATGCGATCGGCGGCGGCAACGAGATCGTGATCTGCTCCGACCTCGCGATCGCGTCGGAACATGCGAAATTCGGCCAGACCGGACCCAAGATCGGCTCCTCTCCCATCTTCGGCGGCAACAACCTGCTAGCCATGTCGATCGGCGAGAAAAAGGCGCGCGAAGTGTGCATGCTGTGTCGCCAGTACACGGCGGCGGAAGCCGAAAATCTTGGTTGGGTCAACAAGGTCGTGCCGCACGAGGAGCTGTATGCCGAAGTGCAACGCTGGGCCGACGAGATTCTGGACAAGAGTCCCTCTTATATCGAGATCACCAAAATCTGTTCGAACGTATGGTGGGATTCGCTTACACCGACGATGGAACATGCCAAGCAAGGCATGCTGCGCTTGGCAGGTGGCCCGGAAATGACCGAAGGGGCAACCGCTTTCATGGAAAAGCGCAAGCCGGACTTCCGCAGCTTCCGCCGCTGAGGCCATAGTGGCACGTCTCGATCCGGATCGCTTGCTCGCTGCCCGGGTCGAGACGCAGCAGCACTATACGGCGCGAGACGGCATTCTATACGCTTTGGGCCTGGGCATCGGTGCCGACGCGGCGGCAACGGACCCGGCGGCGCTGCGCCACCTGCTTGAGCACGACCTCGTCCCCGTACCGACGTTCGCGACGATGCTGGCTTACCCCGGCGCCTGGTATGCCAACCCGGACTATGGGCTGGATCCGACGATGATGGTCAACGGCGCGCAATCACTAACCCTGCATGCAGAACTGCCTACCGAAGCCCTTGTCACCAGCCTTCTGGAAGTAGACGCCCTGACGGACAAGGGGCCGGGGCGCGGTGCGCTGATCCATACACGGCGGACGCTTTGGCTAGAGGAAGCCGGATCGCCATTGGCGACCATTCGCCAGACCTATTTCTGCCGGGGAGCCGGCGGTTTCGGGGGCGCCAGCACCGGGCCGGAGCTTGCACCGACTGAGATGCCGGATCGCGCAGCCGATGCAACAGTCCTATTGCCGACGCGCCGCGACGCGGCGCTGCTCTTCCGGCTTTCAGGCGACTGGAACCTGATCCACGCCAGTCCGGACGTCGCCCGCACTGCAGGCTTCGAACGGCCAATCCTGCACGGGCTGGCAACGTTCGGCATGGTCGCACATGCAGTGCATGAGTTCCTGCGCGGCCGACTGATCACCGTGGAGGCCCGATATTCGGCGCCGGTATTGCCCGGCGACCGACTGAATTGCGAAATTTGGAAGACCCCGGAGGCCGCGGCGTTTCGCGTCACCAATGAATCGACGGGCCAAATCGCCCTCGACCATGGCCGCATCGTCGTGACCCACGAAAAACAGAATCAAGGAACGATGCCATGAACAGTCCCAAGACCTTCCCCTCCTACGAAGTCGCGCGCTGTCCCTATCCCTTCTACGAGCAAATGCGTGGCTGTCCCGTCGCGCCTGCGGGAGTGGGCGGTGAGTTCATCGTCAGCGCCTTCGACGACGTCTCCTTCGTCCTCACCAATCCGCAGATTTTCTCCAGTGCAAGCACGTACCCTGAGAACGGGCGGCACCGCACGCGCACGGTGCAGGAAGCGCGCGGAGCGACCTCCGGCGGTTTCGTGATGCTCGATCCCCCGGTGCAGGCCAAGCGTCGGCGGGTCGCGCGCCAGATTTTGAAGGCCGACGACATCAACAGTCTCAAGCCGCTGATCGAGTCGACGATCGATGAGCTGATCGACGAGATCGAGGCACGCGGCTCGTGCGAATTCATCAATGACTTCGCCGAAAGGCTGCCGGCCCGCGTCGTGCTGACCATGCTGGGCCTGCCGATGGAGGACCAGGACCGCGCAATCGGTTGGGCGCGTTATGACGGCCGCGGCACGCGCTTCCATCCGAGCGAGCGCCAGGATGCGATCCAGGGCACGCTGCTGGATGTCGCAGAGTATATGAAGAGCGCCATCGTCGAACGTTACGAGACCCCGCGCGACGATGGCCTCAGTCGCTTCATCAAGGAGCATGTCGCGGCGGAAGGCGAATTCAATCTAGTCAACGTTCTGTCCGATGCATCCCTCCTGATGTTCGGCGGCGTGACCACGACTGCCCACATGCTTGGCAACACGATGAAAATCATCCTGGATGATCCGGCGTTGCACGCGCGTGTCATGTCCGATGCCGCCTCGATCCCCCTGATCCTGAACGAAGGCCTGCGGCTCGAATCGCCGGTTCAGTGGGTGGATCGACTGTGCATGGAGGATGTGGAGGTGGGCGGCGTGCATATCCCCGCCGGCGCCATTGTCATCGTGCTGCTCGGTTCGGCAAACCGTGACGAGGCTGTGTTCGAACGACCTGACACATTTGCCTTTCAGCGCCGCCAGCCGCATGTTGCCTTCGGCAAGGGTATCCATACCTGTATCGGTGCGCCCCTGGCATTGGCCGAGGGGAAGCTAGCGCTTGAAAAGATCTTCCGGCGCTTGCCGAACATTCGCTACGATGATGCGCGCAACAATTTCGACACGATCGGTGATACGATGCTCTTTCGCGGGCTGGATGCGCTGTATCTGACCGTAACATAGGCCGCCGAAGCGAGCCTGGCCGGCGGTCCAACGCCGCAGGCCCGGCTCCTCACCCACGTTTGAACTTACAAAAGCGCCGACCAGACTTGCACAAGTCTGGTCGGCGCTTTTGCCGGAGCGCGACACAGGCCGCGCCCCGCCCCCTTACTTGCCGAAGGTGAAACGCAAACCGACACCATAGGTGCGCGGATCACCCGGATAATTGGTCGCCACGCCAAGTGAACCCACGAGCGACGCGAACGTATTCGTGATGTATTTCTTGTCCGTCAGGTTCCGTCCGAACACGAACAGTTCAAGCCCGTTGTCCATCGTGTAACCGACCCGTCCATTGAGGAGGCCATAGGCCGGAGTCTTGGACAATTTGTTGGCCAGGTCGTTGAAGGCAAGCGCGGCGGCGGATGCGCCGGGCGATGCCGTGAACGGATTGGTGTAGGTGTCGCCTATCCAGGCATAGTCAGCATGCAACGCCAGTCTCCCCGGTCCGACCGGAACGGTATAGGTCGCGCCGACCGCAAACTGCCATTCGGGCACCTGCGACACAGGTTCGCCGCTGCGATCAACGGTGATGAAGCCCCCCGCCCCGTTGGGCCTTTGTTCGGTGAAGGTGCCAGCCTGATACCTGGCGTGTATGTAGGACACATTGCCGTTGAGCACCAAACCCTGCACCGGGTTCACGAACAATTCCAGTTCACCGCCATAAATGCGGGTATTACCGGCGGGCACGATATAGCTGGTCGAGTTGTTCGTAACCGGATCCACCGTCAGGATGCTGCGCTGCACCCCTTTGGTCCATGTGTGGAATCCGGCGAGATTGGCGCGCAGCAGGCCTGATGGGTGATTATATTTGATGCCCAGTTCGACGTCCTCCGCCCGCTCCGGATCGAACGCCGGCGCATTTTCCGACCCCTGCCGCACATTGAAACCACCGGACTTCGACGCGCGGCTGGTCTTTGCGTAGACGAACAGCGCGTCAGACACCTTGAAGTCGAGCCCCAGCGTATAGGCAGGATAGTTGAAATTGGCGTTGCGAACGAGCTTGCAGATGCCTGCTGCGGTAACGTTCCCCGTCACATTGGGGTTAACGCAGTTGAACCCGGTGCTCGAAGCCGGCGCAGGAATGGGCGTAGTGCCGGGCAGGCCGACCTGGGCCAGGTTCTTGATCACGACCTGCCGATAATCCCATGTCCAGCGCAACCCTGCCGCCAGCCGCAGCCGGTCCGTCAGGTCATAATAGCCCTGGCCATAGAGGCCCGTTGAGTCATTCTTCACATCAGCATCATTCAGGGCCGTTCGGGATGACAAGCCCGGTGGCGTCAGGAACGCGAAGGTCGCGAAGTTCGAAAACTCGACACCTGTTTCATGCGAATAATAGATGCCGCCGATATAGTTGAACCGGTCGCCCCAGTTGCCGCTCAACTGGAATTCCTGGCTGATCTGCCTGGACTCGAATGACGTCTCGGTCGCGATCAGATCGATTGGCGAGGCGTCGAGGTCGATAATTCCGATATTCTTGCTGTAGCGATAGCCTGAGATCGACTTGAACGCGAAATTATCAAGATCGACGTTGATGGTGAGCGAGCCGCCATAGGCATTGAGCCTGTCATAAGGGCGCCGACCCGCGCCATAGGTGCTGAAGTTGGCGAAGCCTTTGCCGTAGCTCGCGTAATAGTCGTTCCGATTCTGCACATAGGGTGCAAAGCCCGCAAAGATGGCGGCCGTGCTGAACGGCAGCGCTGGCGATCCGTTGGGATTATAATAGGCCAATGCGTTACCGACGCCCTTGTCCGTCATATGGCTGTAGTCAGCGGAAAGCAGGACACTGATGACGGAGTCAGCCGGAGCGAAGCGCAGCTTGATGCGCCCGGAATCGCTCTCGCTGTTATTCTGGTCGACGTTGAGAAACCGGTTGTAGACATAGCCGTCATGCTGGGAGTGCTTGTAGACGGCGCGCAGGGCCAATTCGTCGCCCTTGAGCGGAACGTTGACGATAGCACCCCCGCTCCAATAGTCATAATTGCCATATTCGGCGCGCACCGTCGCACTCAACGTCCCATCCGGATCGTTGGTGAGCATGTTGAGTGCGCCACCCGTCGTGTTGCGGCCGAACAGCGTGCCCTGCGGGCCACGCAACACTTCAATCCGCCGAATGTCCTCAAGTTCCACGACACCCTGCGAAGGGCGCGGAATATACACGCCGTCGAGATAGACGCCCACGGCCGTGTCGTTCGTCACGCCAGGATTGAGATTGCCCTGGCCACGAATGGACAGGTAGACGAAGCCCGATGTCGCGGGCGCGCCGCGCTGCGCCACCAGACCAGGTGCCGATCGCTGAAGGTCGGCCTGATTGGTGACTTGCAACTGACTGAGCTGGCCCGATCCCAGCGCGGTGACGGCCACGGGCGTGGTCTGGATATTTTCCTCCATCCGGCGGGCCGTCACCACAATATCGGCCATGCTCAAGCCGTCATCGACTGACTGCGTCTCTGATGGCGCCGTGGCCGTGCCCGCACTTGCCTGCGCGGGCGTCGCCAAAGTTGCCGCAACTGCCAGAAGCGCGCTCCCGGTGAGCATGCACCTGTGCGCGATGGAAATATGGTTCATCAGTATCCTCCCCAGGCTTTGCGGATACGAGCAACCCACCCGCTCCGCTTCATGCGCAATCTAAATTCGAAAGACTGTACCGTCTACAGAATAGTTGCTTTTACTGCCGGAGAAGCAGCAGTTTTCCATGCTCATCGGAACAAGAGATAGTAACAATAAGATGACTATAAGGAACTCCAACGGGAAACGCCGTAGGACAGAGATATGCTACCTCGACTCCAAATTCTTGATCGAGACCCTTTACATTACCATATTGTTGCAGCGCACAATTTTGCCTGCGAAATGGTCGGCATGCCCCACATTCGCTCGGGCAACTTTATTGAGCGGCTTGGCGTGTCTCATGGATGCCACGGTCTGATCCGTCCTACCAGGCCAGTGGGACAGCCTCCGGCTGGATCATGCCGCCCAGCCGAAACGTCATTTGCGTCCCTTCCTTCAATCGGAACGCGGGGAGCGTCGCCAGCATCTCTTCCATAGCGATACGCAATTCGCGGCGCGCAAGGTGCATGCCCACGCAGACATGCGGTCCGAAGCCGAAGCTCAACTGGCGCGGCTTGCGGTCCAGATCGACAATCTGCGGCGTTTCATATTCGTCCGGATCGCGCCCCGCGAGCGAGGTCGACATGGCCACCCGGTCGCCGGGCATGATCGTCACGCCCTCGATCTCCGTTTCCTGTACGCAGGTTCGGAACGTGGTAACCGCCGGATAGGCACGCATCAGTTCCGAAATCGCATCGCCGATCAGGGCCGGTTCCGCGCGTAGACGCGCCTGATCCTCCTGATGGGTCGCCAGATGCCAGAATTGCAGGCCCATATTGGTCGACACCGTATCCAGCCCGCCGATGAACAGGTTGAAGGTAAATCCGATCAGTTCGTCCCGGTCCAGCTTGCGACCGTCAAACTCGCTATGCACGCCATAGCTGATGAGATCGTCAGTGGGGGTGGCCCGGCGCGCCTCGATTTCCCCGTCGAGATAGTCCACCACCTTGCGCGTCGCGGCCTGGATGCCTGCGAGATCATGGCCGTGCAATAAGCCCATTTCCCATTCGAGAAACTCCTTCGTCCGCTCTAGCGGTAGCCCCATCAACTCCATGAAAACCTTGATGGGAAATTCGAATGCGAAGTCCGCCATGAACTCGCATTCCCCCTTGTCACGAAATGCATCGACATATTCGCGGGCGTAAAGGCGGATCTTGTCGTCGAGTGCCGCCATCGCCTTGGGCGTGAACAGCGGGTTGACGAAATTGCGATACAGGCGGTGCAGCGGCGGATCCTTTTCCGCCGGCAGATTGCTCCATTTCTCGCCGATCAGCTTGGCGAACGGCGCGAAATCGGCGCTCGAAAACCGCTCCGGGTCGAAGTAGATTGTGCGAAGTGTCTCCGCACGGCGAACGATCCAGGCCGGGGCGCCGCCGGGATAGGCATGGGGAGCGTAGAATATCGGGGGCGCCGTCTCATGCAGTGGGTCGATCAGATCGGTGAATGGATTCAATTTCGTCCTCGCACCGAAATTGAGCGGGAAGTCCGGTCGCACGAGTTCGGGCGGCACATGCGCCGGCGCGGACTGCGACGTTTCGGGAGTTTGCATCCTGTTTCCTCTTCTTATATCCAAATTAGATTTGTACATGAAAATAGCAGCCGCCAATGCTGCGTCCGATATCATCTGTGGGCGACCGAAATCGTGAAGCCCTGCCATCCCAGGAGAGGCCATCTTGGCGAACATCATTGACGTGCACGCCCATGCCATGCCGCAACGCTATACCCAGTGCCTGATCGACCTTGGCGTCACGTTCCCGGTCATGCCGCCGCCACCGCCGGGAGTCGTAGCCAACCCTATTGCGCCGATGCGCGATACCGATGCGGATATCGAGGCGCGCATCGGGTTGATGGACAGTGCCGGGGTCCGCGCACAGCTTCTGTCGCCCACTTTCGCCCCCTATCTGGAGGACCGGGTTGCCGCGACGACGGCCGCGCGCTGCATCAATGACTCGCTGGCAGAGCTGGCGACGCGGGCGCCGACACGCCTCCACGCCTATGCCTCGCTGCCGCTGCCCCATGTCGAGGCATGCATTGAGGAACTGCGGCACGCGCTCGACGAGCTCGGCATGATCGGCGTTACGATGCAAACGGCGTGCAATGGACGTTCGGTGGCCGATCCGGCATTTGATCCCATCTATGCCGAACTCGACCGGCGCGGCGCGGTCTTGTTTCTCCATCCCAATGTCAACGGCCTGTGCTCGCACTTGCTTACCGAATGGAAACTCGGCTCGGCCGCCGGGCCAACACTCGAAGACGTGGTCGCCGCGATGCACCTGATCGTCGCCCGCATCCCCAGCCGCTTTCCCAACATCCGGATCATCGTACCGCATCTTGGGGGTGCCCTCGCCACGCTGGTTGCGCGGCTGGACAACCAGCTCCCCTTCTTCGCGGAGCTGCCGGAGCCTCCCTCCGTCACCGCACGGCGGTTCTATTACGACACATGCTGCCACGGATCGGCGCCTGCCATGCACGCAGCGGTCGCGGCCTTCGGTGCCGATCGCCTGCTGCCGGGCAGCGATTATCCCTTGTTGACGTTGCATGAGGACTATGCCGAAACCTTTGCGTTCATCCAGCGGATCGGATTGTCGCAGGCCAATGTGGACTCGATCCTGGTAGAGAATGCGGCCGCCCTGTTTCCGTCGATCTAGCGCCCGGTAAATTGCGGCGGCCGTTTCTCGCGAAAGGCGGTCGCCGCCTCAATCCGGTCTTCGCTGGTCAGCAAAAGGGCGAAGGCGGTTTGCTCCAGTTCCAGCCCCACAGCCAGTGGCGAAGTCGCCGCGGCATGCGCCGCGCGTTTGGCAGCGATCACGGCATTGGGCGGCATGGCGGCGATGCCCTGCGCGATCTCGAACGCGACATCGAACAGGCGCTCCCGACTCTCCGCAAGTCGGGTGACGAGACCGATCCGGAGCGCCTCCTGCGCATCGATTGTCCGCCCGGTCATCAGCATGTCGAGTGCCGGCCCCAGGCCGACCACTCGCGGCAGGCGCTGCGTTCCGCCTCCACCCGGAATCAAGCCCAGCCTGGCCTCCGGCAGGGCAAAGCGGGCGTCGGGCGAGGCAATGCGCATGTCGCACGCCAGCGCAAGTTCCATGCCCCCACCCATACAGGCGCCGTGGATTGCCGCCAGCACCGGCTTGCGGGCTGTCGCCACACCCTCGATCCAAGGGTTCAGACCCATGCGACGCAATGCTTCGAGCGGGGTTTCCGCGCCGCGCTGCTCCTTGACGTCCGCGCCCGCGCAAAAGCCGCGATCTCCATTGCCGCTCAGGAGGATGACGCGAATATCGGGATCGCGGTCGAAACTCGCAATTGCGGCCGGCAGGCCGTTTCGAATGCTGTCATTGACCGCGTTGATCTGCGCGGGCCGGTTTAGCGTCAACAGTCCTATCGCCCCGTTGCGCGCGACCTGAAATGCCGGTTCGGTCTGATCGTTCATAATGACACCTATGGTTGAGAAGCCGGCTCCGGCGCGGGCCGACTATTGGGACGGGGCAAAAGCATAAAAGCAAAGGCAGCGACGCCGAGCAGAACCGACGACAGCAGCAGCGCCGCGAAATAGCTGCCTGTGCGATCGTGGATCGCGCCGAAGGCCAGAGGGGAAACGGACGCGGCAGCTACTGTCAAGGCATAGATGAGGCCATACACCCGGCCAAAGCGCGCCATCCCGAAATATTGCGCGACCATATACGCCATCAGATCGAATTCAGCCCCGATCGACAGCCCGATCGCGATCGCGCCGATCCACGCGAAACGGCTGTCCACATAGGCAAAGGCGCCAAGCATGGCCGCCGCGACCAGCATGATGATGGCAGCGAAGCGCGAAGCCGTTACCCGATCGACGATATAGCCCGACAGGAGACGCCCGGCGATCAGGAAGATGCCTGTCAGCCCGGCAATCGACGCTGCCTGCTGCGGCGGGACGCCGCGGTCGATCAGCATGGGGACATAATGGATTATCAGGCCAGTGGCTGCATAGGCGATCAGTGGGAATGCCAGTGCCAGGATCCAGAAGGACGACGTGCGCCACGCATCGCCCATCGTTCCACCCTGGAACCCGACCTGCTGGCGCTTGATCGCGTCGCGCGCCGACTGGGATCGAAGGATTGGCCAGACCACGAAGGGACTGGCGAGCAGGATGAAGGCGGCTACCGCCAGATATCCCCCGCGCCAACCGAACGTCGCGACGACCCAGGCAACGACCGGGGGGCCGAAGAGGGCAGCCAAACCCGTACCCGACAGCGCAATGCCCAGCGCGAGCCCGCGCTTCAGAACGAAATGCGTGCTCGCAACCTGCGAGAAAGTCAGTGTCGTCGCGCCAGTTCCAAACAGCGCCAGCAGGGCGAACAGAAGCCAGTAGATTTCCACCGACCCGTTCATCCGCGACAGCAAAAATATCGGAACGACCATCAACCCCAGCGAGGTCGCGACCACCCTGGCCTCGCCCCACCTGTCGTTGAGCAATCCGACCAGCGGCGATGTCAGCGCGAAGATGACCGGAACAATCGTTTGCGCAAAGGACAATTGCGTCCGCGACCAGCCAAACTCCTGTTCCAGCGGCGTGTAATAGACACCTGCGGTATAGGTGATGAGTGCCTGCGGCCCCACAAGCAGACCGATTATGCAAGCCAGAAGGATCGTCCAGGATCGCGCGAACTCGCCTTGTGGACGCGGCGAGAGGCGATCGCTCGCCCAATGCGCGATGAGCCTGTCGATCACCGAATTTGCGCCTGTGGGAAGCATGTCCCGGCCACTTTCGAGGCCACGTCCATCGTCAGGCACCCGCAACCCTGTTGTGATCGGGCACGCCGACCGACGCAACCAGCGAACGACATTGCGCGACCGTCGCATCCAGCAGTTCGAGGACGTGGCCGTCGGGATCGGTGGCGTAGACGAAATGATGGCCGCCCCATGGTCTGATCGGGAATTTGCTGTCACCGCCAGCGCGCCTGATCGCTTCAACCGTGGCGGGTACGTCATCAACCCAGACGCACAGATGCATCAGGCCAGCTTCGAACTGCTTCGTGTCACCTGTCGGCAGGCCGGGGACGAACTGGAAAATCTCGATCGCCCAATCGCCGAACGATATCAAGCGGTTCAGCCCACGCGTGCCGACCGGCGCGCCGAAAATGCTGGCGACGAAATCGGGCGCGAGCTCCAGCTCAATCACGACTTTCCCGCCGAAAACCGCCTCGTAGAATCGCGTGGAACGATCCAGATCGTCGACACGCAACGCCACGTGATGATAAGCATTGCGTGCCACGTCTCTCACCGTTTCAGAACGGACTGAGTGTAGCCGTCGATGTAGCTGAGGAAGAAGCTGTGCCAGTCGCGCGGCGGATATTTGCGCTGCTCCCCCGGCGCGACCGCACCAGGGACGGGATCGTTGACCGCCTCATCGTTGGGATTGATGAACACCGGCATCGATATGCGGTCCTCATTCGGCGCGGTCACGCGGTGCGGCGTCGCAAGATAGCGGCCGTTGGTCAACTGGTTCAGCCACTCGCCGGTATTCACGATCAATGCCTCGGGAGTATAGGCGGCGTTGATCCATTCCCCTTTGGGCGTTCGCACCTGCAGCCCTGGAACCGGCGATATCGGCAAGAGCGTAAGGAAACTGTGGTCGCTGTGCGGGGTCACGGCGACAGCGGCGGTCTTTTTCATGAAGTTGTTGCGCGAATACCATTCGAGCTGGGCGAAATCCTTCGCGAAATAATCGCGCGGCAGATCGAGTGAGAGCGCATAGACCTCTACCAACTTCAGTCCGAGCTTCACCATCTCGGCATGGTAAGAACTCACGATCGCACGATAGTCCGGCAACAACTCAGGGTTGGGCCATTTGTTCATGGCGCGGTGGCGCATGTTGGATACCACTTTGGGATCGTCCGCTGCGCGCTCGCGCAGAAACGTCCAACCACCCAGTTGCGACCCCTGCTCGCTCTCGCCTTCATAGCCGGGGCGGATCGCCACGATCGACTGCATCGGCCAGTAGCCCTGCATGTGACCCTGAAACTCATACGGGCGACGGGCTTCTTCGGGCAGCGCGAACAATTTGCGGTTCTGTTCATAGGCCTGCTCGATCAGCGCGGGATCGAAGCCAAAATTGACGATGCTGTAAAAGCCCAGGGTTTCCTGGATCAGCCGGATGTCCGCGGCCAACTGCAATTCAGCGCCCGGTTCGCCCGCGATGAACGCGCCAAGGTCGAGCACCGGCAGTGCGCGGCCCTCCTCAATGACGCGCACAACGTCGGCGCTCGGCGCTGGAAGTGTTTGAGCTAGCTCTGTCATTTCAATCGCTCCCGGCGGATCATTCGGATTCATAATCGGTGATCGTCAGTTCATCGACATGCGGCATCAGCACCGCTCCGAGTTCGGCATGCAAAGGGTGCGGGCCGTACCGTTCCAGCGCCGCTCGATCGCGCATGCCAACGATCAGGATGCTCTGGATGCCGCGGCCGAAGGCAGGCTGGGCAAGTGCCAGGTTGGCGTGGAACTCGACCGTTTCCACTCCTTCTATCCCCAACAGAACAGGTGCCTTCGCCTTGATCGCGGCGACCTGATCGGCGGTCGTGCCTTCATTCCACCGCGCCAGCACGAGATGCGTGATCATGTCACACGATCCGTCCGGCATAGGAGGTCGCGGGATCCAGATGCGTTCCGTCCTTGCGCCATGCCTTGATAGCCCGACCGATATTGGGATCGATCTCCATCGGCCACCGTCGACCATGCGGATCGCTGACCTTCACGGTGAGGCGGCCAACGCCCTCCACCTCCAGCGTACTGGTTTCGCCATCCTGCATCGGACCAAGTCCCTGATGGTTGGTGCCGCAGGCGATGATGTCACCGGGGTAGAGCCGCGTAATATGCGAGGCATACGCAATCAGGTTGCGGATCGGATGCTCCATGTCGCCGGTATGATAGTCCTGGCGCGGTTGATCGTCCTCCCAGAAGCGGACGGCCACGTCCTGCGGGTCCGGGATCTCGTCCTTCAGCGTGATCCAAGGCCCCATCGGACAGAATGTCTCGAAGCTCTTGTCGATGAAGCCCACGCCCGCACCCATGCCCCGGGCCGACACGTCGATGATCCCGGTGTAGCCGAATACCTGGTCGAGAGCGTCTTGGGGCGCGACGTCCTTGCATTCCTTGCCGATCACGACCGCAATTTCCGCCTCGTGATGGAAGATTTTGGCATCGTCGGACGGCAGAACGACCGTGCCTCCGGGATCAAGGATCGACGAGGACGCCTTGAGGAACAGGCCAAGCGGCCGCGATGTCCCTTTGAGGCCTTCATGATAATTGCCCATCGCGAACAGCATTTGCACCGGGCGGGGCACTGGCGCACGCAGACGCACATCGGTCAGCGAACGGCCTGCCCCCGTCCCGGCTGCCTCAATCGCGCCGCGCAGGTCCGCGAAGCGTTCGATCAGCAGGTTCATTCGATAGTGACCGGGCACCGCCATGATATCCGGGAGCACGGACGAGAGGTCAATGACGTCCTCACCGCGGATAAGCGCGGGAACATAATCGTCGATCAATGCAATTTTCATGATGTTGCTTTCAATGAACAGCCAGGATGCACTTGTTATTGGGGCGCAAAAGTAATCGCGCGGATTTCTCCGAATTCTCGCTTAACTTTTTCCCAGCTATCGCCGCCGTCTCGGCTGATATAAATATAGCCGTACATGGAACAGGCGACGATCGTGTCCGGCGCTTCGGGATGCACGGCAGCCCAGTACATTGTCGTGTTAGGCGGCACCGGCAATGGTAGCCGCTCCCATGAATGACCCTTGTCCTTGCTGCGATAAATTGCGCCGTTCTTGCCCGGCGTATAGTCGCCTACCGTAACGAAGATAGTATTCGGATCGTCAGTCTTCACAACGGTACAGCGGCAATAGCTGACGATGTCACGCTTGATGGCGGTCGGTTCGCGGTCGGGAAATGGTTCGAATACATGCCGGTTGAAGGTCTTGCCGTCGTCATAGCTGACCTGCACACCGCGCGGCGTTGCGATATAGAGGTTGCCCTCCGGCCCGATCGAGAAGCTGTGGATATCCTCGAAGATGTTCGCTGCAAGATCGGGATCGGCCGGCCCCAGCTCATCGGTCTTGGTCCAGCTCTGTCCGTCATCCTTGCTGTACCACAGGCCGCCGATCTCGGCGCCTGCCCACATCGTCCTTGGGTCGCGCGGATCATAGGCCACATGGGTGATATGGGTTGCGCCATAACCCGACCTGCCGATAAGCGGATGCTTCAAATTCTCCCAAGTCTTGCCTCGGTCGCGCGTTCGATAGACCGCCTTGTCGGTTTCAAACGGCGCCGCGCCAACGAGGATGGTGTCGGGTTCATGCGGATGCCAGGTCGTCGACCAGACCCGCATGCCATTCAGCGGGGAGTCGATGAACTCCCAGCGTTTGCCGCCGTCCTCGCTCAAGTGAATGCCGGAATCGCTGCCGCCGATCACATGATTCTTGTTGAACGGCGACACGTTCACGGACCGGAACTCGATCCAGGGCGCCCAAGGCGCAACCGGCATCTTGAGCACCGCCTGCTCCCAGGTTCTGCCGCTGTCATGACTCCAGAAAGTGCCGGAACCGATTGTGCCGATCACGATATTAATGTCGTTCATCTCGGATGTCCTTGAATGTCACTAAGCGGCGTTCAGCCGACTTTTTCCTTCAACAGATGGGGCATGTGTGCCGCCACGGTGCGGCGTATGCCGTCACGCCACTCAACCTGGGTCGCGCCCACCAGCGCCTTGCGCTTGGCTGGATCGGAAACATATGTGTCTCGCGTCGTTGGACTGCGGACAAAGTCCACCGGAAGGCCGGTTATTTCAGATACATAACCCATATATTCCGGCATGGTCACGACCTCGTCGCCACCCAGGTTGACGACTGTGGCAGGCACCGAAGCCGCCGCCCAAAAGCCGGGCATGAACCGAGCGATGTCGTCGGTATGGATCAGGCTGCAATGATTTTCGCCGTCCAGTGGCGCCTCAATCGGCTGCCCCTCCATCATCCGCTTCAGGAACAGGATAGGCACGCCGCCCCAGCCATAGGGGCCGTAGATCACGTTCGGACGGACGATGGTGGTAGGGAGATTGTAAAGACGGGCGAGCGCGCGAGCGACGCCTTCGCTGGCGATCTTGCCGACCACATAGGGGCCCATGGACGAATGGTCGCCGCCCAGCGCATCCGTCTCCACATAGGGATAATCGCGCGCGTTGCGCTTGTAGACGCCCATCGTCGACACGAACACAAAGGACTCTGCATTGCGGCAATGCGTCATCAGCCGCGCCACGGAGATGCCGTTCGTCTCGACGGAATCGTCGTAGCTCGTCGTGTCCCGCAGCATCGCGGTGTGCAGCACATGAGTGAAATCACCGGGTAGCACGTCGACGCCGTCGCGCGACATATCCCAGGCTACGGTGTGTATGCCTTGCGCGTCCAGCGCCTCACGCACTGGCTGCTCGGACTCGTCGAACAACGACGAAACCCACACCTCGTTATCGGGTGCCAGCATCTCGGCCACTGGGCGACCCATCATGCCCGCCCCCCCGGTAACAAGGATTTTTTTGCCGGACATCATGGCAGTTCTCTCTCCTCGACTCGAGCACGATCTCCGCCGCCCTCTTGGTTTATTTATTCAACACCCGTTGAAACTTGTCAAACGTGAAAGCGTGCCTCCTTCAGATTTCACTGAGCCGAAATTCCGGTGAGGATGAAGGCGCGCGCCTCGGCTGCCGCACGCGCGACATCGCGCATATCCACGGCCCCTTCCGACATATTCCACACGCGCGGCGTCGAATGCAGGACTTCGATCACGACTGCGGCCATGAAGGCATATCGGAAATAGAGCGATCCCGGATCGACCTGCGGCAGCGACCGCTGTAACTCCCGGATGAAAACTAGGCTGAATTCGTCCACCTCCTCGCGCTGGTGGGTCAGAACGGGAGGCGTCGAGTTGATCCGCGCGGCGATCCGCCCCCAGTTCCGCCAGCCCGGTGCCTTGGCGACCAGCCGTTCAAAGATCGGTTCCAGAAAGCAATCCACGATCCGGTCGACGGCAATCGGGTACGGCGCTGCGTCGTGCCGCGCCTGTTCGAGCTGCTGCAATCGCTTCCGGTTGATGGCTGTGTTGCGGCGCGACAGGATGGCGATGTACAATCGCTCCTTGGAACCGAAATGATAGTTGACCAAGGCCAGGTCGACCCCGGCCCGCGAGGTTATCTCTCGCAATGACGCGCTTTCATAGCCCCGTTCGGCGATGACCGCCTCCGCCGCGCGCAGGATGCTGAGCCGCGTCCGGATTCCCGATCGATGGGCACGCCGTTCCGAAACGCCCTTCTTTTTGTTAGCCAATGACATCTCCCCTCGCATCGGTGTTCAGCCCCTCCTATCGCGCGTGCAAGCGCAGATGACAAATAGGGGCGGCGGCAGCCGGACTCGGCCAAGAACGCACCCTTCTCTGGACAAAAAAACCCACCGCACGGTGTCGCGCGGTGGGCCTTGTTTCCGAAATGCAGGTTTCGCCTTACAAGGGCACCGCCATCGCATCCACAGCCGGACTGCTGCAGCGCCCGATGTCGCTCTCCTCCTTGTGAAACAGCTTGAGCGCGTTGAGATAGCGGATCTTGTCCTTGTCCTCGTCCGACATCCGCAGATCCGCAGTCATGTCGAAACGGATCGCATCACTGCCGCCGAAATTGGTGCCATAAACCAGCTGGTCGGCGCCAATTAGTTCGCACATTGCCTGTCGCATCGGCAGGGCGTGAATTTCCGGGTCGAACCAAAAATTCTTCATATAGTGCATCAGGTCGTGCTTGTTGTGTCGCACTTCCAAGTTCTTGTTGCATTCATCAAGCCGTCCCAGCTGGTAAGGTACGAAGCCGCCGGCATGGGTGATGTAGACCTTGAGGTCCGGGAACCTGTCGAGGACACCCCCGCAGATCAGGTTCCAGAAGCACTGCGTCTCGTCATAGTTCATGCCGACGATCGCAGTGGTCTCATAGCGATCGTCATTGGCCTTTTCCCCCCAGGTCACGGACTGATTGTAACCGTGAACGAAAATCGGCAGATCGAGGTCACACATTGTTTCCCAGACGGTGTCCAGTTCCGGCGAATCGAATTCCAGGCCACCGAAGTTCGCGCCGCCGGCCGAAAGGCCGACCGCGCCATATTCCTTCACCGCATGCCGTATGATTTCCGGGCAGGCCTCAGGGACGTTGAGCGGCGCATGCGCCCAGTAAAACAGGCGATTATCGCTATCGGCGCAATAGGTGCCCAGCACCTCGTTGCAGCGCTTGGCAAAGCGGGTCGAGAAATCGGCTGGCGTCCAGTACATATAGCAGTGTGACGGAATCGACAGGACTTGGGCGTCCTGACCGGCTGCGTCCATGCTTTTGAGACGGTTGCGGCTGTCGCGTACCATCTTCCAGTGTTCTTCCAGGCTCAACGCGGTTCCCGCTTCCACGGCGGCGCGGCGCTCCGGCTGGCCAAGGGTGAGGATCCAGTGGCCCACTTTCAGGCTGAAATCGCCATTGTTCTTGACCGCGAATTGAGGCCCCCAAAACGGATCCTGATCGTAAAAATCGGGATGCACCGCATGGGCGTGGAGGTCGATCAGCATCTTGGTTACACCCTCTCTATAATTGTCGGACTCGGCATCTTGGCGCTGCTTGATGGCTAACGTCTAAAACATAACGTGGCAAACATTTCTGCAAATGGAATCTAATTCCTTTATCAGAACATTCAACGAGGCGATCCGTCTCTACCGGCTGACGGGCTCGGCCCCGGATGGCGAGCCGTCGAACCGCCGCGCAAAACGGCGCAAGACCGCATCAAAAATTGGCAGACAGTGACAGGCCGTAAGTGCGGGGTTCGCCAACGACGATGGAATTAAAGTTCGCTGCCGCCAGCGACCCCGTCCGCCCGGCATAATAGACGTTGGTCAGATTCTTGCCAAACACTGAGAGCGTCAGTTCCGACCGAGGCAGTGTGTAGGATATGCGCGCTGCAAGCAGGCCATAGCCCTTCTGCGTCACAGCCGCCTCCTGAAAGGCCGAGTAGGGAACTAAGCCGGCCGCGCCAACCGAACCCACATTGAGGAAATTGACCTTCGAGCGCCAATTATAGTCGGCATGCAGATCAATCCGCCCGCCACCGGCCATCTCAATGGGGAAGTCGCCGCTGACCGCCCATGTGACCTTCGACACCGCCGGGACAGACGTGTCCTTATACGGGCCCGCAGTGAATTTCGGCTCGATCAGGCCAACCGATCCCGCCAGACGAAGATCGCCAAGCAGCGCGGTTGCCTCAAACTCGGCGCCGTAGATGCGCTCCTTGCCAGCATTGACCACGGCGATGACGATGGTCGGCGTGCTGGACAGCAGCGAATTCTGCTGCACATTGTCGTAGATCGAATAATAAGCCGCCGTGGAAAATTGCAGCTTGCGGTCAAACAAGGAGAGCTTTGCACCGACTTCGTAACTGTCGACCTTCTCCTCCTTAAAAGGCGTAAAGAACGTCACTGTGGTGCCCGTCGGTTGCTGATGGCCGCCCGCGCGATAGCCGCGCGCGAACTTCGCATAGAGCAGACTGTCGGTATCGGGCTTGTAGTCGATGCCGACGGTGAACGGGACCGTCTTGAATGTGATACGCTTCGGGCTGAAGCTACACGCCGCGGCATCAGCGGTCAGCCCAAGCGCAGCATAGGGGCATGTCTGCGCACCGATCGCACCGTCCGGCAGGTTGGCAGTGACGACACCGGCGAAAGCGGCAGCAATCGGAAATATCGGCCGGCGATATTTGATGTCGCGATCATCAACGACATAGCGAATGCCGCCGGTTATCCGCAGATCGGGCAGAGCTTCGTAAGTCAACTGCGCGAACGCGCTCATCGATTTGTTCTGGGGTGTCAGTTCATTGACCTGCAAGCTGGAGCCGGCGCGGACGAGACCCGTATTGCGTACTTCCTCCCGAAAATAGTAGGCACCTGCCACCCAGATCAGCCGGGAATCATCGCTCGTCCCCGTCAATTGGAATTCCTGGCTGAACTGGTCGCCGACAAATTCAAACTCCAACACATCGACGGTCGGCAGCGGCGTGCCGTCCTGATCGCCGGCGCCCTGGAAGTTCATGTTGCGATAGCCAGTGATCGACTTGAGTTCCGCGAACCCCAGATCCGCCGTGGCAATGCCCGTTAGTGTGTAGATTTGCGTCTTGTTGAGCGGGTTGATGCCCTGCTGACTTACCCGGCTGCCTTCCGGCGCAACATAGGGCGCGTAAGCGGCGGGCGAGGTGCCTGCCAGATAGTCGCGCAGCACCCAGAGAGACTGGCGGTTGCGGCCGGAATAATAGTCGCCGATCAGGTCAATGCGAACCGCATCGCTGAGATCGGCCCGCAGACTACCACGGACGAAATTATCGTTCTGGTTTGCGACATCGCCAAATTGCGCGCTTTTACCCCATCCGTCATGCTGGACATGCGCTAGAACTGCGCGCGCCGCCAGCTTGTCATCAACCAGCGGGAGGTTGATGACGGCCTGAGCGGTCAATGCATTGTAATTGCCATAGGCGAACTTCAGCGATCCGCCCCGCTCATAACTGGCCTTGTTGGTCGTGACATTCAGCGCGCCGCCAATGGTATTGCGACCGAACAGCGTGCCCTGCGGACCACGCAGCACTTCGGCAGACGCGATGTCGACAAGCGCGAAGTTGCTGCCCTCTGGCCGCGCGTAATAAATCCCGTCCACGTAGGTGCCTACGGCCTGGTCGACATTTGGCAGGACGCCGCCCGGTGCGACGCCGCGAATGGCGAGAATGAGGTCATTGGTCCCATAGGGCGTGGCCGAGAAGGTGATCGCCGGCGCATTCTGGGTCAGCGCCTGTACATCTGTGATCTGGCGCTTTTCCAGCTCAGCAGTACCAAATGCGGTCACTGACACCGGCACGTCCTGCAACCGCTCCGCGCGGCGTTGAGCGGTGACGACAATGTCCTCCAGCCCCTGCGTATCTTCGACCTTGGCCGCAGCAGGGGGCGTCGGCGCCGCGGCCTGCTGAGCCAGCGCAATCGCCGGCCAGGTGAGAGCGGGGCCAATCATCAGTGCGCGCCGGAAAATCTTCATGACTTCCTCCCTTTAGGATCAGGGCCTCTGCGGGCCTTGGTAAGGCGCACCTAACTATTAGCTCTCGCCGACGCAAGCGATATTCTATCATCAGACGGATATTCTTATTTGCTCTTTTGCCGACAGCTGCCCGGCTCAGGCGGCTGCGGCGGCGATGCGCCTGCCTACGGTCGCATAGGGCCGCTGACTCGCGAACGCGACAATCGTACCGAGAAGTGCGGTCGGGAATCCCACAATCGCCAGCGACCGGCCCACTGCGGCCTCATCGGCAAACACATAGTCAGTGATCAACGCGACGGCCGTCGGCGCCAAGGCAATGCCGCCCAGTCCGGCGATGAGCAGGTAGATCGAAACGATCTGCCCGCGCATGCGGTTTGGCACGACTTCCTGCACCATCACCGGCGCGCAACTATGCCCCACCACGGATGCGAACAGCATGATGCCCAGCATCGCCAGGCTAAGTCCGGCGGTGGGCATCAAGGTCCAGATTCCAGCCATCGCCAGCGTGAGAAGCATCGAGAACTGCATGACCCGAAGCCGCGCTGCCTGCACACCCCGCGCGGCCAGCCAATCGCCCAGAAAACCGGAAAAAAGCGTCCCCATTATGCCCCCTGAGGCGACGACAATACCCAGCGTCACGCCGATCTGCTGCGGCGACAGGCCGAAAGACCGTTCGTAGAAGGCGACCGCCCAGTTGACCGCAGCGTATCCGACCACAGCAAGCGCGGTTGGACACAGGAAAATCGGCCAGAGCGCTCCCCTGTTGGAGCGCATGAACGCGAACAAATCCCTGAGCGATGGAATGGCGCTGCCACTACCGCCGGCGGCGGTTTCGCGCCTCGCCGGCTCGCGCACCAGAAACAGCAGCGATGCGAGAACGATACCCGGAGCACCGGCGATCAGGAACGCGATTCGCCAGGCCTCGGTCAGGCCGACCAACGGCAATTGCGCGCCGGCTGGCGGGATCAACTTGAGGATCAGTCCGCCGATCAGCAAGGACGCCCCCTGCCCGATCGCCAATGACAGATAATAGACGGAGATCGCCCGGCCGCGCCTGGCAGGAGCGACATAGTCGGCGATGATCGAATAGGCTGCCGGGGCCAGCACGGCCTCGCCCACACCGACCCCCATCCGGGCGATGAACAAAACTGAATAGCTGCTGGAAAAAGCGGAGAGCGCGGTCATCGCGCTCCACACGATCACCCCGCCGACGATGAGATTGCGCCGGTTGGTCGTGTCTACCAGGCGCCCGAAAGGCAGCCCCATCAGCGTGTAGATCAACGCGAAAGCATAGCCCTGAAGCAGGCTGAATGCCGTATCGGAAATGCCGAATTCCGCCTTGATCGGGGCGACTAGCAGCGCCGGGATCTGGCGATCGAGCTGCGAAAGAAGGGTTACGACGAACAGAATCGCGACGACCGTCCAAGCCCGCCACGCAGGCGGATACGGCTCGGCAACATGGTGCTCGACTGCATGATCGGTTTCGACGGACATTTCCACTCCTGAACCTTGTCGACGTCATTCTTGGGGACTGCGATGGTGCAATTTTGGCCCCTCTGCCCGCGGCAGGCCGCGGCGTTCAGATGCTCCAGCCCCCACAGACATACAGGGTCTGTCCGGTGGTGTAGCCGGCTTCGTCGGAGAGAAAATAGGCGACGGCGGCGGCGACTTCGTCCGCTTGCCCCAACCGGCCGAGCGGAACTCGGCTCAAGTCCCTTTGCGTTTGCGGACTGTCGGGCGGATTGTTGCGCTCGAACATCTCCGAATAGATGAAGCCGGGCGCGACCGCGTTCACGGTAATTGCGCTGTCGGCGAACTCGATTGCCCAGGATCGCGTCAGGCCTTCGACCGCCGCCTTGCTCGACGCATAGATCGACGTCCGCTCTCGCCCCAGCATCGCGCGGCTGCACATATTTACGATGCGCCCCCTGCCGTTCGCGCGCATCGTCGGAAGTAGTGCCTTCGTCACCCTGACTGTCGCGTGGACGTTTAGTTCATACATCGCGTGCGCAGCGTCGATGTCGACATCCTCCAGCGCAGCGCGGCCCGACGCGCCAGCGTTGTTCACCAGATTGTCTATTCGATGTTCGGCGAGAATTCCGGCCAGGGCTGCTTCCGTTGATGCGGCGTTCGCCAGGTCGACACTATAGAAAACACCCGCAAATTCCGCGATCGGTCGCCGCGCGATCCCGATCACCTCATGGCCGCGGGCCGTCAGATCGGAGCAGATGGCGGTGCCCAGTGTCCCGCCTGCCCCTGTTACCAATGTCGTCGGCATCGCTCTCCTATCCCCTTTTTGCCGCCCTTAAAGAGTGCGTGCAATGATTTCGCGCATGATTTCCGAGCTGCCTGCATAGATGCGCATGACCCGCGCATCGACCCAGGCCCGCCCGATCACATATTCGCTCATATAACCGTAGCCGCCGTGGAGTTGGAGCAGTTCGTCAAGTACGGCACCCTGCAGTTCAGCTCCCTTGAGCTTGACCATGGCGGCCAATTCGGGCGTCAGTTGCCCCTTCAGATGCAAGCCCAGACATGTATCGACAAACGAGCGCAGCATCACTGACTGCGCCTTGGCATCCGCCAGCTTGAAGCGGGTATTCTGGAAATCGAACACCGATTGGTCGAACGCTTTGCGTTCGCGGGTATAGGCGATCGTGCGCTCCAGCATGGCCTCGATCGACGCGGCGGCGCGAACGCCGACCACCAGCCGCTCCTGCGCCAGTTCGGTCAGCAGATAATAGAACCCCTTATTTTCCTCGCCCAACCGGTTGCCGACCGGCACCCGCATGTCGTCGAAGAACAGTTCGGCGGTATCCTGCCCATGCAGTCCGATCTTCTGCAGGTTACGCCCTTTGGTAAAACCGGGCGTTCCATCCTCCACGACGATCAGCGAGATGCCCTTGCGCCCTGCATTGGGATCGGTCTTTACGGCCAGGATCACCAACCCGGAATTCTGTCCGTTGGTGATAAATGTTTTGCTGCCGTTGATGACATAATGGTCGCCATCCCGACGAGCCGTCGCCCGCATCGCCTTGAGATCGCTGCCGATACCCGGCTCGGTCATCGCCAGCGCGCCGATCAGTTCGCCAGACGCCAATTTGGGCAGATAGGCACGCTTCAACGCTTCGGTCCCATAACGCAGAATATAGGGCGCCATGACGTCGGAATGGAGTGTAAAGCCCAATGCGGTGGCATTCACCCGTGCCAGTTCCTCGATAAGCACCGCCGAAAAGCCGAAATCGGCGCCCGCGCCGCCATACTCGACGGGTATCAGCGGACAAAGAAAGCCCTGCGCGCCAGCCTTGCGCCAAAGCTCGCGGGGTACGATACCCTGCCTCTCCCATTCGTCATGATACGGAACGACCTCGACCTCCAGGAAACGCCGGACCTGGTCGCGGAACATCTCATGCTCTTCGGAAAATATCGTGCGGGGAAGATCAACCATCAGTCAACGCGCTCCAATATAGTGGCAGTCCCCAATCCCCCGGCACAGCAGATTGACTGAAGCCCGTAACGAACACCACGACGCTCCATTTCGTGCAACAGGCTCGTCATGATGCGCGCCCCGCTGGCGCCGAGCGGGTGCCCAAGCGCGATCGCGCCGCCATTGACGTTGAGCCGGTCGAACGAGACGCCCGTCTCATGCATCCAAACCATCGGGACGGGCGCAAACGCTTCGTTAACTTCGAACAGATCGATCTCGTCAATCGTCAATCCCGCCTTCGCCAGCACGCGCGCGGTCGCCGCGACGGGACCGAGGAGCATCAGCGTAGGGTCCGAGCCGATAGTAGCGACCGCGCGGATGCGGGCCCGGACCTTCAGCCCGCACGACAGTGCCTTTTTTTCTGGCATCAGCAGCACTGCGGCCGCGCCGTCCGAAATCTGCGAACTGTTGCCGGCAGTCACCTTTCCGTCGGGACGGAACGCGGGCTTCAGGCCCGAAAGCTTCTCGCGGGTCGTGTCACGCCGGATCGTCTCGTCATGCGCCAGCGTGTCGATCGTGCCTACCGCATCATGCTGGCGCCATGCGGCAACCGGCACCGGAACGATCTCACGGTCGAAATAGCCAGCATCTGCGGCTGCAGCCGCACGGTGATGGCTTTCGATCGCATAATCGTCAATCGCCTCGCGGCTGAATCCCCATTTGTCGGCGATGCGCTCGGCTGCCTCGCCTTGCGAAATCTGGGGGAAACGCTCCTGAAGAGCCCAGCCGAACTGATCCCCGTAGATTTCCTTGTTCCCGCCCATCTTGACGCGCGACATGCTTTCTGCGCCGCCGGCGGCGACGATCTCGAATGCCCCGCTCGCGATCTCGCCCACACCCATATGGATGGCCGCCTCCGACGAACCGCACCGCCGGTCGACAGTGATCCCCGGTATCGATTCCGGCCATCCGGCCGACAGCAGCGACGTTCGTGCGATGTTGCCCGACTGCTCGCCCACCGCCGTCACGCATCCCATGACGACATCCTCGATGTCGGCCGGTTCGATACCGGCCCGTTCGGCAACGGCATTGAGGACCACGGCACCCAGATGGTCCGACCGCACCTCAGACAACCCTCCCCGCGCTTTACCGATCGGCGTTCGCACGGCGCCAACAATCGAAATTCCTGTCACGAATGACCCTTTCAAAGTCAGAATTCTTGAGCCATATGAGCGCACGGTCGACGGAACGCAACGTCTAACGTTAATTGCTTGTCGACTGAGGCACAGAGAGAGGATTCGAATGCGTACCGTCATAACCGGCGCCGCTAGTGGGATAGGCCAGGCCGTTGTCGACCTGTTGCTCGAAGATCCGGACGCGCATTTGCTGCTCGTAGACTTGAACAGCGAAGGACTCGCGAGAATTGCTGCGCAGCATGGCCCGCGCGTTTCGACGCTTCAGGCAGATCTATCCGCTCCGGATTGCGGCAAGCACGTTGTTACGGCGGCGATTGAAAGGTTGGGCGGCATTGACGGGTTGGTGAGCAACGCCGGCTTGCTACCGCGCGGCCCCCTGGTCGACGCAACCCTTGCTGACTTCGACCTCTCCTTCGCACTCAACGTTCGCGCCACCTGGCTGCTCGCACAGGCCGCCTATCCGCATCTGCGCGAAAGCGGCGGTAGTCTGGTCGCGACTGCATCGATGGCCGCGAGCGATCCGACGCCAGGATGCAGTTTCTACGCACCCAGCAAGGCGGCCCTGTTGATGGTTGTACGGCAGCTCGCGAATGAATGGGGGCCGGACAATATCCGATGCAACTGCGTGTCGCCCGGACCCACGCTGACCGGCATGAACAACGACACCTTCGCGGACCCCGAGAAGCGGCGCGCGCGCGAATCCACGATTCCGCTACGGCGCATGAGCATGCCGCACGACATCGCGCGAGCGATCGTGTTTCTGCTCGGCGATTCCGCATCGCAGATTTCAGGCGCAAACCTGCCAGTCGACGGCGGCCTGACGACCACCCTGATGTCCGCAGGCATGGTCCAGCGAGCCTGAAAAAGCATTCCAAGGAGCAATTTCGATGAAGCAGTTCGAAGGAAAGACCGCGCTCGTATCCGGGTCATCGCAGGGCATCGGCAAGGCGCTGGCCGTCGAGTTGGGCCGGCGCGGTGCAGCAGTGACGATCAACTATCCGCGCGAGAGCGAAGAGCAGAACGCCCAAGCGGCGGTACGTGAGATCGGGGAAGCGGGCGGCCGCGCGACCGCGGTGATGGCCGACATCTCCAAGGTGGGCGACATCGTGCGCCTGTTCGATGCGGCCGAGGCGGCGCATGGCAAGCTGGACTTCGTCGTGGCCAACGCCGGCGGCAACATCCGCCATGCCACCGTTCTCGATACGGACGAGGAATTGTGGGACGCAATCAATTCGCTGAACGCCAAGTCCACCTTCTTCATGTTCCGCGAAGGCGCCCGGCGGATGAATGATGGCGGGCGCCTGATCGGCCTGTCGTCGTCCACCACCCGTGTCGTCTATCCTGGCACGGCTGCCTATGCCGGGTGCAAGTCGGCAATCGAGATGTATTGCAAGACGCTGTCGAAGGAGATCGGCCATCGCGGCATCACCGTGAACAGCGTCGCGCCCGGCATGACGATCACGGAGGGCCTGCGCGCCTCCACCGTCCCTGAGGAACGATATGAGTTGGTCAAGTCCATCACGCCTCTCGGTCGGCTCGGTGTGGCGCAGGATGTCGCGGACGTTATCCTGATGCTGCTCGGCGACGATGCCGGATGGGTCACGGGCCAGCATGTCAATGCAGGCGGCGGCGCTTTCCACTGATGCGTTGGTGTTCGACCGCATGGCGCGCCGCAACGCACCGCCGGGTGAAGGCTGTTTGCCAATACAGCCCGCCTCGCTTATACTCCGCAGGCGTCACGCAACAACAAATCTGCAACCTCACGTCCGTCGATCGGCCAGATCGATCCACGGCATCGCAATAAGGGACCAGCCGTAAGTGTCCGACAACACCGTATCTTTACCGGACTTGGCAAGCTCTCCCAAGAAGGAAAATAAGGCTAGGAAAAGAGCAGAAGCCTCTTCGACCAAGGTTACTACGCGTGCACGAAGCGCGAAGGCGAAGCCTGTAACGGCCGCGCCAGCGGGCGAACCGGTGGATGCCAAATGGGCAGGCATGGCGGCTCTGGAACTCAAGACCCCGGTCAGGCCGGTCACGAACGCCATTCGTATCCTGCGCCACCTGAGCGACGGGAACGCGAGCACTTCGACGCAGATCGCGCGCGACCTCAAGATCAATGCCAGCACCTGCTTCAATATTCTGCGCACTCTGGTGGCGGAAAATATCCTGAGCTTCGACCATGCGGGCAAGACTTACAAGCGCGGCGCCGGCCTTCTGGGCCTGACGGCCGGGATGATGAGCCAGGAAGGACGCATTCTCGCCGCGCGCGAACGACTGTTGGATTTCGCGCGAGAGGAGAATGCGACGGTCGCGCTGTGGGAGCGCGTCTCACTTGACCGCAACGTGCTCGTCGCGACGGAACATGGCAGTGGCAATGTCCGTATCTACCTGCAGGTACAGGATCGGTTTCCCGTTCTGCTGGGATCGACCGGACGCTTGCTGGCGACACGGCTGGGCCTGTCGAAGGCGGAAATCCGGCGGCGCTTCGCCGAAACCCGTTGGTTCAACAAGCCCGATTTCGAAGCCTATTGGGACGATGCGGTCGCAGCGGCGGAGAATGGCTACGCCATTGACGACGGCGATTTTTCGGCCGGAGTGCTTACGGTGTCGGTCGCGGTAGAGGATGGTGCGGGGAATATCGGCTATTCGTTGACCGCGCTCACCTTCCGCGAATTGTGCCGTGGCCGGGCGGTTGGACGCATGACCAAGAAGCTCATGGAATTGGCGGAAGAAGTGGCCAAGTTCCTCTATTGATCCCGCCACCGAAGATGCGTGCGCGCAATCGATGTTTCAAGCCGATCATGTCCCGTGACGTGGTAGTTTCTCGTAGCCCCCGCACATTTCAGCCGCGATTTGAACCGGTCATGCGCCGGGTACAGCCGAGAGCATGACGATGGGATTGTCGCTAACGGGGCCATGGTTTCAAGGGTCATGTAGCGGGCGCGCCCGACAGCCCACTCGTTGCTCTATTCAACAAGGGTGGTGCCTATGAGGCGCGCGGCTGCGGGTCATTGAGGAAGATCCCGACACCTCCGTTCGTAAGCGTCCGACCTCGACCGTTGACTGTAGGAGACGCCCCAGAGCGAACGTTGCGATCTCGAGGCTGCGGTGCAGCTTGAATGAATGATAGCGCGAAACAGCCCCACAAAACGTGACGCCCTTCGGAAGCGGTATTGGTCGATCAAAGACGAGCACGGGTGTGGTCTATGCGAGCCCATCTTGTGGCATCTCGCCTTGGGCGGCGATTTCTCGGCAATGGTCACGCTCGCCGACACCTTTCCTATGGAGGGGCAGGTTGCGGACCGGTTCAGCAGGGCTGGCCTGTATTATCGAGCGCATAGGGACGGCTACGAATATGCTGCACAACACCTTGCCATGGACGCTTTCAATCGCGGCGATCTTGCATCCTACAGATACTGGTTACGGCGGGCAGTTCGGTTCGATCCTGACTATCTGAAACAGCTCAGACGATTTGAGACGCGGCTACCTCACCATACCGCCGGGGAGCGTGGGCGAGGTCGTCCCTACCGATCATATGATTAACCGCCTGTCGTAAGCTCGATGGTCCGCCCCTCACCCAAAAAGTGCGCGGTCACGCCTGCCGGGAGGACCATTCCCACGGTAGCAGTTAGTTGATCCGGTTGATCGGGGGGCCTTGCCGATGCGGTCGAGGATATTGGCAAGCCACTCCTGTGGATTGACACCATTGAGTTTGGCGGTCTCCAGCAGTTAAAGCATGGAAGGGTACCTCGGCGAGATATGCCCCATCTGCAGCGGTCGACAGTCAAAGCGCGACTGTCACCTGCCTGTGGACCTGCGAGCCCTCCAACCGGGGCATGACCCCACCCGCCCGAAATCGGCACCGAGAGCGGTGGGCGAACGGCAAGCTTAGTAAGCGCGGAGTCCGGCCCTAGACAAAAGGGCGGCGATTTTAGCTTCGATGCCGTCGACCCGCCGCCGCGCCGCAGGAGATTGCCTTACCGTATCGACCGATGCGCAGAGAGGTAAAAAATTCTCTTTACCGAATTCCATTCTGTATTGATCCATTCTCTCCCTGGCCTTAACTTGCCAAGATCGGTACAAGGTCTTCAGAAGAGCGATCGGGGGAGTTGAATGCAGGACAAGGAGGAACCCATCCTGTCGATCGAATCCAGGCTACGACGACTGGAGGACGAAGCGGAAATCCGCAATCTCATCGCCATCCATCCTTTATTCGCAGACACTGGGTCTTCCCGGTTCATCCGACGCTTATGGGCCGAGAATGCGGTATTCAAGCGGAGCGACGGCCAGGGCACCATGACGTTGGAGGATATGGAAAAAACCTCCGTCGGCGCAGCGCATCAAACGGCGCTGGAGGGCGGCCTCGCGCATTTTTGCGGCAACCCGTTCATCCGGCTTGAAGGCGAACGGGCGACCGCGATCAGCTATCTCCAGTTGCTAACCCCCGACCCGCGCGGGGAACTTACCGAAGTATCGGGCCACGGCGCCTCACGCGGCTTTTTCACCATGAAGGTGGTCGCAAATCACTGGAGCCTTGTCCGCACAGCGCAGGGATGGCGGGTCGAGGATCGGATAGCGCGAACCTTGAACGGCGATCCGGAGGCGCGGGCACTCCTCGAAAGCGGCGCCGATTAAACCGGGAATTGGAGACGACATGGACGATCTGCCACGCATAGCGCAGGGAAAATATTGGCATGAACTGCCCGTCGGCACCGCCCTGCGCACCCATCGACGAACGATCACTGAGGCTGATCTGGTCAACTTCATCAATGCCAGCGGCATGCTCGAGCAGATTTTCGTGGATGCCGAACATGGTGGAGCAATGGGCGGGCGACCAGTCCCCGCGGCGCTGACCTATTGCTTCATTGAAGGGATGCAGATGCAGACGCTGGTGCAGGGCACCGGCATGGCGCTGCTGGAGGTGAACACGAAAGTTCTGGCTCCCGTGCGTGTTGGCGATTCGATATGGGCAACGATCACGGTCACGCACGTCAGGCCGACGTCCAAAGGCAATCGCGGCATCATCACCTTTCAGGTGATTGTCTATAACCAGGCGTCCGATCCGGTCCTGTCCTACGAGGTCAAGCGGATGATGGCAGGCCCACCGCAAGACGATAGCTCCGACCGATAAAAAAATTATATTCTCGTAACGAAACAGCTTGATCTCCAACGTCAACTTATCCACGATGTAGACAAGTTGACGTTGGAGAGGGGCAGAGTGGCGCAAACGCCAAAATCCGGCGCGACAGCATCCGCCCGTCGTTTGCCGCGGGTGAAGCCGGGGCCGCAGCAAGGCAGGCGTGCCCGGCAAACCGCCGCTGCGGGCCCCGCCCTAGACCGCGACCGCCTCATCGACGCGCTCAAACGTCTGGCACGTGCAGAAGGCGTGGAGGCGCTGAACATGCGCCGCGTGGCGGAAATGCTGGGTGTCTCGGCGCGATTGCTCTACCAGCATATCCGCTCGAAGCGGGACATGATCGACCTGCTTACCGACGAGATTATTGGCCTTTGCGATCTCGATCTGGTTCATGGCGACTGGCAGCAACGCATTCGTGACGTCCATGTCGCAATGCGCGCTGCCTATCTCGATTTCCCTGGCGTGGCGGCGATCATCATGACGCGAACGCTGCATGCCGATACCCGCCCCCATGCGGGAGCGATACGCGACGGCATGTTCGCCATCTTTCGCGAAGCCGGCCTCGACGCCGAGGCGAGTCAGATCGCCCTGGTCCAGTTCGCGATCCTGACACTGGGGGGACTCGTTGCCCATGAAAACACGGATAACGACATCGATTTGATGGTGCCGGCCGACCAGATCGGTCGCGCCGCCGCATTGGGAATCGAAATGCTGATTGCCGACATCGCCCAGCGTGTCGCCACCTGAACGCGGACGGACCGACGCGTCCACCCGACCGACAATATCGCAATATGGAGAGCATGAATGGCAAGCTTTGACGTGGTGATTGCGGGCGGTGGCCATAATTCGCTGATCGTGGGATGTTATCTTGCCAAGGCAGGCCAGAAGGTCTGCATCGTCGAGAAGAACCCTAAGACAGGCGGAAGCGTCGCCACCGAGGAACGCATTCCCGGCTTCCTGCAGGACACCTGCTCGGTTGCCCATTCACTGATCCTCGGCAACCCCCTGATGCGCAACGACGAACTGCAGCTCTTGTCGAAATATGGCCTTCATTACGAAATGCCGGACAAGCTGACGGCGATCTATTTCGATGACGGAACATCGCTCGAATTTTTCGATGACATCGACGAGACCTGTGCCTCGGTCGCCAAATTCTCCGAAAAGGACGCGCGGGCCTACCGGACCTTCGTCGAGGAGGTGTACAAGACACTCGACATGATGGTCATGGGCATGTTCAGCGTGCCCCCCGCCCCCGGCGTGCAGGCGATGATGATGGACCAGTCACCCGAAGGGCGCGAGATGATGCGCCTGCAACAGATCAGCTCGTGGGATTTGATCTGCGAATGGTTCGATCATCCCAAGGTACGCATCGCCCTCGCACGCTATGCTTCCGAAGCGATGATGGACCCGTTCGACAATGGCACCGGCTTCGGCTTTTACCTGATCCTGCCCTATATGCACAAATATGGCATGGGTATTCCGCGCGGCGGATCGGGCGAACTTGCGCGTGCGCTGACCGACTGCTTCAAGGATCATGGCGGCACCGTGAAGCTCGACAGCGAAGTCGTGCGGATCAAGATCGAGGACGGCGAGGCGAAGGGGCTGATTCTTGCATCCGGCGAGGAAGTCCTCGCGTCGAAGGCGGTCGTGACAGGCCTGCACGTGACCCAGGTTTTTCCCAAGATGGTGGACGGTTTCGATCTTCCCGCCGATTTCGTCCACCGCCTCAGCCGGATCAAATATGCCACGCTCAAGCCCTTCGTGGTTCAGCTTGCCCTCAAGGAGCCAGTGAAGTTCAAGGTAGGCGAGGCGATTTCCGATTTCTACTGGGTCGACAAGTCCCATTCCGACATAGAGGAATTCGCCGCGAAGCTGAAGGAACTGCAGAACGGCCGTATAGTCCGCGACTTCGCCGCCTGGTGCCAGATGTACAAGGCCGATCCAACCCGCGTCCCCGAAGGACAGGGCATGATGCATATCTACGCCTTCGCCCCGCTCGACCTCAAGGATGGGGGACGCGAAAAATGGGATGAGATTGGCGAAGAGGTCGCGCTCGGCTTCGTCGACGACCTGCGTCAGCAGTGCACGAACCTGACCGACGACAACATCATCGGCATGCATTTCCGCACCCCGCTCGACATCATGCGCTACAATAACGCGCTCGTGGAAGCTGACATCCAGCATATCGGCTTCTATGCTTGGCAGCTTGCCGGCAACCGCCCCGCTCCCGGCTGGGCAAGCTACCGCTCACCGGTGCCCAAGCTCTATATGACAGCCGGCAGCACCCATCCGGGCGGCGGCGTAACCGGTGGCCCAGGCCGCAACGCCACCCAGATCATCATGGAAGATCTGGGGCTGGATTTCGATTCGGTGACGGGCTGACTCGGATGAAATTGTTCAGCCAGGACGGGATCGAGATGATGGACGTAAAGTCGATCGATCAGGATGGCGACCGCATCGTAATCAAGGGCAAGATGATGGGAACAATGGCGACCAAAATCTATGTAAAGCCGGAGGATATGTGGGCAGCCTTCACCCTCTTCCCCTGGTCGCTCAAACTTCGGCTGCCATTGCTCCTGCTCAAGGGCTATCGCGCAAAACGGGCGAAGGCGATCGCACCAAAATGAGCGGGATAGACTGCAACGGGAGGATGACATGAAAGCGATCGTCTATGACGATTATCGCGGCATCGCAGGCATGGAGATGCGCGAAATGCCGGTGCCGCACCCAGGGCCGGGCATGGCTCTGGTCAAGGTGCGCGCGGCCGGAGTGAATCCGGTGGACATCGCCGTTGCAGACGGCGCGCTGCAGCACATGATCCCCCTCGACTTCCCGGTGGTCGCAGGCAGCGAACTGTCCGGTACGATCGCTGCTTTGGGCGAAGGCGTGACGGGCTGGCAGGTCGGGGACGACGTCCACGCCCTGCTTGGTGTGGCAGGCGCATTTGCCGATCATGCAATCGTCCCCGCCTCAAACCTGGTCAGCAAGCCGCCCGCCATGAGTTTTACCCAGGCTGCCGCCCTGCCAGTCGCCGCTGCCACGGCAATCGCGGCACTGGACGCGGGCAATGTCGGCGAAGGTACGCGGGTGTTGATCCATGCCGCCGCCGGTGGCGTCGGTACGGTACTGGTCCAGATGGCCAAGGCGCGCGGCGCTGACGTCACGGCCATGGCTTCCCCGGCCAACCTCGCCTTTGTCGCCGCCCTGGGTGCGGACGTGGTCATCGATCGCACCACCACGGCATCGCGAGGAGTGCGAGACATGGATGTGGTGATTGACGCCTATGGTCCGGCTGCGCAGGACATATCCTGGACCATGCTGGCGCCTGGCGGCGCACTGCTCAGCCTCGTTACCGATCCCTCTCCCCAGCAGGCCGAGCGCCATGGTGTCCGAGCGCAGCGCATTTTCGGCAATCGTGATCCCGAAACGCTGCGCCAGGCGGATGCCCTGTTTCGAAGCGGCCAGCTCATGCCGCAGATTGAGAGACGCTTTCCCCTTGAACAGGCCATGGATGCGCTGCGCCTGATCGAAAGTGGCAAGTCGCGCGGCAAGGTCATTCTCGACATTGCGAAAGCGGACGCGACATGACCCCCACGCCGCGCGCCATCGCCGACCATCTTGTTAGCGCCCTGCGCGCCGGCGGTCCGGTCTACGCAGACGCGCTCACCGAATATTGGGGTGACGGCGCCGTCGATCTCGTTCATGAGCCGGCCCTGCCGATGGACGCCCCGATGACCGTCGCCACGATGCGGCAGGAACGCGCTACGATCGACCGCGCCTTCTATTTGCTGATGCCTGATTTTCACTATGAAGCGATCGAGGCGAAGGTGATCGGCGCCGTCGTCTTTCTTTTCTGCGACCAATGCGGGACGCTCGCGAACGGCACCACGATCCGTTCGCCACTTTGCACTCGGCTGACCATCGAACAGGGACGGATCGTCAAGGTCGTGCTTGGCATCGACCTCGACGCCAATGCGCCGCTGACCGCCGCGTTCGAAGCGATGGCGAAGAGCGCGTGACCCGGCGGCTTACGATTTCCGTCGGTAGATTGCTCATGGCGCCGCCACACTCAGGCCTGACCGCGGGATCCAGCGGAAGGGAGGAGAAGCACAGACGCCGCAAGATTTTTGAGTTGACGGCAAGCCTTGCTATGGGGAGCCGATGCACCACAATACCGTTGTTAATCTCGCGCGCGCCAGCAGGGCCTTCAAACCGCCCGCCAAAGGTTCAGCTCCCGCCGATCTGATCGTGGCGGCGGAGCGGCTGTTTGCCGAACGCGGTATCGAAGGCGTGTCATTGCGGACGATCTGCGTCGAATCCAAGCAAGGCAACACTCGTGCGCTCCAATATCATTTCGGGGACAGGCAGGGCATCGTCGCCGCCATCATGCTCACGAGGATGGCACGGCTCGAACAGCGCCGCTCCGAACTGCTCGATGCTACGATCGAGCGCGGCACGCCTGACATCGCCACCTTGCTCGGCGTACTACTTCGCCCGATCAGCGAATTTGCCGGCGCAGACGGACGCAACCTGTTCGCGCGCTTCCTGCTGCACATCACGACGCACAGCCATGCCTGGGGCTGGGGTCCGTCGCAGCATATAGACTTCCCGGAAGTGGAACCCACCGCGACCGAGCGGGCCTATGATCTGCTGCGGCAGCGCATTGACCCGCAAATTGCGTGGCGGGTGGACAATCGCATGTCGCATATCCTGCGCATGTTCCTCGGTGCACTGATTGATCGGGAGAATACCGTGCTGGACGGTGGAGAGGAGGTCGCGTTGGAAGAGGTTGTGCAGGACCAGATTTTGATGGCGGCCGCCGCGCTTTGCGCGGTTCCAGCCGCTTGACAGCGAGCGCCGCAGCGCACATTAACTCAACTGCATTAGAATGAACGGAGAGAGTATCGATGGGCGCACAAATTTCCGATGGGGCCCTCGACCAGTTATTTCGTACCGCGCGCAGCTATAATGGTTATCTGGACAAGCCCGTAAGCGAGACGCAACTGCGCGCGATCTGGGATCTACTGAAATTCGGCCCGACATCCGCAAACCTTCAACCGCTAAGGATTGTGTGGTGCACCAGCGAGGCAGCCAAGCAGAAACTTGCAGAAATGGCGACCGCGACGAACGTGGACAAGATCCGGCAGGCACCAGTAACGGCGGTCCTGGGTATGGACATGCAGTTCTACGAAAAATGGGAGCTGCTCATGCCATACCGCGATGTGAGCGGATGGTTTCGCGGCAATGAGCAGCTCATCACCGACACCGCGATGCGCAACAGTTCAATGCAGGGCGCCTATTTCCTGCTCGCCGCGCGCGCGATTGGGCTGGATACCGGCCCGATGTCGGGGTTCGACCACGCGGCCGTCGACGCCGCCTTCTTTGCGGGCACACCGATCCGCTCCAACTTCATCTCCACCCTGGGCTATGGCGATCCGGCTTCGCTGTTCGATCGGCTTCCACGGCCAGAGTTCGACCTGTTCACGTCCACCGTTTGACGGCCGGGCTTCTACTTCATAACGCTTTCAGCAAGGCTGCGCGGATATGGGCAGCACAAGCATCCGTGCATAGATGACGCGCTGGCGCAGGCTGGTACGCGACTATGAGAAGCGCCTCGACGTGTCGGAGGCAATAATCCATCTTGCCATGGCAAGTAACCTGCTCCGGCGGCTCACTCCTTGAACGGACACCTGATGCGCAAGCCAGAAATCATCACCACCGACAACGGCTTCGCAATCGTCACGACCAAGGGAACCGACGCCGTTTCCCTCGACGAGGTGAGTGCGATCGTCGCCTACAAGATCGACGGACTGACCACCGACCTGGTCTGCTGTGACATCGTGACCGGTTCGGGCGACGGCCAGCAGATACGAACCGTCCATGAGGAAATTTCCGGTTTTGAAACGGTCATGGCTCGCTTCGAGGCTCTGCCCGGCTTCAATAAGCAATGGCGCGAAGCGGTCATCTTTCCGCCCTTCGCCACCAACCGCAACACCATCTACAATCGGTCCGCGAACGCCACCTGAAGCATTCTCAAACGGACTCTAAGCTACATCGTACACTTGGACGGCAAGCACGGCACCTTCGAAATCGCTGGCGTTTAGAAGGCGGTGATCGATGCCAACAATACCCGGCGTGAGGAGATCCTCCTCAAGTCCGAGCAGCTTGCTACAGTTTCGCCAAAAGGGCACGGCCGCGTCACTGTGAACACCCGCGACCCAAAGCTGAACGTCGAGGCGTGGAATATGGGTCAGACCTCAAAAAAATGATGCCGGTCTTCTCGCAAAGGCCGGACCAACGATGGGGGGCAGGCTCAGGCGAGAACCAGTTTTTTTCCCCAACGCCTCGCAGCCTCGATCTCGACTGCGGGCGCAATGGCGGCGGGCCGGGGGCGGATCAAGACGATTGGCGACCAACTCCTCGCCGTCGGCGCCGTACCTGAC
Source organism: Novosphingobium sp. BL-52-GroH (assembly GCF_044813085.1). NCBI lineage: Bacteria > Pseudomonadati > Pseudomonadota > Alphaproteobacteria > Sphingomonadales > Sphingomonadaceae > Novosphingobium > Novosphingobium sp. BL-52-GroH. The sequence continues at coordinate 4,676 of NZ_CP171149.1, read as the reverse complement.
AGTGTTTTCAAGGGCCGGCTGACCTGCTCGGCCCTGTGACCAGTCTAGCGGCCTTTCACGATTTCAATGGGCAGGCATGGCGGGCAGGCAGGCGGTCGCGGGAATTTGGGAGAGCATGCCCCCTCTCCGCCGCGAGGGCACTTCAGACGCTGCCCGGCGTTGATCCGGCACCACAAGGAGGCGTTGCCATGAAACCCCAGTATCCCATCATATTCGCCGTTCTGGCCCTCGTCGCCTGTGATGGCCCGAAAGAAAAGGCTGGAAAGGAACAGGACAAAGCCGCTGCAAGCGCTGCCGGCCAGGAGTATACCGGTTCAGGGCCGGCCGAGCGGGCCGGCGAAGTTCAGGACAAGGCGGACGCTGCCGCACGCGATGCGAAGAAAGCTTCCGCAGACGCCATCGAGGCGCAAGCAAAGAACATCAAAAAGCAGGCTGATGTCGCTGCGGAAAAACTCGAATCTGACGCAGATGCAGTCCGCGATGCGGCCGAAAAGCGCGCCGACGCCCTCGAGCGCGAAGCCGCGAAGGTGCGGGCGCAATAGCCGCCATCGTGGGACCGCTCTGGGCACAGCGTTACCCCCCACCGCCGCGCAGCAGTGAACAGGTAGCGAGAAGTCCTCGGTGCGGGCGGGAACTGCGTAAAACCGGACCAGTTACGGGCTTGCAGGGCGGACAATTCAGTCGGCCCTGGATCAAGGAGTTTCAGATGATCCGGAAAGTCGTAACGGCGCTCGTCGCTGGCGGGATCATGTTTTCAGTGTCGGCGTGCAATACCGTCAAGGGTGCTGGCCGTGATGTGACCTCGGTAGGCCAGGCTGGCGAAGACGCAATCAAGTAACGCCGGCATTGAGCCGTCCGCCCTGTGAGGCGGACGGCGCCTCAAAGGCATCGGCGCACGGCCAATTCGCGGGTGGCTGGCAGCGCCTACAATTCCGTTCGGACCAACCGATGGCGCCCGCATCGCAGACGGCTTTTCATTAACACAACACTGCTACCTTGGAGGCGATGGATACCCTGTTACGGTCAGTCTTCCACTGCATGGTGCACGAGCATGACCCGCGGCTCGTGGTCATCGCGGGGCTGGTGTGTCTCATCGGCATTTTCGCATCGCTTGCGACGGCGCAGCACGCCGCTCGCGAGGTCGGCGCATCCCGTACCAGGTGGGCTGCCGTAGCGGTGATTGCGAGCGGTTGCACGGCGTGGACGACGCATTTCATCATTCTGCTGGCATTCAGGCCGGGGCTGCCTTCGGCGTTCGACCCCCTTCTGACGGGCTTGTCGCTGATTTGCGCCATCACCGGCATTGCCGCGGGGATCTTCGTCGCCGTTGGCGGCCGGCGCAAAACTGACCACTTCATAGCCGGCGTAATCGTGGGAACGGGCGTCGCCGCGCTGCATTACGTGGGACAGTTTGCGTACCTCGTGCAGGGCAAAGTCGAATGGGACCCAAGATTGGTCGTTCTCTCCCTGGCGATCAGCCTGCCGCTGTTCGGATTGGGACTGTTGTCGGCTGCCGATCGGAACCGCCAGATCCGCATGCTCGCGCTGCCCATTCTCCTGCTGGCAATAACCCTGCTGCATTTCTGCGGCATGGCGGCGCTAAGGTTCAGTCACGACCCGTCCTACAGCTTTCCCGCCGGAGCGGTTTCGCCGGCCGGGATCACTCCGATCGTGTTCGCAGTGGCCGGCGCCCTCATCTCCCTGGCGGTTGCGGGATGGCGCTTCGAAGTCGAGGCCAGGAGGCGTCTCCGCCGCGATCGGAGCCGGCTGCGGGCGCTGGCCGATATGGCGCTGGAGGGCCTGATTATCTGCGAGGATGACGCCATCGTCACTGTGAACAGCACCATGGAGGCAATGACTGGCCACGACGCGGCGACCCTGACCGCGATGCAGGCAAGCGCCCTGCTGCCGGGTCTGGACATCGCAAACCTACCTGACCGAGAGGAGCGCGAAGCCCGTCTGTTGGCTGCGAATGGCCAACTGATCCCGGTGCGCGCGCTGCGACGGCAGGTCGAACTGGGCCAACGCGTCCAGGCGGTAATAGCGGTCAGAGACCAGCGCGAACGCCTGCGCACCGAGGCCGCCATGCGCGCGCTGGTGTTCAAGGACCCGCTGACCGGCATGGCCAATCGAACACGGTTCTTCGAGCTGCTGGCGATGCACACCAAATCGAAGCGGGAGACCGAGCAGTCGTTCGCCGTGCTGATGATCGACCTCGATCGGTTCAAGCTCATCAATGACACGTATGGGCATGCGGTGGGCGACGTGATCTTGTGCGAGGTCGCCCACCGCATGCGCGGCGCCTTGCGACGCGGGGACATCATCGCGCGCCTGGGCGGCGACGAGTTCGCCGTCCTGGCCCTTGCCGTTGAGAATTTCGCCGATGCGGAGGCGCTCGCGGCCCGGATCATCGATGCGGTCAGCGCTCAACCCTATCTCGACGCGGGTCGTCCGTTGTTCCTGGGTGCGAGCATCGGCCTGAAATGGACCCAGGACAACAGCGAAAAGCCGGACGACCTGCTGCGCCATGCGGACCTGGCCCTTTATGCCGCAAAGGAGGAAGGCCGGGGACGCACTCGGCGCTTTGACGCGCGCCTGGAAGAGCGGCTTCGGGAAAGCCATGCCATCGAGGAAGGCCTCCGCGTCGCGATTGCGAAGGGCCAGCTGGAGCTTCATTACCAGCCACTCGTCGATGCCCGGACAGGAAGGATCGTCTCGGCCGAAGCCCTCGTCCGCTGGCGTCATCCCGAGCGGGGACTGATCCCGCCTGCCGAGTTCATCAAGATCGCGGAAGAAACCGGCTTGATAGTTCCGCTGGGCGAATGGGTGCTGCACACCGCGTGCCGGGAAGCGGCGTCGTGGCCTGGGCAGGTCAAGGTCGCGGTCAACCTGTCTCCCGTGCAATTTCGCGAGCCGTCGCTCGTATCTGCCGTGATGTCTGCGATGGGGGCGGCAAAGCTGTCTCCGGAGCGCCTGGACCTAGAAATAACCGAAGGAGTCTTGCTGGGCGACGAGCAGCAGACGCTCGATACCCTGACCAAATTCAGCGCATGGGGCGTGCGGATTACGATGGACGATTTCGGGACCGGCTATTCCTCGCTCAGTTACCTGCGCAAATTTCCGTTCAGCACGGTCAAGATCGACCGTTCCTTCGTGCAGCAGCTGCCGCATGATGCCGAAAGTGTCGCGCTTGTCCGCGCGATCATCTCGATGACGTCCGCGCTGGGAATGGCAACGACCATCGAGGGCGTCGAAACAGCCGAGCAGTTCAGGTTTGCCGTGGCCGAAGGGTGCACGAGCATCCAGGGCTACTACATCGGACGTCCGACCGATGGTGCAGAATTCGGCCGGCTCGTGAAACGCGGCGCGATCATCGCTGCCTAGGGAAGTTTGGCGAGGAAAGGATCGGGTCGGGAGGTACGATGAAGCCGATCGTTTCTTCATACGTTGCCATCGCGAGGGGGGCGATGGAGATACGCTGACGCCAGGGCTCGTTACCGGCTCCGAGTAATCGCGCCACACTGTCAGCGATCGTCCGCTGAGCATCGCGCCGTGAAGCGATGACCCCACCGGCAGCGTCGCACGATCACGTCGCCGTAGCGCAATCTGCCCACGGACGTTTCCACGTGGGGATGATGACGCTGCCTGACGATGGACCCCGGAGACCGAATCAAGCCGCGAGGCTTAACGGCTCCGCGGAATTGGACAGGACTTGCGTGACCTCGTCCGTATGCACCTTGAACGATGCTAGCCGCACCGAGCCGAAAGCTGTGGTCAGCGCTGTGTCGGCAGCATCCCGTCCGCACGCCATGAGGATGCGGCCGATTCGGGGGACACGGTGACGGGCATCGAAGCTATGCCACTCGCCACTCAGATACACCTCGAACCAGGCGTGGAAATCCATCGGAACATCGACCGGATCGATCCCAATGTCACCGAGGTAACCGCTGCAGTAGCGCGCCGGAATGTTCATGCAGCGACATAGCGCGACCGCGAGATGCGCGAAGTCCCGGCACACGCCGACGCGCTCGTTGTAGGCTTCCCACGCGGTTCGCGTAGACCGGGCATATTGGTAGCCGTAGGTTAGATGATCATGGACGAAGTCGACGATGGCCTGGACACGTTGCCAGCCGGGTGCGACGTGCCCGAAATGCCACCAGGCGCTCTGGCACAGCAGGTCGGTCTCGCAATAACGGCTTCCGACGAGATAGAGGAGGACCTCGTGAGGCAGATCTTTCACATCATGTTGTATCGCATGGGGGCTCTGCGGGTCGGGAAGCCCGTTGTCTTCGATCGCAAAATCGCACGAGACCATGGTGAACCCCACTGGCAGCGTCATGCGAGTGCAGATGTTGTCGAAGGCATCGCGGTAATCGTGAGCCGGTATCGAACTACTCGTCTCAATGCGATGTGGCGTGATCAGGTCGGGGAATCGCGAAGGCCGAATGGACAGCATGGAAATCAACGGGGTGGGCGCACTGGTTTCTAGGACCAGTTCATAGCCGGCACGGATAAGCATATGTGACCTTCAACTTCGAGGCGTGATCTAGGAATGCAAAAGCCTCAAAGCGGTCGAGAGTTTCTCGTATGAAGTATTATCGGATAATAAATTGCTCTGTGTAATAGTTGTCGTTTCCATCCAAGTTGATCTCGTCGAGGCATGCGCTCGGCATTCA